>CAUPIT010000007.1:0-140736 GCA_963511375.1 uncultured Prevotella sp. | reverse complement strand
TGGCGGTCATTAGAAAATGACAAGAAGCTTTTTCTAATGACCGATTTGGGTTAAATCACCTTGTGTATAATCAGTTAAATTTACATTTCGTTTGAAACTAAAACCTTTAAACTTAAACATCACCCCATCTATTCGACCTGTATAGTAGCCATTAAGAGATGTTTTAAATATTTCCAACTTCGAATTATCCTTTCTAATTAATAGGAATGAAAATAGAACAAAATATAATATTAAAAATAACTTCAACATCCTCATTAACAGAGTAAAACTTTTTAATTTACTATTAGCATTTTTGACAAATATAGTCAAAAATGCTAATAGTAAAATTATAATATAATAAAGATACGTTGTCACCAAAGTAGAATAGTAATAGTAAAATGATATTGTACCAATTATCATAAAAAAAATATTATCAAATTTTTTATTCCTCATTTTTATTATTTCTTTTATCACTATTATTACTACCTGTAGTCGCTTTAACAGATTTTACTACTATGTCTGTTTGAACTTTTACTCTCGTCTTTTCTTTTACATATTTTCTTGCATTTGAATTATCTTTTCACTTATGTAACGTTATTCTTTCCTGCTTATTGCTCACGGCTTTTGATACCCATATATAGGTAATGATACACACTCTTATAATGTTATTCTGGCATAGCCTTACATGATTGCTTATTTTCCATTCGACCATTTGTTGTCTTTAGAATTATATACCTTATAATCATCAAATCCTATACAAAAATAAAGCTTATATGTATTGCTATCAACTTTCTCATAATATGGCCCAGTGGACATTGTTTCCTTTTCACCTAAAGACTCCAAGTTATTTGGTAATCGTTTATGAATGCTTCTGTAGCGTTCTATCTTATCTATAAAGACTTGCCCTTCATTTTCATATATTCTATTTTCTCTATACTGCATATAACGAATTCCACCGAGTATAGTAAGAATTACAACTAAAATGATAAGCACCTTCTTCATATTCATAATAGTATAAATTAACGTGAAATAACGAGCTGCGTAACCGAGTTTATGCGTTGCTGCATGGGCAACTCTGAAGAATGAGGAGTGAAAAGCTGGGTGTTCTTGGCTATAATTCTTGTAAGACGATTGAAACTACCTGAACATCAGCTGGTTATAAAAATATAAAAAGCCTTTCCAATAGCATAGAGATTAGAGTCCAAAGTCATACAGATTGGACTGTAAAGTCATGGAGATTGGCCTTCAATAGCATGGAGATTAAAATCCTGTCTTAAATACCCTTCCTGTTCAAGTCATTCTTTCGTGTTTTCTCCCGTGCATTCCAAAATCCGCTGTTCCAATTCTTCGTGCTTGGGGCCTACAATGGTTTGGGGCTTTCCTTTTGTCGGAATCACCAAGAGAGTGGGGAGGGCACCAATGCCTAAATCGGCCGCCAATTTATTCTCTTGATCATAATTAACCTTATAAAACTTGATTTTTCCAGCGTATTTTTTGGCCAATTCGTCAATCAATGGCGACAAGCGTTTGCACGGTATGCACCAGTTGGCCCAAAAGTCGATGACGCACGGCACACTGTCGCGATAGGTATAAGGTGTGGAAGCCGTGTAATCCCACACATGATCTAAGAAATAGGTGCGCCCGATGTCAGTGGGTTTGCCCGTTTCAACGACGACGGCAGATTTAGAAACAGATTTGTAAACGATGGCATTTTCATCGTATGCTTGAAAGTAGATGGATGCTTTCCTGAAATCGACGGACAGCAGTCCATGTTGCAAAATGCCGTTACCTAAAAACGAGTCAGCGGCCTCTTTCGTCGTTGCTATGGCTGTTTCCCATTCCGTATGCGCTATTTTCAGGGAACACGAATTTGTAACACCCAGCTGTTGGCATTGCTCTTGAGAGAGTGTTAGGTCAGACGATTGATCTAAGCGCAAGGGCAGACTGACGTTCTGTTGATTCACCATGACCGGCAAACGCAATGCTTGTTGAGGTGCTTCGTTCAGTCTTATTCGATTAGACAATTTCATGAAATCGGGTCGATAGGGCGCAGAGATGGTTAGTTTTTGATTTTTAGCATCGATGGTAAGCACCACATTGCGAAACATGTCCATGCCCAACAGTCCTTTGACATCCTGTTCACGATAGGTAGCTGGGACAGATTCCACCGCGAACGACTGCCTTTCGGCATACAAACTTTTGCCTAACGATAGTGTGTGGGTGGTGTTTTGAGCCGTTTCGGGCGTTGACTTTTCTTCTTGAAACAGCACAGTCTTCTCGTTTAACGCCAACACGAAAAGGGCCGGTTGGTTGTCCAACGTCATGTTCAACGCCATTTCACCCTGACGCAGTATTTGATAATCGAACGTCTCTTGCGAAGTGTTGTTCACCTGTGCCTTGGCACTTGTAGGAATATTGGCCAACAACAATAAGATATAGATAAGTAAAGAATGTAAGCGCATCTTGATAAAATTATAATTTATGAATAGTAACTTTAAACACTTGGTGATGGCGACGAATCGTCAGTTCGGCCTCCTGATCTTTGATATCCTTAAAAATATCAACGATAGTCATTTCACTTAAAGGCAAAGCGGTGATGTCATGGCCATTGACAGCCGTCACTTCGTCGCCAATTTCAACTTGTGGTTGAGTGGTTCCCCATATCGTAGTAACCTCAAAACGCTGATTGGCTGGCAAAATTCCCACATTCCATGTTTGCTTTTTATTTGCGAAATCGGCTGTGGAGGTTTCGTAGGGTTGGAAATAGAACCTACCCCGCGGATAGTCAATGGTTACTGTGCCATACTGCAATAGTTCGGCTCCTAAAATCGTGGGGATGCCCGCTGCCGCCATTGCCGGCGTATTTTCAAACTTTTTCCCGCTGATGGTAAACGGCGCCACGCGTACATATTTCAAAGGTTTCGGCTTGGCCAATCCTTCTAATCCAGCACCCACAGATCCCACTCCCTCGCAGGTAACGGTGGCAGCTTGCGCCTGCGAAAGACGCTGAAAGTCGTCTTCGCTCAACGTGAGCAGTTCGGGAACGCCCGTGTCAAACATCATCTGCACGGATTGATTCTTGAACGTTAATGGAAAATTGACATGCCATGTTGGCGAATACTCCAAGGGAATGCCGTCAGACAGTTTAAGTCCTTTTGGCCGATAGGGATAAAATAGGCGAAGTTGTTGCGCATGTCCGTCGATACTCATCACCACATCTTTAAACGCATCGCCACCAAGAATGCCCACCACGCCTAAGTCACGAAAGCCTTGTATCTCGGGCAAAGCAATGGTATTGAGAGTAGTAAAGCGCAAATATCTACCTATCTTCACCTCCGGCAGGGTAGCTTTTGAATAGCTGTTGGCCTGTCCGTTCATGTCGGTTGTTACCTGTTGGCCTCCTGTCAACTCACCCTTTGCCTGTTCTACCTCACGCCACATGGTGGCTGTCTGTCCGCCCGTGTCTAAGATGTATTTATGGCAACGCCCCTTCACTTCAACCGGAATGATGATTCGTCCATACTTCACCTCATACGCAATGGTGTCAGCATAACGATTAATCGCCGTTGCCTGGCCAAGACACGACATGGGGTGGATAGCCAAAAATGTGAGAACAAGTGTAACAATATATCTCATAGCCAGCGTTGAATGATTGATTTGAAATCTATTTCAAAAAGATTGCTTGATGTTACTTCATCAATGAATGGGCCACACGCCTTGTTGATTTATTTCCTGGTGCTGTTTTTTTCTTGCAATACTTTTTTCACTGCGTTTGCCACATTGACGATGCCACCCGAGATGGAAATGTCTGAATAAGTAAAGAGGTCGTTCACCTTACGGTCGTTCACCACAATCGTTTTCTCTATTTCCATGTCTTGCATGGGTGTCACGGAGTTGTTGAGTAACTCACGAACCTCTGCGGCGGTGAGTTTGGGGAAGTAAGACCTTACCAATGCAGCGGCCCCGGCCAAGGTTGCGGCAGCCATTCCTGTGCCGGTAGACAGGCCATACGTGTTTCCCACCCCTGCGCTGTATATTTCTTTTCCTGGTGCATGAATGTCCAATTCGGTTTTTCCATAGTTGGCTTTCAACGAAGGTTTGCCCAACTTGTCACTGGGTGCGACGATCATCAAGTTGGTTAGTTCGTGTCCGGCAATCATCTTCCGGTTGGGATAATAAGTGGTTTTTTGCAAATCTTGCGCACTCTCTGTCACCGGAACAATCGCCAGCACATCGTGCTGTTCGGCGTAGTAAAGAGCGTCGGCAATCCACTTACGCTCTACGGGAGGGAACAACGTATTCTGCGATGGCAGCAACATTACCTTAGCTCCATGGTCAACAGCATATCTTATGGCCAATGCCACGTCTTTTAAATAAGGGTCGCCGGCTGTGGTTGCACGCAAGGGCATGATGCGGGCAGCATTGCAAATGCCGTCGGCTCCCTTGCCATTGCCACGGATGGCCGCGATGATAGATGCCTCCATGGTACCTACGTTTGCGTCTTCTGTCAGCAAATCGGCATTACCGTAGTGGTTGTCAAGCAAGTTATAGGGGTCATCCCCCACGATGGTCTGTCTGTTATCAGTGCTGTGTTTTTGCAAATAGGCTTCGTATTCCTGCTGAGCTTGCTTGATAGGCGTACCCGCCATCTCGACATCATATATCTTCTTCCACGAATTAGTCTTTGCCAAGGGGAAGCTGTAGCCTAAAATCATGAACGCCATGTCTGACAATAAATCTTTTGGAGCATTCTTGTCATACAGCGTTTCGAACTCTTTTTGCGTAATTTCTTGACCCGGGAAACGTTCTTTCAGCTTCTTGTCAAACACCTTGGTATAGTGTTTCACCATCTTGGCAGCCAAGATTCCGGCGTAACGTGAAGCCAATGGCGATTCGTACACGATGGTGTCACGATAGTAATGGTACTCCTGGACGTTTGCAGGCGGTGCCACTTCTACCATCTCATCGCCTTGGAAGCGAAAGAAACGCTTGCCGTCTGAAATATAGTCGGCATACTTTTCTCGTAGTCTGAAGTATTCACGATCGCCCTGGTTCATGGTGGAAGTCATGGCAATCGTGGTTCCGTCTTTGTCAATCCCGCCAAGGAAATTCCATCCATGCACATCATCAACCAGTCCGTTGCCGTCATCATCCTTTCCATTCAGTTTTTCTTTTTTGTTCTGCCAAAGCATGGTTTGGTAATCCTCGTGCATCAAATCGATGCCCGACCCGATGAGTGCTACCGTTATGGGTTTGGCTTTTCGGCCTTGAAGCAAACGATAAGCCTCGTTCACTCCAATACCATAAACCTTATCTTGGGTAGGAGAGAGATTGTACCAATCCAACTCTTTCTGAGGTAACTCTTGTGAATGAATTTTGACAATGCTTACTGGTTGAAACAAGAGGCATAAGGCCAGTAAACCGATATGATAGAACTTAAAATTTTTCATAATTGATGTTGATGAATGATATATCGTGAGTTTAATTCGTTAAATGTGATTCTTGTACAACGAAGTGTGAGGAACTACTGTGCAGTTGACAGGTCACCAATGTGCTGAAGGTCAACTTTGAAGTTGTTTTTAAAGTAGTTAATCACCACTTCGTACTTTTGTTTAACCTTGTTATGAGACAAAAGTCCATCGGCTGTTTGTAACTCGCTGGCTGGCGTAGATACGATTGTTTGCAAATAGTCGTACCAATCTTCGCGCACACTGTTTTTATGTCGGTCGTCTATAAAACCCGCATCCAGACTTCCATCCACATCTGTACCGTAGGTAGATATGGCAGCAAACGCCTCTGGAATGGCTTCACGGAGGGCACCTCTGTTGATGGTAGGATAAATACGGCGCAACAACAATTTGCAAAGCTCGATGCGAAATGCGTCTTTCTCTTGTCGTGTCATCTTCTCAATAGCACTATTTCCATGATTCACGGCAAAGAATTCGTATCCTTCAAACGCATTGACAGGCTTGTAATCGTCATGAGTTGGTTCTGTTGTATATCCTCCTTCTAAATAATACAGCTCGCTGCAAAGCAGAATACGCAGCGGTAAATGTTTCTTCAAAAAGCTGCTTGGAAAGAGGTTCAAGAACTCTGTCTGCAACATTTTTACTTGCTCTCCCACATATTTCTCGTCAGGTAGCTGGTATAAATACCCTTCATCAGCCATTCGTTCTTTGCTCCACAGATAGTTTCTCGTTACGCCCCAATCGAATTCCGAGGGTTGGTATTTATAAAGAACCAATGTGCCTGTTTGCTCAAAGATGCGCTGAATGGCTGCATCGTATGGATGGTTGCCTTGCGGTAGGCGATGAGATTCGAAAGCGTCCTTCTGCTCTTGAATAGACGAAATGGGGTCTTCATTTCCACAGCTGATGAGGAGAAAAGCTGTTAGTATGTATAAAAAATAATGTTTCATCTTGTCAATTGTTTATCAATTAATCCAATTCCGGATTGCGTTGTCTTACTTCTAATGGAATGGGCAATACATATTTGCTGCTGTTTTGTTCCAGCTTGTAAGTTGTGGTTTGTCCACTCACGATGGAAAATTTGTGCTCTATGGCTGGCATTCCTTGTCGTTTTAAGTCAAACCAACGATGATCTTCAAAGCAGAGTTCACGTCTGCGCTCTTGCAGACAGAAGTCAATGAGCTTATTTGCATCTGTGATGTTGATGGGTTGATATGTACCTGTGAAACGAGATGCGCGTAAAGTGTTCAGGTCACTTAATGCGGCTTGTCTTAGTTTTTCATCCTTATTTTGTAAGTACAATCGTGCGTTTGCTTCTGCCCGGTTAAGATATGCCTCGGCGACGCGCATTCCTTTGGTGGGATTTTGCGGTACTTTGTCGCTTTTACGTCCTACCAATAGATGTTTTTCTGGTATGAAACCATTCATGGTAAGATAACTGTAGAAGTAAGCTTCACGCCGGATGTCATCGGGTTCGTAAAGTGATTCCAAGGTTTTGCTAACCGTAAAAGCGGGCAATTTGCCGAAGTCGATGTGCGGATTGATACCTACAAAGAACGCATCATATTCGCCATTGATAGAATATCCCCATATCAATTCAGGACTGTCGCTGTTGTACACTCCCCCTTTTGCCATGTCGTACAACACAATACCTTGCCAATCGTCGTACGTGTAGTATTTGCTTAGCTGCCTTAGTGTTGGTTTTTGGGCGATTACGGCATTGCTGTAGTGTGCCGACTCAGCCCATTTGCCTTCGTATAAGTAAAGGCGTGACAGCAAAAGGTCTACAAACAAGGGTGATACGGTGTAGACACTGGCTTTATAATCACCGCAATTCTGCCACAGTTTTTGAGAGGTTAACAGGTCTTTTTCTATTTGTTGATAAACCTCTGCCACGGTGTTACGCTTAGGAAACTCATCTTTTACCGTCGATTTCAGTATTAATGGAACCCCCAAAGCGTCATTCAATGCTGGGTTAGCTGTATTGTAAGCAGGTGCAAAAGTGTTGACAAGCAGGAAATAATAAAACGAACGAAGTGCCAAGGCCTCTGCCTCAATTTTTTGTTTAGCTAAGCCCGAGCCTGATACTTTTGGCAGTTGATCAATCACAACGTTACAACCATTGATCCAATGATACAACTGTTGCCACGAATTACTCCAGGGAATGTTGTTCTTTTGCATTTGCTCAAACATGTCATTAGCCCATGTAAATGCGGCTGCTCCTGCACGAAGAGCATCTTCCTGATTGGTGGCATCCGAATAATTGCTTTCAACATCGTCTGTCAACAGTTCCAGATATGAAAAAATAGGAGTGTGCGAAGCGTATCCATCGCCTAACAATAACTCTTCCAAGTCGGATGTTGTACTGGGTCGCACCTCGTCTTGACTGCTTTCAGACAAGAAGTCATTACAACTCGAAAGCAGCAATGCGATGCATGAAATGTATAGGTAAATATGCTTTTTCATAAAACTATGTGTCTGATTTATTAAATTCCAATATTCAAAGTCACGCTATAAGTAGGCATAATGGGCTGTGCGCCAGTCGCCACTTCGGGGTCGATACCCTTGTAATCTTTGCTCACTACGATGAACGGATTGCTCACAGAACCGCTTATAGACAGATTATTGAGCGACATTCGTTGTATCAATTTCGCAGGAACCGTGTACGATAGCGAAATGTTGTTGCAGCGCATGAACGATGCGTTGACTACTCTTGCTGTAGAATAGTTGTACAAACGATGCGCATATTCGTTCGACCCATTCGGCAAATATACCATGGGAATGTTATGATTAGGAATGGAAGGTATCTGCGTATGCTGCTCATCACCAGGTTTTTGCCAACGGTTCACCATTTCTTTAGACAGATTGCTGTAGGCCGATGGCGTGCTGTTGTTGAGATAATCTTCGCTGAACAAATCGGTTAAGAAGCGTTTTCCGCCCAACGCAATAGAAAAAGAAGAGGACAGGGTGATTGATTTCCAACGCAATACGGTAGACAAACCGCCCGAAATATCGGGTTCTGTAGTACCTGCATACTTCATGTAAGAGGTCGCATCCAATTTGTCAGCACCCTCTTCGATGGTTGGAATGCGGAAAAGCGGATAACCACCTTGCGCATCTAAGCCTGCGAAATCCCAAGCCCAGAAAGCACCAACCGGATAACCTTCTTTGTGAATGGAACCACCTGAGGCAGCGCGCCAGTTCTGATTTTCGGCCATGGTCGACTTGATTTCATTGAAGTTTTTCGCCGTGTTAACCGAGATGTTCCATACCCAGTCCTTGGTTCTGATGGGCGTAAAGGTAGCTGTAAACTCAAATCCATAGTTATTCATGTCGCCTCCATTGATAGGCATGAACATCACGCCATATTCGTATGGTACGGCTTTCGAAACGATAAGGTCGGTTGTATGCTTGGAATAATACTCGGCACTGAAAGCAATTCGGTTTTTCCACACGCCAAAGTCTACCCCCAGATTAATGCTCTTGGTTTTTTCCCAACGCAAATTATCATAAGGTAACGATTTTATTTTCAGGATGTAACGGCCTGTTCGAAGATCAATGAAGTCGCGGCCACGTCCTAATTCTGCAATCAAATCGGGGCCATAGTTGCTTGCTACATTGCCTTGCCACCCGTACGAAGCGCGGAAATTAAAGTCGCTAATCCAACGAATGTCTTTTATCCATGGCTCGTTGATGATGTTCCAGCGTGCTCCAGCCGACCACACAGGCAAGAAACGGTTACGCTCATCTTGCCCGAAGCGGTTGGATGCATCGGAACGAATGCTTGCCGAAAAGATGTAACGCTCATCAAAACTATACATACCCGTAGCAAACATACCCACCGTATTTATCTTACGATCGATGATAGTGTTATTAAATTGATGGTAAAGATCGTTCTCTATCCAGCGCGAGGCATCCAACGGGTCGATAACCTGACGTGGAGGAAAAATGATAGATTTGCCCCGGTTGGGGAAGTAACCATACAACGTGGTGTTGTAGCCGTCGTACTTATTACTTCTAATCTCGCTTCCAGCCATCAAACTCATGCGATGCACGTCACCGAAAATCTTGTTGTACGACAGTGTGCCGCGTAAGGTATAATTGGTGTTGCGATTCTCGGTAGTATTGAGTTCGCCACCATGAGGCAAGCGAGATTTCTTATATTCCAGTTCACCAGGCTCATACAAACCAAACTCGTAACCACGAAGATTGGAAATAAAGAAACTCTGTTCGTCGGCAAACGATGACCCCACCACGTTGGAAAGATTATAGCCAAACAAGCCTTCAAACTGCAATCCCTGCAAGATGGTCCACCGTAAATTGGCAGATAATGCCACAGAATTTGTCGTATTGGTGTTGCCCGTACAAGCCATCTCGTGTAAAATGTTGTACATACGTCGGTTGGCATCCTGAGATTTCGCATAATAAAACAAACTCCCGTCTTCGTTATAGGCTGGGATGGCACGATTGATGGTAGACGCATATTGATAAGGATCTACCCTGAAAAAGCCGTTCGTCTTGTTGGAAGCGGCGTTCAGGCGCACGCCCAAGTTGATTTTATCGCTCAAACGGGTGTCGATACTCACCGATGCACTGTAATTCTTGGCATCGTTACCAACAGAAATGCCGTTGGTGAACGAGCTGTTGATGGACGCATAATACTTAAAACGGTCGGTACCACCACTCAAACTAACGCTGTGATTGTGACTAACTGAGTGGCGAAACAACTCCTTAAACCAGTCGGTGTTATTCATCCGAACCTTCTCAACTTCTTGTTGAAACTGTGCGTACGATATCTCTTTGCGCAAATATTGCCCCAGCAATCCCTCGTAACCGATGCGCTCCAACGGTCGGTTAGCTTCGCTCACCAGTCCTCTTCTATAAATTTCTTCGGACACATCTACACGCTCAGAAGAGTTCATCAAGTTCATCTTACTATAATAGATGCGCGGCGCAACGGTCATGCCGCCGCTATAATTGACCGATATTCGGCCGGCTTTACCTTGTTTGGTGGTGATGATAATGACGCCGTTGGCTGCTTTCACCCCATACATCACTGTTGCCGCCGCATCTTTTAGCACCGATATGGTCATGATGTCGTTGGGACTCAGCCAAGAAATAGAATTTCCCACAAAATTCTTGATCATGTCAAAATTGTCTTGCGAGATGCTTCCTAATGCATCTAAGTCGCGCGGTTTGAAAGGCAACGGATCTTCCTGTATGATGCCATCCACCACCCAAACAGGCTCTTGGTTGCCCAACAGAGTGGAGGTACCACGCACGCGTACCTTCTGAGCCGTTCCTACCAATCCGCTGGTGTTTAACACACTGGTTCCCACAAGTTTACCTTGTAGCATCTGCTCAATGCTTTGGTGTCCATCGTAAAACAAATCTTCGCTTTTTACGGTGTTGGCAGAGCCAATCATCTCATTCTTTCTAATGCGTTGATAGCCCGTCACCACCACCTCATCTATAAGCTCTACCCCGTCTTCCATCAACACTTTCATTTCCTTCTCGCCCTTCCATGGAAGCAATAGGGGCTTCATGCTGGCATAGGTAAACTGCAATTTTGGAGCGGCGACGTCGGTTTCCAATTTGAAACGTCCTTCCAAATCAGATTGTGTACCCTGGGAGGTTCCTTTAATAAAAATGGTTACTCCTGGCAATGGTTCTTTGTCGGTAGCCGACAACACAATGCCCTGGATAAGGTGCTTGCGTGGCCCATCGTTTGATTTCGCTTCGGTGGTGCGCAGCGAATCTGTTGGAAATTCGCTTTTCACTGGAGCCGCATACGCATGAAAGTTTATCGCAGCCATTGGGCTTAACAAGCAACAAGTGATGACAATACTTTTCACAACCCATGTGAAAAGTAACTGTTTTGCCGATTGATTATTTGTCATATATCATCAAAATTTAAAGACAAAATCCTTTCTTTGTCTTAGTGATACTACATTCGAATTATCTTAAAAACAATCTGGTATTCTTATTCAAAGTACAAATATAGTGAAAATTATTGCAATAAGTGTGATTTTATCTTGCTTTTTGCAACGTAAAACACGTTTTATCTATACGTTGCACGGATGGAGGGTGGGGTAGAACTGTCGAAAGAATGTCGATTGCTGCATGGTTTAAAGGACAATGGGAGAAAATTTTTGAACAGAAATCTATATTTTATCACAAAAACAGAAGAACTCGATTATAAATAAATATTTTATCAAAATCGTATCTTGTAAGAATACCGAGCAACTAAAACGAGAGGGCCTCATAGGTGCCCTCTCGCTATTTGTTAAAGTTTTCGAATTTTATTTCCGTATTCCTGTGATAGTAGATAACTTATATCTAAAATTACCATCTCCCTTACTATTGCTTCTTGTTTTTTCAATATCAGTCTCAGGACCTTTATCTGTATCAAAAGCACCACTATAATAATAGCCACTACCAAAACCATCCCATCCCATTTTACACAACAAATAATATTTTCGTTGTGTATAAGAGCTTATAGTTTGCCCATTTTCTACGTGGAAGACAGGACGACTCATTTCCAATAATCCGTGAACCAGCCAACAATGTCCACCAGAGTATGAATACCAAGTCTTTATAGTAATGCCTAAAAATTTCTTTTTGTGTTTCGTTTCCTTTGCATAACCACTTACTAATACATAGTATCCTTTCCTTAATTCATTGACAATGTCTGTTTCATTGTAATCTTTTTTTATTCCGCCAGATGAAAACCCTAAATTCTTAAGAGTTCTCGGGATGTTATCAGTAGAAGCGGAACTCCCTTTATTTTCATCAGTTTCATTTTCTGGGTATTTGGCATAAGTAACATCTAAATTTTGTCGTAAGCCTAATTGTTGCATAATCCTTGCTATATAAGGGATTGCAGGAGGATATGGATACCAAGTATTTACATAACGATTCATAATTTCCCAATCAAAATCATAGCCGTTATATCGTTTGGGAAATTTATAAACGGATAATAATTGTGCAACAGCCGTTGGTACGCAGCCTGTGCAGGATAATTTTCCATCCGTTAATGGACAAAATTGATTGTAAGGACTTCCCTGCCCCCACTCAACAGGACAATATCCTTCTTTCATTTCGGAAAAAGTTTTTTCCCATTTTCCATATACAACAGAAATTTCATCATTTTCATTGATTCTGTTATCTTCCTTAAACTCATCAATCTCCTTAATTATTTGGACTTCCATATTTGCCAAAAATGGTACAAGATTAGGATTGTCTATGACACCATCTTGGGGGATTTCTCCTTTATCTGTAAGCACTAACATTGGAGTAACCCTTGTATCTCCGCTCATTATAGCATATCCACCACCTTGAAAATTGAAAATATGTATATTTGTTGAATTATCAATATCTGATCTTTCTGTTCTCCCACCTCTTGTATCTATAGAAGTTACATCTACTTTGAGGGTAAATTTATTTTTCAGAATAGGATGTTGGGGAATAATAGAGCTCACACGAGTTGTTTTGCTTAAAAGAATTTTATTAAGTTCTGTTTCTGCATCATTGATATTTCTCTCATAGGAAGTTACTATTTTTTCCTCTTCTTTTTCTTTTAACTCTATCTCATTTTGCATACATGAGCTAAGGAAAAACAAAAAGATAGTGCAAACTATATATATTGTATTGTTTAATTTTAAACGCATATTCTATAGTGTTTAAAGAAAAAGCAATCCCGCTATTCAAGCGAGATTGCCAAAAGATATTAATTTAAACGAGCATTTGGATAACATGCCAAATCTATATCATATAAATCTCCTCCGCAATCGAAGTCAATACTCCCGTCATAACGGTATAAATACCAACCATCAAAACTTCCTCCCCATCCCATATTAGCATGGCAATAAACATTGTACCTCTTTAAGATCCTGCGAGGTTGTTTTGGTGAAGGAGCCACATTAGAGGGACGAACGCGAATTTGATAACCATCAACAACCCAAGCATGTGAACCATTGGTAAATGCTCCTGTTGCTCTTGTTCCTCTGGTGGCTCTTGCAGTTCCTATACATATAACTGGTCTTCTTGAATTTAAAGAGTTTGCCATGTTTTGGAAAGTACAAGAGTTTTTTCCATCAATATGGACATTCCATTTTTTTACATAATTTGCAACTGCATTTACAGAAACAGAACCTCCTTCATTTGTAAATTTTGTGCCGCTTCCATCTGCAAGATTCTTTATTAAAGAGGCTAACCTTTTATCTTCCTCAGTAAGCTCATGGTGTTCCCAAAAATTCGGAGAATA
Organism: uncultured Prevotella sp.; assembly: GCA_963511375.1. Lineage (GTDB taxonomy): Bacteria > Bacteroidota > Bacteroidia > Bacteroidales > Bacteroidaceae > Prevotella. The sequence goes on along the minus strand of CAUPIT010000007.1, from coordinate 127,023 downwards.
ACTTCCTAAATTGCCCCAATAAAACTTCTGTCCTTCAGGAGTTATGATATCATTGATATTCGGTTGTAAATACGCCAAGACTTGTGCCCAAGCAACAATTGTACACCCTGTAGGATGGCGTCCGTCATAACCATAGCCAAAATCATATTCTGGGGGACATTTAGGCACATAAAGATTATAAGGACTTGTCTGATTCCATTTTGTTTTTAGCATGGGCTCAACTATTTTATGTAATTGCCCAGAAGGATTGTCTGTGGCAGAGCTATGTGTTACGGGAGTATTGTCTACGAGGTATTCTACATGTTTCATCCCATATCTTCTAATTTGCATATTGACATAGGTCTTTGTCTTTTCGCGAAGAGAATCTTCGCATTGCTTAATTATGGCAATCTCTTGCAAGGCTATGTTCATTGCATTCTTTATCATCAAATCTGCTGTTTCGTTTGGCGAAAAGAAATCTCCTTCCTCTGAAAAAGCAATAACATAAGGGAAACGGCAATCTGAACTTACAATCATACTAATAGGCTCTTTAGTTTGATCGTCAACCCACTTTAATTTCGTAAAGTATATATCTTCATCTTTTTCGTGCTGCTTTGTAGTCAAGGATAAACTAATTTTTTCTTTTTGCGCATTTGATAAAGAATTTGAGGCAGACCTTGTATTCACCCCCTTAATGCTACCAATGTATGATTTCGCAATACCTTCAACTTCCGCATCCGTTAAATCTTTCTTATCAGGATAGGCGATACTAATGTACTCTTGTTCAGACAAAGAGATATAAGATTTATAACCATCATCTATAACGGTATCAACTTCATCCATCTTGTCACTACACCCACTCAGAATAAAGAGAACTACTGGTAAAAATTTTAGATAATTTTTCATAATAAATCATTTTAGTTAATATTCGCCTTAGTGAATATTCGCGTGTAAATATAAATAAATTTTATAATGTTTCTATATTTTTTATGGACTTTTTTAGTATTGCATTAAAATTCCAACAAATGGTGATAAGATATTTGGGGTATTAGAGTTTTTATGTACTTTTGTAGCAAAGAGCAAATCTCTAAGCAAAATAAAGCAGAACATTGCAAACAGAACGGTTATCAAATCGTTACCCAAAAATCAACCAATCGCACAGAATACTCTTATATAAAGGGGGGAGTCACTTTTCTATCTAAAGTTAGTGAAAAATATTGTAATAAGTGTGGTTTTATGTTTCCTTTTTGCAACGTAAAGCACGTTTTATCTATACGTTGCACGGATGGAGGGTGGGGTAGAACTGTCGAAAGAATGTCACTGCTTAACTCCCGTTGGCGCATTTTATCTTATTTCGGCAACGAGGGTAACGGTGCCCATTACGTTGTGATTTTTTACCAATTTCCGGCCCAAAAACGGCATCTGCAAATTGACAAAATAGAAAAAAATGATAGGCAAACAGGATGCAAACAGGCGATGATTTGGTAAGAAAAATCGCATTTTACATTAAAAATCTTGTTTTTTCTCCGTTAAAACCATCTTTTTGCCCGTTATTCTGCAACGTATTGCAGGTCAAAGGCATGTAAATTGGCCTCTTAAAGCAATGATATTCAACCTGGAAAGATAGGAAATTCCCGCTTCTCTGATAAGTGATGCGCGTAAAGTGTTGGCTATTAGCGATATGCGAAAGTCGCTTATTTTGGGCGTATTTGTGACCAGCGGCGAGGTTGTTTGCAAATTCGCTAAGCATGGAGAGGTGCGTTGTCAAGAAAAATCGGAGTAAGGGAGGGATTTAGTTGACGAGTTGACAAGTTGACGAGTTGACAAGTTGTTAGTTCTTTAGTTCACAAGTTGACGAGTTCTTCAGTTTACAAGTTGACGAGTAAACGAGTTGACAAGTTGTTAGCTACTGTGCTCATGTCGGCTAATGCGTGGTGTACAAGTTGACAAGTTCTTTTGTTGTCAAATAGACAAGTTCACGAGTTGATGGGCAGTTAGCATCTTTGCTGATGTCTGCTAACTCCCATAAACTCCTGCTAACTTCCATTAACTCCAATCAACTTCTGTTGCCTCTGAGCTATCTTTTCTTGTTCCTATTGGCGCGCTGTTGGCGGTATTTGGCCTTTTGACGGGCCGACCCACTGCCGTGCGCACCAGTGATGTATTGCTTTTTTTTAGCTTTGGTCTTTACCTTTCCATCGTCCTTTTGCTCTTTCGGCGGTTTGCGAAACACCAAGCCATTCTCTAAAATATCATCAAAATCGTTCATGTCTGTAGGGTCTGGTTTTGTTAATGATGAAACAGTCGTACGCCTGTCATGGCCATGGCGATGTCATATTTATCGCAAGTTTCAATCACATGGTCGTCGCGAATGGAGCCTCCGGCTTGGGCGATGTACGCTACACCGCTTTTGTGCGCGCGCTCAATGTTGTCACCGAAGGGGAAGAAGGCGTCGCTACCCAAGGCCACTTGCTTGTTTTGGGCTATCCAGGCCTTCTTTTCATCAGGGGTGAACAGCTCCGGTTTGGTGGTAAAGAAGTGTTGCCAAGTGCCGTCTTGCAGCAAATCTTCGCATTCATCACCAATGTACTGGTCAATGGTGTTGTCACGATCGGCACGACGAATGTCTTCCTTGAAGGGCAAATCCATGACCTTTGGGCATTGGCGAAGCCACCATGTGTCGGCTTTTTGTCCCGCCAGACGTGTGCAATGGATGCGGCTCTGCTGTCCGGCACCGATGCCGATGGCCTGTCCGTCCTTCACATAGCACACGCTGTTGCTCTGGGTGTACTTGAGAATGATGAGGGCGATGATGAGATCTCGCTTGGCTTCATCGCTGAAATGCTTGTTTTTGGTGGGGATATGCATGAAGAGTAAATCGTCATCAAGCTTGATGTCATTGCGTCCCTGCTCGAAAGTAATGCCGAAAATCTGTCGCCGTTCGATGGGTGCGGGGACGTAATTGGCATCTATTTGGATGACATTATAAGTGCCTTTGCGCTTTTGTTTTAAAATGTCGAGCGCCTCAGGCGTGTAGTCGGGTGCGATAACGCCATCGCTCACCTCCCGCTTAATCAATGTGGCGGTGGCAGCATCGCAGGTGTCGCTCAGTGCTACAAAGTCGCCATACGAGCACATGCGGTCGGCTCCGCGTGCCCTGGCGTAGGCACATGCCAGCGGCGAAAGTTCCATCTTGACGTCGTCAACAAAGTAAATCCGCTTCAAAGTGTCGCTCAGAGGAAGTCCGATGGCGGCTCCTGCCGGCGAAACATGCTTGAACGAGGCTGCCGATGGCATGCCGGTTGCGGCTTTCAACTCTTTCACCAGCTGCCAACTATTCAGGGCATCGAGGAAATTGATGTAGCCTGGTCGGCCGTTCAAGACTGTTATGGGTAACTCGCCTTCTTCCATATAAATGCGGGAAGGCTTTTGGTTGGGATTGCATCCGTACTTCAATGCTAATTCTTTCATGATGGAATGGTGTTTTATTTTGTTACAAAGTTACGAATAATTATTTTGTTATGCGGTGTATATGCCTGCTTTTTACGCTTTTGTCCATTATCTTACTTGGCGGCAAAAAAATAAAGGTTAGGATGCAATTGCATTCGTATTTTTTCGGTACTTTTGTGTCGTGTTAACAATTGATGGGTTGAAAAGCACAGGTTTCAACAGGTCAATCGGTGACAAAACATGTCAAAATAGAGATGTTCATCAGCGAATGTTAGACGATTTTAAACTCCTTCTGCAAGAAGTGGAGGGTACGATTGGTAAGAAAATCACTTTATCTTCTGATTTTGAAAAGCTGGCCCAATTGTTTTCCAATCGTGGGTTAAGCATGACGGAGAGTGCGCTCAAGGGCGTGTGGAAGCATGTTAGCATGAAAGAAAAGCCGTCCAAGGCTACATTGGACGTGCTGGCTTTGTTTGCCGGATTCCAGAGTTGGGACGATTTTAAGCAGGCTTTGCATGGCGAAAACAATGGTGACTTGGAGGGCGAAGACCATACCAAACGCCTTCGTCATGGTTGAGATTGATAGGTTGATGACAGGGAACTGCGTCTTTTGCACCAGGTGGTAGATATATAAAAAGAGGTTTAATGATTTCGCTCATTAAACCTCTTTTTATATGTTCTAAAGTCTGAAAAGACTTTGTGTTACTTGTTTGTAACCGTTCTTCTTTCCTGAATGCGAGCCCTCTTACCTGTAAGGCCACGCAGATAGTACAGCTTAGCACGACGTACCTTACCGCGTTTGTTCACTTCAATAGAGTCGATGTTGGGTGACTCGATAGGGAAAATACGCTCAACGCCTACTGTGCCAGACATCTTGCGAACGGTGAAACGCTTCTTGTTGCCATGTCCTGAAATCTTGATGACAACACCACGGTAGAGCTGAATACGCTGCTTGGCTCCCTCGACGATTTTGTAAGCGACAGTAATAGTATCTCCAGCTTTGAACTCTGGGAACTCCTTGCCGGTTGCAAATGCTTCTTCAGCAACTTTAATTAAATCCATTGTATTTGGTCATTAAATATTGTTTGTCGTTCCAACACAACATGGCAAGCAACTCTTCTACTGCCAGCGGTTATGCCGAAAAGCGGTGCAAAGTTACGACAAATATACCAAACTCACAAGCATTATTGCTTTTTTGTGCACGATGGTGCATGGTTCTTTCGTTTTTTTCATTCGTCAGAACACCTGAGTTCATTCATTTCGTCCCATGCAATTTGTTTCAATTGCTTCATTTGTTGTTCCGTCAATCCCTCAAAAGGAGCCGTACTGAATGGCGATGTCGTGATGGGTAGTTGTTAAATTATATTATAAGATTACGGGTGGAACGGATAGATGCGAATGCTTTAACTATCTTTGTGCAATAAAAACAATATTTTGTATGATGCAAAAACGAATAGTAGGAGCGTGCATCGGCATGTGCATGGTGTGTGCGTCGTGCGTACATCAGTACCAACTCACGAGTGTTCAGCGAACGCGTATCGTGGTAGACCAGCGCTATGATGCCACGCATGATAAGGTTGTTGAGATGCTGATGCGACCTTATAAGGAAGATATTGACAGCCTCATGGGGCCAGTTGTGGGACGAGTGGCTCGTGACATGAGTGTGAAACGACCTGAAAGCACGCTGTCAAACTTATTGTCCGACATCCTGGTGTGGGGCGCAAAGAAAGCCAACGACGCACCCGATTTCGGCGTATATAACATGGGTGGCATCCGTGCGGCATTGGTCAAGGGCGACGTAACCATTGGTGATGTGGTGGATGTGGCGCCCTTTGAGAACAAACTCTGCCTGCTTACGCTCACCGGAGTGCAGGTTCAACAACTCTTTGAGCAGATGGCTAGCGTGGGTGGTGAAGGCGTGAGTAAGGAGGTACGGTTAGTGATTACCAGGGATGGACGACTCAAATCGGCCTTGATTAACGGACAAAAAGTGAATCCAGACGCCAAATATCGCATCGCAACCTTGGACTATCTCGCACAGGGCAATGACAAACTCGTAGCCTTCAAGCACAAGACGGATGTGGTGTCGCCACAGGTTCACGAGAACAACGTGCGCTTCATCATCATCGACTACTTCAAACAACTGGCGGCAAAGCATGAGGAAGTAGATGCGAAGATAGAAGGAAGAATTGTCATAGAATAGATTTGACCATCAAAATGAAGGAGAAAAAACAAATGAAGAGATACCTGTTTGTAACCATGGCGTTGCTCATGATGGCCGTGATGCCAATGGCGGCGCAAGACAAAACCTTGACCATTCTGCACACCAACGACACGCATAGTTGCATTTACCCCTTGAATCCCAATTTGGCCGACACGATGTTGGCGGGTCGAGGTGGATTCATTCGCCGCATCGAGATGTTGAAGCAAGAGCGGAAGAAAGACCCCGATTTGTTGCTGTTCGATAGCGGTGACTTTAGTCAAGGTTCACCTTATTACACCCTCTACAAAGGTGAAGTGGAGGTGAAGCTGATAAACAGGATGGGCTATGATGCGGGTACGATTGGCAACCATGAGTTTGATTTCGGCATGGAGAACCTCGCTTTTATCCTCCGCAACCTGCGTTTTCCCATCGTCTGCACCAACTACGACTTTACGGGAACGCCCTGTGAAGGTCTGGTTAAGCCTTACTTAATCATCAAGCGCAAAGGCATTAAAATAGGTGTGTTCGGTCTTTCGCCGGCTTTAGATGGACTGGTTGATGCCCAGAAATGCAAGGGTGTGCGGTATTTGGACCCTGTGAATACTGCGCACGACACGGCTCTGATGCTCAAGCGCGACAAGAAGTGCGACCTGGTGATTTGTATTTCACACTTAGGATGGTTGGATGGCAGTCAAGGAGAAAAAGCCATGATTGCTGGGTCGCGTTATATCGACTTAGTCTTGGGCGGTCATTCGCACTCCTATTTCAAGACCCTGATGTACGCAAAGAACCTGGATGGAAAAGAGATTCCCGTCGATCAGAACGGCAAACACGCCGTTTTTGTAGGAAAACTCAAACTCTCTTTCGCCAAGAAAAAATAAGGAAAAAGGCGCCGAAGCAGCGCCTTGATATCAAATAGCGGCTTGCAATCCGTGGCATGTATGATGTGCCGGAAGGGTTGTAAGCCGCTGTTTGTTATTCAAAATAGAAGGTGAGCACAATCATTTTGGACTGAGAACGATTCACGGATTTGGCATACGGAATCATGTTTTTGTCCTTCAAACTGTCCGCATGCTTGGCATCGTAGCTGTTGGTCAGGCCAAACAAAAACTTCAATTCGGGTCTCAATTTGAAATAAGGTAGGTAGAAATCGCAGCCCACCCCCACCTCTGCGAATGTCTCATATCGCTTCAAGGCGATGTATTGGTCACTGTTGCCACTCAAGTTCACCATGGGATTGACGCCAGCCATGAAGTAAGGACGATGGTTGTTGAAGCGAGGTGCGGCAAAAATCAAGTCGAGTGCGGTAGAGATGTAGGCCGTCTTGATATCTTGTCGCTCTTCGATGGGCTGCCCATTCGCATCCTGTTTGTTGAAATTGTGAAACGTCAGGTGGCGATTACCGAAGTACATGGCAGGGGCGATGCGGAACTGAAAGTTGGTACTCAGTCTGAATTCGCCCAGCACGCCCACCGTCAAACCTGCGTCCCAGCGGTCTTGATCGGTCGTGATGAGTGCTTCGCTCGTCGAGCCATCCTCGTGAGTAATGTGCTGTGTACCAACGTTGTTGAACTCAATGTCCTGAAAATGAGTGCCCAGCAGCACGCCGAAATGGAACGGGCGCAGGTCGGTATAGGGCCGATTTTGCACCGTCCGGTCGGGCTGTGCATAGGCAACTATCGCGCATAGAGCCAACAGCAGGATGTGAAAAATCTTCTTCATGATGTATCATTAACGCTATTTTTCGGCGGATATTGCCTCGGACGTGTAGGGTTTTGTAGATAAAAAACAGAAACACAAAGTTCTTAATAGTTTTGAAAAAAGTGACAATCTTATAGTTATCTCAAAAAATATGCTTATTTTTGTTGTCATGTCATCCAGTTTGAAGCCTAAACCTGGCGAAGCTCTTCGCTGGTTTTTCTCACCATTCAGCAGGGGCTTGTGATGGCATAGCAAGCGTTGAAGCGGAGAAATAGGTGGCTCAATGTCAACCTATTCACCCACACCATCAGTGTAGAAAGAATGTAACCAAAATCATAAAAACTATGTATCATTATTTTAGAAAATCTTTTTTAGGAATTACAATGCTTTGCGCGGCCCTGTGTGCAACCACACTAACGGGCTGCACGGACAAGAAAGGAGCCGATTTGGACAACAACCCTTTGATGAAAGAGAGCACGCTACCTTTTGGCGCGCCTGATTTTAGTAAAATCAAAACCGAACATTTTTTGCCAGCGATGAAAGCTGGAATCGAAGAACAGCGTGAGGCCATCAAGGCCATTGTGGACAACAAAGACTCGGCGACATTCGAGAACACCATTCTGGCTTACGAAAAGAGTGGCGTATTGCTCGACCGAGTAACCAGTATCTTCTTTGGACTTACCAGTGCAGACAAAACCCCTGAGCTGGAAGAAGTAGAGAACGAGGCAGTGCCTTTGCTCACCGATTTCGACAACGAGATATCGTTCAACCAACCTTTCTTCGATCGAATCAAATATGTTTACGATCACGAACACGATAAGTTGCAAGGCGAAGACAAAAAGTTGTTGGAAGAAGTGTATAAGAACTTCGTGCGTTCTGGGGCTTTGTTGCCGGCAGATAAGAAAAAACGCATGGAGGAAATCAACAACAAAATAGCCAAATTGCAGCAGGATTTTGGTAACATGTTGCCAAAAGCTACCAACGAAGCGGCCATTTGGGTGGACAAGGTTGAAGACCTGGCCGGACTGAGTGAGGCGGATATCGCACAGTGCAAGAAAGACGCTGAGAGCCGCGATGGCAAGGCGCCTTACTGCATCGTGATCACCAACACCACGCAACAGCCCATCTTGGCAAGCCTTGAAAACCGTGCGTTGCGCGAGCGTGTGTTCAATGCTTCCATTCATCGTGCCGACGGAACGGGAAAATTCAACACCTTCCCCATCATCGTTGAGATGGCAAAGTTGCGCGCTGAGAAGGCCGAACTGATGGGATTCAAGAATTATGCGGCTTACTCGCTGGACAATACAATGGCGAAAAATATGGACAATTTGAACGCTTTCCTCAAGCAGTTGATTGGTGCTTACGCGCCAAAGGCCGATGAGGAAACGCGCGCCATCGAGGCGTATGCGCAGAAAACCATGGGAACTGATTTCAAATTGCAGCCTTACGACCGCTTCTATTATTCGGCTAAGATGAAGAAAGAGCAGTTCAACTTCTCGGAAGATGAGGTGAAACCCTATTTCAACCTCGACTCTGTACTGGTTAATGGCGTGTTCTTTGCCGCCAATAAGGCTTACGGACTCTCTTTCAAGGAGCGTACCGACCTGCCTACTTACCACAAGGACATGAAGGTGTTCGACGTGATGGACAAGGATGGCAAGCAGCTGGCATTGTTCTATGTTGACTATTTCCGCCGGCCAACCAAACGGGGTGGCGCATGGATGAGCTCGTTTGCCAAGCAATGCAAGCTGCGCAACCAGCTGCCTATTATATATAATGTGTGCAACTTTGCCAAGGCTCCGGAGGGACAACCCACGCTGCTTACTTGGGATGAGGCAACCACCATGTTCCACGAGTTTGGCCATGCGCTGCACGGAATGCTCTCGAATTGTAAGTACAACACGTTGAGTGGAACAGCCGTGACGCGCGACTTCGTAGAGATGCCCTCACAGTTTAACGAGTCGTTTGCCGTCATTCCCGAAGTGTTCGCTAACTTCGCCAAGCATTATAAGACCCAAAAGCCCATGCCGGAAGAGTTGAAAAAGAAGATGCTCAACTCACTTCAATTCCATTCTGCCTACGCCCTGGGCGAGAACTTGGCAGCCACCTGTCTGGATTTGGCTTGGCACAACATGCCTTCATCGCAAATCCCTGCGGCCGACAAGGCTGGCGAGTTTGAGACGAAAGCACTCCAAGGAATTGGACTGTACAACGTTCAGATTCCTCCACGCTATTCTACCTCATACTTCAACCATGTGTGGGGCGGCGGCTATGCGGCTGGCTATTACAGCTATCTGTGGTCGGAGGTGCTGGCTGTTAACGTGGCTGACTACTTCAAAGCGCATGGCTCATTGAAACCAGAGGTAGGTCAGGCTTTCCGTGACAAGGTGCTTAGCCGTGGCAATACGGGCGACCTGATGCAGATGTTCTGCGACTTTACAGGCTTGAAGGCACCGGATGCCAAGGCCTTGTTGAAGGCTCGTGGACTTTGATAGGTCTTCGTCTGACTATTGATTAGATTTTCAATTTGAGCGTTGCCTCATCTTGTTTTTCTGGCTGGTGGCCGATTTTTCAGGCCCATCGATACTGCCAAGTGAAACAAGATGGGGCAACATGTTTTTATGATAAACTAACTTGTGGCGTAAAACTGTCATGCGGCTTTTACCTTATGGCCCGCTCCCAAACTCAACCCTTGTATCCTCTTGTTTCCCAGGCGTTTAGAATAGTTCTTCAAAAGCATGTAGATTGAAGGACAAAGTCATTGAGTTTGGCATCCAAATGCAATGGGTTTGCGCTCCAAAGTCATGGAGTTTGAAATTTCACCCCAAATACTTGGGCGACGCACGGGTGAAATGAGGCGAATAGGGCGTGTATCGTAGGGTCGCACCAAGGATTCGCATAACCTTTTTTCTAATCAAAAATTTCAATTTCACATCAAAAAACCTTTTTCATTGAAAGTACCGTCCGTATTCTGTGTAAAATAACGTTTTTTACAATCATTGATGCGGTTCATTCAAGTGTTTTTCGTAACTTTGTGGCCAAATACACATAAAAATATGGCTGGAGTAAAACAAATTAAAACAGCGCTGGTTTCCGTCTTTCACAAAGATGGATTGGAGGCGCTGTTGGCAAAGCTGCATTCTGAGGGCGTAAAATTCCTTTCTACAGGTGGTACACAACGGTTTATCGAGTCGTTGGGCTACGAATGTCAAACGGTGGAAAGCGTCACTTCTTATCCATCCATCTTGGGTGGACGCGTCAAGACGTTGCACCCCAAGGTGTTCGGCGGTATCCTTGCCCGTCGTGAAAACGAGGGCGACCGTGCGCAGATGCAGCAATATGACATCCCGGCAATCGACTTGGTGGTGGTTGACCTTTATCCTTTCGAGGAGACGGTGGCCAGTGGTGCTTCAGAACAAGAAATTATTGAGAAGATTGACATTGGGGGTATCTCCCTGATTCGCGCTGGTGCTAAAAACTTCAACGATGTGGTTATCGTGCCCAGTAAGAACGAATATGGCATGTTGCAGGACATCCTTGACAAGAATGGCGCACAAACCACGCTCGAAGAGAGAAAGCAGTTTGCCGAACGTGCCTTTGGGGTGAGCAGCCACTATGACACGGCAATCCACCAATGGTTTGCAAAATAAAGACGATATAGGCTGGCAGGAGTTGGCTCCTTGTCGGCATTTAGGCCTAAAAATAAAATATAAACAGATATGGGATTTTTTTCTTTTATCCAAGAAATAGCAATGGACTTGGGTACCGCCAACACCATCATCATCAGTGATGACAAGATTGTGGTTGACGAACCGTCGGTTGTTGCGCTGGATCGTCGCACCGACAAGATGATTGCTGTGGGTGAGAAGGCAAAGTTGATGTACGAGAAGACGCACGACAACATTCGCACCATTCGTCCGCTGCGCGACGGAGTAATCGCCGACTTTACAGCCTGTGAGCAGATGATGCGTGGCTTAATCAAGATGGTGAGGCCTGGTAGACGCTTGTTCTCAACGTCACTTCGCATGGTCATCGGGGTTCCTTCGGGCAGTACCGAGGTGGAACTTCGTGCCGTACGCGACTCGGCAGAACATGCTGACGGTCGTGATGTGTACCTGATTTTCGAGCCGATGGCGGCTGCCATTGGTATCGGTATCGACGTTGAGGCACCGGAAGGCAACATGATTGTGGACATCGGTGGCGGCAGTACCGAGATCGCCGTCATCTCGTTGGGCGGCATCGTGTCGAACAACTCCATTCGTACGGCCGGTGATGACTTAACGGCCGACATCCAGGAATACATGAGTAGGCAGCACAATGTCAAGGTCAGCGAGCGCATGGCAGAACGTATCAAGATTCACGTTGGCTCTGCGTTGACCGATTTGGGCGAAGAGGCTCCTGAAGATTATGTTGTTCATGGACCTAATCGTATCACGGCTTTGCCGATGGAGGTGCCTGTTTGCTATCAAGAAATAGCGCACTGTTTGGATAAAACCATCGCCAAAATAGAGAATGCTGTGCTGTCTGCTTTGGAGGCAACACCGCCTGAGTTGTACGCAGACATTGTGAAAAATGGCATCTATCTCAGTGGTGGCGGTGCCTTGCTGCGCGGACTTGACAGGCGATTGACAGACAAAATCAACATTCCTTTCCACATTGCAGAAGATCCATTGCACAGTGTGGCAAAGGGAGCAGGCATCGCTTTGAAGAATGTAGACCGCTTCTCGTTCTTGATGAGATAACGGTTAAGGGTTTGTGACACTGAAAATCAATTGTATGCATGCGGAATCTCATTGAGTTTCTTGCAAAACACCACCATTGGTTTGTTTTTATATTGCTTGAAGCTATCAGTTTTACCTTGCTGTTCAGGTACAACAGTTACCAGAACAGCGTGTGGTTCTCGTCCGCGAATGTCGTGACGGGAAAGGTTTATGAGTGGAGTTCGCAACTGGAAAAATTCTTCTCATTGGCCACGGTCAACCAGCATTTGACCCAACGAAATCTGGCTTTAGAGCAAAAAGTTGTGGAGCTTTCAGAGAAGCTGACGGCTGTGACGAAGGACTCATCCTATATCAAATCCGACGTCACCCAGCAGTTGTCCCAGTTTAAGCAGATTCCTGCCAAGGTGGTGAGCAACTCTTTGAAGCATGCCAACAACCTCATTACTATTGATAAGGGGTCGGTAGACGGCGTGCGAAAAGACATGGGTGTGGTCAGTGGAACAGGCGTTGTGGGGATTGTTTATTTGGTTTCGCCGCACTATGCCGTCGTGATTCCGCTGCTCAACACCAAGTCGAATGTGAGTTGTAAGATTGAGAATCGCGACTATTTTGGTTTTCTCAATTGGCAAGGAGGCTCCACCGATCAGGCCTTCTTGGATGACATTCCACGGCACGCGCGCTTCAAATTGCACGAAAACATCGTAACCAGTGGTTACTCATCGGTCTTTCCGCCAGGAATTTTGGTGGGAAAGATTCTGCATGTTTACAACTCTCCTGATGGTGTTTCGTATCGGTTGTGCGTTCAGCTCGCCACCGATTTCTCCACATTGCGTGATGTTTCCGTCATTGACAACACGCTGATGAAAGAACGAATTGAGGTGATGAGGGCTGCACGTGATTCGATGGAAGTGAAAGACAATTAAAGTTATTGGATATGAGTATAGACATGTTGAAAGGAATATCATTCTTTGTCCTGCTCTTGTTGCTGCAAGTGTTGGTGTTCAACCATATCCATCTCTTTGGTTTCGCTACCCCTTTGCTGTATGTTTACGTCATGTTGCTCTTCCGACGCAACTTTCCTAAGTGGGCCATCTTGTGTTGCGGATTCTTAGGGGGCTTATGTGTTGACATCTTTTCAAACACCCCTGGATTGGCAGCAGCCAGCATGACGTTCATCGGTTTGCTGCAACCTTACGTGCTGATGTTGTTCTTGCCGCGCGAAAGTGCTGATGATTTGCAGCCGTCCATGCGGTCGTTGGGCGTGGCATCGTTCTTGAATTATGCGTTGTTGCTGGTGTTTTTGTACTGCATTGTCTTTTTCACGCTCGAGGCTTTCAGCTTCTTCAACTGGATGCAATGGCTCAAATGCATTGGCGGCAGCACGGTACTGACATTGATATTGCTGCTCACTTTAGAAAACATGCGGAAGAGTTAGTGGGGTGATGAGGCTTTTGTTGCGGATGAATGAAGGATTATAATCTTGAAAAACGTAGATATGTCATAGCCGGGGTGGCCATTGTTATTGTGGTCATCTATATCATTCGTCTGTTTACCTTGCAGTTGTTAAGCGATGATTATAAGAAAAATGCCGACAGTAACGCCTTTCTCAAGAAGATAGATTATCCCTCTCGTGGCATCATTACCGATCGCCATGGCAAACTTATGGTGTACAACCAGCCTGCTTACGACATTATGGTGGTGATGAATGAGCAGAAAAACAGGATTGATACCCTCGAGTTTTGTGAAGCCTTGGGCATTACCAAAGACTTTTTTAAAGCACGCATGGCCGAGATTAAGGATAGAAACAAAAACCCCGGTTATTCGCGTTTTACGCAACAACTCTTCATGAGTCAGTTGAGCGACAAAGAGTTCAGTGTGTTTCAAGAGAAGATGTATCGCTTTCCAGGCTTCTATGTTCAGAAGCGAAGCATTCGACAATATCAATATCCTTACGCAGCACATGTGTTGGGAGATGTGGCCGAGGTTTCGCCAAGTGACATCGAAGGGGACGACTATTACCAGGCTGGCGACTATATAGGAAAGCTGGGTGTGGAGCGTTCTTACGAGAAACAGCTGCGTGGACAGAAGGGTGTTCAGATTTTGTTGCGTGACGTACATGGCAAAGTTCAGGGGAGTTATCAAAACGGTGAGCTTGATACCAAGCCCATTCCGGGCAAGAACCTCACCCTATCTCTCGACCTTAATCTGCAAGCGTTGGGTGAGAGATTGCTGCAAGGCAAGATAGGAAGCATCGTTGCCATTGAGCCTTCCACGGGCGAAGTGCTGTGTATGGTATCGTCACCCACCTACGATCCGCGTTGGATGGTGGGGAAGAAAAGGGGGAAAGTTCATCATGCGTTGCAGCGAAACCAATGGAAACCGCTGCTGAACCGCAGCATCATGGGACAGTATCCACCAGGGTCAACCTTCAAAACTACGCAGGCTTTGACCTATCTCTCGGAGGGAATCATCTCTCCTTCCACGTCATTTGCCTGCCATCGCGGATTCTATTACCGCGGACTTCATGTGGGTTGTCACGGTCATGCCTCACCCTTGTCACTCGTACCGGCCATCAGTACGTCGTGCAACGCTTATTTCTGTTGGGGATTGTACTATATGATAGGCAACCGACGCAAATACAAGAACGTGCAAACCGCCATGGACACTTGGCGCGACTACATGGTGAGCATGGGTTTTGGCTATAAACTTGGCATCGATTTACCAAGTGAAAAGCGCGGATTGATACCCAATTCGGCTTTCTATGACAAAGCCTATCATGGCTCATGGAATGGCTTAACCATCATTAGTATCTCCATTGGACAGGGAGAAGTGAACCTCACTCCCTTGCAAATTGCCAATCTTGGGGCAACCATTGCTAACCGAGGCTACTATCATGTGCCTCATGTGGTGCGCAAAGTGCAAGGCGAACCGCTTGATACCCTGTTCACTCGCCGCCATTACACCAAGGCCAATAAGCGGGCTTACGACTATGTTGTGGCGGGAATGCGTTCGGCTGTTGAGCGCGGAACCTGCCGAGCTGCCAACCGAGCTGATTATGCTGTGTGCGGAAAAACAGGTACGGCGCAGAATCGGGGACACGACCATTCGGTCTTCATGGGCTTCGCTCCGATGAATAACCCTAAGATTGCCATCGCCGTTTATGTGGAGAATGGTGGATTTGGAGCCGATTATGGTGTGCCAATCGGTTCTCTCATGATGGAACAATATATTAAAGGAAAGCTTTCTCCGGCATCGGAAGAGAAAGCAAAAACAATGCAAAATCGTAGAATAGGATATGGCTCGAGTAACCGATAAACCCTCTGGAGTGTTTCGTTCACTTGACTGGTGGACCATTCTCATCTACATGGCGCTGCTCATCTTTGGGTGGCTCAGCGTGTGTGGAGCCAGCTACACCTACGGCGACACCGATATTTTCAGCCTCAGTACGCGGTCGGGTATGCAGATTGTGTGGATTGCTACCTCCGTCTTCTTAGGCATGGTGCTGGTTTTACTCGATGATAGATTCTACGATATGTTCTCGTACATCATCTATGTTGCATTCCTCGTGCTGCTCTTTGCCACCATCTTCAATCCGCATGACATCAAAGGTTCGCGCTCATGGTTGGTGCTGGGACCGATTAGATTGCAGCCCGCAGAGTTTGCAAAGTTTGCAACAGCGTTGGCCGTGTCAAAGTTCATGGGGCGTTATGGCTTTGACATTCATCAATGGAAAGACTTTGCCATCGCCATTGGCATCGTCTTGTTGCCCATGCTCTTCATCATTGCGCAGAAAGAAACAGGTTCTGCCTTGGTTTATTTATCGTTTTTCCTGATGTTCTATCGCGAGGGAATGCCGGGCAGTGTGTTGTTTACAGGCGTGGCGATGGTGATTTATTTCGTGTTGGGTATCAAGTATGAGGATACCGCATTGTGGTCGCTACCCGTGTCTGCGGGCAAGTTCATGGTGCTGTTGTTGGTTCAGGTATTCTCGGCTTCGATGGTGTATCTCTACTGTAAGGATAAGCGGCAAGCCCGTTTTATCTTGTTGGTTTGCTTGGGAGTCACCGCGCTATCGCTACTTTTTGCGCAGTTTGTGCTTCCCTTTGACGTGGTCTGGGTGCAGCTCATCGTGTCCATCGTGCTGATTGGTTATCTGACTTATTGTTGGCTGGCCAGCCAAATGAGGAGTTATCTCTACATCGCCTTGTTTGCAGTTGGTTCAATCGTGTTCTTCTATTCGGCCGACTACGTGCTCAATAACGTGATGAAACCGCACCAACGCGTGCGCATCACCGTACTGTTAGGGCTGGAAGAAGATGTGGCCGGGGCGGGTTATAACGTTCATCAGAGTGAGATTGCCATTGGTGCGGGCGGCCTAAGGGGGAAAGGATTCCTCAATGGAACCCAAACCAAGCTGAAGTTTGTGCCCGAACAAGACACCGATTTCATCTTCTGTACGGTGGGCGAGGAAGAAGGATTCATTGGTTCTGCCGGCGTGTTGGTGCTTTTCTTGGCGTTAATCTTGCGACTTATCAAGCTGGCCGAACGCCAACCGTTTGCTTTTGGGCGCATCTATGGTTATTGTGTGGCCAGCATCTTTCTGTTCCATGTCTTCATCAATGTGGGCATGGTGTTGGGACTTACGCCTGTCATCGGCATTCCGTTGCCGTTTTTCAGTTATGGCGGTTCGTCGCTTTGGGGCTTCACTCTCCTGTTATTCATCTTCCTCAGGATAGACGCGGGGCGCAACTTGGTGCACACCTAACCTGAAGATAGCTCAAAAACCTCAAACCCCTTACTGTTTCGTCAGGCTCACTCCAACGTTGCTGATGCCTGGTAAAATCTCTCTTTTCATGTCATGACGCACGCTGATGTGCAGCGAATCACCTTCCTGTAAGTCCATTGAAGTGATGTCAAACGCATATTGATAGTAGCCAATTCCTTGTCCCTTGGGCACCCCATTGGCACCAATGAGCGCGCAATTGAGCGTGTCGACGTGTTTGGTATGCGCCGGAAGAACGGTTTGCTCAACGATGAGCGTGAGTCCCATGAAAGGATATTCGTTGTTGATTCGCAGGGCCAACGCCGATTGGTAGTGTCCAGATGCTTTCAACTTGGGCACATCAAACGCCAGACTGTCATTCTTTTCCCAGCCTGCAAGCGGTGTATGACGAAAGGTGTCATACACTTTTTTTTCGTTGCAAGCTGCAAAAAGGATGCAAAGGATGAGTGCTACCCCCAACTTTCTCATGTCCTATCAATTATCTGCCTGACGTTCTTGATTGTCTTTTCGGGCCGTTCTCGGCCTGCGGTTTTGGTTGTTTCTGCGCCGATTGTTATTGTTTCCCCGTCTTGCATTACCTTCTGAAGCCTCCGTGTTGGGCCTTTTCTTTCGGTTTTTGTTTTTGTCAAACCTACTGATGTCAGCACCGGCAAGCAAGTCTTTAGGCTTGTGTTCTTCTTTCTTCTGCCCATCATTCAAGAGCGAAGCTGGCTTTTCGCCCCGTTTGTTCATCTCAATGATTTCCTGGATGCGTTGGATATCAATCGTCTCGAGGTCCACGGCAGCGTTTTTTTCGGTAGAGTAGGTCACCATCCCTGTGAGGATGTCTGCCTTGAAATGATAATAATCCTTGTCCACCGTGTGCAATACAATCTCCCTGCTGGGCAGTTTTCGGCTGGCTTCCAGATAGTCGTCGGCCTCATAGTTGAGGCAGCATTTCAGTTTGGCGCACATTCCGGCCAACTTTTGTGGGTTCAACGAGATGTCTTGGATGCGTGCTGAATTGGTGCTAACCGATACGAAATTCTTCATCCAGGTGGCACAGCAAAGCTCTCGCCCACAGGGTCCGGTGCCGCCAATGCGCCCTGCTTCCTGCCGGGCACCAATCTGTTTCATCTCAATGCGTACGTGGAAGGTTTCGGCCAGCACTTTGATGAGCTGCCTGAAGTCTACGCGTTCGTCGGCGATATAGTAGAAGATGGCCTTGTTGCCGTCGCCCTGATACTCCACGTCGCCTATCTTCATTTGCAAACCAAGATCCTTCGCAATTTTTCTACTCTGTATCATGGTGTCGTGTTCGCGAGCCTTCGCCTCCCTGTATTTCTCCATGTCCACCTCTTTGGCGATTCGGTAGATGCGTTTAATCTCATCTTGCGACCTCAAATTGGCCTTCTTGATTTGCAGCTTCACCAGACTTCCGGTGAGCGTCACCACGCCAATGTCGTGTCCCGGACTGGCTTCTACGGCCACGATGTCGCCCTTTTTCAGGTCCAACCCGTTCACGTTGTGGAAATATCCCTTTCGGGTATTCTTGAACTGAACCTCCACCAAGTCGGTCGTCAGGTTGTTGCCTGGGATTTCGGCCAGCCAGTCATAGGTGTTCAACTGCTTGTCTTGGCGGCCACACGAGTGTCGGCAAAGGCCTCTATCACACCCGTTGGCTATCTTGAATTTCATATTTTTGTAATCCATTGTGTAAAAGTTGAGTGGAAGAATGCCGCTGTCACGGTTGTCGGCGGTGTGCCTTCTCGTGGACGACATTCTTGTATATATTGTTATTTTTTGATGAGCAGAACAATCATTTCCAACGCCATGTTGAAGAAAACAATCTTTGCATTGGCGTTTTGCCCGATGTCTCTTCGTGCCGAGGCGAACAGTTCTTCAATCTCCATGACGTTGGCTTCGTTGATGAATCGGGCGAAGTTCTTGGCAAAATCCTCCTCTTCCATCGTCATGTAGTTCAGCTCGGGCAGGCGAAAGTTGTACATAAAGTTTTCGCGAACCATTCTGCTGAAGTAGTCCAGCATGCGCCGCTGCTTCTCTCGTCCGTAGCCGGCAACGCCCTCTGTCCATTTCTTCAGTTCCTTCACGTTGCGCATGTACGCCAGTCGCATCAGTTGTTTGAACGTTTCCAGAAACTGTCTGTTCTCGTTGTCAGCATCCAGCGTCTCCAGTGCTTTCAGCCAGTTGCCGTTGGCCGTGCGTGCTATGCGGTGCGCCATGTCGGCTTCCAGTCCGCGTTTTTCTACCAACGCCTGCTCAATGGCCTGGTCGTCAATGCGCCTCACGTCGATGCGTTGCACGCGGCTTCGGATGGTCTCGAGCAGTTTTTCGGGCTCCTCGCACACCAGGATGAACAGGGTTTGCAGGGGCGGCTCTTCCAGTAGCTTGAGCAGTTTGTTGGCACAAACCTGATTCATGCGCTCGGGCAGCCAGATGAGGGAGATTTTATAACCGCCCTGACTCGATTTCAAGCTCAGCTTGCGGGTCAGCTCATCGCTCTCTGCCTCAAATATTTGGGCTTGCTGCGTGGTGGCCTTCATGCGGTCGAGCCATTGATCCATGCTGAAATAGGCACCTTCTTTGAGCAGCGTTCGCCATTCCCTGCCAAAGTCGTCGCTCACCATCTTGTGGTCAGACGAGGTGCCTGTGGGGCGAATCACGGGGAAGGTGAAGTGCAAATCGGGATGCTCCCAGTTGCGCAGCATGGCCTCGGCATTGGTCACGGCATGGCCGTTGTTCAGTACCGATTGCCCCTCTTCGTTGCGTTCGCCCAGCAAATAGGAGGCGAAAGCCAAGGCCAAGGCCAACTTACCACTGCCGTACGGGCCGCAAAGCATGATGGCATGGGGCACACGGTTCTCGCGCACCAGCTGTAAAAGGCGCGCCTGAGCGTCTTCCTGTCCGATTACTTCGCTGAATTTCACTGTTCCAAAATCGTTGTTGTGGGCCGTTGCCAGCTGCCTTTCCGGCTCGAGCCATCTGTTTGCAAAGTTAGTAAAAAAATCATGAATTATGCTTTGCCCTGCCGATTATTTGTCACTTCCAGGCAAAGCTCTATCATTAAAAAAGGTTGTTTGTTGTCATAAACAATCATGTTTTTTTGTTTCAACAACGAATTAAGCGAATGCAACGAATCCGATTGTCGGAATCAATGAACGCAGGCGTTCACCGAATCAAACGAATTTGGCAAAGCCATGCGACATGTTTATGTCGGCAGATTTGTTACATTGGTCGAACGCTTGCGTTCATTGTCTTGTTTAGTTTATTTGTTATATTTGTTACATTCGTTGTTCAACAATATTGCCCTTCAATGAAAGATTTGTCACCTCCAGGCTAAGCATGCCATTAGCTGCTCCGCTCCCTTCCGCTTCCGTCATCACCTAGCGTATGGGCGATGGATTTCAATCTCCATGCCTTTACCCGCTAACCCCGTTGACTTTACCCGCCAATCTCCATGCCTTTGTCCTCCAATCTCCATGCTATTGAAAGACGGTTTCTGGATTTTTGTCAACGTGTTGGATTTCAGGTAGTTGTGTGTTGGATGCCAGATGCCCGACTTGCCATCCCTTGCGAGCGGGATGAGAAGCATTTTGAAGTTGAATCTATCTTTTTGATATATATATCGTAATATTGGTGTAATTCACCAAAAGTGACTACCTTTGGGTGTTAAAACATGAAATAAGCAAAACGAAAACACTTTGACAAATCAACTATTTTACCTATTTTTGTCGTGAATGAGGCTGCTTGCCGAAACATTGGAAAACAACTTTAAATCCCAATAAGATGAAAAGAGCATGTAAATTGAAATTCTTTATTTTGTCGATGGCAACGTGGCTGTTTCCGTCAGAGGCCTCGGCACAGAGCAATTTTACGATGAGCGGCGCACTGACCGACGTTGCAAACGACTCCATCCTCGTGGAGTATGTAGAGCGAAATCCGGACAAGAAGATCATCAATTTTGCTACGCCCGTCAACAACGGCCATTTTAATTTTTCGCTTTATATAGACAAGGCCTACCAAGGGAGTCTTCGGTTGAAATCCAGTCCCAAAAAGGTCATGTACTTTTTCTTTGTCCCCAACGAATTTGTCAACATAGAAGGAGATTTCATCGACGAGTATAGCGTCCGCATTTCGGGTAGCGCGTTCTATCAGCAGTACGCCAAAGTGATGGACGTGGGAAGGCCTTTCCACAAGGAATTTGGCATCGCCAAAAAAGAGTATGAGGCGGGAGTGGCTGCCGGTGACGATGCCGTTCGGCTCGACAGCATACGCAAAGCCGCCAACCGTGACATCAATCGGCGCAGGCACCCTGTGGTCGAGGAGTACATCGTACAGCATCCCGACGAGGACGCCACGGCAACTTTGGTGCTCGACGTGAATATGGACCGTGTGGTTCCGGTCATACGGAAGCTTAGTCCCGCAGTGCGCAACGGTCGTTTCAAAGGATATTTGGATATGTGGCAGGAAGTCTTTGAGCGGATGGCCGTGATGAGGAAAGCTCGGAAAGAAGTGGTCGATACGGCTAAAGTAGGCGCGATGGCTCCCGATTTTTCCCTCCCTACGCCGCAGGGCGATACGCTCACGCTCAGTTCACTGCGAGGTAAATATGTGCTGCTGGACTTCTGGGGCTCATGGTGCACATGGTGCATCAAGGGATTTCCCAAAATGAAAGAATGCTATGCCCAATACGGCGACCGCATTGAGTTTGTGGGCATCGATTGCAACGACAAAGCCGAAAAATGGAAACGGGCTTTGGAGAAATACCAGTTGCCATGGCCGCAGGTGAGAGACGGCGATGCGAAGGTCGAGACCGCATATAGGGTGAAAGGCTATCCTTATAAGGTGCTGATAGGTCCCGATGGGAAGATATTGAAAACTTATTTGGGCGAGGTGGAGACGTTCTATCAGGAGTTGGGCCAAATCATAACCTCTGACAAGGACTAATGCCAAACGTTTTTCAACTAATTAGGGTCTGCTAATTAACTGTAACTATCTGACAATTAAATATTTATGTTGTGTAAAATTTGGTCAATTCGCCCAAAATGACTACCTTTGGATGTTAAAACATTCAAGAATCGAGGTGAAATACTAATCACAAAATCGCAGTCACGACCTGTTTGAATTTCAGGAGTCACTTTCGGGATTGAGCAAATCCAACCGTTGGGTCAAGCTGGCCGACCACTTTCCCTGGGACAGGATAGAGAGGGATAAAGACATTTATACAATATCATTAAACATCATTATCAATATGTTTCATAACTTACTGATTAATAGTTATTTAATGACATGATTTGAAAATATATTTATCTATTGACAATGAAAGTTCCAATCTCCTATGATTTTTTGTGGGTCAAGTGGTGGGTCAAAACACTTCCCTACTCCACAGGCAAGAATTTACTGAACCAATCTGCCAATGGTAAAGGACAGCTATTTATCCAAAAGCATATATATTGAAAGCCTTTTAGTTAAAAATGTGTTTTAGGAATAAGGATTATTCTTGTAAAACTTGTATGAATGTAGAGAAAAACGTATGTTTGTAGTCGTTAAAAATGTGTATTTACACAAAATCAAAGAGTAGAGAATATGGATATAAGCAGAGATAAGTATCTGAATCAACTTATTCACAGTTGTGGCAATGGTTTAATAAAGGTGATAACAGGTATGCGCAGATGCGGTAAGTCATATCTGCTATTTACACTTTTCAAAAACTATCTGCTTGAGCATGGGGTAAAGGAAGATCATATCATAGGAGTAAATCTTGAAAACCGTCTGAATAAAAGTTTGAGAGATCCGGATGTCCTACTGCAGTACATAAACAGCCGTCTGTCATCAGATGGTCACTATTATGTGATGCTGGATGAGGTACAGATGGTCAGTGAGTTTGAAGATGTCTTGAACTCATTTCTTAGCATCAGCAATGTTGACGTGTTTGTGACAGGCTCGAATGCGAAGTTTCTGTCGAAGGATGTCATTACAGAGTTCCGTGGCCGTGGCGATGAAATACACGTGCGCCCACTTACTTTCAAAGAAGTGGCAGATTTTCGCGGAAACTATTCACAAGAACTAATTCGCGAATATATGCTGTATGGTGGCTTGCCTCAGATAGTGCTTGAGCAAGACATAGACAAGAAGGTTAACTATCTGGAGCAGCAGATGGAGCATACCTATTTGCGTGACATTAAAGAACGCTATGATGTGCGTCAGGACAGCGACCTTGCAGAACTGGTGGATATTATGGCTTCCTGTGTTGGTGGATTGACCAATCCACCAAAAATAGCAGACACATTCAAAAGTGTTAAGCATAGTAGCATTTCGATAGATACCATACGCCTATATCTTGAATATATGGAAGACGCATTCGTGCTTGAACGTGCCACACGGTATGATATTAAGGGACGCAAATACATAGACTCCCCTTATAAGTATTACTTTGAAGACCTCGGTTTAAGAAATGCCCGTCTTGGTTTTCGACAGGTTGAGCCTACACACATAATGGAAAATATGCTTTACAACGAACTTCGCGCTGTAGGCATGAAAGTGGATGTCGGACAAGTGTTTACCGAAGTAAAGGGTGAAGATGGTACACGCAGGAGGAAAACGTTGGAGGTTGATTTCGTCTGCAACCGTGGCTATGAAAGAGTGTATATTCAATCGGCTTATGCGATGGAAACAGAAGAGAAGCGTAACCAGGAACTGGCCTCACTGCGTAAACTTCGCGATGGCTTTCGCCGGATCGTGATAGTGAATGGACTGCAGCCTACCTACATGAACGAAGAGGGTGTATATATCGTCAATATTATGGATTTTCTCCGTGATCCAGAGAGGTTTATGGAGAAGGGTACACAATAAGGATTTATAATATATCCCCATATTCTACACTTTTAAGCACTTTCCATAGTTGTAAGTGCAAACAATAGCAATTATTCATGAAACAGACAAGTTTTTGTGAAAGAAATATTGGGAGTTTATTATCAACATAATTCAACATTTCTCTTTGATTTCATTGTGGAAAATACTACTGGCACATTTTGGAAAATGATATGATTTGATTAACTTTGAAATAAATGTTATCAAATATGATTATCAAACGAACCATAAAACTTGATGTTCAGAACCAACAAAATCCCCCCGTAGAGTCAACCAGCAAGTGCAAAATTAGTCAATCCTTTTATAAAACTCTTGTTTGGTGTTGAAAACTTGAGTTTTTTACTCCCAACCTGGAGCATAAAGTGCCGATGCGTTCTCGTATATTCATTTTTCATTGTTTGGGGTTACAAATATAGTATTTACAACCGATTATTACTCAATATTTTATAGATAATAAGTCAGAAATATGGTTGTTATTTTTAATTGCACATTCTAAAAGGTGAAGATTTAACGCTTTTATTGATTATTAACTCAAAAAGGACATCAACTTGGGTCGTTTCTTCTCTTTTCCTTGCTATTCGTTTCCGATATTCCACTTTTGTTTTGGTCTATCTCATATGTACTGCAAAGGTATTGATTTTTGTTTGATATTGCTCCTTGCTTGCTCCTTGTCGTAGATTAATTTTCACACAGGAATTTTTGTTCTCTTTCTATAGGGGCTTGAAACAATCCATTTATTGGAAACAATTAAAGACGGAGCTGGTTTGCCCCAGTGCTTTTTAAGAAACAGGGCAATTATTTTATCTCCACAAAGGCTCTTGTTCCCAATTATGAGGAAAGCCTAATAAACGAGTTCTTACTGATGGGTATTTCGATAAAAGCTGCTTGAAATCTGCAACAAAAGTGTTGCCCATAGAAATGGAGTTAAGCCAATACACCACATAGCAGAGTTGCGGATAAAGTGTTTGTTCACGGAACGAGAAATCCGTAATCCATGTGTTTGGCATACGCATAGGCATCATTGGCTTGACAGGAAAGACCCGATTTGACAGTCTTGAATGATGGGCGCAGCAATTACGAAGTACGGGTCTGGGTACGGATTAAAAGGCTAAGTGATTATTTCCAGTCATTTAGCCTTTTTAATTATCTAATTTTTCCCCACATTTTCCCCACAGCTGTCTATTTATATATTTTAGAAACATATTTTTCCGTAAAGTTATGTACCTTTGTCGGCAAATAAAGATATTCTCGTCAAACAAATATAAATAATATAAACATGGAAAAAAACAGAAAAAAACAAATCGTAGTTTTGAGTATAGCTTTAGTTTGCATTTTCATCTTGGTATTTTCATTGTTCCATAAATCAGCGACAAAAGATAGCGCAAATCCTCCTTTAACAAATGTTTTGACTGATAGCATTTCTCAAATTGTCTCAGCTTGTCCTGGCGAAATTGGTGTGGCGGTTATTGTTAATAACAGAGATACGGTTAAGGTCAATAATAAGAGTGTTTATCCTATGATGAGTGTGTTTAAGGTTCATCAGGCATTAGCTCTTTGTAATGACTTTGACAATAAAGGAATTTCACTTGATACCTTAGTAAATATAAATAGGGATAAACTTGACCCAAAGACTTGGAGTCCTATGCTGAAAGATTATTCAGGGCCAGTCATATCATTGACAGTGAGAGATTTGCTGCGTTATACTCTTACTCAGAGTGACAACAATGCAAGCAACCTTATGTTTAAGGATATGGTTAATGTCGCTCAAACAGATAGTTTTATAGCCACACTCATTCCTCGTTCAAGTTTTCAGATAGCTTATACGGAAGAGGAAATGTCGGCTGACCATAACAAGGCTTACTCTAACTATACATCTCCTCTTGGTGCTGCAATGTTGATGAATCGTTTGTTTACTGAAGGTCTTATCGATGATGAGAAACAAAGTTTCATTAAGAATACGTTAAAAGAATGCAAAACAGGTGTAGATAGGATAGCAGCTCCACTTCTTGATAAAGAAGGGGTTGTTATAGCGCATAAGACAGGTTCAGGTGATGTTAATGAAAATGGTGTTCTTGCAGCTCACAATGATGTTGCCTATATATGTCTGCCTAATAATATCAGTTATACCTTAGCGGTATTTGTTAAGGATTTCAAGGGAAATGAATCACAAGCGTCACAATATGTTGCGCATATATCAGCTGTAGTATATTCTTTATTAATGCAAACTTCAGTAAAATCTTAAACTGCACTTGCTTTGATAATTAATGATAAACAATCTAAAAGCACTCTAATCGTTATCGGAGTGCTTTTAGATTACTAATCAAATTGCTTCTATTATAATTTGAATCCTCTACTTTTTCTTTCTTCCTGTTGCGGCACTCTTGCTCCATATCTAAGCCTGTGCCATTGCTCCCTGAACCAGTCGGCAATCGGCTTCCTGTTTATTGTCAGGTTCAGCCTGCTTTCATCGTCAGGGTCATTTTCCACCCTTAAAATATCATCCTTTATATCAAAGTTCCGCCTGTGTTGCTCGGAATAGATTTTACCGCTACATTTCAGGGCTTCTTTTTTGACTATAAGACTTTCAGTCATTTCTTTAGAGAATCCCAGCATGGCACAAAACTTTTCCATGCGCAGCATTTCCCTGAACATCGGAAACCACCTGAAAGCCTTGTCTATGATTCTGGCGAGCCGTGACAGTTCTTTTTCTTTCATGTCAAGTTCCTGCCTGTGCATTTCTCTGAGATTGTGGATTTGCGTATCATGCTGTTTCTGCATCTGCTGTACTTGGCTCTGCAATTTTTCAATATTGGTGTTCCGTTTTGAAACCTCGTCTTGCAGTTTTTCGTTGGCACGTTCCAGTTCTTTCAGTTTTCCACTCCCGAAAAGAGAAGCAACTCCACTAGTTATGGCTGTCGCTGCCGTGGTGGCTGTCTTCTTTAACTTGTCAGTGCGTATTTCTGATTTCACCTGTTTCAGTTCCTGCTCGGCAAGATTTATCTGTTCTTCTTTGTGCCGTTTGGCTGCATCCATGCGTTGCAGTTCAGCTTTCTGCTTCTCAATGATAAAGTCGTTCCGTTCCAGATGCTCCTTACCAGTGACAGCCTTTGACTGCCCGCGTTCCATCAGCAGGATGTCGGATGCAAGGGTCTGCATCTGCATCATGTCATCGTCATTGAGCTTTCGGCTCTTTCCTGTTTCGTGGTTCATCCAGTCGAAAACGATATGGGCATGATAGTTCGGCTTGAACCATCTGTCCCCGACTTTGAAGCTTTCCCTGTCTTCCGCTTCCGGCTGACCGTTCAGCCAATGCCCTTCATCCTTGTGCAGGAAGATTTGCAGCGGTGTGATTCCCCAGCGTCTTTGACACTCCTCACCGAATTTACGCACGTCTGCCAGTGTGGTGTCCGACCTGACAAGCAGCACTCCTTCACGTATGGGGGAGCATCCCGCAATCTTGACTATTTTACCGTTCTTGCCTTTGCGTTCACGCTCCTTTTCCTGCATGGCACGTCCGGTCTTTTCCTTTACCATCTGTCTGATATTGTCATAATGCATCCGCAAATCCGGACTGCCGAAGTCGGGATTTATCCACTGTTCGTTATCGGTGGATAGTTCAGGAACGACATAGATTCTGGACTCTCCGATGTGGCGCATGTATTCGGCAGTCCTCCTGTTGTGAGCCTCGCTCGATGCGATGTTGCAGGGCTTGATATGTATGCTTGATTTTGTTGCCATAGATACTTGTTTTTTGGTTTGTACTTTATTGTTTGCTTTTCCGCTGTCCGTAAACGCATGGGGTTCTTAGGGGTGCAACCCATAAGCGGAGATTGCAAAGAGAGGGTCACTCTTTGCTCTGGGTTCTCAGGGGAGAAACGCCCTGAGTGGGTCATTAGGGTAAAACCCTAATCCCCTCGGGAGAGCCCACAACTACGTAAGCGGAGCGTGTAGTTATAGTGGGCTATATCAATGGCAAGCCATTGTCTGCAAACTCCAGCCTACGGCTTCCGCTCTCCTCCGTCAGGGAGGTTTTTCATCATCGTTGCCGATTGGAGATGCACCGACCAGCACAAGGTCTAAATCGTCTATCAGTTTTTGCAGGACGGGATTCTTCTCTATCATCCGCTGGAGGATTCTCTCAGCCTCGACCAAGTGGTTGGCTGTACTCATCACCTTGCCCTCCCGTATCTGAAAGATAATCCAATCGGCTATGTCGATATGGGCTTCTTTTTGTTTCGGGGTGGCATTCCTTTCGATGATGTCCGAAACCACCACCTTACAAAAGTACATGCTCTCGGCTCGCTGTTTCCACTCGGCATAAGCATCGGCATCGGGAAAGAGAAGCACGGTTCGCCCTGACAGTACACGGAGTTTCTCTTCTCTCATCTGACTCTTACCACCCGTAGCCAGCCATACATAATCGGGGAAGATAGCAGAACCGATAACGGCACTCTTCTCGGATTCCACCAAGACCACCACCTTGTCGGGATGCGTTTTCAACAAGTGTTCCCCGAAAAGGCATTGGGATAGTTGCCAATCCTCTGCCAACACACGCTGCTTTTTCAATATGCTGTGTATCCAGTTCACTGCCGATGTCTGTCCTCCCTTGATACGGTGTCCGTCTTCGGGATTGTACTGCATCACCTTTCCCGTGCGTACCTTGCCCGTCCTGTCTATCTGCCAAAAGATAACAGAGCCGTCACGGGTAGCCCCCAAACGGTATTCCTCCAACAACCGCTTCAACACCTCTTTCGCCTTGTCGCCATAGTAGGAAGTAAGGAGTGTGAAGAGGAAACGGAAGAAATTGCTACGCTCGCTTTGCGACTTCTCCACATAGTGAGGGGGAATATAGCCGATGGCTGTCGGCTTACTTTGCTGCTTCACTTTCTTCTGCTCTGCTCTTTGCCTGTCAAAAGAGAAATCATTGGTAGTTCTGTGTTCAGGATGCTCTTGAAAATACTCTTTCGGAGTGTAGTGATACCCACAACCGCTTTCGTGGTTACATCTGCCGACCGATGGATGCAACGGCACATTATTTTCGTCCACGTAATAGACGAAAGAATGCCTGTCTCCGCATTTGGGGCAGGTATGCCGTGTTGCCGTTCCTTTATACTTCTGTAATGAATAATTGCCCATAGCTTAGTCCGTTTTTGATGGTTGATTGTCGGCTGTCCCATCCTGTCCCATTGTCCCACACTCTAAGGGTTGGGACAGTGGGACACTTGGGACACCTGCGTTTTTACTCTCTTTGCTGCGCTGGATGATACGGTTTACGGTGGACTTGCCACAATTCACCTGTGAGGCTATCTCCCTGACGGACTTGCCCGATTGGGAGAGTTGCAGAATTTGGCAATCCCTTTGGCTTGATTCATTGTCGCCCAATTTTTTCAAGTGTTCCTTTTCCGTGGAATAGCCCCTGAACACGAACTGCAAGAAAGCATCCACCTTGTCAATCTCGTAAACGATTACATTATCCGCATCATGAGAGAACGTGCCATAGCGCACTTTAAGCTGCTTCACATAGCGAAGCCCTCCGTCTTGGGCACTTTTTCCAATGGTGAACACGCTGTCAAAGAAATTGTAGAGCCGTTTGCTTCCGGCAAGGTCGTTGGATGTGATGGGACAATCCAAAGAGCGTTTGGGCGTATGTGCTAGGACAAGGATAGAGAGCGCATATCTCTTTTTGAGATTGTTCAGCTGAATCATCAGCCGTCCTGCGGCATCGCCTTTCTCCATGGCGCAACACAGGTAGGTAAGATTGTCAATGATGAAAATCTTGCAGTCGGTCTGCACAGCCATCTGTTCAATGCCGCCTATGATAGCTTCCTCAAAGTTGGCATCCAAAAGCTGGTTGCAGTCAATAGACACCCGATAGAGTTTGTCGGGAAAGGTGTAGAGCTCTCCATGCTCGTTGGTATAGCGGAGCTGGAACTGCTTTTCGGACAGTTCAAAGTCCAGATACAGCACATTGTCGGTTCGGGCGATGCGGTCGGCTATCTGCACGGCAAGGATGGACTTGCCCACGTTGGAATCGGCAAACAAGCAGGAGAGTTCCCCCTCGTACCAAAAGCTGTCCCACAGCGCACGGGGCGTAGGCAATAACGATGCTTCAAGAATGGTTTGGTTTGCCGTCTTGATATTCATCATGCCTACACTGTCGGGCATACCGTTATGCGCTTGGGATGCTTTTGTGAGGTCGCCACGTATCAGGTTGATATAGTTCTTATCCTCTTCCATATCATTCACCAGTTACGTGGGTTGGGCTTGCGACGGTGGGAAGAGGATAAGGACTTGTTCAGTTCCTCGTCTGACAACGGTATGGGATTCTTTCGGGCGGTTTCCAGCCACTTGTCCAGTTCGTCACGGTAAAGGCAATAGCGTTTGCCGGGCTTGGTGGCAGGGATTGTCCCTTCTGACAGTTTCATGTAGAGCGTACCCTTAGGGATACCTAAATACTCTGCTGCCTCGTCCACAGACATGGGCACGTGGGTGTCCACCGTTTTGGCATTGTTCACACTGCGCTGCTCGGCGAGCAGGCTTTTCAGGCTCATCACTTCGTCTCGAAGCTGAGCGACAACCTCGGGGAGGTCGTTGAAGGTAAGAATTGATTTTTCCATTCGCGTACTCGTCTCTTTTGTAAGACTTGGCGCAAAGGACTGAAATGATATATCCGTGAATATCTCCACGACACGTCATTGCAAAATAATTCCCGAATAATTAAGCCCAGCCATAAATGACGGGTAAAATTACTCGGGAAACGATGTAAAACAGGCGGTTATGAGTTACCGGATGGTTGTCGTTGGTGTCGTGATTATCCTAATTCCGCACATAATCCTCGGGATAGTGGAAATCAAGTTTGCCGTTTTCGGGTTCATCAATGGGAATTTCCGTCTTTAACGGCTCTACCTTGAAATTCTTGATGGTTGATAAGTCTGTATCAGCAAACGATTTCGGGAAAAGGGCTTTGATGAACTTGGCACGGTTATCCCCATTGTAGTATCTCTTGTACAGGAAACGCTCAGAGATATTCCATACGAAGTGACGGAGTGGAATGTTGTTGATGTCTTTGGTAAACGGTCTTTGTATGGGCTTCGGGGTATAAGTGTTAAGATTCATCCATTTGTCCACCTCAGTACAGATGTGGTTCACGGTTTCTTGGTCGGCAATGCGAGGCAGGTAATAATGGCAATACTCCATGACCATGCGGATGCGCTCTTCCTTTTCCCGTTGCTCTCTGCTTGCGTAATTGGCACGGTTCTTTTCGTGAAGATCCGGGGCGATAGTAAGCTCTATCGGTTGTGTTTGGATAAGTGTCTCTTCTTTTGTCGGGGATGATTCGGGTACAGGCTCAGGGACTGATGTAGGTCCAGGCACAGATGTGGCTTCTTCAAGTGTATTTTGTGACAGTTCTTCCTGCACCTCTATGGCTTCGGCAATCGTTTCTTTCTTGCCGAACTTGATTTTGTAGATTTCGTATGTATCAAAGATAAGTGTCTGAAAGGAGAGATAGAGCAACCATCCCAACAGGTTACAGCATACGAATACTATCCACCTGACAAAGTTGTCTTGGTTGAAGCTGTCCGCTATTACCAGCGTGGCAATGGAAGATATTAGGACGATGGCGAAGCCGACAAAGCCCAAGATGATGTATTTGTCCTTGATTGATGATTCCATATTTCGTTGAGAGATTGAATGTTCCTGTATTATTTTGTGCAAAGTTAATGCTATTTTTCCCAATTACTGCCCGTTATTTGCGGTTAGAACGGTCTTTTTCAATGTATTTCACGAAATGTCATCATATCATACTCTGTTTCATACTCTGAGGGGCTTATAAATGGTGGCATCAAGCCAAAAACATAGAGGGGCGATTATAGCCTTGTAGCCATAACCGCCCCTCTGAATACCTGTCAATGTGAGACATTTATGCCTCCTTGCGCTTCAAGGTTATCTTGTCCACCACCTGACACATCTGCTGCGCTGCTATCTTGGAATAGATTTGTGTGGTGGTAATGTTCTTATGTCCGAGATAGGCTTGGATGACAGCCATGTCCGTTCCCATTTCCACGTGCAGGCTTCCGAAGCTGTGGCGGGTACAGTGAAAGGTGATTTTCTTGGTTATCCCTGCTGCCGTGAGCCACCGTTGGAGTGGTCCTTGCAGCATCTTGTCCTTGAAATCCTCAAAGATAAGTCCCTCGCCCCGTTCTCCCAGCAGTCCATAGGCTTCATCACTGATGGGGTTATGCACTATTTCTTTGGTTTTCTGCATACGGGTGGTAACGAACATCCTGCCGTTGGTGTATGGTTGTATCTGCTGCCACGTGAGCTGTCTGATGTCGCTCTTTCTCAGTCCCGTAAGACAGGCGAAAAGAAAAGCTTTTTTCAAGACCTCCTCCTCACAGGGTGTTTCGGCAAGCCGTATCAGTTCCTCTTGGCTCAAATGCTCCCTGATGGTGGGAATGCACTCGATGCGGTCTAAGAAGCCGTTTGGGTTCTCCTTTATCTTCCTGTCACGGTAAGCGGTGTGCAGCACGGCACGGAAAGTTGACCAATAGCCTGCTGCGGAGTTGATGTGCAGCTTTTGGTTGGTGTGGATGGATTGGGGTGCATCAAGCAGGTATTCCATGAACTTGCGGCACAAATCCACATCCACCTCCTCAAAGGTGCATTTGCCGTTCACGAACCGCTGGAAATGCTTGTATACGTGCTGCCACTTGATATTCTTGCGGTCAGCCAGTCCTTTGAAATAGGCAAGGAAATCGCCCTTCATCTTGGTCTTGTCAAAAAAGCCGTTGTTTTCATTGAAAATGGCTTCGTAGCGCTGGTTGCGCAGGATGACCGCTTTCTTCATCATGCGTGCGTTGAAGTCCCGTTCCTGCTGGTTTGCAGGTTTGGCGAAGATGTAAATTCCTAAGGCTTCACGTGTAATCACTCTCATGGTGACATTGTCACGGTAGCCGGGATAGTAGTCAAGGCATAGTGAATACTGTGTCCCGTTCTTAATCTTGCGCTTACGCAAGGTAACTGTTTTGCATTTACTCATAATAATTATGTTTTAATTGGTTGTATACATTTTGGAGTTGTATCCATGTTTCCGATGGCAAAGGAACAACGTGAAATATCCGTGAATACCTCCACGATACATCATTTTGAAATAATTTTCGATAATCCCGATTTTTCACGGTTATTTGTTCCTTTCAGCCATGACACGCTCCACATCTGAGCGCAAAAGCAGGTTTTTCACACCCACCTTTATCTTTTCGATGTGCTTCACCTTGACGATATGGCAGATGTTGGCTGACGAAAGACCATAGATTTGCTGCACCTGCTCAACGGTATAGTAGCGTTCATCGTTCACAAGGTCAGTTCTGCGGAGTTCGTTCAAATGTGATTTGGAGTAATAGGTACGCCCGTACTCTCTTTTAGTGGGTATCTTATGGCGATAGGTGTAGGCACGGAGTGCGGTCGGCTTCATGCCGAACAGTTCCTCCACCTCCTCGGTCAGTAGCCAGTCGGTAATTTCGCTAATATCAACTGCCACACCGAAAAACTCGTCAATATGCTTCTTGCTGTAATAGTTCTTTCCTGCGATACGGCAGATGGGGATATGGTTACGCTTGGCGGAAGTGTAAAGCCATGACTGCTTTACCTTAAAAAGGGACATCACCTCCTCGCCCGAATAGAAGTCCAACACTTCTTCGCTTTCCTTTTCCCTTTTTTCTCTTTTGGCAGGTAAGGAAGATGAAGATGATTTCCTTGGTGTGGAGGTGTTGCCGGGCAGGATGCGGTGATAGGGATTGCCCTCCAACATCTGCTCGATGTCGGCTCTGCGGATGAATGCCATGCGGTTGCTGATGCGTGAGGCTTTCAGCTTGCCGATGGCTACAAGTTTGTAAATGTACTGTCGGGAACAGCCCATGAGGATGGCTGCTTTGGAAAAGGTGAGATACTCCTGATGCTGTATCTCCATCAAGGGTTGGGCGACTTTGAAGAGGTTGTTCTTCTGCATCACTCTGGCTCGTTTGGCTTCTGCCTGACAAGCCTCACTGCAATATCTTTGCATACCGCTTCGGGTTACAAAGGACTTGCCGCAAAAACTGCATTTTCTGGTTGCTTTCATACCGTTTTATCGTTTAATGGTTCATTTCTTCAATCCTATATCTCTGAAATGGTAAACGGATGTGAACGGAAGTCAACCATTGTCGCTTTTCTACACAGTGTGACTGTTTCCGCATATCGGGGCGGTTATTGTCGCTTGTCGTAAACGGTTGTAAACCCTTGTCAACTGTCTGCACGGTGTGACAAAAAACAAGCCCCGCAAATTCTCCACGTCAGAAATACGTCTCAAAAATATGTGGAAATTTGGGAAGCGACAAATGGCAACCGAAAAGTGTTAAATATTAGAATATGCTGGTAATTAAAGATTTACACTCGGATATTTCTGATTAGTTTTGGTTGTTCTATGGTTATAAATACAATGTTTGCAAAAGGCAGAGAATCTTTCCCTGCCTTTACGCATAATCTTTTAAAAATTAAATTGATACTCAGATGATTATTGTGATAACTCTCGATTTGGAGCATTACCATCACATAAATGATATGCGTTTTATATTAAGTATTTTTTTTTCTTTTGAATTCTTCTGAATATTTGCTATAAAAAGCTCTCTATTATTTTTTAAATTACTCATAGAATTTATCCAAGTATCTAACTTTCCATACCAATAATAAAAAATTTCCTTATCCCATAAACAGGATTCATGCTTCAGGGTTGTGTAGATATTTTCTGCTAATTCCATTTTGTCAAGATATAAATATATGCCATATAGTAGTCTGAAGAGTTTAATTTGCAACAAAAAATTACTTTTAATATTTGGATTATTGAAGTTTTCTTTCAGATAAGAAATAAATGTTGCTGAACGTATGTCTTTTCCTAACTCAATTATCTTACTACAATATGCTGTTATTTGATGAACATTTTCTTTTTCTTCATCATACGAAACACACAAATCTATACCTTTATGTTTCACCGGCGTTAATAGCAGTGGACTATCCATGCATTTGTTAAATGTATTTTCCCATAAAGGGTAAATAACAAGATGTGGTTTATATTCAGACTTATTAGGCATTGGAATCAATTTCCATCCTATGATTATGCATTCTAAAATATTATAAAATTGATTATTTGAGAAAGGAGACAGTCCTAAGTCAGTACACCATATTTCTTTTATATAATTCTTGTTCATAATTAATTTATAAGTATTATACTGGAGGAGAAAGTCCTCCAGTATGTAAGATGTCATTATCTGTTAACTTTTCTAATTACGGTTCAACTCTATTACCAGGAAAATTCCTCCATTATGTTCTCCGTCAAGATAATTTTCACTATTTCTTGGGTCATAATTAGAGATGGGATCTACGCTCATCCACAGACTCACCCTCGGCTCATAGTACCTTGCACCATAGTAGTACATACCAGTCTCCTCATCCAGCTCCTTGGCGTTGAGTTTTACTCTACGATTGGCTGCACTCGGCATAGTGCAAGCAAGCTTGGCACTGCCGTAGTGGTACTTCACGTTGTTTTCTGGATGGTCGGGATAGTTGATGGCCGTCAGACGTCCGAAGCCATCCACGAAGGTTACGGTCTCCATATCATCGTTTGGGGGCTGAATGTCGTAATGTTTGGTCACTGCGTATGCCGGTGCAGTGATACCATTGGTACCGAAAGTAGCCTTAGGCTGATAGTCAAAGGCAATGATGCACGGCACTCCTGTTGCTAATTCGTTAGGACCACGAACCGCCTTGATGCGTCCAAGGTTGTCGAGGTCGGTCTCATAGTTGAGTCGGTTGAGGTCTGTACGGCGCAAAGCCATGCCATAGCGGTAGTCGAAGTTGCCAGCCTCGCTGCTGTAGCCAAAGGCATCATCAATGCGGGAGACATACATGTTCATCACCGGCTCATAGTGGTAGGTGTACCACATGCGTTGCCCCTTGGCGTTGGCAGGGAGTGTGGTTTTGGTGCCTCTTATGATTTCACTCAACATGCGTATAAAAATCTACTGCTTTATGTGAAAGATTAATCAATACAAGCATATAAAATTTATTATTTCCTTTTAATGGATTTATAACTGTTTTACTAGGGTTACTTGCAAATACTGCTGTGGTATGCACATCATATTTTTTTGTCTTGTAGGCATATAAATTAACTAAGAGCATTGTATCCTTGTTGCTTTCATAACAAAAATATTGTCGAAAATATAATTCTAGAATATCATTGTTGTTAACAACTTTATCTATTAAATATTTATCACTCAAGAAATCTACAAGAAGGGAATCTCCATATTTTAAATCGGTTGGTGTCACTTCTTTATATCTCTGTTTTCCACTCAAGAGTCGCCTACCATTTCTCCATTCTGCTATTTCTTGCAAAATTTCGAATTTAGAGTATGATGGTGAATCCTTTGCCCAAATCTTCTCTATATAAAATTTGGGGGATGACATCTTTTTATTAGTCTGCCTGTTTGAACAAGCAAACAAGCAGACTAAAATAAGCATCCAATATACATTTTTTTTCATCTTAGCTTATCAGAAAACATATTTGAAGCCATTGGTTCCAGGTTGGTCAGTATTACTATATGTTATTGCTCTGCCATTCTTGTCTTTAACGCTCTCTCCATTACGGTATACCTCCCATGACCAGGGATTGTTGTTTTGAAATCTTTTCCTGTTGCAATATTTCCTACTCTTTCATCTCCCAATCTGATCGAATATAACGTAGCGTTTGGTGCAATGAATGTGACATCTTTAAATGCTTCATCTTTACTCGTTGGCGGAATTTATTTAAGTTGATAAGTATGAGTAAAATGTTGCACACGTCGTTGACTTTTTAGTAACTTAGTGGTACAAAACTAATCAGGTTATAAAATCATTGTTGTCCACAACCTCATGGCAAAGTTCCAAAAAATACTTGAAATCTGCAAGCAATATGCTGGAAATCAAGCTTGCCTCTGCCGTAATGGTACTTCACGTTGTTCTTCGGATGGTCGGGATAGCGGATGGCCGTTGTGTTACAATCCATTTTCTATTATTTTTTTCCAGTCAGAAAAATACAAGATAAATTGAAAAAACATCTTTCATCCATCTGTATTCTTAAACATTCTTCAACTTCCTTCTTCTTGATAATAACGATTCTTTTTGCATAAAATTCTGTGTCTGATTTGGAAATGAAATAGGAGAAAGTTTTACCGACTGCAATGTTTTTGACAAAAGAGTAGCCTATACAGGTTGATTGTTTATTTAATAAGTTATCATACATCATTTCAATCCAATTGAAATCACCCTTTCTTTTTTTAAAGAAATCGTAGATTAAATCATTATTTGATTTATTATTTATTGGTACCAATGATATCCATGTTAAATAATCTTCGCTTGAATTATTTGTAACTTGAATCTCATTTATGTTTTGAGCTTGTTTTGTAATTCCGTTAAAATAGCAAAATGGTATAGTGTCAACATGTATTTCGTTCTGAGCCTTTATTTTCATGCCAACAAGAGAAAAAAGAAGGGATGCAATGTAAATCTTTATTTTCATCGTGAATTGAAATGTTTATGTTGTTTGTAAAATCTACTTCCCCATCAAACCACTTTCACCAGTGGATAAACCGTTCATCGTTTCTCATTTTACATAGAGTCAACCAGCAAGTGCAAAATATCAATAAAGGATATTAAAGGCTTAGCTTGCTTTATTATAAATTCGTCGAGTTTACGTTAAAACATTTACTCGATAGCAATAACCTATTAAAATGCTATATATATATTTGTCGAATACAATCTCCTCTCTTTATATTGCCAAAAATAAGTTTTTTTATGTAGAATAGAAGTAAGTTTATCGGCTACAGAATAATTTTTGAATTCGTCCATTTGGAGTTTTGACAATATTATAAAAGGAGGTGTCCATTTTTCTAAAAGCCTCAATGTCAATTCTTCAGGAATAAATTCTTTTCGTTTCTCTCTTAATGATATGCCTAAATAAACACGAATTGGATATCCATGAGAATCTATATAGTCCTGACAATCTTCTGAAAGCAGAAAGCCTTTTTTAAGCCATTCTTTTCTTTCTAAGTCTGGTGATAAGAAATCGGTTATATGCCTGTCCGTTTCTGTATTATTAGATAATTGAAAACTTTTAATCCATTTTTTCATTTTATAATTATTGATATTTTTCATCTTGGTTTTCTAGTAATGTGGTAATCTTGAATCTAAACATCATATCCTCCTGTTCTAAGCCATTTCTTCGTTTTCTCATTTAATCTAGGTTTTCCGTC
Source organism: uncultured Prevotella sp. (assembly GCA_963511375.1). Classification (GTDB taxonomy): domain Bacteria; phylum Bacteroidota; class Bacteroidia; order Bacteroidales; family Bacteroidaceae; genus Prevotella. Next base: position 88,998 of record CAUPIT010000007.1, on the reverse strand, counting down.
TTTGAAACTTCCATCTTTATTTACAGCACACCATCTTTTAAATGTACATGTTCTTGTCCTGATTTATTATGAGCTTTGTCGGCGTAGAGTCAACCAGCAAATGCAAAATTAGTCAATCCTTTTATAAAACTCTTGTTTGGTGTTGAAAACTTGAGTTTTTCACTTCCAATCTGGAGTGCAAAGTGCCGACGCGTTCTTGTATATTCATTTTTCTTTGTTTTGATATTGCAAAAATAGCAAAAGGCAGAGAATCTTTCCCTGCCTTTATGCATAATTATTTAGAACAAAATTGATTATCAAGTAGTAATTCTGACAACTCCCAATTTGGAGTATTACCGGATTTTATCACAACTTAAGTAGTAATCCAATTGCATTATTGCGATTATCTATATTAAAAGTCTTTTTTGCATCTATATCTGGGAAAACACCTTTTTTGGTATATACAAAAGGCGTAACAATAATTTTTTTTTCAGCCAAAGAAAAACTAATTATTCTGTGCGATTTATATAATATATTCCAACTCTTAATACGCATTTCTTTTAGCACATTCTTTGCTGTTTCTTCAGTTACAGATACTCCAGAATTACTATATTGCAAAGCTATATTTATCACACTTTCTATATTACGAACATCATTTATAGAGACTACAAAACATGGTGGATGTGCAATCCATAACCCTAATTCATTTTTTGATTCAGGATAAATTTTAATCTCTGTATCCGTTTTGCAAACAGTTATTTGTTTTTTTATATTCATAGTTTTATCTATTTATAACCAAGGAACATTTCCTTTTTGAGAGAAGATTTATAATTACCATATATTATAATGACAACTCCCAATCTAGGGCATTACCAAAACTTTAAATATCGCTATTCAAAGTATTTTGCAACATTCTGAAAGTTTTGCTTTTCTTGTCTATTTTGTATAATTTATAGATACTATCATAACTGCTTATAACAATTACTGAATCACTGATGCTTTTTATATTATATTTATCACTTCCTAAAATTAATAGACTGTCTTTATATAGCGACCACTTCTCGCTCCATAATTGATCGCGTAGATAATATTTTTGTATTTTATTTCTATCAATATGCTCGTAAATAAACCATTGCCCATCTTTGTTAAAATAATAATAAATAAAATGATTATCATCTTCATGTTCCTTTGTTTTCCAAAAGCAATAAGAACCCTCGCAAATAATTTCAGCACCATTCTTTTTATGAGGTTTACATGATATTATCCAAAATAAGAGAACAATAAAACCTATAAAATAAAAATAATGTATTTTGCAGTCCATTAACTTCTTGCCAGTGGACTGCACTTTATATTTAAAATTGTATTTCATTGCCACCATTTAAATAAATAGGAACACTATTTACACCATTTGCTTTTAAAAGTTCGGATGCGTAGAGTCAACCAGCAAGTGCAAAATTAGTCAATCCATTTATAAAACTCTTGTTTGGTGTTGAAAACTTGAGTTTTTCACTTCCAATCTGCAGTGCAAAGTGCCGAAGCGTTCTCGTATATTCATTTTTCTTTGTTTTGATATTGCAAAATATAGCAAAAGGCAGAGAGTCTATCCCTGCCTTTACGCATAATCTTTTAAAAATTAAATTGATAATCAGATGATTATTTTGATAACTCTCGATTTGGAGCATTACCCGAAATTTGTTATATCTTAGAACTCTGTTATTCAAAGATATTCTGAATTTGTCGAATTCACGTTAATTAGAATAGTCATCTATCTGAAATAATATCCAAGAACGCTTATCTGTTTTGAATAAATATTTCATATATATTCCAGAATCGTAGCCCTTTAAGATAACAGTGTGCGTCATTGTATCAACCTTTAAAATTATTTTTTGCCCTTCTATTATAGAATCGTTGAAATTTGTATATATCCAATCACTCTTGCTGATATGAAGAATCGAGTCTGCCTCTTCATAATCATAACCTTCATATATAATTTTCAACGGAAACAAAATGTGTTTCCGTTGAAAACATGAGTCTGAGGCGAACTTTTTGAAAAAATCATAAAAAGTTGTTTTTCCTGTCACATTTGTTTTTAGTGATATCACAGCCCTATCCTTTAAAACTTGCTTTTTATTATTTGGTTGTGCACAGCTTATTAAACAGAGGAAAACAAATAGTATGTAAGTAAACTTATTCATAATATTAGTTATACAATAATCTATCAGGGGTCACTTGATAATGTCTCTTCCATCGAAACCACAACTTCCTTTTCTTTATTTCAACTGCGACGTAATCTCCTCTTGCGTCAATAATATGACGTGTTATACATCTTTTTACTTTCACCTTATCTCTTTTATCGTATAAAATATCACCAACTCTTAACTGAATATCTAAGGATAAAAGATACCTCTTCGTAGGTAAGACAGTAAAAGGACTATTTGTTTTTAATATTTTCCAATCATGACCAACCCTAACAAGGACCTTTCTGGTTGGTGATAATTTACAAAAGAAGACGTAAATCATTAAGTCCGGATAATATGAGACCGCATTATCCCTATCTATTTTCAGACACGTTGGTTCATTGCCATTCCTTGATCTTAATTCATCAAACAGAGTTCCATCTAAATTAAGAAATGTATATACGCTATCAGATGATACGTAACTGCCATTTTTTAAGTAAAAAACAGCAACAAGGTTATCACTCCCCTTAGATATCAAGGGGAGTGATAAAATAATCAATATAAGGAGTGTTTTTTTCATTTCCGTTTTCCAATAACAACTACTTCTGGAAGAGCATTACAAAATATTTTACTGTTTTATGCATCATCTGATTTTTATTATTTATTGATGGACAATTGTGACAATATATTAATCATATCTTCATTTCCTGTCTGCTTTGCAAAATCTAAAGGTGATTTATTATTTGAATTTTTGTTGTCTTTATTTGCTCCATAACTTATTAAAAGTTGTGCTAACTTATAATCCTCATTAAATACAGCTACCCAAAGAGGAGTATTGCCATACTTATCAACATAATCTACAACAGCTCCATTTTGCAACAGAATTTCTGCTATACTATAGTTTTCATATTCTGCACATAAATGTAAGGGCGTTAGCCCATATCTGTCTGTTGCATTTATATCTATACCATTACAAATTAAATCCTGAGCAATTTTATTCGCATCTGATATTATTGCAATATGTAATAAATTTCGACCGTCTTCATCTTTTGCCGTATAATCAATCGCATGCTTTTCTTTCTTATATTGATGCACATTATTTGATTCGACCGTAAAAAATACATTTTTCTTCATTTTAACTCGTTGGCGGAATTTATTTGAGTTGATAAGTATGAGTAAAAAGTTGTACACGTCGTTGACTTTTTGGTAACTTAGTGGTACAAAATCTATTAGGTTATAAAATCTTTGTTATGCACAACCTCATGGCAAAGTTCAAAAAAATACTTGAAATCTGCAAGCAATATGCTGGAAATCAAGTCAACGGGAAGAGAAAAGTTCCTCAGTGCGATATGGTTCCCACTTTCTCTGATTTGGAGGTTGTACCTCTTTCCATCACAACGGTAGCACTACTATGGTTATAAACTCTTTGTCTGGTGCGATACCACAGGGGTGTTCTGCCATCATGAGTATTGCTTATTGGATTTCTCTAAATTCTCTCTGAAGTTCAGACATGCCTTCCAGCAATTCATCAAATGATGGTTTGTTCCCATAAATCATGGATTCCTTCATTGCGTCATAGTCTGCTCTCCATGTATCAAGAATGTCTTCTCTGGGAATAAGTCTGAGCCGTTTGCGCACATCAGGCGTATAATCTGTATCCCGCACAGAGGTGTAAATTTCTCGATGGTGGCGAATAGATTCCCATAAGATATCATCGATAACAGCTTTCTTTGCGAAATCCTTATTCATCATGACGTACAAGTCGTAAAGGTGTCGGCTTTTGTGTTCTGCAATCATTCCGTGTCCTGGGACGGAGAATAGTTCGTGGAGCAGAAATACCTTTTCTAAAAATGTCTTTGCGGGGATAGCAGTATGAATGACACTATCGGTCAATGGTAAGACTGGAAGGTGCTCGCCAAGGATACTTTTGATTTGTATCGGTTCTGTTGGTTCGATTAAAGAACGTGCGCTGACTTCCAAAACGACATCGGGGCGAAGGTACGTAAGAGCCTTATCAAAGACGGATTTGTAATGCAGATAGATTTGACGCGGTTCTGGATAGGTATTATCGCCTTCACCATTGGGCTGGGCATCAACCGTAATGAACGAATGCAATCCCTCTCGTTGCACTTCTTCGCAAATCATGGGTGTCAGTTGCTCTAAAACGAAGAGCGACGATGTCTTTCGCAGTTTCTTGATTTGCTTTTTGGTAAGGTCTCCTTCCGGAACACCAAGAATGATAGGATCCACCGCAATGTCTATATCTTCCGAAAACCGTTCTATGAGTTTCCATCCTTTGCTTAAACTTGTACCGCCCTTGAAAACAAGCTGCTTGGCAACAGGGAGTGTAAAGACCGTATGCAGAATTGCTGTTACCCAAAAATCTTTCTCTATCACCTGGGCAGGCAATCCTACCTTAATTGCAACCGATTCATAGACACTTTTTCTCTGTGAATCAGATAATTCCAGAAACTTATTCATATAAACTTATTATAAATTCTCTTACCTTTGAAGGCATTAGTTTAAGATCAGCCGTCTGAAGGCGGGGATTTTCATTCATCTTTGCTTTAATGAGAGCTATTTGTTCCTCCCTCAGGTTCTCCACTTTCCAATCTTTAAGAGCCATTGTCAAGAGAAGGGCCAACTGGCTACGAATGGCAAAATATCGGGGGGAGGCGCGTTTGAACTTGATGTTTTTTCCCTCTCCAAGGTCTATAGTGCGTGATGCCCCATCGGTTAAGTAAACAACATTCATTGGCACCTGCTGAGTAAGTCCCAGTTGGTATTGAGCAAAAAGTCCTGTTGGAACTATCTTTGCTCCATCTCTTTTTGCCATTGCTTTAGCAATATCTTCAAGAGATGGAGGAACTACTCCAAGGCCATATACTTTTTCTATTTTAGGGTAACAATAGATACCACGTGCCACCCTAATCATCAGTCCTTTTTCTGTGAGGCGCTCCAAAGCTTTATTAACTGCATTCCGATTTCCATACGAAACAAAATCACTCACAAAAAACACAGAACCTCTTCCGCATTTCTTAGACTTAGCAAGTATCTTATCTTCAATGCTTTCGTTCATAATTACAAGATGTTTTTGTCGCGAAAGAATACATTTTTCGCGACAACAAAGATACATATTATATTTTATAATTTGAAAGAATCCAGAGAAAAACACATACCTATTCATAAATAGCAATTCATTCATCCAATTCGTTGTTAAAACAAACGCAAATGATTGTTTTTGCCAACAAACTCCCTGTTTAGGTGAAAGAGTTGTGCCGATGAACGAACGAAAGATTCGTAGCTTTCTGATACATTTTATCGTGAAAAAATTTGCTAATTTGCAAAAATACGTTTATATTTGGAACATGTTTACGGCTGTGGTATGAGGCAGCCCTCCACAATGTATTATCGTTAGCTCAACATAGGCTCTTGGGTGGCGGTAAGACGATGTGATAAATAGAGCCTTAAGTCTAATTTGTTTAACTTTAATTCTTTTATGTCAAAGGTTATCAATTGTTCGGCATCCGTTCTGTTGTTTGTGATGCTTGCGGCGTTAAATTTGCCCATCCATGCTTCTAATGAGGGATTTGTGAAGGCAGTAGCCGCAGCTCAGCAGAGTGGAACCTGTTCAGGCGTTGTCAAGGACAACACGGGAGAAGTGATAGTCGGTGCATCGGTCAGGGTAAAGAACTCATCATTAGGGGCGATTACCGACATCGACGGCAGGTTTACATTGCCCAATGTAAGCAAGGGTGTCGTTGTAGTAGTGACGTATTTAGGCTATAAGCCTTACGAGTTTGTTTACGATGGTAGCAGGAAACAGGTGAACATCGTACTCAAAAATGACGACAAGACGCTTAACGAGGTGGTGATTACCGCTTATGGCATGCCTAAGCAGGCCAAACAAGTGGGCTATGCCACTACAAAGGTGTCCACAGAAGAGATTGAGCGCATCAATGCGGTGAACCCAGTGAATGCGTTGCAAGGTAAGGTGGCTGGCGTGCAGATCAATACTGCGGGCGCGTCGGGAGTTACCTCGTCATCAGCCATTACTATTCGTGGTGCTAAGTCTATTGATAAGAACAATGCACCTATTTTTGTGATTGACGGCATGATCATTCAAGAGCCGTTGACTGGTAACTTAAGTGGCACAGACTGGGGGTCGCAACTCAAGAACCTGAACCCCGCCGATTATGAGAGTGTTACGGTGTTGAAAGGTGCCGCAGCAACAGCCCTGTATGGTTCCAGGGGAGCCAATGGCGCAGTGGTCATCGTGTCAAAGGGTGGCAAGTTTGGTAAGCGAGGTTTAGGAATAGAGGTGAGTCAGTCGATTGAGGTGACAGACATCTATAAATCGCCCATCGACCTGCAAGACGTATATGGAGCAGGAGCAACATATAACGGTTATCAGGGTGGATTCCTGGCAGATGGCTCATTGCAGCGAACGCCTAACAGCTTCGGCCCGAGGATGGATGGGCAACTGATAAATCAATACATGCCTGACGGACAAAAGACTCCATTCTCTCCAAAACCCAACAATTGGAAAGATTTGTACAAAACAGGGCTGAACAACAATACCAATGTGGCCATCAGTGGTGGCAGCGAGAAATCATCTTTCCGCCTGTCGTATGGATTTATGAAGAACAATGGTGTTTTTATCCGCAACAGCTTCGACCGTCACAACGTGTCCTTCAAGGGAATGACAGAATTAAATAAGGTGTTCTCACTCGAAATAGGAATCAAATATGCTTTTTCACGATCGCTCAACGGCGGTAGCCAAGGTGGCTGGGACTGGGGGAATAACGTGGGTATGATATCTGCCTATAATCTGCCGCGTAACATGGACATCGCCCACTATGCCAGCATGTACCGCGATCCTGTGACCCATGCCGTTGAATCTACTTCGCCGTGGGGAAGCCTACGAGGCTATTTGCATACACGCGACACGAGCGTAAGGCAGCGATCGGAACAATCTATCCTAACTGATGTTACGCTGCGCGCCAACATCATGCCTTGGCTTAAAGCCAGCCTAAAAGCCAACTACAATTACTATGGCGTGAACTATGAGGAGCGTCAGTATGGTACGGGAGCCGACTATGGACCCACCGGGGCAGGGAGCTATGGGCGGAGCGGAAGCACCGAGGGTAGCTATAACTTCTTGGCTATGCTTAATTCGCCTGATAACAAGTTCAACATTGGTACCGAGGAGCTCACCTTGTCTGGTATCATCGCCGCAGAGCTGTACGGCAATACCCCACGCAACAATTGGGCGAAGGGTACTAATGGTGGATTGGTCATACCGGGTGTGTTTGCGTTCTCTAATTCAACCAACAAGATTGAACCCACGTTCGACTACATGCCAGCCAATCAGCGTACGTTTGGTATCTATGGTATTGTGAATCTTGGATGGAGAGATCAGGTGTTCCTCGAACTCACTGCGCGTAATGACTGGTTGTCTACACTTACTTACCCAACCTATATTACCAATGGACAAAACAACTATACCGTATTTTATCCATCTGCCAACTTATCGTGGGTGTTCTCAGACACGTTTAGAAAAGACCTGCCAAAGTGGTTTAGCTTCGGAAAACTTCGCGCATCCATCGCCCGTGTGGGTATGGGTACATCGGCCTATGCCACCAGTAATGGATACGGTGTATTTGACCAGAAGTCTATTTACAAGCCTGATAAGAGCGGGTCGGTTCTGTCGGCAACCCCCAACTTGGGAACCATGTTCAACGACAACTTGAAGCCTGAGATTCAGCAGTCCATTGAGCTGGGAGCAGATCTGAGATTCTTCGACGAACGCTTAACGCTCGATTTTGCTTATTACAAGACCAATACCTTCAACCAAATCATGCGCGTGGGATCGGTAAGTGAGGCTGGTGCGAGCAGCCAACTCATTAATGCAGGCAATATACAAAACTCAGGTGTTGAAATACAGATGGACGTAACGCCCATACGTAACAAAGATTGGCGTTGGACCATTGGCGGCAACTTTACCCTGAACAGGGGAAAGATTGTGGAGCTAGATGAGCATGTGAAGGAATGGCAACTCATGGGAGGTTACGATGCCGCACCAGAGATATGGGCTTATGAAGGTGGAAAATTCGGAGTGCTCACCTCTAATCTTAATTCTCCATACAGCACTCCTATCGCACGGTTTGAAGGTCCGAGCGGCGACCCGCGCAATGGCAAGATGTTGATACGCTATGACCAGCAATACGGAAATCCAAACAGCGTTGCAATGTATGCGCCAGTGACGCTGTATGATCAAGGAAAGAAAGAACGGCACATCCTTGGAAAGGTAGAACCCGACTTCACACTCAGTCTCAACACGTCGTTATCTTGGAAGCAGCTTGACTTGTATATTCAAGGCGACGGTCGCTTTGGAGGTAACTATTACTCCAATCTTTGGAAGTATACCGTACCAACAGGAAACTTGAAATCAACACTTGTAGGACGTGATAAAAAACATGGTGGAATAGCCCGCATCAACTACAAGGGTGAGACTGTGTACGATGGCTTGATGCTTGATGCCGTATTCGAGGAAGGCGCAAAGGCTCCTGTGCAGAATGCAGACGGTACTGCTGGAGCTTTGGTAGATGTAGGTGGCATGACTTATGCCGACGCCATCGCACAAAAGAACATTGTGCCAGTGATGACAGGATCGTGGTATGCCTGGAACTATGGATGGGGCATGCCTGCGTTTCCTGAGGCCATACAGGACAACACCTGGTTCTGTCTGCGCGAGATAACCTTAGGTTATCGCTTGCCAGAGAAGATATGTGCGAAGTTTGGAGCTAATTATTTAAGGCTCGGATTCACGGCTCGCAACGTATGCTACCTCATCAATAAACTCACCGATGGGCTGAACCCTATGTCTATTTCCAGCAACAACCCGTTGCAGCCCATGGACATCGGAGCGGTGCCATTCTATCGTACCTATGCGTTTAACTTAACTGTAAGATTTTAATAATTCCGAATTCTATGAAAAAATATATATTGATAGTGGCCAGTCTGTTGGCTACCTTTGGAATGACCAGTTGCTTAGACGACTTCCAAGACTTGAATACAGACAAGGAGAAACTGCCTACAGCAACGCCAGTCAACGCTTTTGCGGGTGCTACGCTCAACTTCAACAACTGTAGTCGATCACACCTTTTGGGAAAATATAGTGGCACGATGACCTACATGCAGTATATCGTTCCTGCAGGGGGACCGTCGGCAGGAACGTACATCTCGCTTGACAAGCCTGGTCGTACAGAACCAAACTCCCCGGCATACGCATATTATTATTCGGCGAACGGTGATAACTTCGGCGGTTTTGGCTTGCGCTTGGATTATCTCATTAAGCAAGTTATTCCAGTTCAAAACGAACCCGAACGCTTTGCTGATATAGGCGCCATAGCTAAGATGTTGCTCTCGTACGAACAATGGTTGATTCTTGACACTTATGGTGCAGCCCCACTCACAGAAGGTTTGAAGGCGCAGACCGAACGGCTCACTACTCCCAAGTACGATTTATACCAAAAAGCAATTGACGGTACGCCGATGTACAAGAAGTTGGATGCCATGGTAAAAGAGTGTGTAGCTACGCTCAAAGCCTCGGACGATAAGCAGATGAAGTTGAAGGATGCAGATTTCTTCTATGGAGGCGACATTGCCAAATGGATTAAGTTTGGTAACACGTTGCGAGTAAAGATGGCACAGCGATTGGAGAAAGCAGACAAGGCTTTCTATAATAGTGTGATTGACGAGGTGTTGACATCATCCAGCAATGTTATCGGTTCTTACGATGAGTCGTGCATTTATCATCATCCCAATGATTACAACAATAACACTGATGATATTCAAGATATCACCAGCCGATATGTAGCGTCGCGCGCATTCGTCGCATTCCTTGAAACGTATGATGACCCGAGATTACCTATTTTGGTTCGGCGCAACGGGTTTGGCACTGGTAACAACAATAAGGAAAATGATGATTGGTTTGACACTTTCAAGAAGGAATATCCCAATTACGAGAAATCCTACAAAGGCTTTATTGACAGATATGTAGGCGCATCGGCTAATCCAGACAGTGCCACCAGCGAGTATTCGCGGAATGCATACATGACCTTGCCCTATCACAAAGAGGATGGTACAGAAGCCAACTTGGAAATAAGAATGAACTCACAGGTGGAAAGTCGTTTCTTCGTCAAGAACGGTGGTATTCGAGGCAACAACAACATGCCAGCTCGCGCCATCGAAGACACAGAGTTTATGATTAATCAAGACAAAATGTCTACTTTTACGCCGATTATTACTTATTCGGAAACTTGCCTCATGTTGGCAGAGATAGCTTTGAAGAAAGGTGGCGCAGTTGCGGGTAAAGATGCCAAAGCTTGGTACAGAGAAGGTGTGAAGGCTTCTATGGAACAATTCAGAACATGGGCTACCAATATGTGGGTGACAGCCCAAGTAAATGATAAGGCGGCCAATTATAACCCTATCACGGATGAGAAGATAGCAGCCTACCTTGACCGCCCTGAGTTTGAGAATGTCACGTTAGAGAAGATAATTTCTCAGCAATGGGTAAACCTATTTGTGCAACCAGAGGAGATGTGGGCAACTTGGAAACGAACAGGCTACCCTAAGTTTAAGGATCAGCCAGTACCCGAAGATGGAGTGGCATTCCTTGAATCGATTAAGTCTGCAGGTACTGCATTGGTGATTCCACGCAGAAACTCTCTTCCAGTTCCAAACGATTTGAATATTGAAAACTATAATCAAGCTGTCAGTGCATTGAAGAGTGATGCTAAATATGGTGCAGATGTTGATAAGACAGAAGGCCGTATTTGGTGGGATCAATGACAGTGATCTTCGAGGATAGTATGACTTACTCATAAAATAAAAAGGAGTTGACCGCAAATAAGGTCAACTCCTTTTTAGGTATGACGGGCATGTCATACATCTGTGGTGAAAGTCCACTCGGGGCGTAGTTGCCAACGACCCCCATAGCGACTTGCAAGTTTCAAGGGGCGCCCCTTGGGAGAGAAGAAGCAATAGCAAACTCGTGGCCTGACGAACAGAAACCTAATACTAAGGCGTATCAAGCGGACTATTGCTGAATAGTTACTCTTTCTGCTTTGTTTCCTAATAAATCTTAAATCAGTGGAACTTCCGCAACTTTTAATTATATTTGTACATCCAACAAACAATCAAACAAATGGAACTATGGTAACAGGAATTGTGATTTTGGTAGTCATCGTACTACTGGTACTGGGATGCATCGGCATCTATAATAACTTGGTGAGATTGCGCAACAATCGTGAGAATGCGTTCGCCAATATCGACGTACAACTAAAGCAGCGTGCCGACTTGATTCCTCAGTTGATTGGGGCTGTCAAAGGTTACGCCGAACACGAGAAGCAGGTGCTGCAGCGCATCACCGAGGCCCGCGCCATGGGTATGGGGGCTACGACCATCAACGAGAAGATGAAGGCCGACAACGCACTGACACAAGCCTTGGCGGGTCTGCGCGTGTCTTTGGAGGCTTATCCCGAACTTAAGGCCAACCAGAATTTCATGCAGCTGCAGAACGAGATTGCCGACATCGAGAACAAACTCTCTGCCGTGCGCCGCTACTTCAACACGGCAACGCGCGAGCTGAACAACGCCGTGCAAACATTCCCTTCCAACCTCTTTGCCAACATGTTTGGTTTTAAGCGCGAACCCATGTACGAGATAGCTCCCGAACAGCGCGCGGAGATTGAAAAGGCGCCGGAGGTGAAGTTTTAAAGCATGAAATACGTAGGCATCCAAACGCAGATACGCCGCAACAACATCATGAGTGCGTTGTTGCTGCTGGCGTTTCCTGTTATCATCCTGGCGATGATTTGGGTTTTTCTGGCGCTGCTCAACTACTTAGGCGGAGGCTATTACGACGCGAACGGCGAAATGGTACACACCCTCAACGTCGAGGAGGTGAACGCTTATTTCGTCCAGGCCATTCCTTGGGTGCTCATCGTGGTGGGCATTTGGTTTGTCATCGCCTATTTCTCCAACGTGTCGATGATTCGGCATGCCACCGGTGCCCGTCCGCTCACGCGGCGCGAAAATCCGCGCGTCTACAACATTGTGGAAAACCTTTGTATGACTTGCGGCATGGACATGCCCAAGATTAACGTGGTAGACGATTCGCAGTTGAACGCCTTCGCCAGCGGCATCAATGCCAAAACCTACACCGTGACGCTTACCACGGGCATCATCAACCGCCTCAGCGACGAGGAACTCACCGGCGTGGTGGCTCACGAGCTTACCCACATTCGAAACAAGGACACGCGCCTGCTCGTGGTGAGCATTATCTTCGTGGGCATCGTCGCCACGGTTATGTACATGGTGGTGCGCATGTTGTACTACGCGATGTGGATGGGGGGCAGCTCGCGCAGTAGCAAAAGCGAGAAGGGTGTCGGCCTGTCGTTCCTGGTGATCCTCTTTGTGGGATTGATTTGTTGCGCCATCGCCTACTTCTTCACAATCGTCACCCGCTTCGCTATCTCGCGCAAACGCGAATACATGGCAGATGCCGGTGGGGCAGAGTTGTGTGGCAACCCCATGGCACTGGCCAGCGCCTTGCGCAAGTTGTCGCAAGACCCAGGACTGGATGATGTCAAACAGCAAGACGTGGCCCAGCTCTTCATCGTGCAGCCAGATGCGATGTCATCGGGCCTGATGGGTTTTATGAATTCGCTCTTCTCCACGCATCCCGACACGAAGAAGCGTATCGCCATCCTCGAACAGTTCTGATGACCTTCGGCGGATGGTTTTAGTTTACATGTGACATGCCCATGCGAGAACCATGAACGGCACGATATTATACTTTTTTTTGAGTATCGGGTGTGAATTTTTGTCGAATTGTTCACTTCTGACATTAAATTACTATCATTCTGGCTGAAAATAAGATAAAATATTGTATCTTTGGCATCTCAAGTTCTTGACTGCTGAAGTGGAATACAACAGGACTATCTGTTTTTCTCACGTAACACTCCAACTCTTGGGATGTTTCAGGTGCATGAGCTTGAGAATTACCTAAAAAAGAATTCACCTAAATACAACAAGCTTATGCGAAAATTATTACTCTTATTCACGTTGTCGTTCTGCATCGTAGCATCGGCCGACAACAGACAAAAGTTTGTCAGCAACACACTCAACAGCAGGTTGCAGGCTTTGTCCTTGCCGCTGTACAAACAGGTTCCGGCAACACAAACAGCCGACCAAACGTCCATCGTTCCCAACGATGCGCAGCAGGTAACCTCTGTAGTATACAATGAAGACGGTTCGGTGAATGTTCCTTTTGTCTTTGCTCCCACGAAAGAGGACTTTGCCAAGTTCAAGGTCGTGAATAATAATCAGGACGATCGTACTTGGAAATTCGATGCTAAGAAAAAGGCGCTGATGTATCGGTATTCCACCAAGGTGGATGCCGATGATTACGTTATCTTGCCGGCCATCAACATCGTGGAAACCAGTAAGGTTTATCAATTCACCATCGATGCGGCACCCAGTAATTATACATATGGCGAGTCGTTTGAGATGTGCGTTGGTCGATCGCCAGAACCGAAAGACCTCAAGACAATCTACACTTCGGGTATGATTTACGGTGTGAAATATGATCAACATAAGGCTTATTTTCATGCTACAGAGCCTGGGTTGTATTATGTAGCGGTGAAGGCCACGTCGCCCCGTAATGGTTGGCGCCTCTACGTCAAAAACCTGGGCGTTTCGCAAACCGAAATCAGCGTTGCCGCACCTGACTATCCAACCCAAGTCAAGGCTAAGGCAGCCGACCTTGGGAAAAATGAGGCCATCGTAACTTTCAAGATGCCCGTACAGACAGCGGGCACAACGCCTCTGGCCGCTGACGTGTCGTTGACGGCCGTGTTGAAGAGTTCGGCAGGCATGGTTATGGTGACTGGCCTTCCCGGTACTGAGCAACGGGCTGTCGTACGCACCGAGCAAGGTCAGAATGAGCTCTCGCTGGTTGTCACGAATCCTGACGGTGAAGGATTGCCCGTCAAGATGAAGCTGTACACTGGGAAGGATCTCCCCGTCGTACCCGTGGTGTCTACCTCGGTGAGCGATGACAACATGACCATGCACCTGTCATGGGAGAAAAACACGGTTGGTGTGAACGGCGGGTATGTAGATCCCAACGAGGTGTCCTACAAGCTGAAGAAATATAAAGAGGTGGCTGGTATGGGCACCTGGGAAGATACGCTCACGTTGGGCAATGTCAACACTTACGACTATACGCTTCGCGCAGGCGAGAAGATGCAGATTGCCAATTTGGGCATCACGGCATCCAGCAGTATGGGCGAGAATAAAGAAGTAGCGGTGGCCTCCGAGATGATTGGAACACCCTATGCTCTTCCCGTTGTAGAATATCTAAGACGCAAAAAAATCAACATCACCCCGGTTGCTCCCGAGGAAATTGACGAAAATTCGAATGCTACTTGGGGATTCATGAATCCTGCCGAAGTGTTAGAAGGGGCAGCCAACGAGAGTGGAGCAGCTATGGTTGGGTATATCACCCATACGGGAAAGAGTCTGGCAAAGCTCACGTTCCCCAAATTCTCGATGGAAGGACAGTCGAAAGTAAATCTTGAGATGGAAGTGTATTTTCACGACTTGATGCCCCAAACGCAGGTCTATGCTTATATGCTCGGCTCGGAAGACATGATTCTGGGTACTCTTGATGCCACCATGGGTAAGGGGTGGAAAAAAGTTTCTTTTGCCTTGCCTCCCGCTTGTGCGGGTAAAAAGTGGGTAGGATGGTATATCAAGGCCAGTTATCCTGGCGTTGACGAAAATGAATATCTGCTGATAGACAAGTATCTTATCCGTCCCGTGATTCCAAACGACCTGGCTGTCACCGTGCTCGATGGCACAGAAAGGACAACCGTGGGCAAGCAGATGAAGTACAAAGCCACGGTGGAGAACTTTGGCACGCAGGCCACTCAGTTAAAAGAGGCCCGCTTCACGCTCTTGGTAGATGGTGTGCAAATTGCCACTTCTCAAGTTGTGAAATCAGATGCACCCGTCAATTTAGCTCCCAATCAGGCTGTCAGTTTCGAATACGAGTTTGAGGCAACTGCCGATTTGATAGGTAACATACAGGTTAAGTTCGACATCGTTCACGATGATGAGGTACCTGGAAACAACACCTTGGATACCAAAGCCACCATTCAGAAGGGTGACAACCCCGTTGTGACCGATCTCGCGGGGAAAAATGATGAGGCAGGTGATGGCATGACTTTGACATGGAGCAGTGTGGGAAAACTTGTCGGACTGCAGGGATTTGAGAAAACCGTACCGTTCTACTACGGTGCCAAGTTGGAAGAATTTAAGAATGTAGACATGGATAAGAAGAACACCTATACACCGACGAGCTTCAGGCTTCCTCACCAAGGGTATGCTAAGGCTTTCCAAGTGTTCAACTACGAACAAGCGCACGTCACGATAGAGAGCTACAAACCACATGGTGGAAAACAATGTCTCATTGCTTTCTGTCCCGACGATCAGACAACCAAGGCTGATGACTGGCTCATCTCTCCAGCTGTGAAGGGTGGCTCTACGGTGAAATTCTGGATGAACATCCTCAATGAAAAATACTCGCCCGAAATCGTAGAGTTCTTGGTATCCAACAAGAGCGACGATTCCGCAGATTTCACGCTTGCGGAAACCATAGAAAAGTCCAACGTGGCCTGGCAGGAGTATTCGTTCAAGCTACCCGATGATGCCAAGTATTTTGCCATCCGCTATCATAGTTTCGACCAGATGGGTGTCATGATTGATGACATTGATTACATTCCTGCCAGTGGCGAACCAGTTGTCACCTATCGTGTTTACAAGAACGGTCAGCAGGTTGCGGCCGATTTGAATGGCACGACCTTCCACGTCAACAAGGTGGCTGAAGGTGATTATCTCAACGTCACAGTATGTGTGGATGGGGTAGAATATGCTAAGTCGAACACCGTACATGTGGTGTCAACGGGCATTGATGCTGTGAACGGCGATGAGGAATGTCAGATTGTTGGTATGCCAGGTGCATTGTCCATCAGCGCACCTGTTGGTAAGAAGGTGGACGTGTGGACTATCGACGGAAGACTTGTTGTGTCGCTTCCAACTACGGGTGGGGTGCAGCGCATATCCGTTCCTGGCGGAAGCTACATCGTAAGAATTGGTAACTGTGTACGAAAAGTAGTGGTTAGATAACGGTTCCTCTCCAAAGTTTCTTGAGGAGCAACAGATGGACACGGATTGTTTTAGACGATGCTTGTTTTGCTTTTTCGTCTGAATCATCTCCGTGTCCATCTTCATGTAGGGGCGTTACCAATCGTTGCTCAGCTCACCTTTTTTTTATTTTTGGTTTTGTTCCTGATGAGATATTTGCCGAAGGAGTATCTTGTTGCAGTCTTACCATTTGTGCAAAATGAGCTATACGCCAAAACTTTACTTTAACTTGCAACCATTTATCAATCGATTTTCAAAGTAAATACGTTTGTTTTCCAAAGTCTATGAGTTTGGTATCTAAAGGCATTGTATTCGCATAACAAAGTCATAGACTTTGGACGGCAAACTCAATGGGATTGCGCCGCAACTAATCAACGAAAATGAGGAAATATCGAAGTTGGTGTAAACTGACTGATAATGAGAGAGAAACGGAATGATTTGCATAGAAGTGCTCTTTTCAAAAAGAGTTATAATGTGCAGATTTAGGCAGAAGTTCAGTTACCAGAGCGTTAAAAACTATATTTCGTTTTTACCCACACCTCCGAATTCTTCGCATACATTTGGAACTTACCTTTATCGGCATGGAAATAGTCGTAGCCAGCGGTGAGCTCGATTTGGTCGTTAAGGGCATAGGAAGCCGAAAAACGATTGAAGATGCCACCGTTGGTTACATCAACGTAGGCAAAGGTAGAAAGTTTTAGCGTGTTTTGCAGCAGTTCTTTGGCGAGCCGTGCCGTGGCTATCCCTGCATGGCGATAGATAGGCAGTCTTTCAAGGTTGCCCGATGTGTATTTGTGGCAATATTGCAGACTTGCATTCCAGTCGTTGCCAGGGTACCAATCAATGCCGATGAGCGTGTTGAGTGCATTGCGGCATTCCACTTCGCATCCCATTGCTGCATTTTGCGCCTCGTCGATGTATTGGGCTACCTCTGCTCGAATGACGAATTGCCCGAGGGGTAACGAACAGTCGGCTCCTAACATCGTCATGCGGTGATAGCGTCCATCAATGTGTAGTGACTTTCCGTCGGTTGTCATTCCCATACGGAGGGCTGGCAACTTGTTCCATGTGCGCAAGGCACTCACAGAGAAATCCACACCGCTGAGGTTGACGGTGATGCGTCCACCGTATTCCATGTTCCTCAACCGCTTTTCTGGTTTTCCGCTTTCTAAGTCTATGGAATAGGGGAGGGAGGTGTTCGGCAACCGCATTGCCCACGGATTGCGCAGGTCGGTAGGTATCACAGCGAAGTTAGTCACTGGGTTGCACACCGCTTCTGCTGTAATAGCTCCCAAGGTGTATTTGACACGTAAGCCATTCACAGGCATACGTATGTCGTCATAGTCTTGGGCGAGAAATTCGGTGTAGTCGATGGGCGACACACAGTCGGTAAGTCGCAGTGCGTCTGCCACTCCCCATATCACAATTTGCCGTCCCACACGCAGGTCAAGGTTGCCTTTGGTATATGACAGATACGCCTCACGCAGTTCTATGCCTGTGCGTTCTTTCAGTATTCCGTTGTAAATAGCGTTCAGCGAGACAAAGAGAGCTGTCGCTCCTTTTTCGAGTCTCACTTCGCCCCTTGCCCGAGTTCTCGACGCCATCCAGTCTGCATTCCCCGTTGTTCGGAGTGCGTGATAGGTGTCAAGAAATCCCTTCACCCGAATTTGTAATACGTCATCGCTGTCTTTGTCATACGTCTCCTGAAGAGTCTCTTCGGGTACTGTTTCAAGACTGTCAATAGCTGCTGTTGGCGTTTCTATTTGGGCTGATGCCTGTGCCGAGAACATCGGCACAAGCAAGAGAGTGGATAGTTGTATCAGGTTCATTTTAGAGTCCTTTCTCCAATTTGGAAACGGTGAAGAGGTTGGGCGCCACCTTGACATTGAATCGCTGGTTGTCCATGCGAATGATGGTCTTGTGCCCCGTTTGCACATTTTCCATTTGCATGAGGTGCATCGTCCAGAAGCCCTGTACTTTATCGATGTTGGAGATAGATAGTCGGCGGTGTAGCTTGTTCAGTTTGTCGTAGTACTCTGCCTTGACAGCCATCAAACAGTCTTGTCTTATCCATGTTACTCTACGTGTATAGATTTCGTCCTTGTCATTGGGAATCGACTGTACCACCCAGCATCGGTGTCCGGCTAAGTTTTCTTCTCGCAGGAACTGGTGTTTTTCCTCGTCCACATTGCGCATACTCATGTCGTTGTAGGTAAAGTCGCTACCCATGAAGTAGTCGGTCTTCGACGACTTACCGCTGATGCGTCTTGTCTTTTTCATCGCCGGCAGATAGAGCCACTTGTCGTCCACTTTGCGTGGATTGTCGTAGTCCCAAGTGAGGAATCCTGTTCCCTTCACATCTCCGGGATAAGTGAAGAACATGATTTTCTTTGTGTCCTTGCCTATGTCCATTGCCCACGATTCGAGTTTGCGCACCCGTTTGTGCCCGCTTCTCTGCACGAGCGTCATTTCGATGGTGGCATAGCGTGTGTCGCCATCGGCGCGGTTCCTTACTTTCTGCATGATGTCTCTTCCTGTGAGACCTGCGGCGTTTGCACTGCAAATCGCAAACAAGGCGATGAGTGTCAATACTAATTCTTTTGCTTTCATTTGATACTGTTTTTTATTGTGAATTTGTCTTTTTTTCTTTGCCAAACACTCTGAGATACTTAAAGAGAATCGGCGTGAGGAACAGGTCTGCCAGCAATGCCGACACCATGCCCGCCACGGCAAGGATGCCCCAGTTGACCATCTGCGTGGCGTTCGACGACATGAATCCTGCGAACGTCGCCGACACGACCACGGTGGACATCACGATGGCAAGCCCCTCGGTACGGAACGTGCTCCTGATGGCGTTGCCGTAGTCGCCGCATCGGTCGTATGCCACGTGGCTGTGATTGATGAAGTGGATGGTGTCATCGACGGCGATACCGAGTATCATCGGTATGAGAGAGGCGGTCATCATATCGAGCGGATAGTCGAGCCAGCCCATCATGCCGCCCACTATGACTGCGGGAGCGAGGTTGGGGATCATGCCCACCAAACCAACCTTCCAACTGCTGAATACGAGCACGAGGATCACGCCGATGACCAGCACCGAGAGCAGCATCGACCACATCTGCCCACGCTCCACATACTGCTGCATGACGGTGAATTGCGGAATATTCCCCACCACCGAGACGTGTGCATCGGGGAAGAGACGGCGTGCCTCCGCCTGAAGGTCGTTCATTTCCTTTTCCGCCTCGTTGGAGTTGAAGTTGTTCAGTTCCAGCTGTAATCGTAGCCGCTTGTAGTTGTAGTCCATCCAATACTCCGACTCCGTGCCGCCGGCGTTCTCGTAGAGCAGGAGGAGCTGTGCCACCATGTCTGCATCGTCGGGAATACAATAGAATTGTTGCTTGCCACCGTTAAGCGTGCAGTTCATGTCCTTGATGATGTCCGTCACGGAGTTGTGCCGCTTGGTGAGCAGATAGCCTTCTGTGATGGTAGCCAACTTATCGAGCCGTTTTAGGTTCTCGGGCTTCTTTGCGTCGTCTGCGTGCGGCAGCGAAATCATCAAATCGTAAGCATACATGGAGCCGAGTTCCGTTTCACAAAGGTTGAGGAATTTGTTGACATAAGGCACTTTTCTCCCCATCGTCTTCTCAATGTCGAACGCTGGCTCGATGAAGAAGAGTCCGATGCCACAGAAAATTGTCAGCACCACCGACAAAGCGACAATGCCCCGATGATGGCGTATCACAAAGCTCCCGAATTGCTCAAACCGATTGCCAATATAGCCCTCAAAGCTCTTCGACATGTTGGCGGCTGGTTTTCTATCTTTGCCAAACGACAACAGAAGGGGAGTGATGAAAAGGCAGGTTAGCAACACGGCGAGCAGACAGATTGATGTGTTGATACCAATTGCCTGCATCGGTACGATGTTCATGGAAAGGAATGTCATCATGGCAGCCACGGTGGTGAGTGCCGAGAGCGATACGCCCCAACCTGTCTCGCCCATCGCGTCGATGATGGATTGCCTGCGCCTACCTGTCTCTACGAAGCGAGTCTTGAAGAAGTTGTACAGGTGGATGTTGTAGGCAATGGAGCAGGCAAAGGTGAGAATGACGGCTATCATCATGGTTGACATGTCGATGTAGATGCCTGTCCAGCCGATGATGCCAAAGCTGATGAGCAGTCCTAAGACAGAGGTGAGCAATGGCGCTATTACTCCGCGTATCGAACGAGTTACGATGAGCATTACCACAATAGAGATGATAAATGCGAAGAGGAACAATCGTCCCATTTCGCCCTTGAGATAGACCACCTTCTCATAGCTCAGATAAGGCATTCCCGCAGCAGCGGGCGACAGTTCTGCATATTTCTCCTTTCCTATGATATGTCCTGCTTCCCTCCCGGTAATCATGTCGGGAGCCATGTCGCTCGTCTTCTTCCACACACTGTCGGCAGGGAAGGGACGCAGCTTTACCATGATCCAAGTCATCGTTCCATCGGTCGATACCATTTTCTTCGCCAGATAGGGTTTGCTGTAAGCCTTGCGCTTGATTTCTTTCAGTCCAGCGGCATCCGATGGAATTTGCTCGGGTACAATCTGCTCTATGGTCATACCTTCCTCCGTACCAGAGGCAAACTCAAGGTCGGTGAGCGATGTTACCTTGTCGGCATACGACAAACTATCTTTCAGTTCGTTGCTCAGTTCACGAATGAGTGTAAGACTGCGGTTGGAGAAGATGTCCTTATTCTTTACCAGCACTGCCACATAGTAGTCGTTACCAAAAATAGACTTGAACTCGTTGGTCTTGAGCAGCATAGGGTCGTCGCTTAGGAAATAGTCATCGAACGAAGTTCTTATCACGATGCGCTTGGCTCCAACGAGCGAAAAGGCGATGACCACCGCAAACAGCGCACCCACAATAAGCCGATGGCGCAAAATCCAGTGCGCCAGCTGCCTGAAAAGGTTGTTGATTTTTTCGATTTTCATTGTTGTTTTTATTTTGATGATTGATGATATGATATTCCGGTCTTGGCGAAGCCGCAATAATGAACAATGTCCCGATTTGTTCAAAAAAAAGCGCACCGCTCATTGCCTGAACGGTGCGCCTTGCATGGGCTGGCAGCTTCCTGCTGCCTGATATGTCGTTTTCTCCTTGTCATGTCATGATGGTTGTTGATGGCGACAAAGGTAAGGATAAATACCGGGAAGGGCAATACCCAATAATGGGTATTTGTGTCGCCCCGTGCGGGCCGACGAAAAAAAACAGGCCGAACGCTTGGAACTATCGGACAATTTTCGTATCTTTGACACAGATATATCAACTCCGTGGCTCGCACCACGTCATAAGCAATGTGCAGCGTGTGTAAAATGCAAAACTTTTTTGATGACAGCGTGATTTTTCCGACAGATTATTTGGTAGTTCCGAATAATTTGCTAACACACACACACACAGGCTAACCGCCAGTCAACTCTCTTATTTAGATACGAGCATACGCGCGAGGCGCACGCATGGAAACGTAGGCAGGACGGGGATTTCACGGGAATTCCTCTCCTGCTTTCTTAGTATCCGCTCGCCAAGCGAACAAAGCTCGCATAAGCAAGCGTCAGCAATAGACATTTCTCAAATATAATTATCATTTAAAGAACATTATTAAAGAACGAGCAAAATGAAAAAGAAAAAGTACATTACACCCAATGTTGAAATCATTTCCACGGAAATGCAACAGAACCTGCTCGCCGGCAGCGTAGACAGTTCGATGGACAGTGATGAAAGCGAATGGGAGGTTGTAGACAACAGCGACCCATCACTTTCAGGACGAAGCGCAACAGGGTTGAGCAAGTCCTACAACAGCGACTTGGAAACTGGGTGGTAGGCGGAAGCAGCTTACAGGAAAGCGACTACGAAACAAAAGTATCAAACGACAAAAATAATTAAGAAAGACAAAATGAAAGCAATCAAAGCAATGAGACAGGCAGCGGTGACCGTAACGGCAGCCGTGGCGCTTGCACTGACCGGGTGCACCGGACAGGAAGACTTCATCGACGGCGGCGATACACCAGCACAGGGCGTAACGCTCACCATGACCGCCTCGACTGGCGTGGCGAACCCCGACGGCACGCGCGCCAACCTCACCGAGGGCGACGACAAGAACCCGTGGCTGTGGGAGAACAATGACGCACTACTTGTGGTGAACGCTGACGGCAAAGCTCTCGGTACCCTCACGATCAAGAAAGGCATAGGCGAGGAGAAGGGCGTGTTCGAAGGCTCCGTAAACGGGTTGACAGCCGGACAAAAGGTTCGCATATTCTACCTCGGCCCCAACACGAATACATCCCGCATCGTGGACGGCAAGATCATGTTCGACTTCTCTAAGCTCGACGGCAAGCGCGAATCGCTGAAAAGCCTCTGCGCCCTTAACGCAGAAGGAACGGTGAAGATGGACGGCAACAAGGCGAGTATACTGGGCGACGTGACACTCAAGAATGCCTTCGCCGCAGCCCACTTCAGTGTCAAGGGCAAAACCGACCCGCTCCTGGGCGACAAATACAAAGCCCTCGTGGTACACGGCGACGTACCCCTGCAAGCCACCGTCGACGCAGCAAGCGGAGAAATTACGAGCACCGTCATGGCGGGAACGGAGAGCAACGTGCGTTCGGGGCTTGTGTTCACGACGACCGCGAGCCCTGATGCACCCTATGACATCTACCTCCCTCTGGTGCCCAACAAGGCAGCGACCGACAAAGCCACGATCTCCTTCGACATCTACACCGACAAGCAAACCTCCAAAAAAATCGTCTCCGCCGGAGCCGTATCAGCGAAGGTAGGCAACAACGCCGACGCCTTCGTGCGCAAAGCCGATGGCACCCTATCCGTGTTCACCGTGAGCAAGGATGGCAAGAAGGTCAACTTCACCGACGGCAACTTGCAGTACATGATGCCCAAGCAGGTATATTCACTCTCCGTGCGCAAGCACATCAAGCCCAACACCCTCTACCGCAAGGGCAAGGACAAACCACTATCGCTGACTGCCACGTACAACGTGCTGAAGGGATACTACCGACTCGCCCCCGAGCAGTGGATCATGGTGCCCCCCACCAGCTACGCTGACAACTACTACTTCGGCATCTACACCTGTGTGAAGGACAATAACGACGCATGGAACGTGAGCTGCACCACCAACCCCGTGTTCGACATGTTCTTCTTCGGAAAACCAGAACACCCCACCCTCGTCGACAAGAGTACGGGCAAATACTTCCTGCCCACGGCCAAGACCGAGTACCAGGGCACGGACAATGACTGGACCAACTACGCGAAGCTGGGCGACAGCAAGGACCCATTAGTAACCCCCAGCCTGAGTGATTGGCAGTACCTGTTCGACACTCGCAGTTTTCCTGACGACAAGAGCACGTCTGCCTTCGCCCTCGCGTTCCTCGACCTCAACGGCAACGGTACCGTGGAGAGAAATGTGGACCAGGCTGGAATCGTGATATTCCCCGATGGAATGACAAAATCGACTGCAAGCTCGCTCTTCACCGCACCGAATGGTTCGACTTTCGGCAAAAGAACCCTCGATACCGACCTGGAGAGCGGCAATAAGGGCAAGATTCTCAGGATGGAAGCCGTCACCAAGAAGGGCTGCCTCTTCTTGCCCTTTCCCGGATGGAACAATGGCTATAATGGTAGCGAGTGCAAGATAGAACAGATAGGCCGCCACTTCAACTACTGGACCTCCACGTCCGACGGTGCTTTGATACCGGGGAACGTGACAATGACCCACTACAACATCACGATCGGCGCGACATTCGGATCGAAAAGCGGAGTCAGCGGCAACGCCGTGCGCTTGATGCGCGTCGTAAAATAACATCGACCCCGGGGGGAACAGCACTTCCGCGAGAAAAGAAGTACTGACCCCCGAGGTGCGGTTCGTCCTACAGCCTGGCGAGCCTGGCGGACAGACCGTGGAGAGGGTAAAGTAGATTCTCTCAGCTTTATTCCCCCAAAAGGAAAATGATATCTTAAAAGGGTTGATCGCAGCAATGCGGTCAACCCTTTCAAATATTTTGTTGTCAATTATCATTCAAAAACAGTTATTCTCATTCTGTTTTTAATTGCTGAATATCTGTTTTTTGCATTTCAACTACAATTTTAATCCTTTCACCTTGTTTAGTTGAAGAAAAAGTATTATTTTTGCCACCAGTTATTTCGATAACAGCATTATTTTATTAGAGGATTCCGCTATGATTTTAGATTTTTCAGTAACCAATTTCAAGTCAATCAACGAAACACAGACCCTTTCGTTTGAAGCAACTAACGACAAACACTTAGAGGACTACTTCGTTATCAAAAAAGATAAGTACAGAGTATTAAAACTCGGTACAATCCTTGGTGCCAATGCCTCGGGTAAAAGCAACGTGCTGAAAGCATTTCGTTTGATGCGTCGACTTATTTTGCAACCTTGTGAAAACAAGTCGGATACCATAGATACGGATTGTTTTGCCCTTGATGATAATTGTAGAGAGAAGGACACAGAACTCAAAATGAACTTCCTATGTGGAGAGAACAAATATTGCTATGAGGTAAAATTCAACAATTCAATAGTTAGTTATGAGTCGTTGATGGCACACCCTTTTGGAGAATTGCGTTCCCATGAAGTGTTTACTCGTATCACGGATGCCAAGACGATGGTGGCGACCTTGAAATTAGGTGAAAAGTATCGTTCGGCAAAAGTTAGGACTGTGCTGACAGGAAACCTACTGCATAACCGTACTGTGTTCGGAGCATTTCAATATAGTAATGTAGATGTGCCTTGGCTGGCAGGCTTGGTAAACTGGGCTAACGAATATCTAATGCCCAATGTAACAACTAATGACCAAAATCTGATGATGTATGTTGCAGACTTAATAGCAGATCACCGGATTAAGAAAGAAGCAGTGGTAGATTTGCTTCACAAGGCAGATGTCGGTGTGTGCGATTTTGACTTGGAAAAGAAAGAGGAGCTGTTGCCTGCCGAATTGGTTGAGCGCATTATGAACGATAACAAAGCTCCTAATGCCTTGAAGCAACATCTCAAAGAAAGTCCCGTGAGTACGGAATATAAAATATCGATGATTCACTCTGGCAAAGACAAGCAAATAGCTTTCGAATATGAGAAAGAATCAAGCGGAACGCATCGATATTTCGAGTTGTCGGGCATTCTGTTGCAGTTGGTAGGACATCCGCATTTCGTTGCGATAGATGAATTGGAAAACAAACTGCATCCCGATTTGTATATGCACTTTGTGATGACTTACCTTGCCAATGCCAAGGAATCGCAGTTGCTTTTTACCACACACATCAGAGAATTTCTCGAAGACCGTAATACTTTCCGAGATGATTCGGTATGGTTTACAGAAAAATCGAAGGTCGGTTCTACCGAACTTTATTCGCTTGCCGACTTTGGCAGCGACGTGCTTCGCAATTCCACAAATCGTTATAATGCTTATCGTTCCGGGAGATTGGGCGGCATCCCTAAACTCTCGGACACATATATCGCACACCCAATAAAGGAGGATACCGATGAGCAGAAGGATAAATAAACGAAAAGGGCGAACCTCCATTGCAGTAATTGTGGATGGGAAGGATGAAAAATGGTATATGGAGAAAGTGAAGAAGCACTATTCATGTACAGCCTTGAAATATATTTCCATTAAACCTGAACTTCCAAGCAAGAAGAAAGTTGTGGAATTGTTTGATTTGGCAAAGACGAAAGTGGAGGCAGAAAACTCCATGGTATTGCTCATTATAGATTTGGATGAGGTGTTGAAAAGCAAAATCGAACTCGAGAACTTCAAAATTCAATATGCAAAGTATTTGAATGCCCAGCAGGGCAAACCGGCAAGAAATTGCGGATGGATGAAGAAACTTCTTGTGATTGTGAATAATCCCTGTTTGGAGTATTGGTATCTGTTGCACTTCAATCCCACAAGGAAATTTTATGCCGACTATGCAGGACTTAAAAAGGATTTGAGAAAGAATTTACCATTATCGCAATACGAGAAAACAGAAGAATATTACAACTCTAATCCCGATATCTACAAACGATTGGAATCATGGTTGAAAGATGCAAGAAGCAATGCGACACCTTTCGATGTAAATCAATGTACGACGCAAGGATGCTCGGAAATGGGAACTGTTTTTGATTGTTTGGATAATTTATAAGATATTTATCGCATACACAAAAACAACGGCTGCAAAAATCCAATTGTTTTTTGCAATCGTTGTTTTATAGTGTTTTTATGCTTTGTTTTCTTGTTGCAGTCTTACCATTTGTGCAAAAGTCCCATTGTGTGCCATTAGTTCATCGGGTGTACCCTGCTCTACGACTGTTCCGCCCGAGAGTACTATGATGTGGTCGGCTCCCAATACGGTGCGCATGCGGTGCGCAATGATGATGACGGTCTTGCCCTGCACCAGTTCAGAGATACCAGCCTGAATCTTTGTCTCGTTCTCGGCATCAAGGCTGGCGGTGGCTTCGTCCAAGAGTATCACAGGAGCATCTTTTAAGAGCGCTCGGGCTATGGAGATACGCTGCCGCTCCCCACCCGAAAGGGTTTCTCCATTTTCGCCAATCACTGTGTCGTAGCCTTGTGGCATACGATTGATGAAGTCATCGCACTGTGCCAATCGTGCCACATGCCTTACCTCCTCATCGGTGGCGTCGCGCTTTCCAATGCGTATGTTGTCGGCAACAGAGGCATTGAAGAGCATCACGTCTTGGAACACTACGGCGTAATTTTTGAGCAACGTCTCTGGTTCTATGTCAGAGATGTCGTGTCCGCCCAGCGTTATCTTACCGCTATTGATGTCCCAAAAACGTGCAGCGAGCTTGGCGGTGGTACTCTTGCCTCCACCAGATGGACCAACGAGTGCCGTTATCTCGCCTTGTCGGGCAGTGAATGAAACATTGTGAAGCACCTGCTTGTCTGTTTCGTAGGAAAAGCTGACGTCGTGGAACTCAATGTCATAATTTGAAACTTCCACCTCTGTGTTGCCCGTTTGTATGGGCATTGCCTCCATCTCTTTCATTCGCTTGATACGCACATCGAGAAAAGTAAGAATGGCAAGGTGATTGCATACTTCAAGGATAGGATTATAAACCATTGCCGAAACAAGGAGGAACGCCAAATAGACGAACACCGACACGTCGCCACGCTGAAGCATCCATGCGCCTACAACGATGACGGTAGGCATGCCCAGTTTAAGCAATACAGCGGAGATGTTGACAAACACACCTGTCAAGAGTTCACCGGCAACAAGTCCTTTTTCCAATGTTTTTAATCGCTGGTCGAACCGCTGATTGTATTCGTCCTCGCCATTGTACGATTTGATTTCCTGCACACACTCCAGTCCTTCCTGTATCTGTTCGCTCACTCCTCGTTTGATGTGGTAGACATGTGTAAAAGCCTTGTCCATTCGATTTCGTGAAACTAATAGCACCACCAAGGCAAAAGGTACTACCCAAAATAGTGCGATGGCTAATCGCCAGTCGTAACAGAACATTCCCGCTGCGATAATGACCATGCTTACCACAGAAGCAAACAGTTGGGGAATGGCGTGCGAGAACGTTGTTTCCAATTGTGTGCAGTCTTCCATCATGGTGGCAGTGAGGTCGGAGAGATTGCGCTCACCAAAAAAGGCGAGAGGCAAACGGCGCAGTTTCTCGGCTAAAGAGATACGGCGTTGCGCACTCTCATTATATACGGTGGTATAGGTACTGTCGTATTGCCGACGAATCACGACGAGCATCACGACCATAAGCCCTGCTGCCACGAGGAGATAAAACCACAACGTATGAGGGGCATTCATTGGCATATTATCGAGATACTCCATCAGGAAGAAAAACAAATAAGTGGGTGGCAGCATCAGTACAAGGTTGAGCAGTGTTGAAAAGATGATGCCTTGCCGCAAGTCTTTTGCTCCTTTTTCCGTAAGAGCGAAACGGTTTTGAAAATATTTTATCATGACTTTATGACTTTATGACTTTTAATAGATGATAGTTTCCACGAAACGGATTGTTGATATTCATTCCACATACGGTGGTAATACTTTTCCTCACTCAATAGTTCCTCGTGCGTTCCCTGTTCGACTATCTTGCCGTTGTCCACAACTACGATGCTGTCGGCATCCTGAACAGTGGTAAGTCTATGGGCTATCATCAGCACGGTTTTTCCTTGGGTGAGATGTGCCAGTGCCTTACGGATAAGCTGTTCGTTTTCGGGGTCGGCAAAGGCGGTCGCTTCATCGAGCACTATGATAGGAGCATCTTTCAGAATGGCACGGGCAAGAACAATCCGCTGCTGCTCACCTCCCGAAAGATAAGTACCTTCGGCACCGATAATGGTATCCAATCCCTGTGGCAGCCGGTCGATAATCTCGCGACTTTGTGAGAGGTCAATGGCACGGTTAATCTGTTCAGTCGTTGCATCAGGATTGCCGTAACGTAGGTTTTCGATGAGCGAAGTCTTGAATAGACGGGTGTTCTGGAAGACGAACGACACGTTGCGCATCAGCTCGTCCTTGCGCATATCCCTCACGTCTATGCCTCCTATGGTAACACTGCCTTGGCGTACGTCCCAAAAACGGGGTATCAATCTTGCTATCGTGGTTTTTCCGCTGCCCGACGCTCCTACGAGTGCAACCGTCTTTCCTTCGGGAATGGTCAGGTTGATATGACTCACTGCATCTTTCTCCGCTCCCTCATATCGGAACGAAACGTCATCTAAACGAATGTCGTACGCTTCTGCCCGTTTTGGCTCGTCATGCTGCGAGAGCGGTGCAATATCAGTGAGCTGCTCTAATCGTTCCACAGCCTCGTTTGCCATGAATAGATCCTGGCTGAGATACATGGCTTTCATCACGTTGGAAGCGATGAGCGGTGCAATCACCACATAAAGTATCACGTTGGCAATAATTGTGGTGGTATCTCCACCGTGTCCTATCAGGATAATAGCAGTAGGAACGAGGATGAAGGCAAAGGCATTGATAGCAAGTATATAAAATGACATTGGCGTGCGCCACACAAGCGTACACTTGATGACAAGGTCGCGGTAGCTGATAATGCTATCGTAGAAGCGTTTGAACGAGAAGACTGTTTGTTGGAACACCTTGACCACGGGAATACCTCTGACATATTCCACTGCCTCTGCCCCCATCTTCTCCTGCGCATCAAGGTAGAGCCTTTGAAATTGGTTGTTCTTCGGGTTCATCATATATCCCATAATGCCTATCGCGCCAACGAGAGGTATCATAGCAGCCGCACCCAACTGCCAATCCACAGCGAATAACAGTACGATAACACCTATCGGAGCAACGACACTGCTCGCCACATCGGGTAGCAGGTGCGCCACAAAAGTATGTGTCTGTCCCGAATCCTCATCAATGATTTTGCGCATACGCCCCGTGTTTTGTTCATCAAGATAGCCCAATGGTGCACGCATTAGCCGTTGCATCGCTTTGCGCCTCATGTTGGTTTCGATGCGGAATGCTGCGAGGTGAGAAAGCATCAGTGCCAAAAAGTAGAGCAACACGTTTGCCACCGATATGACAAAAGCCCATAGGGCATAGTCTATAAGGGGTGTGTTTGAGAGGTTGCCCTTGGCGATTAGTAGTGTGCGCACCACGAGCCACAAAAGTATGAATGGGACAAGCGACAGCAGTCCGTTGACTGCCGACAGTGCTACGGAGCATGGCAGCAAGTATTTGCGCCCTCCCATGTAAGCTCCTAAACGTTTGAGAGTTTTCATCATATATTATCGTCTTTTAATAATTAGTCTTTATGGTTTCAGTAATGCTTTCCAACCTGCCATGCTAAAATCCATGTACTGCTCCAGGGCTATTTTGATATCCTCGTCGCTGTAATCTTCGTGTTCTACAATCTCGCAGAAAACGGTTATCCATGTAGAGCAATTGATGTGAACCAAGAATGGCGAAATGTTGGCGTTGAGATGTGGATAGCGTTCTTTCATCAGTCGCAGGTATTCCATGCCCACCTTCATCTGTCTGTCCACCATCTTGTCTTTATATCCTTGTAGCGACGTACCCTCCGAGTTGAATAGGAGCAGTCGAAGCTCGGGACGAAAGTCCTTGATGATGCCGAGCAGGTCAAAGATGTAGTCTATTTGGTGTTGCCGCATGTTGAACACGTCTATCGACAGGAACTTTTCGTCATTGTGCGACAGGATGTGTTTGTTCAACGCCTTGGTGAGAGGTCGCAGCACCTCGCAAAACAGTTCGTCCTTGCTGCTGAAGTAATTGTATAGGTTTCCTACAGCGACACCTGACTTGCGAGCCACAGTGCGGATGGAGGTGCAGCGTACGCCATGTGTGATAAATTCTGCACGGGCGGTAGCGATGATGCGCTGCCGAATGTCATCTTTCAGAGTTTGCATAATGAGGGTAAAGGGTTAATAGTGAACGTTGTTCAATTTTGTTCATAAAAAAAACGCACTGTTCTTTTCTTGAACAGTGCGCTTCGATAGTGGAGGGGTGTATATCCATATATGCTATATGGTACTTTCGTTTGATCATACTCTTGTATTTTCTTTGCTGCAAAGGTACGAGGTGTGAAGAAGTTTTGCAATACCTAAAAGTAAGTATTTTGCGGTAATCGGCTGGTATATGTTAGAAAGGTCAATCCGCAGTATCAGGTTTTCTTCACCGTTCCTGCATTTATCTTGCCACTTTCTTTCCACCTATTATATATATACCCTTTGGCAAACGCTGGAGGGCTTTCCAGCCTGTGCCCACCTTCACACCACGAAGGTTGTATATGGGCAGACGGTCTTGATGAGCATTCTTTCCGATGGGGTCGATGCCGCTTGACGTACGAGCCCGCCGTCTTTGTTATCGTGTCTACATGTCATCTCCTTGTTCCCACAGCACCACCTTGCCTTGCTGAAGCGATAGTGGCACGTTGATGAGGCGTTGGTTGCTGCTGCCACGAAAGAGCAGGTCAGGGTCTTTGAGCTTTTCCACAAACGGACCGTCTACCAATACGTCTACCAGTTCGAGCAGTTGGCGTTGTTGCGGATTCTTGATGAGCGCTTCGAAGGTAAAGCCCGTGTAGCACCATATTGTTTTGTTGGTGCGTGTCTTTATGGCGTGTGCTAATTCCGCGAATCCTTCGGCTTGAAACATGGGGTCACCTCCCGAGAAGGTGACGTTGGCAAAGGGGTCTGCCTCTATCACACGCATGATGTCCTCCACTTGCATCCATTGTCCGTTGTGGATGTCCCATGTCTGTGGGTTGTGACAACCCGGGCAGGCGTTAGGACATCCCGCACAGTAGACGGTGGTGCGAAAGCCCGGTCCGTCTACCGTGGTGTCTTCGAGAATGGATAGGATGGATAGCATAGTACAGTATAGGGAGCAGCCTCTCCAACGGCGACCTCTCCCCCGACCCCTCCCCGAGGGGGAGGGGAGTGGTTAGCGGATTACTTTAAACTTTGAACTTTGAACTTTGAGATTTGAACTTTATGATTAGTTGAACTATTAACTTGTAGGCTTGTCAACTAACAAGCCAGCTATCTACTCCCCTCCCCCTCGGGGAGGGGTCGGGGGAGAGGCTGTCTTCTTTTCTACTCGTGCGTCACTCTATCGTTGAGCTCTGCTAACTTGCCAGCGTTCCAGCGGTCGGTAGTACCTACGAGGTAGCCTGTGATGCGTTGCAGACGGTCGATGTGATGACTGCCGCACTTAGGACAGGTGTCGAGGTGTGCATCAGCGTTCTCGTATCCGCAGTCCATGCAGCGGTTGCGGTTGTGGTTCACACTGCCGTAGCCCATGTTGTAACGATCCATCATGTCTACCACGTTCATGATGACTTGTGGGTTATGCGTGGCGTCTCCGTCTATCTCTACGTAGAAGATGTGACCACCACGGGTCAGGTCGTGGTAGGGAGCTTCTACCTCAGCCTTGTGGCGTGCGCTGCACTTGTAGTACACGGGCACATGGTTAGAGTTGGTGTAATAGTCACGGTCGGTGATGCCTGGCAGTGCGCCAAACTCTTTGCGGTCCTTCTTGGTGAACTTTCCAGACAGTCCTTCGGCAGGTGTGGCAAGGATGCTGTAATTGTGTTGGTACTGCTCGCAGAAGTCTTTGGAGCGGTCGCGCATGTAGGTCACGATTTTGATGCCCAACGCTTGCGCTTCTTCCGACTCTCCGTGATGCTTTCCTACGAGTGCCACGAGACATTCTGCCAATCCGATGAACCCAATGCCCAAGGTGCCTTGGTTGATGACGCTCTCTATGGTGTCGTTTGGTTCCAGCTGTTCGCAGCCACCCCACAGTTTTGACATCAGCAAGGGGAACTGCTTAGCGAAGGCTGTCTTTTGGAACTGGAAGCGGTCGTCGAGCTGCTTGGCGGTGATTTCCAGCATGTCATCGAGCTTGGCAAAGAACTTGGCGATGCGTTGCTCTTTGTCTTTGATGTCCATGCACTCAATGGCGAGTCGCACGATGTTGATGGTGGAGAACGACAGGTTGCCCCTGCCTACACTCGTTTTCAAGCCATATCTGTTTTCAAACACACGGGTGCGGCATCCCATGGTTGCCATTTCGTACATATACCGCTTGGGGTCATCGGCACGCCACAGCTCATGTTGGTTGAAGGTGGCATCAAGGTTCAGGAAGTTAGGAAAGAATCTCCGTGCCGTCACCTTGCACGCCAGACAGTACAGGTCGTAGTTGCGGTCATTGGGCAGATAGCTCACGCCCCGTTTCTTCTTCCAAATCTGTATGGGGAAGATGGCAGTCTCGCCGTTGCCCACGCCTTGGTAGGTGCTGTTGAGCAGTTCGCGTATCACGCAACGCCCTTCGGCAGAGGTGTCTGTACCGTAGTTGATAGACGAGAACACTACTTGGTTTCCTCCACGCGAGTGGATGGTGTTCATGTTGTGGATGAAGGCTTCCATCGACTGATGAACGCGTGCCACGGTGCGGTTGATGGCATGTTGCTTGATGCGTGCATCACCTTTCAGTCCGTTGAGTGGGCGGTCGATGTAGTCGTCTATCTCGGTTTGGTACAGGTGCTGGAAGTTATCACCATAGAGATTTTCCAGATTTTTCACCTCTTCTATATATGAGGAGCGCACGAAGGGGGCGAGATAGAAGTCGAAGGCAGGGATGGCTTGTCCACCGTGCATCTCGTTTTGTGCGCACTCCAAGGAGATACACGCCAGCACAGCGGCTGTCTCGATGCGCTTGGCGGGTCTGGATGAGCCGTGTCCAGCGGTGAACCCATGTTGCAGGATATGGTCTAATGGGTGCTGGCAGCAGGTGAGCGACTTGGTGGGGTAGTAGTCTTTGTCGTGTACGTGTAGCAGGTTGTGTGCCACCGCCTCACGACTTTGTTCAGACAGCAGATAGTCGTCTACGAAGGGTTTAGTGGTTTCCGAGGCGAACTTCATCATCATGCCTGCTGGCGTGTCAGCGTTCATGTTGGCGTTCTCGCGTGTTACATCGTTGTTCTTGATGTTCACGATGTCCAAGAACACGTCGCGTGTCTTTGCCTTGCGTGCAATGCTGCGCTGGTTGCGATAGGCGATGTACTTCTGTGCCACGTCTTTGCGCGCACTCTTCATGAGTTCCATTTCTACAGCGTCTTGGATGTCCTCTACCGACATTTGCGGTTTTCCGTGTACCGAGATATGGTCGGTGATTTGCTGTATGAGTCGTTCGTCTTCACCTTTTTCGGTGTGTAGCATGGCTTTTCGGATGGCAGCCATGATTTTTTGGTCGTTGAAGCCTACTATGCGTCCGTCGCGCTTCACTATGGTTTGAATCATGTTTTTAGTTTACGAGTTTACGAGTTGACAAGTTTACGAGTTGATAGTTATGAGTTGATGAGTTTGTGAGTTTTTTAGTTGATGAGTTTTTTAGTTGACAAGTTGACGAGTTGACAAGTTTTTCTAGGATTTCTAGGTTTCCTAGGTCTTCTAGGTCTTCTAGGATTTCTAATTTTCCTAGAATCACTAGCTTTCTAGGATGCTTCTAGAAGAAAACATTGTGCTTGCTTACTATCTTTTTTATTGCTTTGCAAAGATAGTAAATATTTCAACGAAAAATCATTTTGGACAACTTTTATCAGGTTAATAAAAGTTAAACACTTTAAATACAATAAGTTACAAAAAGTTTTGTAAAACTTTATTTATGAATTTGTGAAAGAAATTATCTTTTCGGATAATTAAATTGCATGAAAATAGATAATGGGTTATCAGTTTTTGTAAAGAATAGCTGGCAAACAAACAAGTTGGCAAACAAACAAGTTGGCAAACAAACAAGCTGGCAAACAAACAAGCTGGCAAACCAACACGCTGATAAACAAACAAGTTGACGAGCTGATGGTTTTCTCGTGAACCTCTCAGCTCATGAGCCATCAACTCGTCAACTTGTGAACTTGTCAACTCGTCAACTCGTCAACTCGTCAACTCGTCAACTTGTAAACTATCCCTATCTCACCACCAGCTTGTCGAACAGTAGGCGCTTGCTGCCGTCTACCGTTCGCAGGGCGCGCAGCATGATGTAGCGGGCGGGGGTGGGGGGGAGGTATACATCCTGTCGGATGGGGTTGTTGCGGATATTTGAGAATTCGCCCGTTGTGAGGGTGCGCAGGTGTGCGGGGTCGTCACCAACGAGAATCTCGTAATGGGTCGCGATGCCCTTTTGCGCCGGCTGATAATGCAGCGAACTCACGGTGCGGCTCTGTCCCAGATCCATCAACACCTCATTCTCTGCCGTGCCAGACACCTGGGTATACGCATAACCCTTCAAATCGGCTTCTTTCAACTCGAAGCTTTCTTGGGCGTTGGGAGCGTGGTAAGCGCCTATCTCACTGATGCAGAGGCATCCCCGCGCATCATTGAAGCGGATGCGTAGCTGCCTGGTGCTGATAGGCTTGAAGCGTAGCAGTCGTTTGTAGCCAATGGTGGTAGTCTCTTCGTTGAGACGGATGGGCAGCCACTGCTTGCCCGAGCGGTACTCCACGGTGAAGCTCTTGACGCGCTGTCCCAGCGGGATGTACTCTTGCAGCAGCAGGCGGTTGAGCCTTGTGGCACGGCGGAAGCGGATGCTGAGCGTGGCGCTACGCACACTGTCATGGGTGGCCCAATAGGTGTCAAAGCGGTTGTCGGTGAGGGCCTTCACGCCAAACCGTCTTCCTCGCTCGTCAGACGCTTTGATGCGAGCGCCCCGCAGGAGATTGTCCGCCAGCTCGTTCGTCACCCGTTGATGCATGGCCACGATGTTGGCCGAGTCAGTGGGATGGATGCGCCCCTCCTTGTTGACGGGGAAGTTGATGAGTAAGTTGGCGTTGTGTCCCACACTGCGATAATAAAGGTCGGTGAGATGGTCTACCGATTTCACCTTGTTGTCCTCGCGCTCGTGGTAGAACCAGCCCGGTCGGATGGACACGTCGCACTCGGCAGGCACCCATTGGTTGCCATCGGCATGTCCCTGTTGCAGTTCGTAATATTTCTCATAGCCAGGGAACACCTCGCCCCGGCGCAAGAACGACCAGTTGGTGGCATGCGCATATCCCCGCTCGTTGCCCACCCACCGACAGCCCGGCCCCCCGTCAGAGAACACAATGCACTGCGGTTGCAGTTCGTCAATCAGCTTGTAGGCGCGATCGTATTGGTAGTAGGTGCGGCGGTCAATGGTCCGCGTGTCCTTGGCACCGCCATACCATCCGTCGCCGCCGTTGGCTCCGTCGAACCAAATCTCGAAGATGTCGCCGTAGCGTGTGAACAGCTCGCGCAACTGGTGGTAGAAGTAGTCTACATAAAACGGTGTTCCGTAGAAAGCCTGGTGCCTGTCCCATGGCGAGAGGTACACGCCAAACTTCAGTCCGTATTTCCTGCATGCCGCGGCCAGCTCGCCCACTACGTCGCCCTTGCCATCCTTGTAAGGCGTGTTGCGTATGCTGTAGTCGGTGTAGTTGGTGGGCCACAGACAGAAGCCGTCGTGATGCTTGGCCGTGATGATGACACCCTTCAGACCCGCCTTGACAAAAGTTTGCGCCCATTGCTCGCAGTCGAGCCTGGTGGGATTGAACGTTTCCAATTTGCAGTCGCCGTAGCCCCATTCGCGGTCGTTGAAGGTGTTCAGACCAAAATGGACGAAGGCGTATGTCTCCATCTGTTGCCACCTCACCTGATGCTCGGTGGGGATGGGCATCACCGGTGCGGGTGCTTGGTCGTTGTCCTTGGCATGTGTTGTTATACTGCTGGCCAGCGTTATGGCCAGTAGGAGTATCCTTGTGTTCATAGCAATTTGTTTTAGTGTCATGTTGTTTTGTCCGTCCGTTCCGCTTGGCGTGTTTGATGTGCTAATCCTTCTCTATCTCCGTGAGCTGTCCAGTTTCCGAATCAATGATGAAGCCGCGTACTATGACGTTGCACGGTATCAAGGGATGTCGCCTGATGGCTGTCACCGTGAGGCGCACGTCTTCTTCGATGTCTGGAAAGCCACCGAGGTATCTCTCCAGATCGGTGTACTTGGATGCCTCGGCCAGCGCCTCCTCTTTGATGCCGCGCCGCCGCATCAGCTCGATGAAATGGCTGGCGTGCATGTTGCACAGGCCGCAGTTGGTGTGGTGAATCACCATCACCTCTTCGCAACCCAGCTCGTAGATGGCCACCAGCAGTGAGCGCATCACCGTGTCGTAGGGCGATAGCATGGTGCCGCCGGCCACCTTGATGAACTTGGCATCACCGTTTTTCAGCCCCATCGCCTTGGGGAGCAATTCGGTTAGGCGCGTGTCCATGCAGCTCAGTACGGCCAGCTTACGGTCGGGTTGCCCTGTTGTGATGTACTTCTCGTATTCTTTCTCGGCTACGAATTGTTTGTTGAAAGTCAGAATGTCGTCAATCATATATGTGTTTTCTGATGTTTGTTTGGGTTTCAAAGAATTTGTTTTCATAGGCACGTCCGCCTCCTTCACGCTTGTCTGTTTACAGATGCTATGGTGGCATCGCTGTGCGTGTCGTTGCTCTTGACCATCATGCTCACGAACGATTGCTCGGCCATATACGATGAGCGCACCAGCGGACCGCTCTCCACATGGTCGAAGCCCAATTCCAATGCCTGCTGCTTGTACAAGGCGAAGGTGTCGGGATGCACGTACTCCACCACGTCAAGCTGGGCGGATGAGGGTTGCAGGTACTGTCCGATGGTCAGCATGCGACAGCCCGCCTCACGAGCTTCGCGCAGCAATTGCGTCACCTCGTCGGGCTGTTCGCCCAATCCCACCATGATGCCCGTCTTGGCGATGAATCCAGCCGCGGCAATCTCTTGCAGCACCGCCATACTGTTGCGATAGGTGGCCCGACTGCGGACCGATGGCGTGAGCCGCTCAACCGTTTCCAGGTTGTGTCCCACGATGTCGGGTTGGGCATCCAACACGGTTTGAAGCTCTCGGCCCCGGTAGTCGGGAATGAGTATCTCGATGATGGTGTTGGGACACAGGCGGCGCACCTCCCGGATGGTTTCGGCCCAGTGAGCCGCCCCCTTGTCGGGCAGGTCGTCACGGTCGACCGAGGTAATCACGGCATGTTTCAGTCCCATCGCCTTCACCGATCGGGCAATCTTTATCGGTTCCGTGCCATCGGGTGGCAGTGGATGACCCGTCATCGTGGCGCAGAAGCGGCAGGCGCGCGTACAGCGGTCGCCTAAAATCATAAAGGTGGCCGTGCCGTGTTTCCAGCAGTGTCCCCTGTTGGGACATTTGCCACTGCTGCAAATAGTGTGCAGTCCGTTTTGTGCGATGGTGTCTTCCACCATGCCGTATTTCTCTCCACCCTCTATCCGAGTGTACAGCCAGCGAGGCTTCCTTAATATCGGTTTTCTTTGTGTTTTGTCCATGTGGTGTTTTTGTTCAGCAGGTTTATCCCACCATTTTGCTGTATGCAAAGATAAATATTTTTTGCAAATAAAAGCAAGAAAAACCATCTTTGCCTGTCACCTTGAAGGCGACTTCTTTTGTACTGATGCTTCTTGCCGTAGAATCTGCTCACTCTTTTTCACTTTCATTCACTATGCTTTGGAAAGAATAGTTCCAAATGATTGTGTTCGTTTATAGGTAAACCGTTATCAATCAAGCAGATGACTTCTTTTTATACAAGAGCTTGGTAGTGATAAACGGCTAAATCCTCATGTACAAAGGGTTTGAAAACTATTTAATAATTCTGCCTATTTAAACTCTGTAAATGGAACAAATATTGCGCAAATCGACAGTATCTTTGCAAATGAGGAAAGGCACATCCCTTGATTTTCCCAGCGTAGGTGCGTGATGCATCTGTTCGGTTCACAGAGTAAATGAACGAAGGGAGGGTACGGATGATTGCAAACTTTTTTTGACATAGGATAATCAAGTAAATATAAACTGTAAATAAAAAATGGAAATCACACAAAAACAGGCAAAAGATGCCATGAGAAACACGTTTGAAAGGTTGATGAGGTTGCCAGAAGACAGCCAGGTGCGGTGGTTGGGCACCGTGTCCGACTTGGTTGAACTGGTCCACATGATGTGGTACGACGGGCTGACCATCGATGAACACGGGCAGGTGCTCAACTTCAGCACCACCGTCAACCTTCTTTGCGAGCGGCTTCACCTGCGCTCGCCCCGCAAACCCAACACGGTGATGAATAATGTGCGCAAGCGCAAGAACCCTGATCTGCTGCTCCTCACCCGCTGCCGCCACCTGATGGAGCAAGGGGAAGAGCCGCTGGGAAGGTTCATCAAGGAAAAAGCCTCTCACCGACAGCCTCTCCCCCGACAGCCTCTCCCCCGGCCCCTCCCCAAAGGGGAGGGGAGTAAATAGCATACTACTTTGAACTGTACTTACTTTGAATTTTGAACATTGAACATTGAACTTTATGATTAGTTGAACTATCAACTTGTCAACTCGTTAACTTGTCAACTCGTAAACTAAAAACTTTATGATTAGCTGAGCTATCAACTCGTTAACTTGTCAACTCGTCAACTTGTAAACTAAAGAACTTATAAACTAAAAAACTCACAACCCAGTCTATCTACTCCCCTCCCCTTTGGGGAGGGGTTGGGGGAGAGGCCGTTAATTAATTACCATGAAAGCATATCTTAAATTAGAATTGAATTTTTTCGAGGCACCCGTGTACATGGAGATGCGGGCCATCGAAGGGTGTACCGGTGAAGGATGCGTGTTGGCCCTAATGCGCTACCTGCGCACCTGTCCCAAGGGAACGGGATACCTCGCTGCGTTGAAAAACATCGCACACGACTGCCGTAAGTCAAAAACGTATTTGATGCACATCATTTCCGACTATAAAATCTTCGAAATCGTGAATCAAAAATTCTTTTATTGTCCCTACTTGGAGCATTCATTATTCGTTCAACATTCAACGAACAATCAATTTACCCCCTCGCAAGTGCTTGATAATCAGGGGTCGCCCTTATATACTAATAATACTAATAATACTGATAATACTGATAATACTAATAATCCGACGACGGAGAAAAAAGAGCCGACGCCGCCGACGGAAATTTTAAAAATAAAAATCGGGAAACGATTCCGACATGTCAGACCTGTCAACCGGAATCGCAACCAGCACCGCAACAGGAAGAACAATTAGCAGCTCAACCAATGCCTCAAAGTGTTTCCCAAACGCCCGTTAGCGAGCCGGCGGGCAAAAGCATGTTGGTTGATGCTCAATCTCTTACAGATAAGCGCCCAAACGATGTGACTTTGCCGACTCAGGAACATGCTTTTGCCGGCCATGCGTCTGCGGCCGATGTGGAAGCGGTGGAGAAGGGCATCCTCAATGCGTTGTTTGGCGATGCAGCTTTCATGCGCAGTCTGGAAGCGCTCACGGGGCTGTGCGTCTACCGCAACGCCCACACCCGCTATTACTGTCTGCAATGGTTCCGCATGCTGCGCCATTCGCAGGGCAAGCCCATCAAGGACATTTCGGATGCCAAATGCCATCTGCTGGCTCTGCTACGCAAGGGACGAAAGACGCGCGAGAGCTTCCACCGCTGGCACAACGACCAGTTAGATCCCTCGCGCAGTTCGATGATTACTTAGGGAAGAATTATCGCGCCCAAACGGTTTGCGTAACGTGATGAATCATGGCCCAACGATGCCTCAGGCTCCTGCCACCAGGTAACTCATGTAGCCCAGGAACACCACGGTGAGCAAGGCACCCTCCCAGCGGGCAATGGTGTATTTGGTGAACGAGAACAGCCAGAGCATCACCATCGAGATAATCAGCATCGACAAGTCGAGGTTGGTGATACCCTTGAGTTGCATCGGACTGATGAGGCCAGTGATGCCCAGAATCATCAAGATGTTGAACACGTTAGAACCCAACACGTTGCCAATGGCAATGCCGCTCTGTCCCTTGCGAGCCGACACCACGCTGGTGGCCAGCTCGGGCATTGAGGTTCCGCCGGCAATGATGGTCAGACCAATCACGGCATCGCTCACGCCCATCGACTTGGCAATCACCGTGGCCGAATCGACAAACAGGTTGCTGCCAAAGACCAGACAGCCCAAGCCCAACAGTAAGAAAAAAATAGATTTTGGGAGAGAATAGTTCTTTTGCGCCTCCTCGCTCTCGTCGGGTTCTTGCTTGGCTCCCTTGAGGGTGAAATACATGTACAGCAAGAACAGCAGGAACAACACGCCTGCGTCGATGCGCGAGAGATGGCGGTCGAGGCACAGCATCAGCAACACCCACGAAGCCACAAAGGCAAATGGAATGTCACGCTTCACCGTTGATTTCAGGATGGTCATTGGTGCCACCAAGGCGGCACAACCCACGATGAGCAGGGAATTGAAAATGTTAGATCCCAAGACGTTGCCCACCGCCATGTCGGGCGTGGACTTCAAGGCGGATAGCAGACTGACAAAAAACTCGGGCATGGAGGTTCCCATGGCCACAATCGTCAGTCCAATTACTATTTGCGACATGTGCATGCGTTCTGCAATGGCAACGGCACCGTCAGTTAACCGGTCGGCACCCCATAACACCAGGGCGATACCGGCAATCATCCATAAAATGTTCAACCACATAATCTTTGTATTTGTTGCAAAGATAGTGCAAGCCGAAAACAAAGGAAACTTGTTTTCTTTGTTGAGGCGATGCCTATCTTATGCAAAAATAAAAGATTTTTTTTACAAAATCACGATGAAAACAAGTTTTTTTGCAAAATACACCTTATTATATATGTGGTTGAACAAATCAGAAGAAGAATGGTTTCCGGGCGTTAAACCAGGTATCGCCTTCGGGCCATTCTACGGTTCTCTCCGGGATGACGCTTGCAGCTTACGTGGAGCCAGATGCGCCCAAAACGACTGTACTCAAAGAGCAGTTGGTCGAAGGGGCAGTGCAGTAGGATGAAGTCGAAGTACGCCTGTCCCGCTTGTTCATTAGGCAGACGGATGTCGGCAGCCTCACCGAAAAGATGTTGCGAGTTGCCCACACCGTGCAACAAGTTGTTGAGCAGTTCGCACCGATAGCCGCTGTTGATGTGGATGGGGCCGAAGCGGTGGCACAAAGGCTCGAGGACCTGGCGACACAGCAGGCGCATGTTCTCCAAGGCCTGGGCGTCGGGCGTGTTGTTGATGTGATACTTTTCGGCCGTTGCCGAAGCTGTGAACTCTCGTAGCGAGAAATGCTCGCTAAGCATGTGTGTTTTCATGGTTTCTTTGAGTTTATTGTTATTGTCAACTCAAAGGTAGAGTTTTCCTGATAGGTGGGTGAACGAGATCGATAGGCTTGGAGGATGAAAAGAAGGGTAGGCAGCATGGGGAGGTTGTGCGGGCAGTGAATAGACGACGTGGATAGGCGAACGTGGAGGGCGCAAGTCTGACAGCGCGTGTCAGGTTCATCCGCTCCGCAAGCCGCGACTGGAAAATAAAG
This sequence comes from uncultured Prevotella sp., assembly GCA_963511375.1. Taxonomy (GTDB): domain Bacteria; phylum Bacteroidota; class Bacteroidia; order Bacteroidales; family Bacteroidaceae; genus Prevotella. The sequence goes on along the minus strand of CAUPIT010000007.1, from coordinate 46,628 downwards.
CCGCGACGGCAAAAAAAGTCTCATCTGCTCCGTAGAGCGAATGAGACTTATGGGAGTATTCTCTTCGACTTGCTTAATATTCGTCTATTTTCAGCTTTTTGCGATAGTTGTCGAGTTTTCGTTGCAGTTGCTTCTTCACCTTGGCATAGCGTGGGTCGTCAATGAGGTTGTGATGTTCCAGTGGGTCGGTTTGCAGGTCGTACAGTTCATCGTAATTGATGTCGGGGTCGTTGCCGATATATCCACTGTGCAACATGCCCATGTATCCGTTGTATTCGCGTGTGCCCGGTATGCGCTGGTATTTGTTTTCTGCCACAGCCCGTTCGCTTCCTTTTCCGTAAAAGTGCACCAATTTGTAGCGTTCGGTGCGTACACCGTCGTGCTTGCGCACCATGTGCCATGCGGGGTAGTCGTAATAATGGTAGTACAGGTCGTGCCGCCAACAGGTGGAGTCGGATCTGAAGAGCGGTTTGAGCGAGCGTCCCGGCATTTCCTTGGGTTTCTTCACGCCAGCATAATCGAGGAAGGTGGGAGCGTAGTCAATGTTCTGCACGAGTTGATGCGACACGCTACCGGGTTTTATCTCCTTGGGGTAGCGAACAACGAGGGGTGTTCGGAAACTTTCTTCGTACATGAAGCGTTTGTCGAACCAGCCGTGTTCGCCCATGTAGAAGCCTTGGTCGGAGGTGTACACCACGATGGTGTTGTCGAGCAGTCCGTTTCGGTCAAGATAGTTGAGCAGCTCGCCCACACTTTCGTCTACAGAGTGTATCACCGCCATGTAGTCGCGCAGGTAGGTTTGGTATTTCCATTGTCTGAGCGCTTCGCCTTGCAAGTTGGCAGCAGCAAAGTCGCGACTTCGCTGTGTGTAGTATTGTTGTATGGCAGGTTTCTGTTCCTCGTTCAGTCGGTACCATTCTAAGAAAACTCTGCTACCGTCGGGGTTGTCCAGGTGTTTGGTGTCTACCTTGAGGTCCGACTGTAGGGTCATGTCTCGTCCAATGTCCATGCGCTGTGTTCGGGTGGCACTGCCTCGGGTATTGAAGTCGTCGTTCCATGAGTGTGGCAAAGGGAAGGTGACGTTGTCGTACATTCCCATGTTTTGTATGGCAGGCATCCAGTTGCGGTGAGGTGCTTTGTGATGCACCATGAGACAGAAGGGTTTTTGCTTGTCTCGACTGTCGAGCCATTCTATGGCGTGCTTGGTAATCAGTTCTGTGGTATATCCCTGCTCGCGAACATATTTATTATGGGTGCGATTGCTACGGAAATCGGGGTTGAAGTAGGGACCTTGATCATCGAGTATTTGGTAATAGTCAAAGCCTTTCGGGTTGCAAATCATGTGCCATTTCCCCACTACTGCGGTCTGATAACCAACTTGTTGTAGCAGCTCGCTGAAAAATGTCTTTGTGGTGTCTATGCCTTCTGCCAACTGTCGTTGTCCGTTTTGGTGGCTATAGAGTCCTGTGATGAGGCAGGCTCGGGAAGGGGTAGAGATGGAGTTTTCTACAAATGCCCTGTCAAAGCGCATGCCTTCACGAGCAATACGGTCGATGTTGGGCGTTGGTGTTTGGCGAAACACTTTGCTACCGTAGGCACTGATGCATTGGTAGGCGTGGTCGTCGCTCATGATGTAGAGGATGTTGGGGCGTTGATGATTTTGTGCGGTGGCTTGCAGTGCCAGGAGGAGCAGCGAGCCGGGAAGGGAATAGTGGGTGGGCATTAGTTTTTAGTTTACGAGTTTACGAGGTTTATAGTTTTGTAGTTTAATCGTTGCGCAAATATACTAAAAACACGCTAAACATGAGATATTTTTTTCAAAAACATATACCTTTGCAGAAAGAATATTCTATAGATAAATAATTATGGAGAAAAAATTGAAACCGGCAACCCTCTGCATCCGCGGAGGATGGAAGCCGCAAAACGGAGAACCCGTTCAACCCCCAATTTATCAGAGTACTACTTTTAAATACGATAACACCGAGGAGATGGCACAGCTCTTCGATTTGAAGAAGGAGGGTTACTTCTACACCCGTTTGGCCAATCCTACCAACGACGCCGTGGCACAGAAGATAGCTGCTCTCGAAGGAGGCGTGGGTGCCATGCTCACTTCAAGTGGACAGGCCGCCAACTTCTACGCCATGTTCAACATCTGCGAGGCTGGTTCGCACATCGTAGCCTCCACCGAGATTTACGGCGGCACGTTCAACCTCTTTGGCGTGACGATGAAGAAACTGGGCATCGACTGCACCTTCATCGACCAGGAGGCATCGGAAGAAGAGATACAAAAGGCTTTCCGCCCCAACACGCGCGCCATGTTTGGCGAAACCATCTCAAATCCGGGATGCCGCGTGCTGGATATCGAGAAGTTTGCGCGTATCGCCCATCGCAACGGCGTGCCGCTCATCGTGGATAACACCTTCGCCACACCCATTAACTGTAAGCCTTTCGAGTGGGGATGCGACATCGTGACCCACTCTACCACCAAGTACATGGACGGACATGCGGCCGCCGTAGGAGGAGTGGTGGTGGACAGCGGCAACTTCGACTGGATGGCGCACGCTAACAAGTTCCCCGGACTATGCATGCCAGATGACTCGTACCACGGACTGACGTATGCGAAGGATTTCGGTAAGATGGGTTATCTCACCAAGTTGGTGGCACAACTCATGCGCGACCTTGGTTCCATTCCGTCGCCGCAGAACGCCTTCTTGCTCAACTTAGGTCTGGAGACGCTGCACCTACGCGTGCCCCGTCACTGCCAGAACGCTCAGCGCATCGCCGAGTTCCTTGAGGCAGATGAGCGCGTGGCATGGGTTCACTACTGCGGGCTAAAGAGCGACCAGCATTACGCTTTGGGACAGAAATACCTGCCGGGCGGGTCGTGCGGCGTGATAGCCTTCGGTCTGAAAGGCGACTGCGAGACGGCGGTGAAGTTCATGGACTCGCTGCGCCTCATCAACATCGCCACCCACGTAGCCGACAGTCGCACCTGCGTGCTGCATCCCGCCAGCCACACTCATCGCCAGCTGAGTGACGAGCAGTTGCGCGCCTCAGGAATCGACCCCACCCTCATCCGCCTCTCTGTGGGCATCGAGGACGTGGATGATTTGCTGGGTGATATCAAGCAAAGCCTAGGATAAAAAATAATCCTAGGAATCCTAGGGGTACTAGGAAAACTAGGACCCCTAGGTATTCTAGGTATTCTAGGTATTCTAGGAAATCTAGCGAAAGCCTATTCCCCCAAAAAAATATTCCCTGGATGCCTTGCGGCCCCAGGGAATATTTTTACTTCTTTTTCTTTTCTGTTAAAATCAAAGGCACGCCTTGCCGGAAAAACTCTTTTTCCTTTCCTTGTTCGAGGATGACAGCTTGCACAATTTGCATGGTCATATTTGTCTGTCCATTCTTTTCTCTGTAAACGCCCATCGAACCAGGGATGTTGTAATAGAATGCAACCTCATACTTTTTGCTCACCCCATGGTCATCCAACTGGTAGGTCAATCGGGTGGGCTGTATGACAAAAGCAACTGGCGACACGCTGTAGAAGCCGATGTTGCACTTCAAATCTTGGTCGGGTGCAGTGAGCAGTAGTTTCCGCAAATCAGTGTTGGGCACATTCTCTGCTAAAGCCTTGACTGGGAAGTTGTGGATGACCATCGTGCTGTCTGTTGTCAGCGACCAAGAGATGTCCAGCGTATCAGTGCGGTCAGCGGCACTCTTCACCTCACGCTGCGGGTAAATCAGTTTGCCGGTATGCTTACCCTTCACCTTGGCAAAAGCCAATTGAACCTCTTCTTTCGTAATCTTTACCTGGTTGTCATCGCCGGAGCCAAGACAAGAGGTTAACGATGTTGCACCCAGGGTAAGACATGCCGTTAACAGCCATGTCAACTTTACATTTTTCTTCATTTTCTTCATTTTTTTGTTTTATTGTTTGAAAGAATAATCATTGTTTGTCAGCAAAGCAACCCATGTCTTGACCGTGTGAACGACAAGTATGCGTTACTTCTGAAAAATAAACAACCGAACAACGTAAAACCTTGCATGAACAAATGTTAAATAACGTAAATAGTGCCCCCGTTTTGTTCTCTTTGGTGTTTTCTATTCGGTAGTTTCCTCGTCGTTTTCTTTCTTTTCGGGTGAGAAAATGGTCTCAAAGTCGGTCATGTCGTTCTTCACAAGAATGTCGTACCATTGCAGCAATTTCTTGATGTCGCTGTCGTGCACGCGGTCTTGATCGAATGACGGCAGCACCTTGGCGAAATATTCGCGCAGTTGTTTGCTGTCGGCCTTCTTATAATTGAACGACACTAACTTGTTTTGTTCCTGTTCGCCCACGCTCTTGAGTACTTTCCACAAAGGTACGTCGTCGTCGTCGGTGTACATGGCGATGTCGCCCAGATTGGTAACCCTGTCGGTGAAGAAGGCCGGCATGCGGCGATGTGTTTCATCGAGCGATTCGACAATGAGGTTCATTTTTCCGCGTGATACCAATTTATAAAGTCCTGGCTTACCTGCGATTGAAAGAATTGTTTCCATTGTTATTCGTTAATTTTCGTTTGATAGATGATACATGTACCACCCCGCAACCCTGTACACCTTATATTATAGGATGTGGTTGCGGTGCAGTAGTTCTAAAATTTTCTCTATTTGTTGGGGTAAATTAGCTTTTCCATCGTTGACAAGTTCCACGTCGCTCAGTCGGACCATCTCGTCTTGTGACATCTGACTACTGATCCATGCCTTGGCCTTTTCGCAGCTGATGCCATCACGAAGCATGATGCGTTCCACACGAATCTCTAGCGGTGCCGTGACGCATATCACCATGTCGGGCTTGATGCGGCGATCGAAATGAGCGTCAAACAAGATGGCGCTCTCAACCCACTGCAGCGGCGATTGTAGAAAGTCGATAGCCACGGCGGGGTGAACGATATCGTTGACCGCTTGCTTGTTGGCCTCTGATGCCAACAGGAACTGGGCGAGCACCGACTTCTGAAGATCCGCTCCCTCGTACACATCTGGTCCCACCAGTTGTATGAGTTGTTGCCGCAGCTGACCATCTTCTCGCATGAGTCGTTTGGCTGCCTCATCACAATCGTAAACGATGATGCCGTGCTGCTTGAGCAATTGGCAGACAAAACTCTTGCCCGACCCGATGCCACCCGTGAGGGCGACAATACTTTTCCTGTTGTTCATCGCACCGTTGGTTGCATGGGTGGTTATTGTTGTTCGACGAGATAATCCACCTGGCTCATTTCCAACCGCGCCTGTCGTACCTCAGCAGGGACGGTTTTCAGGTGCAAAGCGCATTTGTCCGAAGGGTTTGCCTGCAGCTCGTTGTAGTCGACCACCACCTCGAATTGTTTTTCATTGATTTTCCTGAATGCCGTAACACCGATGTTGAACAGCACCTTTACCTTGGTTGGGAAGGTGCGCAGGGTTTTACCTTTTGGCATGTTGATGGCCTTGATGGGAACCTCGATGCTCTCTTCGGTGAGGATGTCGGGGAAGAGCCCAATCTTTACCTGCTCCGGGACCGTCTTTACGCCAATGATTTTCTGCAAGTTGACTTTACGAATCAGCGTGTCCGTGAAATTGGTGATGTTCAGTTTCTCGGTCAGGATGTACGTCAGACTGTCCAGCTTGCTTTGTTGCGCGTACACCGTCACCTTTTCGGGCCAGAAACTCACGCGTGCCAGATAGTAGTTTTTGGCAGGTGTCATGGTACCGTTCAAGCGTACTGGTAGGGTTTTCGACTGTCCGAAATTGAAGAAGAATCTCAGCTGGTCGGGCTTCAGTGCAGTGATTCTGGAAGAAGTGGCCAGTCGTTGGTACAAGATGTTCTGCACGTCGGCCAGGGGTACACTTCCTCTACCTGCACTTTCATTGGCGTAGGTAGAAAAGTTGAGGTTGATGGGTCGTAACCGTCTGCCCGTAAAGTCGCTCATGAAGGCAAATCCTTTGTCGCGTACCGTCATGATGACGGTGTCGGGCATGTTGGTAGTGATGATGATGTTTTTGGGCACGTTGACCAAGCGTATGGGCACGGGAATCTCTTTTTCGTACATCTCATCGAGCGTCATGGAGAGCCAAAACGCCGCACTGAGAAATAGGAAAAACAAAAACACCAGGAATCGCTTGGATACCAAGTCGAGCAAGAAATTCCTGATGGGTGCGGTGATACGCTTGAGCTGCTTGAGCATGTGCGATTGCGGTTAGGCGTTGGTTGTGTTCTGCGACGCTGCGTCGGCATAAAGAAAGTTGCGGTCAACCTGTACGGTGACACCGCGCGCGATTTCCACGTCCACTTTGTTTGTGGTGAGGTCGATGCGCTTCACGGTGCCGTAGATGCCGCCGTTGATGATTACCTTTGAGCCTTCCTGCAAAGCGTTTTGAAAGTTGCGTATCTCCTTTTGTTTCTTTTGTTGTGGACGAATCATGAACAGCCACATGATAGCCAACATGGCCACCATGAAGATAAGCATGCCTGTTCCGCCGCCTGCTGCTTGTGCAGCTAATAGTAGTGTTGTCATATTTGATTGATTAATTAATTTGTATTTCTATTTTGTCTATTCTTGTTCTTCGGTCGGTTGCTCTGTATCAGGAGTTTTCTCTCTCTTGGCAGACCGGCGCTGCTTAGGTTCAGGCATGGGTTTGAGCATTTTGCCTGTTGAGATAAGGTGGCGTGCAATGGAGTCGAGCATGCCGTTGATATATCCGCCGCTCTTTGTGGTGCTGTAGCGCTTGGCCTGGTTGACATATTCGTATATCGTCACCGAGATGGGGATGTTCGGGAACGTGAGCATCTCGGCGATGGCAATCTGCATGATGACCACGTCCATGTAGGCCAACCGTGAGAAGTCCCAGTTGCGGCTGGTCTCGCTCATGTACAGCTGGTAGGTGTCGGCATTGAGGATGGTGGCGCGGAAGAGTTTGGTGGCGAAGTTGCGGTCTTCCTCGTCCTTGTATTCGGGCAAGATTTCCTGATCGGCCTTGTTGGCCTGGTCGAACCGCCTGATGGTTTTCAGCACGAAGGTGTCTACTACCTCTTTGTCATCGTTCCAGTAGAGGCTCTTCTCCTCGAGCAGGGCATCCAATTCGGGATTATCCTGAATGAGCTGTTTGTACAGCTTGCGCCATACCTCGCGGTCGGCCTGATAACTGTCGTCCGTGTCGGCCATGTATGCTTGGTAGGTTTCCGACTGCTCAATCTGGTTGCATATCTTTCTAATGAACTCAACGTCATCATCCCAGGTCAGTTTCTGTTCTTCGATGAAGTCGTTGAGCATCTTGTTCTCTTCCAGTTGAATGGCAAACTTGTTGAAAGCGAATTTTTGTGGGGGCATCTCCGTTCCTTCCCTTTCTGCTTTCTGCGTGTTAATCTCCACTCTGTGTCGCTCTTCACGCGAGATGGCCACGATGAGTTGGAGCAGATAGATGTACAAATGGTATGCTTTGGAGAGGCAGAAAAGCAATTCTTTCTCTGCGTTATCCATGTTGTTATTGCCATTCTGGTAGTAGGCGTAGGTTAACTGGACTATCTTGGTCCTGATTATTTCGCGATTGATCATCCTTGTGTTCTTTCTAAATTTATCATGCAAATGTAGTCTTTTTTTACATGACATGCAAGTAATCTTTCTTGATAATATCAATTTTTTACAGAAACTTTGCATATCTCAGATAATTCAAGTAACTTTGCAACGCTTTTTTGAGCGCATCAGTGACGCCGACGCATGTTGTAAAAGTAGGGGAGAGGAGCCGTGCTCCGCCTGTCGCTCTTACGGGTAGCATCGGCCAAGCAGGAGAGTCCTGCGTCTCTGTGTGATGGCGAATTAAGGCAATGAATGTTCAACAACTTAATTTAGAGTAACACATTATGAAAGAGATTAATGTATCGGGTAAGAAGCGTGAAGACCTTGGAAAGAAAGCTTCTAAGCAATTGAGAAAAGAGGGTTATGTGCCCTGTAACATTTACGGTGCAGCACAGGTTGACGGCAAACCGGAAGCATTGGCTTTCGCAGCTCCCATGTCAGAGTTGCGCAAGGTGGTGTACACACCGCATATCTATGTAATCAATCTTAACATTGATGGCGAAAGTCATACCGCCATCTTGAAAGAATTGCAGTTCCATCCTGTGACGGACGCACTGCTCCACGTTGACTTCTACGCTGTGAACGACCAGAAGCCTATCACCATCGGTATTCCGGTGAAATTGGTTGGACTGGCACAGGGTGTACGCGACGGTGGACGTTTGAACCTGTCTATTCGCAAGGTGAACGTTACCGCTCCCTACCAGCGCATTCCAGAGCATCTGGATATCGACGTTACCAAGCTGAAAATTGGTAAGAGTATTAAGGTGGGTCAGTTGAATTTTGAAGGACTGGAAATGGCCACACCGAAGGATGTTGTGATTTGCTCTGTGAAGATGACACGTGCCGCTAACTTGTCTACTGGCGAAGAAACAGAGGAAGAGGGCGAGGCAGCCGCTGAAGGCGAAGGCGAAGACGAAGCTGCACCAGCAGAGGCTTAATCAGCCCGTGACAGTCACGATAGTTTAATCAATGGACAAATATTTGATTTGTGGACTGGGAAACCCGGGTATGGAATACGCGGGAACCCGCCACAACACTGGATTTATGGTATTGGACGCTTTTGCCAAGGCGTCCAATATCGTTTTTGAGGATAAGCGTTATGGCTTTGTAGCCGAAACCAGTCTGAAAGGTCGCAAAATCATCTTGCTCAAGCCCACTACGTTTATGAACCTCAGTGGCAACGCTGTGCGCTATTGGCTCAACAAGGAAAACATTGATCAGCGGCGCTTGCTCGTGGTTTCTGACGATGTGGCCTTGCCCCTTGGCGAATTTCGCCTCAAGGGTAGTGGCAGCAATGGCGGGCACAACGGACTGGGACACATTCAGCAGCTCATCGGGCAGAACTATCCCCGTCTGCGCATGGGCATCGGCAACGAGTATCCACGTGGCGGACAGGTAGACTGGGTGCTCGGTCACTATGATGAGGCTGACATGCAGGTTCTTCAGCCCGCCATCGACACCGCGGTGGAAATCATCAAGAGCTTTGTCCTGGCTGGCATCGACATCACCATGAATCAGTTTAACCAACAGGGGAAAAAGAAAGGGGGCAATAGGGCCAATAGGGCTAATAGGGCTAATAAGCCCAATAAGGCCAATAAGCCCTATTAGCCTAATAAGCCCAATTAGCCCAATTAGCCTAATTAGCCCCCAATAACCATTCACTATGACAGAAACAACCTCCACCACTCCCAACCTTCGTGTCAAGGACACCGGGTCGGCGCGCATTGACAAGTGGCTTTGGGCGGCTCGCATCTTCAAGACCCGCACACTGGCTGCCGATGCTTGCAAGAACAATCGTGTGAGCGTCAATGGGGTGAGCGTCAAACCAAGTCATGTCATCAAGCCCGGCGAAACGATTGATGTCAAGAAACCGCCCATCACCTATTCGTTCAAGGTGCTCAAAACCATCGAACAGCGGGTGGGAGCTAAGTTTATTCCACAGATTTACGAGAATGTCACCGATTCCAAGCAGTACGAACTGTTGGAGATGAGTCGCATCAGTGGATTTGTAGACCGTGCCCGTGGAACCGGACGTCCCACGAAGAAAGACCGTCGTAGCATGGATGCCTTCATCCGTCCAGCTCTCTTTGGATGGGATGATGATGAATGGGATGAAGATGATGACGATTAATGAGGCGCAAGTACCAAAAACGATAACAGCATGACAGAACCAACCACCACCACAACATCCAAACGGCAACCCTGTAACGTTGCCATCTTTGTTTCGGGCAGCGGAACCAACTGCGAGAACATCATTCGCTATTTTCAAGATTCACCGCTGGTGCATGTCGCGCTGGTGTTGAGCAATAAGTCTGATGCCTACGCCTTGGTGCGTGCCGAAAGACTGAACGTTCCTACCGTTGTCGTGCCCAAGGCCGAGTTTGGCAAGGCCGATGAGGTGTTGAAGCTACTCGATGAGCATCACATCGATTTCATTGTGTTGGCTGGGTTCTTACTGATGATTCCCGACTATCTCATTCAGACTTACCACCGGCGCATGATTAACCTGCATCCCGCTTTGCTGCCCAAGTTCGGCGGCAAGGGCATGTACGGCCACCATGTGCACGAAGCGGTGAAGGCCGCGGGCGAAACCGAGACAGGCTTCACCGTTCATTGGGTCAGTTCGGTCTGCGATGGCGGAGAGGTCATTGCTCAGTTCCGCACCCCACTACTCCCATCCGACAGTGTCGGCGATATTGCGGAGAAAGAGCACCAATTGGAGATGAAGCATTTCCCGCAAGTGATTGAGCAGGTTGTTGGGGAATATTAGGAATAACGGGAGTTAGCAGGAGTAACTTGTAGTTACCGGGAGTTAACGGACATTAGCTTTGCAAATAAATCACTTGTTTAGCAACGCTAGTGTCCGTTAACTTCTATTTACTCCCCATTTACTCCCATTTACTCCCATTAACTTGATTAGCAACGCTATTGTCCGTTAACTCCCATTAACTCCCCCATTAACTCCCGTTACCTCCCATAATCTTCTTTGGCAGCGCTAATCTCTACCAGTGTCTGCCGCCATGACCACCCCGGTTGTTCCGGCGGCCGAAGGGTTGACGACCACCAAAGACACCACCCCTTTCACTTATGCCTTGACGTGCTTGGCGGCCGCCGAAGATGTTCAATCGATAAATCACGTGCAGCATGGCATAGCTGTTGATGCTGTTGTATTCGGTGTCGCTGCGCCGCATGGCATCAATGGACCTACTGAAGTTGCTCTGATTGTTCAGAATGTCGTAGAACTGCAACGACAGTGTGAGGTTGCGCTGTTTCAGCAGACTCTGCGAAAACTGCACGTTCCACACCAACTCGTTGGTGTTCATGGCCTGGTCGTTGTAGCCACGACGACTGTTCTCGTGCAAGTCGGTCGACAGGCTGGTTCCCCACGGAGCCGTCAGGTTCACGTTGATTCCGTATGAAAAGCGCCATGTGTCCAGATTGCTTTGTTTTTGCAGTTGGTTGCGCGTGTGGTCATAGTTCACCGATCCATTCAGCTCTACTTCCAGCCATTCGTTGCGGAAGCTCATCCCCAGACGCTCGTTAACCGATAGCGACCGTGTGGTGTTCTTCTGCGAGTCGGCGTTGCGGTTGAGGCTGATGTACCCCACACGGTTGTTGTATCCCAGAGAAGTCCACGTGTTGATGTTCCACACCCCCGTGGTGTCAATCGAGCAGTTGTACATCAGTCCGCCATTGGCATTCCAGTTGCCGTTGATGTTTTCAGGCCGCGTTGTTCTTCCACCTGTTTTCTCATCGTAGGTCACCTTGCGGCTAATGCTGTTGCGCGTGTTGCCATAGTGCAGATAGCCCATGATGCCTTGCTGATGGCTGGTGATGTAATTGTTGTAAAACAGGCGGAAGCTGTTGGTGAACGATGGTTTCAGTCCTGGGTTTCCCCTGGAGATGTTTAGTGGGTCGCTGTCGTCATAAATGTCCAACAGTTCTGCGATACCCGGTTGCGAGGTGTAGCCTCGGTAGTTGATGCGCAGGTTGCTCACGTCCGAGAAGCGGTAGCGGAAGTCCAGGGTGGGGGTCATGTTGGTCACGGTGCGGGTTGTGTCGGCATCCACTCCTTGATAACGTTGGATGAATTTCGACTTCTGTGGCTGTACCATCAGTCCAACGTTGAAGTCGTACTTGGTGCGAATCATCCGAAAGCCCAGGTTCACCTCGTGCGTATAGTTTTGGTATTGCGAGAACCGACTTAGGTCTTCATCCAGATACGTTTCGTAGGGATGTTCCAATCTACTCAGATAACTGTTCCAGTTGCGGTACACAGGACTGAGGCCGGCGAAGAAGTCCTCGCCCAGGTTGCTGAAGTCGTAGGTAGAACGGTCGCTCTTGCTGTAGCTGTAGTTGAACTTGTAACTCAGTTGCAAAAACGTGGCCTTCCACAGGGGTTCGCTGTAAGTAGCCTGCACGCTGTAGTTCCAGTTCCTAGACGGGGTGAGATTGTAGCGGTTGGTTTGGTAGGTCGAGTCGTTGCCCAGCGCATTTTTCACCTTATATAAATGTACGTTGCTCATCGTGAGGTTGTTGTTGTCACTCTCGTTATAGTGGGCGTCGGCCCTCAAGGTAACGTTGCGACCTTTGTTTCCCAGTCGTCTGTTCAGTTGCAACATTCCGCCGAAACGTTTGTTCTCACCGTAGCTGATGCCACTGTGGTCGCGCCTGTTCACCACCACACTGTCGGCCGCCATCTGGGCCAACGATTCGGCTGCCAATGGGTCGCTGGCATGTAGAAACGGGTCTTCGTTATACGATGCCGACTGGTTCCAACTGCGTCCGTCGTTGGTAGAATAACTCAAACTGGGGCGAAACATGATGTTGGTCAGCGTATCGGGTGTCCATTCCAGTCGCATGTTGGCGTTCCATCGGTTGTTTCGTCCATATTGCTGGTTGATGCTGTTGGAGAACGAACCCACGCGACTGACGAAATTCTCTGACGAGTTCTTCGTGCCGATGTCACTGTTCGAGTGGTTCCAGCGCACGCTCCCGTCTATTTTCAGCGTGTCTTTCTTTTCGTAGTTCATGTTGAGCCCCACCATTTTGTTGGCGTTCAGTCCGTTTCTTCCTCTTCTAAAGCCACCCCTTCGCCCAAATCCCATGTCGTTGGTATTGTTCGCATTGCCGAAGGTCATAATACGCAGACCGTCTTTAAAATAAGCCGCCATGAGGCGTTCGGCATAGCGATCCTTGGTTCCCACGGCCAGATCGACGTTGCTAATCATCCCTTTGTTCATGCCGCGTTTCAAACCAAAGTCAAGCACCGTCTCCTCGTTGCCATCATCAATGCCCGTCACGCGTGCCAGGTCGCTCTTCTCATCGTACGCCCTTATCTTTTCTATCGCGTTGGCGGGCAGGTTCTTCATGGCCGTTTTGGTGTCGCCAACCATGAACTCCTTGCCGTCCACCTTAATCTTTTTCACCTCCTTGCCATTGATGGTAATCTTCCCATCGTCGTCTACCTGTGCGCCAGGAATGCGCCTCACCAGTTCTTCGGCCACCGACCCTTCCGGCGTGCGGTAAGCCGAGGCATTGTAGATGAAGGTATCTTTCTTCACCACTACCTTCATGGCCTGGCCTGTGACCTGCGCCTCCTTCAGCATCACGGCGTCGGGACGCATGGCCGTTTGTCCCACTTTCACAGACTCGTCCTTCGTGATGTGGATGTTCTGGAAGCTGGTGATGTAGCCAATGCTCGACAGCTTGAGCAGGTACCTGCCGTTGGCGGGAGCCTTCAACGTGTAGGCACCATGCTTGTCAGATACGGCTCCGGTGACAAACGAGCTGTCGGTTTTCAACAACTGTACCGTGGCATGCGTCATCGGCTCGTTCGTTTCTTTGTCTACCAGTGCTCCTGTAATCTGTCGTTCTTGTGTCCATGCGGCCATTGATATCATCATCAATGCCAGCAAGGTGAGGAGTATTCGCTTCATCTGTTTAGTTTCGTTTACTTTTCTCATCGACCCTGTTGTAGTTTCCAGGGCCGAGATACCTTATAATATGTGATGTTCAAAAAGCAATAAAGTTTAATTTTGGGTGGAAAAAATATCAGTGGGGCGCTTTAAAAGGTCTCTTGTTCAATGACATTATTTGCCATAGGACAGAGGATTGGGGATTGGGTGAAAAATCATTGATTTCGTCTCCTTGTTCCATATCTTTTATGAATCAATCTCCATGAAATTGCATAGTTGTTTCCAAACAGAATTTGATTTATACACAACAAGAGCGCACTTCACCTGTTTGACAGGGAAGTGCGCCCAATGGCGAAGCACCGCATTATGTGTGCCGCTCTAATCTTTAGTTTCTATTTTATTACTACCTTCTTGGTGGTGCCATCAGAGAACCTCAGAATATTCAGTCCTCGGACTGGTGCATTTAGGCGCATGCCATTTAGGTTGTAAATGCCTATAATATGGCGGTTCTTAGTGGTCTGTACATTCTGAACACCAGTCACCGTTGGTAACCCAAATTTAGAAACAGCTAAGATTGTTGCCATTTGTCCATAAGAATAAGAAGTGAACGATAGGCCCTTCACCTTCTTGCCCTTCTCGATGCCGTCGTAATCGTATTCAAAGATGCGGAAATCGTTTCTGAAGTCGAACTCATCTACTTCTGCTTCACCAAAATCTTGATTAATGGACATGATGCGCCCTAATCCTGCTACGGCTGTAAGGTCGTTGTCATATCCATACCAGTCTACGGCATTCATGTTCCAAGCCTGACCTTTTGAGTCGTCTTCATAGATAGGTGTTATCATAATGTCGTTGTTACCACCTCCCGTGCTGGTGTATAGCACATAGATGTGCTCTGCCTCTTCAGGTTGTGCGAATGTCACTTTATAAGTCGAATAGGGCTTATCTATCACCAGTGCATTCTTTTGGTCAAATGGAGACAACTTGAAGACATTACCACTCTTAGTGGTAATCATGCGGTCGGTACCGACAAGGTGTCCGCCCTCATCTCGCTCAACACTCTTGGTATAGAATGTCCATCCGTTGGCATCAACTGCTGCCGTGACATGTTTATCGGCTGGCAGAGCTTCCACGATGACATCTTGATTCCAACCCTCTTTTACTTCTACCGGAACGCAGGTTGCTACCGCCGACTTGTTTTGCTCGAACATTTCCACCTCGGCCAATGAAGGATAGAACAGCGGATTGAGTGTGCAGACAATAGCTATTTGTTTGGCTGATACGTATTCGGGAAGCATACATTCTAGTATCGATGTCTCTCCGATATTTTCAAACGTATGGATGGTAGTCCATCCTCTGTTGCCATCGTCGCTCACTTTAATTTCAATTGTCTTGTTGACCAATCCATCTTGTTCATTGTCGTCTTTACCCTTGTTGTTGTCAGGGATATGAATCCTTATTTTTGATATGCTCCAAGGTTTGTCGTTGGTAAACACGGCCCAGAAATCGCGTTCGTTCCTGCATGGATCTTCTACCATGTCACAAGCCTCCTTTTGTGTGTTACCATCTGTAAGTGCCGTGGTAACATATTTCTTGACGGGCGATCCATATACATAACCATTTGCATATTGCAGTAAGTTGGCCTTCAGTCCAGCAAAGGCATTATTGGCCGATGGGTCATCAATGGTTATCTTGATAGATTTTTCCTTGTACGACTTGCCATTGTGTACCATCACCTTCAGTGTGGCTACGCCCATGTTCTTGCCGGCAGTTACGGGTATGGTGAATTGGTGTGCATCGCGGTTTTCAACGATGTCGCCCACGGTCAGGTCGGTACCAGTTGCTTCAACCTCACATTCGAAAGGCTCTTCTCGCTGGTCGCCATTCATGTCATAGTCTACCACGATGCTTCGGCTGGTGGACACGTTCATAGTCATTGTGTCTTCTGCAGTGAGCTTCAGGTTAGAGTTGCTCACACCATAGACTTCAAACTCCCAGATGCGTATAGTCATGCCGTTATCAGAATAGGGATTGAGCTTCACGTATCTGGCGGTGGTAGGCATGATGTAATCTTCCTTAATGTTGTCGTATTCACGCCCTTGTTCGTCAACTAGCAGCTTCCAGTTGATACCGTCTTCACTGAGGTAGATGCGGTATTTGTCAAAGTTTTGATTGTTTTCAGGGCCTGATTTGCAATCGTATATCTTGAAACCGTACACTCGATAGTCACTTTGTAAGTCGATTACACATTCTTGTGTGTTGTTGATGCTGCACCATTTATTGTGTATGTTGCGTGGGTTGGTTTCTCCATCAATGATGTTTTTAGGTGATTCTGCATCACCTGTGGCACTGCTGTAAGATACTACTGTTTTGTTCAGTGCTACGTTCTTCACTGTGTTGAGATCGTTCGGCTCCAAAACGTCGAACACGCACAACTCTGAGGTAGAGGTGCCAGCTTCGTTGGTGGCCTCTATTTTGACACTTTGTTTGCCAACAGCTTTGGCAATGACGGTAATCGTGTTGTCTGTAAGCTTGCTACCCTCTTTCAACTGTACTGTTTCCGGCAGTGTCCAATGCCAGCCGGAAGGCTTGCCTGTACCTTTGGCTTTCAGCGTTACCTCTTCATCTACTTTTACATAACTTTTACTTGGTACGATGGTAACTTGTGATAGTTGTGCTGCAGGGTAAGCGACATCCAATGTGGAAGGTGTTTGCTCCGTTCCGTCTTTCATGATTGGAACAACCGAAACTGTCACCTTTTTATCTTTTCCATTCCTGTCAAATGTTGGAATGTAAAATCCTTCTCCGCGCGTTTGTCCAACAAGTTTCTTCTCACCAGACTCAGATTGGAGATAAACATCGAAGTGATCCAAGTCTGCATTGTTGTCCCAGTCCCATGTTAAACGAAGATCGCCTTTGAATTGTTCAAATTTTGTTCCGTTCACCAAATTCGTTATGGTCAACTGTTTAGGAGCATAATTGGCAGGTAGCATAGCCATTTCTCCCAATGTAAGCACATACTTAGGTTGTTCAGAAGCAGCTTTCAAGTTGAGAGCAATCATGTAGATGGTCTGTCCCATCACCGGTGTGAGGTCATACTCTGCTACTGTCCATCCATTTTCATTTTTCTTTGTCGGGTTGGTCAGGGTGACCATTTTTCCGTCAATCTTGCTTTCGGTGCCCAGTTTTACCTCAAGTGTATTATCGTCAGAGCACTTGTACACCAATTTGAACTTGCCTCCAGCTGTCACATCGATTTGTGTCTTGTAAAGGCGCATGAGGTGGTCTCCTGCTGACAGTTTTCCACTGACTGTGAACGAGTTGCTCACGTTGTAAGCATCGCCCCAGTTTATATTTACCTTCAGGTCGCCTCGGTTTTCTATCCACCATCGCCAGGTAGGCAACACGCTCTGCATGCCCGAGTGATACCAGTCTTGCGTGGCTTTCTTCTCTCCTTTGACGAAGCGATACTTGCCTATGCCCACACTCATATCCGACATGAAAGGCATCTGCTGGATAGCAGAACGCTCTACAACGCATCCTGACAGTCCTGGCCATGAGGCATATCCACCGTTGTCAGTCATCTTTGAAGGGTCGCCCTGACGGTTTACCCACGTGGCCTCCTCATTCATGAAGGTGAGTAGCATAGCCTTATAAGCTTTTTCCCCTTGGTTGTCGGCTTTATCCAGCAAATCCTTGACATTGTCTTTCCAGATACGCTCCTCAGGGCAGAATAGATCAACCGAACCCGAATGGCCGTTGACATCAAAAACGGTGCGCAAGTCACTGCCAAAGCCACACAAACCGGCGTTAACACACTGAATGCCACTGTAAATTTTTCCGAAGATGTCTTCGGGTTTGCAACCTATTCGGTCGGCATAACTGCGGTAGTCGCCCACTGAGCCATATTCCAAAAATTGTGATGTGTTTTTGTGACTGGCCAATATTCCTACGTTCGGTTCGTGTGCGGCATTATACCATTGAATTTCCATCTGCGTATCACCAGCCTCGTCGGCAATACGGTTGAACTCTTTGATGAATCCAGCCCAATCTGTTGGAAAGTACACGGGTGTTTCCTGGTTGATGAACCAACCGTCGAAACCAAAATACTTAGCTATCTCGTAGAGTTTGATGGCATAGATGAACTTACCGTTCTCCTGTTTTAGAATCTCGTGTACCCATTCGGCCTTACCACCATAGGTAGTTGGTGGAAAGAATATTTGCCCCAACACCTTCACACCGCTAGCATGTGCAGCATCTATTGAACCAGCGGGAGGCGGGATGATAATACCTTCGGATGCCGATCCTGCCCAATACACCAACTTGTCCATGTACTGCCAGTAGGTAGGTTGGTAGCCCACAAAATTGTTGGCACCCTGAGAGGGACTAAGACTACAGGTTGGGAAGAGAATGGAGGCGTTGCATACTTGTCCTTCGTAATATTGATTACGATTGGCCTTCATTGTTGTAGGTTCTTTAAATCGGGGTGCCAATGGCACTCTGCTTCGATTGAACTTGGCATTAGGGTCGGTTTCCGGCGACCAATTCTTAATGTCTTCTGGGTGCCAGCATCCGCCATAGGGTTGCTGAGCATGAATGGCTGCCGTGGTGAACAATGACAGGAAAGCCATTCCTAAGAGTTTTTTTAGAATCATAAATGTTTGTTAGTTAATAGTTTTAATAGTATCAATTGTATTCATATGTGTGTCTCTTCCTTCGTGTATGCTTATCATACCGTTCTTATATATAACAAATACCCTCACGGAAACACTTAAGACTTTTTATGCAGGATTCGATACTTCACGATTCACTCCGTCAGTGGGAGCGGAGAAAACAAAAAAGGTGTGTTCTCTTGATTAAAGGGAACACACCTGATAGTAAGAGCATAGCCACGGTTTGAGGCTACGTTGCTAATTGTTATTGAACCAATACCTTTTTAGTAGAACCATCAGAGAACTTGATGATATTCAAGCCCTTAACTGGAGCGTTGAGTCGAATTCCGTTGAGGTTATAAATTCCAACAACTTTTATTTCTGTTTTTCCGTTCGGTATGGTCCTGATAGCAGTAGATACCTGCTTACCTTTCCTGCTGACAGCCAAAATGGTAGGAATGCATCCGTTCCAAGAGGAATTATATACATCGATGCTTTTCACTTTCTTGGTCTTGTCGGTCTCTATGGTGTAATCGTACAAGCGGAATTGATAGCGTTCATCGATTTGGTTCTCCACAAAATCATCGGCATCTCCCCGTTTAATGCGTCCCAGACCCCTGACAGCAGCATCGCTGCTATAGTAGCTCTCAAACCAGTCTCCTGGTTGGACGGATATCATTTTTTGGGTGTCATCTTCGTAAACTGCCTGGATGCTGATATTTCCGTCACCATTTGCACATATCAAGAGTACATAGAGTTCTTCACATTCTACAGGAGTGGTGAAATTCAATGTTTGCCATCCTCTTCCAGCTTTCATCCTGTAAGCATTGTTCTTGGTATAGTCAGCCAGTTGGTATGTAACGCCAGACTTACTGACCACCTTGCGGCTCTCATCAGAGAGGGCTCCCTTTTCTTGTACATTCTTGGTATATAGGCACCAACCTTGAGTGTCGAGTGCAGCTGTTGCGTGAGCGGTAGCGTCTTTTTCTTCCACAATCACATCAGCATTCCAATTACTAATTTCAACAGGAGAAATCACAGGTATAGCATCAGCCAGTTGTTCATAAGCTTCTACTTCTGAGAGCAACGGATAATGTAATGCGTTCATGTTACAAATAACGGCCAGGTATTTCACATTCATAAACTCTGGCAGAATGCATTCCAGCTTGATGGTTCCATCGGTGTTGATAGGCAGCTTGTCTATGTTGTTAAAAGTCTTCACAGTGGTTAACCTAGTGAGGTCGTTTCCCATGGCAATCTTCACTTCTTTGTTGGCAGGGCCAACATCGCCATTGTCGTCAGCTTCGTTGTTGTCATAAGGAATCGTCACAACTACTTTAGACAAATTCCAAGCCTGGCCTGAAGGGGCTGTGAAAATAGCCCACACATCGTCCTTATGCTTGGATACATGGTCAACGTCTTCACATGCGTTCTCTCTCATTTCACCGTCAGTCAGTGTACTTAATTCCTGTTCTGTGTATTCAGCCTCGAAAGAGTAGTCTGCATCGTACAGTCGCAAGGTTGCCTTGGTGCCTTTAAGCACGTTCGGTTGTGTTGCGTCGTCGATGGTTACCTGAACCATGCGTTCGATATAGGCTCCACCATTGTCAATTGTGATTTTCAAGGATGTTGTACCAATTATTTTGCTGGCGGTTATTGGAATGGTAAACGAGCCTTCTTTAGTGTCTTCTGTAATTTCGCCTATCGAAACATTGTCGTTACTTGCGTCGACCTTGCAGACAAAGTCGTCTTCGCGAGTGTCGCCATTGAGGTTGTAGTTTACGACGATGTTTTGTGTCGAACCAGCATTGATGGTGTATTGTTTGTCAACATGCATGGTCATCTTGTTGTCCGATAGTCCAAACACTTCAAACTCCCAGATACGTAGAGTTCCATTAACATGAGGTATCAGCTTGACATAGCGAGCACGTACAGGTGCTATGTAGTTTTCCTTAATGGTGATACCTTCGGTTCCCCTCTCATTGACAACCGTTGTCCAGTTCTTCATATCGGAGCTTACCTGGATTTGGTACTGGTCAATTTGGTCAACGCCAGACTCTGGTCCAGCATTACCGTCGTAAATTTTAAACCCATAAATGCGGTATGGCCCTTGCAGGTCAAAGATGGCCCAGTTGTCAGAACTGATGTTGCACCACTTATCGCTTGTATTGTAAGGATTGGTTATGCCATCGATGATTTTGCTTGGTATTTCTGAACCGTTTGTCGAACCACTGTAGTCAACCACCGTCTTATGCTTGATGACATTAGTTACCATCTGTAAATCGTCTTCGTTTTCAAAGACATCAAGAGCGTCCTTTTTGGTTTCTGAGGTTCCTACGACATTGGTTGCTTTCACTGTGACGGTTTTCCTACCTGCTGTCTTAGCAACCACTTCAATAGTCTGTTTATTTAGACTCGATCCTTCTGCCAAGATAAGTCCTTGTGGTAGAACCCACTCGAAAGAGGTAGGACTCCCAGTTGCTTGGGCTGTCATGGTAACCTTGTCGCCTACTTTGACATAGCTCTTTGACAAAGAGAAAGTGACAACAGGGGCTTTCGGGGCCGGATAGTCAACGGACAGTTTTTCTGCAGACCGTTCTACCATATCTTTCATTATCGGTACCAGTTCTACACTTATTTTTGTATCAATTCCTGCACGCTTGAAGGTTGGAACATAAAACCCTTCGCCTCGTGTCTGTCCTACCAGTGTACGCGTTCCATCCTGGGTAACCGTATAAATGTCAAAGTGGTCGAAGTGATTATTGTAAGTGTAATCCCATGTCAAGCGAAGGTCTCCTTCTTCATCACCCAAGGTGCTTGTTGTCCTGAAGTTAGTCACTTTTACGATTTCGGGAGCATAATCTTTCGGCAACACGGCCAGCGAACCTAGGTTTACCGAAAAATTGTTGATGCTGGCATCAGTTTTGAGGTTGAGTGCAATCATGTAAATGGTCTTGCCGTTGAGTGAATTCAAGTCATAGTCGGCAATGATCCAGCCGTTCTTCTCTGTCAGTTTGGGGTCTGTCAAGGTTTCGTCAGGTGTAATCGAACTCTTCGTTGACAATTTGGCCTCTATCTTCACGTTATTCGGATTTTTGTAAACCAAGCGGAACACGCCACCATTCTCCACCTTAATTTGTGTTTTGTACAACCGCATTAAGTGATCACCTTCTGGCAAGGTACCTGCAATTTTGAAGCTAGAACCTAAGTTCCAAGCGTCGTCCCAGTCGATGCTGACCTTCAAGTCGCCTTTGTTCTCTATCCACCAGCGCCAGGTAGGCAAAATGCTTTGCACACTGCTGTTATACCAGTCCTGTGTGCCTTTCTTGACTCCTTCTACGAAACGATGTTTACCATTTCCCACACACATGGAACTGACAAAAGGCATGCTGCTAATCACCGTACGCTCCAAGATACAGCCAGAAATGCCGGGCCAAGAGTCATACGATCCCTCGTCAACGGCTTGTGAAGGATCACCTAGTTTGTTGACCCACATCTGCTCTTCCGAATTGAATACCTTTTGCATCGCTTCGTATGCAGTAGGACCTTGATTCTTGGAATTGTCGTTCAGATATTCTTTTACATGGTCTTTCCAGGCACGCTCCTCAGGGCAGAAAAGGTCGACAGAGCCTACGTGACCAGTGGTTGGGAAAGCGGTACGCAGCTGAGATCCATAGCCAGTCAATCCGCTGTATACACACTGTATGCCCGAATAAATCTTACTGAAAGTCTCACCCTCTGAAATGCCTAGCTCTGAAGCATACTTGCGTTTGTCACCCACGTTACCGTACTCTAGAAACTGTGAGGTGTTTTTGTGTGTTTTCAAGATTTGTGTGTTTGGATAACCCGAGGCATTATACCATTGTATTTCCATCTGGGTGTCGCCTGCCGCATCAGCTATTTGGTTAAATTCTTTAATGAATCCTTCCCATTCGCTGTTTGAGCCTCCACCCGTTTCCTCGTTGATGAACCAGCCATCGAACCCGAAATACTTGGCTATTTCATACAGCTTCCGCGCATAGATGTAGCTGCCATTCTCTTGTGTTAATAATTCACGAACCCATGCTTGTTTCCCACCATAATAACTGGGTGGAAAAAATATTTGTCCCAAAGCTTTCACACCGCTTTGATGAGCAGCGTCAATGGACCCTGCGGGAGGCGGAATGATGATTCCTTCAGATGCCGATCCTGCCCAATATATCAATTTGTCCATATACTGCCAATAGGTTGGCTGGTACCCTAGAAAATTGTTAGCACCCTGTGATGGACACATGCTACAGATTGGGAACAGAATGGTGGCGTCGCACACCTGCCCTTCATAATACTGGTTCTTGTTGGCCTTCATCAATTCGGGTTCTATCACTCGCTTGGCCAATGGTACCTTGGAACGATTGAACTTTGCGTTCGGATCGCTTTCCGGTGTCCATGTACGAACATAATCGGGATGCCAGCATCCTCCATACGGCTGTTGTGCTTTGGTGATTACCATGCACAATAAAGTCAGAAATGATACACTTAAAAGTCGTTGTAGTTTCATAAGCATTGTTTTTAGTTAAAAGTGATATTTTATAAAAGTTATATGATATTTGTGTTTGTTTTTCCTCGAAGTACTCATGTGGTCAATGCCTGTCTTCCATAGTAGTATTAATTATATAACAATCTTGTTGGGAAAAATACTTAAGCAATAGTACGAATGCTCACGTTGATCTTTACAAAGTAAGGTCAACGTGAGCGTCGTTGCCGAGATTATTGTCGTACTGGTTGTGGTGAACCCGTGCGGAAATTGTTTGGTTTCATGCGCTTTCCGCTGTTGTCGTTAGTGTCTTGTACATCCCACCACAGACGTTTGCCTTGCGAATTAGCTCTCTTGAGGTCTTCATGTGAGGCGAAATATTTGTTTGAGCCTTCGCTGTTGGGGTAGAAGATGCGCTTGATATTCTTGCCATCTGGTACGTCACCTCCAGACATGTTACTGAGTTGGTTGGCCAGAACTGGATAGTCGGTGCGTCTGAATTCCGCCCAGCCCTCATTACCATTGGGGAACACAGCCATCCACTTTTGGGTGATGATGGCTTCGAGAATCCGTTCTTTGTCACCGCTGGCGAACACACCTTCCTTCCAAACTTTGAGTCCGTCAATATATGAACTCGCTTGGGCCTTATCAATTTGGTAATAATCCATGGAAGCTTTCACGCCTGCCTTGAAATAGTTTTCTGTACTTAGGGTTAGGTCTTTGCCAGTCCATCCTCTCAGTGCAGCTTCGGCTTTGAGAAATAATGATTCAGAATAGCCCAGCCAGACGGTTGGACGCGCATCGTTGAACCAATATTTAGGGTCGAGTTTTTTTGATAGCGGCTTAGGTTGGCAGCGAACTAAGCTGTAGGTAAGGGTCGACATGGATATCTCAGGAGCTTGAGTACCTCGTTTGCAGCCTTTGAAATCCTCGCGAACACTTTCGGTGGCACTGGCAATCATGTTTTGTGACATATTGCCCCTGTACCAGCTAACCAGACAGCGAGGGTCGATAGTCTTTTCTTCAAATTCTCTCCTGCTTTTCCTGATGATGTAGGTTCCTCCGCCTGTACTTAAGTTGCGGTAATATTGTTCCAAATCCCAAGACATCACACTTTCGCCATTGTATCTGATGCTGCACATGGTCAGTCCGTTTTCTGATCCGCCTTCATCCATGCCACCCATGTCGACTGGAGCGTACTTTGGGACGGTTTGCATGTTGTCGGCATTGCTCTCCATCAATCCATACTGATTGTTTAGCGCAGCCTCTCCTTCTTTTTTGGCGCGTACGGGGTCTACATTAGAGATGCGCAATGCCATGCGCAAGCGCAAGGTGTTGGCAAAACGCAACCACTTGTGTAGATCACCAAAATAGCAGATGTCCTCTTTGCCTACATTGTACTGTGAAGCGTCGTCGGGCTGTATGCTGTCAACAGCCTGCTCGAGCATGCGAAACATACAGTCGTATACCTCGGCCTGTGTGTTGTATGTTACGTTGTTGGTCTCAGGAATGCGTGCCTGAACGTAAACCTTGAAGGGCATGGCGCCATAGGTATCCGTGTTGGCCAATGCCAGAAACGCATAGTAGATACGGGTGACGTAGAACATGTTCTTATAGCGTTGCGGCGTAGTGTTGAACTTAAAAGCTCTGAGCAACGTGCGATACTCTGAACTTCGGTCGTCGTAGAAATGCGCCCACCGTCTGCCACTCCAGCCATCAGCATAACCATAGTCTGGCGATTTCTTCGCATGCTTGGGCTGGTTGTTGGCAACATAGCCAGCATAGATGTCGTGGCTGAGGTTGGTGGTTATCTGGTAATCGTTGTAATATCCTTCATACAAGAAGTTACGGAAAGTGGATGCTGCACCAGCCAAGTCGGTCTTGCAGGTCAGAGAATCGTCCGCACTTAGTTTGTACGTGAGGTCCAGGTCAGCATATCTGGTATTGTTGTTGCTCTTGGTGGTGTCTTCAATCTCTGTTCCAGCCCCTGATGTCTTATCTTCTATCTCATAAGGATTATGTCCCATGTCTTCCAAGTCATAGCATGAGGTAATCGCACACATGACGAATATGAGTAACAGAAAATGTATGTAAGAAAACTTGTTGTTCATTTTGTTTATTACTTTAATCATTAGAATCCTATATTAACCGAAAAACCGAAAGTGCGTGTATACGGCACAGCCATAAAGTCCAAGGCCTGCGAGAACATCGTGGTATCGTAACCGCCATCTGGATTACCAGGAGTGTGTTTCATCAAGAAACACAGGTTTCGTGCTACGAACGAAAGTCTGCATTGAGTCAGTGGCGTATGTTTGAGAATTGATTTTGGTAGCTGATAACCCACGGAGAGTTCTTTCAACTTGATGTACGAGGCGTCGTGTACAAATTCTTCGGCAAATCCCTTCTGAGATTTGAACAGGCCAATGGTGGAGTAGTAGTTCTGTGCGCTTACAGGGATGTCGTTTGCATTGCCGTTTTCCTTCACACCCGATACAATCATATAGTAATCACTCTTGCCCGCTATCTCTTTGTATTCACCGCGATAAGCTGTGCGTTCCGAGGTACCCACTGAGGTGGCCATGCCTTCCGACACAGAAACTATGTTGCCACCAAACTTCATGTCTAACATGGCAGAAAACAGTATACCCTTGTAGTTGAAGGTTGGTGTGACCGACATGAGCAAATCGGGCTGTATATTACCGATAGGATGGGCCAGAAGAAATTCCTCCATATTGCCATCTCCCGTCTCGGGCTGTGGAAGTCCATTTTTGTCTACAATAATCTCTCCCTCTTTGTCACGTTTCAACAGGTTGTTTGCAAAGATGTCCCCCAAACGTCCACCAACTACAGCACCTACCTTCACAGGCATATTGGGATCGCCATTAAAATAAATGCGCTTCACACCATCAGCCAGACTCTCTACTGTCGACTCGTTGTGTGCGAGATTGATACCCAGGTTGAATTCAAAGTCACTTGTTTTCACTGGAGTGGAGTAAACCATGAGTTCTACACCCTGGTTGACAATTTCTCCTGCATTGACCCATTGTTGGCTCCAGGGTGAAGAGGCGTCTACCAGCATGGCTTGATTCTTTGTTGATGACCAATAGTAGGTGAAATCAAAACCCAGTCGATTGCTTAGGAACTTCATATCTAAACCAGCTTCCAGCGAACTTTTAATCTCTGGTTTGAGGTTGCTGTTCATCTTGATGGTCTGAGGAATCGGCTGGCGTATGCCGTTACTGTAGGTGAATTTTCGTACGTTATACAGGTTGTAGGGCATCGGGTCTTTTCCTACTTGTGCTGCTGAAAGTCGCATCTTGGCAAATGTAATCCAAGAAGGCAACGGCTGCTTGATACTGCGCATGAAGTCAGAAAACACATAGCTGATGCTAGCCGATGGATAGAAAAACGAATTATGCTGTTTGGGCAACGTCGACGACCAGTCATTGCGAGCCGTGAGGTCCAACGAGAGGTATTCTTGGTAGGCCAGCTGCAACGATCCGAAGACAGAATACATGGCCCGTTGGTGACCATTTTCGTTGGCCGAGCTAAGGCGAGCGCCGGTGTTGAAGAGCCAGTTGTCTTTGTCTAGCATGTTCTCCACGCCTGCATTAAGTGTTTCGTGTTGCAGATACATGATGTTGCTCCCGGCAGTATACCCCAGTCTGAATGCGCTAGACAATTGATGGTCGCCCATGAATATGAACGAGATGTTGTGCTCGAAGTGATTCTCTTCACCCCTTTGCATATTGTCGGTTGTCACCTTCTCGGACCAATGCTGTGATGAGGAGGAGATGGCTTGATCGCCTAGGCTCAAGTTAGAGCTTTGCAAACGGGTGCGGTAGTAATCGAATGCATACTTCGCGCTGAACTTTAACCAGTCGGCCAGGTTTAAATTTGCTGCGTAGTAACCGAACGCACGCCAGCGCTCATCCGAGTTTTGGTATTGGTGACGTACATAGTATGGATTGGAATATTGTTGGTTGGGTCCGAACCAACTCTGATGCAAGCGGGTGTCGGTGGTGAAATGCTGCAAGTCGGACAGCCGTATGTTCCCCGGGATGAGCAGTAATTGTGCAACTTCACCGCCAAGCCCGGTCATGGGACGGTTCTCTGCTTTCATGCGTGATAAGGATATCTTGCCATCCAGCGAAAGATATTTGTTCACGGTGGTACCAGTGTTGAGGTCTACGTTCAGTTTGCTCAGCGTTTCGTCTTTGAACAGACCATCGTTGCCGTTGAAGCCGATGGATAAGCGAAAATGTGACTTCTCGTTAGCGTTGCCCAGGGCGATGGTGTGAAATTGTGAGAAGCCTGTCTTGAAATAATCCTTCAATTTGTCTCCATAGTAGCGGTAGGGAATGGGTTGTGCTAGCCATGATGGTTCGTCGTGCCCGTCCAGAGCAGAACCGAAAGCCATTTCACCTGTCAACGTCTTCTCACCATTCTCATTGGTCATGTAGATGGGTTTGCCTTGGCTTCCCTGTCCGTACAGTTTTTGCATACCGATAGTCTGCGATACCGTGCTCCAGGTGAAGTTGCCACTGTATACGATGCCGAAACCATCTTTATGTGAACCTTTCTTGGTCGTCACCAAAATGACACCGTTTCCAGCGCGTGAACCATACAACGCTGCGGCGTTAGGTCCTTTCAGTACGGAGATAGATTCAATATCCTCGGGGTTGATGTCTAATGACGTCCCGCCTCTGTCATATCCACCGTATGCAGATGCATCGGATGTCTGATCGTCGGTGAACGGTACACCGTCGACAATCCACAATGGTTGGTTGTTGTCGGTGAGCGAGGAATTACCGCGAATGGTGATTTTGGTGGTCCCTCCCAGTCCTGTGCTAGAGGTGTTCATCTGCAGTCCAGCCACTTTTCCCTCAAGGGCGCCTGTAACTGTGGGGTCGCCAGTGGGATTGAGGGCGTCGCTCTTGATGTCTTGCACCGAATAGCCCAGCATTTTTTTCTCGCGCTTGATGCCCAATGCCGTTACTACGACTTCGTCAATAGACTTGGCGTCAACCAACAGGGATGTGTTGACGATATTTCGTCCGTCTGCTTTCACCTCTTTATCTTTGTAACCTAAGTATGCGAAACTTAACGTCGGGGAGGATGTGTCTGTCATGATGGTATAGTTGCCTTCAAAATCGGTCACAGCTCGGTTGGTAGTTCCTTTTTGTGTGATGGTGACTCCAATCATAGGTTCCCCATTTTCATCAAGCACTTGTCCAGTAATCTTATTTTTTTTCTCGCCGATTTTCTTCTTGGGCTGCTGGGGTGTTTGTTGCTTGAGATACACTATGTTGTCTTCAATGGTGTATTCTACACGTTTGCCGTTTAGCAGTTGTTTTAATAAAGCTTGTATTGATATGTTCTTGACATTCAAAGCACTGACGGGAATTTTAGATAAACTGTCATCGTAGAAAAACTGATATTTTTTCTGTGACTGAATTTTTTGGATGACAACTCCCAATGTGGTTTTAGGCGTTTTGAGAGTTACCTGTGCAAAACCTCTTTGAAACGGAAATACGGCAAGCATCACGGCAAATGCCATGCCTGTCCATTTAAGGCCTTTAAAAGACTTCATTTTTTTTTTCATTTTTTGGTAGTTATTTTAGTTATTTGATATTCGGTCGGCTAGTGTGTTATTTATATAACAAAGGTCTAAATAAAAATACTTAATAAATTATGGATTGTACTCTGAAAAGTTTTTATAGAAGATTGTGCGAGATGCAGTAGCTGCCACATACTTTACAACTCATGAAACGAATGAAGCAAATCTATGAATATCCTGAGTTCAGAATATTAATCCCACTTAGCATGCACATGACGTGGCTGGTTGGTTGCTTGCTAGATGAAATATGACATTTCGCTTCTTCTTACTGTGCCATTACAAAGTAAAAACAAGGAAGTGTGGATGGGAAATTTATTCACTTTATCTCCATTACTCATTGACTTTGGAATGCAATCTCCATTCAGTGTACGAAGCTTGTGGCATAAACCTTACATTTCCTTGATGATATAGGTCTGACGACCTCTTTTCTGGAATGTGATGGGAAGCGTGTTTTGTAATAAATTGAATACGGAGTCAATGTCTCTTTTGTACTTGATGCTGCCGGAATAGGTATTTTTCAAGTTTACTTGTGGTGAAATTTCTATGTTCACATTATACAATTTTTCCAATTGCTTAGCAATTTCGGCAATAGTTGCATTTCTGAAAGGGATAAGCAGAGTATGCCAAGCTATATCCGTCTCATTGTAAATGTTGGTAACTGTCACATGGCCCGTGTGATAGTCGAGTTTGGCTTTCTGGCCAGGTTGTAGAACCATTTGGCCAGCTGATCGGTTGCTCTTTACCTCGACGGAGCCCTCAATTAGGCTTACTTCAGAGTACATATTTTTTGTATCGTTCTTGAAGTCGAAGACTGTTCCTAAAACAGTAACGGTCATGGCTTTGTTTTCCACTACAAATGGTTTGGCCTTGTCTTTCTCCACTTCAAAATAACCTTCTCCTTTGAGTGATACCCTTCGAATGTTATCATCAAAAGTTACCGGATAGGTTAGAGACGAGTTGTGATTGAGCCATACTCTGCTGCCGTCGGGGAGCTGTATCTGCTTGGTTGTCTTGCCATCAGTCGAGGCTGTCATATATTGTGTCGCCGATTTGAATCCATGAATATACCATAGCGATCCCGCACCAGCTAAAACGGTTATGAGTATGATAGCCGCATAGCGCATCCACGTGCGTAACCTGGTTGAACTGGCACTGGTCAAAGGGGCAGAGCAGACACGATGGACGTGTTTCAGGGATGCTTCTATTTGGCTTTGCGACATGGCGTCGCACTGCAGTTGTTGATAGATGCGTTCCATCTCAAACAAAAGGTCAGCATTTTGTTGATCTTTGGCCATCCATTCGTACACTTGAATCAACTCGTCTTCTGTGCACTGACCCAATATGAAGTGGATAATGGTATTTTCACTTATTTCGTTCATGAAAGATGTCTTTTACATGTATAACAAGTTTGTCATAAAAGATACTTAATCCAAATGTGAAATACTACAAACAATGGGGCTATTTTATATAGTTTTTTCCTTAGGTTCTTCAAGGCTAAATACATGTGTGCCTCCACCGTGCGAACAGAGGTGCCGGTGAGTTCTGCTATTTCGACATTGTGTAGACCTTGAATGTAACTAAGCTTGAAGACCTCGCGGCATTTTATTGGAAGCTCGTTGATGGCTGTATGAAGTATTTGCCGCAGTTCATCGTTCTCCAAATCTGATTCTGGATTTCGCACATGGCCTTGAAGGAACTCTATACGCTGGGAGTTGATTTCTTCCATCAACTGGATGTAGCCTAAGGACATCTTTCTGCGTTTCAACACGTTTATAGAACGTGTGTATACCGATCGGTAAAGCATAGACTGTACCCTGTCGCCAAACTCTATCGCAGAGCGACGTTGCCAAAGATCTGTAAACACATCCTCGACAACGTCCTGGGCATCTTCATCATTGCCAACCATTCCTTTTGCATAGAAAAACAATTTGGCGTATGTTTTCCTAAACAAGCTGTCGTAAACGGAATGTAGATCTTGCTGCATGAAACATTTTGAATAAAAAGCCATTGCAAATGTAGGTAAAAGCACCGACAATTACAAATAATTCAAATAAATCTCAGGTTTTCATATTATTATTTTCTTTTTTTTGTCATCGTACACAAAAAAGTGTTATATTTGCAAAGTTAACAAAACTATTTACTAACAAAACAAATTGCCATGAAGGTTCATGAATATCAGGCGAAAGCCTTGTTTGCACAGTACCATTTGCCAGTAGACAAGAGTGTATTGTGTAGGACGGTCGATGAGGCCGTATCAGCTTACCAATCCTTAGGATCAGAGCGTGCAGTTGTAAAGGCACAAGTGCATACAGGTGGTCGTGGAAAGGCTGGCGGCGTGAAAGTTGCTAAAGGAGAAGAACAACTTAGAGAATATGCTTCTCAGATTTTAGGTATGGATATCAAAGGCTTTACCGTTGATCGTATCTTGGTAGGCGAGGCTATTGATATTGCGTCAGAGTATTATGTAAGTATTGTCATCGACCGAAAAGTAAAGTCTGCCATTCTGATGTTAAGTCGTGAGGGTGGTATGGACATCGAGTCGGTTGCTAAAAATACACCCGAAAAAATCCACAAAATACCCATTGATCCGCTCATTGGCATGCCCGATTACCTGGCAAGAGAAGCTGCTTTTTGTCTTTTCGATGACAAAGCGTTAGTGAAGCAGGCCGTTCCAGTTTTCCAAAATCTGTACCGTCTCTTCAAAGAGAAAGACGCTTCGTTGGCAGAAATCAATCCGCTGGTAGTGACCAAGAGTGGCGAGGTGAAGGCGATTGATGCCAAGATGACTTTCGACAACAATGCCTTGTATCGTCATCCTGATGTTTTCGAACTCTTTGAGCCTACGGCAGAAGAGCGCAAGGAGCAGGATGCTAAAGACAAAGGGTTTAGTTATGTCAACCTTGGTGGTGAGATTGGATGCATGGTGAACGGTGCTGGATTGGCCATGGCAACCATGGATATGATTAAGCTGTATGGCGGTAACCCTGCCAACTTCTTGGATATTGGCGGTAGTTCTAATCCTACTAAGATTGTCGAGGCGATGAAACTGTTGCTCAGTGACAGTCATGTACGGGTGGTTCTCATCAATATCTTTGGTGGTATTACGCGTTGCGACGACGTAGCCAAGGGTTTAATCGAAGCGTTTAAGATGCTCGATACCGACATGCCAATCGTTATCCGACTCACTGGTACCAACGAGGCGGAGGGTCGCGAGCTATTGAAAGGAACCAAGTTCCATGTGGCTAAGACCATGAGCGAGGCTGGTAAAAAAGCCGTAGAGTTGGCTCAACAGTGCATGAATAAATAAGATATCTAACCATGTTAAATCTATAAAGCGATGAGTATATTAATTAATCACGATACAAAGTTAATTGTCCAAGGAATTACAGGACGCGATGGCAGTTTCCATGCCACGAAAATGAAGGAGTACGGAACCAATGTGGTAGGTGGAACTTCGCCTGGCAAGGCTGGACAAGAGGTTGCAGGGATTCCTGTTTTTAATACGGTAAAAGATGCAGTCAAGGCTACGGGTGCGAACACTTCGGTGATTTTTGTGCCAGCAGCTTTTGCCAAAGATGCCATGCTCGAGGCTGCCGATGCCGGCATTCAGTTGATTATTTGTATTACAGAGGGCGTGCCAACGCTTGATGTTGTAGAGGCTTATCGTTACATCTCCGACAAAGGAGCCAAGTTGATAGGTCCTAACTGCCCGGGATTGATTTCTCCTGAAGAAAGTATGGTGGGCATTATGCCAACCAATATCTTTAAGAAGGGGCACACGGGTGTGATTAGTAGAAGTGGAACATTGACCTATCAGGTGGTTGCCGACCTCACTGCTGCTGGCTTTGGACAGTCTACCGCAGTGGGTGTAGGTGGTGATCCCATCGTGGGTTTGTATTTCCAAGACTTGTTGGAGATGTTCCAAAACGACCCAGAGACAGACAGTATCGCCCTTATCGGTGAGATTGGTGGCGACGCAGAAGAGCGTGCAGCCGACTATATCAAACAGCATGTAACCAAACCCGTGGTGGCTTTCATCTCTGGACGCGAGGCTCCGAAGGGCAAACAAATGGGACATGCGGGTGCCATTATTTCCAGTGGTTCGGGAACGGCTGCTGAAAAGATTGCCGCCTTTGAAGCCGCAGGCGTGCCAGTGGCTCGCGAAACCTGCGAAATTCCTGCCTTGTTGAAAGAGCGCATGTAACAGTTGTAAATATCTGAGAATGAGTAGGATAAGCTAACGTGTAACGCTTGACTTTCCTACTTATTCCGGATGTTGAAACAAAAGCATAGAGTTAAGCCCCTTAAAGCATGTAGATTACACGCTAATCTGCATGCTTTAAGGGGCTTAATGCTATGAGTTTGTTTGGAGAGGGAGAGTGGGGGAGAACTTTTCTTTTTTTCCTCCCTTCGATCATGGCATTCTTGTTCTTGCTGATTTGGACTGCCATGAACTATAACGCATAGCGGAAGTAGTTGTATGCTTCATGACAGAGTTGTGGTTCTTCACATGAAAGCGATACATTTTGCATGACAAGCGTATGACATTTAGCGGAAGAACCTTATTTTACATCAGTCTAATTGTGGACCAAAGTGCCGATGGGTTCGCCTTCCAGCACCTTCTTCAGGTTGCCAACCACATCCATGTTGAACACGTAGACCGGCAGGTTGTTTTCCTTGCACATGGCCGTCGCGGTGAGATCCATCACCTTCAGATGACGGTTGTAGACCTCGTCAAAGGTGATGTCGTCAAACTTCGTGGCCGTGGGGTCTTTCTCTGGGTCGGCTGTGTACACGCCGTCAACGCGCGTACCTTTGAGCATGACGTCGGCTTCAATCTCGATGCCACGCAGCGAACTGCCCGTGTCAGTGGTGAAATAGGGTGAACCCGTTCCACACGAAAAGATGCAAACCAGTCCATTTTCCATCGCCTCAATGGCCTTCCATTTGTTGTAATACTCGCCAATAGGTTCCATGCGAATGGCTGTCATCACCTTGTTTTTAACGCCAATCGCACCCAATGCGGAACTCAACGCCAAGGAGTTGATGACCGTGGCACACATGCCCATCTGGTCACCCTTTACGCGGTCAAAGCCTTTCTGCGAACCACTCAGTCCTCTGAAAATGTTTCCGCCACCGATGACGATGCTTACTTGCACGCCCATGTCGTGCACTTCCTTGATTTGTTGGGCATAGTCGGCGAGCCGATTGGGGTCGATTCCATAGCTCTGACTGCCCATCAGGCTCTCTCCACTCAACTTCAAGAGTATACGTTTAAACTTTACCATATTGCTTATAAATGTTCGTTTGATTGATTCTGTTTTAAAAAATAGCGCAAGCCGAATACAAAGGAAACTTGTTTACTTTGTTAAGGCGCAGCCTATTTTATGTAATAAACTCCACCTCTTTAAGGTAGTAGCCTCGCATGCGCCCATCGGTATCTTTCAACACCAGTCGGCCATCGGGTTCCACCGTCACGATGGAAGCCTGGAAACAGCCCTCACGGTCGCGATAAGGATGCACGCCCTCCCGCCGATACAGCGCAGCATGATACTGGTTGGAGATTTCGTCGAACGCTCCTTCTTCCAAGCGATTGTAATATTGCTCGAAAGCGTTGATAAGTTGATGAAGCAGCTTGTCGCGGTCCACTTCATGTCCCAGAATCTGCGCTAAGGACACTGGATTGGGCGCATCGCTCTCAAAGACCGCCTGATTGACGTTGAGGCCCACTCCATAGACACAGTGTTGAATAACCTGTGCGTGTACGCTCAACTCGATGAGCGTGCCACTCAGTTTGCAGTCTTTCCAGTAGATGTCATTCGGCCATTTAAGGGTAATATCGTCAACATATTCGTCTAACACGGCTTTAATGGACAAAGCACCGGCCATTGACAAAAAGAATTGACTTTTTACAGGTAGCTTTTGGGGATGAACCAGCAGGGAGTACAGCAAATTTTTCCCTGCCTGACTTTCCCAACCATTCTGTCCTTGTCCCTTACCGCTCGTCTGATAATCGGCCTGTACGACCACCATCTCTTCGTTGAAACAATCAGCGTGTTCGCAAAGGTACACATTGGTAGAATCTACCTCATTGAGTTTGACCAGTTTGATACGCATTTTTGGTTATAACAATACAGGGTTGAAGGCATCTTCGAGGTGCTCGATCTGCATGTTCTCGGCTGTCGAACCCACGATGGAAATGACATCAAAGCGCAGCTCCTCTTGTATGTCAAACATCTTTACATAAACATCGGCCGCAATACCGAGATTCCTCATCTTCTTCTCATCAACGGCATCGGAGGGCAAAGCGACCTCGTCTGAACTGCGTGTTTTCACCTCGACAAATACACAGGTA
Source organism: uncultured Prevotella sp. (assembly GCA_963511375.1). GTDB lineage: Bacteria > Bacteroidota > Bacteroidia > Bacteroidales > Bacteroidaceae > Prevotella. The sequence continues at coordinate 11,975 of CAUPIT010000007.1, read as the reverse complement.
ATGCCATCGGGCGACAAGGCGATGATGTCTATCTCGAACTTGCCATGCCGCCAGCCACGCTCACGGATGGTATATCCCTGCTTGTGCAGGTAATCGACGGCTGTATCTTCGCCCCATTTCCCAAATTTGTTGTGTGTAGCCATGTCCTGATGCTCTCTAATGATGTGTTGCAAAAATACGGTTTTTCTTCCACACATCAAAAAGAATGTTGTAAATTTGCAACCACACAAACAGACACGACCATGACCGACGACGAACAACGCAAACAAGACGAACAGTTTATGCAAAAGGCACTGGCAGAGGCTCATGCCGCCTACGACGAAGGTGAAGTACCCATTGGCGCCGTCGTTGTGTGCCAAGGACGCATCATTGCACGCGCACACAACCAGACTGAAACCCTGAACGATGTCACGGCGCATGCGGAGATGCTGGCCATCACGGCCGCAGCGGCTCAACTTGGCGGCAAATATCTGCCTCAATGCACTCTCTACGTCACCGTTGAACCTTGTCCGATGTGCGCTGGTGCCATGGGGTGGGCGCAGGTTTCACGCATTGTGTATGGGGCCGGCGATGAGAAACGGGGCTACCAGCGGTATGCGCCAAACGTGTTGCATACCAAGGCAACGGTCACGGGTGGCGTGCTGGAAGAGGAATGCAGGCAGCTGATGCAACTGTTTTTCAAAGCAAAACGATAAGGCATTGCAAGACTGAGCTGGCGCAAAGTCGTTTCAACAAGGAGAATGAGCGGCTTCAATAGGGTGATTGAAGCGCTTGACATCAATAAAAAATCCTCCTACTCAGACTGTTCCGAGCAAGAGGATTGAGGTGTATAGTTATTGCTTCCCGGCAGACGCATGTACGTTATTTCTGAGGAAGCGTGTGTTTCTCGACAGCTTTATTTCACTAAAATAACGAGGTACTTACTGGTACTCCAGAAGATTTCCGGATTAGTGATTCGAAGCACATACTGCTTGTTGGCATCGCGCTGCAACAGATAACTGCTGGATGGGTGCATGGTGAGAACCTTAGCCGACTTGGAGTACAACTTGATTTCCTTGTTCACGCGGATGTCAATCTTGGTGAAATAATCCTTGTTAAAGTTGGCCTGCAACACCTTATCACCCTCGATGATTCGCTGTTCTTTCAGCTCTTTTCGTGTACCAAACACAAACCAAGCGGTGTTAAGCTGCTTATCCTGGCTGTTGATTACCTGTGATTTCTGCGAACTCTCGGTTGCCAAATTGTTGACATTGGTGTTCAGGTTGTTGATAGTTTCATCCAACTCGGAGATATGGATATCCTTCGCATCCAGTTCGGCACGCAATTCCTGAAGCTGCTTGTCTTTCTCTTCCAACTGAGCGGTGAGGCTGTCCAATGCTTTTTTCAAGCCATCTCCCTTCACGGAGCTTTGCTTCAGTTGGTTGCGGAGCTTGGCAATCAGTTCGCGGTTACGCTTCATGGTAGAGGCGATGAACTGGATGTCCTCACGAATTTGCTGCCCTTTGTTGGCGCCCTCACCTTCTTTGGCGATGGTAACCCTGTTTTCTGCCGCATTAATTTCCTTGAATCCCTCTTGGATTTCATTGAGCGTACCCATCATGTCATTGATTTCGTTGTCTTTCTGACTGATGACTTGCTGCAAAGAATCGGCTTGAGCCGCCTGTTCCAAATCGCTGTTTTTCTTGTTGTTCTGACATCCAAAGCTTGCGAAAGTAAAGATGGCAATGGTGGCCAGGCTTAAAATCTTTTTCATATTCGTTCTGTTTTAAGTTTCTTATTCTTGTTATCTCCACCCACCACAATGACGATTTCGCCTCGCGGTGGAACTTCTTTAAAATGTTGTATCACCTCTTCAAGTGTGCCTCGGACATGTTCTTCGTGCAGTTTGGATATCTCACGAGCCACGCTCACGGGGCGGTCGGGGCCAAATACATCGGCAAATTGCTGTAGGGTTTTCAGCAAACGATAGGGCGACTCGTAGAAAATCATCGTTCTACGCTCTTCTTTGAGCGCCTCCAACTGTGTTTGTCGACCTTTTTTCTGTGGCAAGAAGCCTTCGAAACAGAAGCGGTCACAGGGCAAACCAGATGAGACAACAGCTGGAATGCAAGCGGTGGCTCCAGGCAGTGTTTGTACCGTTATGCCTGCTTTTGCAGCCTCGCGTGCCAGAAAGAACCCCGGGTCGCTGATGCCAGGTGTGCCCGCATCGCTAATGAGCGCTATGCTCTGGCCCGCCTTCAATCGTTCTACAATGCCCGCGGAAGTGCTATGTTCGTTGAACTTATGGTGTGACAGCAAGTGATTTTGTATGTCATAATGCTTCAACAACTTGCCCGATGTCCTGGTATCTTCTGCCAACACCAGGTCCACCTCCTTGAGAATGCGAATGGCTCGCATCGTCATATCTTCCATATTCCCCACTGGGGTGGGCACGATGTATAATATTCCCATATAGAACGCAAATATAGTTAAATAATCAAGACGAACAAAAAAACAGACAATTTCTTTGCAATTTTTAATTCCTCTTCGTATTTTTGCAGCAACATGATGGAATATTTGACAGGCGAATCACATCGCCCAGGAAGAATAGAAGTGATATGTGGCTCTATGTTTTCGGGCAAGACAGAAGAGCTGATTAGGCGCATGCGACGGGCTAGCTTTGCCAAACAGCGCGTTGAGATATTCAAGCCCGCCATAGACACCCGCTATTCTGAGGAGAATGTGGTGAGCCATGACCAGCATGCCATTCAGTCTACTCCCGTTGATTCTTCATCAAGCATTCTGTTATTGTCTTCCGATGCGGAGGTGGTGGGCATCGATGAAGCCCAATTCTTCGATGATGGACTCGTCAAGGTGTGCAACGAATTGGCCAACAAAGGGGTGCGCGTTATCATCGCAGGACTTGACATGGATTTCCAAGGACGGCCTTTCGGACCCATTCCTGGCTTGTGTGCCATCGCTGATGAGGTGACCAAAGTGCATGCGATCTGTGTGAAATGCGGTGCTTTGGCTTACATCAGCCACCGCTTGGTGCAGAACGATAAGCGCGTTTTGCTGGGCGAAAAGCTCACCTACGAACCCCTTTGTCGGGAATGTTACCAAAAGGCCTTGCTCGAAGAACAATCCGTTTCGATGGCTCCCCAACAGGAAGAAAAACTCAAATAGGATACATCAATCTACGAAAATATGAAAAGACAAGAAATCACCTTTGACAAGTTTATACGAATAGCCTCCGTCCTGCTATTGATATTCTTCGTATTATACCTTGTCAACTACCTGAGTGGTGTGCTTCTACCTTTCTTTGTGGCCTGGCTCTTTGCCTACTTGCTCTACCCACTGGTGAAGTTTGTGCAATATAAAATGCATGTCAAAGTTCGCGCCATTGCTATTATCATCACCATGTTGGCCGTGGTTGTGGTGATTGGCGGACTGGTATATGCCATCATTCCGCCGATGATTGAACAGTTTGGCAAGCTCAACGACATCCTTAACAACTGGATTAATCAAAGCACACACAGTAGCGACTTAGGCTCTTACATCTCGCAGTGGATTACCAAAAACCGCACTGAAATAGAAAGCTTCATGAAGAGCAAGGATTTCAGCGACATTCTTAAAACGGGGATGCCCAAGGTATTTACCTTGCTTGGACAAACGGCCAGTGTCGTGATTAGCATCGTCGCTTCGTTAATCACCTTATTATATACCTTCTTCATCTTGCAAGATTATGAATTCTTAACCGACAACTGGATTCGCATTTTCCCGAAGAAGACTCGTCCGTTCTGGGAAGAGTTGATGAAAGATGTGGAAAGAGAACTCAATAATTACATCCGAGGACAAGGACTTGTTTCACTCATCTTAGGCATTCTCTTCGGCATTGGCCTCTCCATTATCAATTTCCCAATGGCCATTGCGCTTGGCATCATGATGGGATTTATGAACTTGGTGCCCTACCTCCACACATTAGCTTTGGTGCCAATGGTCTTCTTGTCCATGCTGAAAGCAGCTGACACGGGTCAGAATTTCTGGATTATCTTTGGCTTGGCCATGCTCGTGTTCCTGATTGTTCAGGTGATTAGTGATACCGTCCTTACGCCTAAAATCATGGGAAAAGCCATGAACCTCAATCCCGCAATCTTGCTTTTGTCCCTGTCTGTATGGGGAACATTGCTTGGATTCATTGGTCTGATTGTGGCTCTTCCGCTAACAACCCTGCTCATTGCTTATTGGCAGAAGTATGTGACGCGTGAGAAAAAACAGGACGAAACAACCCAAGAACAAGTGCTTGAGCAGGCAGAAGAAGGATAAGAAGCGGAACACGCAGGGCGAATTCCGTCACTATTTGCTGCCAAGAAATGCTTGGGAAAGACTATTTCAGGGTGATGATGTCGCTCCAACGCGTGGTGGGATTCTTACTTTTGAAGTCGTGTCGAATGGCATCCGTGAAAGCTACATGGTGGCCTTGCTCGTCTTTTTCCCGGTATTGTTGGGCTCCTAATACCACCAATTCGGAGCCGCCGAGCTTGTTCAGGCGGTCGATTACCTGATCAAGCCGCATCTGTTTTTCCATCTTATCCCGGTTATAATCGATGAAATTGGTTTGAACAGCACTGTCGGACATGATTCCCATCACAACAACTCCCGCCTTTTTGTATTGCAAACCAGGCACGAAGATTTCCTGCAAAGCCTTTGCTGCCGCTTGCACAATCTGCTGCGTGGCGTTGGAAGGCGTCAAAAGTGTCACCTCGCGGCTGTTCCAATACTGCTGTTGATCTTCTCTAAACTGATTGGTGTGGATGAACACACTCACCACAGACGCCACGCTGTGTTGCCGTCTGAGCTTCTGCGAACAGCGCACAGCGAAGTTGGAAACGTGCGTCCTAACGGCTTCAAAGTCGGATATCGTACCCGTAAAACTGCGACTGGTACAGATGCTTTTCTTTTTCGCAGGTTCTTCATTCGGAATACAGTCTTCGCCATTGAGTTCCATCCAGGTCCTTACGCCAGTGACATGGAACAGCAACCGAACCCACTCCTTGGAATGGTTGGCAAAGTCGTAGGCCGTCTTGTCGCCCATTTCCAATAGCTTGGGGGCGTTTCGATGTCCTATTCCCCACACCTCACCCACTGGAAATAGCTGGAGAGCCTTGACGCGTTTTTCTTCCGTATCGATGATGCAACAATGATGATAGCCCTCATGTTTCTTGGCAAAGTGGCTGGCCGCCTTCGCCAGCGTCTTGGTTTTGGCCATTCCGATGCTGATGGGAAGCCCCGTATGCTTCAGAATACGCCGATGCAGGTCTTCGCCCCACTGTTTCAATTCGTCAAAACTCATGTCGGGTAGCAAGCAGAAGCATTCGTCAATGGAATAGCGAAACATCCGTGGCGCAGCCTCTTTGATGATGGTCATGACGCGCGCCGTGAGTTCGCCATACAATTCGTAATTACTCGAAAACACGGCAATTTCCTCACCAGGGAACTGCTCTTTCATCTGATAATAAGGCAATCCGGCCTTGATGCCCAGCTGTTTGGCCTCCTTACTGCGTGCCACCACGCAACCATCGTTGTTGCTCAGCACAACAACGGGCTTGCCGTTGAGATCGGGACGGAACACCCGTTCACAACTCACATAGCAGTTGTCACAGTCGCAGATGGCGTAAAACATGTTATTTTTTCCAGTTTTTGATGGTCCAAACCACCACGCCCCACACCTCGAATTTATCCAATTCGCTGACCCTAATCGGTCGGAACGCCTTGTTGGCAGGGCGCAATTCGATATATCCCTCATGCACATGCGTCATGTCGAGATACTTGATAGTAAACTCTCCATTGATGTAAGCCACAATCACATCATTGTGTCCAGCCTCAACCGAACGGTCTATCACGGCGATATCCCCATCGTTGATGCCGGCATCTATCATCGAGTCGCCTGACACCCGGCCATAGAACGTAGCGTCGGGGTGACGAATGAAGTCACGATTGAAGTCGAGAGAGTCTTGCAGATAATCACCCGCAGGACTCGGAAAGCCGGCTTTGATGCCTGGCGCCAGCTCGAGTTCAAGTTGTTCGAGAAACGAACTATTGAGTATTTTGATGCTTGACATATCAGTCTGTTTGCTCCTCCAATGCTAGTTGTATTTTATTGTAGTTGCAGCAAATTTACGGCTTTTAGACGAGAAACACAAGCGTGTGTTATTTTTTAGTTGAATTGCCCGCATTGTTAGAACGAGTTAGACACATGCGTCTTAACGGTTTTAAAATTATTGGTGATTATGTGTATTGATAGTGATTAAAATATTATCTTTGCAAAACATAATGTTTGACAAACATAATTACGGATGATATGGAATTTATAGATAGGATAGAAGAAACTGCTTCGTTCAAGCGTACGCTGAGTCTTAGCCGGCCTGTGCTGATTGTGATTTATGGTAGGCGGCGTGTTGGAAAGTCAGAACTCATCAAGCATGTTTTGACCGATCAAGATGTATACCATCTAAGCGAAGAAGCACAGACGCAGCAGCAGATAGATTCCTTTGCTAAGACCGTTTCTTTTACGTTTGACGGCTTTGACCGAGTATCCTACCACGACTGGGAAACGATATTCACCTCTATCAATCTATATGTTGGGGAGAACACATCAGTTTGCTTAGATGAGTTTTCTTATCTCGTCAAGAGCGATCCTTCGCTGCCTTCCATCATTCAACGGTTAGTGGATAACAAAAAACTGAAATACAACCTGATACTTTGTGGTTCCTCCCAACTGATGATACACTCATTGGTACTCAATGAGAAGTCTCCCCTATATCAACGATGTGCTTGGCAGCCAAAGCTGAAGCAACTGCGTTTGCCTTATATCAAAGAAGCCCTGCATTGTTCCGACCAGCAGGCTGTTGAGGAATACGCTGTTTGGGGTGGTGTGCCACGCTATTGGGAACTCCGTGCCGACTATGATAGTTTGGAGGAGGCGGTACGCCATCTGTTGGTCAATAATTATGGCACGCTGTACGATGAGCCAACACGGTTGCTTCGTGACGAACGTCGTGATACGGCTACATCTTTCTCATTACTTACTACGGTGGGCAACGGGGTGAATCGCATTTCGGAAATAGCCAGTCGTATGCAGCAGCCTGCGACCAACCTTTCTCAGCCCATCAGCATACTGACCGATTTAGGCTATGTGGAGAAAGATATACCCTTTGGTGACAATCCGAAGAGCAGCAAGAAAGGACTGTATCGTCTTGGTGACAACTTTCTTTCCTTCTATTACAGATTTATCAATCCCAACAAATATCTCATTGAACTTGACCGCCAGGATCTCGTAATGGATATTATTCGTAAGGACTTCAGCACATACGTTGGTCAGGTATGGGAAAGGATTTGTCGCGGCTTCGTGACAGGCAATGAAATCGATGGTGTAGTCTATGGCAATGCCTCACGATGGTGGGGCGGCATACCAAAGGAAGATGGCAGCAATGACTACGAACAGATAGAGCTCGATCTTGTGGCTGAATCGCTCGACAAGAAACACATCCTTGTGGCAGAATGTAAATGGCGAGAACGCGACGATGCACAGAGCATTTATGAGCAATTAACAAGCCGTGCCAGCCGCTTACCCTTTGTAAAGAAGAGGCAAAAGGTACACCCGATATTGTTCCTTAAAACAGAAACCAAGGCTGATGTTCCATGCTATTATCCCAAAGACATCATAGTGTCTATGCTTCAAGAAGATGCCTCCAAAGACAAAGTTTCATATTAATATTCTTTAGTCGGTAACTTTTACAATTATCACATACAGGAAACCAGTCCTTTCTTTTTAATTTTTATTAGATGATTGCGCCTTATTTTACTGTCTCCAAGGCAAAAACAACTCACAACTGGAAAACATAAAATAAGAAAAAGCGTGTCTTAAAGACGAGTTATAATACACTCTCAATAAAATAAGCCCCTCCGAAGAGGGGCTGTAGGACTTGCATCCTTCGGCATATAGCCTTATTGTGATAAGATGTAGAATATCTTATGTGGCAAATGTAAACAAAATATTTGTTCCTAACAAATATATTTTCTAATTTTACAGAAATAAATTTATTTATCATGAACAAACGCATATTAGGATTGGATACTGGCACCAACAGTTTGGGGTGGGCAGTAGTTGATTGGGATGAGCATGCCCAGAGATACGAGCTTGTAAAATATGGTGATGTTATCTTTCAAGAAGGTGTAAAAATTGAAAAGGGGATAGAATCTTCTAAGGCTGCCGAGCGTTCGGGGTATAAGGCTATACGGAAACAATATTTTCGACGTCGTTTACGCAAAATACAAGTATTGAAGGTGCTGGTTAAATATCATCTCTGTCCTTATTTGAGTGATGATGATTTACGGCAGTGGCATTTACAGAAGCAATATCCTAAAAGCGATGAGTTGATGTTGTGGCAACGCACAAGCGATGAAGAGGGGAAAAATCCTTATTATGATAGACATAGATGTCTGCACGAGAAATTAGATTTAACAATAGAGGCAGATAGATATACCTTAGGTCGTGCTTTATATCATTTAACGCAACGGCGTGGCTTTTTAAGTAATCGACTGGATACCAGCGCAGATAATAAAGAAGACGGAGTGGTGAAATCGGGAATTTCGCAGTTGTCGACAGAAATGGAAGAAGCGGGATGCGAATATCTTGGAGATTATTTTTATAAACTCTATAATGAGGAAGGTAACAAGGTACGCATCAGACAAAGGTACACAGACCGTAAAAAACATTACCAACATGAGTTTGATGCTATTTGTGAAAAGCAAGAACTAAGCAACGAGTTAATAGAAGATTTGCAACGAGCCATCTTCTTTCAACTTCCGCTTAAATCACAAAGGCACGGTGTAGGCAGGTGTACCTTTGAAAGAGGTAAACCGCGTTGTGCCGATTCGCATCCTGATTATGAGGAATTTAGAATGCTTTGTTTTGTCAACAACATTCAGGTAAAAGGACCTCACGATTTAGAACTACGTCCCTTAACTTACGAGGAGCGAGAGAAAATTGAACCTTTGTTTTTCCGTAAATCAAAACCTAATTTCGACTTTGAAGACATAGCCAAGGAATTGGCAGGCAAGAAAAATTATTCCTGGATACATGACAAAGACGAACGAGCTTATAAGTTTAATTATAGAATGACACAGGGCGTGCCGGGATGTCCCACTACAGCACAATTGAAAAGCATATTTGGCGATGATTGGAAGACAGGTATAGCCGAGACATACACCCTTATTCAAAAGAAGAATGGGAGTAAGAGTTTGCAAGAAATGGTGGACGATGTTTGGAATGTGTTGTATTCTTTTTCATCGGTTGAAAAGCTAAAAGAGTTTGCTCATCACAAGTTGCAGTTGGATGAGGAGAGTACAGAGAAGTTTGCAAAGATAAAGTTAAGTCACAGTTTTGCAGCGCTAAGCCTAAAGGCTATACGCAAATTCTTACCATTCTTGCGCAAGGGAATGTACTATGCTCGTGCTTCGTTCTTTGCGAACATTCCTACTATAGTAGGTAAAGAAATATGGAGCAACGAGCAGAACAGAAAATATATCATGGAGAATGTTGGTGAACTGGTTTTCAATTATCAACCTAAACATCGCGATGTACAAGGAACTATTGAAATGCTGATTAAAGATTTTCTTGCAAACAACTTTGAGTTACCAGCAGGGGCAACAGACAAACTATATCATCCTTCTATGATAGAAACCTACCCTAATGCGCAACGCAACGAATTTGGCATATTGCAATTGGGCTCGCCACGAACCAATGCCATAAGAAATCCTATGGCTATGCGCTCTCTACATATCTTGAGACGGGTGGTAAATCAGTTATTGAAAGAAAGTATCATTGACGAAAATACGGAAGTACATGTTGAGTACGCCCGAGAATTGAATGATGCCAATAAGCGAAAAGCAATTGCAGATAGGCAAAAAGAGCAAGACAAACAACACAAAAAATATGGTGATGAAATAAGGAAGTTATACAAAGAAGAAACGGGAAAAGAGATTGAACCAACTCAAACAGATGTGTTAAAGTTTCAACTTTGGGAGGAACAAAACCATCATTGCTTATATACAGGTGAACAAATAGGTATCACCGACTTTATTGGGAGTAATCCGAAATTTGATATAGAGCACACTATTCCACAGAGTGTTGGTGGAGACAGCACACAGATGAACCTTACATTGTGTGACAATCGGTTTAACAGAGAGATAAAGAAAGCCAAACTACCTACAGAATTGTCAAATCACGAAGAGATATTGACAAGAATTGAACCTTGGAAAAACAAATATGAACAGCTGGTAAAAGAACGTGACAAGCAACGCACATTTGCAGGAATGGATAAAGCTGTGAAAGATATAAGGATACAAAAACGCCATAAGCTACAAATGGAAATCGATTATTGGCGAGGAAAGTATGAGCGATTTACCATGACCGAAGTGCCCGAAGGGTTCAGCAGGAGACAGGGAACTGGTATCGGACTTATTTCTCGTTATGCAGGGTTGTATCTCAAGTCGTTATTCCATCAAGCAGACAGTCGCAATAAGTCGAATGTTTATGTGGTAAAAGGCGTGGCAACAGCAGAGTTTCGTAAAATGTGGGGGCTGCAAAGTGAGTATGAGAAGAAATGTAGAGATAATCATTCGCACCATTGTATGGATGCTATCACCATTGCATGCATCGGAAAGAGAGAGTACGATCTCATGGCTGAATATTACCGCATGGAAGAAACATTTAAGCAAGGCAGAGGTTCCAAACCTAAATTTTCAAAACCTTGGGCTACATTTACAGAGGATGTTCTCAACATATATAAAAACTTATTGGTAGTACACGACACACCGAACAACATGCCGAAGCACACAAAAAAGCATGTGCAGACATCTAAAGGAAAGGTGTTGGCTCAAGGGGACACGGCAAGAGGTAGCTTACATCTTGACACATATTATGGCGCAATAGAGCGAGATGGAGAAATAAGATATGTTGTTCGGCGACCACTCAGTTCGTTTGCAAAACCAGAAGAGCTTGAAAATATCGTTGATGAAACCGTGAAGCGAACCATTAAAGAAGCAATAGCGGACAAAAATTTCAAGCAGGCTATAGCGGAACCAATCTATATGAATGAGGATAAAGGCATTCTTATAAAAAAGGTAAGATGCTTTGCTAATTCGGTGAAGAAACCCATCAATATCAGGCAACATCGAGATTTGTCCAAGAAAGAATATAAACAGCAATATCATGTAATGAATGAAAATAATTACTTGTTGGCTATTTATGAGGGTTTGGTGAAAAATAAAGTGGTTAGAGAATTTGAAATAGTAAGCTATATCGAGGCAGCTAAATATTATAAACGAAGTCAAGACCGAAATATATTCTCGTCAATAGTTCCTACTCACAGCGCCAAATATGGATTACCACTTAAAACAAAACTTTTAATGGGGCAGCTGGTGTTAATGTTTGAAGAAAATCCTGACGAAATACAAGTGGATAATCCCAAAGACTTAGTTAAAAGGCTCTACAAGGTGGTTGGCATTGAAAAAGATGGACGTATAAGATTTAAACATCATCAAGAGGCTCGTAAAGAAGGTTTGCCTATTTTTAGCACTCCTTATAAAAATAATGATGATCATGTTCCTATTTTCAGACAGAGAATAAAAAATATCAACATATTAGTAGATGGTATAGATTTTACTATCGACATTCTTGGTAAAGTAACGCTTAAAGAGTAAGTCAATATGTTGAAACGAAGCGTTGTCTTTTCTCATCCAGCAAGTCTTTCATTGAGGTATAACCAACTGGTTATTACCATGAAAGACTTGCCTGATGAGCGACGAACCATGCCTATAGAAGATATAGGCTTCTTAATGGTTGACAATCCCATGGTCTCAATAAGCGTACCACTTATAAATGCATTGACAGAAAATAACGTGTCGGTAGTATTTTGCAATCAAAAAGGAAT
>CAUPIT010000006.1:0-176293 GCA_963511375.1 uncultured Prevotella sp. | reverse complement strand
TCTAATGGCGGTCATTAGAAAATGACAAGAAGCTTTTTCTAATGACCGATTTGGGATAAATGGATATTCCCACAAATGATGCAGGCATAAAATGATGATTGTAGACGCATTTTGAAGGTGAATCTTCATTATTAAAAAAACAACGGGTATTTTTTGAAACCTCTTTCTTTTGTTGTATCTTTGAAGTTGATAACCAGATAAGACAATGGATTTAGAACGTATCAAAGATATTATCAAGCGACAGGATGGCTTGTCTAACACCTTGGGCATGGAATTTATCTCCACCCCCGAGCCTGATACCTGTATGGCACGGATGAAGGTGGACGATAGCAACAAGCAGGTATTTGGCTTTTTAAGTGGGGGTGCTACCTTGGCGCTGGCCGAAAATTTGGCGGGTGTGGGGAGTATGGCGCTTTGTCCCGACAAGATATGCGTGGGTATCAATGTCAGCGGCAACCATGTCAGGCCGGTGATGGAAGGCGATACCGTGACGGCTTATGGTCGGTTGCAGCACAAGGGTGACACACTGCACCAGTGGCACATCGAGATTAAGGACCAAAACGACAAGCTCATCTCAACCGTGCAGGTGACTAATTTTGCCATGCGTAAACCAAAAGAATGAGCAGTATAGCATACTATCGGCTTCCTAATGCCGAGCATTTCATCCGACTGGAACAGACACAGGGCGAGCCCGAGGTGCTGACTCGGCTGACTGACCTCAATGGACGGGAGGGGTTTGTTATGGCTCCCTTTACCGTTGATGCTGCCCATCCCATCGTGTTGATGCATCCTGACAAGGTGCAAGAAGAGAAAATAAATGAGAGTGACCCTTGCTCTTGCCAGCGTGACGGACAGCTTGCCAATGCCGCACGACAGGAAGAACGGTTGGCTTATGGACGTGATTTCCGCCAATTTCACCAAGCACTGAAAGCCGAAAGGTTTGACAAGCTGGTACTTGCCCGCTGCGAAGAGGTGGAGCGATGTGACGACGCAAATGCCGAAAGTTTGTTCTTAGCAGCCTGTCGGTGCTATCCGCGACAGGCCATCGTGTTGGTTTGCACGCCCATGACCGGCACTTGGCTTATGGCTACTCCTGAGGTATTGCTGTCTGGTGATGGAGAACGATGGCGAACCATGGCGTTAGCCGGCACGATGAGGCTCAACGATGATGAAAGTCAACCTGTGATGTCAAGCCATCTTGCTGGTAACAACCTGTCGGTAGGAGAGCGTGTATGGTCGGATAAGAACAGACAGGAACAACGGTGTGTGGCCACATATATACAGCAAAGTCTGGTTCCTTTCGCAACCCATGTCGAGGAGAGAGGCCCCTATACCGTGCAAGCGGGTAACTTGGTGCATCTACGTACTGACTTCACCTTTGAGCTTCATGACCCAAATCAGTTGGGTGCGTTGCTCGAAGCTTTGCATCCCACACCTGCTGTGTGTGGACTGCCCAAGGAGGAAGCGCACCGTTTTATCCTGCAAAACGAGCATATCCATCGAAGTTATTACAGTGGCTTTGTGGGTTTGCTCAATCCCAAGGGCGAGACACATCTGTATGTTTCGCTTCGCTGTATGCAAATATCAAACCGTTGCTATCGCTTCTATGCCGGCGGAGGCCTACTCGCGGATAGTGTTGAGCAGCAAGAGTGGGAAGAAACTGTGGCGAAAATGGAAACAATGAAAACAGTTACTTTGAACTTTGAACTTTGAGCATTGAACTTTATGATTAGTAAAGCTATCAACGTGATAACTTAAAAACTTAAAAACTCACAAACTCAAGAACTAAAAAAACTATCAACTCGTGAACTCGTGAACTTGTAACTTGTCAACTATTAACTTGTAAACTCGTCAACTAAACACTTCCTCCATGCCCTATTCAGACAAAGAGAACGTCAATATACTTACCGCATTATTAGTGGCACACGGTGTAAAACACGCTGTGGTGTGTCCCGGTTCGCGCAATGCACCCATTGTACATAATCTCAACGAATGCCCCAACATCACATGTCACCTCGTGACAGACGAGCGGTCGGCTGGATTTTATGCCTTGGGTATGGCTCAAATCTTAAGGCATCCTGTTGCCGTTTGTGTCACCTCGGGTACGGCGTTGCTCAATCTTTTGCCAGCTACGGCAGAGGCTTACTATCAACATGTGCCTTTGATAGTGATTTCGGCTGATAGACCTGCGATGTGGATTGACCAACAAGACGGACAAACCCTGCCGCAGTTGGATGCTTTAGGGCGTTTTGTCAGTAAGGCGGTTTCGTTACCCGAGCCTTCTACAGATGATGAACGGTGGTACTGTAATCGATTGGTAAACGAAGCATTGCTTTGTTGTCAGCGGCATGGCGGCAGTCCGGTACACTTGAATGTGCCTATTTCAGAACCCTTGTTTACTTTCAATGTACCAGCTTTGCCAACCGAATGTGTGATTCGACAGGTAGCGGCAACGACCGATGTGGGTCACTGTCAGCCGCTTTTGGCGGATGTCCAATCGGCCAAGCGCCCGATGATAGTCGTGGGACAGTTAAGTAACAAAGAGGCTCGGCGCATGGCTTTGCAATTATGCGAGTTGTCAGCAGATGTGGTAGTTGTGTACGAATGTCTCGGAATGGCTTATCATGAGGATGCGTCTTGCTATCCCGATTCACCAACCGAAGGGCTTAATCCTCTACATATAGATAAGGTGTTGGCGCGCATGCAGCAGGTAGAGCAATATCAACCTGATGTAGTGGTGTACCTTGGTGGGGCGCTGGTGAGCAAGCGTTTGAAAGCGTTTCTGCGCCAATCTCCAGCTGCCAAGACTTGGATTGTCAATGAGCGAGGAGCAATATATGATACTTTTCAAAACCTGACGGGCGTGATTGAGGGGGCACCGTATGATGTCTTGGAGGTAATCTTGCAGTATGTTCGTGGGCAAAGAGAAGAACAAAGACAGCCTTTTGAGTCTGGTTTTCGTTCCAAGTGGGCAACGTTGATTCAGCAAGTGCAGGCGCGGAATGAGCGTTTTCATCCTCCGTACTCTTCATGGCAGGCTGTGAAAAGATTTTTTGAGACCGTAAGTTACGAGGACAGGTATGTCCTTCATGCCGCTAACAGCATGCCCGTTAGGCTGGTAAACCACTTTGCCAGCGATTATGTTTTTTGCAATCGTGGCGTCAACGGCATTGATGGGAGTTTGTCAACGGCAGCAGGTTGCTCGCTGGTGACAACTCAAAACGTATATTGCGTTATTGGTGATTTGAGCTTCTTTTACGACCAAAACGCCTTGTGGCATAGCTTAGGGGGCAATTTTAGAGTGCTGTTGCTGAACAATGGGGGCGGGGTTATCTTCAAAAATTTGCCGGGTTTGAAAGATAGTACGGCTCATCAGACATTGATTTCTGCCCAACATCATACATCGGCTTGTGGGATTTGCCAACAAAACAACGTGGCTTACCTTTCGGCACATGATGAGAAAGAACTTGAAAATAACATGAATCGCTTTGTGAACGACAACTTTAACCGCCCCGTAGTCTTTGAGGTGTTTACCTCGCAAGAACAAGATGAACAGGCAATGAACGAATACAAACAAGTTTAATTTGATATGGAAAAGAGACAATGGAAGTCCATCGACGGCTTCAACTTCAAGGAAATCCTCTTCGAAGAGTATAACAGAATTGCGAAGATAACAATTAACCGTGAGCGTTATCGCAACGCTTTTACGCCGCTCACCACATGGGAAATGTCGCAAGCCTTTGCCTATTGCCGAGAGTGTGCGGGCATTCGTGTGGTTATTCTCACGGGAGCAGGAGACAAAGCGTTTTGCTCTGGGGGCGACATGCACGTGAAGGGACGAGGCGGATATGTAGGAACAGACGGCGTGCCACGGCTCAACGTGCTGGACGTGCAGATGCAAATTCGACGCTTACCCAAACCTGTGATTGCCATGGTGAATGGCTATGCCATCGGAGGAGGGCATGTGTTGCATGTCATGTGTGACCTGACGATTGCCAGTGAGAATGCCATTTTCGGACAAACGGGACCAAAGGTAGGATCTTTTGATGCGGGTTTCGGTGCTTCGTACTTGGCTCGAATGGTGGGACAGAAGCGTGCCAGGGAGATTTGGTTCATGTGCAAGCAGTACTCGGCACACGAGGCAGAGCGTATGGGGATGGTGAACAAGGTGGTGCCATTCGATGAATTGGAAGATGAATGCGTGTCATGGGCGGAGACAATGATGCAGCGTTCGCCCTTGGCGTTACGCATGATCAAGGCTGGACTGAATGCCGAGTTGGACGGACAGGCTGGTATTCAGGAGTTGGCTGGCGATGCTACCATGCTGTATTACACCATGGACGAGGCGCAAGAGGGTGGAAAAGCGTTCTTGGAGAAACGCAAGCCCGACTTTGATAAGTATCCGCAGTTCCCTTAAAACTAATAGGGCTAATTAGCCTAATTGGCCCTATTAGCCTTATTAGGCTAATAAGGCTTATAAGCCCAATAGGCCTAATAAGGCCAATAAACCCAATAATAAAATAACCACTAAAAATATTAAAGCCATGCAAACCAACCAGTTTTTGCCGCAAAAAGGTAATTATCAAAACCTCATTGTTTATCAAAAAACCGAGTGTATCTATGACATTACCTTTTATTTTGCTCACCACTTTTTGGCAAAGAACGACAGGACGGTTGACCAAATGGTGCAAGCGGCTCGCTCGGGGAAACAAAATATAGCCGAGGGGTGTGCTGCTTCAACAACTTCTTCTGAAACAGAAATCAAGCTTTTGAATGTGGCTAAGGCAAGTTTGCAGGAGTTGTTGATAGATTATCAGGACTATTTACGGGTGAGAGATCTTGCTATATGGGATGTAAACGATGCTAAAACAATACAGACCAGACGTGTTTGCGCACGGCATAACGACTCGGCGTATTATCGAAACGCCATCAAGGAGAGAAGTGATGAAACCATTGCGAATATTGCCATTACACTCATTCATCAAGCTGACATATTCCTTAGAAAATACATTGATAGGGTGAAAGATGATTTTGTGAAGCAAGGAGGAATCAGAGAGCAAATGTCGAAAGCAAGAATTGATTATAGAAAAAGTCATTCATAAGATGAATATGAACTTATGTTATTCTATTTGTAAGCGCACACTGCACTTCAAGAATCCTGCCACTACCTCACGGGGAGTGTACCAAATGCGCACGAGTTACTATGTAACCCTTTGGCGTGAAGACCGTCCTTCCATCAAAGGAGTGGGCGAGTGTGCTACCTTGCCTGATCTAAGTTGTGACGTTTGTCCTGATTATGAGCAAATTTTAACAGAAGCGTGCCATGAGGTGGTGCACGAGGGGCATATCAACTACGAGCGTTTGCGACCTTATCCGTCAATACTCTTTGGATTGGAAACAGCGTTGGCGCAAATAAAGGCAAACGGAAGTACTGCCTTGTTTGACACTCCTTTCGCACGAGGAGAGGAGGGAATCACTATCAACGGCTTGGTGTGGATGGGTACATTTGAGGAAATGGTGCATCGGATGCAGGAAAAATTGGAGCAGGGTTTTCGGTGTGTAAAGTTGAAAATAGGGGCTATTGACTTTAAGAAAGAATTGGAACTGGTGCGCGCTATCCGCTCGCATTTCACCTCAAAGCAAGTTCAGTTGCGTCTTGATGCCAATGGAGGCTTTGCACCCGATGAGGCTCTCGCAAAGTTGGAACAGTTGGCTAAGTATGACATTCATTCGATAGAGCAACCCATCAAGCAGCATCAGTGGCAGCAAATGGCGCTCTTTTGCCGTGAGTCGCCCATTCCAATCGCACTCGATGAAGAACTCATTGGTGTGAACCAGCGACAGGAAAAAGAAGAGTTGCTCAATGCCATACGCCCACAATACATCATTTTGAAGCCTTCGTTGCATGGTGGCATGTATGGAACAGAAGAATGGATAACGCTGGCAAGGCAACGAAACATAGGCTCGTGGCTCACCAGTGCGTTGGAGAGTAATGTGGGATTGAACGCCATTGCACACCTTGCCGCAAAGGTTTATGGACCGCATGTCACCTTTCCGCAGGGCTTGGGAACAGGACTTTTGTTTACGGATAACGTCCCTATGCCGTTGGAAGTGAGAGGAGATCAGTTGTGGTTCATACCGACAAAGACATTAAATGGATGAAAAAATGACTTATCAAGAATTTATCAGCGAATGGAATAATGAGGCACAGACCATCCATGTGCAAACCAGTGGGTCGACAGGTGCGCCGAAGAAGCTGAATGTAAGGAAGGACAAAATGATTGAAAGTGCCAAGATGACGTGCAACTTCCTTGCATTACAGCCTGGTGACACCGCATTGTTGTGCATGAATCTCGACTATATTGGCGCCAAGATGATGGTAGTTCGCTCACTTGTCAGGCAACTTCATTTGGTACAGGTAGCCCCTTCTGGCCATCCATTGGCAACGGTTGATGTTCCAATTACCTTTGCCGCCATGGTTCCTCTGCAGGTATATAACTCGTTGCAAGTACCCGAAGAACGGGAAAAATTGCGCCAAATCAAACATCTTATTATTGGCGGAGGGGCTGTTGACGATGTCTTGGCAGCCCAACTGCACGACTTTCCTCATGCGGTATGGAGTACATACGGCATGACAGAAACCCTTTCGCACATTGCCTTACGCAGACTGAATGGCAACCAATCTTCCAGTTGGTACATGCCCCTGCAAGGAATAAAGGTATCAACGAATGCCGATGAATGTTTAGTCATTGATGCTCCGATGCTTTGTGATTCGCCGATTGTAACGAATGATATGGCAGAAATTCGGGAGATAAGCACCTCTGATGAGCAAAACGCCCTTGCTTTTCGCATCATTGGCCGCCGCGACAACGTCATTAACAGTGGCGGCGTGAAGATTCAGATGGAAGAGTTGGAACGCCTGATGCGGCCGTTTCTCACCATGCCTTACATGGTGACCAAGCGCAAGAGCGAGAAGTTTGGTGAAATAGTAGTGCTGATGGTGGAGAAAGAGGACGATGGAGAGGGAGCAACCTTTGAGGAAAAGTCTGAGGTACCTATCCTGCGAGCCATTCACAAACTGCTGCATCGGGCCTTGCCTCGTTATTGGGAACCGCGCCTATATCTGTCAGTAGATCGCATTCCGATGACCGAAACGGGGAAACCCAATCGGGCTTTGGCTCAGCGTATGGCCGAGAAACCTGACTTACCTTGCAGCCGCGTCTTTGCGGTGGATGACGAATGAGTGCGGTAACAGCCGACGGCAAGTAGGATGTCGCGGCAGGCCACGCCACTGATATGTGCTACTCACCTTCGCGAAAAAAGTCGAAGGCGTTTTTAATCTCCTCCATCGTCGCTGTTTGGTTAATCTTAATGTCGCCCACGTTGGCAAGCAACGTGAAGTTTATCTCGTTACCAAGATTCTTCTTGTCGTGGTGCATCAAGGCGATGAGCTCGTCGTAGTCGTCGCATGTAAACGGCAATTGTCCATACCATTCTTTGACGAACCTGACCACTTGTCGAATCTTCTCCGTGGGGAAGCCGCACTTGACGCAGCTCAGGTACAACTCGCAAACCAGGCCCCATGCCACCGCATAACCATGTAGTACAGGTTTTCGTTTCAACGACCACGACTCGAAAGCATGACCGAAGGTGTGTCCGAGGTTCAGCGCCTTGCGCACGTTCTGCTCAAAAGGGTCGCGTGTCACCATCTCTTCTTTCACGGCAACCGAGGCGGCAATCATTCCTTGCAGCCGTTGGAAATCGATGTCACCGCTCAAGTCGAACGTCAATAATTCGCCCAACATCTTGTCGTTGTTAATCAAGCCGTGCTTCAACATCTCCGCATAGCCGCTGCGCAGGTTTTCCAAGTCAAGTGTTTGCAGGAACGCTGCGTGCAGGATGACGAAATTAGCGTCATTGAATACTCCTATCTCATTCTTCAGTCCCCCGTAGTTGATGCCCGTCTTACCACCCACGGAGGCGTCGACCATGGCCAGCAGGGTGGTGGGGATGTTGATGAAGCGAATGCCGCGTTTGAAGGTAGAGGCGGCGAATCCCCCAAGGTCTGTCACCATACCGCCCCCCAGGTTGATGACGCACGAGTGGCGGGTGGCTCGTCCTTCTTGCAGTGCCGTCCATATCTTTTCCACCGACCGCAAATCTTTGTGAACGTCTGAAGCGGGGATGGTGATGAGCTGTGCGCTTTTCAGTGCGGCAAATTCACGAATCTTCGGCCAACAGTGTTCGGCTGTCACGTCGTCCGCAACGACAAACATGCGGTCGGGTTGGCATGCTGCAATCGCCTTGGACAGGTCAGCTTGCAAATGGGTGGATAGGATTATCTTTTGTTTCATCTTCTCGTTTTGTGATTACAAATATAATAAAAAAAGCATATATTCTTGCCTTTCGTTTGGTCTATTGGGCCACGGAACTCACATTTAAGATGGTTGTTCGGTGTAAACCGACAATCATATCCTTTTGCATGAATGAAGAATAAAACTGCCATTTTTGACACGATGTGAACATATTGTTGAATGGAAATCAAAGAAACTTGCTTTTGTTAACAAACCTTTCGTTTGTTAAATCAATTCCTTTTCTTTGACAAAATAAAATTGGAAAATAGGAAAAATGGAGAGACTTTTAAGGCGTTCAAAGTCTTAAATTCATCATTTTGTACGCTATTCACATGGGTTAAGTCGCCAATTAGCATGCTTTTGCAGTCCAATTAGCATGCTTTTGCGTCCCAATATACATCCTATTGAAGGCCTTTTTTGTACTAAAAAAGGAATTTTTGTTCCCAAACACGATGCTTTTTGATTTAGCTTTAGCCTTTAATGTTATATAAATCACTAATAATCAGATAGATAATAAAACTCGTTTATAATGAGTATATTTCCCATGCATGAATATGTTGGTTGGAAAAACGCCCAGCATTTGTGTTAAAAAAACGTTGCGACGGAGGACTTTTCACTGAATAACGTTCTATTTGTTTAAAAACAATAAACACCTTTAATTTATGATAGAGCCGTGTGTGTTGAGCCATCTTTTCAACAAACTGTCGCTATGATTTACAGGTAGGCGATGGGGAATATACAGGTATTTCCCCCAACAAGGTAGGAAAAACCCTATGCAGCAATAGTGAAAACATCTTTGGATATACTAGATCTATTGTGTATTTTTGTAATAGATAAAATTATGAAACTTAAAAATATACGACGATGAAAAAGATGATGAAATTATTACCGATTGTGTTAATGGCACTCTTCATGGTCAGCGTTACCTCATGTAGCGGCGACAATGGCTATTATTATGAAGAACCTTCCAATGATTCTGGGGCCGTGCTGTATGAGATGGCGCAGACGCTGCGTGGACATTGGACAGGAAAGACGGCTGCTCGTTTTAAAGACCCCGATGGACTGTTGCGGGAAGAGGTGTACGACACTGACATAGAATTTGATATGTACGATTCTAAGTCGCGCAATGGTCGTGGCCGCCAGGTAGATTATTTCAATGGGGAAGTGGCTTACGATAGAACGTTCTCTTGGGCAATCGATTCTCGCTCTGGAGACATCATCATCACCTATGATGGTGAAAATGGGAAGAAATTCCAGATGATTATCGATTATGACGACATGAAGCTCAATGATCACACGTTCTCTGGCGTGATGGTTGGCACTGGTGAGTCAGATGAGTTTTCCTACAAGCGTTATACCTATGCCAAAAAGGTGACGATGGATTTTGAGGAGTAATGAAGATGAGCCAGGGCCGGTTGCCATCGCTGATGATTAGGGCAACCCCCAGGCTCGTTGCACTTTTTCTGCTGGTAATGTTTCTACTCGACGTTCAATGGCGTCGGGTAGGTTGCAGAAAAAGTCGATGCCAGTCTTCTGTTCCAGCTCGTGGATGTTGACAACGTATTTGCCGAGCGACGTGTCACCGTTGTTTTCGTGTTCCACCCAGAAGCCGAGTGCCTTGTAACCCATCTTGTTCTTGCACAGCACGGCCATGAAGAAGTATTTGGGAACGATGAGCCCTTGACCGAGGGTAGTCAGTATTTGGCTGCCGTTCTCTATGGTTCCGCCTTTGCAGACGTACAGCGTGTCACGAAAACTGTCTTGATTCCAAGATCTTATTTGTGCTTCCATGTTCTTCCATACACCATCATTGAAAGCGTGTACTTGTGGCATCATGTTGGAGAGATAAAAGGTTTGGATGTTGGCTTCTCTTGACCCCAGGCGGTCGGCCGAGGGGCAGATGTGGCCGTGGTCGTAGCCTGTCCGCCAGAAAGGATCCCTGTCAAATTGGTAGGCAGAGGGAATGTTCTCGTCGCGTGGATATTGATTGGTATTCGAACGGTAGCGGCTGGTGTGGGCTTCACTGTTGCCTCGGTACATCTGGTAGCAGCTCCAGCGTAGTGATTTCTTGCTGGTGTCCCACTCTGTAGAATAGTTTACGCCACGTTCGCCTGTTCGTTTGTTGAGCAGTGCTTTGTGCACGATGATCATACTGCTGCCTCCTTTCACTTTTGGAAACTCCAAACGGCTGACCTCAGGAGGCATTATAGGGTTGCCAACGGTTGATACGCCGATATATTGGTTGGCGTTGACGTTGGCTTCAGCAGACTCTTTTGAACCATTGTCGTCACTGCATGATGCCAGTGCGAGTATGGCGAAGAGTGGGAAGAGAAAGTGGTTTAGTTTGTTCATCGGCGTGTGGTGGAATGAAAAAAGTGCGACCGACCGTATATGCAACTACGCCCGAACGCACTTTCTTGTCGTCAAAAAAAGTTTTGTATCTTATTTCTGAATCTTACCGTAACGGTTCATGAAGCGGTCTACGCGACCTGCCGTGTCAACAAGTTTGCTCTTACCGGTATAGAATGGGTGCGAGCTGCTTGAGATTTCTACTTTTACCACTGGGTAAGTTTCGCCTTCAAATTCTACTGTCTCGTTACTCTTGCATGTAGACTTTGTAAGGAACATATCGCCGTTGGACATATCCTTGAATACGACGGGGCGATAGTTTTCTGGATGAATTCCTTTTTTCATTTTGATTTCTTATTGAATATAATTGAATTAACTAAGCTATATGGGTTGCAAAAGTACGAAGAATTTCGCAAACAGCCAAACGTATCAATGCTTTTTTGTTATTTCACGACTAAGTTCTTCAGTTCCCAGGTGCCGGCCGACTGTGTCGTACTTTTGTACTGGAAGGCGATTCTTACGTCTTTCTTGCCTGCATAGGCACTGAGGTCAACGGTTGAGTTGACGAAGGTCCAGTTACTGTTCGACGGCCATTTGCTGGGCGTAAGAACCTCCCAAGTTGCTGTCGAGGGCTTGCCGCTCTTATAGTTTGTAGATATCTTGATGAAGATTTCATCTTTCATGGACTTGAAGAAGTTTGCGGCTTGCTCAACAGACAGCGTGACGGTTGTCTTGCCGCTCAGATCGAGGGCGGGTGAGATGAGCCAGCTTTCCGTTTCGTATTTCTTGTTCTGGAAAAAGGCACTGGCCTTCACCTGGTGGTATTTCTTGTCTACAAACCATACGGCTTTGAGGCCTTGCGGTAGGTCTTTTTCGTTAGCAATGATAAAGGAGCCTATGCTCTCGGCGAACGTTTCGTTCAGGATGTCGGTGGATGGCGTTCCTGGCTGGGTGGGTTTTGTTCCGAAATATTTTGTGCCAACCATAGCATACGACACATTTTTCAGTCCCATGATGCCAAAGTACTTCTCTATGTCTCCATAGAGCGTTATCTCTTTTTTGTGCAAGTCCTTGTTTTTCTTCAGGTTCAGTCCAGTCCTGATATTGCCGCTTGGCAGTTGTATAGGCATGCAGTTGGCGATGTTTGTTTCATTGGCCTTGTCGGCAATAAGGAGGTTGGTCTCTGTTTCGCAGCCCTCTGCGGTGAACTTGGCCTCGTTTCTGTCCTTTCCAGGAATGAATCCCACGATGTATCCCTTGACGAAAACCTTGGCAACTTTGTCCTTTTTCATGGCAGATGCTACGTTGAAGGGTGATGCTACTGTGCCCTCACCGGTGGGATTGACAGTGGTTCCTGGTTCCTGTGGTTGCGAGTTGTCACTCGTCTTGCCATTAACTGAGTAGAGATAGCTCTTGTTAGTAACGGTTTCTAGCGTCTTCCCCATGTAGTTTGTAAACTGTCCGCAAACCACAACTTCGTCACCCACCTTGATGTTCTCCGAGGTGAACTTCTTGTTTCCCAATCCTAAGCTGCGGAAGATGTAGAGCTGTCCTTTAGTTGTGCCATCGTCAGATATATAATAGGTGGCATTGCCGAAATTGGATGTGTTGATTTCCTTGATGGAGACAATCTTGCCCTTGACGTAGACCTCAGCCGAGTTGGCACCGGTCTCGAGGCCTTTGATCATCTTGATGGCACCGGCCACGTTGTATGGGTCTTTCAGTGTTCCTGTTCCCTTGGGGTCGGTTGGGGCGACAATCTCGCCGCCGCCATTGTCCTTGGGGTATTCGTAGGGTGCGGGAACGTCCTCACAGCTGGTAAGACTGAGTGCTGAGATGGCCAGCGAAAGGAATGAATAAAATAGCTTTTTCATCATTATTTCTTTTATTGATAGTTGTTCTTTTGGGTTTTGGTTCTTGGCATTCAGTCAAGAGTGCCATTAGTTTCCGAATCTCCGACAGTAGCCTTAGCCTATTTGGTCGGCTTGATGTCGTTGGCCGTGCGTAGCAGGATTTGCCAGGTGTCACGGTATCTGGTAAAGATGCCTGTGATGTCCACGGAGCTTGTTGGCATGGGCTGGTTGGCAAAGTCAGCAAAGGTGCTGGTATGTATTACCATCTTCGAACTACTGATGCCTGTCAGGGTGCGGTCCACCGCATTGGCTCTTATTTCGACACTGCGGTCATTGGGTGCGAAGACAGCCTTGCCGTCTGCCTCTTTCAGCCTGACGTTTTTCAAAGTCATGAGCTTTCCACAGTGTTCTGCCATGTACTGCCTGTTGCTGATCTTGCTGACATCGAACACCGTAGGCTCTATCTTACCTGGTTGAGCGGAGCCAATAAGCTTGTAATGGCGTTCCCAAACATAGCGGTTTAGGCGGCCTACCTGCAGTTGTCCTGTTCTCTTGTTGGTGTATACACCGCCTATTTGTCCTTGATTGCCATTGCCACCTATCTTTAATCCCTTCAGTGAGATAAGCACTTCCTGGCCCACAGGTAGGTAACCGTATAGGGCACCTTGTGCCACTGAGATGATAATAGCCCCAGTCTCATCCTGCAAGGCAAACTGGTTGTAGAGGCTTCCTTCGATGTCGTTGCCAGTCACCCAACCTTTGATTTGCACGTCTTCGGTTATCTCTTCCATGCCGTTCGAGGCAATCGTGCCGTTGTACTTGGCTTTCAACTGTTTGATGGTGAGTACGTTGGTCTCCGTGAGTTCCTTGTTTCCGTAGGGCGGTTCATTTAGGTTGGGGGCGTCATAGTCGTCACCCATGCACGAAGCCAAGAGGGTGCAAGCCAGCACCATGATGATATGTTTGAGCTCTTTCATGTCTTTGTCGTTATGTTAGAATCTGTATGAAATCTGGAACATGCCGTTGGTTCCGTAAGCGTAATATTTCTTGGGGTTGTGTGGGAACCTGTAAACTCTTGTTACGCCAACTCCACTTTCGGTTGTGTAGACGCTTGATCGGCTTTGCTCGTAGCCGCCTGTGACGATGCGTCGGTTGTTCAAGATGTTGGTCACCATGAGGTTGAAGTTAAGCTGTCCCTTCTTCAGGCGGAAACTCTTGCCGATGCTGCCGTCCAACATGAAACCACCATTGCCTTTCGCTTGGTCCGGAACGAGGTAATTACCTTCGTTGTCCATGCTTTTTCTCTGGCGTAGTATGTTCTCATATCGGGAGCTTGGTGAGTAGGACAGGTAGATACGGTCGTAGTAGTTTCCATTCAAATCGACGTACCATCCGTTCTGATGATAGCTCAGTCCGATGCTCGCGGCCGTCAAAGGTGTTCCTGCTTCGCGCATGTTCTTGTTCAATACGATGTCATCAGTGTAGGTTGCCCGTGTTGAGTTGAGGTAGCGTACCTTGGCATTATTGATGTTCTTGGCCTCGCTCCAGGTGCCGATGGTCTTCAGGTCTAGGTACGATGCCAACTTGAATCGTGCACCCAACTCTACCCCATAAGCCTCTTTCTCGATACCTGTCATGGAAACGTACGAGAACGAGTTGATGTCATCGAAATAGAAGTTCTGCCATTCGGTGACGTGATCCATCCTGTTGTAGTAGGCGTTCACGTTGGCATGCACCCATGCGTTCTGATACTGATAGCCCAATTCGCTGCTGAAGATGCGCTCGTTCTTCAAGTCTTGTACAAAGTCGTTGTTCATTTCTGGCGAAGCAAATGCGGTGCGTGCCACTGGTGCACGCCATTCATATCCTGCTCCAATGGACAGCACGTTTCCCCTGCCGGCGTCTAAGGTGAGTCCGGCTTTGCCGCCACCATCCGAGAATTTAGCCCGTCCGCTCTTGCCATACGAGTTGTTTGCAAACATACCATTGCGCATGTAGCCCTCTCGTTGCATGTCGGTTGCGCCAATTTTTCCGGCCACCATCAAGTGCCAGCGTCCCAATGTGGCCAAATAATTGGTCCAAGCCTGTGCTTTGTTGACGATGATGTCGTAGTCGTAGCCAAACTTATCACCTTTGCCAACCAGTCGTCCTGCACGGTCTGCCCCCATAGTGTTCAGATCATACTGCACTGCATCGCTGCCGGCAGGATAGTTACCCAGTGCGTAAGTGTTGATATTGTGGTAGCTCTTCGCGCCCAGCAGGTCTTCTATGGTTTGATAATGTCTGCCCTGGTTACGTCCCAGCACAAGTCCTAAGTTCCATGTTTGATCCTTGCTCAACTTCTGAGTGAATGTTGATGCCAGATTCATCACCAAGTTGTCGTTGTGTCGGGCCTGCACGTAGTACATGGCATCGGCACCATTCTCGGCAGCCTGACGGTTGGACCAATACAGTCGATCCCAGTTAATTTGTCGGTTGGCCTTTGAGGCTGTCCAGTAATTGTACGCCTCGCTCCAGACTAAGAAAGCCTCATGACTTCTGTTCCGTGGATCTGCATCTTCGCCCCACACATCGTAGTGGTTACTCGGAAAGTTCTTCCAATAGTCGGGCTGTGGGTTCTCTGCGTTGCTGTAGTTCAGCTTGGTGCTCTTGTACATGCTGTATTTGCCGAAGAGAGAAGTGGTGAGCTGCATGTCCTTGTTGATGTCCCAGTCCCAGGTCATCAATGCTGATGGTGCGAAATCGTTGACCACTCGCGAGTTGCGTTTCTTCCCATTCTGGTATCCCCAGTAAGGGTTGTACAGATAGTCGTTGGCCAACCAGTAGGCCTCATCGGTGGATGCGCCCTGCGACGCACGCTCGGTGGGGTTGCCCCAGGTAGATAATGCCAGCGAATGTCCGTTGCTCCATTTCTTCTGTACAGCAAGGAAATAGGAGAGTGCGTTGTAGAATGTGCCCTCCACGTAGCCTCTGTTGGCCCATCGATAGGTAAGGTTGGCGGCCACGGCCCATCCTTTGGCGTCGAATCCCGACGCATAAGTGTACATGCCTCTTGCGGTGTAGTTGCGGTTGGCGGCACCCAACGAGAATCGATGGCCAGCCGGCATGCTGCCCGCACGGAAGTCATAATTGTTGCTGCCGGCCATGCCGTTCACCGCAAAGCTGTTGCTCTCGAAGGGCAAGGCGAAGTCAACGTTGCGGGTTTGTTGGTTCAACCCGCCAATCATGGAATATCTAAACTGTCCCGACTCCATGTCGTTCATCGGTGCACCGTTGATGTACACGTCATTGTACTTCTGATTCAGTCCGCGGTAGCGAAAGCGAACAGGGGAGAACAGATAGCCTACCCCGGAGGCATAGGCATTGGTGTTCGAGTTGAGGATGGTCACATTTTGGGTCATGTTGTCATCCTCGCCCAATTGTGCTTCCGTGAAAGTGAAAGCCGATTCGTCCACGAGGGGAGCCTTCTGCTGGTCGGTTTTGTCGTTTTGGGCATGAACCAACGATGCGAAACACAAGGCAAGAACTGCAAGCGTTAGCTTATTCTGCATAATGGAAGATTTTCTGTGTGAATGATTTTCAGCTACAAAGTAACAAAATATATTTTGATGAACGAAATTTTTATGTCGTATTTTTCCTCTTTCCACCTTATTTTATTTGAAATAAATGACTTATCTTTGCAAAACAAACATGCATCATAAAACAAACAAGCTTATTAAGATGAAAAAACTATTCATGCTTTTGGGGCTGCTGCTGGTAGGCCTCTTGGCTATTTCTGGGCAGGACAAATATTCGGTGTACGCCGTGGGATTCTACAATCAGGAAAACCTCTTTGACACATGTCATGATGAGGGAAAGAACGATTACGACTTTCTGCCCAACGGATCGTACAAATGGGATGGATTGAAGTACACGCACAAACTGCGCAATATGGCGCGAGCCCTGGCCGACATGGGTACGGACGTGCTGCCAAACGTGGGCTGCGCTCTCATCGGACTGAGTGAAGTGGAGAACGCGCGGGTGCTCGATGCGCTGGTTGCCCAAGAGCCCTTGGCGGCCCGCGGCTATCGTTACATCCACGTAGAGGGGCCCGATAGGCGTGGCATCGATTGCGCCGTGTTGTACAATCCGCAGCTATTCAAACCTGCGTCTGTCAAGCTAGTGCCGTATGTTCAACCGCTTGAAAAAGATAGTGCCTACTTCACCCGTGGATTCCTCACCGTTACGGGTACGATGGGTGGCGACCGTGTGGCAGCCATCGTGTGCCACTGGCCCAGTCGTTACAGTGGGTCGTTCTACCGTGAGGTGGCTGCTGCGCAGGTGAAAGCCATCAAGGATTCGCTATTACAGCTCGACCCAGCCAACAAAGTCATGGTCATGGGTGACATGAACGACGACCCCGTGAACAAGAGTATGGCCGAGGTGCTTTCCGCCAAGGCCGAGATTGACGACGTGGAGGATGGCGACATGTACAATCCTTGGTACAACGTACTGGCCAAGCAGGGTAAGGGAACGTTGATGTATAACGGCTCATGGAATCTTTTCGACCAGATTGTACTGTCGCCGAACATGCTAAATAAGAAAGGTGTCAAGGACTTCTCGTCCCTTAAATATTGGAAACATCAAATCCAACACCGCGACTATCTCATCCAAACCACTGGCAAATACAAGGGTGCACCCAAGCGTACGACGGCCGGAGGTGTGTGGCTCAATGGTTACAGTGACCACCTACCGGTAGTGGTGTACTTGGTGAAACAACAACAGAAGGTACTTTGAACTTTGAACATTGAGCTTTGAACTTTTTGATTGGCTGAGGTATCAACTTGTGAACTTGTAAACTCGTGAACTCGTCAACTTATATAAGTACAACTATCTACTCCCCTCCCTTTTGGGGAGGGGGTGGGGGTGAGGCCTTAATCTCAATGACTTTCCCCTCCAATCTCATTGAGTTTGCCCTCCAATCTCAATGAGTTTGCACCTCAAAGTCAATGAGTTTCAAATGCGATTGATTTTATGAGCACCTTCATAAGCAATTTAGTGGGAATGAACAACAGGCGAGGGAAGATAAAAGCAATTAACTCGTAAAACATGTTAATTTCAAACTCGTAAACATATAAACTTGTGAACTCGTCAACTTTTGAATTTTTAAACCTGTCAACTCATACATGCACAACCATCTACTCCTCTCTCCTCTTTTGTTTCTCCCCTCCTTTGGAGGGGTTGGGGGAGGCTTTCCGGGGAGATAGGCTGCACTACCCACAATGATAGAAACTCATCCCTTTGAACCATTCTTGCCCAAGAATGCCACTTTGCTGATGTTGGGCACGTTTCCGCCGGCCCCCAAGCGTTGGTGTATGCCGTTTTATTACCCCAATTTTCAGAACGACATGTGGCGCATCTTCGGATATTTGTTTTTCGGTGATAAACAACATTTTGTGAATCAGCGGGACAAAACGTTCCATTTGGACGCACTGAAAGGCTTCCTCAAAGAAAAAGGTGTAGCTCTTTTCGATACTGCCCTGCGTGTACACCGAACCAAAAACACCGCATCTGACAAGGATTTGGAAATCATCGAGCCTGCCGATCTCGATGGCTTGCTGCGGGCTTTGCCGCATTGTACAGCCGTACTCACGGCCGGTCAGAAGGCTACAGCCATCTTCACCAGCCATTTTGGCATCGCTGCGCCGGCGATGGGAGCCTACGTCACGTTCAGCTTCGACGGTCGACCGATGCGGTTATACCGCATGCCCAGCTCTTCACGAGCCTATCCCATGAAGCTGGAGAGGAAGGCAGAAAGCTATCGGGTGATGTTCGAAGACGTGCTGGGACTGCCCCCTAAAAAGACTGAATAAAACAAACAAGTATGATGACAGATAAAGAACGAAATTATGAAGTGACCGTCATTGGCATTGCAGGTGGCACCGGGTCGGGTAAGACCACGGTGGTTAGGAAGATTGTTGAGGCCCTGCCACCTAATCATGTGGCCGTGGTGCCGCTCGATTCGTATTACAACGACACCTCAGAAATGACCGAGGAGGAGCGCCACGCCATCAACTTTGACCATCCCGATGCCTTTGATTGGAAGCTGCTCATCAAGCAGGTGAACGAATTGCGCGAGGGTGAACCCATCGAGCAGCCCACCTATTCTTATTTAAAGTGCAACCGCCTGCCTGAAACCATCCATGTGGAACCCCGGCCGGTGATTATCATCGAGGGCATCATGACGCTGCTCAACAAGCGGCTGCGCGAGATGATGGATCTGAAGGTGTTTGTTGATTGTGATCCCGACGAGCGGCTCATTCGCAACATCCAGCGCGACACCATTGAACGGGGGAGAGATGTTAACATGGTGGTTCAGCGATACTTGGACGTGCTGAAGCCCATGCACGAACAGTTTATCGAACCCACCAAGCGCTTTGCTGACGTGATTATCCCGCAAGGAGGGGAGAATCTAAAGGGTATTGATATCCTCTGTAAGTATGTCGAACGCCTGGTGCTGATGAATTTAAGTTGACCCATGAACAGTGCGGAGGCGTGAGTCGAAATGGTTTCATGATGCACCTCTTGCCGTTTCCGATTAGACGTTTTCCTTCTTTTGGGTTATAAATTAATATTTATTCGCATTCCGTACCGTCGGAATGTCGATTTTATTCGCTATCTTTGCGAGAGTAAGATGGTTGAGATGTCAATGGAGATAGAGTCGTTCTCACCATCAATACAACTACGACATTGTAACATATTCATTTATAATAAACAGAAGAAAATGAAAACAATTTATGATTTTTCAGTAAAAGACAGAAAAGGTAACGATGTATCTCTCAAGGAGTATGCCAACGAAGTGCTGTTGATTGTCAACACAGCGACAAAATGTGGTTTCACTCCTCAATACGAAGAGCTGGAGAAGCTCTACGAGAAATACCATGCAAAAGGTTTCGAGATTCTTGATTTCCCTTGCAACCAATTTGGACAGCAGGCACCAGGAACGGACGAGAGCATCCACGAGTTCTGCAAACTGACATACGGTACCGAATTCCCACGCTTCAAGAAAATCAAGGTAAACGGTGAAGATGCCGACCCACTTTACAAGTTCCTCAAAGAGCAAAAAGGCTTTGCAGGCTGGGATATGAGTCACCCTATCGCTCCTGTTCTTGTTGACATTCTGTCAAAAGAAGATCCCGATTACGAGCAGAAGCCCGACATCAAATGGAATTTCACCAAGTTCCTTATCAACAAACAGGGACAGGTTGTCGCACGCTTTGAGCCCACAGAGAAGTTAGAGCACATCGCTCAGCAAATCGAGGAACTGTTATAATGGAAAGTGAAAAAGGTGAAATCCGCATGCATCCGTATGTGTGTTTCACCTTTTTCGTTTCATCTTTCCCAATTTTCGTTACAGCGTTCACGACGCTTATTTCATATCTTACATGATGGAACAGCAAAAACAATATACCCGTTGCCTCATTGTTGGTAGCGGACCGGCAGGCTATACGGCTGCCATCTATGCGGCTCGTGCCAATCTCATTCCCGTTCTTTATTGCGGATTGCAGACAGGTGGCCAGCTCACTCAAACCACTGAGGTGGAGAATTTTCCCGGTTATCCCGAGGGGGTAGACGGCAATCAAATGATGATGGATTTGCGTCAGCAGGCCGAACGCTACGGAACCGATATCCGAGACGGTGAGATTGT
This sequence comes from uncultured Prevotella sp., assembly GCA_963511375.1. Lineage (GTDB taxonomy): Bacteria > Bacteroidota > Bacteroidia > Bacteroidales > Bacteroidaceae > Prevotella. Next base: position 156,050 of record CAUPIT010000006.1, on the reverse strand, counting down.
CAAGGCTGACTTGACTAAAGCTCCTTACAAGCTGGTCACCGACAGTGGTGTTGAGCTTCAGGCAGAGACCGTGATCATCGCTACAGGAGCATCTGCCAAGTATCTTGGCTTGGACGATGAGGAGAAATATAAGGGGCAAGGCGTGAGTGCCTGTGCCACTTGTGACGGATTTTTCTATCGCGGCAAGGTGGTGGCTGTCGTGGGTGGTGGCGACACAGCTTGCGAAGAAGCAACCTATCTGGCTGGCCTTTGCAGTAAGGTGTACATGATTGTGCGCAAAGATTATCTGCGTGCCTCTGATGTGATGCAACAACGTGTGGAAGAGAACGAGAAGATAGAGATACTCTATAAGCACAACGCCACTGGTCTTTATGGCGAGAATGGCGTTGAAGGCGTACACTTGGTCAAGCATTTGGGCGAGGAAAACGAGGAGCGTTACGACCTGCCTATCGATGGTTTCTTCTTAGCTATTGGACACACTCCCAACTCGTCTGTGTTCAAAGACTTCCTAGAAACCAATCAAGCGGGCTACATCAAGACCATCCCCGGCACGCCCAAGACCAAGATTCCAGGTGTGTATGCGGCTGGTGATGTGGCTGATCCCGTGTATCGTCAGGCTGTCGTAGCTGCGGGAACAGGCTGTCAGGCTGCCCTTGAGGCAGAGCGATACCTTACTGAAATCAATAAATAATCTTGGACTTGCGCTGGATTTAAGAGTATAAAACCTTACTTTCAGTATGCCGCAGAAACGTAATTTTGTACGTTCAAACATGACGGCAGCGTTGACAAGATGGATAAATAAAAGCGGTCTATAGCACACGATGAGTGTTATAGACCGCTTTTTATCGAATTGTTTATATCTTTCTATCGATCGAATCGTTTGATATGTCAAGCTGGATTGCAGCCTTAACGACGTTCGTTAGTCGTTGTATTGGGCCGTAATTTCGCAAATCTTCACAATAACTTCGACCGCCTTTTTCATGACCTGAATAGAGACAAACTCATAAGGACCGTGGAAGTTAACACCGCCAGCGAAGATGTTTGGGCAGGGTAAGCCCTTGAAACTGAGCTGTGCGCCATCGGTTCCACCACGGATAGGCTCCACTTTCGGGGCCACACCGGTTTCTTGCATGGCTTGCAAAACGATGTCGATGACGTGCATGTTCGGTTCAATCTTCTCCTTCATGTTGTAGTACTGGTCCTTGATGACAATCTCAACTGTACCCTCACCATACTTTTCGTTCATCTTTTGCGCGCAGTCTTCCATAAAGTCCTTGCGGTCTTCAAACTTCTCACGGTCGTGATCCCGGATGAGATAACTCATCTTAGCTTCTTCCGTTCGGGCCTCCATGCCCAACAGATGATAGAATCCTTGATAGCCCTCGGTGTTCTCTGGGATGTCTGTGTCGGGAATCATGGCGTTGAATTCGCATGCCAACCGATTGGCATTGATCATCTTGTCCTTTGCATATCCTGTATGAACGCTCACCCCTTTGATTGTGATTTTGGCACTGGCAGCGTTGAAGTTCTCGTACTCCAGGTCGCCAATGTCACCTCCATCCATGGTGTAAGCCCAGCTGCATCCAAACTTTTCCACGTCAAAATGGTGCGCGCCAAGTCCTATTTCCTCATCAGGATTGAACCCCATGCGAATGTCACCATGCTCAATTTCATCGTGATCGCGCAGGTAGCACATGGCATCTACAATCTCTGCGATGCCCGCTTTGTCGTCAGCACCCAGCAAGGTGTGCCCATCTGTCACGATGAGATCCTCGCCAACGTGCGCCTTTAGTTCAGGAAATTTCTCTGGAGAAGACACGATTCCCTCTGACAGGACGATGTCGCCGCCGTCATAATTGTTCACAATGCGTGCCTTGATGTCAGCTCCGCTGGCATCAGGACTTGTGTCATAATGTGAGATGAAGCCGATGGTGGGTATGTCTTTTTTGGTGTTTGCCTTCAGCGTGGCATAGATGTAGCCTTTCTCATCCATCTCTACATCCGAAAATCCTTCACGTTCCAACTCCTCTTTGAGGTACTTGGCGAAAACGAGTTGTTTTGATGTACTGGGGACTGTCTGTGAGTCTTCGGACGACTGGGTATCAAACTTGGTATAGTTGATAAATCTCTCTGTAATGTCCATGTGCTTTTAGAATTAAGTGTGATTTCACTAGTAAGGGTGACTCCGGCGGGATTCAAACCCGCGATCTCAGGAACCGGAATCCTGCATTCTATTCAGCTGAACTACGGAGCCATAATGTGTGTGCAAATATAAAGAAAAAAGTTGATACCGACAAAACATGCCTTCTTATTTTTCTTTTTTCCGTTTTGTGACCACCATGTGGTATGAAAACTCTTTCTGTCATATTTTATATTCCAGCCTTTCGTATTCATTATAAAATCAATACCTTTGCATAAGACAGGCTTCACCTCAGCAATTCCAAGCAAGCTTGATTGCATTCGGTTCGCATTGTCTTTGCATAAGACAGGCTTCACCTCAGCAATTCCAAGCGAGCTTGATTGTATTCGGTTCGCGCTGTCTTTGCATAAGACAGGCTTCACCTTAGTCTAAGACAGGCTTACAACATCTATAAATAAGGTGAGTCGATGCGGATGAAAGGAAGAAGTTTGTTGAATAATAACCTAAACCACCCAATAAAAATGAGAAAAATTATTTTATCCTGCATCCTGTTGGGGATGACTTGTATGGCCAAGGCACAATCGTTGCCCGTGTATCTTGATCCAACTAAAAACGTGGAAGAACGCATTGAAGATGCATTGCAACGCATGACGCTGCTCGAAAAGATTAGAGTGATTCACGCACAAAGCAAATTTTCGTCGGCAGGCGTACCCCGATTGGGGTTTCCTGACTTTTGGACTGACGATGGTCCTCACGGCGTCAGACCTGACGTACTGTGGGATGAGTGGGAACAGGCTGGGCAGACCAACGACTCGTGTGTGGCCTTTCCAGCACTGACCAGTCTGACTGCCTCCTGGAATCCACAGATGGGCATGCTCTATGGACAGAGCTTAGGCGAGGAAGCCCGCTATAGAGGGAAGAACATGATACTCGGTCCTGGCGTCAATATCAACCGCACTCCGCTGAACGGACGCAACTTTGAGTACATGGGCGAAGACCCATTTCTGGCTTCCCGCATGGTTGTTCCGTATGTTCAGGGACTGCAATCGATTGGCGTGGCAGCCTGTGTGAAGCACTATGCTTTGAACAATGACGAGGAATACCGACATCAGGTCAACGTCGTTGTGGACGACAGAGCCTTGCATGAGATTTACCTTCCCGCCTTCAAAGCCGCCGTGCAGGAAGGAAAAGCATGGGGTATCATGGGGGCATACAACCTGTATAAGAATCAGCACAACTGTCACAATCAGTATCTGCTCAACGACATCCTCAAGCGCGATTGGGGATTTGACGGTGTGGTGGTGAGCGATTGGGGCGGTGCGCACAATACCGAACAGGCTGTGAAGAACGGACTTGACATGGAATTTGGCACCTGGACCGATGGACTCACCATGGGGGCCACCAATGCTTACGACAACTATTACCTGGCAAGACCTTATTTGAAGTTAATCCAAGAAGGGAAGTTCACAACCCGCGAACTGGATGAAAAGGTGCGCAGGGTGCTGCGTTTGTTTTATCGTACAACGATGGATCAGACGTACAAGCAAGGTTTCTTATGCTCTGACGCCCACTATGAGGCAGCCCAGAAGATTGCAGAAGAAGGCATCGTACTGTTGAAAAACCAAGGAAACGTGCTGCCCATAGACCTGCGTCAGGCCAAACGGGTGCTTGTGGTGGGCGAGAACGCCATTAAGATGATGACCGTTGGCGGCGGAAGCTCGTCCTTGAAAGTGCAACGCGAGATTTCTCCGCTCGATGGACTGAAGGCAAGACTGGCAGGAAAAGCAACCGTAGACTATGCCCGAGGCTATGTGGGTGATGTCACTGGTAATTACAATGGCGTAACAACGGGGCAGGACTTGTCCGAAAAGAGGTCGGCTGACGAGCTGATTGCCGAAGCGGTTTCTAAGGCTAAAGAGGCCGACTATGTGATATTCTTCGGTGGCTTGAACAAGAGCGACTATCAAGACAGTGAGGGACACGACCGCAAATCATACGGTTTGCCCTACCAACAAGACCGCGTCATCACCGCCTTGGCCAAGGTCAACAAAAACTTTATCTATGTCAATATTTCTGGTAATGCCGTTGAAATGCCGTGGGTGAAGCAGGTTCCGGCCATCGTGCAGGGCTGGTTTATCGGCTCACAGGCCGGTGTGGCATTGGCTTCTGTGCTCGTGGGTGATGCCAATCCGTCGGGCAAACTGCCATACACCTGGTTCAAGACCTTGAACGACGTGCCCGCTCACCGACTGAACACCTATCCCGGAACGTGGCGTGCTGACAAGAAGGTGATAGACGAAACCTATAAGGAAGGCATTTTCGTAGGCTACAGGTGGGTTGACAAGGACAAGACGAAGCCACTCTTCGCCTTCGGACATGGGTTGAGCTACACCTCCTTTGACCTTTCCAATCTGCGTTTGAGTCAGAAGAAGATAACGGAAAACGGCCAACTTACAGCCACCGTCACGGTAAAGAATACGGGCCACCGCGCAGGCGCTGAGGTGGTTCAACTGTATGTCAGCGACCTGAAATCGTCGTTGCCTCGCCCCAAAAAAGAGCTCAAAGGCTTCAAGAAGGTGTATCTTGCTCCGGGAGAAACCAAGGATGTAGACATCACCATCGACTGTTCTGCCCTTAGCTTCTATCATGACAAACTTCAAAAGTGGGTGGCCGAGCCAGGAGATTTTGAGGTATTAGTGGGGAACGCTTCCGACCATCTTCCGCTCAAAGCCAAGTTTACATTACAATAACGCAGCCTCGGTGTTGATGATTGCCATCAACGGAAACGGTTTTTGAATCAAGCAGACTGCGCCACAGCAATTCAAACTCATTGGTTTGCCTTGGCCTTGTACTGTTTTAGGCATCAAATCCTCCACGTTCACCTCAATGTTAACGTGGAGGATTTTTGTTTGAGCACGGCACTCCAGTACCCTGAAAATCAACAGGTGGCGGAACGGAATTAAATAGATATCAATAAGAAGGAAGTACCACAAAACGTTGACTTTTTTTACCAAAAATCGTCCTTAAAACGGCTCTTACAAATGTCCAATCTAGAAAAATTCAATAGGCAAGCAGGCGGCAAATAAGTGAAAACAGGGCAAGAAAAATCAAATTTTATCCCCAAAAGCTGCACTTTTCGTGCTTAAAAGCATCATTTTGGTGGACTATCTGCATGCTTTAGACGGTTAAAAGCATGCATATTTCATCCTTAAAGTAATACTTTTGGCTAAATAACACTAAAATAATACACAGGTTGTGCTGTAAGGAAAATGTAAATAGTTGATTGTTAGTTAGATACAGCGTTTGCTCATTTTGGCCGAATTTGCGACCATGATACTGATTGGTTGAGAATAAACGAAATATGGAGCGGTTGGATGTCAAGAAAAATCATTCGCGACAATCATCGTGACCCTCATCCTCTTGGTGTGTGCAAATAGTCATTAAAAATGCGTAAATAGTACCTTTTTGTGTTATTGTTGTCCTGAATACTTGTGTATGATTGATATAACGTCTATCTTTGCAGACACGTCAGCAATCAAGAGGTGGCGTGCCAAACCGAATATGATGTTTTAGAAAATACAACGATGAGTAAATTAATAAAGCCGTCCCACTATCATGCTTTGTTGGATATGAAGCAGACAGAGCGGGGCATTAAGCAGATAAAAGACTTTTTTCAACAAAACCTTTCCACCGAATTGCGGCTGCGTCGCGTCACTGCCCCCTTGTTCGTTCTCAAGGGACTGGGCATCAACGACGACCTCAATGGGGTGGAACGGCCGGTAAGTTTTCCCATCAAGGACCTGGGAGACGCTGAGGCGGAGGTAGTACACTCGTTGGCTAAGTGGAAAAGACTGACGCTGGCTGAGTACAATATTCAGCCTGGCCATGGCATCTACACTGACATGAACGCCATCAGAGCCGACGAGGAGCTGGATAACCTGCATTCGTTGTACGTCGATCAGTGGGATTGGGAGGCGGTTATCACTGCCGAACAGCGCACGCTCTCGTTCCTTAAAAATGTGGTGGAGCGCATCTATGCTGCGCTGCTTCGCACCGAATACCTCACTTGCGAGACCTATCCACAGCTCAAACCTTTCCTCCCCGAGCAAATTCATTTCATCCATAGCGAGGACTTGCTGCGGCAATATCCCAACCTTTCACCAAAAGAGCGTGAAGATGCCATCTGTGAAAAGTATGGCGCAGTGTTTATCGTTGGCATTGGAAGCACGCTCAGCAACGGTGAGAAACACGATGGGCGCGCCCCTGATTACGACGATTGGTCTACCGTGACCGATGGCGGTCAGGCGGGACTTAATGGCGATATCCTCATCTGGTATCCTGTGTTGGAGCGTTCCATCGAACTCTCTTCCATGGGAATTCGCGTGGATAAGGAAAGTCTGCTGCGGCAGCTACGGCTTTCGGAGCAGGAAGAGCGGCAGCAACTTTACTTCCACCAGCAGTTGCTCAACGACAAGCTGCCATTGAGTATTGGCGGCGGCATTGGGCAAAGCAGGTTGTGCATGGTGCTTTTGCAGAAAGCCCATATCGGCGAGATTCAGGCTAGCATTTGGCCCGAAGACATGCGCAAAGCGTGTGACAAGCTGGACATGCGGCTCATTTAGCAGTCCGCCAGTTGGGCTGCCCTACAGGCATGGATAAATGAAAAAAGCCAGCCATCGATCGTCGATGGCTGGCTTTTTAAATCATACCGTGCTTAGAAAACAAATCCAAGATTGATGTAGTAATTGGGTGTCTTGGTCTTACTCGACCATCCTATCGAGCCTCCAATCGGCCCCAACACACTGTTATAGTAGTAAGCTGCCTGGCAGCCAATCTTTGGGCCATGGTCAAACAGGTTGTTGAACTTGTTGTCTGTTAGGTAAGCCGATACTTTTGCGATGACATAGTTGTTGTCCAAGATGCGCTGCTGAAGCTTGAGTTGTGCGGCTACGAACTTGTCTTTCACCTGTTCCAAGAAGGCCACGCCGGCAAACGGCATGTGTTGGTTGTCGGAAAAGTAGTGGAACCAATCGCCCCCGATGATGTTCTGCAAGATGTATGGTGCATTGTCATCCAGAATCAGTCGACCGTATGCCATCGGCTGCAGTGTGAGTCTGTTGTTCAGTGGGAACGATATGCGCCACATGGCGTTTACGATGCTCAATCCGCTATGGTCGTCGTAGCCCACGAAATTGTCGGTATAATAACCGTAACCCGCCTCAAACTTGGCTCCCCTGGTGGGGAAATACCACTGATTTTCCGAGTTGTAGGTTATTTCGCCTTGGTAACTGATAAGGTGTAGGTTCTTCAACTCGTTATTCCAATGGACACGCTTCACATCTTGCAGTATAGAGTTTTGGTGGTAAAAGTCAAAGCGTCCGCCCAGGCGACAGTTGAAGTTTCGGATATTGAAGTCGAACGGAACCACGCTTACGGTATGCTGGTTGTAGATTAGGTTAAAGTCTCTTGTTCCCTCACTATAGATGTTGATGTCCTGATGGCGGAACTGATAGAAGGCGTTGACTTTTCCCCAGGATCTCGGATATAGCGAAAAGTCGGCCCGGGCCATGGTGCGTTTACCCAATCGCAGGGTAAAGTTGGCTGCCATGGGAATGGCCTTGCTTCGCACAAATAGCCCCAGATTGGCCTGTAGAGCCACCAACTCTTCCGTGTCAAACCGCAGTCCCAGACTTGCTTTGGCGTCTTTCTGTCCCTTGGAGGCGATGTGCAGACGCTCGCCATTTTCCGTTGGCGTGATGTAGCAGTCGGCATCGTTGTAGTACAGGTCGGCGCGCATCGTGTTGGCTATCTGGTCTAATAGGTTCACTTGTATGCTGTCACGCTTGTTCAGCTTGAACTTGTGTGCGATGTATCTTTGATCAGCTTCGTCGACATCCTCGTACACTATGTCGGCTATTTTCACCTTGTCGGGCTGTCTGTCTACCTTGTTCTTGACCAGGTGTTCAGGTTTCTGTCTGGGTGCGATGCCCAATTCTTTTCTCAATTTCTCCAGCTTTGGCCATTGCTTCATGGCCGCTTCCTCGCCTCGCCTGATTAGGGTGTCGATGGCGGCGGTTGAGAATGAGGCCGCACCATAGCCTTTGGTATCGGTGCTGATGAGGATATCCGTCTTGGCAATGTTTTCATCATACTTATTCTTACAGTTGATGTCAACAATCTGTCCAATCACACTGGCACCCTTGTCGAAGTCGCTTGCCGTCTTTGGAGGCTCCTGGACGATGACACCAATCACGATGTCGGCTCCCATCTTGCGGGCGATGTCTGCCGGATAGTTATTGCGCAGTCCACCGTCAACCAGCACCATGTCGCCCTTCCTGATGGGCGTGAATGCCCCTGGGATTGACATGCTGGCGCGCATGGCCTCGGTGAGTGAGCCTCGGTGAAAAACGTATTCGGTGTTGTCTATGATGTTGGTGGCAACGCAGGCAAAGGGGATGGGCAGGTCGTTGAAATCAATCGAGTCACGGTAGTTGAAGGCCAGCCGGGCAAACAGCTTCGAAAGATTCTTCCCTTGTATCAGGCCTCCCTGACGTGTGAGCCTGTTCTTGCCAAGCCGGATGTCACGGCTCAGCATATAAGTATTTTCTTTTTTCCTTTTGTTCAGGTTGAGGTTTCTCACATCAACCCTGTCCGACAGCACGAGCGACCAATCTTGCAGTCTGACGATAGAGTCCATGCAATGTGCGTCGTAGCCTATGCAGTACAGCCCACCGATGATGCTTCCCATGGATGTTCCCGTCACAATGTCCACTGGGATGCCTGCTTCTTCTATCACTTTCAGCGCCCCGATGTGCGCCATTCCTTTGGCTCCGCCGCCGCTCAGCACCACAGCCACCTTCTTGCGGGTGTGGTGGGTCTGGGCCTGTGCTACCAGACCGAAGAAGAGCAGCATACAGAGAATTTGTGTTTTCCTCATAGCTGGTATGTATTTGTGTTATTTAATGGTTCGCAAAGCGTTGCTCGGCCAGGGCTTCGTATTTAGTTCCTGGCTGTCCATAGTTGGCATAAGGGTAGATGCTGATGCCGCCTCGTGGCGTGAAGAGGCCGGTTACCTCAATGTATTTAGGCTGCATCAGCTTGATGAGATCTTTCATGATGATGTTCACGCAGTCTTCATGAAAGTCGCCATGATTGCGAAAAGAGAATAGATACAATTTCAAACTCTTACTCTCCACCATGCGCTCGCCGGGGATGTAGGCAATGCGTATCTCGGCAAAGTCGGGCTGCCCGGTGATGGGACACAGTGATGTGAACTCGGGACAGTTGAACTGTACCCAATAATCGTTCATGGGATGCTTGTTCTGAAAGGTTTCCAACACCTCGGGTGCGTAATCCATTTGATACTTGGTTTTCGCTCCCAAGGCCTTCAGGCCATCCTCTGTTCTTGTACTTTCCATAAGCCTATACCTTATTTATATTATATGTTGAAGATGCGCAGCACATTGTAGTCAATCCCTTCATCGTACACGTCTTCACCCTCGTGTGCCTTCAATGTGTGGACAACGCGGATGGTGACGGGCAACACCAGAATCTCGTAAGCAGTCTTGAGCAAAACCTGCCAGAACATCAAGGGTAAGATTTCGGCGGTAGGTATCACTCCGAAAAAGGCCAAGGGGAAAAAGATGAGCGAGTCGACACTTTCACCAAAGATGGTACTCAGGATGGCGCGTGCAGAGAAATTCTTCCCTTGTGATGAGATTTTCATCTTGCTCATGACATAAGCATTGACGAACGAACCGCATAAGAAAGCTATGAACGAGGCGAAAGCAATGCGCGGTGCCAGTCCGAAGATGTCGTGGAAGCTCTGTCCTAACGTCCAATAGCTGGCTCCGGGAATCAAGTCGCACAATGCCGCCATCATCACAAAGAAGAAGTTCATGGCAAACCCTGTCCAGATGAGTAAGCGCGCTTTGCGATAACCCCACACTTCACACACGCAGTCGTTGATGATGTACGAGATGGGAAAAACGATGAGGCCGCCGGTCAACGAGATGGGACCCACGGCGATTTGCTTGGTTTCCAACACGTTTGCCGTAATCAGGCAAACACAAAAAAGGATGCTGAAAAGCATGAATAGCACACTAACGTGCTGAGTTTTTTGTTCCATAATTCTTGTTTTTTAAGAGGTTTATCAAGCACTCTATAGTGAATAAAAATGTAATGTCCAAATGTCTTGAGCGCCCAAATCATCGTTGATCAGGGTACAATCTGGTTCATTTGGAAACACTGAATTGTTGTTGAATTTTTGCAAAGTTACATAATTTTACCGATATCAAGCCGTTTTTCAAGAAAAAACGATTATTTTTGCCTCAAATAAACAATAGTATAAAACACAATGAAAAAGTATTTATTCACAGCAGCAGTTGCTTTGTTAGCTACTGCCATGCAAGCCCAAAATGCGGAATATGTCATTACCGGTACTGCTCCGGCAGGCGCAAAGATGGTTTATTATTATGACAATGGACAGTTCAGGAAAACTGACAGCGCAACAGTCAGCAACGGTAAATTTCAACTCAATGGAACAAAACCGCTGAACACCTTCATCACTGTGGCAACCGATGCAAGCCATAGCATCACCGTCATTAACGACCGCACACCCATCACGGTAAACTTGAACAACAAGAGCGTAACCGGATCGGCACAGAATGTGCAGTTCGTTGCCTTGCAAAAGCAACAGAGCAAACAGGATGAGAAAATGATGGACATCTACAAGAAATATCAAGAGATAGCTGCAGACATGACCATTGAGGGGCAAACCAAGAAGGCTACGCTCGAGAAACAGATGGAACAATTACAAGAACAACAGGTGCAAGACATCTTGAAGTTCACCAATACACACAAAACCAGTGTGGCTCCGGCATACTTCTTGGGACAGATGTTTTATTCGCTGCCATACAACGACCTGGTATCCATCCTCGACAATACCTGCGCGTATTACACCCATCCCATGATGGAAGGTGCTAAACGACAGCTCGTGTCGCTGGGCAAGCGTCGGCCGGGCTTGCAGTATACTGACCTGGCTATGCACGATACACAGGGCAAACCTGCCAAACTGAGCCAATGGGTGGGCAAGGGCAACTATGTATTGGTTGACTTTTGGGCAAGCTGGTGTGGCCCATGCCGACAAGAAATGCCCAACGTGGTGGATGCTTACAAGCGCTATCATGAGGCAAAGGGATTCGACGTGGTTGGCGTGTCGTTCGACTCAAAGGCTGATGCCTGGAAGAAAGGCATCGCTGACTTGCAATTGCCTTGGCACAACATCTCCGACTTGAAAGGCTGGAAGTGTGCTGCCGCCGAGATTTACGGTGTCAATTCCATTCCGTCGAACATCTTGGTAGATCCATCCGGACAAATTGTTGCGCACGACTTGCGTGGTGCCAAACTGGCCGACAAGCTGAAGGAAATCTTCGGATACTAAAGTATCAATCTTTTAAGTATAGGGCATGATTCGTCGTGCCCTGCGCTTGTTAGAGGAAAAAGTGAAATGGGAAAGATGAAAGGAGAAAGACGCATAGCCTTCTCCTTTCATCTTTCCCATTTCATCTTTCTTCTTGATTAAATGATGCTAGTACGCTTGGTGAATTCAATAATCTCAGGGATATAGCCGAAAGCCAGGCCGGTAACGGTGTCGGCACAACCATAGTAAACGGCTACACGACCCGTGGCGGGGTCATGCACCTCTGCACAGGGGAAGCAAACGTTAGGCACGTCGCCAGTCAGTTCATATTGAGTTTGTGGCGAGATGAGATAAGGTCCCGAACGATAGATAGGCTTCCACGGCTGTTCTAAGTCGAGTAGGGCGGAACCAAAGCTGTACACATAGCCATTGCACGAGCGTAGCACACCATGATAGAACATCAGCCAACCCTCAGATGTCTCAATGGGGATAGGGCCAGCACCTATCTTCATGCACTGCCATGCACTTACCTCAAAGGCGGCAGGCGACATCACATGGCGATGCTTGCCCCAGTATACCAAGTCGGGAGATTCGCTGTAAAAGATGTCTCCGAAAGGAGTATGTCCCGTGTCGCTCGGGCGACTGAGCATGGCGAAGTTGCCATTAATTTTCTTAGGGAACATCACACCGTTGCGGTTGTAGGGCAGAAAGGCATTCTCCAATTGGTGGAAGGTCTTGAAATCAAACGTGTATGCCACGCCAATGGTAGGTCCGTGATAGCCGTTACACCAGGTAACGTAGTAGCGGTCGTCGATAAAGCACACGCGAGGGTCGTAGCCGTACACCCATTCACCAATCTCCTCGTTGTCGCATTCAAAACGCAGTGGCTGTTCGTTAATGTTCCATTTCACGCCGTCGTCGCTGAAACCGACGTGTAATACCATTCTGCGGTTGGTGTCGTCGCAGCGGAACACGCCAGCGTAGCCGTCTTTGAAAGGTACTACAGCACTGTTGAAAATACTGTTTGAGGTGGGTAGCAAATTCCTTGGAATAATGGGATTCGCCGAGCAACGCCACATGACTTCTTTACAATCTGCCGCACGGTCTTCCCACGGCATGTTGGGCAGAGGCTGCCCTTGAATGATTAATTTGGACATAGGTTGATAATTTAGCCTCCCCCCGGCCCCTCCAAAGGAGGGGAGAACCCGAAAGGGAGGGGAAGTGAAGAGTTGAGTACTTTGAGGTTTGAACTTTGAATATTGAACTTTATGTTTAGACAAGCTATCAACTCGTGAACTTGTAAACTAAAAACTTGTGAACTAAAAAAGTCTATCTATTCCCCTCCTTGGGAGGGGTTAGGGGAGGCTCCAAACGGCACAAACCAAGTGATGAGCAAGGCGGGAATGGTGCATAGCAACACAAACACGAAGAAGTGTCGGTAGCCCAATGCGTCGCTCACGGCACCACTCATCATGCCTGGCAGCATCACGCCAAGGTTCATAATGCCACTGGCAAAGGCATAGTGCGACATCTTGTGCTTGCCTGGCGCGATTTGTTGCATCATGAAGAGCGTCAGTCCCACGAATCCGAATCCGTAGCCAAAGTATTCCAGTCCAATGGCACTGCCAATAAAAACAAGGTCTTGTGGTTGGTAAATGGCCAACAGGTTATACGCTACAAATGGCACGTTGAACACCAAGGCCAACGAAAACAGACTCTTCTTCAATCCACGGTGTGCGATATAGTAGCCACCCAAGATAGAACCAATCACAAAGGCGGCAGCACCCACGGTGCCATAGCACAGTCCAATCTCTTGCTCTGTCATGCCCAATCCTTGCTCCGAAACCGGTGCTTTGAGGAAGAGCGGCACAATCTTCATCACAAACCCTTCGGCAAACCGATAGAGGATGATGAAGCATATATAATAGGTAATGTGTTTCTTTTGGAAGAACTCCGCAAACACCGCCCACAACTCCGTCCATACTTCACGGGCACTCTTCTTGTGTTGGGCCGGTTTGCCGTCGGTTGGAAGGATGAAAAAGTGATAGCATCCCAAAGCCAGCATGGTCACGCCGACAATGAGCATGATGAACATCCACGCCTTGGTCACGCCATAGCTCTTGATGAATATTCCCGCCAGATACACCAATCCGCCCGTGGCAAATATCTTCGCAACGTTGTAGAAGGCACCTTGCCAACCTATCCATCTGGCTTGTTCTTCGGTAGACAGTACCGACATATACGTTCCATCGGCTGCGATGTCGTGTGTGGCACCGCTCATGGCAATCACGGCCAGGATGCCAATGGTGATGGCAAAGAAGTCGGAGAGGTTCAAGGCGAATGCCAATAAGGCAAACATCAAGCCACAAAGCAACTGGGTAAGCACCACAAAAAACTTCTTGGTCTTGTAGATTTCAAGGAATGGACTCCAGATGGGCTTCAACGTCCAAGGCAGCATAATCAGTCCTGTCCAAAAGGTGATTTGCGTATCAGAGATACCCATGCCTTTGTACATCAGCGACGTTACCATGTTGAGTACCACAAAGGGCATGCCCATGGCGAAGTATAATGTGGGCACCCACGCAATGGGGCTTTGTTTCTTTGCGAGAGTATCGTTCTTTTTTTCGTTCATATAGGTTCGTTATCATAGAAATTGGAGGAGGAATCAGATTCCTCTTTAGGCGCAAAGGTACAAAATAATTCGTAATAGTCCAATCAATAACCTTCTTTTATCAATAGGTAAAAACACGACACAGGGTCACCACTCATTTCTTTCGGTCGAGCGATGACCCTGTCCTTGTATGCCGCCTCATGGTGAATAAACGGCATCGTGAGTGGAGCTGTCTTTAATTAAAGATGTCTATATCTTTTTCGTGATAGTCATTCCACATATCCTCCGTCATGTCAAATTGCTTGGCATTGCCGTCGCCTTCAGCTGGGGTATAGGGGTCTTCGGGTATACTCTTGTCCTCCATGATCCCATAGTTGGTTTCCATCTTGATGATGTAGGCATGTGGCTTGATGTAAGGGCGGTTGCCATGCGTGGTTATATTATTTTTGATGTTCTCAGTTTTCATCTTTCCGTTATTTTACAATTTTCTTTCCTTTGATTACATAGATGCCATTAGGTAGCGTGTCGAAGTTCGTGCCTACATAACGTCCGTCGAGAGTGTAGATGCACTGTGTGTTATTTTGCTCCTTATTTTGCTGCAAGTCATCTATCCCCGTTGTCTCGCCTTCCATAAGGATGACAAAGCGCTTGGCGTTGCTCGTTGTATTGTCTTTTGGTTGGATGTAGCCACGGAACGGTGCTGCTGTGGTTGGCTTTACTAGCTTTCCATCGCCAACATGAGGTGCTGGCTTGTTTACTTTCCTCCATACGTCAATCCCCATATAGTCTGTATTTAGCAACCATGTGTTGAGATTGACAGCCAATTCATTGTTAAGCCGCTCTGTGCCACCCACGAAAAAGAAATCCTGATTAGGCTTAGTAGCTTTATAGCCTTGTGGCTTGAGCGTACCAGCATTGACGTTGCGCAAAGCGGAGGTTGAAGGTGTTTGGGTGACTTCAGTGCCACCATCATTTACCTTGACACTGCCCGATGCCGCAATCTTTACGTTAGTAGCAACAAATTCCTTTGAGGAATGTTCCTGTCCGTCCACAATGCGCAGCAAGTAGGGCTTGTTAGCCTCAAGCACGCTTTCATCAGGAATGGAACGGAACAAGTAATATTGCGTATAATCGCCTTCTCCTTGAGGAGTTGCGTAGTTGTCTTTTAAGTGTAGCTCGTAAGCACGGAAGCCTTTCGGCAATTTTACCTCATAGGGCAGCAGCATGGTGAAGCAGTTCTTGCCAGCCTTGATACCAGTGTCGTCGTTGCCCGATCCCGTGAAGTCGCGGTATCTGGTGAGAGGCATTATTTCTCCAGTATCATCATCATCTTCATAGCAAATAAATTTATCATCATAATATGATTTTCTATCTGTGAAAGATTCTTCTTCACCAATCCGAAATGAACTCGGATCAAACTCTACTTCCCATTTGTTATAGACTGCAGTGCTTGCCGTGAACCCAATAGGGAACTCGTAGTCGGCGCCATCCTGCACGCTCAGTCTGGTGCAGATGCCATTGCTTTTGACGAAGTTCACATCCTCTCCCTCCGCAAAGGTGAAGTTCACACCATGGGGAAGATAAACAATGGTGCGCGACAGCAATCCAGCTGCAAGATTGTCAATCGAATTTCCTGTACGCCGCTTCAATTCCGTTTTACTTACCACGGGGTTTGTCAGTGTATGCAGGTCTACATATTCCAGGGAGTAACAGTTCGAAAAAATATTATTGCCTATCGTACATCCGGCAGTACCTTCCCATTTTACCCCAGTGAAACCGGTTTTTGTAAAGGCTTGGTTTCCTATTTTCTTTACATTACTGGAAAGAATCAGGTCGCCTTTTAAATTCAAACAGTTCCAAAAGGCCTGATCTCCTATACTTTCCACATTCTGTATGTCAATGGCGTTGAGACTGAAGCAATGTCTAAAGGCATCTTTTTCTATGCTTGTTACCGTGGTGGGGACAGTAACGGTTGTCAAGTCGCCACAAAACATAAACATGCTTGTTGGAACCGTGGTTGAACCCTCCTGTATGGTTGCATTTTTCAGACCATAGCAATCGGCAAAGGCATGTTGACCTGATACTTGATTGGTACCGTCTTGATTGGTTCCGTCAGTTAGTTTATTGCCAGAACTCAATGTCCCTGTGGCTTGTTCTCCAATCTTTGCAGATGCCGGAACTGTTACAGAAGCCAACTTGGAGCAATGCCTGAAACAAGCATTTCCCAGGTATGTCACCTGTGGAATGCTCAGCGTTTCCATTTTGGTGCACGACTCAAAAGCCCGAGAACCTATTGCCGTTTGGCCGGGGATATCAACTGCTGTCAAGACTCCCCCATAGAAAGCTTGGCTTTCAATGATTTTCAGAGATGTGGGGAAATTGATTGTAGGTAATAAGGGTGTCTTGAAAAACGCTTTGTATCCAATTTTTGTTATGCCATCAGGAAGTTTCACCTCCGTGATTTTTTCTAACTGGAAAGCCCTTTCGCCAATTTCGGTCACCATCCAGCTTTTACCTTTGTAGGAGACGGGCTGGCTGAGGTCTATAACTCCGCTCAGTCCACCCGAATAGGCAGAGGTCACATCGTCTGCTTCATCGGTTAATTGCAAATAATTTGCTTTGGGTAACACCTTGATGGTGTGTTTTGTTACATCCAGCACACTGTATAACAGACCGCCGACTTCGAATCTTTCGTTAACCTGTTGTGCTGCCATTGGCATTGCCATGAGCAGCAGCAAGGCGAGGAATATGCCGCGCCGTTTTGTTTTAAACATGTAAAGATGTTTCATAATTTAATAAGTTTATTGATTTTGTAATTTTCTTGTGTGCGACAGGCATATACGACCAAGGTGCATGGCTGTCTGTGGAACCATGCACTATTAAATAGTCTTACCTTTGCAAGAAAGGCAAGCAAAAGAGAAGGGATTGTTAATATAGTATAATAATCGGGGGGGGGTAATAACGTTTGTTAACGCAGTTACCTCCTTGTTCTTGCCGTTAAGGCGTAGAAATGCAACGATGACATGAAAGATAAAGTTGCCCATGGATTATACATTATTATATATCGCTGCAAATTTATATAGAATTATTGATATCAACAACTTTTTCTGAAAAAATATAATGTAATAGAGCAAAAATGTGATATTATTCCTAAAAATCATTCAGACATGACAAAGAAGATGCCGCCAGTAAGGAGAAAATCAATAGGTGTATAAAGTTTGTGAATACAAATGGTAACCGTATATGTGCTCTTAGACTTTCAGCCCGTATATTCCTCTCTACCCCTCTGTATCATTGTTGAGTGGAGCGCATGACAAATCAAGCCCCTACGATTAGCGGAGCGTGATAAATTTCGGTTGAAGGAACATGATGACGAGTTGATGAGCCCAGCGAATAATCATGCCCCTACTAACCTCGCCCGTACGTTGGGTGTTGCTTCAGAAGGTTGTGTGATCAGTGTCGGTTGGTAGAGCTGGCTTGTCGTTGTTCATTAGATTGGTTGGCTCATCAACAGCTCCCATAGGTTCGTCTACTGGCTCTACTGGCGTGTTGTCGGATGTTGTGGACACTGTGTCGGTATCTTCGAGGGTGGAGTTTGTGGGTGCTTGCTTGTATTTTCGGTTCACCGACATCACCTTAAAGGCATCGATGCACTCGATGACACCATACAGCACCAGCGTCCAGCCAATGACGAAGAGCGGTGCCTGGGCTATCCACTGGGGTTTTACGATGGCGATGCCACCGATGAAAAGCACCACGCAGGGCAGCAGCCAGAAGATGATGTGCACGCGGATGATGCGGTTGATGGCCGCCAACACCACAAACTGATTGATGGCACCTAAAATCAGCACGGCGGCGATGATGTATACCAAACCGGTTGTAAAGACCGTGGGCATCAGAGCCAGTACAGCTCCCAGCACCATACTGCCGATGCCCACCACGGGGAAGGTGGGGCGGAAGCCGGAGATTTGCCGACCGTTGGCGTCAAATACCACGGTGTCGTCGCGGTGCTTGCGGTCGATAAGGTAGGTGATGCACGAAATGAGTCCGGTAATCAAGAATAGCACGCCAATGAGGATGGTGAGCCATGTAACGGTTTCTTCGCGGTAACGGATGAGTAATGCGCCAATGATAATGGACACCAGCGCACGGATGAATGTGTTTTGTACTGTTTTCATACGATTTGTAATATGTTTACAAATGTACGAACTATCTCCCACAAATGCAATACTTTTCGTATTTTTGTATCCTAATATTCCATTCTATGACAACATTGTATTTGGTCAGACATGGTGAAACGATGGACAATGCCGCCCATCTCATGCAGGGACAGACGCAAGGCAGACTCAATGCGGTTGGCCTCAGACAGGCCGAAGAACTGCGCGAACGGTTCCGGCAGTTGTATGTCGATGCGTTTGTGTCCAGTGATTTACGTCGGGCCATGGAGACGTGTGAGGTGATAGCTGCACCGCATGGCATCAAGGTGCAGACAACGCCACTGCTGCGCGAGCGCGACTGGGGTGACTTTACAGGCAGGTACATTCCCGATTTGCAAGACTTGCCCTTCCCTGCGAATGTAGAGTCGTTGGAGGAGATGAAGCGTCGCGCCCAGCAGTTTCTCGAAGATATGAGCAGCCGTTACCCCCATCAAACGGTGTTGGCCGTAGGTCATGGCATCATCAACAAGGCAATACAGAGCGTGTTCCATCATCGACCCATGAGTGAAATCAAGAAAATGGAAAACGCTGAGGTGAGAGTGCTGAACCTTCAATAAGTAGGGTGCGTGATCACGAGTTGATGAGCCCTGCGAATAATCACGCCCCCTACGGTTGTGGTTTGTTAGGGACGTACCGTGACGACGAGTTGATAAGCCCAGCGAATAATCACGTCTTTGTGGAAGGAATCAATCACCTGCGGCCTCCAAAACTTCTGCCGCCACCTTGCGTTCCCCTCGAATTGCCACCTGATCTCGATGGTGGACTATAGCTTCTTGATGGCGAACTGTAGGAACGACTGGGTGAAGAATAGCTTCTTGAAGGTGAACTATAACTTCTTGATGGCGAACTGTACGACCGGCTTGGGGAAGAACTCCTCGACGGTGGACTGTAGCTTCTCGACGGTGAACTGTATGACCGGCTGGGCGAAGAGCTTCTGGATGGGGTAGAAGAGTTGGGTGTGAACGTACGGTTGGGTACGGTCGACCTAACGCCAGTCGATTCGTCACGACCAAAGCTGCCTCCGCTTCTACTGCCGTTGCCGAACGAACCTGGTTGGGTAACGGTGGTTCGCGTACTGCTCCGTCGGTTGCCAAAGCTGCTACTACTGCGGTTGGGTGCAGCGTTGTAGCGGCGGTTACCACTCGATCCGTAGCTTCTTGACGAATTGTCGTAGGTTGAGATGATGCGACGCGGGCCGTTGCCGAACGAGCGACTGCCGTTGTTATAATATCCACGGTTGTATCCGTCGCGCATGCCTATCCTGTCATAACCTCGTCTGGGACCGTAGTCGCGTCCATAATACCACGACCGGTTGCCGTTGCGGTGCCAGCTGTGGCCTCCGCGGTACACGGCGTAGAAGCGTGGCGTACCAAAATAAATGTAGTCACGGTATGGATAGCGGGCGTACACACCGAAGTGCCAATAGCCAGCGTTCCAATAGAGTGGACGGTAGAAATAGGTGGCATCGCGGTACATGCGATACTGCCAATCGAGCAGAATGTAACTCAAGTCCAGGTTGCGGCGTTCCCAGTAGAGGCCGTACAGGTCGTCATAGTTGTCGATGCTCATCAGGTAGTCGAGGTTGATTTCGTATGCAGCCTCATATTGGTCATCGGTGAGGTTGAGTTCGTATGCCATCTTGTCCGTCAGGAAAAGAGCCTGCCGACGCGCTTGGTTGTAACTCATGGCGTTGGCTGATACCGTAAGAGCAAACAGTGAAACCAGGGAAATAATCAGCTTTTTCATCATGAAATATTTTTAATATTGTGAATATATACGTCCTTGTGATGTCCGTGTGGATAACAGAACAGCACCGATGCGTTGTTTCCGTCCATCCGTTTCTCATTCTTTATCACATCGCAAATGTAACGATTATCATTCATGAATGAAAAGGTTTTTCCCTAAACCGTGATGGGAAAATCCCTATCGCCGCACGACTCTTTCATTAAAACAAGGTGATTAGTTGGCAAAAACCATCATTTGCGCTGTTTCATCATCAACTTTTGTGGCATTTCATCATAAACTTTTGCGCTGTTTCATCATCAACTTTTGTGGCATTTCATCATAAACTTTTGCGCTGTTTCATCATCAACTTTTGTGGTGTTTCATCATCAACTTTTGTGGTGTTTCATCATCAACTTTTGTGGTGTTTCGCTATGCGTTCTTCCGTGAATATTGTTTGCAGCAACGTTTTTTTAGTTGCTTTCGCGTTTTTCGTTGTTGAAAAATGCTGCTTCGTAGTAGGAGATTTGTTCAATATTTTATCTGTTTGATGCCTCTAAAACAGCACTTGGAAATGTGCAATCTGGAAAAAATCAATAGGCAAACAGGAAGCAAGCAGCAGGCTTTTTCCTCTGAAAACTCGAGTTTTACCAAAAAAATATCGACTTTTCTCGCCGTAGAAGCATCGTTTTGATGGCTAATTTGCATGAGTTAGGCATGCAAAAGCATACAGATTTCACCTTTATAACAATGCTTTTAGCTCAAAAAGGCTCGAAAAGCAGGTTCTTGATGCAGATGCTTACTTGTAATATGTTGATTGTCAGCGCAATTTGAAAACTGTCTTATTTTGGGCGAATTTGCGACGATTGGTCTGTTTGTTGGTGAATAAGCGAATTATGACGCACCTTGTTGTCATGAAAATTCACAGCTAATGTTCCTCATGTTTCTCATTTTGTCCACGTCCACAGCTCTTTTATTTACAAAGGTTATTTGTCGTCAAAAACAATCATGTTTTTTTGTTTCAACAACGAATTTAACAAAAAACACGAATCCTTTTGTAGGAATCAATGAACGCAGGCGTTCACCTAATAAAAACGAATTTGGCAAATTCACGCGATATGTTGACGTTGTCAGATTTGTTTCATTCGCAGAACGCTTGCGTTCATTGTCTTGTTTAGTTGATTCGTGCCATTCGTGTTATTCGTTGTTCAACAACATTGCCCTTCAATGAAATTGCCGTGTGGTCTACAACGGCGAGATATATAATAATCGTTACGATTTCCCGTTATCGTTAAAAAAGCACGATTCTATAAAGTATGAAACGTCATATATTACTGTCCGTTCTGCTGGTCGCAACTGGAGTGGGGCATGCCCAGGCAGATTTTGAAGCAGAAAGCACATCGCCGTGGAACATCGGCAAGAACATTCATTATCAGGTAGAGTTACAAAGTTCGTTCGCTGACGGCAAAACGCCCTTGTGGCTCCATTCCAACCGGTATGGCTTAAGCTCGTTGGAAAAGAACAACGGTTATCTGCGTGCGGCCTTAATCAGACCTTTGCGGACCGATTCGGCACGCAAATGGGGGATTGGCTATGGCCTGGATGTGGCGGCGGGTGTCAATCATACCAGCAAGATGATGGTTCAACAGGCCTTTGTCGAGCTGCGATGGTTGCATGGCGCGCTCTCTGTAGGGAGCAAGGAATACCCCATGGAGCTGAAGAACAACCAGTTGAGCAGTGGTTCGCAAACGTTAGGTATCAATGCCCGTCCCGTTCCGCAGGTGTGTTTGGCCTTGCCCGATTACTGGATGTTGCCCTTTGGCAACAGGTGGTTGCATGTGAAAGGACATGTCGCCTACGGCAAGATGACGGACGACAACTGGCAGCATAGTTTTACCCAGCGCCAGTCAAAGTATGCCGATAACGTGCTGTATCACAGCAAGGCCGGCTATCTGAAGATAGGCAATGAAGACCGCTTCTGTCCGTTTTCGATCGAAATGGGGTTGGAGATGGCCACGCTTTTCGGTGGAACGGCCTATCAACCCAAGTCTGATGGAACGGTCAACGTGATTCGCAGCCAAACGGGGCTCAGGGCTTTTTGGAATGCTTTCATGCCTGGTGGCTACGACGCACCTGAGGAGGACATTGTTTATCAGAATGTGGAAGGCGACCAACTGGGCAGCTGGCTCATACGGATGAACTATGATGCGGACACCTGGCGCGTAGGTCTGTATGGTGAAAAGTTTTTCGAGGACCACTCGTCCATGTTCCAACTCGATTACGACGGGTACGGAACGGGTGACGAATGGAATGTCAAGAAGAAAAGAAAGTTCTTTGTCTACGACTTCAAGGACATGATGTTGGGCGTGGAACTCAATCTGAAATACAACGACCTGGTGCGCAACGTGGTGTTTGAATATCTGTACACCAAGTATCAGAGTGGACCGGTGTATCACGACCACACGCAGAACATGAGTCACCATATCTCGGGCATCGACGATTTTTACAATCACTACATTTACCCCGGGTGGCAGCATTGGGGAGAAGTAATGGGCAACCCGTTGTATCGTTCGCCACTCTATAACGAAGATGGACATATCAACATTCAGAACAATCGGTTCAAGGCCTTCCACCTGGGGGTGTCGGGCGAGCCATGGAATGGCGTGAGCTATCGTTTGTTGACCACTTGGCAAGAGGGATTGGGAACCTATAAAATGCCCTTCGCAGCCAAACAAAACAACGTAAGCGTGATGCTGGAAGTTGGCTGCCGCCTTAAACATGGCTGGAACATCCGAGGAAGTTATGGGGGCGATTTCGGAGATATTTTGGGCAATAACCAAGGCGTACAGCTCACCATCGGCAAACATGGAGTGTTCAACCTGTAAACTTGTCATTGAAATGAAAAAAGTATCTTATATTCTCCTCATCCTCCTGATGCTCGCAACATGGACCTCGTGCGAGCTGGAAACATCTAACAACGGGGCCTTAGACGGTTATTGGCGTTTGCAACAAGTAGACACCCTGCAAACCAAGGGAACGGCCGACCTCTCTGCGCAACGATTGTTTTGGTCGGTTCAAGGCAAGATTCTCATGCTCAGCGATTTGGATTACCGCTATCCCGAGTGTGTGATGGAGTTTGAACACCGTGACCAGCGTCTGACGTTGCACAGGCCATTGATTTCAGATCGTACCAAGGGCGACCCCGTGATAGACGATGTGAAGATTCTCTATCCATACGGCATCCGGCGACTGGACGGGCAGTTTGAGGTAGAACGGTTAGATGGTTCGCGTATGATTTTGCGCAGTGAGCAGCTTCGATTGGTGTTCACCAAATTTTAAATGCATCGGATAACCCGTTCACTTCAAATGGTCGTTTGACGTCAACCTTATTTTTGTTTTAACAACGAATTTAACGAATTTAACGAATCCTTTTGTTGGAGTCAATGAACGCAGGCGTTCACCGAATCAAACGAATTTGGCAAAGCCATGCGACATGTTTGTGTCGGCAGATTTTGTTTTATTCGCAGAACGCTTGCGTTCATGGTCTTGTTTAGTTGATTGTGTTGTTTAGTTGATTCGCTTTATATTATCCTTGCAAGCATTAAGACAGGGTCAAATTTAAGACGATATCATATTGGAAACTGACAAAATGTTGATGCAACAAACGGCTTTTGTCGTATTTATGCATATTTAACGCAAGTAAATGTCTTTGTTTTGAAATAATTTATTATCTTTACAGCGAAATTTTACGAAATATCAGACGTCATTATGTTATTGTCAGCCAAATTTGAAAACATTTACTCGTTTAACGAGGAAACACGCATCTTGTTCACAGCTAGCAAAAGCGACCAATTGCCGTTACAAGTGTCACGTGCGGAGAAACGGGATGATATATCCGTGCTCCGTATGGGGTTGATTTACGGCGCCAATGCTTCTGGTAAATCAAATATCGTAAAATGTTTGGCTATAATCAAGGAGTTTGCTTTGAAAGGTTGGAGCAACCTCAAATATAATTACTTCAAGATGACGGACGATCCCCAAGAACGTTCAAGCATTGAACTGGAGTTTAAGGTGGATAGTCAGTTCTTTGCTTACGGTGTAGCTTTCTCGAAGGGGGGCTTGCTAGAGGAATGGCTATATAAGACTGGCAGCCGCAATGACACCATGATCTTTGAGCGCAAACGCAATGGTGACAGTTGGGATAATACTATTGCACCTCAGTTCTTGAAGAATGAGGATGGACAATTCTTGAAGTTCCTGATTGATGGTACTCCCACCAAGGGTACTTTCTTAAGTGAGTATATCAAGCGTAACGGAAAGGGAATAGATGTAATTAAGTCTGCTAGTAAATGGTTTGAGAATCTGAATATCATCTTCCCCAATACACACAGAACGGATTTCCCATTCCGAGTTGTGAACGACACCCAGTTCAGAACTATTATGCGTGAATTGCTAAATTATTTTGGCACAGGTATCTCAGACCTTCGTCGCATAGTGTCTAAACCTGAAGATTTGGGCATTCCCGACGAAGTCAGGCAAAAGATAGAGGAAAATCTTGAAGGAAAAGGCTCCGAAGCTGGCGTGGTAATTCACAATGAGAACCGCTTCATCTTTGCAGAAAAAGATAAGTCGAAGAATCTGAAGTGGTATGAGTTGAAAACCATTCACAAAAAGGACGACAGCAACTCGGACTATATCTTCGAAATGTTCGAAGAGTCTGATGGAACGTCACGTTTGTTTGACTTCATTCCAATGCTTATCGATATGCGTGTTAATGATGCAGTCTATGTGATTGACGAGGTTGACAGGAGTCTGCATCCAATGTTGACATTGAAATTATTGGAGATGTATAACAGTCTGCTTAGAAGCGATTCGCAAATGCAGTTAATATGCACGACACACGAATCAAATCTACTTTCTTCAGCCCCTATACGTCAGGATGAAGTTTGGTTTGTAGAGAAAGACAAGAAAGGAGAAAGCCATTTGTCTTCACTCTGTGAGTACAAACCGAGAGAGAATGTGCAGAAAGGTTATCTGAACGGTCGCTATGGAGCGATTCCGTTCTTTGGCGGACTGAATAATATTCATTGGGACGATGCGAAGCAGGAATAGTTTGATGCGCGAACGTCCCGAGGCATTTCGTGACGCTCGCCTTATAGTCATAGCCTCCGAGGGCAAAGCCACGGAGCGGATGTATTTCGAGGCATTAGCCAATGAATATACCAATCCGCGCGTGCATGTACATGTTTTGGAACGTAGTATAGATGAACAGAACAACTCCAGCCCAGAACATGTGTTAAAACAGCTCAATGACTACAAAAGCCAATATGAGTTAGAAGCAGACGACGAACTCTGGTTAGTAGCGGACAAAGACCGCTGGACTGAGGCCATGCTTTCTCGTGTTGCCACGGAATGTTCGCAGGAAGTTGCTATGCACATGGCTTTGAGCAATCCTTGTTTTGAACTTTGGCTATTATTGCATATAGAAGATGCAGCATCGCTGCCCCCAGAAGAACAGAAACAATGGATGGAGAATCGCAGAAAGTCTAAAAATGCTGACCCATATTTGAAGGTACGATTGCGTAAAAATATGGGGTCTTATCACGAGTCATCCTACGATGCACTAGCTTTGATAGCTCACGTGGAAGATGCAATAGAACGGGCAAAGGCATTAGACGAGAATCCGAATGACCGTTGGCCGCAAACACTCGGTACGCGAGTGTATTTGCTGGCGGAAAGCGTGATGAACAGGAACTAATTTCCAACTTCGGTCTACACCTATGTCGATCGATCTATGGATGATAAACAAAAGGCGGCAGAGATAACAATAGTCAACTAACATCAGTAATAACGTTTAACTCAGTCAACTTTGATTGGGGATTAGGCATAGGAGTAGTCAACCTAAATCAGGAAACTACAGGGTGATACCCTGGGTTATAAGCTTTTGGGCTTTCAGCCCGTGAATTTGTTGTTTTTTTTTGCATCGGAGCTTCACGGATGTTCACGGACGTTGTCCGTGTTACTCCGTGCCATTCCGTTGCTATCATTATTTTGTTTGTTGTGTTTGCATCGGAGCTTCACGGATATTCACGGATGTTGTCCGTGTTACTCCGTGCCATTCCGTTGCTATAACATTTTCGTTAAATGTGTGTAAAAAATACTCGTTGTATTTGTTATAACCGATGCTTTTGTGTATCTTTGCAACGAATTGTGGAGTTTCATTAAATCAGGTATTATCAACTCTTTTCAGGAATAATCATCCAACGACATAAAACAACAATTAAATATCATTTTGAATTTATGAAAGAAAATTACAACAACAAGACAAAGCTTCGCAGCGCATGGCTCGCACTTGTGCTGCTGATGATAACAGCTCTGCCTATCACCGCACAGAACGTACGCGACAGATTTGAGGTCGATAGCTATTGGTATGAAGTGGTGGATGCTGCGAAGCATACTGTGAAGCTGACATACGCAAACGAAAATGCTAAAAAGGCGGACGCCAGAAACGTAAACTTAGCAAGTAGCACAGATAAACTCCCTAACGATGACCAGTGGAAAGGCTACAACGGGACGCCGAAAGAGGAAGAGGAAGAGGAACCCAAGGTTGGACGTGACGAAAATGCAAAAATAAAAATAAAAGTAATCAACATTCCTGAGAAAGTTAGCTATAACGGCGAGGATTGGACAGTGGTAGCCATCGGCTCCTATGCATTCATCAATGAAAGGGGAATCTCCAAAATAAATCTTCCTAAAACGATTGAAGCTATTGAGGATGCTGCTTTTTATCAATCCAGTGTCACGATGTTGAATTTCCCGACAAGTCTGAAGTACATCGGTTGGCGTGCCTTCTATAAAACCGATTTAAATCCTTATGTGATTACTAAAGTGGAACGCAGGGGTAATTTTGTGAGATATAGGAAAGAACGGATACCCATCCATATTTCGGGTGCAACGGCCATAGGGCCCCAAGCCTTTGAGGGAAGTTTTTCAACGTCACAATTTGAGTGCCCTCAAATAACATTCGTGGGATATCAGGCTTTCAAGGGTGCCAAATTTATTGAAATTACAATTCCTGCCTCGGCAAAGATTGGAGAAGGTACCACAGATACCAAAATTACCGCAATGTATGGCAACCTACCTTCCGTTACTGACTATCGGTCGGGCGTGGAATCCTTTGCAGAATATTCGTATGTTAGGCCTCCTTCTTATGCTCAGAGCTATTCTTCTCCTATAAAATTAGTAGAGGGTCCAACAACCATCCCGGAAGGTATGTTTGAAAAAGCCTTTAATGATGTTCCTCAATTTTTCATACCTCTTTCGGTGACTACCATAGAAAAAAGAGCTTTCGCAAATACGGGTATCCTTAGCTTCAACGAATTGTCTAAAGTAACAAAAATTGGCGCAAGTGCTTTCGAAAATGGCATTATGTCAGGCGACTTTGTGATTGAAGAGCAAGTTGAGGAAGTAGGCGATGGCGCCTTTGCTGGAAATACCAAATTGGAAGCATTTATATTGAAAGGTAGTGCTAACTGCAAGATTGGTGTAGAAATTCTTGAAGGTTGCCTCAACTTGGAATATGTAGACTTGCGCAATGCAAAAAATGAAGATTTCAAAAAGAACCTGAAGAATTTGTCACGCGAATTTAATTCGCATACAATCACATCAGGTTTGCCTACCCACACCGTTGTTTACCTTCCCGATGCGCAGAACATCACCATTGCGGATGGTCAGGACGTGAACTTTGTCAAGAGCGACGGTACATGCACCAAGCTGAGCTTGCAGGATGGCACAGAATACGAGTTCCCTTATGCCATTACAGCCAGTGAGGTGGTTTACAACAAATGCGACATGACCATTAACAACCAAACCATAAAACGTGGTTACAACACCGATTTAACGGTTGCTCATTATGAAGGAGACAATTCCTTAACCTCCTACCGCGACTTCTCTAAGTTTGCTGATGGCAAGCACTGTTTCACCATCTTCCTACCGTACGCCGTGACTCTGCCGACAGGCATACGCGCATACAATCTGGACTACCAGTACGATGGGCAAGCCTATAGCGATGTAGCTGGGAAAATCTTACCTGCTCAATTTTATATGTTCACGTCTATCCCCGACGGCAGCACGCTCGAAGCCAACAGACCCTACCTGCTACGCATCACCGATGGTAAGAACCACGACTCACAGAAGTTCAAAGCGATCGGCAATCCCGTGGTAATAGATGCGTCTGGTAACGACAAGTATGAGAATTGTGGAAGACTCAAGCCACGTGGCTGTGCTCCTGTCAAATCTGGTCAGGGCTTCTACTTCTATGGCAGTACAGAAGGAAGTCCATTTCAATGGAAGGAAAGTCCTTATATGAGAGAAAAGAATCCTTGGGTACTGCAACTGGACCGGAATGGAAAGGATATGTGGAAAAGAGCAACCGAAAACAAGAATTATATTGAATTCCTCATACCTCCATTCCGTGCTTTCATCATGCCTCCGCTGGACGCTACTTCCCCTGCCAAAGAGTTCATGGTGCTCTCGGAAGGAGAGACTACAGGCATCAGCGATGTGATAGGAACTGCAGACGCACCGCACGGCGCACAGCGCATATACACCATTGATGGACGCTATGTAGGCACCAACTTCGACAGTCTGCCATCGGGCATGTATATCATGAAGGGTAAGAAAACATTAAAGACGAAATAAAGATGAACACTAAAGATAAAAATATAAACAACGCTGCTGGCAGCAGGCGCACCTACCTGTCGCCACGCACCGAAGTCATTAAAATGGATACGAACGCTGGCATGATGGAAAACTGGTCTATGCGGAGGGAGCCAGGGCTTAACGGCTACGACGCCAATGGAAAGCGGTGGCAGGGCGACTTGGACTCGTGGGACGAGGCGGATGGCAGCAACGATAAGAACTGGGGAAGCGGGTGGTAACCCTTGGCATGCGTGCCGAGAATAGCCATGCTACTACTCATGACATGAAATAGAGTGGGAGGGAACCAATGGTTTCCCTCCCACTTCGTGTCTTATACCCGCTCACCAGTTTGTAACATCCAACATCATCCTGCTGGTGGTGTGGACAACAACTCTTTCATATAGAAAGTATGTTGCCAACAACAATCATTTTTTTGTTTTAACAACGAATTGAACAAAAGACACGAATCCTTTTGCTGAAATCAATGAACGCTTGCGTTCACCGTATCAAACGAATTTGGCAAAGGCATACGACATGGTTATGTTGGCAGATTTGTTTTATTAGCAGAACGCTTGCGTTCATGGTCTTGTTTAGTTCATTGAGTTGTTTAGTTGATTCGTTTCATTCGTTGTTCAACAACTATCATGTTCTTGTGTTAACAACGAATTGAACAAAAGACACGAAACCTTTTGTTGGAATCAATGAATTCATTGTCTTGTTTAGTTGATTCGTGTAATTTGTGTCATTCGTAGTTCAACAACAATCATGTTCATTCGTTGTTGAAACAAAAAGAAAAGGGGGTGCATCAAAACGATGATGCATCCCCCTATCATGTTATCAGGGCTTTCGCCCCATGCTTATAGGTTGTGTGATTGCAACATGGCCTTTGGGTCGAGAATCTTGTCAACCTCTTCGGCACTCATGAGCTTCTTCTCCACCACAATCTCGTGTAGGCTCTTACCAGTCTCCAATGCTTCCTTGGCTACCTTGGTGCTGTTTTTGTACCCAATGTATGGGTTCAGCGCCGTGACAATGCCGATGGAATGTTTCACCATGTCGAGGTTGTGCTTCTCGTTCAAGGTAATGCCGCTCACGCATTTCTCCCTGAAGGTGTTCATGACGTTGGTCATCCAGGTGATGCTTTCAAACATGCACTCTACGATGACAGGCTCCATGACGTTGAGTTGCAGCTGTCCGGCTTCGGCAGCCATGGTGATGGTCATGTCGTTACCGATGACCTTGAAGCACACTTGGTTGGTCACCTCGGGTATGACGGGGTTCACCTTTCCTGGCATGATGGAAGATCCTGGTGCCATCGCTGGCAGATTGATTTCGTACAAGCCGCAACGAGGACCTGAAGCCATGAGGCGAAGGTCGTTGCAAATCTTGGATAACTTGACCGCCAATCGCTTCAATGCACCTGAGTAGCTTACATAATCGCCGGTGTCTGGTGTGGCCGCAATCATGTCTTTGGCCTTCACAAACTTGTCGCCGGTGAACTTGGTGAGATACTCGGTCACCAAATCAGCATAGCCTGGAACTGCGTTCAGACCGGTGCCAATGGCTGTGGCACCCATGTTGATGGTGAGCATTTTTTTCGCATTGTATTCGATGTACTCCAGCTCATCTTCCAATGTGTTGGCATAAGCAGCGAACTCTTGTCCCGATGTCATAGGCACAGCGTCTTGTAGTTGGGTGCGACCCATCTTCACAGCGTCTTTAAACTCGTCGGCCTTGGTGCGCAAGCAGTCTACAAGTGCTTTCAGGCTCTTCAACAAGTCTTTGTTCATGCGGTAGGCCGCATAGCGTAAAGCCGTTGGGTAAGCGTCGTTGGTAGACTGTCCGCAGTTGACATGGTCGTTGGGGTAGCAGTGTACATAGTCACCTTTTTCATATCCCATCAACTCCAATGCGCGGTTGGCAATCACCTCGTTGGCGTTCATGTTCACGGATGTGCCGGCTCCACCCTGTACCATGTCAATGCAGAAGTTGTCCCACAGCTTGCCTCCGATGATATCATCGGCAGCTTGACAGATGTGATCTGCAATGTTTTTGTCAAGGGCACCCAGCTCAGCGTTGGCTGCGGCTGCGGCCTTCTTGACGTAGGCGATGGACATGATAAACTGGGGATAATCGCACATCTTGGTATTGGAAATGCGATAATTGTTGATGGCGCGCTGCGTTTGAACGCCATAATAAGCGTCTGCGGGCACTTGTAATTCGCCCAAGAGATCAGACTCTACTCTGTATTTTTCGTTTTGTTCCATGAGGTTGGATATTGATTTTTGTAGTTGTTTGTTTTTCTTTCAGTTATAGAACTGTAACCGCAAAGTAAAGAAAATAACAATAGGATTAATTTGTTTTTATGTTAATTAATGTGATTATTAAAGTAAATTAACTTGTAACAACAGTTTGATGTTACTGTTTGTCATTTATGGTGTGTTATGTCAGTAAAATGTCTATGCGCCATCTTGTATCAAAATCAGTTGATTTGATACAAGCAAAAGCAACTTCTTTGCCATCAAGCATGGTATAATATGGTGGTGGATGTTGCCTGGGTAGTTAGACTTTAGATTGGGAAGCCTGTTCTCTCTATGTGAAAGGTTTGAAAGGGTTAAGGTTAGAAAATTTTACCGAATGCGATGTTAATGAAAGTTTTGGTTAGTATTTTCATGTCGAACCACCATGACCGATGTTCCAGGTAATACAAGTCGAGATCCAGTCGTTTCAGCATCTTCTCCATGGTGTCCGTGTAGCCGTTGTACAAGGTAGCGTACGAGGTGACGCCGGGCCTGATTTGATAAAGGTAGGCGTACCTGGAATCTTGTTGCATGATTTGGTCGATGTAGAACTTTCGTTCCGGCCGAGGTCCGATGAAGGCCATGTCCCCTTTGAGCACATTCCACAGTTGTGGTAGTTCATCCAAGTGATGTGTGCGCAGATATCTGCCTATTTTGGTCATGCGCTTGTCATGTTTGTGTCTGTAGAGTTGTGGTCCGTCTTTCTCCGCGTCGATGCACATGCTGCGGAACTTGTAAATGGTGAAAGGTCGGCCGAAGCGTCCGATGCGTTCCTGTTTGAAGATCACGGGTCCGCCGTCTTCACGCTTAACCAAGCAGTAGCAAAGCAGAAACAGAGGTGAGAAAACTATCAGTGCTATGGTGGCTATCAAGAAATCGGCAGCGCGCTTGATGTTACGCTCCAACTCGTTCATACCGTCGGGAATGAACCGAGGGTTCTTGATGTCGTCATTGTATTTGATGTAGGGCGGGATTCGTGTAGTCATTCATCAACGCTTTTAATTTATAACGCTTGTTGGCGTTCCTTATTGCGTTACTAAGGCAAGAAATTGAGAAATGGGCTCTTTTCAAAAAATTATCTGGTTTGATTTTCTTTTTTGTATAGATATGATATTACTTGTTGAGGCATGTATTGATATATCAGGGAAATAGTCCAGGAGCATATACTGAAAAATGGCTTAGATACGATGAAGTTTTTAGCCCTTGCTTTGTGGTTGTAGTACCAGTTGTCTGATTTTCTTTTCTTTTGCATATCGCCGACCACTCGGTATTTTAGCAAAAAAGCATCAATATTTCCAAATTGGTACCCATGTTTGTACAGGCGGAGGTAGAACTCTACGTCCTCGGCTTTCTTGAATTGTGGGTCGTACAAGAAACCGCAGTCAATAATATCGCGTCGAAACATGATGGTGGGATGCGCTAATGGATTTCTGTACATGAACATCTGACGTATTTTGTTGGGCGTTGTTTTGTAACGTCTTTCTGATACTACCTCATCTTGTTCATTGATGATATAGATGTTTCCACCAAAAAGACTGATGTCAGGATGGGTAGTAGCATAAGCTACCTGTTTCTCCAGCCGTGAGTTTAACGCGATGTCGTCGCCATCCATTCTTGCAATAAGTTCGCCTTTGGCATTTTCCAGTCCTTCGTTGAGTGCTGTGACAAATCCCATTCTATCATGTTTCCTGATTACGTTGATTCGTGCGTCTGAACTTGCCAATCTGTCAATAGCACCAATGGTTTTTGCATCGGTGCTGTCATCGCATATTAGCAATTCCAAATTACTGTATGTCTGGTGGAGGATGCTGTTGATGGCACTTGTAATGAATTCCACGGGTTCATTGAATGTAGCCATCACGACAGAAACCAATGGATGGTATGATTTATCGCTGCTCTCCATATTTGCAAAGGATGCTCATCATGCAGTGATCGAGCATCAGGTGAAGATCTTCTGATATCTGCATGTCCATTACGGGGATGTGGATGTTGTGCTGACTAATCTGTTTGATAATGCCGCCATCGTAACCTGTGATACCTATGGATACACCACCGTTCTCATTAGCATATTGCAGGGCTTTCACTACGTTAGATGAATTACCCGATCCACTGATGCCGATAACGTAGTCGCCAGGGTTGAAGAGGTTCCGGAGCGGTCCGATGAATATTTCCTCCCAGTTATAATCGTTGGCATAGGCCATCATGGAGGGTACGTTGTCGCTTAGGCAGACAAAACGGAATTTGCTCTTTTGTTCGTTGGAAATACCTTTGTTGAAATCGCAACAATAGTGTGATGCCGTTGAGGCCGAGCCTCCGTTGCCACAGACAAACACGAATCTCCCTTCGTCTCGGGCCTTGTTTAACAAGTTGAGGAGACTGTTCAGGTCGTCTTTGGAAACCTTGTCAATGGCGGCCTTTACTTTTTCAAAATATAAAGTAATCTCTTTTCTATAATCCATAGATGATAGTTTAATTATTTGATGAACTTGTCGCCAACATACACAACTTGTGAGCCAAAATTGTCGAACTTGAAGTCCAGCTCCATGAATTTGTGCATCTCATGCCTGAAATGCTCCTGCTTTTCTTTGGGACAGTAGAATAGCAGAAATCCTGCTCCGCCGGCACCAAGGAGCTTTCCACCCAAGGCTCCAGCTTTAATTCCTTGGAGGTATATGTCGTCAATTTCGTTGTTAGAGATGCTGGCTACTAAGGAGCGTTTCATCTCCCATCCTTCATGAAGAAACATGCCGAAATCCTCAATGTTTCCATTTTGTAAACTCTTGTATAGCTCTTCGGCCAGTTTCACCATTTTTCTTTGAGTATCCAGTTTTTTTTGATTGTTGATGGCTTGCTGTTGATCTCTCAGTATATCGTTAGCAGAATGTTGGCCGCCCACATGAATAAGAAGCAGGTTCTCCTCAAGTTGTGTCTTCAGTGAATTGTTCAGCAATACTTTCTCTACCTTGACAGATTCGTCTGGATAAAACGTCATGTAGTTGATGCCACCGTAGGCTGCGGCATATTGATCTTGTTTACCAATGGGACTGCCGACACGGTTTATCTCAGTCTCGCATGCCAGTGATGCTAGCTTTTCCGCACTGGAAAACTTGCCAATGTAGGCTCTAACAGCATTGAGAAGCCCAACGGTAAAACTGCTGCTTGACCCCATGCCTGTTCCTGCTGGAATGTCAGCGATTGAGTTGACATCTACACCTTTAAGGTCATACATGCTTAGGATTTCACGAAAAATAGGATGTTGAATATCGGAAATGTAATCAACCAGTTCTGTTTTGGAGTATTTCAGTTGAATTTTCTTCTTGTTGAAGAACGGATGGATTACAATGTACATGTACTTATCTATGGTGGTGCTTAATACTGCGCCTGGCTCTCTTCGATAGAAAGAGGGAAGGTCTGAACCACCACCAGCAAACGATATTCGAAAAGGAGTTCGTGTAATGATCATTATTAAATTTCTTTCTTCAATAAGTCTAAAAGCGCACCAGGTTGATTTGTTGGTATGAGAATAGAACGCTTTACTTTAGCGTTGATACCCGCTTGGACGTCACTTGCCATGTCACCAATCATCATCGACTCTGATAAGTTGATGTGCAACTCTTTCGCAGCTTTAAGAAGTAAGCCTGGTGCGGGTTTTCTGCAGTTACAAACGATTTTGTATTCCTTACGCTCCTCTGGGTATCCACTATGGGGATGATGAGGGCAGAAGTATAGCGCATCGATGTATGCGTTTCTTTTACCTAATAACGTTTCCATGTATGCGTTTATTGCATCCAGCTCGTCAAACGTGCAAAGATTTCTAGCAATTACTGATTGGTTTGTCACAACCACTGCTAAGTATCCTTTATGATGAATATATCTCAAAGCATCTTCCACACCATCAATGAGCACAAGTTGACTGGGTTGGTACACCAATCCGTTATTCTTGTTGATAACGCCATCTCGATCGAGAAATACAGCCTTGCGCTGATTGCTCATGTTTAAGCTCGCTACCAGACCGCTCTTCCAAGCCTTACAAGTTTCATCATACCTCTCGGGAGTTCCCATGTCCTTTACATATTCAGACGAAAGATAGCCATAAAGCCTCATGCCGCGCCTGATGCACTCGGGCAGTACGTCTTTTTCAATATGGGTCTTGGTGTCTTTTTCAATACAGTCAACTATTTTTTTATTGAAGATAAACAACGCGGCATTTACAATGTTATGACTCACAAAGTTGTCAGCATGTGGCTTTGTGGCAATATTCATGACCCGATGTTCCTTGTCCAATATTATAATATCCGAATCGTATGGGTGGTCGTTGGGATGAACAAATAGGGTTGCATCGGCTTTATGATCTTTGTGGAAGGTCTCCATACGCCTCAAGTCGACGTCCATTACTGTGTCACCGTAGAAAACGAAAAAGTCATCGGAAAGCCTATCTCGTACCTCTGCTATTGCTCCTGCTGTTCCCAAAGACTTAGTTTCGTGGTAATAGTCAATATGAACACCCCATTGGCTCCCGTCACCAAAGAAATGCTCAATCTGCTCTCCCAAATAGCCAATTAGAAAAATGAACTCGGTGAAACCATATCGCTTTGCCATTTCCACCTGATGTTCAATCACGGGTTTTCCGCAAACGGGTATCATGGCCTTGGGTATCTCACTGTTTACTGACGCAATGCGTGTTCCCTGACCACCAGCTATAATGATGACTTTCATTTTCCCAATGCTTTTTGGATTGCCAATCTCACAGCTTCATTTGAAGTTTTTGGGTCGTTCCAGCCCAGTGTATTGATTTTCGATAAGTCGTAGCTGAACTCGGGAACGTCGCCCACCCAACCGCGGTCGCCGCCAGTGTAGCGGATGGTGGCGTCAAGTCCCATCTCTTCAATGGTCATGTTGGCAATTTCTTTAACTTTAGTTCGGGTGGCAGTTCCAAGGTTGTAAACGTTGAAACGTTCATAGGAGTTGTTAATGACAAACTGGATGCCGGCTATGAGATCTTTCACGTAGATGTAAGGCTTACACTGCTCTCCATTACCCAGCACTTCCAGCTCTTTGGGGTTGTCGTTGAGTTTCCTAATAAAGTCGAAAATCACTCCATGTGTGAAGCGTTCGCCCACCACGTTAGGAAAACGTACTATCCACGTCTTGATGTCGTAAGTGCTGCTGAATGCGCTGATAAAGGCCTCGCTGGCCAGCTTGCCTGCGCCATAATTTGATACGGGGTGTAAGGGACCGAAGTCTTCGTTCAGCTTTCCGCTGGCTTCTCCGAAGATAGCGGAAGTTGAGGCGAAGAAAAGTTTTTTCACCTCAAATTTCTTCATAAGCATCAA
The DNA here is from genome assembly GCA_963511375.1 of uncultured Prevotella sp. Classification (GTDB taxonomy): domain Bacteria; phylum Bacteroidota; class Bacteroidia; order Bacteroidales; family Bacteroidaceae; genus Prevotella. The sequence continues at coordinate 119,606 of CAUPIT010000006.1, read as the reverse complement.
TACATTGAAGGTGGTTTTAAAGGTTAGGGCATAGTCCACTTGTGGGTCTTTGCCGCCTTTCTTTATGTCCGAGTTGGCTGCAAGATGGTAAACCATGTCGAACTTCCCTTCTGAAAAAAGCTTGCGCATGGGTTCCATGTTCAGCAAATCTTCCTCGAAAAAGCAGAATTTGGAATTGTTTTTAAGATGAGCAATGTTTTCACGACAACCCAACACTAGGTTGTCCACCACCGTAACTCTGTGACCTTCTGCCAGAAGTGTGTCGCATAAGTGTGATCCAATAAACCCCGCACCTCCAGTAACTAGTATGTTCATAAAAAACTTTTTTATATATTTGCTACAAAGTTATGGCTTTTATTCCGAATAAAGTTGGTTGTATAATCGTTTTATTCTGTATGGAGAAAAAAACTCCTTGATGATTTGTGTATCAACTTCCGTTCCAATGGTTGCTTCTACCTTTGCACAGAATTCTTCGTTGTCGTTATATTTGAAAATGCTGTATCCTTTGACACCGTGCAGGTAGTCAGCTATTCTTACCCTCTCAGACATGAGAACGGGTGTACCTAACCCCATCGCCTCCAAGGCTACATACGAAAAGGCTTCGTATTTTGACGGAATGACAACCAGCGAGGCTTGTGCATAGAGGGAAGCAAGCTTTTCATCTGGAATGTTGACGTGTTGTATGAAGTCGGGCCGTTTGCGTAGTTCTCCACGGCCGACGCAATGAACTTCATATTTTCCAATTGGCAGGCTGTACAGCGTTTCTATATTTTTCACGGGGTCGTCAATCCTGCCAATGAAAAGAATCATGTTCTTTTTCTTTGCAACACATTTTTCTACTTTTTTTGGTGTAAACCAATGGGGGATTTGATGAACATGCTGGTGAAATGATTGGAAGAAAGCTGTGTCTTCGTTATTGATAGTAACAACTTTGTTGGCACATCTTTTGACAAGTGGTTTTATGACGCAGCTGAAGAATAGCTTGCCTAATGTTGGATGACGCAAACAACTAAATGGATGCCAATGTGCTGTATAGATGACTTCCTTTCCAAGTTTGTGCGCATAATACAGAGATTGGGCTGTACCCATGGCGGTATAGCCGTTGATGTGTATGATGTCGGCATCTTGGATGGCTTTGATCAGTGGTTGCCTGCGATAATAATATTTGAAGATTCTGGATGGGATGGCGGGATAGTCTACTATGGGACTTGCCTGTATCTCTGAATCATTGCGGAACATTGCATATAGTGCCTTGCAATAATTTGCGGTTCCATCACCAGCTCCTTGAGGTGCTCTCCTTATGTATATGATTTTTTTCATCTAGTGTTTGGTTTTACGAATCAAGAAGGTGTGCAGTTCTGGTCTGCAGTAATTATATAGACTTTTGATGAATAAGGAATATCGCTTGTATCCCATCACATGATAGAGCAGCGAGAATAGGATGCCAATCATTCTTTTTTTCTTGTCAAACTCTTTTATGTTTCTCTTATTCAACTTATCTGTGTTTTCTGCAATGATCATGCCGCGCTTTTTGATTTGTTCATGAAAAGAGTGCTTGCTTGTGGCAAATGGGTTCTGATAATACATACCTGCCTTTGTCATCCCATGGTATAGTCTACGATGAAAAGATGCGATGCGGTCTCCATTGTTATAAGCAGCATACGAATAGGGATAGGATATATATCTATCGAAAGTAGTCTGGTGCTTAATGATGGCCTTGCAGTAGATATTGGTTGCCAAGCTCAGATCACTGTATTCCTGAAGGTTTTCTATTCGTTTCCTAATGATGACACCTTCTTTCATTTTTTGGTAATCATATCCTGCAAAGTGGAGGAAGACCAACGCATCTTCTCTTTGAGGATTGTCATTGGTTCGATATCTTACAAATAATCTGTTGTCTTCTTTCACGAATATTTCTCGTTCGAAAAAATTCCAAGGTGCCATGTTCATGCCTAATTCGTGAAAAACGTATAAATGGTGGTTGCCAAGAAATCCTGGCATCCAATCCATCCACTTCTGATCTGTAAAATTGCCGACGCTCCTATCCATGAAGGCGTTATCCATGAGACGAATGCGCCACCATTTCAGTATGTTGTCAGTGAGTTTGGTAGACTTCATGCCGCAAAATCCAAGATTGAATATACCATTTACGTTCATAGCCCACTCAGGATGCTCTCCTGTGTAGTGAATATGAATACCTGCAACCTGTGGAGTAAGGGCCATATCATAGTTCTCTAGTTTGTCAAAAATGCAGGTGAGTGGAGAAAATACATAGATGTCTGGGTCAAGATATACAACGGTATCATACCCTTTTTCAAATAGATGTTGGAAACACGCCGGCTTTATAGCAGTACAGAACTCTGTTAAGTCATACTTGAAAGACATGTCTGTCCATTCTGAATCAGTAAACCCCAAACAACTTTTTGCTATAATGATGTTATTGTTTAAGTCAACAGGCACGGCCGTGAATTCATCTGCAACAAAGATATAAAAATCTATATCATCGTGATGATCTCTGACAGATTGTTCTAAAATCTGACCTAAGCCAATATAATTTTTGGCAACAATGGTAAAAATGCATTTGTTCATTGTAATATCCTGTTTATATTTTTGCAGAGAGTCCATCCTTAATTCCTTGACAGATAGCCTTTAATTTCTCTTTTTTATTGTTTTCTACAAGTAATACACCTTTTATGGCGAACCCTAGTACATAAAGATACAAAATATGTATTAGAATATCGAATGGATAGCAGTGCTTTCTATAGATGATAATGTGGTTTCTGAATATTTCGCGTAGTCTGTTTGGGGGATATCCAGCACTGTGTATAGTTTTGCCAAGAATTCTTTTGCTTTGTGGTATTCCATATATTTGAGTTAAATATGCCCCTCTATAAATTAATGATTTATAGTTATATTTTCGTGCTTTTACACACAGTTCAATGTCTATTCCGTCTACAAAAAAATCCTCACAGTATCCACCAACTTTATTTAATAATTCAATTGGAACAAGCATGCCAGAGGTTATAATATGTTTTTTCTCAATAAAATCATCATAGGTTTTACACGCTGTTTTAGGAGTGCATATAGGGCCACAAATACATAGGTCTCCTTTCTTCCAAATATCTATTACTTTGTTCTTAAAAGCAGGAAAATTATGAAAGACGGAATCTTGATCCATGGTTAGAAGTGTATTATATCCATGTTCTTTGGCAAAAGACCATCCATGATTTAATGCAACAGATATGCCCATGTTCTCTTTTTGATGCATAACTATTATTTTTGAAGATGCCTCCGCCAATTGGTTTATTTGGAGAGTCGCTATCGCATCGCTACTGTTGTTCCATAATATTATTTTTTCTACATGCTGTTGAAATGCAGATAAATTTTTGTTGAGAAGTTCGATGTCTGGATTATATAAAACGACAATAGCTAATATTTGAATATCCATATTTTTATTTGTTCCAAAGGCCATGTGCGCGTCCTGATATAATATACTTGTATTGTAGATGATTAGTAATTGCACTAATCGAATTAACAAATATAAGTGCAGCCACAATTCCATAAACACCTAAATGCTTACCCAAAAATAAAGCAGTAGGAATATAACAAAAAGCTTCAACAATTGTAATGATGGTGATTAACTGAATTTTACCCATTCCACAGATTATATTAGAATAGCATGTACCATAAATAATGATTAGCATATAGCATGCCATGGAAATAGATAGCCCTAAGGGAATCTCTATGGTATCTCCAACCCAAAAAGTATAGACAAAGTCGGATATTATAGTCATAATAATTAGTAATAACGAAAGTAGGAGTATTATTTTTCTCATTTTTTTTACTGCATTACTAATCCATGCAGTATCTCCTTGTGTATATGCATTGGTTGTTGCAGACCAAAGTGGAGCAGAAATGAGAGTAAATATTATATTGACCATTCCAAAATATCGATAGACTATCTGATAGGGTGTAACTTCTTTGGGCGAGAACAGTCGAGATATTAATATATTGGATGAAGCAAAAATAACCATGCCAGATATTTGAGCTAAGAAGAATTTTATCCCTAACCCAAATAAGGGTTTGAGTTCTTTGTAGTCGAACAGTCTAATGGATGGCGTGAGATATTTGTATTTTGAAAATGTAATGGGGTATGAAACAAGATACACTATCAGAGGAGAAATCGTATAGATAACAGCAACATCGAGCAGAGTTACATCACCTAATCTTGAAAAAATATAAATAAGCAGCAACGAAATAGTATGCCCAATTCCAATTAATAAATTGGTTATTGCAGGCAATTGAAGAGCCATGTATATATTTCCGATGAATTTAAATATAAACGTAATAGCTACAATGGTATAAGATGCAATTAAAATATATTCTAAATTATGCGTTAATTGTGGATCAATATTGAATAACTTATAGCAATTTATATGATGTACCACACTTGTAAATATGGGTATCGTCGGTAATATGATGACTATAAGCATAAAGAAAGCTGTGCTTACTTGTTGCCGCCCCTTTTGAATGTCGTTCTTGGCAATGGACTCGGCAAGAAGATTTCTTAGCCCATTTCCTAAGCCAATATCAAAAGAGTCTATCCAAATGAAAAGACTGCTAATAGTCAGCCATATTCCATATTCGTACTGGTTCAGGCAGCCTAGGGTGACAGGAACCAATATCAGCTGAACAAGACAGGTCCATCCTTTAATGAAAAAAGATCCAAGGATATTTTTTTTCAGTAGTACTGTACGCTCATTGCCCTGCATGTAATTATCAAAAATCTTCCTTAGCATACTTACATAATTTGTAAAAGTTCGTTGTAGAACACATTGATACAGAACATGGCTATTCCTATGGTCATCACAATACACTTAGATAACCATCCTGGCTTCACGGTGTAATAAATGTTTGTAAAGAGAATGATTTCTACGATTCCATATATTTCGCTAATGCGGAAAGCTAACACGGGTAAAGCTGACAAGGTGACAAATGAAAATATCGAAAGCCCCATCATTTTTATCATGATAGGAAAATAGGGGTTGTGTTCTTTTATAATATCATACATATATAGTAAGTACAAGTATATGACGATATGAACAAGGAATACCAGGTTAAAGACATTGATGTCGTCAAAAAATCCTTTATCCTTAAGTTCCTGATAGATTTCCAATTTATCACCGATGTATGGGATAGGCAATGCCGTAATACTAATTTGCAACATGTAGATAGCATAACCTGCTGGGACCAAAAGAGCCCATATCGCTCTTTGTTGCCCTTTCATATCTTGGTTTGTGAGAAAAAGTAATGGCAGCATGAGGAGTGAGGAGTAGTGAAAGAATATGGCTATCAGCATCAGCCCCAGCGCGTGCCATCTTCTTCCATCACCGAGTGGTTTGATGGTAAAAAGCATGATACTGGAGGCAACTCCAGCCCTTATCTGTGTAAATTCGTGCAGAATGAAATAGTTGCCCATGTATATAACAACAGCTAATAACACCAAAGGCGTTAGCTTTTTAATGGCGGCAAACTTAATAGAAATGCCCAAGACCGCATATAACAGGAAGATGCTGTGAACGTCACCAAAAAGGTGATACAGCCATTTTGAAGCCAGGCGAAAAGAGTATTCAACCATCATCTCATTGATAGGATCATCGTAATGTAGAAAATATTGTTCGTAATTTTCTGCATCATTGTCCATGCCCAAAGGTCTGGTAGCCGCAAGGACAATCAGTAAAATACCCAAACTTGCATATAGATACCATCTAATCTTACCTAGTCGCTCTTCAAATAAAGCTAGCAGGCAGGTGAATAACAGGATTATGATTAGTATTGTAATCAAATTCGTTTATGCTAAACAATAATTCTATTGAATGTCTTTTCTGAAAAGGTAGAGAGTTGTTCCTATGAAACTCAGAAGTAAAATCACTAATACGATGATCATACGTTTCGGGCCTGCCGGTTTGATGGGTACGGAGGCAGATTGTAAGGTTGTAAACGCTGGTGTGTTTTCTCGCACTTTTGCCAGGGCAGCTGTGTATTGATTGGCCAGCATCGTGTAGTTGTTGTACTTCAACTGCATGTCATTTTCTAAGTTCTCCTGCTGCAACTTGTAAGATTGCAATGTCAGATCGGTGTTGGCGTCCCCGTAAGCCCCATATCTCTTCCTTGCTTTTTCATACGAGTTTTTAGCCTCGGCATACAGTTTCTTGATGTATTCTAAATCGTTGCGTGCCTTTTTCGTCCTGTAGTTTGTGATGAAATTTTGTAGTAAAGAACTTGCTGAGTCTGCAACGGTAGCTGCTACCAATGGATCTTGGTCCTTGGTTTCTATGGATATTACACTTGTCTTCTTGTCTACCTTGCATTTCACGTTTTTCCCTATCATTTCTGCAATGTTATGTTGACGTTTTGAGAGCAGAAATGGGTCGACCTTTTCCTTGCCGTCATAGGTTGATTCTTCTTTCTTCTTGAATAGGTCGGTCACTTTACTGCGTGCGACAGCCCACCATGGATATTTCTGGTGTCGTTCAAGGTAAGTATAATAATTGGATTGAATATCGCTCTTTCTTGTCTTGATTTGTGTCGGAAAAAGACTCGTCTGGAAGTCTATAGAGCTGACGAGATCTGGATATAAATCCGGCGAAATTGCGTCTATGTTGTTCCCTAACTTTCTGGTAACATCTATGCCGATAGCAGATGCGATGTTTCCAATATTACCCATGCCGGCACCAGTTGCTTCGGGAGCCAGTTTTACTTGGCAGGTATAATATCTAGGAATACTTAACACGTAAAAGCATCCCAGTACAAATGAAATGGGTAAGATGATGAAATATGTCTTCTTACGTAGCCATATCATTTTTGCTATTTTGGTTAAGTCAATGGGATGTTTTTCTTTTCTTTCCTCCATAAGCGTTTGATTTTTCTAATTATAAAGATAGTTGCAACGACTAATAGACCGGTGAAACATGTCAAAGCCAGTCATATATAACCTTGCTTCTTGATAAAGTCATCAGCGCTAATTCCTTCGTTGATGTATGGGTGTTCATCTTTGATGATTTGTAAAAGCTTTTGGTATGTCCCATCAGTAAATGACTTGATTCTGTTTTGTACAAATTTAAGATACAGAATTTGTAGGTCAATCATTTTCACTCTGCGTCGTACTTCTTCATTTTCAGCCAACTGGTAGGCTTTTTGAATAATCGGTTCTGCTTTTGTGATGAATCGAGTTGTAAAAACCTTGTGGTTTCCTTTAATATGACAGCCAAAATGCGTGTTAGGCTGCACCAAACTTTGACACAAGCGGATGTATTTTATAACGCAGGGAGCAGCCTTTCCATAATAGCCGTATACGAAGTCATTTATCAGGCTGTCTGTATCCAGCTGAGGGTTCCATAAAAGTTTGGAAATAATCCATGCTTTCATTTCAGAAAATTCGCCGTCCCCTGATGTGTACTGCCCAGATTCCAATACAGCTACGGCATTATTGTTGACAAAGTTTTGCAAGTTAGGCTTAAGAACAGCTAGATTCGGGAAGGGCAATAAATATTGGTTGAAGTTGACCACGTAATCCCATATAAAAATGTTGTCAGTAAGCTTCTTCCAGTTTTGAAAATCTTTCATGAAAGAACGATTCTCTGCACACGTCGCTAATGGATGAGCGAAGCAACATTCTATAGAACACAATCGAATCAATACATTACTTCTTGGTTTGATATTCTTGGGAGCATGTCTTGTGTATTGGTACGCAAAGGTCCCGATAGTGATGTGTGGAAGTTGGGCAGCCACTTGATTGACAAACCAAATCCATATACCTGAATGTCCGCCAAACTGTCGTTCAATAGCTTTACATCTATCACATTCACAGTATAGCTGATTATCATTTTGGGAAACATCATATCCCCAATAATTTATGACCGTGTTGATTTTTGTCTTCAATGTCGATACTACAACTTTCAAAACCTCTGGATTGGAAAGACAAAGTTGACTATGAGGAACTCTTTTTCCATTTCTGTAACTGAAGAATTCAGGGTGCGTCTTGAAGTATTTTTTTGTGGGTACCAATGTTTCAGAGGTATGTATTCCCCAGTAGTTATGTAGCTTCCCATATTTTGTTGGCGATGCGTCCCATACCATATTCATCTTGTTGTGAGCATAAAGAGCGGCATCTGTATGGAAATGTTTAAACTCAACGAATCTGTATTTCACAGCGGGACTTTCAGAATAGTTTAACGATGGCAGAACATATTGGGCCTTGGTAGGGATTTTTGTCACGTCTTTGCTATACCATCTTATGCCTAGTTCGTTTTCTAGGAAAGCATAAACTCCAAACATGGTTCCGCGCTGTTTTCCTCCATAAATATACAGATTATCTCCTGAAGTCTTATATGTGAAACCATCGTCTTCTGGATCTGGTTTTATCATGGATGTTTTTTTTGCGAGACTGTGGTGGTAACCAATAAATATGTGGTGTCCTTTAATGTAAGCGTCTGAAGACGATATGATGGGAATCTCAGCTCCGCTCACTAGTTTTAGGTAAGTACGAAGTTCCTCTGCAGCTGTTTTTTCTGTAATCGAAGCATCTTGAAACAAAACAATCTTGTAGTCAGTTTTCCCGTTGTTAAACAGACTTGCTGCATAAACAACGAGCCAACTAATCAATGTCATAAAAGTTGTAATGCTTCTTTGGTACTGCATTGTGGGAACTTCTTTTTAATCTGATTAGATATCCATTTATTTACTCATATTCGCTATCGTGGCTATCATGGCAGCGATGCTGGTGATGCCACTGCCCAGGCTCATGGTTTCTGCAATGCTCATCTTGCGAGATAGCTTGCTGGGAACTACAATTTCGCAACCCGGTTCTATTTTTGCTCCTTGTGAAACCTTGTCTACCATGCCGTTCATGTAGATGATGTAAGCGTTGCTCTTGCGGGCGTTTTGTGCAAATCCACCAGCTGCATTGATGTAGTACTTGGCTTTCTTTCCTTTTTTGTAGGCCACGGTGTTGGGATACATCACGGCTCCGTTAATCTTGACGGTGGCCGTGTATTGAGGCAGGATGAGGCGGTCGCCTTCACGCAACACAATGTTCGCGTCGCTATTGGGATCGGCAATGGCTTTGTCCAGTTCGATACCTACGGGAACTGTGGCGGGAATCTCAAATTTTTTCAATTGGGCAGTTGACGTGTTTTGTCCCAACTGCTGTATGGCGCCAGCGTTGTTGCTGCTGGCAGCCATCTGCAACAGTTGGCGTTGCATTTCTTCTTGCTGCATCTTCAAGGCTGTCTCCATTCTTGACCTTTCTATAGCATTGGGTACGCGCTCCAACCGTGCGCCCTTGATGTATGCTAAGTCGGTTACGCCACCAGCAGCTTGCAGCAGGTCGGTGAGCCGCATGTTGCGCTTGGACATGGTGTAGGTGCCACCAAACATTACCTCACCCTCTACGCTTACATTCTTCTGAACACTGTACCCCGGGCTCTTGCGCACATAAACTTCGTCGTAGGGTTTAAGCACAAAGCCAGGTTCGCCGTCGATAACAAAGCCGTCTTTCAAGGCAAAGGTGTATGTCTTCGCGATGAGTGAGTCGGTGGTGAGGGCTTTGGAGTTGACGATGCGGCGGGCAACATCTACTTTTACGGTAGATGCAGTTTCTTTAAGTCCACCCGCTTGCAGTACGAAGTCTTCCAGCGTCTCATTGTCTGCGTATTTGTACACGCCAGGATATTGTACCTCACCATGGATGGTGATGGTTTGCTGCTGCATCATCTCATGTTTCGTGGGGATGAAAAGCACGTCGTTCTCCTTCAAAGGTATGTCGGCCACGGTGCCGTTCATGATGCCCGCCACGTCGACCGCCACCACTTCCAGGGTGCGGTCTTCCTTCATGCGATGGATGACACCGCGGGAGGTGAAGGCTTCTTCCTTCAGTCCTTCGGCGTGTTGTACCAAGGTGCGCACGCTGTTGATGTCGTTGCCCAGTTGGTACAAGCCTGGACGGAATACGGCTCCTTTTATTTCTACCGTATTATTATAACGTTGAATAATCGAGTCGACCGATACCGAGTCGCCATCGGCAATGTGGAAGGTGTTCATGTCGAATTCGGAAACGTTGAATACCGCAAATTCGCGACCCGTCTTGCGAACCAAGCGTACGGCCTTTTTGTAGGCGTCGCCCGTGAAACCTCCTGCGTATTTCAGCAGCGTACCCACGCTCTCATTGCTCTTCATCTCATAGTACATGGGGCGTTTCACCTTTCCCGTGATGTTCACCAGGCAGTTGTAGGGACCCACGTAGATCACGTCACCATCCGTTAGGCGCACGTTGCCCGTCATCTTGCCGTTTAGAATGTAGTCGTAAACGTCGGCTTGAGAGATGAGGCGGTTGTTGCGATAAATCTTGATTTCGCGCAGCGTTCCCAAATCATTGGTTCCTCCAGCCATGTAAAGGGCATGAAAAACAGATGCGAAGGCTGATACGGTATAAGTACCAGGTGCTCGCACTTCTCCCATCACGTTGACAGTGATGGTTCGGCTCTGTCCCAGGGTGAGGCGCACCTTGCTGCTGCTGTATCGCGCACCCAATTGCGCTCGAAGTCGTTGGTTGGCTTGTGCAATGGTCAGTCCGCTCACCTGTATGGGGCCAAAGCCTTCGATATTGATATCACCGTCTGGTGATACCGTGCTTTGTATTGATTTTTGGGATGCCCCATAGATGTCAATATAAACAGCATCGCCTGGACCTAAACGGTAGTTTTGCGGCGTGGCGATGTTCATGCTGGGTTCAAAGGTTAAATCCTTGTTGTTGAAGATGTCCCTGCCGAAAACTTTCTTCTTGTTCTCAGCCTGCTGCTTGAGTATCTGCTTGAGCCATTTGATGGAATCGGTGGGCGTGAGGTAGTTCAGTTCTTGCTGCATCAGCTTAAACTCTTCGCTGTCTTCATCATATTGGTCTTGCCATTGTATCTGTGGTTGCAGCCTGTTGGTTGAAAGTTGCTTGGCATCCCTTCTTTGCTCCTTGATGGTGTTGTACTTCGCCCTTGCCTCTTTCGAATTGCCATTGGCCTGCCGCATGCGTGTTTCTGTCTGGTCTACGGTCTGGTCGGCCATGTTTCCCAGTCCTTTGCGCTTGGTCTGTCGTTCGTATTTATCCTTTATTCTCCTGATTTGTTGAATGTTCACGCCGCGCTGCATCAGCTTGGTCACAATTTGAGCCTGTGAGGTGCCTGCGGCGTTCTCTTTCATAACGAATTCAAGAACCTGTTCGTCTGACATGGAAGATTGTGCCGTGAGGGTCAGCGGGCACAGCATGAGTAGCAGAATATATAGACTGACTTTTTTCATATCGTGGGTAAAATCTCTTTTTCTCTTTCTTTTATTAACTCGTTTTTCGTTAATTTGTTGCAAAGATAGCGATATTTATTTTTGTAGGATGATATTCTCCGACTATTTATCCACCTTGCAGCTGTCGGTTTCCTGTTACACGGGTCATGCGGTGAGGTAGTGACGAACGATTTTTCATCGTGTTGTGTTAATAAACCTTTAGTTTGTTAAATCAATTCCTTTTCTTTGACAAAACAAAATTGCAAAATAGATAAAAAAGGATGGTGTTTCAAGTGTTGAGAGCCTTCCTATCACCATCTTTTGCCACATTCACATCGAACAAATCGGCAACTTGCATGCTTTTGCAGTCCAATAGGCATGCTTTAACCTCCCAATATGCATGCTTTAACCTCCCAATTAGTATCCTATTGAAGACCTTGATGGCACTTAACTCATCACTTTTTGATTGTATTTTAGTTACTTAAATCATCTAACGAAATGATTATCAGATTGATGGAAAAACCTTTCCATAATTCGGCTATTTGTTTATCCATGAACAGTAGGTTGAAAAAACGCTTAGCATTTGTGTTAAAAAGATGTTGCGGCAGATGAAATTTTACGGCTGAACGTTCTGTTTGATGATAACAAAGCAACGCATCATTGGTAAATGAAAGGGCCGTGTTGAACTTTCTGACCTCGGGACGAAAGCGAAAATAGGAGGAGCAAAAAAAGGTGCATCGGCATTTTGATACGACATTCTTTTGCGTTGTCCACGCTGTTCGGTCAATTATTGTAAGCCTTTGTGACATAACGTAATGAACCCCGTCCCTACATAGTAATTAATGTTCTGTTGCTCGTAGGGGCGTAATTATTCGCTGGGCTCATCAACTCGTCATCACGTTCCGCAATCGTGCGGTGTTTAAAAGTTAAGAATTGATGGTGGCAGTTTTCATCTGTCGAGATGAGAAATAGGGGGCGTTATGAGTTTTACATTCCCCTTTGTTTGCCTGTTATCTGCGGAAGTCGATGGAGGCGAACGGTAAGGCTGTGCGCAGACAGCCATGCCAATATTCCCAGTTGTGTACGCCGTTTCTGATGCGAAGCTCGCTTTTGATGCCTACTTTGGCATAGAGTTGGTGAATCTTAAAAGATAGTTCAACCAAATAATCATCATCTCCGCAATCGAAAAACCAGCGAACAGAGCGCAGCTGTTGTTTCGTGGTTTCGTCGGCATTCGCAGTGAAATCAATTGCCGAATGGTCACGCACCGATTTAGAAACATAGTACAATTTGTCCTTCTCATGTGGGGCAACCTCTGGTTCTTTATTGTCTAACCAAGCACTCATGGCATAGCATGACGAGAAAAGCTCGGGATGGCGTTGGCAATACACCGTACTACCGCCTCCACCCATCGAGAGTCCCATGATGGCGCGATGGACTTTATCGCCTATGGCGCGGTATTTCTTCTCCACGGTGGGCAACAGTTCAGTGAAGAAGAACGTTTCATAGTTCCAACCAGGCATATTGAAATAGCCATTCCACTGATTCCTTACATCAGGATTTCCTGCATTGGGCATAATAATCACCATGGGCACAGCCTCCTGCGTCTCTATCAATTCGTCGGCTACTTCTTTCACGTTTGCCTTCGAAGCCCAATCTTTATAAGTGCCATACAACCCATGAAGCAAGTAAACAATGGGATACTTTTGTGATGACAGTTCATATCCTGTGGGCAAATAGACATTGTAGGTCATCGTACTATCCAGTACATTGCTGTGAATACTGTCGGTCACTATCTTGCCAGCCCATGCGTTGAGGGCCAGGAAGGTGAACAGAAAAAATGAAAAAAGTTTGTTCATTGTATTGTTATTTGATTGCTGTCGTATCGTTTACGAAATGCTTAATTTCCACAAAGGTACATTGTTTTTGTGAATCGCAGACGGAAATGTGGTGAAAAATGTAAAAGTTTACTCTCCGTCAAGGAAAAACTTTTTGCGGGAAAGTGAATGAAGTTAAGAAAAAAGATGTATCTTTGCATTCTACATCCTGGGCTTGTATGGATTTGACGGCAAGTCGAAATGGTATGTAAGCATGCGGAGCTTCGGTGGCTGGCTCCTAAATCTCAGTTATCAAAGAATTAATTGGCGATAATAATTACGCTCTCGCTGCTTAATCGAAGTATAGTAGATTATTAGCTTTATTCCGTTATTAGATGATGGAACGAGACACTGCTCCAAGGATGTTGTTCCGAATCTGAGGGTCAAGCGGTGCAGGTAAATCGGAAATAGCCCGTGTACGCCTCGGTGCAAGGGTGAAATTTAGAGGATAAGGTCACAGTTGGTGGTTCAGGTCTTGCTGTGGCACGAAAATCGAAGGCTGAAATAAGCATGTAGAAAACGTATGGTTTCCTTGTGCGGACCGGAGTTCGAATCTCCGCAAGTCCACTAAAAAATAAAGACTGGCAGCTGCTTTGGTGGCTGCCAGTCTTTTTGCGTTTTGGGCGTTTCTATAAATTAGCTTTGCCAGATTGCGAGGCGGTTTTTGGTGGTCAAAATGTAAGTTCAAAATCTAACAAAGCTAATTTATAGAACCAGCCTTAATGGTATTCTTTCGTCTTCAGCTCTCCCCGCAGCACGGCAAGGGCGTTGTTGCTCATGGCCTGCATCTCGTTTTCGCCAGGATAGGTGATGACGGGTGCCAGAAAGTCTAAACGTTCTTTCAGCTTGTTCACTACGTAGTCAGAATAAGTGATGCCTCCGGTGAGCAGGATGGCGTCTACTTTCCCGTATAGCACGGCTGCCTCTGAGGCGATGGCTTTGGCCGTGTGGAAGAGCATGGCGTCGAGAATGAGCTGCGCATGCTGGTCACCCTGTTCGATACGCTGTAGGATTTCTTTCACGTCGTTGGTGCCCAGATGCGCCCTAAGTCCTGTTTCTCTCGTGACGTTCTTAAGGAGTTGCTCCATGGTGTACTTGCCGCTAAAACACAAGCGTATCAGGTCGGCCACCGGTAGTGAGCCAGCTCGCTCGGGAGAGAAAGGTCCCTCGCCCCCCAAGGCGTTGTTGGCATCGATGGTGCGGCCATGGTCGTGGGCTGCAATGGAGATGCCACCCCCCAGATGGCAGATGATAAGATTGAGGTCTTCATAGCGTTTACCGATGTCTCGTGCATATCGTCGGGCGATAGCTTTCTGGTTTAGTGCGTGCCAGATACAATAGCGCGGTAAGAGGGGAGAGCCGCTGATTTTGGCCAAAGGCGACAGCTCGTCCACCACGCCGGGGTCGGCTATCAAGGCCAGACAGCCGGGAATGTCCTTCGCAATGTCGTAAGCGATGAGGCATCCTAAGTCGCACGCATGTTGGTGTAGGGCATTGCGTGTCAACTCGAGCATACGTTCGTTTACCTCATAGACCCCACTCTCCACAGGTTTGGCCAAGCCACCGCGACCGATGACGGCGTTGAAATTGAACGGTACCTCCATCTGCTTGAGGGTGTCTATAACCAATTGCCGGCGGTATTCCAGCTGATCCATGGGTTGGTTAAAATGACTCAATTCGGCAACAGAGTGTTGGATATTACGGGTGAACAGCATCTGTTCATCTTCAAAAACGGCTATCTTGGTGGATGTGGAGCCGGGGTTGATGCTTAATATGTGGAACATAAATTGATTATTTCTATAGAAATCGGGTGCAATGGCGCACTAACAATGGAGGCAGGCCAGCGCCAGACTGTTGAATTTGGACATGACATCATCGCCTCTTGACGGGAGGACGACGGGACATTGGGTACCTTGCAGCATGCAAGCCGTTTCGCCATGGGCAAATAGTGTAATGGTTTTGTAGAACAAGTTGCCGGCTTCAATGTCCGGGAACACCAACGCGTCGGCCGATCCCTGTATGGGTGAATCGATGCGTTTGACCTGCATGCTGTGCAAGTTGCAGGCCACCTTCAAGTCGAGCGGGCCGTCTACGATGCAAGGTCCGAAGACTCCGGCCTTCGCTTGCTCTATCAAACTGGCGTAACCGGCAGTGAATGGAAAATGTTTGGCGTTGACTTTCTCTGAGCAGTGTATCAGGGCCACCTTGGGTTGGCTGATGCCAAACTGGCGACAGAGCTGCGTAATATACTTGATTTGCATGAAACGCTGTTCTTGTGTAGGGGAGGGTATCACCGCAGCATCGGTGAAGAACAGCAGTTTGTGATAGTCGGGAATGGATGCGGCGGTCACATGGGTGAGCACGTTTCCTGCGGGTAAGATGCCTTTCTCTTTGTCGAGAATGGCTCGGATGACAACATCCGTGCTGATGAGGCCTTTCATGATGAGGTCTACTGTGCCTTCTTTGACCATCGCGACGGCCTTTTCGGCTGCTTCTTGATCATTCGCAGCTTCTATAAACGATAGATGTTGCGAGCACGCCATCAAGGGTTGGCTTTGTTTAACCTGGTCGGTGCAGCCAATCATGACCGCTTCCATCCATCCTTGCTGGATGGCCATGGCGACCGACTGCTGTGTTGATTCGTCGGTTGCGCATATAACCGCTGTTCTTTTTCGTACACCTCTTTGGGCCAGCTGACTGGCCATGTCTTTGAAATTTCGAATAGACGACATAATATCCTCTTTTTGGAAAGCTGGGCCAAAGGTAGAAAAATCTTTCCAAAAATCTGTCTGGTTGAGCTATAAAAATATCATTCTTGAAGGATGCCCATTAATAAGTGTATTCTTTTTTCGTCCATTCGTCTTGGACGGAAAAGGAAAATATATTGGCATCTGCTGGTGTGGTGCCTTGAAAGAACGAGCCTTTGTATTGCGTGATCTCATTTACTTTGACGGGAACCTCTTCGAAAGTGTGCTCGGCAATGACATCACCAGATGCGTTTAATGCAGATACTGTGATTTTTAATACATCCGAGGGCGTGTGCGGAAAGGTGTACACGTCAAACTGTCCTGGCCCAGTATGCTGTGCATCTGTCACGGTGCGTTCTTCGGTCTGGCGCGAGTTTTTCGCACCAACGCCTGTCATCGCATTGAATGTTGAGCTGCCGCCCGTATAATAGAACTTCATGGTTTTGACCGCTGTTGGTATGGCATCGGTGGTTACCATTCTGAACATGGCAACGGCACGCTTCATTTCGAGTTGGTAAGACGCATTGCCTCCAACCGTCACCTCTTGACAATAATAAAAGGTGTCGGTCATCTTGTTTTTGGGAAATGAAATCTCTTCGGGCGATGTGATGGTGGCCGACCCGCTGCCACTGTGGGCAATGGCGACCACTTGGTATGTTCCTGAAGGCAATGTGACGTCAATCTGACCGAAGTGAGTGTTCTTCGTGTCTTGGTGAATGTTCTTTACTTTCACGCCATCCTTGAACAGGGCCAAACTGATACGCGTGCAAACTTGCTTGACATCGGTGGCACGCGACATGTCTACGGCTTGGTTGAAAGGAATGTGTTCGAATTGGGCGACACGGAAAGAAAGGTGGAACAAGTCTTTTGTTTCTTGTTCTTCGGTGTTTGTCTCTTCTGCCAGAGATGGCTTTTCGCATGCTGACAGGCAGATGGCAGATAGCAACAAGGCGGTTGCTAGCATTTTCATTGTTTTCTTCATGGTTGGTAGTTGGGTGTAAGTTGGTTATATCGTTCGATGTTATTATCAGGTGCTAAGTTACGACAAAAAAGAATAACCTCAAAATTTTTTTTGTGCATCGAAAAAAGTCACACATGTTTTCGTCTTGTTTTTTCTTTTTTGCCTTGAACTTTATCTCTCATTCTTTTGCAGTTGAACCTAACTCATTACGTCTGATTTGCATCAAATAGAAAAAAAAGAGGCAAGCTGCACAAATGCAGTCGCCTCTCTTTTCAATTTTCTTCCTTCGGTCTATCAATGGAAGGGGCATGGCACCTCTTTCTGCCAAGTTATCTCGCCATAACCATCCTTGTGGGCGGTGTGTCCGTGGCCAGTGTAGTCTTTGCACTCGTCAGTACCATCGTCCAGCTTCCAGTAGCCTTCCAATCCCTTGCTGTTGGTTTCCACGAAACACTGATGCAATGGGTTTTTCAGTTCTTGCGGCGTTAAAGCTCGTGTCCAGAACCTACATTCATTCACCGATCCTTTGAGATAGAAACCATTCTGTACGCCAGGTGCGGCACCGATATAGAAGTTGTTGGTAAACGACACTTTCTTGGCGTAGTCGGCCTCGGCAAAGAGGATTCCGTCTATATAGAGCGACAGTTTGTTGTTGGCAAACACGCCTGCGACGTGGTACCACTCGTTCTTGGCGATGCTGTAGCCCAAACGCCCTGCATAAACAGCCCATTGCTTCAAGCCAAACATGAACACTGGCACATTGCCCTCGCCACCGACACGGTCGGGCGTTCCATCCACGAACAGCCATGCGCTTTTCCCATCGTCCGAGTTTTCGGGGAAGCCCAGAATGCCCATCAAGTTGCCGCCATAGTATTTTGGCATCTCCCACAAGCACACTCGAGCCTCGAGCGTAAAGGCATCCAGGTTCTGAAGTCTGCTGACATCATTGTCCTTGAAAGTCACCTTGAAACAATTACTTCCATTGAGTCTCGGTACATTCATCAAGAGGGTTCTGTTCACAACAACATAAAGTATGTCACTGCCAGGAAGTTGTGGGTAGCGTTTGTTCTTGCTTGTCATCCTCACTGGCAGCAAGTAGTTCATGCCTTTCTTCAGGTTCTCCAGCTTGCTTACTTGCAGACTGGTGCTTTCTGAACGATAACCACCTTTCTTGATGGTCAGCGTTGTTTGCGACAAGGCAAACGTTCCCTCAGGCAATGATTGGTAATTGTCACCGTGCATGCTGTTGTATGTCTCCACCAAGCTGTTGTCTATTGTCAGTTCTGTACTAACATCTTCTTCCACCTTCAAGGCACTTGATATGGTCAGTCCCATGGCATCGCCCTGTTGTTTCACTGAGAAAGTGGTGACGGGTGTCTTTTCTGCTGCCGTAATGTAAACAGCGTCTACGTCTACGTCATCTGTACAGGCCATCAAACCCATCAAACAGATTGTAGACAGAAAGCAGATTGTTTTTATCGTATGTCTCATCATTCTTGTTTTTTATTGTTTTTGTTACCGTTCATAATTTGGATAGCCTCTCTTACATAGAAGTAATTGTTGGGCGGTACAGGTTTATTGAGATGATTGCCCTCAGCGTAGGCAAACTGTAATACGTATACACCACAGCCAGCCAGATTGTTGTCAACGGCAAACTTGGCCATTCCCCACAAGCTTGGTATCGTCTTTTCGCCATCATAGAAATCAATGCCACCTTGTCCAAATGAGTTTCCGGCCTGACTGGTCCATTCGCACAAGATGCGTTTGTTGTTTGGAAACCCTTTTCCATAATCATTCGCCTTACCCTTGAGTCGACTTTTTAATATTTCAGGAGAAGAGGCATTGTAGGCCTGTCCAATGAAATAATCGAACCTGTCAGCATATTCCTCGTCCAGCCATTGACCGTCAACCACCAATAGCTTGTGCTTGCCGTTCACCTTGTACTGCTCCTTGCACTTGGGACCAAGATACTGGCTCAGCACATCTATAAAGGTACGCATCATCTCCGTGCTATACTGGTCGCCGCCAAACCATGGCTCATAGTCGAGGTCAAATCCATCAAGTCCCCAATGAAAGATGGAGTCAGCCAAGTTCTTAGCATAAATCTTCATGGAATCCAAGTCTTCCGAACCCTCTCCAGTCCTACTGAAATAATGTTCTGGCCACATGGTGACCAGCACCTTTGTTCCTCTATGCTCTTGCAGGAACTTTACGTCATTCCTGTTTTGTTCGTTGTTCACATACCCCGTAAAGAACGACACGATGTCGATACTGTCGGGAATGCCTGTCAGCCGAGTCTGCATTGATGGCGAGGCTGGTGAGTAATTGTACCACGCAAAGAAAATCTTATGGTCAGAATTTTTGTACGCAATCAAATCTTTCTCCTGCTCGGGTGTCAGCGAGTGGAAAGACGTGTCGTCCAACGCTTTTGGTTCTGGCTCTGTCCATTCCTCGCATGCTACCAGGCAGAACAACGAAGCCAAGATGCCAATAAAACTTTTTATTTTCATATTTTGAATAATTTACGATGTTGATGGATGTTACTTATTTTTGATATTTCTTATCTGCTTTCTTGTCCCACCACAACTTGGTTCCGCCATTGTCGGCACCTTGTAGTAAGGACAATCCATGTTGGTAAGAGGCAGGGAAGTCGCTCTTGATGTTCACGGGATATGGCAACCTGGCCACTTGTTTCTTGGTGTCGATACTACCCATGCTCATGTTCATTTCCACAGGAATCACGCGTGGATAGCCAGTCCGCCTAAATTCGCTCCAAGCCTCCTGTCCATCAGGATAAAGGGCAATGTATTTCTGTGTGATGATTTTCTCCAGTAGCTCCTCGCTGTCGGCTCCTCCGAATGGTAACATGGCTGGCATTATTTCACCACCGTCGTCTATGCCACCATCATCATCACCGTCATCCGGATTACCGCCATCATCTGGGTAGTCACCAGGATCGTCGCCTCCTTCATCGTCATCATCATTGTCATCAATCTGAACCTGATGGTTCCAAGCCACGGAGCAATGTCCAAAAGTGGCAACACTGTTGTATGAGTCCAACAAGTCTTTGTAGGGAACGGGCGTGGTTGTACCCTTGAGGTACTCATCGGCACTGCCAGCCTTTGCCTGCGACGCTCCCAAAGGCTGGTCGAATGCCGTGCGAACGCCTTGCTCATACAGTTGCTGTGCGCTGCCACCAGCCTGCCATCCACGCAAGGCAGCTTCTGCTTTCAGGAAGTATACCTCGGCGGCTGTCATGAGCTGAATGGGCGTTGATGCCGTGACATTTAGCTTGGAACATACCTTGTATTCGTTACCGGTCATGTAGATACCAGTCCTCACTCCGTTGTAGTCTTTAGCGCCAGATACCTCCGACGGCTCAAACAGCAACCCGAGGCGTGGATCCTTGTATCCTTTCAGGTAGGTTTCCAACGTGGCACCCAACCTACTGTCGTTGTACGAATGGCAAATCATGTACAGGGGATTAACGGTGGAGGCACCATTCACGCGAATCAAGGCATTGTCGTCGTTTCCTTCCATGACGCCAGCCCGTATGGCTTCTTCTGCTTTGGCTTGAGCTTTGGTTGCGTCGGCATATACAATGCGCATGGCCAAGCGAAGCTTTAGTGAATGAGCCAACTTAATCCACTTGGTGAAGTCGCCTGCATATACCTTGTCGTAGGCTGCCAACGGACGTGCGTCTGGGTTGGTCTTCACGAAATCTGCAAGAATTGCGGCCGCCTCGTCCAGTTCACTGAAAAAGAGGTCATATATCTCGTTTTGTGCCGTGAAAGCAACGTCTGACGAAGGTTTGAAGTCCTTATACGGTATCGGTCCGTACATGTCGGTTATGCGGTGCATGCCCAACACTTTCAATATCTGCCCTACGGCAAAGGTGGTAGGCACGAGTTCTTTCTTCAAAGACAGCCTGTACCATGGTATCATGTAATTCTGATAAGCCACGCTGTAAGCCGCATTACACCACCGTGGTTCCATCTTGTAGGTGGCGTTGTTCATTCCGCTGTTGTCAAACGTATTGGAGACGCCCATGAATCCCGAGAATATGTCACCAGCCAATGAATACATCTTCTGGTAATTGTTCACATCCACGTTCTGTGCTTTTGTGACACAGGGGTATATCTGATACTCCATCTGTGTGATTAGCGACCCCATGCCCAAATTGTCATGCAGCAAATCTTCCTCGTTTGCCGCATTGGGGTCTGTATTGGTAGACAGGAAATCGCTTGTGCAAGAGGAGAGCATCAATACGGACAGCAGCAGCGTTGCCCATGTGCTCTTTGCACTTATATTGAAATTATACATAGTTGTTGCTTGTTTTTTATAAAGAAAATTTAATGCTGGCACCGAAACTTCTCAAACTCGGCATCAGGAAATAGTCAACTCCCTGATAGAACGTTCCGACCGATGATGTGAGTTGTGGGTCAAAAGGTGCTTTGTTGTAGATCATCCAGAGATTGCGACCCGTCACCGAAACCGTGAGGTCTTTGATGACATTACCAAACCATTTGTTGGAGAAGGTATAGCCCAATGACACCTCTCTCAGACGGATGTTGGTGGCATCGTACACATAGTTGGACAACACGCCCGATCCTCCTCCTATCTGCCGATAGTAGGTTTCGGCATCCATCATCATGCCGTTCACGCTCACACCGCCGCGATCTCTTGCCAAAGCACTGCGCTCGGATGCGCCATAAGCGTCGAGTACGGCTTGCGTAACCGACACCACTCGACCTCCTATGCGACCGTCAATCAAGAATGAGAGGTTGAAACCCTCGTACTGGAAGCTGTTACGCAGGCTCACGGAATACCGGGGAGACGTGTTGCCGCCATATATCAGATTGGTGTTGTCGATAGCCATCTGCATGTTGTTGGGATTGACATAGGTATATCCGTTCATGTCTTTGACCAGATGATTCACATAAAAGTCACCGATAGAGCCGCCCTCATTGATGTAGTTTCTGAAAGAGGACAAGCCACCCAAGTCAAAATGGTCTACATTCATGGGCTCGCCCGTGATAGGATTGGACACGTTGCGCACCAACTCCTCAATACGGTTACGGTTGAAGGTAAAGGTCAGCACGGGCTTGTACAAGAGTTTTCCAAACGTGAGGTCGGCATCTACCATCGCCTCAACACCTCGGTTGCTCACCTTTCCAGCATTTACATAGAAGTTGCTGTAGCCACTGCTCTCGGGCGCTCTGAACTTGAAGAGCTGGTCGTAGGTGTTGGCGTGATACCAAGTGATGTCCACGCCTATCTTGTTGTTCAGGAAACGTGAGTTAAGACCAATCTCGAACGACTTAGTCTGTTCGAACTTCAGGTTGTTGATTGGCAGGTCTGGATTGATGCTCACGCCTCCGCCAGGACTGATGGGATAGGACGGTACGGTGATGCCTGCCAATGAAACCGGCACGTTACCCACCTTGGCATACGATAGGCGTAACTTGGAGAACGACAGTACCGACTTGGGTGCCTTGAGCCATTCGGTCAGGATGAACGACATGCCCACCGATGGATAGAATATGCTCTTGCTGGAGGTGTTGGCCAACAACGAAGTCCATTCGTTGCGCCCAGTGACATCCAAGAATATGCAGCGCTTGTAATCGAACGATGCACTCACAAACAGAGCCTGTGTCTTGATGGATTTTCCCTCCTGGTATTGAGGCTCTGGTGTGAGGTTGTTCAGCGTAAACTTGTTGGGAACGGTGGCCAAGGGCGCACCAAACTCAAGCTTGTTGGAGTTGGCTGTATAGTTGAAACTGGTGTTCTTGAAACTGCCACCGGCATTGATCACCATCCCCCAATGATTGAAGTTTTTATGAAGATTGACAATCAGGTCACCATAATCCTGGGTAGATTTATCGGTGGCCAACAGGTAAGAACCCTTGTCGGATGCTGATGTAAGCAAAGGAAGTGTCGAAGCGTAGTTCTTGATTTCATTGACCTTGGTGTTGCGGTCGGTTCTGAAACGTACCGTTGCATTGAGCCAGTCAAGGATATCGTACTTAAGGCTTCCACCCAATATGATACGCTCGTTGTGGTTGATATTGAAATTGCGGTGGGTAATCCAGTAAGGATTCTGAATAGACCGTTTCTGATCTCCGTAAGGCCAGAACTGCAAGGGGAAGCCCCTGCTGGCATCGTAACGCTCATACGACCTGTACTTCTCTATCTGGTCGCCTCGTGGAAAGAGGTAGATGGGAACGATAGGATTGTAATATTCTCCCTGCGAGAGCATGTTTTGAGCGGTTTTGTCAATGTACATCAGCGTGGCACCAAGGCTCAGCTTGTCACCGATGGAATACATACCATTGTACGAAACGTTGTAGCGGTTCATCTTGTTGTTATGTATCACTCCATGAGCGTTATAGGCCGACAGCGACAAATAGGTGCTGTTCTTCTCGTTACCGAACTGTATGCCAACAGTGTTCGAAACGCTGGCTCCTGTCTGAAAGAAATCGGCAGGGTTGTAGTTCGCTTCATTCTGCAAGCGTGGTCCCCAGCTGCTGAACTCGTTGCTGCGGCTTCCATAACGGTTCTGTAGCTTCGGAAGCAGGAAAGGCCGGTAGCAGTCGGTAAAATTGGAGAAGCTGATGCGCGGCTTGCCATCTTTCAGTCCTCCCCTCTTGGTCGTCAGCATCACCACGCCATTGGCCGCCTGACCACCATACAGGGCGGCCGCCGACGGACCTGTCAACACGGTAACTTCTGCAATGTCCTCCATGTTGATATTGGAAATGCCATCGCCGTCGTCCATACCGCCATACTGACCATTGGATGCTGAGCCTTTACGCGGAAAAAGGTCGGGGAGCGGAATGCCGTCCAATACATAAAGCGCATTGTTGTTGCCATCTGGATTGACCGACTTGTCGCCTCGCATCACTACCTTGGTGGAACCACCGATACCCGATGCCGACTGCGAGATAACCACACCTGCCACCTTACCGTTCAGGGCATTGGCCACGCTGGCTTCCTTCAAGGCGAAGTCTGAGCCGCCCAGTTTCTGCACGTTGTAGCTCAGTGCCTTCTCTTCGCGCTTGATACCCAAAGCGGTCACCACGACCTCATTGAGTTCCTGGCCAGCTTCCATCATCTGCACGTTGATGCTGGAGCGGTCGCCAGGCTTGACGGTTTGTGAGGCATAGCCTATGTACGAGAACTCGAGTAGAGGTTGGTCGCTCTTCGACTCGAATGAATAGTGACCGTTGATGTCCGTCACCACACCTTGGCCTGTGCCCTTCTCAAGAACACTCACGCCGATAAGCGGCTCACCATTGGCATCGGTCACCACGCCCGATATGACATGAGGCTTGGCATCGGCTGTTGCCGGCTTGGTCTTGAGGGGCTTCTGTTGAAGCGTCAGATAGATGACGTCTCCCGAGATGTGGTACTTCACGCCCGTTCCAGCGAACAGCTTGTCCAAGGCGGTTGCCAAGGGGACGTTGCTCAGCTTAACGGCATTCACTCGAACCGAACTGAGTGAATCGTTGTAGAAGAAACGGTACTTTGACTGTGACTTGATTCTCTTCACGATATTCTCCAACTTCGTTCGCTCAGAAGTCAGGTTAATCTGTGCGCTTGCCCATTGCAGCGGCAAGCCTAAGAGAACCGCGGATAAGACAATCCTGCGTAGCATGGATCCTCTTTCATAGCAATGTTTGTTCATTATAAATTGATTAGAATTAAGACTTAGGCTGGCCTTTGGAGCCATGCCCAGTTTGATTGTTGTTACGTTACTATTACAACTGAAACTTGCAAAGTACTTACTCCAGTGCAAAAAAAACTTTATCTGTATCACGACTCTATCATTTAAGAACGATATTTTTGCAACGAGAAACACTTTCCACAAACAGCTTGTATAAAATTAGATGATATGCTGCATAGAAGGATAATAATTGCTGATTTTTCTTGACAAAACGACTCTCATATTTCTCTTGTAGACAATGAGCGTCACTGTTGGTGGTAAAAACGGCCAAAATGAGCGATGTTGGTAATTTGTTGTTAATGAATATGTTATGCTTAAACCTTATCTTTTTGTTCTTATTTTTATCGTTTTTTGTCGGCAAAAGCATTGTTATTAGCGTCGAATATGTATGCTTTAATGTTGCAATAGCATGTTGATTGCGCCTCTAAAAGGTGTTTCCAAGGCCGTTAAATCAATGTTTCGGTTCCAAAAGAAGTATGATTTGTTAAAATCAGCGTACTTTTACATACCGCTTGCCTATCGATTTTTTCTATTTTGCTGATTATAAATAATTGTTTTATAGTAAAATAACAGGACAAAGATAACAGACGTCTTTACCAAGGTTGATATGAAAGTGCCGTGTATTTGTGCGAACAAGGAGAACGGCATGCCATTCTCCTTGCTTCTTGATATTGATTGGTTTGATTGTTTGCCTGTGCCGGAAAGGCACTGGCGGTCAAGGTTGTTTTGCTATGAGAATCAAGCGTCCGTCCTTTCGGTGGAATGCGAACGGAACGGAGTACGACAGGTCGGCCAGTACCGAGTCAATCGTTGGGCGGCAATTGATGACGCCCGTATAGGTAGACCTGTTCTGCAGGCGGGGCGAGATGTCAATGCGCACGTCATAGTATTCCTCAAGTGCTTTGACAATCTCGTCAATGCGCATGTTCGTAAAGGGAATGACTTTGTTGTGCCATGCTGCCGACACGGGCGCGTAGGTCTGCATAATCTCCATGCTGCGGCTGGCTTTATCGAGTACAACTCGTTGGTCGGGACGCAGGGTAATCATTCCCTCGCCATGGTTGCCACTTACCTTCACCTTTCCAGACAGCAAGGTCACTTCGGCCGTGTTGTCCGTGGTACGGGTACTGAAGTTGAACCTTGTTCCCAGTACACTGGTGGTCAGGAACTCATTTTTCACCACAAACGGTCTGTCGGCATCAGGCTTCACCTCAAAGTAAGCCTCGCCATCCAGCTCCAGTTGCCGACCATCGTCATTGAAATGCTTGGGGTATCGAAGAGTGGAATGGGCATTGAGCCATACCTCACTGCTATCTGGCAGCAGCACATGTCGCACATTGTTGAGAGCCACAACTTGTACCATTTGCTCTCGGTCACTCCAATAGTGCAGGCCAGTCATGACGAACAAAGCAGTAAGAACCGCGGCAGCGGCATACATTGTCCACCTCAAAACGTTTTTATGCTTTCTTACCCTCTCTTCTTTAGCTATGCGATTCAGCAAGTCCAGCTCAGCCCGCTGCACATGAGCCTCGTCAATTTGGTGTGGCGCACAGTAGGCGTGGTACGCATCAGTCATCCTGAACAGCCACCGGGCATGCTCGTCCGACTCGCGTGCCCATGTGGTGAGCCGGTCCATCTCCTTTGGCGAGCACTTGCCAAGGAGATAATTCTTGAGAAGTTTATTGCTTATTTCTTCCATTCCTATATATATAATACAACTGAGCAGCTAAAACAACTTACCTATAAACAAATATTAACATCAATAACAACAGCATGAGATTCTCCAAACGATGACGTAGAAACTTCAAGGCCTTGTAGAGCTGGGCTTCGACCGTACGAACTGAGATGTCCATGATCTGGGCTATCTCCTTGTTGCTCATGCCGTGCAGATAGCTCATCTTGAATATCTGTCTTCGTTTGTCGGGCAGCTCGTTGATGGCTGTGTCAATCTTCTCCCGTAGCTCTTGGTTCTCCAGATTCATGTCGACAGGATTGCTGTCGAGATCGTAATATGCAAGTCGCATCATCTCCAAGGCACTACACTCAGCAGCATAGCCGCTCACCACATGTCTGTGCTTGATGACATTGAGCGACTTGGTGTACACGGCCCGATAGAGGAACGACTTGATGTGAGCCGCGTCGTCCATCGCATTACGTCGGTGCCACAGGTCAACAAACGCGTCCTGAACAACGTCCTCCATGCCATCATGAAC
This sequence comes from uncultured Prevotella sp., assembly GCA_963511375.1. Classification (GTDB taxonomy): domain Bacteria; phylum Bacteroidota; class Bacteroidia; order Bacteroidales; family Bacteroidaceae; genus Prevotella. Next base: position 92,754 of record CAUPIT010000006.1, on the reverse strand, counting down.
CAGCAGCCGGTTGGCGTAGAGCAGCAACGACGGGTAAAACTGTCTGAAATATAAGCGGTATTCAGATAATGTCATTTCATACGTTAGATTGCGTCAGTGTAGACAAGTTTAATTTCTCGAACCAACCTCAGCGGCAAAAGAAACTGGTGCAAACTTACATGTTTTTTCTGTTCTTACAATATTTGTGTTCGGAAAATATCGTATCATGTACTCATTGCCGAATGATTTTCTTTTCAGTTTGCTTGTTTTCCCTCCTCCGTCAGTCCCTTGTCCACCATCACCAGAGCAGACGTGATGAGGGTACAGATGCCCAAAAGGGTGGTGAGAATGAAAAAACTACGATAGCCAAGGGCTTGCTGTAGCGAGCCGGACAGCATCATGGGAATCATGGTAGACACCGTGACCAGTGACATGCACAGGGCGTAGGTGGACACTCGTTTTACCTCACTGTAATAAACAAGGTAATGCAAATAGGCACATAAGCCGAATCCACAGGCCATTTGGCTGACGAATGCGCAGCACGCTATCCAACCAATGTTCGCGGGTAGGGCATAGCTGAGATAAATGTAGAAGAGTGGTGGAATGCATGTGGTAAACGTCATGAGGGGGAGTGCATTGCTGAATCCAACCTTTCGGAGAAGCCAGATGCCCAGCATGCCTCCGGTGATGAGGCCGAAGACGGCCACCGTTCCTTGTACATAGCCAAACTCTTGCGGCGACAGCGCCAGTCCGCCGCTACTACCTAAGTCGAGCATGAACTGGATGGAAACGGGCGTGAGCAACGTACAGGGCAGCAGAAACATGCTCAAGAAAAGGATGCCCGGCCACGAACTCGGGGTTCGGATGAGGTCGGCACTGGTGTTGAGGCAGGCGTAAAACATGTCGGATACCCGTATCTTTCGCTCTCTGTCATCGGCACCCGACTGTGGTGTTATGAAGATGTGCCACAGTAGAACGACGGCAAGAATGCCGCTGAGGCAGTAACATGCCGTGCTCCATGAACTTCGTATGTTTCTGTTTATCACCTCGAGGTTTCCGCCTATCATCACGATGATGCCCAGTACCACCAGCATGGACAATTGGTAGAACGTCAGTTTGAAGAAACGAAGGGACGAGGTGCGATGGTGCTTGATGGCCTGTAGACTGAATTTGTCGATGGCAATGTCGTGAAAAACATGCGCAATGGCCATCACCCCGAGGCACATGAGGCTGCCTTCCAACCAGCAAGTGCCATTCAGAGCATACGCCATGCCAGCCATGGAGAGGACAATCAGCGTTTCAGAAAGCAGTATCCATAGGCGGTTGCGGTGGCCCGTCTGCACGAAAATGGACAGCACGGGACGCATGGCGACGGGCAACATCAACCAGGCAATGAAGAAAGTTGCCGTTCCGTTGTCGACTCCCATTCGCTTGAAAATCACGAGTGGAAAATAGAACAGCATCACAAACGTGAACCCCTTGAAGAGGTACAACGTTGGCATCCACTTCCAGGGAACCTTGACTTCGTGGTTGAGGTCCAAGGGAGAGTTGAATAGGTGATGACTGATTATTTTCATCTCGAGTTGATTGGAGCTATTCGTATCTAGTAGTAGTTATTGGGAGTTAAGGGGAGTTAGTGGGAGTTAACTGGAGTTATCGGGCGTTACCTTATATAATATAATTCAATGTGGCGGACACTTAGGAGTTTTTCTTGATTAAACAGACATTTGTCTGTTGTCTTCCATTAACTCCCACCGACTTCTACTAACTCCTATTAACCCCGGCTTACAACCATTAACTCCCGTTTACTCCCTGTCATTCGTACAGTTTCTCGATGGTGGCGTGGTGGTAATAGTGGGTTAAAATCTCATCGTAGCCATATCCATCTTCGCCCATTACGGCGGCACCTATTTGACAAAGTCCCACGCCGTGACCCCATCCGGCTCCGGTGAGGACAAACCTCTGCGGTACGCCATCAACCACATCCTCCTTGTCAACCACGAAAGCCGAACTATACAAGTGCGATTCCGACAGCGTTCTTCTTATCTCCAACTCCTTGCCGATGGTGAAGGTCAGTTCGCTGCCAACGATTTTTAGGCGGGATATGCGTCCGCTCTTGCCTCGCTTCAGCGGCACCAAGTCCAGGATATCGCCAAAAGTCATGTTCGTCTTCTGCTCGATAAGAGCTTTCAATTCCGCTTGGGTGTAGCTCACTTTCCATCGATAGAAGTCGGCTGTCTCTTGGTCATAGTCGTTCAATACCTGCGAGAGAATCTTTTTGTCAGTGGTGTGACAGAAGGATTCGGGTGCCGAGCGTATCCATTCTTCGGCATTCTTCTCCACCGTCAGGTCGATGAGCGGCTCGGCTCTTCCTTCCAGTTGCTGGCGGTTGTCGCGTATGGCTTCCAGATAAGGTTTATGCTCGTCCTCCCAACAATACTCATACTCTTCGCTGATGCCGCCACAACATTTGCTGAAGCGGGCATCGCATATCTCGCCTTCCGACATCAGAATCTGCCCTCGTGTGCGACGAATGGCAGTGGCCACGTTGGGACTTGTTTCCTTTGTGATGCCCTGATATCGCTGACAATGGTCGTCTGCGCACACGTCGAAGAGCGTGTGATCTTCTCGGTCGTACCACTTAATCAGCTCGTCGTCTTTCCGAATGAACGAGAAGAAGCTGTTCGCCGACTCCTTCAGGTTGCGGCGTTTCTCCATCTGAGCCAGCAGCCAACTACGTGAGATGACGGCATGTGCCTTCAGTAGTTCAAGTGAGGCCGTAGCGCTCATCTCGCTGGAGATGACACTCTCGAGGTAGGTTTCTACCGGCAGCTCGTTGATGGCGCATATCTTTTCGCTGTCCACGATGAGGCGCAACACGCCAGGGAAGGTCTGCGACTCTTTGCGTTCCCAGTGGAAGTTGATGCCGATGGTCACGTCGTCAAGCGTGAAAGACGCGTCAGCTTGATGGGGCGTGAACGTCAACTCACGGTAGATGTTGCCGTTCCACCCGATTCCTCCCTCGTGGAAGCGCACCGTTTGTTCGCCCGACACCACCTCCCCTTTGGCCAGATAGGGCTTGTTGAGCGTGAAACGTATCTCTTCTGCGCTGACAATTCCTACCGATACGCTGGGTTCCTGATGATTCTCTATGGTGGCGAAGGTGGGCTGATTGGCGCTTGAGGCTTTCGCCAAGCGGTCCAACACATGCTGCATGTCCTGTTGGGGGATGCTCATTTCGCTTAGAATGTGATCGAGTTGTGCGGCCGTGAGCCGTTCAAAGTCTTCTTTCTGTGGCGTGATAATCAGTCCAGCCATATCTAAGGCACCGGGACTGATGAGCATTTGGTCTGCCCCCTCGGCGAAGTAGCAGTCGGGACGGTGCTTCTTTCTGGGGAATACCACCGAAATATAATCGTCATCCTGCCGCCAAGCCACGATGTTCATCATGGGTTCCGTGTCACCTTCGTGCAGGGGAAGAGCCCGATACAGTTCGTGGAAGAGCTTTTCACCCGCCTTGGCTGAGCGGCACTTGATGGCGAAGGCGTGGCACGGATATGCCTTCACCACTGCCAGCTGATCTTCTTCACTCAGCGATATCACAGGCTCTAAGGAGTGTGCAAGCCGTTGCCACGCCTGCTGAAGAGGCAGGATGCCGCTGCTGCCGCCTTGGAAATGGGCATGATCGGGAGCCGATGCGCCACAGCGCGGACCGTTGTAGAACACCATCAGCTCGGGAAAGTAATCCAGCAGCTTGTATATTTCCGCATAATGCGGGGCTATTTGTTGGGGTTCATGCCTCCGAAGTGGGATAGTATAATGTTCGGGCAGGATGGGGAAAGGATTGATGAGTAATTCAAAATCCTTGTCAATTGTCTTCGTCATCTGCTCTTCCGGTCGGTTTTTCTCGCAGAGGAAACAAGGGCGGGCGGCCAACGATTTGTGGTCAATCTTGGCACCCGTTGACACCATTCGCGCTGGATTGAACTGAATAGTGAAGCTGTTGTCGCCCAAAAGCAGCTGTCGGGTCTCCACTTGTTTGAGTTCTCTGAACCGCTGATGGGCACTTTCCCAAACCTCCAGTTGGCGGTTGGTGAACCGGTGCAACTGGCTCTCTACTATGCTTTCACTCTTTCCGCTCACCATTTGGCGTCGTGCCTGAATCTCCAAGGTGCGCAGTCGGTCTTTGTATTGGTTATTCCGGTTCTGTTTCTCCACGCTCAAATCATGGTCGCTGTTGCCATTCCATCGCCGACAGAGATACAACTCTTCGAAGATACGCCCAATCTTGTATTTGCGTGAGAAGAGCAGTCCCAGCGCATAGTCTTCGCCATAGCTGGTGTTGGGTACCTGTATCTGTCGTAACAAAGGTGTGAAAAAGGCTCTGGGAGCTCCAAGCCCATTGATGCGAAGAGCATTGTTTGGGCCATTCTCATCTGTCCATTCGCTGTGACTGATAAGGCCAGGTGGTATTGTTTGCAGATTGAAGTCGCACAGGCGGTAGCTGCCTATCATCATGGCGGCTCCTTGCTCATAGAAGGCGTTTATTAAGCGTTGCAGTGTTTGTGGCGACGAATACAGGTCGTCGCTGTCCAACTGAACGGCAAATCGTCCACAGCGTTCGTCGTTTACGGCCATGTTCCAGCAGCCGCCAATGCCCAGGTCAGTACGCTCGGGAATAAGATGAATCAGTCGTTGGTGAGTGCGTTTCAATTCCTCCACGATACGGGTGGTGTCATCTGTTGAATGGTTGTCTACCACTATTACGTTGAAAGGAAATGTCGTTTGTTGTGCGAATGCCGACTTAATAGCATCAGAGATTGTCTTTTCGCGGTTGAAAACAGGGATAATTACCGAAGCTTCAAACTCGAAGTCCTGCTCTTCAAAATCGGGTCGGTTATATGCCGTGGTGTCTATCTTGGCACCCAGGGTGGTCAGGTGTGCCGTGACTGCGCGCTCCATCTCCGTTTGCGCCTCCCGATTGTTCGGGTCCACATAATCAAACTGCTTTTCTCCGCTCAGTCGGTTGTCTACCTGTTGCTCGGTATAAAGCATTTCGTCGAGGTGGAAGATGGTACCTTGCGTGCTGAGAAAGAGGCGCAGGTCGTAGAATCCGGCAAACAAGTAATCGCCCCTGTCGGCCTGTTCTGCGAATGCCTTGCAGGTCTCTGTCTTCAGCAACAGCAGCTGTCCGAAATTAAAATCATCTCGTATGCTCCCCTCCTGATAATCAATCACGGGGTGCGTCAGCCGCTTTCCGCCCACGCTGACGTAGTGGTCGCTGTACACGCAGGTGGCATCAGCGTCGACCGCCACGCGCAGCCACCGGTCCATGGCATGAAATCCCAGCGTGAATGGTGTGGCCTTCCTGCTGAGCAGGATATAATCGGCAGTAGCCAATTGAGCCATTTTCCTCATCGTCTCAGATGACGTGAGGCGGTCAATGCGAACTAAGGAACAATCTTGAGGAACTTCGTTTTCCTTCGTGAACTGTCCCGAAACCATCAGATAAATTTGTCGTACACACTTGCTTTGTCGCAAGTCGTGAAGGGTGTTCTCCATCACGGCGATGTCGTTGCACGGTAGAAAGCAGTCTATATTTTCTCTCATTATTTTGGTTTTTACATGAACGGATTTGGTTTCTGAGCGAGATAAGCTTGTGCTCTTGTTTGTAATTGTTGAACCGCAGCCTATCTTATGCAAAAACAGCGCAAACCGAAAGCAGTCAAACCGCGTTTGAATTGCTGAGGTGCTGCCTGTTTTATGCAAAGATAGTGCAAAAAGCCCACAAAAAGAAATGAACAACCTACTTTTTTATCGTCCGCCTTTCTGACTATCAAAGAAGTGATAAGTTGGCGTCGAGAATATGCCAACCATCATCGTGTTGGATGATGAATAATCTTGACAAGCAACCCTTCCATATTTTGCGTTTTTGCCACCAGACGGGTAGTAAGACGCAAATACGAGAAATATGAGCGACTTTGGGATGTTGTTGACAATCAGGTTCTTATGCACATTTATCCCTGCTCGTCCTACGCTATTCACGCACTTTTTCGTTAAAAGCATTGCTATTGGCATTCAATTCACATGCTTTTGCACCTCAATAGCATGCTTGTTGTGCGTCAATAAAAATGTTTTTTAGCCGATAAAATGCCCCTTTTGAAGTTGAAAACGATTTTTCAGGCCTCCCAAATCGTTCTTTTGTGCCTGGTAAGCCTATTGATTTTTTCTAGAATGTGCTTTTTTATTGGACGATTTTGACCATAAATTTGATAAAAAATAAGGACAATTTGTAGCGCTGTGATATATCGCTTTCCGCGCAAAAAACGGTTTCATTTGAAGGATAGCACAGCCATACAACATCTGCCATCTTCGCTTTTTCATCTTTGGCAGAATTTATTCTTTGGCTGTTTAGTCACGCAAAATTCGCAAAAACAGCAGATTTTTTGCGTGAATCTGGGTTGTAATTTTCGTTTTTATATATTAGGTGTAGGATGTTCCAGGCTTTTTGTGTACCTTTGCAAAGATGGTGCGAGCAGAAAGCAAAGCAAGTATTACTTACTTTGCAGCGGCGAAGCCTGTCTTCAGCAAAGGGCAGGTGGCGATTTAATAAACAAGATCAAAAATGGAAACTGGTAAGAAAAAGCTGTTGGGAATGACGCTGAGCGAACTCAAAGAGGTGGCTCAGGCGTTGGGAATGCCTTCGTTCGCTGGTGGACAGATGGCTAAATGGCTCTACCAGCGGCAGGTGACGAGTATTGACGAGATGACGAACATCTCTAAGTCGAACCGTGAACGGCTGGCCGAAGAATATGAAATTGGCTGCATGGCGCACATCGATGCGCAGTATTCGAAAGACGGAACCATCAAATATCTGTTTCCAACCGCCTCGGGAAAGTTTGTCGAGACCGTGTTCATCCCCGAGGATGACCGTGCCACCCTGTGCGTGTCCTGTCAGGTGGGATGCAAGATGAACTGCCTGTTCTGTCAGACTGGCAAGCAGGGCTTTGAAGGTAATCTGACCTATGCCGATATTCTCAACCAGGTGTACTCACTGCCCGAACGTGACAGACTGACCAACATTGTGTTCATGGGGCAGGGAGAGCCGATGGATAATTTGGACAACGTGCTGAGGGTGACACAGGTGATGACCGCCGATTATGGCTATGCCTGGAGCCCCAAGCGCATCACTGTGAGCAGTGTGGGCGTGAAAGGCAAGCTGAAACGCTTTCTGGATGAGAGCGATTGCCATGTGGCCATCAGTCTGCATTCGGCCCTGCCCGAGCAGCGGAGCATGCTGATGCCCGCCGAGAAAGGCATGTCCATCGAGCAGATTGTTGACTTGTTGCGGGGCTACGACTTTGCTCACCAACGTCGGTTGTCGTTCGAATACATCGTTTTTGGCGGACTGAACGACACGCCGATGCACGCCCGCAGAATCATCGACCTGCTGCATGGGCTGGACTGCCGCGTCAACTTGATACGCTTCCATCAGATTCCGAACGTGCCACTGAAAGGTGCCGACGAGCAGACGATGGAAAACTTTCGCAACTATCTCACATCGCATGGCGTTTTCACCACCATCCGAGCCAGTCGTGGGCAGGACATCTTCGCAGCCTGTGGCCTGTTGAGTACGGCTAAAAAAGCTGGCGCATGAGCAGGCTTCGTTGGGTAGTTGCCCTTGCTGCCACGCTGCTCTTGACAGCCTGTGGGCAGCAACAACGCCCGCTGCCCGCTGCCTCGGCGCGCCCTTACGAGGTTTTGGTGGTTGGCGATGCCGACAGTTTGGTGAGCCACATGTTGTCGGTGCCGATGCCGGCACTGCCACAGCGCGAACCAATGTTCGACGTTCGGCAGGTTGAGCCTGCTCGGTTCAAGGGAAAGTTGTTGCAGGTGCGCAATGTTGTGGTGGTGAGGTGGAACCGAAAATGGCTTGGCAAGCCCTCGCTCCACATCGAGCGCGACCGCCATGCGCAGCCGCAATTGATTGTATATGTAGACGTGGGATCGGCCGACGACCTGAAGCAATTCCTCGCCACGAACCAACAACGAGTGAGGCAGTTGCTGGTGACCAACGAATATCTGTCGGCCATTCTCCAGCTCCAGCGAAAGCATGCCGTACGAGGCGAAAGGCTCATCGACTCGATGTTCCACCATACCGTGCTGCTGCCTGCGGACATGACCTACCACAAGGTGAGCAAAGACTTCCTTTGGGTGTCCAACAATGCGGCGCAGGGCATGCAGAACTTGTGCGTCTACACCCTCAGCGGAATGGATGATCAGCCGTCCGAACGCATGGACAGTGTGCTGAGAGCGAACATGAAAGGCGAGACCGACCGCATGTACATGCGCACCGTGGCCCGCTCCATGACACAAGAAAACGTCAGAATCGGCAGACAGTCATGCCAGCTGCAGCGCGGACTGTGGGAGATGGTGGGCGACGCTATGGGCGGTCCGTTGGTGAGACGCATCGTCAAAGACAGCGTAGCCGGTAAGTCACTGGTACTCGATGCCTTCGTCTATGCGCCTGAAATGGACAAACGCAACAAGATGCGTGAGATGGAAGCGGTACTGCTGACCGTGAAACGAAAATAAAGATAGGGGGAGCGAGGACAGGCCACAGCCGTCACTCATGACCTCCGTGACATATAAACAAATACTCTTATGAACAACAGAAAAATTCGTGTGGCCCTTACACACGGTGATACGAACGGTATCGGATATGAACTGATTTTTAAAACTTTCGCAGCTCCAGAGATGTTAGAGCTCTGCACGCCCATCATCTATGGGTCGCCCAAGATTGCTGCTTACCACCGAAAGGCGCTGGACATCCAGGCCAACTTCAGCATCATCAACACGGCTGATGAGGTGTGCGACGGTCGCATCAACCTGATGACCTGCTTTGATGACGAGGTGAAAGTGGAGTTGGGAACCCCTACGGAAGAGTCGGGACGGGCGGCAGTGCGTGCCCTCGACCGTGCCATGACCGATTATCGGGAAGGGGTTTACGACGTGTTGGTGGCAGCTCCCATGAGCGCCGATGGCATTAAGTTTGGCAACCTCACATTCGATAGTTTGGAAAACTACCTACAGACTTGCTTGGGAGAGGGAAAGCAAACCACCACATTGTACCTGAACGACTTCATGCACGTGGCCATGGTGGCCGACGATCAACCCCTAAAAGCGGCCATGGAAAACATCACGTTAGAGAACATTGTTCACAAGGCAGCTATCCTGTACCTCACCTTAAAGCGTGATCTGCGTGTCGCCAACCCGCGCATTGCAGTGCTGGGTCTTAATCCGAAGGCCGATGGGGCAGAGGAGCAGGAAATCATTCGTCCGGCCGTTGCCAAGCTTTCGGATGCCGGCATGTGCGCATTCGGTCCTTATGCAGCCGAGACGTTCTTTGGCTCCAACGAATATGATGCGTTTGATGGCATCTTAGCGATGTATCACGACCAGGCCATGTTGCCTTTTAAGACGCTGTCGTTGGAAGAGGGTGTGAGCACCATCGCCAACCTGCCCATCGTCTGTACCAAAACCAATTATACGCCAATGTTCGAGGTGGCCGGTCAGGGTGTTATCAATGAGAACCCACTGCGGCAAGCCGTTTATCTGGCCATCGACATCTATCGCAACCGCTTCAACTATGATGAGCCGATGAAAAATCCGCTGCCCAAGCTTTATCATGAACGCCGTGAGGACCGTGGCAAGGGTCGCTTCAATGCGCCCAAGCGTCAGATGAAGGGCGAGCAGCAGGCCAGTCAGTCAAAGAAAGATGAAAAGTAAATATCAGAATGCCTTCTTCATCTTTGGGTTAGTCATACTAATTATCATGGTCACCCAACTCAATTTCACCGAAGTGTGGAATGGGTTGACTCATGCTGGCTATTGGTTCTTTGCTATTGTTGCCTTATGGGCAGTGTTGTATATGTTCAACACCGCAGCTTGGTACCTGATTATCCGAAGCAGTGAGCCTGTTCATCCGTCGCAAGAACTGACTAATGGTGATGCAGACGCAGCTGAGAAGCCAGAGGGGAAGGTGGGTTTTTGGTGGCTCTACAAGATTACCGTGTCAGGGTTTGCGCTCAATTACGCCACTCCTGGCGGATTGATGGGTGGCGAGCCGTATCGTATCATGGAGCTGTCGCCACGAATTGGAGCCGAGCGAGCGTCGTCATCGGTGATTCTTTATGTGATGACACACATCTTCACCCATTTTTGTTTCTGGGCTGTCTGTATCGTGTTGTACCTGCTCACACAGCCCATGTCCGTTAAGATGGGGCTATTGTTGGCTGCCGCGGCTGTGTTCTGCGGGCTGGGTATTTGGTTCTTTCTGGTGGGATATCAGAAGGGGTTGGCGGTGCGTATGATGAATGTGCTGCGCCACATACCGTTTGTCAAGAAGTGGGCACAGCCTTTCGTGGAGAAGCACAGGCAGCAACTGGACACCGTAGACCGACAAATTGCGGCCTTGCATCAGCAAAATCCCAAGACTTTTTTGTCGGCCGTAGCGTTGGAAATGGCATGTAGGTTCTTGTCGGCACTGGAGGTGATGTTCATTTTGATGGTGCTCATGCCACATGTAGACTATCTGCATTGTGTGCTGGTGTTGGCGTTTACGTCGCTGTTTGCTAATTTGTTGTTCTTCATGCCCCTGCAATTGGGCGGGCGCGAGGGTGGCTTCCTGATGTCCGTATCGGCACTGGGCATGACGGCCAACGCGGGTATCTTCGTGGCTCTGCTGGTCAGATTACGTGAATTGGTGTGGACGGGCATCGGCCTGTTGTTTATCAAAATCAACGAACGAAAGGGTCAGGATCAGACGAAGGCCACGCTTTGACCCTCCTGATGGAAGGGACAGACAGATGGATGCTATATAATAAGGTGGAGCGATGGCGCATAAAAACTCAGCCATCCTTGCGGCTATCTCGAATAAATTGTTTAATTTTGTCAACCAATGAACACTTCGGAATTGCAGAAAGTAAAGCAACGTTACAGCATCGTGGGCAACTCTGACGAGCTGAATCATGCGCTGGATGTGGCCCTTCAGGTTGCACCCACTGACCTGTCGGTCTTGATATTCGGAGAGAGTGGCGTGGGCAAAGAAATCGTTCCGCGCGTTATTCACGACCATTCACCTCGAAGAAGAGAACGGTATTTTGCAATCAACTGTGGCTCTATCCCAGAAGGAACCATCGACAGTGAATTGTTCGGACACGAGAAAGGGTCGTTCACCGGTGCCATCGGAGAGAGCGAAGGCTATTTTGGCATAGCCAACAAAGGTACCATCTTCTTGGACGAGGTGGGCGAACTGCCATTGGCTACGCAAGCTCGCTTGCTGCGTGTGCTGGAAACTGGTGAATATATCCGCGTGGGCGGACAAGAGATTCGCAAGACTGATGTGCGCATAGTGGCCGCCACTAACGTGAACATGCCTAAAGCTATCAGTGAGGGACGGTTTAGAGAAGACTTGTATTATCGTCTTAACACCATCCCCATCAAGATGCCTCCTCTGCGTGATCGCGGGGAAGACGTTATCTTGCTGTTCCGCTTGTTCTCGATGCAGATGGCCGAGAAATACCGCCTGCCAAAGATTAGTCTCACCGAAGACGCCAAACAGCTGATGCTGAATTACAAGTGGCCAGGCAACGTTCGGCAGCTGAAAAACATCACCGAGCAGATGTCGGTGTTGGTGAAAGATAGGGAAATCAACGCACAGCTGTTGCAACAGTTCATCCCACGCGATCCCGAAAGCACGCAGCTGGCACCCATCTCGCCACAAGGATCGCACAGTTACGAAAGCGAACGCGAGATACTGTATAAAATATTATACGAGCTGAGGGGCAACGTGAGTGACTTGCGAAGGGATTTGAACAGCCTCAGAAAGCAACTTAACGAGGCGCAACAGCAAAATGTTGGTGTGGCTTATCAAGGACAGGTGCATGCGTTGGATAATAAACTGGCAGGATATCCCAACATGCCGCAGCACCCCCAGGTAACTGCACCGCAGGCAACCGTACGGTCATCGGCCGATCCAGAGGATGCTATCGTGGAGGAAGTGACTGAACCAGAGAGCCTGAACTTGAACGACCTCGGCCGGAAAATGGTGGAGAAGGCCCTCGAACGTAATGGTGGCAACCGCAAGAAAGCCGCACAGGAACTTGGCATTTCTGACCGTACGCTGTATAGAAGAATCAAACAATATGGACTGGACAAGAGTTGACGTTATGGCAGCAGGAAGATATCACCACGCATGTGGCAACCTTATCATCAGTCTTGTTGTGAGCTTTATGCTCATGGCTTGCTCGGTTAGCTATAAGTTTAATGGTGCCAGCATCGACTACACCAAGACCAAGACCATCCAAATCGTCGACTTTCCCATACGAAGTAGTTATGTGTGGGGACCGATGGGGCCGATGTTCAACAACGAACTGAAAGACGTTTTCGCCAACCACACCCGTCTACAGCAGGTGAGGCGTAATGGCGACCTGAAAATAGAAGGCGAGATTGTGTCATACACGCAGCGCAACAAGTCGGTCTCCAGTGAAGGACATTCGGCACAAACCGAGTTGACTCTCACTGTGAACGTGCGCTTTACCAACAACGTCAATCATACTGAAGACTTTGAAAGACAGTTCTCATCTGCCAAGTCGTACGAGACAACTCAGAACCTGAACTCGGTACAAGAAGAATTGGTATCGCAAATGGTGAAAGATCTTGCAGACCAAATTTTCAATGCAACCGTAGCCAACTGGTAACTTCAAGCTATCAATAACCTACAGATGGATCTGACCCGACTGATACAACATCCAGAAACGATGGACAAGGAGACGCTCTATGACCTGAGAAGCCTGCTTGCCCTGCACCCGTATTATCAGACGGCAAGGTTGCTGATGTTGCAAAACCTGTATCTTCTGCACGATCCCTCGTTTGATGAAGAACTGCGGCGAGCCGCCATTTATCTCACCGACCGGAAGGTACTTTTCAATCTCATCGAGGCGGCGCATTATCAACTCAAGCGGGCGGACAAGGATAAACAGAATCCACAAAATCAACCTGTGGATGACGACCGTACCATTTCGCTAATCGACAACTTCCTGGAAACCATTCCAGCCGATGAAGAGGAGACCAGCAAGAAGCGCAAGCCAACACCAGCCGATGCTGCCGTTGACTATGTGGCTTATCTCATGGAGGTGGAAAATAGCGAGGAACAGCAGGAGCCGTCACCCTCACTACACCTCAAAGGGCAGGAACTCATCGACAGCTTCATAGAGAAAAGCGGCGATGGGCGCATCCAATTGAACGATACGCCCGAATATCTTCCGGAACTGCAAGAGGAAAACGAAAACAGTGAACCGGATGAGGGATACTTTACTGAGACACTGGCCAAAATATACATCAAGCAGGGGAGATATGAACAGGCATTGGAAATAATTCAGCGATTAAATTTGAATTATCCAAAAAAAAATAGTTACTTTGCAGACCAATTACGTTTTTTAGAGAAATTAATATTAAACAATAAAATAAACAAATAAGAAAATGATGTACACATTATTCGTTGGACTCATCGTTCTTGCGTCCTTGTTGATGGTGGGAATCGTATTGATCCAAGAGTCAAAAGGAGGCGGTTTGGCTTCCAACTTCTCATCTTCAAACGCTATCATGGGCGTTAGAAAAACGACCGACGTCATCGAAAAAGCTACCTGGGGCTTGGCCATCGCCATGGTCGTCTTGAGCGTAGCATGCGCCTATGTGGCTCCTCACTCAACCAGCAGTCAGAGTGTATTGGAGAAGACCGCCACGGAAACACAGACCACCAACCCGAATACCACGCCTGGATTTGGTGCCAGTCAGCAACAAGTTCCGGCAGCTAGTGGACAAGCAGCACCTGCTACACAGGGAACGCAGTCTGCACCCGCAGCTCCAAAAGCTCCGGCAAAACCGGCAAAGTAGAAAATAGATAAAAAATAAGGGATTTGTTTGGTTGGATTAAATAAATCCCTTATCTTTGCAATCGTTTCCAAGTGAGGAAGCAAGTTTTTTATACATGGTGGCCGTAGTTCAGTTGGTTAGAGCGTCAGATTGTGGTTCTGAATGTCGTGGGTTCGAGTCCCACCTGCCACCCATCCCACAAACAAGCGGAAAGCCCGATAAGCAAAGGCTTTCCGCTTGTTGCTTTTATGACCAGCAGCTTTCAAAAGTAACTTTCAAAAACGGAAAGTAGCAAGTAAATGTTGTATAAATGTTATATGATTAAAACTAATAATTTGAACAAACTTGCTTTGTATATCATGACTGGTCATCGTATTGAAGCCTATTGATGTAACTATCCTATTGGTTTTGATATGTCTATGCGCAATCCGAGAGAGTTGATAAGGCGGAAGAATAGTCCTACTCCAGGCTCAATCAATCCGTTTTCTATTTTTGATATGTATGATTTGGTTGTGCCTGCTTTTTCTGCCAATTCGGTTTGCGTCATTTTTGCTTCCTTGCGTGCTTGTAAAAGAATTTGCGAAGCATAAAAAGCCTTTGCCTCATTTTCAAACTGCACTCGTTGCGGTGTACCCTCCTTACCGTATTTTGCATCCAGCACGAGATCGTAGTCTTCAATCTTGTGGTTGTTTGTCTTCATAATAAGCCTCCTTTATTTTTAGTGCCTTTTCTATTTCTTGTCTGGGTGTTTTCTGAGTCTTTTTGTGAAAGCCGTTGAACAGCACCACGATTTGTCCATTGTCAAAAATGAAGAATACACGGTAGATATTGCTCTCGTATTCAATTCGCAATTCAAACAATCCATCTCGGATTGCTTTGACAAACTTTGACGAAAGTCTTTCCTGCGTTTTCAATAGCTGCAAGGCGTAGTCTATCTTTCGTTGTACTTTCTCATCCAGCGTCTGCATGAATGCCTGAAAATAGCCACCGTATGTTCTTATTCGTCTCATACTGCAAAAGTAGTAAAAGTTTCTATATATAACAACTTTTTCCTGCTATTTTTTAGTTTGTATTCAAATTATTAGTCCCCGAAGTCAAGAAATAAATCCATGTCCTTTGTCGGATATGCTTTGTTGAGGTATACCATGAATCTGTACCAATCATAATTTGACAGGGCAGCAATGGCATGGACAACCCCTAAATGTTGTTTTAGTCTTGGAAGTCCTACATCCCGTGTGAGATTTTGATGGTGTTTGTGTCCACGATTGTCGTTGATGTTCTTGGTTTGCGTCTGTCTACACAACAAGCGCAAAGGTAGCTTGTGAAACGGAAACGGGTTCAATCGTGAAACCCCGTGCCGGTGAACATGTCCATGCCTCCCTCTTGTTTCAAGTAGTTTATCTTACCGACAGTAGCCAGATGAACGAACAAATCAACAACAAAGATGATGATGCTCCAAAGTTGCGCGATGGGTGAATATGTCAAGAATGAGACTATGAAACCTAAGAAGGACAAGAACAGGATGCCAGAAGTAAGCGTCAGCCATTTTCTTTTTTTTCTTATTTTCTGGATGATTTCTTTATCGTATTCTAATTTAAAATCGATGTTTGTTTCTTTCATGATATTTCCTCCTCCCTGTTGCAAATATAGCATAAAATGATGAGAATTTCATGTATATAAGTAAAAAACGTAATTGACATTTGGTAGGCTAAAATTCTCCAGAGGTCCTTTTTTTATAGCTTTGTACCATCTAAAACCTATGAATAAAAGCTACAGGGCGTTAACAAAAAACTGCAATGACATACAGCCTAAGACCGGTATGATGCAAGGAGAATGCTGATGGATACCGACTCTCCATGACGGGAATGGTCTTATACTTCGCCATATTTTTGTTTAAAACCATTTTTGCCACAATAAGTTGATTGTTATTATCTTCTTGTTCAATAAATCAACATCACGGCATGGCTCAAACAGGAGAAAATAAATGATGTTTTGTAGACGATTTTGATAAAAAGCTTACAAATTATTGCTTTTGTTAGTGATATTTCTGTACTTTTGTGTCTTAACGACGTGCTGTCTGTAACATGCCGAGTGGGCATGACCACTCATAGCCTTATCTGTAGGGGTGTGATTCATCAGGTTCCGCCTGCACACATACTTGAAGAGAGATGTTGCTGATGCGTGATGGGCACTTGGTATCGATGCCACTCCAAACTCTATGGGTTTGCACTCTAAACTCTATGAGTTTGAACACTAAACTCTATGGGTTTGCACACTAAACTCTATGCGTTTGCGTAGCAGGTTGCATGCCAGTCTAAATTCAGCACCAAGTCTCAGCCGCAGTTGGCCTTGTTGCGCGTTTCTTACAATAACCTCTCAGAGCTGGACATCACAACCAATAAGATGGTCAACACGCTTTATGCCGAGCACAATCAGCTTACCAACATCGATGTGAGCAACAACCCATACCTGTTTGATTTCAATATCGGCAACAACCAGTTGGCGACCCTTGACATCTCTAAAAACCCGAGAATGTATTACCTCCGTTGCGACAGCAATGAGATTGCCAGCCTGGATTTGTCGGCCAAACAATACCTCCATCTGGTAGCAGCCGAACATAATAAACTCACCATGCTCGACCTTCAGGGCAAGAAAAGTCTGCGGGGACTGTTCCTTCAGGACAACGCCATCGCTGATGTTGAACTGAATAAGATCATCGCAGCTCTACCTGACGTCAACGGTAAGGATCCCATCCAAGGTGTGACGTGGAGCGATCAGCTGGTGTACTCGTGTCAGAACAGTGCCGACGTGAACAAGCCCGAGGCAGAGAAGAAAGGCTGGAAGGTAACCGAGAAAATCACATCGGGCGTTAACCACTTGCTCCCAGAAGGTTTAAGCGATGTCGTGCGCTGCTTGTATTATAATCTCAGCGGCCAACGGCTCAATGCTGAACCCACTCATGGCTTATACCTTATTAAAGAGGTGCGAAGCAACGGCACAAGTACCGTGCGTAAGGTGACGAAGTAAAAAGTCGATGCACACCAGCGAACGGTGGTAAAGGCTATGAATAACGCCTTCCGGTTGAGATAATCGGAGGGCGTTTTGCATTTTTACAGTCACCATGTCAATTGTGTTTCAATCATCCCAGAATGCCCATGGATAGACGGTATTAGCGAGATAAGTATCAATAAATCAATGTTTTACATTTTGAGAATAAGACTTAAAAAGATTGAATAATTTGTCTGTTCGCCTTTTTTTGCATACCTTTGCACCCGATAAAAATAGAGATGGTATTTTATAGTGATTATAAGCAGGCCATCTACTAAGTATCTAACGGAGCTGGATGAGCAGAAAAAAAGTTCTCACATAGCTGCCATCCCGGGCATGTTTGACAAGAGCGTTGTCAAGCCCAGGCTCCATAAACAAGTAAATATGGAGAGAATAAAAAAGATTGTTTTTGTAACATGGATAATCTTGCTCTTTCTTCCCGGTTTTGCCTTGGCAGGACAAAAGAAAGGCACCAGTGCAACAAGCAATTTCGATTGGACTCCAGTGATGGAGGCAATCATTCATGTAGAGAGTCGTGGAAATGCCAATGCGAGGAGCGGAAATTCGGTAGGTGTCATGCAGATTACGCCGATACTCGTCGCAGAATGCAATCAAATCTTGAAAAGACGTAACAGCAAGAAACGCTACAAGCTGTCAGACCGCCTAAGTGTGGCAAAGTCTAAAGAGATGTTTCTATTGATTCAATCGGTGTATAACCCGAATAACAACGTTGAGAAAGCAATCCGTTCATGGAACGGTGGACCTAACTACAGTAACCGTAGTACGCATCATTACTTCAGGAAAGTGATGAAGGTGCTGAGAGGATAATTAGAGGGTTTCGCTTTTTTACCGATTTAAGACTTATAGAGATCCAACTGTTAGAAATCTGAAACAGGATGCTATCAGTTGGATTTTTTTGTCTACATTACATGGATGCCGATGATTTGGGATGATGCTCATTCTCCTATTTACCTATTTTCCATTTGATGAGGCGAATCATGATGAATTACGTTCCACAATGTCGCATGTAGGTAGAACGATTTTCTAACCGAGGGTTCCATTAGGGTTGCCCGGCATTCGTTTTTCTTATCGTTCCCTATTGCTTGGAACATTCCTTTGTTCAGGTAGTTGTGCGCTTAATGAATGCCGCAACAAGAAGAATAAACCTTTTCTTTCTTGATTATCACGGATATTGCTTACTTTTGCCAAACGATGAAAAAAGAAAAGACAATCGACCAATGGATAGGAGGAATTCCATACGAAATAGCTTTCTGGAACAATGTGTACAGATGGGATATTTCGTATCAGGGGATGATGAATTGGTCTAACTATGGATCTGTTATCAGCCTGGAATGTTTCGATGCCAATGCTTATTTGGCTTCAATTGACCATCCGCTGGTACTCGATGTGGGGTGTGGAATGAGTTATGCGACCGGCAACTACCTGAATAGGGGAGGCCTTTTGCAACCGTTGAATCTGCATTATGTCGACGCCTTGGCTTTCTATTATAATGATATTCTGCAGCGTCATCATCGCAATTTACCTAAAATAAACTTTGGGATGTTGGAGTATTTATCCGCCTTCTATCCTCGCCAAGAGGTTGATTTGGTTATCATTCAAAATGCTTTGGACCATTCTTCCAAACCAGTCAAGGGCCTCTTGCAAACGCTTGACACGCTTAAAGTGGGAGGAAAGTTATATCTGAACCATCATCCTCATGAGGCGGTGGTGGAGCAATACAAAGGTTTTCACCAATACAACATAGACATAGAGGGTGGTCGGTTGGTGATTTGGAACTCAGAAGAGAAAGTTGTTGTCGACGAATTGGTTCGACCATGGGCCGAAATTGAGAACATCACACACGAAAATGGACATGTTGTTTCCATCATCACCAAGACCCACCAGTTGCCTCATGACAGCGACCAGGAAAAAGCTAACATTCGTGAATTGTCGGAAACGCTCTCCAGAATGACGAAAAACAATTTCTCCTTCCGTCGACACATGCGGTACAAGTGGGATTATGTTAGATATAACATGATTCACTTTGTTGTTCAGGCGCTTCCCTGGAGCGTGAAAATGGGTATTAAAAAACTGATTCATCAAGCCTGATTAAAGAAGATGTTGTTGTCTGTCATCATTCCTGTTTACAATGTAGAACACACCCTTGAAAGGTGTGTGCAGAGTGTATTGGCTCAGGATGTGCCTGACATGGAAGTCATCTTAGTGGATGATGGGTCGACTGATGGCTCGTCTGCTCTCTGTGATACTTACGGCAACAAAAAGAATATCACTGTTATCCATCAAGACAATGCGGGACTTTCTGCGGCACGAAACACGGGGTTAACGGTGGCCAAAGGCAGGTATGTCACTTTTGTTGACTCGGATGATTACCTGGATGCTGACCTCTATCTCTCGCTGATGAAGGTATTACAAGCGGATGACGATATCGACTTGTTGGAATATTCGTTTATTAGAGACGATGGGAAGAGCGTGGAAATGCATACCCTTCATGACAAGTGTTATCACGACGTTTGTCGTTATTGGTTTGAAGCCAAGGCTTATCTGCATGCTTTCGCCTGTAATAAAATACTCAAACGAACACTGTTTGACACCATTCAGTTTCCCGTTGGTCGTAAATTTGAGGACGTTTTTGTGCTTCCACAGCTGTTAGGTAAGGTTCACTGTGTTCGTACCACCCCTATCGGGTTTTACCAATATACCTATAATAAGAACGGTATTACGGCTCGGGCGCAAGGCAACGAATGGAAAGACCTGTTGCAAGCGCATCTCAACGTGTTGGAAAATACGTCACTTCAAGCCTACGAAGGCTTTGATGCTTACTATGCCCATGTGTTGAATGTCCAGTTGCATACCTACGAATTGACGGGCAATGTGAACGACATCCAGCTTCCCACACTTCCCTTTTACGGCACCCTGAAATTAAAGCTGCTCCGTTTTTTTGGCATGAAGGGCCTGTGCATGTTACATCGCTGGCTGCACCAGATGCTGTAAAACGGCAACTCAACCTGTGGATTGACAGAAAAACAAGGTGTATGTTGATGATGATTTTTTTTGACATCGAACCTTTTGATAGCTGACGAATTTGCCAACTACGATGCATTTTCTCGGCAAATTTCTATTTTGAAAGTTTTCACGAGCCGTTTTAAAGGTAAAAAACAGATAAAATATTTTATA
The DNA here is from genome assembly GCA_963511375.1 of uncultured Prevotella sp. Taxonomy (GTDB): domain Bacteria; phylum Bacteroidota; class Bacteroidia; order Bacteroidales; family Bacteroidaceae; genus Prevotella. The sequence continues at coordinate 72,597 of CAUPIT010000006.1, read as the reverse complement.
ATTCAGTAGAACGTGATGAATTAAGTTCCGCTGCTCACAAATAGACTGATTAATTCAACTCATGCAGGGCAGGTTTCATAAAATCTTGCTAGAAGCAGAATAGACACATCGAGCGCAACGGCAAGTTCGTTGCGCTCGTTGACGGATAGGCAATTCATGGTTTCAGTTGGGTGCGTCTAACGTAAAAGTGAATAAATGATAACGCATTTGCCTGTTCCTGTTTTTTGTTGTAAATTTGCCATGTTAACAATACTATCTAAATAAATAATATGAACATCATTAAAACGTGTCTGTCTGCACTCGCACTGGTTACTGCCATGAACGCAAGTGCACTTGACAAACTTGACCCCGTAGACTACGTGAACCCTTTGGTGGGTACCCTGTCCAAGGTTTCCCTCTCAACAGGAAATACCTATCCGGCCATCGCCTTGCCTTGGGGCATGAACTTCTGGATGCCTCAAACAGGTAAGATGGGAGACGGATGGGCCTACGTTTATACAGCTGACAAACTTCGCGGATTCAAGCAAACGCATCAACCCAGTCCGTGGATTAACGACTACGGACAGTTTGCCATCATGCCCATCACCGGCAAACCGGTATTCAATGAAGACGAACGTGCCAGTTGGTTCTCACACAAGGCCGAGGTGGCCAAACCCTATTATTATCGCGTTTATCTGGCTGACCACGACGTGGTGACGGAATTGACTCCGACAGAGCGTGCCGTCATGTTCAGGTTCACATTCCCCGAGACCGACCAGTCGTATGTGGTGGTAGATGCCCTCGACCATGGCTCTTCCGTGAAGATTATTCCTTCAGAAAACAAGATTATAGGATATACAACACGCAACAGTGGGGGTGTACCCGACAATTTCAAGAATTATTTTGTCATCAAGTTTGACAAGCCTTTCACATACAAAGCTGCAGTGGCTGATGGTCAAATCAAGCAAGGTACCACCGAGGCAACTGTCAATCACGCTGGTGCCATCATCGGCTTCAAGACCAAACGAGGCGAGCAAGTGCATGCCCGTATCGCCTCTTCTTTCATCAGTCCTGAACAAGCAGAACTCAACTTGCAGGAACTGGGCAACCTGTCGTTCGAACAAATCAAGTCACAGGGCCGACAGACCTGGAACAAAACGTTGAGCCGAATTGAGGTGGAAGATAAAAATGTAGACCATCTGCGTACCTTCTACTCATGCCTTTACCGCTCTGTATTGTTTCCTCGCAGCTTCTATGAGAAAGATGCCAATGGCAAGATAGTCCATTACAGTCCGTACAACAGCAAGGTGTTGCCAGGTTACATGTTTACCGACACAGGCTTCTGGGACACGTTCCGTTGTTTGTTCCCCATGCTCAACCTCATCTATCCATCTATGAACACCAAGATGCAAGAGGGTTTGGCCAATGCCTATCTCGAGAGTGGCTTCCTGCCAGAGTGGGCCAGTCCTGGCCATCGCGGCTGCATGGTGGGCAACAACTCGGCGTCTGTCGTAGCAGACGCTTACCTGAAAGGGCTGCGTGGTTACGATGCTGAAACGTTGTGGAAAGCCGTGACGCACGGTGCCAATGCGGTTCACCCGAAAGTTAGCTCAACGGGGCGCTTGGGCTGGGAATATTACAACAAATTGGGTTATGTGCCTTACGACGTGAAGATCAATGAGAACGTGGCTCGTACCTTGGAGTATGCTTACGATGACTGGTGCATCTATCAGTTTGGTAAGTCACTGGGTAAGTCTGAAAAAGAACTGGCACAATACAAGAAGAACGCCATGAACTATAAGAACGTCTTCGATAAGGAAACCAACTTGATGCGCGGTCGCAATCAGGATGGCAAGTTCCAAACACCGTTCAGTCCCTTAAAATGGGGTGATGCCTTTACAGAGGGCAATTCCTGGCATTACTCTTGGTCGGTGTTCCACGACCCACAAGGCTTGATTAACCTCATGGGAGGCAAGCAAACCTTCGTCCAGATGCTCGATTCAGTCTTCAATGTTCCGCCTTTGTTCGATGACAGTTACTACGGAGGCGTCATCCATGAGATACGCGAAATGCAAATTATGAACATGGGTAACTATGCCCATGGTAACCAACCCATCCAGCACATGATTTACATGTACAACTATGCAGGACAGCCTTGGAAGGCTCAATATTGGATTCGCGAGGTGATGGACAAGCTCTATACGGCTCAAGCTGACGGCTATTGCGGTGATGAGGACAACGGACAAACCTCTGCTTGGTACGTCTTCTCGGCCATGGGTTTCTATCCCGTTTGTCCAGGTGCCAACCAGTATGTCATCGGTACACCTTACTTTGACAAGATGACCCTGCATTTGGAGAACGGCAAGACCATGACCATCACGGCGCAAAACTGTAGTCAAGAGAACAAATATATTCAGTCGCTGAGCATCAACGGCACGCCTTCCACCAAAAACTTCTTCACGCACGACCAGTTGATGCAGGGCGGCAACATCCAGTATGTCATGGGTAGTACCCCCAATAAGCAGCGTGGCATCAGCGACAGCGACGCTCCTTATTCGTTCACGAAAGAACTGACTGGAGCGAAAAGCGTGAAAAGTAAGAAAAGCAGACGTCGCAGATAAGCGAGGATGAACATTCATCGCCCGAATGGCATTGATTGAGAAGATAAATTTAAAGGCTGGCTCTAACCTGATGATGGGTTAGAACCAGCCTTTCAATTTACCAGCAGATCCGTTTATGGATGGGGCAACTCGTAAATGAGATGGTGTGGTTGTGAAATATGTTTGCATGTCTCTACCACACGATTTTTGTTCTATTTAATGGGCGTAGGGGCGTTATTTATCGTTTTCCACCAAAATAACGCCCCTACGAAATTGTAAAATATTTCGTCTGTTTTTTGCCCTTAAAACGGCGCATGAAAACTCTCAATCTAGAGAAAATCAATAGGCAAACGCGGAGCAAATAGGAGTTTAATTTGCCATCAAAATAGGTTTTTTCCGCAAAAGCATGGAGATAACATTCTTAGAAGCATCCTATTGGAGGGCAATCTACATGCTGTTGCACCCCAAAAGCATGCATATTGAAAGCCTAACTCAATGCTTTTAACGAAAAAAGAAGTTGAAAATAGCCACAAACCAACATGAGAAAAGTGTAATGCATTGTCTATCAGCCGCATACAAAAGAATCAAATGCAGGGCGTATTTTCCGCAAGATGTAACGTTGTTCGCAAATACGCCAGCTATGAAGAGGTTAGATGTTAAGAAAATTCATCATCATGAGGCGTTGTTGGAGATGAACATCTAACAATCGTCAATGATGATGAATGCTATGTGCGCCGTGTCTTTTCAAACAGGCTTTGATGAAAGTTTACCTACATTCGGGATGGCATACCATGGTGATATGGCCTATGTCAAGTCAACCAGGGGCTCGGGAACGGCAAAAAAGACTTAATTTATTTGTCGTTCCCACCGCTTTACATTATCTTTGCATAAGTTAGGCTGCGCCTCAACAAAGTAAGTAAACTTCCTTTGTGTTCGGCTTGCACTACCTTTGCATAAGATAGGCTGCGCCTCAACAAAGTAAATAAACTTCCTTTGTATTCGGCTTGCACTATCTTTGCAAGAGATAGAGAGCGAAATGAAAACAAAGACAGTCAATTAGCTTCACTGCGTGGTTGGCTGTGCGGTAGGCTATCTGATGTATCAAAATTGTTGCATGCTTATCGGCTCAACGGTCGAGCATTGCAACTATATTGGCCCATAAAACGTCTTAATGGAATGAAAAAAATATTTGGAAACCCTTTTTTAATCGCTTTGGTTCTCATTGCCTTCTTTGCGAGCAGTTGTGGTAACAGGGCTAAAAAAGATTTGAACCACCTGCTCATGGAGCTGGCGGGAACAGATCATACCATCGACCACGATGACTGGATGACCCTCGAAAACTATTTGGATGGGCAGAAAGCAAACTTCCCAGAGTTCTATGATGATGGAAAACTTGACGCAGATGAGGTGCGCGAATACATTGAAGAATTTTTCAATCATCGCCGTGATGCCAAGAAAATCGACTTCTCTGGCATGGCGGTTGAGCCGCTCAAAGTGAATTTTTACCTTGAGCGTTCGGGTTCGATGATCGCCTACGACTCACCAGCCGGTGACGGTTCGTTCAAGGCAGCCATTGTTCAGATGCTGAACAACTTGCCAGGAAACAATGCGGATCATAAGATTTATGTGGTTAACAGCTCGATAAACGCTTATCCCAAAGGGTTCGACCAGTTTGTGAAAGACAGCAACATCTTCGAGGCCACCAAAGGAATTGGTGACCCGAGCTTTACTGATTTTGGAGCCATCTTCGATAAAATCCTGAACAATACCAAGGATGATGAGCTGAGTATCTTGGTGACCGACATGATTTATTCTACCAAGGACATGTCGGGTGTCAATCCGCAAAAAGTGTTTGCCGAAGCGCAAGGCATGACCAACTCGGTTTTCAAGAGTGAGGTGAAGAAGAAGTCGATGCTCTTTGTGAAGATGATGGGTTCGTACAACGGCCTGTATTATCCATACAATTCACCCAGTAAAGGGGTGTCTTACAATGGCAAGCGACCCTATTACATCGTGATAGTGGGCAACAATGAGAACATTGCCCGACTGACACAAGACGAGAATTATGAGGCATTTGCCCAGCTGTCTCGACTGCGGGGCTATGAGAACATGTATCTCTTCGAGACAGATGACGTGTACGAACCTTATTATTCTTTGCTGTTGAGTCATCCCCAGATACGCGGACGGTTCCAACCTGAACGCGGACAGGGTACGCAGGTGACGAAGTTGGAAGGCCTTAAGCCGGACCGCAACAGTGGAGATATCAGACTGGTGTTGGCGGTAGACCTGAGCAAGATGCTCATTGCGGACGAATATCTCACGGATGTGAACAACTATGTGGTTGACGCTGACGATGCGGTTACTATCAAAGAGATTCGTCCTATCACCAAGTCTGACGTCACGCCGGCTGAAAGAAAATACATTCAATCGGCCACCCATCTGTTCGTGTTGTCTGCGAATGAGCTGAAACACGATCAGGAAGTTGAAATCAAGTTACTCAACAGGCTGCCTCAATGGATTGAGGCTTCGTCGAATGACAACGACACCAAGGTGGATGGCAGCACTACCTTCGGGTTGAAATATCTGCTGCAAGGCATCTACAACAGCTACCGGAAGAATTCGGATGGAGAGCCTTATTATTTTGAAATGGAATTGAAGTTTAGCAAATAGCATGCCTCGCACGAGGACTAACCGGCTTGGTTGCAGCCTTTGTGCGGCATGACGATAGAACCACGTTATGAAAAAAAATACGATATTGTTGCTGGCAGGTGCCGTGATTACCCTGCTGTTCATTATTTTTTCTACATCTTTGTTTGAGTCACTGTTCTATGAGAGAGAGTTCTCCAATGAGATGTATTCGGCTAACCTTTATTTCATTGTAGCCATTGTGACAGCCCTGATAGCCTGGGCTTTCGCTGGTATATACTATTATGTTATCAACTCGGTGAGCTTCTCCCGGTGGTACCATTGGCTCATCGTGCTGATTGCTGCCATGATTGTGGCTCCTGTCATCAACTACACCTATCCCAGTGGTGTCTTTTCGGCAGATGGACTCGACTTCAGCGCGCAGCTCTTCAGCTTCTGTCTGGTTGATTTTGCGGTGACGGCCGTGCTGTTTGTCATTGCCAGTTTCTCCATTCGTTGGTGGTCATCCAACTGCCGACACACGCCAATTCCAGAGTAGGGTGGTGGATATTTCATTATCAAGAATCATCAGAACATTACCATAGTGAGACTATTTTTATTTTTAGTAGGCGGAACAGGTTCGCGTGTCATGCGGCCACTCATCATGCAGTTTGCTGCTGGCATTCATCCTTTGGACGAAGCGGGACAACCCATGTCGCTCGAAGTGGTGCCTATCATCGTGGATCCCCATAAGGCCAACGAAGATTTAAAACGCACCAGCAACCTGTTGCGGTGGTATAAACAAATACGACAAGCACTGTACGGCGACCGCGTGGACGTGACCAAAGGATTCTTTTCGGTCAAGATATCTACCCTGAGTGACATCTTGCCCAATGGCAGCAACCTGAGTGATACGTTCCTCTTCAACATGGGTTCCATCGCATCGAAGAAGTTCAGCGACTTCATCTCTTATTCCACGTTGGATACGGGCAATCAAGCCTTGTGTTCAATGATGTTTTCCAAGGATCAACTTGATACCAAGATGGACATCGGTTTTGTGGGATCACCTAACATAGGGTCGGTCGCATTGAACCAGTTTAAGGATTCGGAAGAGTTCAAGCAGTTCTCCAACGTGTTTCAAAAGAGCGACCGCATCTTTGTTGTCAGCAGTATTTTTGGCGGAACGGGAGCTGCCGGCTATCCCATCATCGTGAAGAACATTCGCAATGCCGGCAACAACATCCAAATCAACAACCGTGGCGATTTGCGCGATGCCAGGATTGGTGCGCTCACCGTGTTGCCTTATTTCAATATCCAACAGGATGAGAACAGTCCGATTTCGCGGGCCGATTTCATTTCAAAAACCAAGTCGGCCTTGTTCTATTATCATGACAACCTTACGGGAATTCGGCAGAATGGGGTAGACTTGCCCATGTCGAAAGTAAACGCTTGCTATTATCTGGGCGACGAAATACCCAGCAATCCTTACTTCAACGACCCGGGTGGCAACGGACAGCGCAACGACGCACACGTTGTGGAATATGTAGGTGCGCTGGCAGTTCTTGATTTTCTTCAGATTCCAGATGACCAGTTGCTCACGGATAACGGCAATGCCGTGAACCCCATCTACAAGGAATACGGGTTGGCCAACGACAAGATGACCCTGTCACTGAAAGACTTTGGTACGTCAACGCGCTTGCATGTCAACAAACAACTGGTGAAGTTTCACTTGGCATATCTGTACATCACCAATCAATTGAAGAGCGACGTGGGACGTGGTTACACCGAGGACAAACCAGAAATAACCAGCGGTTTCCTCTCCACAAGTTTCTTCCACACGTTGACAAGCGATTTCTATGTGGCTTATCTTACCTGGTTGAAGGAACTGAAACTCAATCAGCGCAGTTTTGAACCCTTCCATCTTTCAACCGACAAGCTGTCTGATGCGTTGAACGGCATTGCGCCCAAGAGCGGCTTGTTCAAGTCAACCATCGACTACAAGTCTTTGCTTTCTTCCCTCAACAAAATGAGTCAGCAGGCTGTCAAGACGCAGAAATACGGCACCGACCGTGTGGCTTACAAGCTGATGAACCTGTTGGATGAGACGCTGGACAAGCTGGTCGAAGAGAAATACAATTCGGTGGTTTAGCATCGTTGAACGTAAATACAAAGTCAATTCATGTCAAAGATATTATCCTATAATAAGAAAACATCCGGTGAAGATTGGATTCCGTTGAGCAGTCAATACAATGCTGACGAGATAGAGATGATCGCCGACCCCAATGCGGGGTTGTCACAACAGCCTCGTACGGCCATTCCTTCTCCGTTCGCACAGATGGATTTGGTGAAGAACGCTTTCAAACGACTGTCCATGAATGCTCGTCTGCAAGGCGAAGCGATGGACGAGAAGCTGGTTTCCAATGCGCTGGACATTGCCCAGTTGTTCTTCAATTACTCTGAATTGCGCAATCAATTGCAGATTGTGGAATGGAACAGAGCCACCGAGTTGGAGAAGTTGAAAGACTCACCACAGCATCGTTTGTTGGGCGAGACCATCGAGATGTTCTTGCATCAAGACCAAGAAGCCTTCAACTTTGACCAGTTGGATCGCTTGTATTTCTTGGTCTATGGCAACCAGGTCATTGGTTCTACCTCGCCAATCACGCTCTTCATGGCGTCACCCAATGCGCAAGAAGGACTCTGCGACATCCCCGTAGAGCAGAATGTGCAGCTCTTTAGCCTGTGGCGCCCGCTGTATATGCGCAGCGAACGCTTCGTCAAGTACATCTATGCGTTGTTCACAGCCTATCCAGAGTTGAAGCGTCGTTGCGGTGAGGTGAACAGTTATCTCATCGCCAATCTGCCTATGTTGCCCGCTGCGCTGCAGAATGATATCCTTAAGGAGGTAGGAAATCCTGCCGCCATGGACCTGAATAACGCTGACCGGGCACGCGCTTTCCTCGAAACCAACTTCATGCAGATGGAAGAAGGCGTACAGGCTTTGGGCGTTCCGTTCTACGGTGCCCGCCCTGAAGACGTTCAGGCGGCCATTGCAGCCAGTGACTTTAGAATGAAACCCTCACGACCTGTGGATGGTATCGTGCCGCTGGTGCTGCAGAATCATCTCAATGCAACACAGACAGACACCTTCACTTACATCACCGGAACATGGGATGACAACACCGTAATCAGACCGGAAGATTATTCCGTAGAGCCGGAAAAGCGCATCTTACCAGCCACCACGCATCAGTATCCGTGGCTGACTGACGATGATTTTTTCCAACCTGCGTTGATTAAACTCGATTATACCCTCGACCGTGATTGCTTCTTTGACGGCAATCTCACCAATGCGACGCGCGATGCCGATGACCACAACTTCATCTTACCCTTGAAACCTCTTTACTTCAAGTATTTCAACGTCAGTGATTTGTGGGGCACCATCAATGGCAGACCACGTTTCGAAATGACGCATGGCATGAGGGGAAATGTCGAAACATTGACCGCCACGCTGCGCATTCCCGTGCAGAAAGAGCGCCATTATATCACGCTACAGCGCACCTATGTGGCGAGCCGCAATGTTGATTTGGCCTATGATAGGACAAACGACCATGGCTATTTCGTCACCGTACCTTTCGCATTGAGCATTTTCCCGTTCATGCGTACGCCGGGATTGAAACAATATAACGTGCAATTGGTTGACCGTGCGCTGGGCATGTTAGAGAACTTTCGCATCGATTTGTCATTCTATCACGATGGCTATCGCAATGGGATGAGCCCTGATGACGTGGTCGTACGCGACCGTTCCTTAAAGGCCGAGAAGCGAGTTGGTTCCAAATATTATCGCTTGCAGGACGATTTCGATTACCTCAACGTCACCCTTACCGACGATCATGGCAACCTGGCGGCCGAAGGAGTGCTGTGTCCACGATGGCCGGCGCACGTCCAAGGCAACGAAGCCTTTACGTTCTCCGTAGACTTTGGTACGACCAACACGCACGTTGAGTCGATGAAAAACGGCGACATGCCCGAGCCTTTGGGTGTCAGTGCTTCCGCGCGTGAACGGCTGTTGGCCACTTCGTATAACGGAGAGAGCATCCTGTATGACGTGATTATGAAGCAGGAGTTCCTGCCAAAGGTCATCGGTGAGAACTATGGATTCCCACAACGCACCGTCTTGTCCGAGTGTGAACGCCTTGATGCCATCAATGTCGACCGAATTGTGGCGTTGGGCGACGCCAACATTCCCTTTATCTATGAGAAGGAATCTATTGGCTATGGCAACCGAATTGTGCCCAACTTGAAATGGTCTACCGAGGTGGCAAACAGCAAGCGCGTGCGCGCTTACTTGATGGAGTTGGCCTTATTGATGCGCACCAAGGTGTTCTTGGAGAACGGTGACATGGTCAAAACGCGCCTGGTTTGGTTCTATCCGCTGTCCATGAAGGTGGGCAATGTGCGCAAGTTGGGTGAGATGTGGGCCAAAACCTTCAGTGAAGTTTTTGGCATTCCCGTGACAGAGGACAATCTGATACAGATGCCCGAGAGCGTGGCTCCATATTATTTCTACAAAAGTTCAAGTCAGTTTAAGGGTGCAGCCAGCACCGTAGCCAGCATTGACATCGGTGGTGGATCCAGCGATGTGGTGGTTTATGCGAGCAATGCGCAGCAACCCACCATCCTCACGTCGTTCAGGTTTGCCGCCAACGTACTGTTCGGTGACGGCTTCTCCGATGTTCCTCACGGTGATACCAACCCCATGCTCGTGAAATATGTTGATTATTTCAAACGCTTGTTTGATGCCGATGACGACAAGTATGGTGAGTTGAACGGCATTTTGGACGACATCACAGCCAAGCGTAAGTCTGAAGATATCAACGCTTTCTTGTTCTCAGTGATTAATAATAAGGTGGTTGGCGACAACGATGTCTTCTCCTACAACATGCGACTCAACGAAGACGGACAGCGCAAAATCATCTTCATTTACTTCTTCGTGACGCTCATTTACTATGTGGCCAAGATGATGAAGCACCGCAATCTCGACATGCCTCGTAGCATCATGTTCTCTGGTACGGGTTCAAAGGTGCTGGACATCGTTGGCACACAGCGCGACCTTGACCTCATAGCACAGACGGTTATCGAGCGAGTGTACGGCCAACGGTACGATGAGGATGGCTTCAGCATCGTCATGGAGAAGAAAGAACCAAAACAAATTACCTGCCGAGGCGCCTTGATGCAAGTGGCTGACAGCACCGGTTGCGAACATGTTCACCAATTGAACCGACTGATGGACAGCTTTGACAGCTCCGTTAAGTACAACTATACCATGCTCAGTCAGGAAACGCTGCGCTACGAAGACATGGACAAGGAGGAGGTTTGCGCTGCCATCGTTGAGCAGGTGCGCCAATTCAATGACTTCTTCTGCCAGCTCTGCGATGACATTCATGTGGTAGACAGGTTGTTGGTTGACAACCATAGTCTGCAACTGTTTAAGCAATTGGTTAACAAAGACTTGATGCATCACTTGGTGAATGGCTGGAACTTCGTTAACAAGAATCAAGACGACAAGAATGGCAGTGACCCCGTTGAGGACACCTTATTCTTCTATCCGATTATTGGCAGTATTCGGGATAATTTGATTGAGAACCTATAAAAACGCGGGAAGGTAAAGACTTATGTTTGAAGGACAGATTGAACGGCAGATACAACAGCAACTCGAACCCTATGAGGAGCGCATCGCAAAGTTGGAGAAGCACCTTGTAGCGTTGCGGGATCAGGTAAAACAACTGACCGCTGCACTGCAACAAATGCAGGAACAGCAGGAGCAAAAGTCTGCGACCGAACGTGATACCGCCGATTCGTTGGAACTACAGACAGGCGTTGAGCTTCAGCGCGAACAACCCCACCAGATGGCCACATCCTCGCCATCAAACAGTCGTGTCTGCTATTTGCCGGCGCCAAGCAGTGACGGTTGTTTCGACAATGCATCGCCTACCGAGCAGATTGGCAAAAGTATCTACCAGCTGTCTACCACAGACGGTGTGAACGGCACGTTCATCATGTTGAACAGTCCGGATGCCATTGCCACGGCCATGATCAGCGTTTCGCAGTTTGTCAAGCCGGTGTGCAAGGTCGTTGGCAACGCCAGTGTCTATCCTCGTTCCATCGAAACGGTTGACGAAGGGTCGGCCGTGTTCGAGAATGGAATATGGCGTGTGGTGAACAAGGCGGTGGTGAAATTTGATTAGTGATTGATTCGTTTTTTCAAACTCTTATCTATTGGCGTCCAAACTCATTGCTATTGGACACCAAACTCATTGCTATTGGACACCAAACTCATTGCTATTGAACTCCAATTTGATTGATATTTGTTACTCCTTGATACACAATTAGTTAGAAAACTCTATTTAAAAGTAAACCTATTGATATGCAAGTGAAATGTCCCAAGTGTAGATTTCGTTACGACATCACAGCCCCGAGCGGTATGACTGAGATAGCCTGTGTGTGTCCCAGATGTGGACAACCCTTCACATATCTCATGGATGATGCGGCTGACCAGCAGACTGAACCTTCGACATCTAATCAGGATGCAGTTGTTGAGGAATCGACAAGCGATGTTCCCGCTGCGCAGACGGACACGCCAACCGACACTTCTGCTGTAGGGGCAACGCGCACTACAGCAAAAAGATCTGCAGCTAGTTCCGAAAATCTTAGTTGGCAGCGAATGAATACATCTCGTGACAATGCTGTAAGAAAGAATCATTCGCCCATGACAGGCAACGGCAACGAGCAGAATCAAAAGCGAGGTGGTTTCTTCCGTTCATGTTTCTTCCTGTTCTTTGTTATTCTTTTGGTACTGGTGTTAACTGTCAGAAGTTGTTGGAAATCAGCTCGCACCGATCGGTTGGACAGCTCTTCCTTGGCCGATGATAATACGGAATATCGCCTTGATCAGGAGCATGACGTGTCATCTTCACATGCAGAGGTTGACCCATTCGAAGAGATTCATCCTGGAAAAGCACCCAGCTGGATTCAAGGAACATGGACATACGGAACAGATTATGGGGTCATTAAGTTGACCATCAACGATAAGAAAATCACGGAGAGCATTGGCGATGAGACCGTGAGTGGAACGTTTTATTATGAAAACCGACGGTTGGTCTGTGATTTTGGCGATCCTAACAACATCACAATTTACCGACTTGACACCGAACGTCAGCAGATTGATGCCGGCAACGGCATGCTCATGGAGAAAGAACCGTAGGCTGTCGCCGTTGCATCGCAGTACAACTTTATCGCATCTGTTCCATCTCAGCAGGGGAAGGTGTTGGTTTCATGGATGGAATATCTTATCTGACATAGCGGAAAATGTAGCTGCTGGGATGATTGACTGTGCTTCCTGAGCACGGCACCTGATGATTACAAATGCGTGAGTCGCCATGTGCGTGCGTGAAATCCAAATAAAACAACCACTCATAGTTTTGCCTTTTTTTAGTTGTCGACGTTAGTTGGATTCATCCATCCTAACTGTCTATATTTGCAAAACCACGAGTGGTTGTTGGTTTATGTGAGATTTGTGCGGTTTGAATCAGGTGTTTATTTCAATTTTATGAACAAGCCATGTCTGATTCACTTCACACTATCTATTCTATTTCTTTACCTTTTAGAGTGATACGCACACCTCAACTCTGCGCGCATACGTGTTCATTTCCGAATATTTATCGATGCCGTACGAGAGTGCAGACACTTGATTGGCGTGAACACCCTTCCTCAATAAGTAGGTTCTTACGCTGTTCATCCTGCGCATGGCAAGGTCACGATTGAACGCTTTCGGACCATCTTGACTGGAAAAACCTGTCAATTCGGCTTTCAGCTTGCGATTGTTTTTCAGTTTTTCTGCCAAACCGTCGAGCGTGTGCTTCGCCTCTTTTGACAATGCATCCGACGATATTTCAAAGAATACCTGTCTGATATTAGTATCAAACGGTGTAACTTTTGCTGGCTGTGCCGGCTGAACCAGTTCATGATTCTGGGTACTTTCCTCTTGCGGAGCAACCATCATCACCGTGTCTTTTTGCGCACGGTAGCTATTAAGATGCCGTGCCATGGAATCTACCTGTTGTTTGACGGCTGGATCCTGAACGGTTGTACTCAAAGTCTCAATTTGCTTTTGCAATTGATTGATCTGTTCTTGCAATTGCGAAGTTTGTTTTGAGTTCTCCGATTCTGCGTTCTCCGGCCTCAGATTTTGTACCGGTGGATATGGCGGATAGATGGGTTGTGTACCATTCTGTGGCGCATACATAGGAATGTACTCCACTCTTCTGGCTGACGAGTTGTATACAGGAACCGTCTGTCCCGGCTGAGATGGACGGTAGTTGTATCCTCTCCGCGGTCGCCTTACATTTCTGTTCGGCCTGTATTGTTTTCTCATTTCGCTGGCAGCCACGCCTCTTAGCACCTCCATCAGTTCGTTTCTGTCGACCACGATGGTGTCATCCGCAACAGGTGCCGCACCCATAACGGGTGCTGCACTTGTGTAGGAGAAGGGTAGTGCTAGAAAGGCAAGTGTTGCCAGACCGTACTTTTTCATCATATTTTCTTAGATTAGAATGTGAACGAATAGCCTAAGGCAACCTGATTCTGCTTGGTAAGGCTGCGTGCGGAGTAGTCTAAGAATACTTTTCCGCTGAGCATGTCTACACTGACACCAAGGATGATGTTAGAGCCAAAGTGGGTATCTTTTCCATGGAATACGCCAAGACCAAGACCTGCGTATGGTACAAACTTGCCCAAAGCGTCGCTCTTGAAGTTATAGATAACGTTTCCTGAGATGCCCATTCCGCTGTCGTTAGCCATTGCTGCGTACAGCTCTGGTACGAAGTCTAGGTTGGTAGAACCAATCTGCATGTATCCGCGAACGCCGAAGTTCCATGCAGTAAGGTCGCCGAATCCCAGACCTGTGATGACGCCCAGACGGTTCAACTTCAGACGTTTGCCTGTTGTAGGATGGTAACCAGCTGTTTCATCATCAACAGTTCCTGGAACATATTGGTTACCCATGGCACCATTACCTTCATAAACAACTGTGGTTTCGCCAGCATTGCGTTGGCTGATGACCTTGTTCAACTTCTCGTTCATGATGCGTAGCTCTCTTCTCAACTGTTCAGTTTCAGCATTGTTTTGAGCTGGTTGCATTCTTTGCATCGGTACAACGGTACGAGTTGGCTGTTGTGGCATTTCGTAGTTGTAGTTATTATAATCATAGTCGTAGTCATAACCATAGTCGTAGCTGCGTGCACTCTGGCGAGCTTCCCTTGTAATGCGGCTCACCAAATCGTTGAGTTGGCTGCGAGTCATCTTCACGTTGCTGCTACTGTTCTCACCCAGTTCGTTCATCAGCTTGCGCTTCATGGCCATCTCGTCGTTCTGAATGCTCTCGAGTTCTTGTTGATGACGATCTTTCATCCGTGCAATTTCAGCCACGCGAATGGTGTCGTTTGCCTTGAGAGCCTTGTCTAAATCTTTGTCCAGTTTGCTGATGCGTGCTTCGTATTCAGCTTTGAGCTTGTTTACGCGCTCATCGTATTTTGCGATTTGATCATCGTAGTCAGCAATCTTCTCGTCATAACTTGCGATTTGATCGTCGTAGTCAGAAATACGTTCGTCGTATTTTGCTCTCAGCTCGTTGACTCTTTCATTAGAGGCTTCACGTTCGTCATCCAATCGGCGGTTGATGTATTTCTTGTATTTTCTTTCACCGTCTGCAGCCAGACCCAGATTAAATCTAAGACCGGCGTTGTACATCATGCTAGTGTTGATGTGGTCAGGATTCTGGATGTTTTCTTCTTCAATACCCTTTTGTGCAGTGAACACTGCATTTGCTGAACCGAAGAGTGCGACATATCTTGACAATGGAATCTCCACGCCAGCACCACCAAATGCGAATGCTGTGCTCTCTGCGTCGGTGTTTCCATGCTTGTCAGCATATTTATCGCCCACGTGCATGTAACCTCCACCGAGTTGCAAGTAAGGGTTGATACCTCTTGGGAAGTTCAGGCGTGTGATGATGTTACCACCATATAAAGCCAGGTTCTTGTTGAACGATAGCGACAGCTTGTCGGCGTCTTTGTTTGCCTGATAGTAGAATCCGCGTATGCCTACGAGTGATGAGAAGTCAAATCCTGCGCTTCCACCTGCGAGATAGGTGTCGGTCAAGGCCATCTTCTTGTCAAAATCCATGTAAGCCACAGCAGGTTCAACAACGAACTTCAGACCCTTGAAACCACTGGAGAACAGTTTGCGGTATTCGCGGCTGATAGCATCGTCGCTGTTTTCAGCCCTGCCACCCAGATAGAAGTTGAGTGTGGCGGCTGCTCCCCAATTGTACAGATGATTGCCACCATCTTCCTTGTTGTATTCCGGTTTCATCAGGTAGCTTCCCTTGCTGGCGTTGAACATGGTGTTCTTAGCTTCGAGGGAGAGTACAGCGCGGCTACTCAAATTAATCTTGGCACCCACACCGAGCGAAACAAAGAGTTGTTCGTCTTTCAATGGAACTTCCTTCATCTCGGTATCTCCAGTAAAGCTGTTGTACTTCATTTGTTGTACACCGGCACCAGCTGTGAGGAAAGGAGCGAAGTAGCTGTTCTTGCCCAAATTAAGCCTCATCTCACCACCATATTTGGTCAGATCCATTTTGGTGTCTTTTATGTGTCCGGCCCATGCCTTATCGGTAAGCCAGTTCTGGCCGCGTACTTTTGCATTCACATCGTCACCGCGCAAGTAGAATGCGTGCAGCTCGAAGAGTGGGCCAAAGCCGAACCCCAGCTTTCCGCCGTACAGTGGCATGTTGTCGATGGAAAGATCTTTGTCCCACCAGATGTACTCTGCGGCGGGAGATACGATGAACGACACGTCATGTACCTGTGCCGTCGACTTTAAACTTCCCAGCAGCATTAAGCCGGCCATGGAAAGTGTTCTCGTCATGTTTTTTTTCATTTCTGAATCATTTTTTATATTAATAAAAAGAATTTACGTAAAAAAGGCGCATTGCTCTCTGTCAATGCTCGTCTTTTTAACGACTAACGTTTTCTCCTAGGTCGTTAGAACCGTGAAACATTTAAGTTTCTTATAAAATTTTTACAAAGATAATGCTTTTTTTTAAGTGTAGAAATTTTTTTCTGTAGTTTTTACAATATTTATGACTTGCCATATTCGCTGGACGGGATGAATGGCGTTGGATCATGGGACATCGCCTTTTGTTTACGATGAATTATGAATGGCTGATCTGTGAATTTCGCATCACTGTTCTCTTACAATCAAGTAGATGTGTAGGCTCGAAAATTGTCTGATATTTTGACAAATTATGGCCCCTAAAATGGCACTTCAAAACTTTTAATCTGGAAAAAAACGATAGGCTCGCAAGGAGTAAATTTGAGATAAAGATGGCATAAAAAGCAAATTTTAGCCTCTAAGCGATGCTTTTATGTGCTCAGAGGCATCACTTTCGTGGTCAATATGCATGACATTGCACGGCAAAAGCATGCCTATTAGCAACTTAAAGCATTGTTATTGGCCAGAAAAGTTCTAAAAACAGACGTACCACGGGATGTGTAAAAACATAATGAATTGTGTGATAAAGACTTATGGAAATCGCCCATATTTGGCGTATTTGCGACCAGCAGCATGGCTGTTTGAAAATACGCCAAATATGAAGCGATGAGATGTCAAGAAAATTCAGAAAGCTTGGCCAGCTTGAGCACGCGGTTCAGACGGACGGTTTTACGCACATTCCGCTGCTTACCGATGGGTCAAACCACTCGTCAACCTTGGCTTCTACAAAAAACCTTGTTGCTTGAGTGCGTCTAACAGGTTTTTTGACATGGCCTCGTTGTCCTTTTTGGTGTATCGTATGTCTGTGAAAACTTGTGCCAAGGTTTCTTTCTCGTTCACTTGGCAGAAGTGAATGTTCTCGGGTAGACTTTCTTTTTCCTGGTAAAATTGGTCAACCCGCTCGGGTGTGTAGTCGTGGTAAGTTTCGTCATGAATGATGGCCGAGAGCGGAAGACGGTCTGAAAGCTCGGGTGTTTCGTCGGGCCATCCCAAGGTGATGGTGGCTACGGGCATCACCAGTCGAGGTAGTTGTAGCGTATCGATGATGCTCTTGGGGTTGTACAGCGTAGTGCCCAGGAAGCATAAGCCCAGTCCTGCTTCTTCGGCGAGGTTGCAGAAGGTTTGACAATATAATAAGGTGTCGGTGGCAGCGTTGATGAAACTCAAGAAGTTGTCATAGCCAGGTTGCGCTTTTCTGCACTCCGCCCATGAGCTGGTTCGCCTAAAATCGGCACAAAAGGTCAGTACCACAGGAGCTTGCGTCACCATGGGTTGATGGAAATGTGTCGGTGCCAGTTTTCTTTTTTGTTCATCGCTGTGCGTGATAACGACCGAGTAAAGTTGCAAATTGCCCATGGTCTGCGTACGTTCAGATTCGGTCAATAGCTTGTTTATCAACTCGTTGTCTACCTCCTTGCATTGGTATTTACGAATACTTCTGCGTGTTGTTATTGTTTTCATCTTGGAAATTTATGGTTTGACAAAGATATAAATATTTTCAAAAAGAAAAATTTTGTGCAACAAGTTTTTAAAATAAATAACCCAAAAATATTTTTTTTTATATCGAAAATAAGTTGTAGATTTGCAAAACAATCATCATTCACTGATAATTGTGCCAATAACACTGGATATTAAATCATAACCATATAACATTTTTTTTAGACTAAGAAATGGAACAATCAAAAAACTACGCTTTCGAAGAAGCTTTCGAAGAGGCGTTGAAATACTTTGCGGGTGACGAATTGGCCGCACGAGTATGGGTGAATAAATATTCCATGAAAGACAGTTTCGGGAATATCTATGAAAAGTCACCAGAGGACATGCATTGGCGCATCGCCAATGAAATAGCGCGCATCGAGAAGAAGTACAAGAACCCGATGAGTGCGCGCGAAATCTTCGACCTGTTGGATCATTTCAAGTATATCATCCCTGCAGGCAGTCCGATGACCGGCATTGGCAACAACTACCAGGTGCCCAGTTTGAGCAACTGCTTTGTAATTGGACTGGAAGGCGATGCCGACTCATACGGTGCCATCATGCGCATTGACGAAGAGCAGGTGCAGCTGATGAAGCGTAGGGGAGGCGTGGGTCACGACTTGAGTCACATCCGCCCGAAAGGTTCACCAGTTAACAACTCGGCACTCACCAGCACTGGCCTGGTACCTTTCATGGAGCGTTACAGCAATTCCACCCGCGAGGTGGCGCAGGATGGCCGTCGTGGCGCGCTGATGTTGAGTGTGAGTATCAAGCATCCCGACAGCGAAGCGTTTATTGATGCCAAGATGACCGAGGGAAAGGTTACCGGCGCCAACGTTTCTGTCAAGATAGACGACGCTTTCATGGAGGCTGCTACCAGTGACAAACCTTATGTACAGCAGTTCCCTGTGGATGGTGATGAGCCGCTTGTGAAACGCGAAATCTCCGCCAAAGCTTTGTGGGGGAAAATCGTTCACAATGCTTGGAAGAGTGCAGAACCTGGCGTACTGTTCTGGGATACCATCACCCGTGAAAGCATCCCCGATTGTTATGCCGACCTGGGTTTCCGCACTGTGAGCACCAATCCATGCGGCGAAATACCTTTGTGTCCTTATGATTCGTGCCGCTTGTTGAGCATCAACCTTTATTCTTACGTGGTTCATCCATTTACCAAGGATGCCTATTTTGACATGGACAAATTCAGAAAGCATGTTCAAATAGCACAGCGCATCATGGATGACATCGTTGATTTGGAGCTGGAGAAGATCGATCGTATCATGCAGAAGATACAACAAGATCCGCAGAGTGATGAGGTCAAGGGATCTGAATATCATCTTTGGGAGAAAATCAAGCACAAGAGTAGCCAGGGACGCCGTACAGGTGTAGGCATTACGGCCGAGGGTGACATGATTGCAGCCATGGGCTTGCGCTATGGAACGCCAGAAGCAACCGAGTTTTCTGTCAACGTTCACAAGAATTTAGCGTTGAGTGCCTACCGCTCTTCCGTAACCATGGCGCAAGAACGCGGTGCTTTCGCTGTATTTGATGCCAGTCGCGAGAAGAACAATCCCTTCTTGCTTCGCATCAAAGAAGCCGACAAACAGTTGTATGCTGACCTGCAGAAATATGGCCGTCGCAACATCGCTTGTCTGACAATCGCGCCTACAGGCACCACTTCACTGATGACACAAACCACCAGTGGCATCGAACCCGTGTTCATGCCAGTGTATAAGCGTCGCCGAAAAGTAAATCCCAACGATACTGACGTGCATGTAGACTTTGTGGACGAGGTGGGTGATAGCTTTGAAGAATACGTCGTGTACCACAAGAAATTCCTGGAGTGGATGAGCGTCAACGGCATCGATTCTACTAAGAAATATACCCAGGAAGAGATTGATAAGCTGGTAGCGCAGTCGCCATATTATAAGGCTACAGCCAATGATGTGGATTGGTTGGAGAAGGTTAAGATGCAAGGTGCCATCCAAAAATGGGTAGACCATAGCATCAGTGTGACTGTCAACCTGCCCAATGACGTGGATGAGGCCTTGGTTAATCGCTTGTATGTAGAGGCTTGGAAGAGCGGATGCAAGGGCTGCACCATCTATCGCGACGGGTCCAGAGCAGGCGTTATGATTTCTGTTTCTAAGAGTGAAAAGAAACAGAAAGGCAAGGAACAAGTCAAGGACAACAGCGTTGACCAGAACGCACTGCCTCTCTGCAAGCAGCCAGAGGTGATAGAAGTGAGACCGAAGGTGCTGGAGTGCGATGTGGTTCGCTTCCAAAACAACAAGGAGAAGTGGGTGGCATTCGTCGGATTGCTTGATGGTTATCCTTACGAAATCTTCACTGGTTTGCAAGATGACGATGAGGGCATCGTACTGCCCAAGTCGGTTGTCAAAGGAAAAATCATCAAACAGAAGCAAGATGACGGCCCCAGCAGATACGACTTCCAGTTTGAAAACAAGCGTGGCTATAAGACTACGGTGGAGGGACTTAGTGAGAAGTTCAACCCAGAGTATTGGAATTACGCCAAACTCATTAGTGGTGTCTTGCGCTATCGCATGCCTATCGACCGCGTTATTAATCTGGTTAGTTCATTACAGTTGAAAGACGAGAGCATCAACACCTGGAAAAATGGTGTGGAGCGCGCGTTGAAGAAATACATAGACGATGGCACCGAGGCCAAAGGGCAGAAGTGTCCGGTGTGCGGGCATGCGACTCTTGTGTATCAAGAGGGCTGTTTGATCTGCAAAAACTGTGGTGCTAGCCGTTGTGGATAATCGACCTTTATGATTAAACAATCAAGTTATATTTATTTAAGCAACCTGCGGTTTCGCGCCTATCACGGCGTGTTACCGCAGGAACGCGTTGAGGGCAACGACTTCATCGTGAACATTCGGCTGGCTTACGACTTTGACAAGGCCATGGAAACCGACGATGTGACCGACACCTTGAGTTATGCCGACGTTTATCAACTCGTTCAACAGGAGATGCAACAGCCTTCCAACTTGCTCGAGCATGTGGTGGGTAGGATAGGGAAGCGCTTGCTGGCGGAATTCCCGTTGATCAAGGCTATCGACTTAAAACTCACCAAGGTTAATCCCCCCATGGGTGCCGATTGTGACGGTGCCGGTGTGGAAATACATTTAATAAATGAAAAAAACGATTGAAAGATAAAGGGTTTTCCATCTAAAAGCATTACTTTTGCAACTATATGAATAAGAAGGTCTGGCACTGTTTGCTTTGTTTCTTGCTGTTTGCGTCAGTGGGTTTGGCTGCAAACAAAAAGTTTACGCTGGTCATCGACCCCGGACATGGAGGAAGAGACCATGGCGCGGCAGGCGTTTATTCAAAGGAAAAAGATCTTGTTCTGAAGTTCGCATTGGCCTTTGGACAAATGGTTGAGCGTAATTGTCCCGACGTCAAGGTCATCTATACGCGTAAGACTGATGTCTTTATCCCGCTGGCCAGACGCGCTGAAATCGCCAATAAGAATCGTGCTGACTTGTTTATCTCTGTTCACATCAATGCCTTGTCGGGTGGACGCAAGGTGAGAGGATTGCAAACTTATACCCTTGGACGAGGACAGAACACCGGACAAAAAGGCATCTTGGAGAACTTGGAGGTGGCCAAACGCGAGAACTCGGTTATCTTTCTGGAGAAAGATTACAAGCAAAAGTATCAGGGCTTTGACCCTTCTTCGCCCGAAAGCAACATCATGTTCGAGTTTATTCAAGACAAAAACATGCAGCAGAGTGTGGAATTGGCGCGTTACATGCAGCACCATATCCGTGCTGCTACGGGTTTGAACGATATGGGTGCGCATCAAAACAATTTGGCAGTGTTGCGACTATCGTCCATGCCGGGATGCTTATTGGAATTGGGTTTCATCTCAACCCCCGAGGAAGAAAACTTCATGAATGCCGCCGGAGCTGCCGATATGTATGCCCGTGGCATCTTCAACGCATTCGTACAATACAAGAACAAATATCATCAAGGACTGGTTGTGCCTTACAAAGCACCGGCCGCGCCAAAGCCACAGGTGCCTGAAATTGTTCCGCAGGATTACAAGGAGCAGAGTAAAAAAGCCGAATCTTCGAAAAATGTTAAGACTCGTGAGGCGTCTGTTGTCCCCAACGGTTCACAACCCAAGGTGGCTGAAACATCATCCACCAATCAGCAAACACCTCAGATGGCTGCCAATCAGCCTGGTGTACAGACGGCTACAGTTATGCCTCAGCCTACTGAAGCAGCACCCAATGCACAAAATGAGGTTCGCACGTCCGTTCAAACACCTACACTCCCCGCTGCAAATGCTGCTCAGGAAGTTCCCATGTTCAAGATTCAAATCCTCACGACCCATCGAAAACTGGCATCAACGGATGCTGCTTTGAAAGGCCTCAAAGGGTGCGAGTGGTATGAAGCAGGTGGTGATGTGAAATACACTTACGGTTCGTCGGTCGATTACAATGAGATACGCCGACTTCGAAAAGAAATCATTGATCGTTTCCCTGATGCTTTCATTATTGCCTTCAAGAATGGACAGCGCATGGATGTGAACGAGGCGATTCGCATGTTTTTACAGAATAAAAAGAAATAAGGTATTTTTTTTAAGTTCCAACGGATATGATAAAAGTAAGAAATGAAATAAAAATTGCCCTCGTGGCGGTCGCTGGTATCGTGGCT
Source organism: uncultured Prevotella sp. (assembly GCA_963511375.1). GTDB lineage: Bacteria > Bacteroidota > Bacteroidia > Bacteroidales > Bacteroidaceae > Prevotella. The sequence continues at coordinate 50,119 of CAUPIT010000006.1, read as the reverse complement.
TTGTTCATCGGAATGAACTTTTTGAAGGGCACACATCTGTTCACAGGCAGCAAGACTTACCATTTTGCTTTCGATGATATCAGTGGTTTGACCAAGTCAAGTCCTATCTACGCCTCTGGTTATCAGGTGGGATTGGTTAAGGATATCATTTTCGATTACAGCCACAAGAACAAGACCAAGGTTATTGCAGAGATGGATAAGCAGATGAAAATCCCCACGGGAACCACGGCCTTTATCAGCAGTGACGTGCTGGGTAACATCAAAGTAACCTTGAACATCGCTCCCAATCGAGGCGAGTTTATCCAGGAAGGCGGGCTCATCCCGGGAGACATCGATAGAGGACCCATGGGTGAAGTGACGTCCATGATACCTGCGGTGAAGCAGATGTTGCCTAAATTAGATTCCATTTTGTTGAGTCTTAATCTGCTCTTGGCCGACCCAGCCATCGCAAGTTCCGTACACAATGTACAGGACATGACGGCCAATCTCACCAAAACTTCTCGCGAACTGAATTCCGTCGTTGCGAAATTAAACCGTGAAATTCCGGGTGTGGTGACGAAAACAAACCGCATTTTGGATCATTCTGAAACGTTCACTGCCAACCTTTCACAGGTAGACGTGGCCACTACCATGCGAAAAGTGGATGAGGCTATGGCTGATGTCAAGGCGGTTACGGCTAAAATCAACAGCAATGAAGGCACGCTGGGATTGTTGATGCGCGACCCATCGCTTTACAATCAGCTCAATACCACCGTGCGCAGTGCTGATTCTCTCATGGTGAACATCCGTCAACACCCTAAACGTTACGTCCATTTCTCTATCTTCGGAAGGAAAGATAAGTAAGGTGTCATACATTATTTGACTGCGATGATGCTAAATTTCGACAATCATCATCTGTCGAATGTGATGTGTCTTTAATTAAAATTGGTATAAATAAGAAAATAGATTGTTCCACATTGGCCGAAATGGCATAATGCATTAACAGCGTAGCCGATAATAGATATTTCATTCATGTTTCACCGTTCAAGTAAGTATCTTGATGGTATTCAACCTAACTTACTTGTTCTCAAAGTTTTATGAACAAGCTACAACAAAAGCAATGAGATTTCTTTTAGAAAGTTGCTAATATGCGGGTAGTTAGGTACTTACGATTTTTCTCCTGTTGAAACATAGAAACATGCATTTGCTCAATCAACTTTTCTTTTATAAATTTGCAGTCGATTGATCATCGAATTGATCGAAAGACATACGTAAAATACTACATGATTCAATGAATGTAAGTCCTAATCAAGCTTGGGGCCAAGCCCTTGCGCTCATCCGTGAGAATGTTTCCAAGCAACAATATGATACATGGTTTCAGCCCATCACCTACGAGTCGTTCGACGAAACGACCCGCACGTTGTTGATACAGGTACCCAGTCCGTTTGTGTACGAGTACTTGGAAGAGAATTATATCGACTTGTTGAGCAAGGTTCTCAGGCGTTCTTTTTGCGACAACATTCGTTTGAAATACCGTATCGTCACCGATCAGGAGCATCATCTGACACAGGATGTTGAGGCAGAACAAACCGATGTGACTGGCGTTAAGCCACAGAAGAAAACCCGTGCCAATCAACCTCCTTCGGCTCTTGACGCCGCCCAGCCGCAACAGTTGGACCCAAATTTGAATCCACACCTTACTTTTAATAATTATATTGAAGGCGACAGCAACAAGTTGCCGCGATCGGTTGGCATGTCAATTGCCGAACATCCCAACAAGACACAGTTCAATCCAATGTTCATCTACGGTCCGTCGGGCTGTGGAAAGACCCACTTGATCAACGCAATCGGTATGCTATCTAAGCAGCTCTATCCGCAGAAAAGAGTGCTGTATGTAAGCGCACGCTTGTTTCAGGTGCAGTATACCAATGCCGTCTTGCAGAACTCTGTGAACGACTTCATCAACTTTTACCAGACCATCGACTTGTTGATTGTCGACGATATACAAGAGTGGATGACGGCTATCAAGACCCAGGACACATTTTTCCATATCTTCAACCACCTGTTCCGTAATGGGAAGCGCATCATCTTGGCCAGTGATCGTCCACCAGTTGATTTGAAAGGAATGAATGAACGGCTGCTGACACGGTTCGCATGTGGACTGATTGCCGAGTTAGAAAAACCCAACTTGCAGCTTTGCATCGACATCCTTAATAGTAAGATTCAACGCGACGGTCTTCAAATTCCTGACGACGTGGTGCAGTACATCGCACAGACAGCCAATGGAAGTGTGCGCGATTTGCAAGGAGTCATCAACTCGTTGCTGGCTTATTCGGTTGTCTACAACAGTGTGGTGGATATGCGTTTGGCCCAAAGAGTGATACAGCGTGCCGTGAAGATTGATGATAAACCACTCACCATCGATGAGATTCTCGATACCGTTTGCCGGCATTTCAACGTCACCGTATCTGCTGTGAACAGCAAAAGTCGCAAGCAAGAACTGGTGACGGCTCGTCAATTGTCCATGTATCTGGCGCAGAAGTACACCAAAATGCCAGCCTCGCGCATTGGAAAGCTGGTGGGCGGGCGCGATCACTCCACCGTTATTCATAGCTGTTCGCGCATCGAACAGCGCCTGAAGTTGGACTCCATGTTCTCCAACGAGGTGATGAGCATTGAGAATTCCTTCAAGTTGAAGCAATAATCGGCTGTCTCAATCTTAGTTTGTCGCACCCTTCAATATTTAAAATGAAATAAACATCGTGTCCAAGGCTCTTGAGCTTTGGATTTTTTTTTGCTCTGAGTTCATTTCTATCGAATTGTTAGTCGCAAGATAGTTTTTGCGGATATTCTTTGCTGGTCTTATTGAAAAGTCATACCTTTGCCGTCGGTTTACAAACAGTAAGCTAAGGGTGCTCACTTTTATTCGTGGGCTGAGAACAAACCTTCTGACCTGATCTGGATAATACCAGCGTAGGAATTGACCAAGAAGCCAAGTGGGCGAAGTTCTTCAACTGTAAAACTTTGCACTTGCTCTCTCCCTTATTCATTTATTTTTTTGATCGCTAAAAAAAGCAATGAAAAAGTTTTTATGGGCAGTGTTTGCGATGACTGCCGCCAATGTGTATGCGGTGCAACCTATTGACACCTTGCATACTTACGAGTTACAGGATGTACAAGTAATTTCTACTCGTGCCAACAAGAAGACGCCTATGGCGCATTCAGACCTGTCACAAAAGCAAATCAAGCAGATGAACCATGGCAAGGATATTCCGTTCTTGTTGTCTACGTTGCCGTCAATTACTCTTACTTCCGATGCGGGTAATGGTATTGGGTACACCTCACTGCGTGTGCGTGGCATCGATCCCTCGCGTGTGAACATCACTGCCAACGGTATTCCGATGAACGATGCCGAGAGTGCAACCCTCTTTTGGGTGAACATGAGCGACTTTGCCTCGAGTGTGCAGAGCATGCAGCTGCAGCGAGGAGCAGGTACATCTACCAATGGTGCGGGTGCTTTTGGTGCTACCTTGAACATGCAGACCGAGAACATCGGTACCAAACCTTTCTTCGGTATCGACCTTTCGGGCGGCAGTTATGGTTCGCATAAGGAGACTTTGCGTTTCGGAACAGGGCTTATCGGGGGACACTGGGGCATACAAGGACGCCTTTCAGATATCGGTAGCGACGGCTATCTGGACCGTGCTTCCACCAAACTCAATTCGTATTTCATCCAAGCTGGCTATTTCTCGGACAACACCATGGTGAAGTTTGTCACCTTCAATGGTGTGGAACGTACTTATCACGCATGGAACTACGCTTCTAAATACGAGCAAAGTAAGTACGGACGCACCTACAATTCGTGCGGTAAGTATATCGATGCCGAGGGCCATGTGAAATATTACGACGGACAAACGGATAACTACCACCAGCAAAACTACCAGCTGCATTGGAGTCAACTGCTTGGTGACCAATGGAAACTCAACGTTGCCTTGCACTATACCAAGGGCGACGGATACTACGAGCAGTACAAGGGAAAAGGCAATTGGTATCAATATCATCTGTCTAAAGACACCAAGTTGTTGGGCGACTTAGTGCGCCAAAAGAAGATGGACAACGATTTTTATGGTGCCGTAGGTTCCATTAACTATGACAACAACCGTGGTTTGACTGCCAATATCGGTGGCGGTTGGAACAAATATGTGGGCGGTCACTTTGGAAAAGTCATTTGGACGGGTGCTCCTTTCTATCAGATAGAAGATGCCAACGGCAATAAGAAGAAGGTGTATCAAATGGGACCATCCACATTGGAGCCTGATAACGAGTATTACAACAACGATACCAAGAAGGTGGACGGCAATGTTTACGGAAAGGTAAACTGGGAGTTCGTCAAGGGTTTGAGTGCCTTTGCCGACTTACAATATCGTCATGTGGGCATCAAGATGACAGGCCCTTCCGACGCATGGGACGACAATAACAAGCAAATTGTCTTCAATCTCAATCAAAAGTTCAACTTCTTCAATCCTAAGTTTGGACTCAATTATCAGGCTGATGACAACAACCGCGTGTATGCATCGTATGCCATTGCGCACAAAGAGCCTACCCGCAACAGTTTTGAGCAGAACCTTGACACCAAGTTGGAGGCAGAGAAATTAGGCGATTTGGAAATAGGCTACCAGTTTGCCAGTGCCAAGTACAGTGCAGGTGTCAACCTATATTATATGAATTATAGCAACGAATTTGTGCTCACCGGCGAACTGGATGCCATTGGTGAGATGAAGACAAAGAATGCAGGTCGTAGCTATCGTATGGGAATTGAGTTGGAATCGGCTTGGCAACCTGTCGACTGGTTCACTTGGAACGTTAATGCTACCTTCAGTAAGAACCGTGTTAAGGACTGGATGGTGAAGTTGGAAGACGGGAAGAACGCTTCTTTGGGCGACACGCCTACCAGTTTTTCTCCCGAACTTATCTTCAACAACATCTTCTCATTCAACTACAAAGGTTTGTCAGCCAATGTTCATACGCAGTACATTGGTGAGCAGTATCTCACCAATACAGGACTGAAAAACTATCAAACCAAAGACGCCAAAGGTCAAGATATAGACGTGAGCATGATGTTGGGCAGCATCTTTACCACCAACCTCAATGTGGCTTACACCTTTGCCTGTCACAAGTTGGGCTTGAAAGAGGCTACCGTTGGCTGTACCGTCTACAACCTTTTCAGTGCCAAATACGACAATAACGGCTGGGCAGCACCTGGTTTTAAGAAGGATGCACAAGGCAACGTCGTAGCTACCGATGCTGGTAAGGGGCAGTATCAGGCTGGCTTTGCGCCACAGGCTCCCATCAACTTCATGGCAAACTTGTCATTGACGTTCTGATAAAAGTTGACGGAAGAGGAGTAGGAGTTTATGGAAGTTATAAGGGAGAAAAGGGAAGTTGATTAGGAGTTAGGGGGAGTTAAGGGGAGTTACGTAGGGAGTTAACGGACATTACCTTATTGATAGAGATAGAAAAAAACAATTTCTGCCTTCCATTGCAAAGCATTTGTCCGATAACTCCCATTAACTCCCCTTGTAACTCCTGTTAAATGCTGACCTAATTCCCCATTTACTCCCTTTAACTCCCATTCTAACAAATAACAACATGACATTCGATTGGTTGGATATAGTCACTACCATTTTGGGACTTGTCTATATCTATTTGGAATATAAAGCCAGCATTTGGCTGTGGATAGTGGGCATTGTGATGCCTGCCATGGACGTGTTTTTGTATTGGAAGCATGGCTTATATGGCGATGCGGGCATGGCGGTATATTACACGTTGGCAGCCATTTGCGGTTATATTGTGTGGAAGTGGGGTAACAAACTCTTCAATCAAAAAAAGCAAGAACTGCCCATTACGCACATGCCCGGCAAGCATTATCTGCCTGTTTTCTTGTTTTTCGCCTTGGCATGGGGCGCTACTTATTATGTGTTGGTGCGTTTTACCAACAGCAATGTGCCTTTATTAGACAGCTTCACCAATGCACTCAGCTTCGTGGGCTTATGGGCTTTGGCACGCAAGTATGTGGAGCAATGGCTCTTTTGGATTGCGGTCGACGTGGTTTGCACTGCGCTATATGTGTACAAGGGCATTCCTTTCAAGGCAGCACTGTACGGACTTTATGTCGTCATTGCCGTGTTAGGGTACTTTAAGTGGAAGTCGATGATGAAACAAGCAGCGTCATGAACTATCAGCTCATCAATTCATCAACCAATTTCGACGTGGTGGTTTTAGCAGACGGAGATTATCCGCAGCATGCTATTCCCACCCAAATCTTGCAGCAAGCGCCTCGCATTGTGTGTTGCGACAGTGCCATCGAGTTGCTGCATCCCTCTTTATATGATAAGGTGGAAGCCGTGGTTGGCGACGGTGATTCGATGTCTGATGCTGCCAAGCGACAATTTCATGACGTGCTGCATGTTGAGCATGAACAGGCAGACAACGACCTTACCAAGGCTACCCGCTATTGTGTCAGCCGCAACTATAGCCGTATCGCCTATTTGGGAGCAACGGGCAAGCGTGAGGATCATACCATGGGAAACATCTCCCTCTTGCTGCGTTATTTTCAAACCTACGGTGTGCAGCCTGTCATGGTGACCGATTACGGCACGTTTGTGCCTTGCCATGGCGATTGCACCTTTGAGTCGTTTGCCAAACAGCAAGTAAGTATTTTTAATATTTCATGCCACCGTATCGAAAATAAGGGCTTGCGTTGGCAATCGTACGCCTATCAAAGTTGGTGGCAAGGCACGCTCAACGAGGCGCTTGCCGATGTCTTTTCCCTCTATGCCGATGGCCATTACCTGGTCTACCGAACCCATGAAGCAAAATCGGGTACTCAGTAGCCCCGTGTTTCTATTCGGTAACGATTCGCACTTCTGAGCTTACAAGCAATGATACTTGTGTGTGTTAACAAACCTTTTGTTTGTTAATTCGTTTCTTTTTATTTGACAAAATAAAATTGCAAAATAGATAAAACAAGGGGATTTTTAAGGTGTTTAAAACCTTAAAAACATCATCTTTTACCACATTCACATATAACAAATCCGCAATCAGCATGCTATTGCCGCCCAATAGGTATGCTTTTGCCATCCAATTGGCATGCTTTACCTGCCTAATATACATCATATAGCAAGCCTTTTTGCATGAAATAAGGAGATTTTGTCCCAAACACAGTCTCTTTTTGAGTACGTTTTAGATCCAAAAAATCTATAACCTGTTAATAATCAAATTGATAATCAAAACTCTCTCATATTTCATGTATTTCCGTGACATGAATAAGCTGCTTGAAAAAACGTTCGGCATTTGTGTTAAAAAAGACGTTGCAGTAGAAGAAAACTTAACAAAGAAATTTCTGTTTGAACTAAAAAAATACAAATTATCATTCTTCATTAAAAGAGCTGTGGTTGTAGGAAACAGTCTTCCGGTTGCCCAACGTTGACCCCATACAGCCTGCACTTTTGCTGTCTGTACGATAAACATTATAATAATAAATGTATGATTAAATAAAATAACTTATTAAATAACCAGCAAATAATTATTAAATATTTTATAATTAAAAAGATACATAAATATAATTATTTATTTGGTTGTTCTTAAATATATATTTACCTTTGCCTTGGTTCAATACGAACTGTACCTTTTAAATCTTAAACCTAACCTAATGAATCGTAGATCTAACCGACAAATGAAAGAAAAACGATCTTATTTTTTGATACTGGTTTTGTATCTCATCTTTTTGCCCAAATCGCTTTTTGGTGGCAATCTGCATCCAGACGTAGTTGTGGCAGGAGGTGGTGCCAGCGGCGTATCTGCTGCCTTGCAATCAGCTCGTATGGGTATGCGTGTACTCGTAATTGAGGAAAGTACGTGGCTGGGTGGTATGTTGACAGGCGCAGGTGTCAGTGCCATCGATGGAAACTTCAATATGCCTGCTGGCATATTTGGTGAATTCAGGAATCGTCTTGCCCAACACTACGGCAGTCTTGAAGCCTTGAACACTGGGTGGGTAAGCCGAGTTCTCTTTGAACCCTCAGTAGGCAACCAGGTCTTGAACGACATGGTGGCGCAAGAGAAAAATATCGAAGTGTGGAAAGAGAGCAGCATCAGACGCATCAGCAAAAAGCAAGGCGAGTGGAACTTGAAGATTAAAAAGCAAGGTAAAAGCGTGATTGTTAAAACACCAATGCTCATTGATGCTACTGAATTAGGAGATGTGGCAGCCAAATGTGGGGTAGCCTATGATGTTGGCATGGATAGTCGCCATGATACGCAGGAGGATATTGCTTTGGAAAAAGGCAACAATGTTATTCAGGACCTTACCTATGTTGCCATCTTGAAGGATTATAAAAAGGATGTTTCCATGCGAAAGCCGAAGGGTTATGACCCTTCAGTCTTTGCCTGTTGCTGCATCAACCAGCTGTGCATATCCAGCAATGAGCCAAAAAGAATGTGGCCGGCAGACAAGATGATGAGCTATGGACAGCTTCCCAATGGCAAGATTATGCTGAATTGGCCAATCAACGGAAATGACTATTACGTCAATTTGGTGGAAATGTCTGACAAGCAACGCAGACGAGTTTTGAAGAAAGCGAAAGAACATACCTTGTGTTTTCTTTATTTTATTCAGCACGAATTAGGATTCCGTCATATAGGACTTGCCGACGACGAATATCCCACAGAAGATCTTCTGCCTTTCATTCCTTATCATCGTGAATCCAGGAGAATTCATGGAGCGGTTCGGTTTACACTCAATCACATGGTGTCACCTTACAATCAAGCAGCTCCTTTGTACCGAACCAGCATCGCTGTTGGCGACTATCCAGTGGATCATCACCACATGCGCTACAAAGAAAGTCACACGCTGCCCGACATACACTTCTATCCAATTCCGTCATTTGGGCTGCCGTTAGGAACACTCATTCCACAGGGAGTCGAGGGTTTGATAGTAGCTGAAAAATCCATATCCGTGTCTAATATCGCCAATGGTGCAACACGTTTGCAGCCTGTGGTGATGCAGATAGGTCAGGCAGCTGGTGCATTGGCGGCCCTCTCACTCAAGAAAAGAACACCTTTATCGGGCGTATCTGTGAGGGATGTTCAAGATGAGATATTGAAGGCGGGCGGATATTTGCTTCCCTATCTGGATGTTCAGAAACAGGATCCTCGATTCATACCTTATCAACACATTGGTTCAACGGGTATTTTGAAAGGGGTTGGCAAAAATGTAGATTGGAAGAATGAAACATGGCTGAGGGCTGACCAACCATTAAAAGGACAGGAGCTGGAAGGTATGCGTGACATTTTTCCGCGGTGGAAGCAAACGGGTGCTATGTTGACTGACTCGGTTATGACATTGGGAGACGCATTGCGTGTCATTCAAAGCGTAGCTGAGTCAGAGGGAATGCCCATCAAAGCAGATTGGGAGCCACTGCTAAAGAAATATCATTTTAAGGCAACTGATAAGGCGCACGTCATTACACGAGGTGAAATGGCCGTACTGATAGACCAAATGTTGGATCCCTTTCATTGGAAAGAAGTTGACATACAGGGAAATTTCATCAAGTAATATTTAAATCATATAGCTATGGATATAGATCAATTGAAAGAATTAGCCGACTTGTACAAAAGTGAATTGCTACAGAGAGTGGTTCCTTTTTGGCTTGAGAAGTCACAAGACGAAGAGTATGGTGGATACTTCACATGCTTGGATCGCAAAGGAAATGTTTTTGACACCGACAAATTTATTTGGTTGCAGTGTCGTGAGGTGTGGTTGTTCGCCATGCTATATAACAAGGTAGAGAAAAACGAGGAATGGTTGAACTGTGCCATCCAAGGAGCAGAGTTTTTAAAAAAGCATGGACATGACGGCCAGTACAACTGGTATTTCTCGCTGGACAGAACAGGCAAACCATTGGTTGAGCCTTACAACATCTTCTCGTACACGTTCGCAGCCATGGCTTTCGGACAGCTAAGTTTGGCTACAGGCAATGACGAATACGCCACCATCGCCAAGAAAACGTTCGATATCATTCTGTCGAAGGTAGACAATCCCAAAGGTAAGTGGAACAAGATACATCCGGGAACACGCAACATGAAAAACTTTGCACTGCCCATGATACTCTGCAACTTGGCCCTGGAGATAGAGCATCTTCTTGACGAAAACTATCTACTCGAGACCATGGAAACGTGCATCCATGAAGTGATGGACGTGTTTTACCGACCCGAGCTTGGTGGTATCATTGTGGAAAACGTGGGTGCCGACGGCAAATTGATAGACTGCTTCGAGGGCAGACAGGTAACACCGGGGCATGCCATAGAGGCCATGTGGTTTATCATGGACTTGGGCAAACGCCTGAATAGACCCGAACTGATAGAAAAAGCCAAGGACACCGCACTTACCATGTTGGAGTATGGATGGGACAAGGAGTTCGGCGGCCTGTATTACTTCATGGATCGCAACGGCTGTCCTCCCCAGCAATTGGAATGGGATCAGAAGCTGTGGTGGGTACACATCGAAACCCTTATCTCCATGCTCAAGGGCTATCAGCTCACGGGTGACAAGAGGTGTATGGACTGGTTTAAGAAGGTACACGAATATGCATGGACACATTTCAGAGATGACGAGTATGCTGAATGGTACGGATACCTCAACAGGCGCGGCGAAGTGCTGTTGCCATTGAAGGGTGGAAAATGGAAAGGATGTTTCCATGTACCAAGAGGAATGTACCAATGCTGGACTACGTTAGAAGAAATAGTCAAGGCAAACGATACCAAATAAAGCGAACCATGACAAACAGGAGAAACTTTATCAAGCAAATGATGGGTGCCTCATCGCTTGTGCTGGGTAGCAAAATTCTGTCTTCCTATACCAAGGTGGACAACGCTTTTGCCCAGCACGAGGACGGCGAAACTTTTGCTACGCCGCACGCTATGAAGGGCATGCCTATTAAAGCTACATTTCTGGATGAGATAAGTTGGGACATTCCGCACCAAAACTGGGGCAAGAAAGAATGGGATCAAGACTTCAAGGCCATGAAAAAGATGGGCATCAACACGGTTGTTCTCATCCGTGCCGGACTGGGAAAGTGGATTGCCGCACCGTTTTCAACTCTCATCGGAAAAGAAGATGTATATTATCCACCAGTTGATTTGGTAGAAATGTTCTTGACACTCGCCGACAAACATCGCATGAATTTCTTCTTCGGCATGTATGATTCCGGCAAGTATTGGCAAGAAGGACTGTTCCAAAAAGAGATAGACCTGAACCTAAGCTTGATAGATGAGGTGTGGGCCAAATATGGCAAACATCCATCTTTCAAAGGATGGTATCTGTCACAAGAAATCAGTCGTCGAACAAAAAACATGTCACGCATATATGCGGAGGTGGGCAAACACGCCAAAGCCGTGTCGGGTAACCTCACGACCATGGTTTCGCCCTATATCCACGGCGTGAAGACCGACCAAGTGATGAGTGGCGACAAGGCTCTCACCGTGAGAGAGCATGAAGAGGAATGGAACGAGATTTTGGGCAACGTCAAGGGTGCTGTGGATATCTTGGCATTCCAAGACGGACAGGTAGACTATGGCGAACTGTACGATTATCTTGTGGTGAACAAAAAATTGGCAGACAGATATGGCATGAAATGCTGGACAAACATTGAATCGTTTGACCGCGACATGCCCATCCGCTTCCTGCCAATCAAATGGGAGAAATTGCTGTTGAAACTTGAAGCCGCGCGGAAAGCCGGAATGGAAAACGCCATTACCTTTGAGTTCTCGCACTTCATGAGTCCCAATTCCGCATATTTGCAAGCAGGTCACTTGTATCATAGATACTGTGAGCATTTTAATATTTAATACATTACTAACCTAAAAATCATAATTAATGGAAAAAATAAGATGTTGTATCAGGAGGCTTGTTGTGTCCTTGATCCTAACAGTCACATGCGTGGCAGCAGGCTATGCGCAAAATGTGATAACAGGAACAGTAAGCGACACGAACGGTGAGCCTGTGATAGGAGTGTCTATCGTTGTGAAAGGAACGACGAGAGGACAGGTTACTAACATTGATGGACGGTACCAAATCGAGGCTAAAGCTAATGACATATTGACTTTCGCAAGTGTTGGCATGGTATCGCAAGAAGTGAAGGTGGGCAATCGCAAGACGATTGACATTACGATGAAGGAGGATGTTGCCGCTTTAAGCGAGGTCGTTGTGGTGGGCTATGGCACACAAAAGCGAGGAAGTATTACTGGCGCTATCTCCACAGTTTCTGACAAAGAGATACTCAAGGCACCAACCATGAGTATCAGTAATATCATCGGACCCCGCATTGCGGGTGTGGCAGCCGTACAATCAAGCGGGCAGCCCGGTAGTGATAACGCTGCGCTCACCATGCGCGGACAAGGAGGTATCATCTACGTAATTGATGGTATACGACGCACCTCAGCCGACTTCAACGGCTTGGACCCGAACGAGATAGAATCAGTATCTATCCTGAAAGACGCGTCCGCCGTGTCTGTCTATGGTCTTGATGCTAACGGAGCGTTTATCGTAACTACGAAAAAAGGTAGCAAAAATAAGACGTCCATCTCCTATACGGGAGCTTTTGGAATTAGCGAGAACGCACAAAATCAGGTGTGGCTTGACGGCCCCGGGTACGCTTATTGGTACAACAAAGCACGCGAATTGCAGGGCGATGCTCCCGTCTTTACAGATGAAATGGTACAAAAGATGCGTGACGGAGTTGACGGTTGGGGTAACACCAACTGGTACAAAAAATTGTTTGGAACCGGAAAGCGTATGCACCACAATGTGTCCGCATCGGGTGGAAACGACAAGGTGAAGTTTTTCGCATCGATGGGTTATTTGAAAGAAAATGGCAATATCGACAATTTCGATTATGACCGTCTGAATCTTCGTTCAAACATTGACGCGAAAATAACCGACAACCTTACTTTTACATTGGGCATAGCCGGGCGTATAGAGAAGCGCAACGCACCCAGATACTCTGCCGACCCAAACGCTTGGCATAACATTCCACAGCAAATCATTAGGGCTATGCCATACGTTCCGGAAACTATGGAATATCAGGGAAAAACTTATGCTGTGTCTACACCAACAGCATCCTCACCAGTTGCGCCATTGGCATCCATCAATGAGTCAGGATACAGCAAGTCTAATCGCTCGTTTGTCCAGACCAATTTCAGTCTGAAATATGACGCGCCTTGGCTGAAAGGCTTAAGCGTGAAGTTTCAAGGAGCTTATGATGCTAATTTCTATTTCAACAAAGTACTAAGCAATCCTTTCGAGGTGATGCAGATGAGTCTGCCCACCTCCGCATCCAAGACATTGAATTATTATAAAGCTTTCGATGCCCAAGGAAACAGCGTGTCACTGAGTGAGGCAGCCAGCAGGGGTTACAACTTTACCACACAAACCAGTGTGACATACGACAACAGGTTTGACAAGCACACCGTGGGCGTGTTGTTATTGGCCGAGACGCGCGAAAACAAGAGCAACGCCCTGAGTGCAACCGGTACGGGATTGGACTTCTTGCAGCTTGACGAGCTTAGTAAGATTACCAACTTGACTGGCGACGGCAAAGAAAAGATGCCTACGATAGGTGGTTATAGCGGATTTACGCGGGTGGCTGGATTTGTCGGCAGGCTCAATTACAACTATGATGACAAGTACTACTTAGAGGCTTCGGCACGTTATGATGGTAGTTATCTTTTTGGTGGTATGAATAACAGATGGGTGTTTTTGCCCAGTTTGTCGTTGGGTTGGCGTATCAATAACGAAAAATGGTTTGATGCCGACTGGGTGAATAACCTGAAACTGCGTGCTGGCGTTGGTAAAACAGGAACAAGTAACGGATTGAACGCATTTCAATGGCGCAACGCGATGACATTGGTGAAAAACGCATTGGTGCTTGGTGGCGGAAGTCAGTCGATGATGTACGCCAGCGTTTTAGGCAATCCTGACCTGCGGTGGGCACAATGCATGAACTACAACCTTGGTGTAGACGCAACCTTATGGAATGGCCTTTTAGGCATCGAGTTTGACGTGTTCTATAAATATGAGTATGACAAAATTTCGTCTGTCGTGGGTGCGTTCCCACCATCACGAGGTGGATACTATCACAACTCAGCCAATATAAACAAGGCTGATTACAAGGGATTTGAGGTGGCTTTAACCCATCGTAATCACATTGGAAATTTTAATTATGGTGGAAAATTGATATGGTCGTATGCCTATGGTCGTTGGCTGAAATACGCCGGCGACACAGACAATGCTCCAGAGTACCAACGCGTCACTGGCAAACAAATTGGTGCCAAATATGGTTTCATGGACGCAGGACTTTTCAAGGATGAGGCAGATATAGCCAATTCACCGACTGTTGTTGGTTATAAAGCACTGCCGGGCTATATAAAATATGTGGACCGGAATGGTGATGGTGTGATAACCGCTGCGCAAGACCAAGGCTATGTAGGTAAAAGCTCAACCCCAACACACACAGGTTCGTTCAACTTGTTTGGCGATTGGAAGGGATTCGACTTTGACTTGCTGTTCTCTTGGGGCTTGGACAATGTTGTGGCCTTAACCGGACAATATAGCGGTTCGGGCATCCAAGACAACACGGCCTATACAAAGCCATTCTACCACGGTGGTAACTCACCAACTTATTTGGTAGAGAAATCGTGGACACCTGACAACCCCAACGCAGAGTTCCCACGTCTTGAGATTTCAGGTCCGAGCAACAACAACGGCTTCTCTTCCACGTTCTGGTATCGCTCTGGCAACTACATGCGGTTAAAGACAGCGCAAATTGGCTACAACTTCCCCAAACAATGGCTAACTAACATAGGCATTGAGGGTGCAAGACTATATGTGGAGGGTTTCAACCTGTTGACATTCAGCAGTCTGACCAAATACAACATAGACCCTGAGTCTCCTTCTGTAAACAATGGTTACTACCCGCAGCAGAGGACGTATACCATGGGAATAAAACTAACATTCTAAAAGATTTGACAGTATGAAAAATATATGTTTTAACATAGCGGTGGCATTTTGCGCAGTCTTGCCCTTGACATCGTGTAACGACTGGCTGGATGGCGTTACTCAAACAGCGACCGTAAGTGATGAGATTGTTTGGCAAGACGCAAAGCACGTTGATAAAAACGTGAATGCTTTTTATACCGCTTTGCACAGATACGGCCAGTTTGGAGAGACGCAGTTTGGCGGTAGCCTGACAGAAAGCCTTACCGATGCCTTCAAATATGGTTCGGTTTCCTTGGGCCATCGTGCAGGGCACCCCAATGTTTATGTTACCGACCCATCCGTGGTGACACCCGATGGCTGTCTATATAATGTATGGAGCGAGAGTGCTGCTTACGGAAGTATCAGGCAGATAAACCAGTTTTTAGCCATGCAGAAACAATATTCTAAGTTTTCTGAGGAGCAAAACGCACGCTGGGAGGCTCAGGCTCGCTTCTTCCGCGCATACCTATACTTCCAGTTGGCCAAACGGCATGGTAGCGTAATTATCTATGAAAACTTGCCGGAAAGCAACGACAAAGCACTTAGTTCGGCTGAAGAAACTTGGAAATTTATCGCTGATGATCTTGACTTTGCGGCAGCTAACCTTCCTAAGGAGTGGGCAGACCCCAACGCAAAAGGCAGGGTAACTCAAGGAGCAGCCTACGCCCTGAAGTCACGAGCCATGCTTTACGCAGAACAATGGCAGGCTGCATACGATGCGGCCGACAAGGTAGAGAAGCTCGGGCTTTACGATTTGGCATCCAATTACGCTGACGCATGGAGTGGTAACAACAACGAATGCATATTGGCCTTCAGGTACAACAAGGACAGTGGACCCTACCACAGCTTTGACCAATACTATGTGCCACAGTGCGACGGATACGATTTTGGTGCTACGGGTACACCCACGCAGGAAATGGTGGAGTGCTATGAAACCAAGGACGGTAAAATCGTGGACTGGACTCCATGGCATGAAACAACCAACCAAAAGCCTCCTTACGACCAGCTTGAACCTCGATTTTCCGCAACCATCATATATTCGGGAAGCGAATGGAAGGGACGCAAGATGGATTGCAGCGTAGGAGGTAAGAACGGAGAGTTCATGGCTTATCGTGAGCAGGCCTACTCTTTCGGCAAAACCACAACAGGATATTTTCTTCGTAAGCTGCTCGACGAAAAGCTAACGGACATCAAGGGACAACACAGTTCGCAACCATGGGTAGAAATACGCTTTGCCGAGGTGTTGTTGAACAAAGCCGAGGCTGCTTTCAGATTGGGCAAAACCAGTGAGGCACAGACGCTCATGAACCGCGTGCGGGCACGTGTTGGACTGCCTGCGAAAAACTCTAACGGTGACGCTTGGTTTAAGGATTACCGCAACGAGCGTAAGGTGGAATTAGCTTACGAAGGACATCTGTTCTGGGATATGCGCAGGTGGAAACTGGCTCATATTGAGTATAACAACTACCGCTGTCACGGTATGAAGATTACCAACGGCACATACGAGTATGTTGATTGTGACGGTCAAGACCGTAAGTTCTCGTCAAAACTCTACAGGCTGCCTGTTCCTACATCCGAATTGAAGAACAATAAGTTGGCCAAACAGTTTGATGAATGGAAATAACAACCTTTAAGTATTGACAAATATGAAAACCAAAATATTAACATTAGCCTGCAACCTGCTGCTTATTTTTACATGGGTGGGTTGCCAAGAGCCCGAGGAGTTTCACCCTAATATAGAGCGAAACGGCATCACGAATCTCACAGCGCGGTTTATTGATGATGACAGGGACGAAAACAACTTCACGAGTGAGATAGACTATCAAAATAAAGTGATTACTGTTGTGTTTCCCTACAACTATCCACGGTTGTCTGACAATGTTCTCGACAAGTCGTCACTCAAAAAGATGCGGGTGTTCGCAAGTCTTGAAAACAACGTGTATGTAACACCTAAGCTGTACTTTATGGATCTGACGAAGGAAAACACGATTACCGTGACCGACCAGAATGGAGGGAAGGCAGACTATAAAGTTGTGGCCGAAATAAGAAAAAGCAACGAGTGTGCCATTACTAAGTTTGACCTTCCGAATGCCAACTTAAGTGGTCTTGTGAAGGAAGCAGACAAGGTTATCTCCCTTGTCTCCGCTGACGAGATTGGCAAACAACTTGCTACGGTGAGCATCTCTCACGGAGCCACCATTTCACCAGACCCAACAATCGTAGCCCTCGATTATGACCAGGAACAACAATTCAAGGTTACGGCGCAAGACGGCGTTACCTCGATGGTGTATACAGTGAAAAAAGAAATTCCACAAAAAATCAACAATGGGTTGCGCGCCAGCAGCGCTCAACTGTTGTGGGTAAAGAAACTTGTGGACATCGGACTAACCCAAAACCACATGACCACTGGTATCGCAGCCCTTAACAACTATGTTGTCGTGAACGAGAGAGGCAATGGACAAGCTGTATATCTCAACGCCAAAACCGGAGAGATAGCGGGTCATATCGACATCAGCGAATTTGCTGGAAGCCTGACAAACATGTATGCCACGGCCGATGATAACGATAATATATTGTTCTGTAACTTGAACAACCAAAAAGATGGAAAGTTCATCATCTGGAGAGTAAAGGGTGTCAAAGGCAAGCCTGAAAAGTATTTGGAATACACCACAAGCGCACAGATGGGACGTAAACTATCTGTTATTGGTAGCTTGGACGGTGATGCTATCATTACGGCACCTATACATGGTACCGCAGGACAGTTTGCACGCTGGCAGGTGAAAGGCGGAAAGCTAGTTTCTACCACGCCAGTCATGGTTCAAGCCCAAGGCTTAGGCAACTGGGGTAATAATGCGGATGTAATATACAGCAATCCAGCTGACCCCACAAGCGACTATTTCGCTGCATACTATGCCGCACCAAGGCATGCTTCAATGTTTGACGGGAAAACCAATTCTATCAAAGCCAAGGGACCAGAAATATCTTCCAACTGGCTTCAGAATGCGGTAGACTATACCGTATTTAACAAAGCACACTACTTCATTTCTAACTCTGTGAACCTTTGGACATGGGGTACAGACGATTGCATCTACTTGTTCGACACAGGTGGTGGCAATTTGGACACGCAGGTGCTTGACTTCTCTTCAAACGGCTTGGATATAAATGGCAAGTACGGAGGCAAGGCATTAGGAAAACAAAACGCAAATGGAACAGGCGACGTCGCACTGAGAGTATCGAACGACGGATACTATTTGTACATCTACTTCATGTTTACCAACGGATATGTTGGTTGCGTGCGCTGCGACTGTTTGGATTTGTAATCTTATATTTAGCCATCTCAATGCTTTGACCTTGTCACTGCATTGAGATGGCTTTTATCGTTCACGGTTGATAAAAAACATATCCATTTTGTTGGATGATGCAAAAAGAATCGTAAATTTAATGGCAAGAATAAAATAATAAGGGACAACGGATGAAGCAACGACATTGTACTATCAGCTTTTTATTCCTGACTCTACTTGTTTTTGTAGCATGTGGATCAAAAGATCCAATAGATTATTGGGGACAAAACAAACAAAAGGAAGAACAGGAAAATAACAAAGAAATAGAAAATAAAACCGACAAACCGCGATATATCTGGATTGACGCGGCAGCGAATTTTCCTGATTTCGCCAATAGCAAAGAGGCCATAACAAGAGATTTGACCCTTGCTAAAGACGCAGGTTTCACGGATATCGTGGTAGACGTGCGCCCAACATGCGGAGACGTATTGTTCAAGACTTCCACAGTAGAACAAGTGAAATATCAATACGCATGGACATCTACAGGCTATACAAAGATAGACCGCACGGCCACGTGGGACTATTTGCAAGCGTTCATAGATGCCGCACGAAAATTAGGTTTGAAAGTTCACGCCGGCATTAACACGTTTGTGGGAGGAAACACCATGAACAACGGAACGGGCATGGTGTATCGTGACGAGAGCAAAAGGGCATGGACAACACAGATGAGCACAACTCAGGGAATTGTCAGTATCATGGAAGAGGCTGAGCCTACCAAGTTTCTAAATCCAGTCAATCCAGAAGTGCAAACTTTTCTTTGCAACTTGTTGCGAGATCTTGCGAAATATGACCTTGATGGTATCGTGTTGGATCGAGGTAGATATTTGGATCTGCGTGCCGACTTCTCTGATCTTTCTCGCAAAAAATTTGAAACGTATATGGGAAGCAAAGTCTCTAATTTCCCAGAAGACATCCTTCCCAAAGGCGCAACAAAGCTATCGGGGAAATCTTCTGATTACACAAAGAAATGGTTGGAGTTTAGAGCAAAAACCATTCGCGACTTTATGGAAAAGGCACGAAACGCAGTCAAGAGCGTCAATTCAAAAATACAATTTGGCGTGTATGTTGGTGGTTGGTACTCTACCTATTACACTGTGGGCGTGAATTGGGGTTCCCCTCATTTCAAAACCTCTGATTATTATAGATGGGCAACTAAAAACTATCAATCATGCGGATACGCTGACTTGATGGATCAAATGCTCATTGGTGCGTACGCCTCGCCATTACGTGTTTATGGCAATACTGAATGGACCATGCAGGGATTCTGTCTACAGGCCATGTCAAAGATAAAAGGTTCTTGCCCCAAAGTAGTGGGAGGACCCGATGTCGGTAATTGGGACACGGCCAACAAAGCCACCCAAGAGCAGGAAAACCAAGCTATCGTGCAATCTGTCAAGGCATGCATGGATGCTTGTAACGGTTATTTTCTGTTCGACATGATTCATCTTAAGAAAGCCAATCAATGGAAATATGCCAAGGAAGGTATTGCTAAAGCCATCGACAAAACAAAGTAATAACATATAATATACGACTTATGAAAAGAGCCTGTCTCACACTACTCCTATTGTGCACCACCTTACTGACTTTTGCTACAATCAAACCCAAGGTCATGTGGTTGGATTGTTCGGCCAACTTCGAGCGATTCAGCTATCCTGACTCCATCAGGTATTACGTTGGCAAATGTCATGAGGCCGGTATCACACATTTAGTATTAGACATCAAGGATAACACCGGCGAGGTGCTTTACGACAGTAAGTACACATCGAGGAAAAGAACGTGGAAGGGATTTACACGTCCTGATTTTGATTTTATCAACACGTTCATCTCTGAAGCTCACAAGCGAGGCATGATTATCTTTGCCGGCATGAACATCTTCGCTGACGGAAGCAAAGCGCACGGCCAGTTAAGAGGAGCTGTCTTTGGGAAAAATAAGAAATGGCAATCCATTAATTACGTTCCTGGAAAAGGACTCATCCCCGTGACAGAACTAAATGGAAAAACGTCCATGTTCTTAAACCCGGCCTTGAAAGACGTGCAACGCCATGAAATCAACATTGTGAAAGAGGTGGTCAAACGCTTCAAGTTTGACGGTATCATGTTGGACCGGGCGCGTTATGATTGCATCGAATCAGACTTTTCGGAAGCATCGCGCACCTTGTTTGAAAAATATATCGGTCAAAAACTAAACAGATATCCAGAAGACATATACGAATGGAAAGCCAACGACAAAGGTTCGTTCGACAGGGTTCCCGGACCGTATTATAAGAAATGGATAGAGTGGCGTGCCTCTGTCATCTATGGTTTTATAAAGGATGTCAGATCCGCCATTAAAAAAATAGATTCCCAATGTATACTGGCCTCATACACGGGGGCATGGTACCCTACCTATTATGAGGTGGGTGTGAACTGGGCAAGCAACAAGTATGACCCTTCAAAGGATTTCCCATGGGCTACGCCTGAGTATCGCCAATATGGCTATGCGGAACTGATAGACTTCTACACTAACGGTAATTATTATAAAAATGTAACCATAGATGATTATTACAAGTCGTCAGGATTGTACAAAAACGAGACCGACAGCGAAGCCTCGTCAGGCGAATACCTCTGCGTGGAAGGCGGTTGTAAATATACAAGGCAGCTGTTGCAGGGTGCCAAGCCATTCTATGGAGGCCTGTATGTAGAAGACTACCGGAAAAACTCCTTGCAGTTTCAGAAAGCTGTCCGCATGAACCTCAAGGAGTCTGACGGTGTCATGATATTCGATATCGTGCACATTATCCTCTATGATTGGTGGAAAGAGCTGAAAGAAGCGTTGGACGAAGACCATGTGCCTAATCCACACGAGTTGTATGGATCGGTCACCTGCGAAGGCAAAGGCATGCCCAATGTTGTGGTGACAGACGGAAAACGCTGTGTCACGACAGACAAGAATGGCGTATATCGCATACCAAACGTGGGTGACACGCGGTTCGTGTACATATCCACACCTGCTGGATATCTCACCGAAACCAATAGAGGAATACCCCTGTTTTATCAAGAAATTGACCATCAGAAACAACAGCTGGAGTACAATTTCAGACTCAAGAAAAATCCCAAGGACGACTCAAAACATATCGCTATCGTAGAGGCCGACGTGCAAGCGAACTCCAAAGAACATTGGTCGAAATACGGTCCAGTAGTGGACGACTATCGCAAGTTGTTGACTTCTACTCCTGACAAAGATGCGTTTGGTCTGTCATGCGGTGACATTGGTTGGGACACGCCGACAACATTCTTTGAGGATTACATGCGACAGGCAGAGCGCATCGATCTTCCTTTTTATCGAGTGATTGGAAATCACGACATGGACTACAATGGCCGAACGCATGAAACATCCTACCAATCGTTTGAAACACACTTCGGACCATCATGCTATTCTTTCAACAAAGGCAACGCACACTATATCGTTATTAACAATTGCTTTTACGTTGGACGACAATACTTCTATGTAGGATACATCGATGAGAAAACCTTCAAGTGGTTGGAACAAGATCTTTCATACGTTCCCAAAGGCACCGTAGTGTTTGTAGCGGCGCATATTCCTTTCAGATCCACGGTGAAAGAACAACCGTTTGTTTACACCTACGAATACTTAGGAGGCGAAACCATCAACGCAGAGTCGCTCTTCAAACTGCTTGATGGCTACGAATCGCATTTCCTCACAGGGCACATGCATACCAATTCGAACGTCATTTTCAACAATCATCAGATGGAACACAACATCGGAGCCGTATGTGGAACATGGTGGCACGCCCCATTATGCCTTGACGGTACGCCACAAGGATGTCAGGTCTTTGAGATGGATGGTAAGAAGGTAAGCTGGTATTACAAGAGTACGGGCTATCCCAAGACATACCAGTTCAGGGCGTATGCGCCTGGCGCGGTGAAAGAATATCCCAAGGATATCATCGCCAATGTTTGGAATTATGACGACCAATGGAAAGTGGAGTGGTTGGAAAACGGCAAACCGATGGGTGTGATGACGCAATACACCGGTCTGGACCCTGCTGCCGTCAAAATGGTTAAGGACAATCGAAAGACCATGGAAAGCTGGATTTCGCCCCTGCCCACCAAACACATGTTCCGCGCTACGCCTCGCCATGCCAATTCTAAATTGACCGTGCGAGTGACCGACCGTTTCGGAAATGTTTACCAAGAAGAAATAACACGAAAATGAAACAATTCTTTTTATCTTGTGCCGCACTCCTTGTGGCTTGTGTAACACCGAGCACCACTACTGCCAAGGTGACCTTGACCTCAATATGGGGAGACAACATGGTGCTGCAACAACAGGCGGATGTCAGGTTCACAGGCACTGCCAAGAAAAACAGTAAAATAACGATTAAAGCATCGTGGAGTGACAAACGCATCATGACGCAAAGCGACAGTAACGGCCGTTGGCAAGCCACGTTGCATACCACTTCGGCAGGAGGCCCATACACCATCACATTCTCTGATGGCGAGGTGTTAACCCTGAGAAATATCCTCCTTGGTGAGGTTTGGTTCTGTTCCGGACAGTCTAACATGGAAATGCCCGTGCGCGGATTCAGGGGGCAGCCGGTTTATGGTTGCCAGCCTTACATTGTATCGGCTAACCCACGTAGGCAGCTGCGACTCTACACCGTTCAACGCGATTGGAGTACTACACCCAAGACCGAGGGTGTGAAAGGACAATGGATGGAATTGTCATCACAGGCGGTAGGCGACTTCAGCGCAACGGCCTATTTCTTCGGAGATTTGTTGCAACGCTCCATCAACGTACCGGTAGGATTGATTCACAGCTCGTGGAGCGCATCCAAAATCGAGGCATGGATGAGTCGACAGACTCTACAACAATTCAGTGAGGTAAAATTGCCTGATGTCAACCAGTCCAAGTTTGGATGGGAAGCTGGTACACCTACACTGCTGTGGAATGCCATGGTAAACCCTTGGAAAGGATTCCCCGTACGAGGCGTGATATGGTATCAAGGTGAGGCCAACGTTTCCAATCCAGCCCTATACAAACGTCTTTTTCCAGCGATGGTGCAACAATGGAGAACCTTTTTTGAAAATAAAGACATGCCCATCTATTACGTGCAGATTGCACCCTATCAGGCGGGCGGCAAGGATAAACTCGAATGGGCATGGTTTCGCCAGTGCCAATTGGAGCTGATGAGCGAGGTACCCAACGTAGGTATGGTGACCACAACCGATGCCGGCAGTGAGCTGTTTATACACCCACCATATAAAATAAAGGTGGGCGAGCGACTCGCCTATTGGGCGTTGGCAAAGACATACGGACGCAGTGGCTTTCTTTATTCTGGACCGATTTACAAATCGTGTACGCTTAAGGATGGCGTTGTGGAAGTTACATTTGAGCACGGACAAGAGGGTATGATTCCTGAAAATCAAGAAATACGTGGCTTCGAGCTTGTTGACGCAAGTGGAAAAATATATCCTGCCAATGCAAGAATCATCAATAGTACTGCCAAAGTTAAAGTGTGGAACGACTCTGTGCGTCAGCCTACCGAGGTGCGTTATTGTTTCCGCAACTATATGCAGGCTGATTTGTGCAACAATGCAGGACTTCCAGCTTCTCCTTTCAGAGCTGAAATAAAATAATCCGAAATCAAGGTGCCAGTGATTCGGCATCATTCATTAACTTTGCCTTATATTCATAAAAAATCAAATAACAATGGTCAATAGAAGAGAATTTATCAAAAAGACGGCACTCGCAGGAGCAGCTATAACGATGGCCCCGATAGCAAAGGGAGCCAACCAACTGACAAAAACAGAGGATCTGCTCAATACGCAAGGAAAAGGCGTTAGTGGCTCTCTCATCGTTCCGAAGAACAACGGACTGAAAATAACCGGTACTTTTTTAGATGAGATATCCCATGACATTCCTCACCAAAACTGGGGAGAAAAAGAGTGGGATCAGGATTTCAAGTACATGAAGGCCATCGGTATTGATACAGTGATTGTCATCCGCTGTGGGTACCGTAAGTTCATGACCTATCCCTCCGAGTATCTTGTTAAGAAGCATGGATGTTACATGCCGTCTGTCGATTTGATAGACATGTATCTCCGCCTGGCCGATCGATATGGCATGAAGTTCTACTTTGGCCTTTACGATTCAGGTCGATACTGGGACACGGGCGATATGTCTTGGGAGATTGAGGACAACAAATATGTCATCGATGAAGTATGGAAGCGATACGGTCACCACAAGAGTTTTAAAGGGTGGTATATCAGCACCGAGATTAGTAGACAGACCAAAGGCGCCATTCCCACGTTCCATGCCCTTGGCAAGCAGTGTAAGGATGTTTCTGATGGCTTGCCAGTATTTATCTCTCCATGGATAGACGGAAAGAAAGCGGTGATGGGTACACAGCAGCTCAGTAAAGCCCAAGCGGTTTCCGTGGAGGAACATGAGCGTGAATGGAACGAGATTTTCGATGGCATACACGACGTGGTTGATGCCTGTGCTTTCCAAGATGGGCACATCGACTATGATGAGCTGGACGCTTTCTTCTCGGTGAACAAAAAGTTGGCCGACAGGTATGGTATGCAATGTTGGACCAATGCCGAATCGTTCGACCGTGACATGCCCATCAGGTTCTTGCCGATTAAATTTGACAAGCTGAGAATGAAGCTGGAAGCTGCCAAGCGGTGTCATTATGACAAAGCCATTACGTTCGAATTCTCCCACTTTATGAGTCCACAGTCAGCCTATATCCAGGCACATCACCTGTACGACCGTTATAAAGAATATTTCAATATCAGGTAATCAATAGTTTTCCACATCATGAATGATTCTTCCGTAAAACTGGGATATGTGTTTTATTTGGCGCTGGCTGCGGCATTGGGCGGACTGCTCTTTGGGTACGACACGGCCGTCATATCAGGCACCATAGACCAGGTCACGAGTCAGTTTTCGCTCAGCGTTTTACAACAAGGCTGGTATGTAGGTTGTGCCTTGATTGGTTCTATCATAGGCGTGGCTTTCGCCGGTTGGTTAAGTGACGAGATTGGACGCAAGCCTGCCATGTTCCTGTCCGCCATCTTGTTCACCGTTTCAGCCATCGGGTGTGCCATCACCCCTTCGTTCAATTGGTTAGTGATTTATCGTATAGTGGGCGGCGTTGGCATCGGCGTAGTATCAATAGTTGCACCCATGTACATATCAGAGGTTTCTGTTTCTCAATACCGAGGCAGGATGGTGTCCCTCTACCAGTTGGCCATAACAGTTGGTTTCCTGGCTGCCTATCTGGTCAACTTCTTGCTCTTGGGTGTATCTCAAAGCCATTCTTTCGCATCTTCACAGTTCCAACTGATATTTGTGGATGAGGTGTGGCGAGGGATGCTGGGCATGGAAACGATACCAGCATTGTTCTTTTTCATCCTTTTGTTTTTCATTCCAGAGAGTCCGAGGTGGCTGGTTGTTCGTAACAAAAGCGCTCAAGCTACCCGCATTCTTGAAAAATTCTTTTCTGAAAAGAAAGAAGTGGATGCTGTTGTCAGTCAGGTACAATCCAATCTGGCCTCGCAAGTTAAGACCGACTGGCATCAACTTCTGCGCCCGGGAATCTTCACTGCTGTCGTTGTCGGAGTGTGCATCGCCATTCTCGGACAGTTCATGGGCGTGAATGCTGTGTTGTATTATGGCCCTTCTATCTTCAAGGATGCAGGCATGACCGATCCCTTGTTCTGCCAAGTTCTGGTGGGCATCGTCAATTGTGTCACCACTATTCTGGCTATGAGCATTATCGATAAGGTAGGAAGAAAAAAGCTCATCTATTATGGCGTGTCTGGCATGATACTGTCGCTACTGATGATCGCTTTCTATTTCGCATTCACAGAGACGATGAACCTTTCGGTCTATTTCATGCTTTCATTCTTTCTCTTCTATGTGTTTTGCTGCGCCATCTCTATCAGTGCGGTGGTTTGGGTGCTGCTTTCCGAGATGTATCCCAACAGTGTCAGAGGTGTTGCCATGTCCATAGCCGGCTTCGCATTATGGATAGGAACCTATCTTGTGGGACAGCTCACACCATGGATGCTCACAACGCTGACACCTGCCGGTACGTTTATATTCTTTGCCATCATGTGTCTGCCTTACATGTTCATTATGTGGAAATATATTCCGGAAACCGCCGGCATGTCATTGGAAGAAATAGAACGCTACTGGACCAAACGCAAATAACAGGTTTGTTCAAGTGAAATTCATGGATTATACTCAAATAATGTATCATAGCAACATGGAAAAGATATTGTTACTGTTACTGTTGTCGTGCTCGCTTTCGATACATGCAGCCAACCCTAAGCCTTTCACGATTCCCGAACTCAAGACTTGGTACGGTGGCAAAGGCTCTTTTGTGCCTACAAAAGCATCGCGCATTGTGTATACTGGCAATGACAAGCGTGTGACAATGGCTCTCGAGGTGTTTGCCGCCGACTACCAGAAGATGTTCAATACCTCGCTGCCCATCGTGAAAGACAAGGCTCGGGCAGGGGATTTCGCATTTGCCGTTAGCACCAAAAAGGGGGCCAAGGCAAACGCAGGCGACGAGGCTTACAAAATTAATATCGGGCGTGTCGCCCGTGTGGAAGCTGCCACGCCCCAAGGCATCCACTGGGCAACGCGTACCATTCTGCAACTGTGTAGGCAGAACGAAGGGTGTACCATGCCTCGAGGCACCATCATTGACGCTCCTGCCTATCCCACCCGAGGGTTCATGCTCGACTGTGGTCGAAAGTTTTTCACCATGCGTGTGCTCAGGCAATACGTGCAAATGTTGTCGTATTACAAAATGAACACACTGCACATCCATCTAAATGATAATGGGCACCGCCAATTTTTCAACGACGATTTCGACAGCACGCCAGCTGCATTCAGGTTGGAATGCGACACCTATCCAGGCTTGACGGCACGCGACGGACACTATACTAAAGAAGAATTTAGAAGCCTGCAACGATATGCCGATAGTCTTGGCGTGGAGATCATACCCGAGATTGATTTTCCAGCACACTCGCTCGCCTTTACTCGTTACAAGCCTGAATTAGCCAGCAAGAAATACGGAAAGGACCACTTGGATTTGTTCAACCCCGAAACATACACTTTCTTGGATGCGTTGCTCAAAGAGTATCTTAGCGGTGACGAACCTGTTTTCAGCGGAAAATATATGCACATTGGCACCGATGAATATGCCAACGAGGACAAACAAGTGGTGGAGAAGTTCAGGTACCTCACGGATAGATACATCAAATATGTGGAAAAATTCGGCAAGAAGGCTATGATATGGGGCCAGCAGACACATGCCAAAGGCACCACGCCCATCAAAGTAAAAGATGTCACCATGCAGATTTGGAACAACAACTACGCCAATCCTCAATCCATGGACAGCTTGGGGTACGACATCATCAGCATTCCCGACTGGCAAGTGTACATCGTACCCAAGGCTGGTTACTACCAGGATTATCTTGACATCAAAAATTTGTACCAGAATTGGACGCCCGCTCATATAGGCGACGTGGTGTTCCCCGAAGGTCATCGAAGCATCAAAGGTGGAATGTTTGCCGTTTGGAACGACCACATCGGCAACGGCATCAGCGCGCAAGACGTGCACTACAGATTCTTCCCTGCCTTGCAAACGCTTTCCGCCAAAACATGGTCGGGTATAAGCACATCGTTCTCGTTTGAGCAATTTGACTCTCTGCGCAAGACCTTAGATGAAGCTCCAGGGCTGAACGTGGCCGGCTACTATCCACAGGGTACCATCTTGAAACAGGCGCAAGTGAACCGTGGAGACCGCATGCCCATAGACCAAGTGGGCTGGGATTACGAGGTGGCGTTCGACATTGAATACGCATCCGAGGAAAAGGGAACCATATTGTTCAGCTCCGATGATGCCACTTTCTACCTGTCAGACCCCATCAACGGACTTATCGGGTTCAGCAGGGACGGCTATCTCTACAACTTCGGCTACCAACTATTGCCAGGCGAGAAGGTCAACATGAAAATTCGAGGCGACCGCACCGAGACCTCACTGTGGGTTAACGGGCAAATGGTGAGCAGGCTTAACGTGCTGAAATTAAGAAATGTGGATTACAACCAGATGCATTATTTCCGTACCTTAGTCTTTCCGTTGATGAAAGCGGGAAGCTCTTTTAAAAGCAAGGTAACCAATCTAAAGGTAACCAGCCAACCTGAGTCTATTATCTAACAATCGCACACTAATAATTTACAAATCTAATATCTAAATTATATGGAACTTTCAAAACAATTAACATTCTTAGAGAAAGGTCTTTTCTCGATTGTTTTGCTATCAGGTTTATCGGGGATGGCAACTGTGGCAAACGCATCTACCACACAAATCTCGAAAACTGATTTTGTACAGCAATCGCAAAAGACCGTGACGGGTATCGTTCTTGACGATCGAGGCGACCCTGTCATCGGAGCAAGTGTCAGCGTGAAAGGTGAAAAAACTGGAGCCGTGACTGACATCGATGGAAAATTTATTATTCGTACAGAGGCCAATGCTGTCCTAGTTGTCTCATATATAGGATTTGAGCAACAGACCGTTTCCGTCACGAATAAAAATACCATCCGTGTCGTATTAGTGCCCAATACGTCCGAACTGAACGAGGTTGTCGTTACAGCCTTGGGCATCAAGAGGGAGAAAAAAGCCTTGGGCTACGCTATGCAAGAGGTGAATACATCCTCACTCACCGAGAATAAATCGGCCAGTGTGGCCAATATGTTGCAAGGAAAGGTTGCGGGTGTTCAAATATCACAGTCAGGTACCGGCCTTGGTGGATCCACACGCATTGTCATGCGTGGCCTAAACTCTCTGACTGGCAACAACCAACCTTTATGGGTGGTGGACGGCATGCCTATCAATGATGGCACGACCGAGCAGGCCAACCAATGGGGTGGCAGCGACTGTGCAGGGGCTGCATCAGAGATCAACCCAGAAGATATTGAGAGTATATCGATTTTGAAAGGTGCCAACGCAGCTGCTCTTTATGGCTCGCGCGCACAAAATGGGGCCATTGTCATTACGACAAAAAAGGGAAGACAAGGACAACCTTTGAGCCTTGAGTATAATGGCAATCTAAGCGTTTCTGACGCTTACTCGCCATATAGTTACCAAAATCAATATGGACAGGGGTCGAACGGGGACTATAACACAAGTTCCCAGATGAGTTGGGGAGCGCCATTGGATGGTCGCATGGTGGACAATTGGCGCTCTACTATCTACAAAGATGCGCGATACGACAAGTATGCGTTACTGCCTCAAAAAGATTATATAACCGACTTTTATCGTACCGGCGTGTCATTCGCCAACACGCTGACGGTTTCTGCTGGCGGCGAATACTTGTCTGGTAGGCTGTCATACACCGATTCGCGCTCCAATGACATCGTTCCAAACTACTCGCAAAACCGCCAATATCTCAATATGAATACCGAGTTCAGGAACAAACAGTTGACCGTAGGAGCCAAGGTGAGCTACATGCGAGAGCTTACGACAAACCGACCAGGACAGGGCGAGTATGGGTTGATGGTTCAATTGGTGAAAATGCCACGTGGTATTCGATTGGCCGACCTGAGAGATCCAAGAGGAACAGGTCCCTACATAAACAACTCGGTAAACTGGTCAGGACCAAGCGATAACTATGCTAACCCTTATGCTCTCTCTTCGGGGGAGAACGGAAACAAAGCAGAGCGAAACCGCATCATCGGGCAAGTCACGGCCTCATACAAATTCACAGACTATCTACACCTCACAGGTAGAGCTGGCATTGATAGGTATTCTGACCACGTCAGAAATTTCAATACCATGCCGGATATCACATCGACGGCCTCGCAGTATCTCAACAGCATGCTTGTCAACAAGGAGTTCAACGCAGACTTAATACTCTATTTTGACCGTAGTTTCAACGATTTCAGCGTAAGCGCCAACGTGGGTACGGCAGTGATGAACACCAAAAACGAGTCTCTGTATGGCTCTTCGGGCAAGTTCGCCATTCCCAATGTATGTAATTTGGGTAATGGGTTGACCCAAACCACAGGTGAGGGATACGCCAAGAAGGAAATACAATCAGCCTTCTTCGCTACAACCGTAGGATACAAGAACATGGCGTATGTGGATATTACTGGCCGAAACGACTGGTCGTCAACCTTGCCAAAAGAAAACAGATCTTACTTCTACCCATCTGTCAGTTCAAGCGTCATCTTGTCGCAAATGTTTAAATTACCACGCTGGGTTACATACTGGAAAGTGAGAGGGTCATGGGCAAAGGTTGGAAACGACACTGATCCATACAAGCTCGCCACCTATTATTTCTTATGGACCACGGGAAACAAATTAGATGCGAACGGCGATAAAGCCAACCCGGGCATTTTAAAGCAGTATCTCAGCAAGTCGAAAGCGTTGGATAACCTGAAACCAGAATCGACTACTTCGGCTGAACTTGGCACAGAAGCCCACTTCTTTGACAATCGTCTGTCTGTAGATTTCACCTATTATACTACTTCAACTAAAAACCAAATACTTGGAGTAGACATGCCTGGTTCGTCAGGATACTCGTCCAAACTCATCAATGCAGGAAAAATCAAAAGCCACGGCTATGAATTGATGGTTAACGCAACGCCTTTGAAAACCAAGGACTGGAATTGGGACATCAATCTCAACTGGGGATTGAATCGAACGGAGTGTGTTATGCTCGATAGCGAGATCTCGCGTTACGAACTGGGCTCAACGCGGGCTGGCAAGGTGGTTGTAGAGACCGGGAAGAAATATGGCAACATCATTGGTAAAGCTTACAAACGCAATGAGGCAGGACAAATCGTTGTCAACGACAAAGGCTTGCCAGAGTCTGTGTCTGATAAAGTTATCGGTAACATACAGCCCGATTGGACTGGCTCCATAGGTAACATGTTGAGATATAAAGATCTTGTGCTGTCATCGTTGGTAGATATACGCATGGGTGGCGATTTTATCTCAAGCACAGACAATTATGCTTGCCAGCAAGGTACGGCGGCAAAAACCATCTACGGCCGACAGCAAGGAGAGCAAATTATCGTGGACGGTGTGACGGCCGACGGAAAGAAAAACAATGTAGGGCTCAATGCTGAAACCTATTGGACCAACATAGCAGGACCAGAGGGCATCATGGAAGCATTCATGCACAAAGGAACATACGTCAAGATGCGCGAACTATCATTAGGTTACATCCTGCCACAGGCATGGTTCGCACACATGCCAATCAAGTATGTTAAGGTGTCCTTGGTAGGCAGAGATCTATTCTATTTCTATAAAGCCGCCCCCATCAACCCCGAGGGTGCGTTCTCAAGAAACGATTACGCGCAAGCTTTTGAGTTGGCATCAATGCCACCAACACGGGCTTATGGCTTAACTGTTAACGTGAAATTCTAAAAGTATTGTAACTATGAAACATCATATTTTTAAAAGCACAGCACTCGCATTGGTTTTTTGCGTCGCAAGCGCAAGTTGTACTGATTCGTTTGATGCGATGAACCGCGACCCCATGGGTATGACCGATGGCGACTTAGGATATATGACCGCTTATATCCAAGAATGGGGTACGCGTATAGGATCTTGGGAATATCAAGTAGGTGAAAACCTGCACACCAATCTTTATGCTCAGTATTTCGCTAACTCAGCCTCCTATTTCACTTCCGACAGTTATACTTACAAAAGTGAATGGGTAACCGACGGTTTTTGGAACACATACTACGTGGGAGTGTTGAAGCAGTTTAAAACGGCTCAAGCCATTGCCGCCCAAAACCCAGCCTATGGCAACATCTTCCAAACCATGAGAATATTCACGGCTATGTGTACCGCACAACTCACAGACTTGTTTGGAGACATGCCTTACACACAAGCTGCATTGGGTAACAGCAAAGCGGAATACGATACACAGAAAAGCATCTACACAGACATCTTTAAAGAGCTTTCTGAAGCTGTGGAGAAACTCAAGGCTGATAAGAGCAACGCAACCATGATCACATTTAAGCAAAATCAAGATCTCATCTACGATGGCGATCTTGAGAAATGGATCAAACTGGGTAACTCCCTCCGATTGAGATACGCCATGCGATTGGCCTATATAGACCCCGAAACGTCCAAGAAAGAGGCAATGGCAGCCTTGGCTGGTGGTGGCATGCTGGACAGCAATGCCGACAATGCTGGCGTGTTCATATCAGGGCAAGGTGTCACTGGATGGCCCTTGCACCAGATATCCGGCTGGGGCGAGTTTTGTATGAGTAAGACTATGGAAAGAATGCTCAAACAAACCAGCTCTGTCATGGATCCGAGAACAGCTTTATGGTTTGGTCACACGGAAAAATCAACGGTCGAAAATCCAGAGTACACTGGCATTCCCAATGGAGTACCAGTAGACAAACTTGCGCAATATCCCAAAGATATGAGGTCAAACGTGTGGGGATTGCAAACGGCACCAACATGGAATTCGAAAGGAGACAGCAAGTTCCCCTACAATGTTGCCAAGCGGCAAAAAGTGATGGACTATGCTGAAGTGTGCTTCTTGAAAGCTGAGCTCGCCCTTAGAGGATGGAGTAGCTCCATAAATGCCGAGAACATGTATTTGGCTGGTATACAGGCCTCATTAGATAATGAACGCGCCAACGTGGATCCTTCGCTATACTCTACAAAGAACGATGAAACCTATAAAAATAGCGGCAGCGTGGCATGGGAAACGCAATCGTCTTTGGAAGGTCATCTTGAACAGATTATGACGCAAAAATGGTTGGCTCTCTATCCGAACGGTGTCGAAGCTTGGACAGAATTCAGAAGAACGGGTTATCCTAAACTGACACCTGTCAAACTCAGTCTCGATCCATCAATTAATGCTGACAAAGGTGAATTCATCAAAAAGCTAAGGTACGTTGATGATGAGTTACGCGAGAACCCAAACGCCACCAAAAAGTCTCTCAACGATGGCAAAGGAGATGGTTCCAACGTTCGCGTTTGGTGGGACACAGGGCGATACAAATAACTTTTCAGCGTCAGGTGTAGTGGGCGACACCCAAGGCGTCCCTACATCAAAAGAACCTGTCGTCTTTACATCGACGAACTTGTTGGCTCAAGGGTACAAGCACGCTAAAAAATGTTCAATCATTCAACAACGGAGGCAAGCATCTATTTTAGGTGTTTGCCTTCTTTCTTTTAGTGCCTGATAATGCTATTTCATCTCCTTGATGTTGCCACACCGCGGTTGGACTTCTATGCGCGGAGCAAAGTACATGGGGTAGGAGATAGGTTGTTGTGTTGGTCGGTTGGGACGTTTGTCCGTATAAATGACAATAAAACGCCATTTGCAAAAGTGCAAAATAGAGAAAATCGATAGGTAAATGCGGTACATTTATCTCTTTCTGGATTCAGAAAACAGGCCTGAAGCTCCAATAGCATTGAGTTGTGAAGTTAAAAGATATGCTATTCGTGCACAAGTAACATGCAATTACACGTTTAAAGCATACCAATTATGCGGTTAAAAGCATGCTTTAATCGTGCAAAAACACGAAATACAAGGTTAAAGATTGGACTTGAAACGCTTAACGTATTGATTAATAGAGAGATATGATGATTGTGTGTATTTTTTAAATTTACGAGAACTCTGAGGCATGGTGGCAAATAAGCGAATTATAACGAGGTGTTTGTCAAGATAAATGATAGACTCTTTTCATGCGAAGTCATCCGCTGAAATTCCTCTAGATATTGCCAGTAGGCTACGCACATACCTGCTATATTTGTTGTAGATCGTTTCTCTACGAATGGTCATATTACTGTCATGACATCAAGCCGCACACGTCTGCATTTTTTTCTATTTACTTTCAAGCAGAATATACTACAAAAATGTTTCAAGTTTTCGATTTTAATTTGTATCTTTGCCTTATAAAGTGCTTTGATTTGAAACTCAACACATCTTTGCTGTCATTTATATAGGTTAAATCAACATCAAAAATGAAGACCATACTAAAATTAGAATACTTGCACCGAAAGCCTGACAATTATAAAACAATTCTCAAGTATCTGATGCTGCATGATGGCTGTACGATACCTGAAATCTCGAAACATATAGGTATCAGCGTTCCAACTACGACAAAAATCATCACAGATCTGATGAGCAAGGGGTTTGTGGCTTCAAAAGGAAAACGCGATCAGACGCACGGTAGGCTTCCTACGGTTTATGGTCTGTCTACCGATTCTGGCTATTTTTTAGGCATCGACCCCAGTTATAACTCTTTAGCTATGGCTCTTTGTGATTTCAGTGGAAACATTGTCTTTGAGAAAAACAAGATTCCCTTTCAATTAGAAAATACACAGCAATGCCTTGACACCTTGCTCGATCTTGTGAATGAATATATTGGCTCTCTTGACATACAAAAGGAATCTATCTTGCATGCTTCTATGAACGTGTCGGGCAGAGTGAATCCGTTCACCGGTGTTAGTCACAGTATATTCGATTTCTTGGATCAGCCTTTAGCCAAGTATATTTCAGATCAGATTGGCATTCCAACGTGCATTGAGAATGATACCAGAGCCATGACTTTTGGCGAATATTTGGTAGGTTGCTGCAAAAGTGCCAAGAATGTGCTGTTTGTCAATGCGAGTTGGGGCATAGCAATCGGCATTATTGTAGGTGGCAAAATATATTATGGGAAATCAGGCTTCTCGGGTGAGTTCGGTCATGTGAAAGCTTATGATAATGAAGTGTTGTGTCGCTGTGGGAAGAAAGGCTGCCTGGAGACAGAGGTTTCAGGCATGGCTCTGCTGCGCGAAACGGTGAAAAACGTGTTGAAGGGCAAGCGTTCCATCCTTTCAGACAAAGTGCTCAAAGAGAATAAAGAACTCACACTATCAGACGTTCTGTACGCAATTCAGAAGGAGGACACGCTGTGTATTGAAACTTTGCAGAAGATAGCTGACCAGTTAGGGCGCAATTTGGCAGGCATGATTAACATCTTCAACCCAGACATGTTGATTATCGGTGGCGACTTGTCGCAGACCGGAGATTACATTACACAGCCGGTTCAGATGGCTATCAAGAAATATTCACTGAACATCGTTAATGAAGATTCGGAAGTTGTAACCTCAACATTGCGCGAGAGAGCAGGCGTTGTCGGTGCTTGCATGGTCGCCAGGTATCAGGTTGTTAGAGATTAATGAGATTGGTGGATGCCTCATCATCATTGGGATCATCAACATAATGGTTCTGAAATCACGATAGTGATTCGCTCGTGTTTTGGACGTTTGCATCTATCTTTCAAATAAAAAGAAAACTCTTTATCCGGAATAATTTTATCAGTAACACATCATGTATACGCAAGAACAAGGATTATATATTGCACATGGGCAACAAGGCCCTATTGTGATGAATGGCAAAATGGCTAATCGACACGGATTGGTGGCAGGAGCAACGGGAACAGGAAAAACCGTTAGCCTGCAGGTGATGGCAGAATCGTTCTGTCAGGCGGGCGTTCCCTGCTTCATGGCTGACATGAAAGGCGATTTGTCGGGTATCAGTCAGACGGGCCATCTCACAGGTTTCATTGAGAAACGAATGGCAGAATTTGGCATCGCCAATCCGCAGTTCCAGTCTTGTCCGGTGCGGTTTTTCGATGTATATGGCGAGCAAGGGCATCCCATGCGTGCCACCATTTCGGAGATGGGACCTGAACTGCTGACGCGTCTCCTTGAACTCAACGATACGCAGGCAGGCATTCTCAACATCGTGTTCCGTGTGGCAGACGACCGAGGATTGCTGATTATCGACTTGAAGGACTTACGTTCTATGCTCGACTACGTAGGGCAGCATGCCAAAGAGTACACCACGAGATATGGAAACATCTCCTCTGCTTCTATCGGAGCCATCCAACGTGCCCTGCTCCAGCTGGAAAGTCAGGGCGCCGACTTGTTTTTTGGCGAACCATCTTTCGATATTCATGACCTGTTGCAGACCGAAGGAGGGAAAGGAATTATGAATGTGTTGGCCGCCGATAAACTCATGATGCAACCGAAACTTTATTCCACTTTTCTGCTCTGGCTAATCTCTGAACTTTATGCGACGTTGCCCGAAGTGGGCGATCAGCCACTGCCTAAGCTGGTATTCTTCTTCGATGAGGCGCACATGTTGTTTGAGGGTACGTCAAAAGCCTTGATTGATAAGATTGAACAGGTGATACGCCTCATCCGAAGCAAGGGCGTGGGCATCTACTTGATCACCCAGAGTCCTACGGATATACCGCTTAGCATACTCGGACAGTTAGGTAATCGGGTGCAGCATGCGCTTCGTGCTTATACACCAAAAGATCAGAAAGCGGTGAAGAGTGCTGCGGAAACGTTCCGTGCGAACCCTGCCTTTAAAACCGAAGAGGCAATTACAAACCTTGAAACAGGCGAGGCTTTAGTGTCGTTTTTGGATGAGAAAGGGGCACCACAGATGGTTGAACGGGCTAAAATGCTGTTTCCATTGAGTCAAATTGGGGCGATCACGGACGAACAGCGCAAAGCCATTATTGCTCAATCTAGCTTGGGTAGTAAATACAACCAGCCCTTTGATCGTGAAAGTGCTTATGAACAACTCCTCAAAATGGAACAGCAGGCACAGCAAAACACGCCTGTAGAAGAAGAAAAATCAGCACCGAAAGCCGCGGCCGGTAATGGCAACAGCCTGTTTAGTAAGGTGTTGAAATCGGTCATCACCGCCCTCACAGCCACCTTTGCCTCGGTATTAGGAACGGCAGTTTCTAACCAGGTGACGGGTAAGAAATCGCGTTCTCGCAAGACAGCCACTGAGCGTGCTGTTAAAAATGCCACTTCGGCTGCTACTCGTACCATGACGCGTGAAATTACTCGCAGCATCTTGGGCAATATTGTAAAGTAGGTTGAGGTAGCTCTTTCAGTTTGCTCATCACTAAGTTTCAATGTGATTGTCATGATTCTGACATGTGATGGTCAGGTTATGTTATGTCTGGATTCGAGGTGTTATGCGAACAATGGCTTGAAAGATGATTTGAGATTTGATTCAATTATCTTGAAAGGAGCTAACAACAAAAGTCCCACTTTTCGCCTATTTTGTACCCTTTGAAAAGTGGGGTTGTGTCTCTTTTTCATTAACTTTGCCGTGATTTTTAATTTACAAACATGGTAAAAGAACAGTTTAACAAGCGCAATCCGCTGTGGTTCAAGCATTTTAACCGCAAAGGATATTCGCTCTTCGCTGCTCTTGGCAAAGAAGTTTTGATTAGTGTCCTTAGCGTAAGCACATTGACTTACGCCAAGGCCGATGGCGTAAGTGTGCGCCACGACTTGGAAGGAGACAGCCTTGCACGCCAGGAAGTGAAGCTCGAAGAAGTGGTCGTCACCGGCTCGCGCGCTCCGCTGACCGTTAGTCAGCAATCGAGAATGGTAACTGTACTGAGCCGAAAGGATATTGAATCGGCTCCGGTACAAAGTGTGAATGACCTATTGAAATTGGCAATAGGGGTAGATGTCCGCCAGAAAGGCCCGTTGGGCGCATTGACCGATGTGGGTATCCGTGGCGGAAACTCGGAGCAGGTCACTATTCTGTTGAATGGTATCAATATCTGCGATGCGCAAACCGCGCACAATGCGTTCGACATTCCTGTTGATTTGAGCGAAATCGAACGCATAGAAGTCTTGGAAGGCCCGGCAGGTAGGGTTTATGGCACATCTTCTTTGTTAGGTGCCATCAACATAGTCACCAAGGCGGCAGCCCGCACTTCACTCACAGCTCGCATGGAAGGTGGCTCGTATGGCTATTTCTCCACAGGTCTAAGGGGCAACATCGCCCGTGACAAGTGGAACAACCAGCTTTCCCTCTCAGCCACTCGAAGCGATGGTTATTCACGCAGTAAGGCAGGAAACCTGAATGCTGATTACCGTACGCTCAAGTCATTTTATCAAGGAAGCTATCAAGACAGTTGGGTTGATGTGAAGTGGCATGCCGGCATGAGCTTGAAAGATTTTGGATCAAACACGTTCTATGGCGTGAAATGGGACAACCAATTTGAGCATACTTTCAAGACATTCACAGCCATACAAGCCGAGAATAAGCAAGGTAAATTTCATCTTCGCCCTTCTGTTTATTGGAACCGAGGCATGGATAGGTTCGAGTTGTTCCGTGACGAGCCTAACAAATATCCGTTCAACTACCACCGAACCGACGTGTATGGCGTCAATCTGAATGCCTACTTTGATTGGGTTGGAGGTAGAACTGCCTTTGGTGCTGAGTTGAGACACGAAGACTTGATGAGTGGAAATCTTGGGGAGAAGCTCGAAAACCCACAGCCCATTCATGGCACTGACCGTCAGTACACCAACGGGTTGCAACGCACCAATACGCAATTTGTATTTGAACATAACGTGCTGCTCAATAGGTTCACCCTCTCGGCGGGTTTGATTGCCGTGAAAAACAGTCAGGCGAACATGAACATGCGTGTGTATCCTGGGGTTGATATGAGCTATCGCATCGGTGAGGCTTTTAAACTTTATGCCTCGTATAACACCTCACTGCGCATGCCATCCATGACGGAATTGTTCTATTCTGTAGGTGGTCACAAGGCAGACAAGCACCTCAAACCAGAGGAACTGTCCGCCCTCGAGGGAGGTATCAAGTATGGCAATCCTTACATCAATGCTAAGGCAGCCGTGTATTACAATCATCACAAAAACCTGATTGACTGGATACAAGATGGTACACGCAATGAAAAAAATGAATTGGTGTGGAAAAGTGTCAACTTTGGTGTGATCAATTCGTTGGGTGTTGAGAGCAGTTTCGACTTTAATTTCCTGCACATTCTGCCATCACAGCGTTTCTTGAAGAAAGTGTCTTTGGGTTATTCCTTTATCAATCAAGACCACAAGGAGGAAAAAGGCATTGTCAGCAAATATGTCTTAGAATATCTCAAGCACAAGTTTGTGGCTGATGCACAGCTGCATCTCATTGGCAAATTGGACTTAGGTTTGTCTTGTCGCTATCTCGACCGTATGGGAAGCTACAAGGATAGAGAGGGCGTAGCTCACTCGTACAAGCCTTATAGCGTGGTGGATGCACGTCTGTCGTGG
This sequence comes from uncultured Prevotella sp., assembly GCA_963511375.1. Lineage (GTDB taxonomy): Bacteria > Bacteroidota > Bacteroidia > Bacteroidales > Bacteroidaceae > Prevotella. The sequence continues at coordinate 10,550 of CAUPIT010000006.1, read as the reverse complement.
AACGAAAGTAACTGGAAGGCGTACCTCAATGCCAACAACATTTTGAACAAGACCTACATGGATGCAGGCAATGTGCCACAACTGGGAATCTGGCTGGTGGCTGGTGCTGCCATCATGCTGTAGACTTTAACGGCTGTAATCATCAATATGACCATCGCTACCGATGGTACATAGGCCGCAATACCATCATCTACAATCTCGCAGATGTGTTAATCGCACTGCGAGATTGTATGTTGAAAGTAAATGAATGAACCTTCTATCATTCTCGCTTTTAGCCCATATTCGGGACATTCAACCATAAAACACGGCTCTTGTTGGGACCCTTAAAAACTTGGGGGCTACCAATCGGTAACCCCCAACCAACACAAAAACTAAACTAGACTTAACTAAACTAATTAGAGATTTTCACAAATCCCCATATAGTCGTCTGCAAATATAGTAAAGTTTTCTAGAAAACCATAGAAAAAAACGTTTTTTTTATTTTAATAGATTCAACTTCAAAATCGAGAGTGTCCATATCTCTGTAATTGGCGTGGTTAGGGGATACTTGCACAACCTCTCGAGTAAGGCGTTTTCATACTTTATGAGAAAACTTTACCCTGATGATGACCAAGATGAAAACATGTCACAGCATGATAGTCACATATTAATATAAGGTAAAGCTGAACAAGTGTAATAGACGGTCGTGCAAGCTGTGCATGCGGGTAAAATGGTCTTCACGGGATACACAGTTGTGAATATTTATGTTGACAAATGTGTCTGTTTATCGATTTTTTGTTATCTTTGTGGTTGAACGATGTTCGCCGCTATGATTCTGTTGCCCTAATGTTTAGCTCTAGGTTTGCCGATTCAAAGTGTGGCAAAAAACGATTGAACGATGGAAAATCAGGAAAATAAAGAAGTGACAAGGTGGAGCAAACTCATGTTTGCCATCTTGAATATCCCAGGGGCCAAGGTTGATAGAATTGAATTTTTAGTGGAGGCTTTGCGTCCTCATTGCACCGACGAAGAAATCAAAAAGGCTGCCTTACAGCGTCCGATTGATGTCATACCTCTGAAATTAATCAATCAATTGGCTACTGAATGTATCAACGAACATACTAAAAAGGTAACAATTTTTTCTACCGTTACAGGTGTGCCAGGTGGTATCGCTGTCTTTTTTGCTATTCCTGCTGATTTATTACAATACTATTGTCAAACCTTAATCATTGCTCAAAAGTTAGCTTATTTATATGGTTATCCTGATTTGTGCGACCAAAAGGGGCATTTAATAGAATCTTCTTATGATGTGCTGACTATTTTTTTGGGTGTCATGCTTGGGTCAACCACTGCTAACGAGGCTTTTAAGCAACTCTCAGAAACGTTTGCCGAACACACAAATATGCGTATGCCACAGGTGGGCGTGTCGGAAACTATGTGGTATCCATTAGTAAAAGGGGTGTCCAAGTGGATCAGGACGAAATTCGTTAAAGGTTCTGTAACAAAACGCTTGAGTAAGGCTGTACCTGTTATCGGTGGTGTCGTTGCTGGCTTTTTAACTTATAAAACGTTTAAGCCAAATGCAAAACGGTTAAAGAAACAAATGCAAGCAAATGCGATGTTATTTAAATCGATATGATATTTATCAAATGCTTTGCAGTAATTTATGATGTTAATTGGTATAAATTAGTGACTAATTGTTTTCCTTACGCTTAAAAAATGTTTATTGTTACATATAAGATTTAAAATTTTGGATAAAATTTTAGAAATTAAAATAAAGATTTTATATTTGCCGTAAATACTAACAAAAAATTAACCTTTTTAATAAAAAGCGGAAACTGATTTTGTTTATTAATCTTAAGCATAAAATCGTTTTATCAGTTAAAGATAGTTATTAACTTTTATAGAATTAAAGTTATACATATAGTAGTACCATAAATACTCGTGTGATATGAAAAAACAGTGTGATTTGCGACGTATTGAACGAATCGTTTTATTCTTTTTTTTCCTTTTATTTATTAGAGTTGGACATGCTTTAGCGCAAAGTTTACCTAATGAAATAGCCATTGTATGTCAGAATGAACCAATGAAGTTTATTTTGAATAAAATAGAACAAAAGACCCAATATAAGTTTTTATATAAACAGGAGGATATAAAGCATATAAATGTAACCGTTGACATTCAGACTAAAAATATTACAAAACTTCTAAATAGTATTTTAGCTCCATATTCTTTAAAGTATGAAATTGTTGGAGATAATATTACTATTTCCACTTTTCAGCCGTTGGAGAACAATCACTTAAAAGGCCGTGTAGTAGATGATAAAGGACTACCCTTGCCTGGCGTAAATATTAAAACAAATGAAAGTTCTGTTGTGGGAGTTACTGATCCCGATGGTCGGTTTGATATTTTCATTCCACACGATAAAAAAATATCTATAGTAGAATTCTCCTATATTGGAATGAATAAAACTTCAGTTAATTTTACAGGGAAACAACTCTTTGTTACTATGAAAGAAGATGCCCAAAGTGTAGGAGAAATTGTTGTTAATGGTATATTTGAGCGGAAAAAAGAAAGTTTTACAGGTGCTACTACGGTTATTAGAAAAGACGAACTCATGAGAGGTGGAAGCCAGAACTTATTGCAAAACCTCAAAAATTTAGATCCAGCATTCAAAATAGTTGAGAATATGGATCTGGGTTCTAATCCCAACTCTATGCCTGAAGTTAGGATGCGCGGTCAGCAATCTATGCCTGACTTAAAGGGCACATATAAAGGTAATCCTAACCAGCCATTGTTTATATTGGATGGTTTTGAAACGGATGTGACGACTATTTACGATTTGGATATGAACCGCGTAGAAACTGTTGTCTTATTAAAAGATGCAGCCGCTAAAGCTATTTATGGATCAAAAGCAGCAAATGGTGTAGTCGTGATTGAAACTAGAAAACCTGAAACAGGTAAATTAAGAATTTCGTATAAAGGAGATTTGAACTTAACAATTCCAGATTTGACAGGCTATAATCTTTGCAATGCTCAAGAAAAGTTTGAAGTAGATAAAAGACATGGCGTATATTCAGATCCATGGTTTTGGGAGCAATATTTAAACAATATAAAAGCGGAAATTGCTCGCGGTGTAAATACTGACTGGTTAGCTCAACCTTTACACACAGGATTAGGACATAGACATTCTGTTTATTTAGAAGGAGGTGATGAGCGAATTAGATATGGTGTGGATTTATTATACAACGATATCAAAGGAGTAATGAAAGGCTCTGATCGCAGAACTTTTTCTGGAGGTTTTGTTCTTTCTTATCGATATAAGAATTTACTATTTCGCAATCAATTCAATACAAGCTTAAATCATGCAGATGATTCTCCTTATGGCTCATTCTCTGAGTATGCAGAACTAAATCCATATTGGACTCCCTATGATGAAGCTGGTAATCTTAAAAAAATTGCAGGTTCAACAGGTGGAGGTGGATTAATTGGAGTTACTAAAGGTAACCCCTTATGGAATACGACGATTGGTACTAAAAATTTTAGTACATATACGCGTTTGACAGATAACTTTTATATTGAATGGCAAATATTAGAGGCCTTAAAATTAAGAGGTCGATTAGGATTAACTAAAATTTTCAATAAAAGAGAAGATTTTTATCCAGCATCCCATACCTATTTTTTAGGATATTCCAAGGAAAGAACTTTTGAAAAAGGACAGTATAGCAAGTCGAATGGAGAATCCAGTTCTATTTCTGCGGATTTAACAGCAAATTATTCTTTATATTTGAAAAGGCATCAGTTACTCGTGAATGCAGGTTGGAGTATGCAGCAGAATCAATCTGAATCAACCCTGTTTAAAGTAATAGGTTTTCCGAATGACAGGATAAATTTTATTGCGTCCGGGCTAAAGCCAGATAACATTCAACCTTTTTCTGGAAATGAAGGTATTAACCGCTCTATTAGTTTTTTGTCAGCATTGAACTATTCGTATGATGATCGCTATTTGGCTGATTTATCTTATCGAGCAAGTGCATCTTCTCTTTTTGGAAAAGATAATCGCTGGGGACACTTCTGGGCTGCTGGTTTAGGGTGGAATTTACACAAGGAAGATTTCCTTAAAAATGCGTCTTGGTTAAAGCAATTTAAGCTAAGAGCATCTACGGGATATACTGGTGCACAAAATTTCAGTTCTTATCAAGCTTTAGCTACATTTGGTTATTATCAAACACAAGTTTACGATAATTGGATAGGTTCATATTTAATGGCTCTGCCAAATGATAATTTAAAATGGCAGAAAACGTTAGACTATAATATAGGTGTTGATATAAATGTGATGAACCGTTTAAGTGTTCGGTATGATTATTATACACAGAAAACAGAAGATCAACTCCTGGCTCTTACGATACCTCCATCAATGGGGTTTCGTAGCTATATGGAAAATTTGGGAAGTACTGAAAATAAAGGTATGGAACTTAAATTAAATGCACATTTATTGTATGACCCCGCAAGTAATAAGTATTTAAGTACATTTTTTTCTATTGCGAAAAACTCAAACAAGTTAAAAAAGATATCTAATGCATTAAAGAGTTATAATGATGAAGTAGATAGTGAAATTCAAGGAGGAAAAACCAATAAGCCACAATTGCATTTTATTGAGGGTGAATCTATGAATGCAATATGGGCTGTGCGTTCGTTAGGTATAGATCCTGCTACAGGCGATGAGGTGTATTTAACCAAAAATGGCGATAAGACGATGGTTTGGAGAACAGAAGATCAAGTGGTTTGTGGAGATGCAATGCCCAAATTGACAGGAACCTTTGGAGTTAATGTTGATTATAAGGGAGTTTTTATGAATATGTCTTTCTACTATCAATTAGGAGGACAAGTTTATAATCAAACTTTGGTAAATCGTGTAGAAAATGCATATGTAGGATTAAACGTTGATAAGCGAATATACGATGCAGTATGGAAGCAACCTGGTGATATCGTAGATTTCTCTTATAGTCCAGCTAAAGTAACTAAGCCCAGTTCACGTTTTGTTCAAGATTTAAATGAACTTCGTTTTTCAACTTTGAATATTGGTTATGATTTTCGTAGTACGGTATTATTAACTCGTCTTAAAATTTCTCAGTTGAAAGTTAGTTTTTATATGAATGACATTTTTCGTGCATCGACAGTGAAGGTAGAAAGAGGATTGGATTATCCCTTTGCACGTACCTATTCGTTTTCTTTACAAGCAACCTTTTAATTGGTAAGATATGAAAGTTTTAATAAAAAATATGAGAGTAGTTGTTATTTTGCTCTTTTCTTTGTTAATAACCTCCTGTGAAGGCTGGCTGAATGTTAGTCCGAAGTCCGAAGTAAAGTATGATGATTTATTTAGTTATAAAAATGGATTTAAAGATCAGTTGACAGGCATATATACTGCACTTTGCTCTGATAATCTTTATGGAGCAAATCTTACCTTTGGTATGGCGGATGCATTGGGGCAGCAATATGTATGGACACAGGAAGCTGGTATATATTATCATTTGCATAGATTTGAATATGATGACGCAACGAGTCAAAATGTTATAAACGCCGTATGGGAAAGCATGTATAAGGATATTGCTAATATCAATATTTTGTTAGAGGGAATAAAAGAATATGATGGCGTTTTATCTGAGACCGAATCGGATGTGTTTGAAGGTGAGGCTTATGGAATGCGAGCATTCTTACACTTTGACTTGCTTCGTTGGTTTGGCAAAAGCTTTCTATGTGGTGCTCAAAACGAAGCTATCCCTTATGTCCGAGGCGTGTCGAAAAATGTAACACCATTATCAACAGTGACAGAAAGTATTGACTTGGTGATAGAAGATTTAACCCATGCCTTAAAATTGCTGAAAGTTGATCCAATAAAGACAGGTAAAGTTTCAACGGAATTCCTCGGAGTGAGAGAGTTTCATCTTAATTATTATGCTGTTTGTGCTTTATTAGCTCGTGCTTATCTTTATAAAAATGATAAGGCTAATGCATTAAAATATGCACATGAAGTAATTGATTCGAATAAATTTCCTTGGGTGGTAAGTAGCAATGTAACAACTAATACACGCAGTTCTCGTGATGGAATATTTAAATCAGAGTGTATTTTTATGCTTAATAATACAAGATTGAAGTCTTTGACAGAAAGGTTTTTAAAAGAAGGAGAAAGTAATACTGTGGGAAATTTATTAATTATGTCACCTGAAGTTTGCGCAGAAATTTTTGAAACTAATTTATATGGTTTTGATTGGCGATATAATTATTATTTTGAAACATTATTAGGTTATTATCTTGGAAGCTCAAAATTATGGCAAACCTCTTCTACTTATAATAATTGCCAACCTTTACTTAGAATTAGTGAAATGTGGCTTATAGCTGCAGAATGTGCAACATCTAAAAAAGAAGCGATAGACTGTATTAACATATTACGAAAGCATAGGGGATTTGACGATGGTAGTTTGTTGTCAGAAGAAAATACTACGGGCGAAAACTTAAAATCCATTATTGGAAAAGAATATCGTAAAGAGTTTATAGGTGAAGGACAATGGTTTTTATATTGTAAACGTAACGATTTTAATCAGATACCTAATGTTTCAGTTCCATTTAGTAAAAAATATTACGTTCTTCCTATGCCTGATTTGGAAAAGCAATATGGAGGGAGAAAATAGAAAGGAGATAATATATGATACTTTTTAAAAATAAAATTTATTGGGTGCTTTTATTGCTTCTATGTAGTTGTACAACAGACAATTATTTGCGCTATGATACCACTGATGCTTCATTGCGTTTTGATTATTCTTCGGTAAGAAAAGATAGCTTAATTTATTCTTTTGGATTGCATGCTGGAATAGAAATTGATAATATTGATATTCCCGTTAAATTAATAGGTATAACATCTCCAAAAAATAGGAAGTTTATTGTACAGGTTGTCCCAGAGAAAACTACAGCGATTGAAAATAATGACTATAAAATAGAACCATGTGAATTGTTGGCAGACTCTATTTCGAGTATAGTAAGGATTCAAGTGCTAAAAAATGCGAGTCTTAGTTTAGGTGATAAAAGCATAGTTTTACGATTATGTGCTAATGATAATTTCTCAGCTCCTCCAATCAACGAGTCTGAATTTAAAATTGTATTAACGAATGAATTATCAGAACCTGAAGGTTGGATATTTGATGAATACAGTCGAGTAAAACATGAATTTGTTATATTGCACACAGGAGTGGCTACTAAATATACTAACTGGAGTACTTCTGAGCAAATTTATTGGAAGGGAGTGTTAATCAATGCCCTTTATCAATATAATAAAGAACATCCCGGAAAACCGTTGACAGATGAAAATGGTCTGATAGTGACGTTCTAAATATTAATGAATAAATGTGTGTAATGATGAGAAATATATTTAAAATAGGATTATCATTCATTTTTTTAATTACAAGTTTTTCTGCTTGTTACGATGATACTGGAAATTATAATTATTCTAATTTACCAGATGTTTCCATTTCTGCAAAAGACACAGTATATGCCACTCAATTCAAAACTTTGGAGCTTCCAATCGAAATTAAGTTGAGTAGTGGTAGTGAAAAGGACTATGACTTTAGTTGGCGGATCTGGTCTAACGCACTTGGCGGAGTGTCAAACCAAAAAATAATAGGAAATACAAAAACTCTTTCTTATTTAGTCACGGAAGTTCCAGGATCCTATAGCTTAGTACTCACTTGCCATAATAAAGAAACAGGTGTAAAATCGTTTAAAAAAATATTTTTGGTAGTACAGGGGATTATAACCGAAGGCTGGATGGTTTTACATGAAAAAAATGGAACAACAGATTTTGACATGATTATGAGTCCTTTTTTCTCAAATCGAGTAAAAGAGGATCTTGTCTTAAATAATGTCTACGCATCAGTAAATAATGAAAAATTAAGAGGGCGTGGCGTAAAGATAGGTAGTTTCTTTTGGTTAGGAAAAATGCAGAACGTGACTATACTCACGGATAAAGGCGGTGTTCGCTTAGATGCAGTAACTATGCAAAAAACGTATGACATTTCTACGTTGATGCCAAATTTGACAGATTGGAAACCTGAGAATTATCTTTTCTATCATTATTATTGGAGCCCTGGTCGATATGGATATGATGCGATCATTTCTAACGGCAGGTTTTATCAATACAGCTCCATGGGTTCAATGGGCTTTACAACGTATACAGAACCAATTTTGAAAGATGGTATGACCTATAAGGCTTCACCATATGCGCCTCGTTATTTTGATTATTATCTAGGTATTCTTTATGATGAAATCGGAGGTCGATTTTTGTGTTTCCCTAAGAAAAATGGAACTTCTTCTTGGGTACTTCAAGAAATGCCAGATAATATTTCTGGAACACTCTTTAATGTAAAAGATATGCATGCCAAGCTTAGGTACATGGATACAGGTTTTAACAACTATGAATATGGCTTGTTTAATGACTGGAACACTCAAAAGAATATATTATATATATTTAATTTTGATAAAAAGAAAAATATCGATAAAGGAATGCACTATGCTGACAATTGTCCTGAATTAAATAATGCTAAATATTTTGCAGTAGGAAATTTAGGGCCAATCTATTATTATGCAACAGATAAAGATATTTACCAATATGATTATGCAGGAACTAATACTGGCAAAAAAGTCTATTCTTTATCCAATAACCAAGAAAAAATAACAGGAATCAAAATTTTGAAACCATGTGTAGATCGATTTATAAAGACTCATCCCTATGATAATAAGGTTTTATTTGTTTCAACATATAATGAAACCTTAAAAGAAGGGAAAATTTACATGTATTATATTGATGTTAGTAATGGGACTATTGATGTATCTTCAGAAAAGGTTTTTTGTGGGTTTGGTAAGATAATAGACATGGAATATAATTTCCCAAAATATGGTTCTTGATGAATGTTTTAAAATGAAAAAAGTAAATATAAATAAATCTTCAATTGCCTTTGTACTCTGTTTATGGGTGACTACTGTTCTTGGACAAGTAGAATTTCATTTTGAGGAGTATAGAGCGTCAAAAATACGAGTAGTTTTTCGAGATTCGTCGTATTATTCAACTTTGGACAATAACGGTAAAGGTGAAATTACGTTTTCGCCAGTCTTAAAGCCAGGATACGCTGTACTTTATGGACCTAAAAATATTATGTATTTTTATCTTATTCCAACAGGAAAGCAAAGACTGCTAAAATATAAAAATGGAGATCTTAAATTTCTTGGAGATGGTAAGGCTATTAATGAATATTTAAATGGAGAACTTTTAGAGCTACTTACTTTGAATTATAATCAACCCGAAAATGAATTTTTGAGTGATTGGAACAAGATGTTTCATAATTTACAAATAAATATCGATACACTTTCATTAAATGAAGAATTTAAGAAGGTAGAGAGAAAGCGATTACATTATTTGGCCTGTAATATGCTCCAGAATTATCCTCTTCATAGAGCAAGATTTCTCAAACAGAAGTATTATCTTCCACATTCTGCATTTTATCAACAGCAGGAAAAAATAATGATTGAAGATTCGGAAACTTATGATTTGTGGGAATATCGACAAGCTTTTAGAAATTATATTCAAGCTTTAGCTTCCAAAAATACAAACAATAACCCCTTAAATGAATTGCGTTATGCATTGAATTATTCCAAAGATAGCATAAAAGACACAAATCTTCAAGATTATCTTATTCATACTTTTATGTATGGATATGTTAGAAAGTATGGCGTGAAAGATATTCATGAATTTCTCCCAATATATAATGATCATGTTCATAATATAAAAAGGAAAGCAGACTTTAAAGAAATTTATCAAAAGTTTTCACGTATAGCTCACGGAAAACAAGCACCATATTTTATACTTCCTAATGCAGAAGGCGAGAAAGTCTCACTCTCTATGTTAAGGGGTAAGTATATTTATATCGATGTTTGGGCAACTTGGTGTTTGCCTTGTTGCCGAGAACTACCTTATCTTTTTAAGTTACAGGAGATGTACAAAGGAAAACCAATTAACTTTGTTAGTATCTCAATAGATGAGGATGAGTCTAAATGGAAAGGAAAGATAAAAACAGATAATTTGCAAGGTGTTCAATTGCGTGCGGATAGGAATAGTAATTTTCAAAAAGATTATCAAATTTCACGAATACCTCGTTTTATATTAATTGATGCTGAAGGAAAAATTATAGATGAGAATATGACAAGACCATCTGATCCAAAAACTATAAATAGAATAGATTCTTTATTCTCAAATAAAATAGCCACAGGAAGTTGAATGTCTTGATTGGATACGAGTGATAAACGTAATAGTCCACAAAGGCTCTGTTTTACTTCCTCTCTTGATATAAATCAATTTCAGAAAATTTCTAAAACTTTTCTTCAAAAATATTTGGAAGTTAGTCGTAAAGTTTGTACTTTTGCATCCGCTTTCGAGAATGAAACACTCGTTAGCAACACAAAGAAGCGTTCTTTGAAAAGATTTACATAAAGACAGAAGTAGTACAAGAAGCATGAGTATTGTT
>CAUPIT010000005.1:0-183101 GCA_963511375.1 uncultured Prevotella sp. | reverse complement strand
GATTTCTCTTTGCCGTACGACACAGAGAAATCCTAATGACCGATTTGGGTTTAATGGTGCTGTGAATTGCTTTTAACCGCTTGATACTCATGAATATTGAAAATTCAAAGGTTTTTTAAATGAAAGAGCCGTTGAAGATTCATTAACGAGATTTTTCTGAGAATTGCTTGCATATCTCAAGTATTTTGATGAATTTTGTATAAAGTTTGCACATACGATGGTTTGAAATTAACGTTTTAAATAAAATTAAGTTGCTAAAAATCAACGTTATGTGCAACTTTTTGCTCATATTTATCAACTTAAATTAATTCCGCCAACGGGTAGAATATAGAATATAGAATAAACAATAATCATCAATTAAACAAATGAAAATGAAACAGAATTGCAAAATGACACACCTCTTTGTTGCCCTGCTCGTGCAGGCAACCACACTCATGGCAGAAGTACCGCAGAAGCTGTACGGCACATACAAAGGCACAGCCAAAGTGAAATTGGTGCAAAACGACGGCAAGAAGTTGACAAATAAGCCAAGCAAGACCTTCGACGTGGAAATCGTGAAGCGTGGCGGAGACGTGAAACTCGTGCTGAAGAACTTCAAGTTGGGCAACGACGAGTTCAGTGAAGTGGTTCTTAACAACCTCGATGCCAACTATGAGTCAACCAAGAAACGCTGGAACATCTTTGCATACCCTCTGGGCAACAAGTTCACAAACAAGGCTGGCAAAAAGGTGGAACTATTCGGACTGATATACGATGACTACTGCTTCATCTACGAGGACGGCAAAATAGAACTGCTCTTTGAAATCTATACCGAAGCCGAGAATAAGTACGAACACGACTTCACGGGCAAGCGCGCAGTAGCCTCGGGCATTGACAGCGTAACCACCGACAAGGGCACCGACGACGTGGTGTACGACCTTTCGGGTCGCCGCGTGACGAACCCCGGCAAAGGCGTGTACATCATTAACGGCAAGAAGGTGCTTAAATAGTACGGTACACTTTTGTAAAGTGCTACTATAATAGATACAACTGCAGAGTGCTGGTAAATATGTGAGAGTATTCTGCAATGCGTGTCCCTCACTATAGTATATTCTTAAGGGTGACCAGCAGCTGCGTACAATGGGCATACTGCTTTTCAACTTTGCAGGCTGGTGGGACAACGGACTCACCAACATTGCCATCAAGTTCAATAACACCGACAATTCACCGTTCAAGCAATGAGAGAATTTATATAAAATTGAATAAAGTAAAACAATATAAAATATATTACAGTTATGCAACATGCAATCATCATCTTTGCAAGTTTCTTTGTCTTGCGCTTGTTCTCCCTCGCTTTCTCTATAAAGAACGAGAAACGACTCATCAAATGTGGAGCCACACAGTACGGAAAACGCAACTCCCTGCTGCTAACGCTTGCCCATATAGCCTACTACTTTGGTGCCCTGTACGAGGGATATGCCAGCAATATGGAGTTTGACCGAGTTTCTGTCATCGGCGTGGCAGTCATGGCATTTGCCTACGTCATGCTGTTTTACGTCATCTACAAGCTGCGTGACGTTTGGACAGTAAAACTTTACATCGTACCCAACCATCGCATTGATCGTAGCTTTTTGTTTCGCACAGTGCGACACCCCAACTATTTCTTAAACATCATACCAGAACTGGTAGGTGTGGCTCTACTCTGCCATGCTTGGACAACGTTGTGCGTAGGTCTACCGCTCTACGGTTACCTGCTAATGGTTCGCATCCGCCAAGAAGAAAGAGCCATGCGACACCTGCTATCGTAACGGCCGTGACCAACGTCGATAATCTTTATAAACTACCTATCATCAAGATAACCTTTATAAACAGGATAGCAACCACATAAAGGCGTGTCGAGTTAATAGCATGTCGTTGATTTCTCTTTCTGACCCAGAACCGAGATTAACCATTTTCTTGACGTCAGGAAAATGGTCGGATATCTGTTGTCCTGCTTTGTCGCAGGCTGTTTTAGCTTTGTCTATGACTTTAGAAAAATTCTCCCACTTGGGAATAGCCTAACAGAGTTTGGAGTTCACGTGCGCTCCAACACTCTATTCCTTCTATTTCCGCAGCTGCGGTTTCAAAAACGTTGTAGAGTTCTTGAATTACTTCTTTTTTCATATATAGTTGTTTGTATTTTTTATTTTACCTTCTCTCCTCCTTATATGTAATAGCTCAATGCCTTAGCAGATTACTTCTCATTCTATTGATTAATCATTTTGTTCATAATAATATGAATAATCAATACCCTTCATAAACATTTCTCGATCATTGATCTTGGTGGTGAGTGCAGGTTGTACCAAGGTTTTGATGTGCGTGCTGTCTGCAACACTCTCACGCATGGCATTGAGATAATCGTTTTTGTTTATTTGGCTCCAATCCACACACCGCTTGAGAGAACGCTTTAGCATGAGGTCGAGCCAAATACGGGTGCTGCGGCCATTACCCTCCATAAACGGGTGCGCCACATTCATCTCCACATATTTGTCCATTATCTCATCAAAGGTAGTTTCTGGCATTCGTTCAATCGTTTGCAGCGTAGCAGGGAAATGCATACAATTAGCAAAGGTAAAACCACCTTTGGAGATATTCTTTGTGCGAATTTGCCCGGCAAAGTCGTAAAGACCACCAAAGAGATAAGCGTGTATTTGTTGTAAACATTTGATTGTACCTGGGTCTACAGTCTTTAAGATACCACTTTCAAAAAGCTGATAAGCCTTTTTCTTGCTCTGCCCATCAATCGTGTTATCACTATAGAGGAACCAGTCAAGAAAGTTCATTGACTTGGTATTATTAATTTGCTTTGCCAAAAGGGTTACACCCTCTGCATCAAGTGTGTCTGTCAATCGATATTTACCATCAGGGGCTACGAGTTTCAACTGGTTAGTAGCACTAACCACTTCACTATCTTCCTTTCGCAGTTTGGTCTTAAGATACTTCCAATAGTTCCTCGTCTTTTGGTAATCATCCTGCTCGTTGATGGCAGCAATAATATCAAGCACTGAGAACCACCACTTGTTGTTCTCTTCATCCCATACGGCACGTACTTCACGGTCGTTGAAGAAGCGAATTGATTTCTTATGTTGTTCTTTATGTTTTGCCATAATGAAAAAAAATATTCATCTGGAGTATTAATCCATTCTTTTGGATTCACCTGCAAGATCTCTGTTATTTGGAATAGCAATTCAATGCTGGCTGATGACGATTGCAAACGTAAGAGTTTTCTATTGAAAACTCTCGCTCAGCTTTTTTGTAAACCATCTTTGCTTAATTTCTTTTTTCGGTCAACACCTCTTTTATTCTGTTGGTTGGACTTTCCGTAAATATAGATAAGATGATATGCAAATATAGTAAATATTATTGTATAATGTGCCAAAAAGGTGATGTATCATAACTCTTCTTTAATATTGTAATCTCTTATCTTATCGCCTTTTCATAGATGCCTTCACATAATCGGCGATGGATGTCAATATATTCTAATGACGAGAACGTAAAGCTCTGCTCGGATAAACACAAATCGGTCATTAGAAAAAGTTTCTTGTCATTTTCTAATGACCGATTTGGGATTATTCAACAGTGCGTCTATGGTGAAAATAACATAGATACTTTCTACCGAATGACTGAAAACGAATGTGCTTGATGATAAAAAGGCTGAGCGAAAACTGCTCAGCCTTTCTATCATAGATTTTTCATGAAAACCAATTATCGCTTGATGGCTTTAATTGATTTGTACAATTTGTTGTTTTTCATCACTTGGATGAAATACACGCCTTTTGCACCATTGATGCGCACATTAGCAACTTCTCCTGCCCCTGCATCGAAGACATTTTGTTGCAGCAACATGCCTCCTGCATTGAGGATGTTGACCTTATAAGTTCCACCTTGTGCAAATCGGAGATTAACACTTTCAGCAAATGGATTTGGATAAACAGACAACTCAACCTCGGTGTTGACATTGTCGATGCCTGTTGCCTCGCTAATCTCTACGGTCTTGGCAGAGGTTGCAGATGCTTCGCCCCAACGGTTCATGAGTTTGATCACAGCGCTGTAACTACCCGCATTCGCATAAGTAACGGTTGCCGTCTTGCCTTCCTTTGCGACCTCGGTAGCCTGTTCGAGCGTCCACGTTGGTGTGGTTTTTACATCCAAGCTACCTACGATGCCTGGATAACCCAAAGCGTCGTTCATGGCAGATTGCTTCTTATAAGATGCGTTGCTGGTGTTTTCGCCACCGCTACCATCCATTACCACCACTTGTCCGTCCTTGCCAGCAGCCTTGCCCCAGTTGGGGAATACGCTGTCGTCGGTTCTTTCTTCAAAGGTGTAATAGCCCTGTAAGTGTTCGGGTACGGCATCCTTTTGATAGCCATTCATTGCTTGGGCAATCTCATCTTCTGTCAAAGCCTTGTCCCAAACCTGTACGTCGTCAATCCATCCGTTGAGACCTGACTTATACACGCCACCGCCACCGATAAAGATGTTGGCTGTTACCGATGTGTTGATACGGCTGTCGCCGCGCGTTTCACGACGCAAACTCTTAGAATAGTCTGTCTCTGCAACTTTCTTCCCGTTGAAATACATCACTTGATGTCCGCTCTCATCTTGAGTAACGGCAATGTGATTCCAGATGCGCGGTGTGATGCTGTAGCCTGTAGACATCATCTGCTCATTAGGATTGTCGTGAGCCTCCCAACCCATGACGTTGAATGACACCTCATTGGCAGGATGCTTAGTGTTGCCTTTCCATTCAGGACGGATTTGTACCCAAAGGTCACCCCAGTTATTGTGTGGCCACTTGTCGGCAACCGTATTCTTGTTAATCAAGTTTGTACCCTGCTTGTCATGAGCGAACTTGTCTATCTTGAACCACAATGCATAAGTATAGGTCTTACCTTGTTGTATCTCACCAGGAATCATGAACATCTGCGGATCTCTTATCTCGATAGCGCGCGACACTTTGCCTTCACCATCTTTCGACGTGTACGTCCATCTCACTTCCTCGCTGGTCTTTGCATTCTGCTTATCGGCTGCAACTGCCGTTACCTGTGGAACGGCACCTGTCTCCTCAGGAGTTATTTGTACAAAGCCGCGAGTTACGGTTTCCTTTCCCTTGCCGTCTTTCACATGCAAGTCGTAAAGTCCGATGGTAGGAACTTTTGTTTGAATCATCGTTGCGTTGGTGACAGAAGCCATGGTGTTGCCTGTTTTCGGGTCTACAATCTTGATTTCTGCTAATGGATCTGCCATCTCGTCCAAAAGTTTGATGGTAAACTCTTCGTTTGGTTTTACCACAGGCTTGTCAATAACCATGGTAGCGAGAGGATTATTATAAGGAACATCCAACCATGCGCTCCATGAGATATCCGATTTCTTCTTTCCATCAGGTGCTACTGCACGAACACCCAATCGAGCTTTGCGATTCTTTTCACGACTCATCAAAGGTGCATCAATCACATAGCCTGCCCATGAAGTGGTTGCCGTCAGCACCATTTGCGACTGTCCCTCTTCTTGGAAGAGAATTTCATAATACCAAGTATCTACATCATCGTTATAGTATTTGGTGTCACCCGTTTCTTCCTTGCTGGCATAACGCACTTTGAAATCTAATGCATTGTAGCGACCACGTAACAATTCTGTCTCCTTGATTTCAGGTTTCAGTGTATTGAACGTTTGTGCAGGATTGCGCACAGCCATTTCACCCACGTACATGTTGTAGTCATCAGGAGTATTTTCAACAGCGATACCCAACATGGCAATTTCCGAATCGGCAGGAATCTGAAGCTTTTCCATGGTTGCAGTGAATGTGTTCCATTCGCCAGCCTTGGTGGCTGCTGGTATGTCTATTTCCTTGTACTCATTGGTTTTACCCTTGAGTGCCACAAACAGTTTCGCATGCGTGTTTTGCTTGTCAGCACCGGTCAACTTATAGGTAATGGAAAATTCGTAAGTGGGTTGTACCTTCAACAGCGTCTTGAACAACTTCACGCGCGAGAAGTTGGTATTACCATGAAGCGACAGGCAAGAACCACCGAAATAAGCCTCATCAAAGGTTAAATCGGCTTTTATCAATCCTGAAAGGTTGCCTGTTGTTGCCTGGTCGTTACGGTCAGTAATCCACCAACGCCATGTTGGCATCAAGTCTTGCGTATTGAGATTATACCATTTGTGGTCGAATGTCACCTCACCTTCATTGCGGAACTTCAAACCGTTGCCGAGGTTAAAGCGCGAAACGAACGGAACTGTCTGAATGGTAGATTTGGCAGATACCAGCTCTGCAATTCCATGGAAGTTCTTGAGACTTGCATTAGACAGGTTACAGCCGTTATTGATGTTTGGACGAGCCACGGGGTTGCGGTTACCACCACTAAATATCATCTCTTGCTTTTGCAGGTATGCATTCTGAATAGCAATGTCAGAGGTACCATTATCGGTGGCACTCTGATGAATAAGGCTTTGTGCATGTGCGCCCCAGAAGCCCACAGAGATTTTCTTACTCTTTAAGATTTCCCAACTTTGTCCATAACCTCGTGTGGTAAGTCCACGCCCTTGAATATCGAACCCAGCATACGTGTCATAACTGCTACGCCCCATTTGGTTGGCTTTGTATTCCGTGTCGGTAAGGTCTTGGGAGTCCCAGTTATAATTAAAGAAGAGCATGTCTGTGGTAACATTCTGACTATCGCCGAACATACGTTGGTTGTGTGTTCCCAACCCATTATCAAACGTAATTTGTCCATTGTCGTTAGTACCGTCATACCAATATACTTGGAAGTCCCAGTCCAATTCTTTTCCTTTTTGATGACACGCTCTAAAGAAGTCCTGTATTTGTATCATGGACTGTTGGTCTGAATGGAACTCAGAGTTAACACCAATGCCATTGATACCATAGTATTTGAGCAGCTTCACCAATCGCTCCGCATTCTTAAATGTACCGTCATTATTTTTCTCGGTAACTTTCTTCATCAGTTGAGATTCTTTCCCATATCCATACCATGGAGTGGTATAAACAGATTGCGACCAGCCTATAGACCATAGGCATCCTACCTTGACACCATTCTTGGCAGCCACGTCCGAAATGCCTGCCGTAGAGCGGAACCATGGCGATGTCCAGTTGCCATGAATGTCTACATACGACCACAAACTAAAGTTATCGCCCTCGAAACAATACCTTGGCAACGACTTCCAAGTTACCGTAGGGTCGTCCAACGGAACCCATAAACACATTTTTCTATTGGAGTCTACACCTTCTACAGCCAAATAATCACCATCCTTAATTCGCTCTTTCGGTTTGACACGAGAGATAAAGAACTCGTCGTCCATGCGAGAAACGCCGTCGGGCTGTTGACCTGCATTCCACCGATCCAAGTAGTTAATCAGGTTTTCAAACCTTGCATCTTTGATGTCCAAGGGATGCTCTGGCGTCCGTTGGGCATAAAGAGCCGTACTGGCTACGGATAATGCCGCAGCAAATAAAATTTTCTTCATTTTTGTTTTGATATTTAGATTAACAAAAAAAACCGTTAGGTAATTGGAACTCTCAATATTGTTGCGCTCATCGCACTGAAGTTCTACCAACTACCTAACGGTTATATTTCATGTGGTTAAAGTTATATGTGAATTATTTAACCACTAACTTTTCAGTTCTAATTACATTTTTGTTTTGCATCTTTACAAGATAAACACCATCTTGAAGCTCGTTTCGGCTAACTGATGTTGGGTTTGTAAGATATTGTACCATCTTTCCGTCAACAGTGTAAATCCAAGCCTTCTCTACATTGGTAAAGAGGATGTCATTACCATTTACTGTCACGTTGGAAACACCACCGGCATATACAGTGTTGTCTACGCCAGTCGTTCCATTCAATCCTTCTGGCTCTTCTGCAATACCCTGGTCATGTTGTGTATCCACATATTCACGTTGTCCGCTTGTATTACCTTGTATCTCTACATCAAAGTCGATGGTAAATCCTTTGGCTGTCAAGCCAGTTGGCAAGAAGGTTCCGCCAAACCAAGCATCAGCAAACACAATACGCAAACGGCTTGTACCTACATGAGCATCATTAGGCACCTTGAACTTAAATGTATAGCCATTAGCAGCTTGTATCTCAGGAGTTGCTTTACGTACTGTACCTGCAAAGAAGATACGCTCACCCATAGGATTCTCCGCTGTTGGAGCCTCTGGATAGTTAAATGTACCACTGCCGTCCAAGTCTAACCAGCCACCTGCAAAGCAATATTTCAAACCGTCTCTTTCATTAGGAGCCTTAAAGGTCATCGTAATCTCTTGTCCTTGCTTGACAATCAACTTGTGGTTGCGTGCGTTTGCATACTGCGAGCTGTCGCGTGGCGATTCCGTAGCTGTATAATTCAAGTCTTTTACAGCACCTGTAGTTGTAACGCTTGTCAAAAATCTTTGTTCTACAGCTGTCCTGAATCCATCGGCATTCGGATTAATCTTACTAATTCCATAAGTATCTGTTCCACCAACTGTTTCTTTTGGCAATTGAGAAGCAGGGGCACGCGTAATCTCTACCCATACGACAGGTGAATACGTCTTCAAGTCTGTTGATACAGAGCGAACACCAATAAATGGTTTTTCATCCTCAGCCGTAAATACAATGTTAGGAATATAGGTACCCCACTGTGTAGTACGACCTACCTCTGAAACACGTCCGTCTTTTCCATTCTTATACATAATCTCGAAGTGATCGATGTTAGCATCGCTGTTGTAAATCATACCATAGTCTGCACGTTCACCTGTAGAATGGTCAACATCCCAATGCAGCTTTGCAGAAAGACTCTTCTGTGACTCTTCTTTCACTTCTACCATGAGATCCTTTACTTTAGCAGGTGTAGCCTTCACGTCGTCGTTGAGTTCGAGCTTACCTACCAACACATTATAGTTGTTGGTTACGTTCTTGGCACGCAAACCAATGTGCGTGATGCGGTCGCCCATGTTAACAGGCAGATTCACCTTTGTCTCTTGCCATGTCTTGTCTTTGGTAGAACCAAGTGCTACCTCTTTCCACTGATTGTTTACCTTTACAATCAGGCATAAGTTAGACTCGCCAGCTTGCTTTGTCTTCAAGGCTACTTTTGCAATAGGATTAGCTGCACTCACGTTAAGGTCGGTTTTAAACAGAACTACATCAACACCCGATGCTGAAGACAGTCCTCTCAACTGCAAGCATGAACCACCATTATACGAGTCGATATGTGTAAATTCTGGCTGCAAAGCATTTGAAACAGTTTCTGCTCCTTCGTTATAAACCAACCAGCGATAAGTAGGCACTACATCTTGGTTCGCCATGTTGTACCATGTACCAGCCGTTTTCTTACCTTTATAGTTGTAACGCTCTCCATTACCTAAGTTGAAGTGTGTCAAGAAAGGAAGATTACCATGTATTGCTGAACGCTCTGGAATGAACGCAGCCAAACCATGGAAATTCTTTAATGCGTCCTCTCCTTCCCACTTATGTCCGGCATTTGTTATTTCGGGACGATTCGATGGATTTCTGTTACCGCCAGAGAAGCCACGCTCCAACAAACGTTGGTAGTTGTACTGTGCATTCAGCGCATCCGAACCAGAGTTGTAACTCCAGAAACGGCTGTCGCCATGCTCACCCCAAAGGCAGATACCAATTTTCTTCACGGTTTCGTTTGGTATGTATTTGTAGCCACCCCTGTTAAAATCGTATTCTGGTTTTCCTACCAACCCTTGCCAAGTGCGATTCATACTAACAATCCAAGCACCTCCATAAAGTCCTTCTGCGGTTCCCATCGCCTGCTCTGCAACCTTTACAGAGCTTTCATAATTATTGGTTGCGAAATCACCTCCAGAGTAGTTGAGGAACAAGTCGAAAGTTTTGCCATTGGCTTTTGTTCCGTATAAATAATCAACTGCATAATCTGACAAGCTGGAGCCTTGCGTATAAAGTGCTGCATGGAAGTTGTTAAAGCCCATCTCCTTTGCTTCCTTGTACAAAGCCTTGTGGAAACCTGTTACATCAGGCTTAGAGTATGAGTTGTCTTCCCAGTTGTAGTTGACACCGTCGAAGCCGAAGAACAATAGACAGTTGAGCATGGGTTTAACATACTTATAGCTGCCATCCGCGTTTTTGGTTTGGATAAAGCTTACATAAGCTCCATCACCTGAACCTGCTGTCCAGCTTTCAAAAAACTTGATACCACTCATAATGTCGGTACCATTCTTGTGTGCCGCATCGGTCCATGCTCCCGGAGCTTGGAACAAACCATGGTTCCAAGAACCAAAGAGGTTGGTGTAGTTCCACATAGAGAACACATCATTGGCAAAGTTGGACGATGGATAGCCACCGATGCCCTTACCCGAACCGCTCGGAATATTCATAAACAGGTTACGCTTCTCGTAGGTGTCTTTCACCAAACGGTCTTTGCGATCCAAGATAGTACGCTGCTTAACGTGCGAACGCACAAAAGCAATGTCAGAGGCTTGAATACCTGCAGCTGCAAATTCTTCCTTGGTAGGATAGTTGCGACCATCCTGCAAAGCCTTATCGAAAAGCTTCAGCAGGGTAACCTCATTAAATCCAGCGAAATCATAAATCGTGGATGTTGCCGTTGGCGACATACTGGACTGCGCATTTGCAGATCCAGCCAAACAAGCCAAAAGCACAAGGGGTAAAAATCTTTTCTTCATAGATTTGGTTGTTTTGTTGATTAAGTTATAAATATTAAATTATTGATGAGGGGGAACCGTCTGTTCCTTTTCAGCGAACAGACGGTAGTTCCCTATCACCGTATTATTTATTAGTTAAAAGTTTCCTTTACCTTTCACATCCCACCATACACGCGTAGCTTGTTGGTCGGCACCGCCCAAGGCTTTCAGTCCAGTAGACTGAATGTCTTTCAACGAAGCATCATCGCTGTTGGGGAAGAGAATGCGCCGAACCAAGTCGCCCGGTTTCAAACTGCCGTCACCTTCCTCAACGTTAAGAACGGGGAACATCTTGGGATAACCAGTGCGTCGCATTTCGCCCCATGCTTCCATACTGTTAGGGAAGAGTGCGATGTATTTCTGCGTGATGATTTTCTCCAACTTCGTTTCCTTGTCATCGGCTTCATTCCATTTGACACCAATCTTTGTCACGCTTTCTATTTCTGGCGACAAACCTGTAGGGTCTTTATACGTATAAGCACCAGGCTTCTCCACACTTCCATATTGCGAAAGTATTGGTTTAAAGGAATTATAAAGTTCAGATCCTGGTTCAAAGATAGAAGAATTTTCAATAGCTCGGGTATAGAACTGCTCGGCTTTACCGCCCATGTCCCATCCTCGTAAGGCACCTTCTGCACGCAGGAAGTCAATTTCTGCCCACTTAAAGAGGTACAATGGTGCTTTCTCTATCAGCATCTTATTGATTCGGCTAAAGCCAATAAACTGGTTAGAACCGTAAGACTGTCCCTTGCCCGTGTGTATGCCCGAGCGGATACCTACTTGGTCTGTTTCGGCTGGCAGGGTGACCCCTTGATCATTGCTCAGGTTTCCACTATTCCGCATACAAAGGGAGAAACGGTAGGGGTGTGTCAAACTCTTCAGCAGACTAATAAACGAGGCACTGAAACGCATATCACCCCAGCTTTCAGAAATTTCTACTAAAGGATGTACGCCTCCATACTGCGAGGGGAAGAGTGCCACTTCATACTTCAAATCATCAATCACTCCACTCTTCACAGCCTCTTCTGCCCACTTTTGTGCCAACTGAGGTTCTGCCTTGACTATGTGCATGGCCATACGCAACTTCAGCGAATTGGCAAAGCGAACCCATGTTTCCATGTTTTTCACACCATTTCTTTGATCACGCGTCACCTCGCTAAAATTGTTGACAATGTCCTTCACCTTGGCTTGATACCATGCAGGCTTGCTGTCAAAATAACGCAGACAATTAACAATGGTATCAATATTGGCTTCTGCACCAGTGTAGATGGTCTTCATGTCATCGTACTTGAAAGGTGGATCTACCTTGTTCGCCTTGAAGTCATTGTAAGGAATGGTTCCATACATGTCTACATTCTCAATCGCTGCATAGTTGTACAACAACAAGGCAATCGCCTTCACCTCAGGAATTGAATCGCAAGACTTGTGGTTGAGCAATGGTGTTAAACTGGTACGTGCTCCTGCAAATTGACCATTTGGCCCAGTAATCCAATCTTGACTGGCATGATAGGAAGATATCAACTCACTGGCAAAAGCGAAGTCAGAATGGGGAACAACACCATATTGTGCGTACACGTCGGGCAACGTATAAATACGCTGGTAAGCATGTGAAACGGGATATTGCCCTTCCTTTCCCCCGCGCATACAGTACTGAGCTGCCTTCAACATACCAAAATATTTATCCAAGCTCTTGGCTGCTGCATCTACTTGCTGCTCTGTGTACAACGCTTTATAGTTGATGAGATTTACAGAGTCTGCCTCACCTACGATGTCACCCTCATCAATAGTGATGTCGTTTGGACGGAAATCATCGGTCGGCTCATCAAAATCCAAGCACGACTGCAGGGTCATGAACCCTGTAGTAAGTGCTGCTATTGCAATATATTGTATTCTTTTCATTGTTTGAACGATTGTTTAGAATGTTAGTTTCATTGATAATCCATACGAGCGTGAAGAAGGCATGTTGAACATCTCGAACGCACCTAATCCGTTACCAGTTGACAAAGATACATCAGGATCAACGGGTGAATTCTTGTACAAGAAGAATAGGTTGCGTGCAATGAACGACACGTTGAGGCTGGCATTGCTCTTAAAGAGATTTTGGAACGTATAACCCATAGACAATTCGCGCAAGCGGAAGTTAGTGGCATCATAGATATACTCCAATGGACTCTTCTTCACACCACCGATACTTGTGTAATAACTCTCAATAGGAACCAGTCGACCACTACCATCGGGCAGAGGCATTGCCAGTTGTCCATTGGCTGTCAAGTTGTGTTGCTCGGCATGCAAGCGTGCATCTGCGGTACGCTGTGACAATCCTAAGTTGTCAAGGTACGACTCGGTGAGCGAAATCACCTTACCGCCAATACGTCCATTGATGAGGAAGAACAACTGGAAGTTCTTATAGCTAAGGGTGTTGCTCCA
Source organism: uncultured Prevotella sp. (assembly GCA_963511375.1). GTDB lineage: Bacteria > Bacteroidota > Bacteroidia > Bacteroidales > Bacteroidaceae > Prevotella. The sequence goes on along the minus strand of CAUPIT010000005.1, from coordinate 169,957 downwards.
ACCCATTTGCCACTTGGAGTTCATATTGCCGGCATATACCGTGTATTTTTTAGAAGCCTCCGACTCAAAGCTCAGTCTTCCGTCTTTCGTCGTAACGAGTGTCCCGTCGGCATTGCGCTTATAGTCGGTTACATACATGTCACCAATCGATCCACCTTTCTTATATCTTACGCGCACCTCTGCCACATCTTGGAACACCAGTTTCTCGGTGCCGTCAGGGTTGTAGGTGGTCTCCAAAATTTCGTTATCGTTGTACGACAGGTTGTAAGAAGTCTTCCAACGCCAGTCTTTACCAAAGCGGAAGTTATAACCAAGGGTCGTCTCTACACCCATGTTTCTGATCTTTCCAGAGTTCATCGGCTCAATTTTTCCAGAAGCATTGGCTCCCTCCATATATTGATCGGTAGAGAGGGCATGGTAGAACGTGAAGTCGAAGTCGAGACGACTGCCGAACCATGACGACTCAATACCTGTCTCGAATGAGCGAGTTTTCTCGGGTTTAGGATTCTTGAATGACGAGTATGGTGACGGTGGAACGGCTCCAGTGAACGCATCACGCGATGATCTCGCCAGTACCTTATTAGGAATAGAGTTACCTACCTCTGAATAAGAAGCACGATATTTCAAGTAAGAAATCACCTCAGGAAGCTTTGCTAAAGAGCTAACGATGGCATTGGCACCAAAACCAAAGTAACCATAGCTTTCGGAAGTGCCGCGATTCTTGAACTGTCTGAAGGCACGATACCAGTCCTGACGATAGGAAGCATCAAAGTAAACCATATCTTTCCAACCAATTTGAGCGGTGAACAAGGCTGCCTTGTCCCAGTTGGTGCTTACCGAAGCACGTGTTTCACCTGCTGTGGCAGCATCGGTCTCAAAATAGTTCACGTTTTTGGAGAATTTAATTTTGTTGCCATCCTTCGGCGTTGCAGTGGTATAAGTATTTTGGTACTTTGTTCTGATTAAGTGAGCCACCCATCCTGCTGTTGCCGAAACACTCCAGGTGTCTTCAAATGTCTTGTTGTAAGACAGCAAGTAGTCGGTATAAATTTCCGAAGTACGATCCAGAGTCTTTGAATAGATACCATAAGGCTCAATACCTCCGGGGGTGAAGGTGGTAGCGTATCGTTTTCCATCGTTGTCGTACTTGGTGTGGTCAATGCTAAGACGTGCTTGGAAATCCAAACCGTCATAAATGTCAATCTTACCACTCACCGTTCCAAACACACGGTCGGTGCGCTGCTTGGTATTATTCATACGGGTAAGCCAGTAAGGGTTGTTCTGGCTCTTCTCCAAGTATGCCCACTCTTGCATCGGACCATTAAATGTCAAATCAGTGGTGGTAAGCTCGTAAATATTACCGTTTTTCTGTACGTATGCAGGAACGTTCTTCGCCATCCACGTACCATTATCACGATAGTAATGGTTGCGATAGTAGTCCATGTCCAAGTTGCGTGGTGCTGTGTACATGTGGTACACTGGGTTCATCACCGTACCACCACCGGGACGGTTGTTGGTAATGGTCTGGATATAGTTGATAGCGGTATTGATGTGCAGACGTTTGAGGAAGTTGTACGACTGACGGAAATTCACCGTATTACGGTTGTATGAGTTGCTAACCAGCATACCATTGGCGTGCGAGTTAGAAAAAGAGAAGTAACTCTGTATCTTCTCTGTACCTCCTGAAAGCGATACCGAGTTGTTGATCGTGGTACCCGTGCGGTAGAAGTCGTCCAAGTCGTTCTTGGCAGCATTACGCAAATGAACGGTATTGACGAAACCCGGGGCAAAAGGTGCCGACGAATCAAAGGACGATTGCAAGGTTAACTGGTCTGCGGGGCGGTTAGCCACCTTGTCTCCCCAGCTACCAATATCAAGTCCACCAGCTGCTTTGATGCGTGCACCATAGACGTTTTGTATCTTGGGTGTGAGCAGCGGTGTGTCGAAAGTAATGTTAGAAGTAACGCTGATAGCCAGTTTTCCTTCCTTTCCTTTCTTTGTCGTAATCATCACCACACCGTTAGCGGCAGCCGAACCGTAGAGAGCGGCAGCATTGGCACCCTTCAGTACGTTCATCGACTCAATATCGTCAGGGTTAATCATCGACAAGGGGTCAGCACCTTCAGAAACACCTGAGTACTCAATGTTCGAACCATTGATTTGCCCACGTGTACCGTTGCTCATTGGAACTCCGTCCAATACAATGAGTGGAGAGCTGTTTCCCAATACCGACTTGTTACCGCGGAGGATAATCTTGGACGCACCACCAGCACCACCGGCACTTGGCGTAATAACGACGCCCGACACTTTACCTTCCAAAGAGTTCACTGCGTTGGGGTCTTGTACACGCATCAAGTCTTCTGCCTTTACCTGTTGTGTGGCATAAGTCAGCGATTTCTCCTTACGCTGAATACCCATGGCGGTAACCACCACCTCGTTAAGCGTGCTGCTCTCCTCGCTCAGGGTAACATTCAGCGTTGCACCAGTGGCCACCAATGTCTGCGGAGCATAGCCTATGTACGAGAACTCCAATGTGGGAGCCGTCTCTTTCGTCGTAAGAGAGTAGTTTCCGTCAATATCGGTTACCACTCCCTCTTTCGAGTTTCTTATCCTGACCGTCACACCGATGAGTGGCTCACCGTTGCCGTCTACAACGGTTCCATGGATTTTGCGCGGTTGCCCCACACTGTTGGTCACCGTGGTCCCTCCCTGCGGACGTGTGCCTCGGCGATAGATGGTAATCATCTTATTCTCTATCGTATACGTTAATGACGGGTCAAGCACTTTGTCGAGCACCTTGTTAACTGGCTCGTTCTTGAATGACGCTGAAATTTTCTTGTCGGCATCTACTTCCTTTACCTTGTAGATGACAGACATCCGGGTTTGTTTTTCCACCTCTTTCAGAACGGTCTTCAGTGGAGTTTTACTAAACACCTTCGTGACTGTCTGGGAAAGGGCTCGGACAGGACACAGAAGGAACACGGCAAGAAGCGAATAATAAAGGTATTTTCCTCTCATGGTTGTTGTTTACTTTTCTGTTAGATTAGAGATAAATTTATTAAATAATGTATGTTTTTTTATTCATATTGACGCAGTCATCACATGGGACAAACGCGCACTAACGTTCTAGGATTTGCACATTCTTCCCATTTCTGACAACCCGTATAGGGATGATTCTCTGCAACCCTCGCATGATACCGTCAAAATCCTCGCCGTTGTTCAGCGAGATGGCCAGTCGCTCATCACGCAAGGAGGGCGACTGTACGGTGATGTTCATATTAAACCTGCGCGAAAGCACTTTAACCAGATTGGCCAGGGTAATGCTCTCGTACTCGGTATTGCCATGAATCCAGGCATTAGCTTTGGTTGACGCTTTGGTCTTGACCAGTTCGCCTGACACCTGGTTCAGCGTAACCTTCTCTCCTGGAACCATCATGACACGCTCATTGTCGAGGCTCACCTGCACACTTCCCTCTAACAGGGTTGTCGTAACAGTGGCATCGTCGTCATAGGCTGATATATTGAACTTGGTTCCATGGACAATCACGTCATATCCCTTGGTGTTTACCGTGAACTTGGATCCCGCATGCTTGGCCACCTCAAAATAAGCTTCGCCGTTGAGTTCAACCATACGGCTGTCACCACCGAACGAAGCAGGATAGCGTAAGTCTGACCCTGCGTTGAGCCACACGCGCGACCCATCGGGCAACACCACTTCGGCTTTTCCGCCAAGTGGTGCGATGCAGGTGTAATAAGCCTCTGGCCCAGCGTGATGGCTGCTGAAAAAATAGGTAACGAGTGACAACACCAGTACCAAAGCTACAGCTGCGGCAGCAAGCTTGCGGCGAAGATGCATCTTGCGTGATCTCACGCGAATAGGACCTCTGCCTTGAATACGGCACCAAACCCTTCGCCATTCTTCCTCAACTGCTGCTGATGGGACATGGGTTGCGTTCCACGCCTGCTCCATCGCATCGAAACGCGCGCGTTGCTCCTCATTCTCTTGAAGAAGACCAAACAGCATGTGCTCTTCATCATAGGAAAGCGTGCCCTCAAAGAAACCTTGGGCCAGCTCTACCAAGTGATTGTCTGTATTTTGCATGTCTGTTTTTTCCATAGTCTTTATATATATATAACACCAAACTATCGCTTTACCCTAAACAAAACTTCAAATAAATTGCACTATATTTTTCAGATTCGTTTGCCATTTACGCAGACATTTTCTATCTTTGTACTATATGTTCGCGCGAATATGGTAAGATATACAATGAATTCTGCTGAATTGTTCGATGACTTGAGGTTAGGAAAAGCCGAAGCGTTCGAATTTATCTTCAAGACCTATCAGCCCAGACTGAAGGCCTATGCCTTTCGCTTCATCCATCAGCCGGACGACTTGAACGACATCTTACAAGACTGTTTTGTAAAGCTATGGGAAAGCCGAGAAAAGCTGACCCACATCTCCATCTCCTCACTCCTTTACACCATGGTGAGGAACGCGTGCCTCAATTTTCTGCGAAACCAAATGGTGGCTAACCAGTACTCGTTTGACGAACTACCCCAACAACAGGGGGCAGAGCAGCTGTATAGCTTGATTTTTCACCACAATGCGGAAGAAGAACTGGTATATGAGGAGTTGCACCGGCAAATTCATGAGGTTCTTGACTCCCTGCCCGAGCAATCAAAAACGATATTCAAGATGAGCCGCGAGGAGGATTTGCTGAACCGGGAAATAGCAGAGAAACTTGGTGTTTCCGTGAAGACCGTTGAATATCATATCACAAAAGTATTGTTTGCTCTTCGCTCTCTTGCCAGCAAATATGACGAATAAGCACTGATGATACTGGTCGTGGCGGAAGCGTTGCTGTTGGGGCAAACAGACCTCAGCGTTTAAAAGCATTGACATTGACTGCCAAACTCAATGACTTTGACCACCAAACTCAATAACTTTGACAGGCAATAGCATAGTAATTGTGAAAGTGCATTTAAAGCATTACTAACAAACCTTTTTGCACATTGGTGAAACAACGATTGAGCCGAAAATATCAACGCATGTGACAAAACAGGCAACAAAAACGTTTCGAATCGCTATAAACTCAAAAACCGGCTGCAAGTTTCAAGGCCTGCAGCCGGTTTCTGATAATGCAAGCGGCTGCCATGAGGCAGCCACTTGTTTGTTTTCTACTAGTGGTTACTCTGAAAAGTCAAGTACATTCTTGCGATTTGCTTCGATACGCTCGTACTCTTCTTTCGAGCCTACAATGAGTTTCTCCCATTGGCGAAGTCCTGTTCCGGCAGGAATCAGGTGGCCGCAAATCACATTCTCCTTCATTCCCTCCAGACGGTCTACCTTCGCGCGGATGGCAGCCTCGTTGAGAACCTTTGTCGTTTCCTGGAACGAAGCAGCACTCATGAAGCTCTTGGTTTGCAATGCTGCACGAGTGATACCCTGAAGTATCTGAGTGGACGTAGCAGGAAGAGCATCACGAACCTCTACGGGTCGCAAATCACGACGTTTCAAGGCCGAATTTTCATCACGGAGCTTGCGCGCCGTCACAATCTGTCCTACTTTCAACACCTCGCTGTCACCAGCCTTGGTAACTACCTTCTTGCCCCAGATGCGATCGTTCTCCTCGGCAAAGTCGAGTTTGTCTACCAGTTCTTGCTCCAAGAACGTAGTATCACCCGGCTCGTTGATTTGAACCTTACGCATCATCTGGCGAACGATGATTTCGAAGTGCTTGTCGTTGATTTTCACACCTTGCAAGCGATATACGTCTTGTACCTCGTTTACAATGTACTCTTGTACGGCGGTTGGGCCTTTGATGGCCAAAATGTCATCGGGTGTGATGACACCGTCAGACAACGGCGTACCAGCACGAACGGCATCGTGTTCCTGAACAAGAATCTGCTTGCTCAATGAAACAAGGTACTTTTTCTGCTCACCGGTTCTTGAGGTAACAACAATTTCTCGGTTGCCTCGTTTCACCTTACCCATGGTTACCTCTCCATCGATTTCAGAAACCACAGCGGGGTTGGATGGGTTACGAGCCTCGAACAACTCGGTAACACGTGGAAGACCACCGGTGATGTCACCTGCACCACCCACGGCACGCGGTATCTTCACCAAGGTTTGACCCGACTTGATGGTTGCCCCGTCATCAACGACAACGTGTCCACCTACAGGGAAGTTATAGGTTCCCAACACCTCTCCATTCTTGTCGATGATGTCACAGGTAGGCACCAATGACTTATCCTTGGAGTCACTGATGATCTTTTCGGTCAGACCCGTTGTCTCGTCAGTTTCAGCATGGTAGGTCTTACCAGCGACAACGCCATTAAACTTCAAGGTACCAGAATATTCTGAAACAATCAATGCGTTGAAAGGATCCCACTTAGCAATGAGGCTTCCTTTTTGCACCTTGTCACCATGTTTGTAATAGAGTGAGCTGCCATAAGGCACATTCAGTGTACTTAATACGATGTCGGTATTGGGATCGATGAAACGGATTTCAGCCAAACGGCTCACCACTTTCATACATTCAACATCCTTCTCGCCGTCACTCTCAACGAATGGTACGGTACGCAATTCTTCAAACTCAATCTTGCAGTCGTTCTTTGCCACAATGCTGGCATTTGCAGCCGCATTACCAGCCACACCACCAGCGTGGAAGGTACGAAGGGTTAGCTGTGTACCCGGTTCACCAATGGCTTGGGCCGCGATAACACCAACGGCCTCACCCTTTTGAACCATGCGGGCTGTAGCGAGGTTACGTCCGTAACATTTCTTGCAGACCCCATGCTTGCTCTCACAGGTGAGCACCGAACGAATTTCAACACTCTCAATCGGTGATTCATCAATCTGTCGAGCTTTGTCCTCTGTAATTTCATCACCAGCTGCTACAATCAGTTCGCCTGTTGTCGGATGAATGATGTCATGCACAGAAACACGTCCCAAGATACGTTCGTAAAGCGTCGAAATAATCTCATCCCCACTCTTCAGTGCTGTGCAGACCAGTCCACGCAAAGTACCACAATCTTCTTCGGTGATGATGACATCGTGAGAAACGTCTACCAAACGACGTGTCAAATAACCAGCGTCGGCAGTCTTCATAGCCGTATCGGCAAGACCCTTTCGGGCACCGTGCGAGGAGATAAAGTACTCGAGCACGGACATACCTTCCTTGAAGTTAGAAAGAATAGGGTTCTCGATAATCTGTTGTCCTTCAGCTCCTGCTTTCTGAGGTTTGGCCATCAAACCACGCATACCAGAGAGCTGCTTAATCTGATCTTTAGAACCACGGGCTCCAGAATCGAGCATCATGTACACGGCATTGAATCCCTGGTCGTTCTCTGTCATCTCCTTCATGAGGACGTCACCCAGCTCATTGTTGACATGCGTCCATGCATCGATGACCTGATTGTAACGTTCAGTATCAGTGATAAATCCCATCTCATAATTGGACTTGATTTGATTTACCTCGTCCTGGCCTTTCTTCACAATAGTTGCCTTTTCTTCAGGAATGATGATATCATCCAAGTTGAAGGATAGACCTGCCAAGTAAGCCATTCGATAACCCAAATTCTTGATTCCATCCAAGAACTCACATGCGCGAGCCATACCTACGACCTTGATAACATCCGAAATGATGCCGCGCAGGGTTTTCTTAGAAATGATGTCATTGAAATAGCCCACTTCATCCGGGATGATGCCATTGACGATGACGCGACCTACGGACGTGTCGACCATGCGGTCTTCCAGCTGTCCGTTGATCAAATCTTTTACAATCACTTTCACAGGGGCATGTAAGTCGCATCGTCCTTCATTATAGGCGATGATGGCTTCTTCTGGACCATAGAAAGTAAGGCCAGCGCCCTTGGCTCCTGGGCGAATCTTGGTTACATAATACAAGCCCAGCACCATGTCCTGAGAAGGAACGGTGATAGGAGCACCATTGGCTGGGTTCAAGATATTGTGGCTCTGGAGCATCAAAATCTGTGCTTCAAGAACAGCCTCATTACTCAAAGGAAGGTGAACGGCCATCTGGTCACCATCAAAGTCGGCATTGAAGGCAGTACAAGCCAAAGGATGCAACTGAATAGCCTTGCCCTCAATCAGCTTAGGCTGGAATGCCTGGATACCCAATCGGTGAAGTGTAGGGGCACGGTTCAAAAGCACCGGATGACCCTTCATCACGTTCTCCAAGATATCCCAAATGACAGGTTCACGACGGTCGACTATCTTCTTGGCACTCTTCACCGTCTTGACGATGCCGCGTTCGATGAGTTTGCGGATGATGAAGGGCTTGTATAGCTCGGCAGCCATCAATTTAGGCAAGCCACACTCTCCCATCTTCAATTCAGGTCCAACGACAATTACCGAACGAGCTGAATAGTCAACACGCTTACCCAAGAGGTTTTGACGGAAACGTCCTGCCTTACCTTTCAGAGAGTCAGACAACGACTTTAATGGACGATTGCTCTCGCTCTTCACTGCACTGCTCTTGCGAGAGTTGTCGAACAACGAGTCAACTGCTTCCTGGAGCATACGCTTCTCATTACGCAGAATAACCTCAGGCGCTTTGATTTCCATCAAGCGTTTCAAACGGTTGTTACGAATAATAACGCGACGGTAGAGATCATTCAAGTCGGATGTAGCGAAACGGCCTCCATCCAATGGAACGAGCGGACGCAACTCGGGAGGAATCACCGGAACAATCTTCAGGATCATCCACTCGGGGCGATTGACATCCGTACTGGTACGGAAGGCTTCAACAACCTGCAAACGCTTCAAAGCCTCAGTCTTACGCTGTTGGCTCGAGTCGTTGTTGGCACGGTCGCGCAACTCGTACGAGATAGAATCCAAATCCAGATTGGCCAGCAAATCATAGACAGCCTCGGCACCCATCTTGGCAATAAACTTATTGGGATCCGTGTCCTCCAAGCGATCGTTGTTTGGATCCAGTTGATTGTCGATGATGTCTAAATATTCATCTTCCGTCAGTAAATCCATGACATGTGATCCATTGACTTCGGCCCCATCAGCATCTTTACGTCCCTCCATGAGTCCTGGTTTGATCACTACATATTTCTCGTAGTAAATCACCGAATCAAGCTTCTTGGTTGGCATACCCAGCAAGTAACCAATCTTGTTAGGCAAAGAGCGGAAGTACCATATATGCGCTACAGGCACCACCAATTCAATATGTCCGGAACGCTCGCGACGTACTTTCTTTTCTGTGACCTCAACACCACAACGGTCGCAAACAATACCCTTGTAACGAATACGCTTGTACTTACCACAAGCGCACTCGTAGTCTTTTGTTGGACCAAAGATGCGTTCACAGAATAAGCCATCCCGTTCAGGCTTGTACGTACGGTAATTGATGGTTTCTGGTTTAGTCACCTCACCGTATGAATTCTCCAGAATCTCTTCGGGAGAAGCCAAGCTGATGGTTATCTTCGTAAAATTATTTTTTACTTTTATATCTTTCTTAAAAGCCATGTTCTTTATCTTTATTGTGTGAAAACAATCTGTTCATTACTAATCGAGTTTCACGCTCAATCCGAGTCCACGCAATTCATGGAGAAGCACATTCAACGATTCAGGAATACCAGGTGTTGGCATGGAATCGCCCTTGACAATGGCCTCGTAAGCCTTGCTGCGCCCAACGGTGTCGTCAGACTTGATGGTGAGAATCTCTTGTAATACATGACTGGCTCCGAAAGCTTCTAGAGCCCACACCTCCATCTCACCAAAACGTTGTCCACCAAACTGTGCTTTACCACCGAGTGGCTGTTGGGTAATCAAAGAGTAAGGACCAATAGAGCGTGCGTGCATTTTATCCTCAACCATGTGTCCTAACTTCAAGAAATAGGTAATACCCACCGTTGCAGGCTGGTCAAACTTCTTTCCTGTTTCTCCATCATACAGATGGGTAGAACACAAGTGAGGCAATCCGGCCTTGTCTGTCCATTCTGATAAGTCATCCAATTTAGCACCATCGAAAATAGGTGTAGCAAACTTAACACCCAGCTTGCGACCGGCAGCACCAAGGATAGCTTCGAATATCTGTCCCAGGTTCATACGAGAAGGCACACCCAATGGGTTCAGCACCAAGTCAACCGGACGACCGTCTTCCAAGAATGGCATATCCTCTACACGGACAATCTTAGACACGATACCCTTGTTACCATGGCGTCCTGCGAGTTTATCACCCACACTAATCTTACGTTTCTTAGCGATGTATACCTTTGCCATCTGCAAAACGCCTGTTGGGAGCTCGTCACCGATAGAGATGGCAAACTTACGACGCTTCAATTCAGCATCAAGCAACTTGTATTTTCGGATATAATTAAGTATCAACGTCTGGATGAGGCCATTGGTATGCTCATCATCCGTCCAATCGTTAGACTGAATTCCGTCATACTCCAGATTCTTCAAAGCGGCAGCTGTAAAATTGCTTCCCTTTGTAATAATCTCGGCACCCGTATAATCTTTCACACCTTGTGACTTTTTGCTCTCTGTCAAAGTCAACAACTTGTCTACCAGGATATCCTTCAAGTCTGTATTCTTGGCTTCGTATTCTTCGTCAATCTTCGCAAGAATCAGTTTATCATGCTTCTTGGTCTCACGTGTCTTAATCGCACGCGTAAAGAGTTTTTTGTCAATCACGACACCACTCAAAGATGGGTTGGCCTTCAAAGAAGAATCCTTCACGTCTCCGGCTTTGTCACCAAAGATGGCACGAAGCAATTTCTCTTCAGGAGAAGGATCGCTCTCGCCCTTAGGTGAAATCTTACCAATTAAGATATCACCTGGCTCCACACGTGCACCTACCCTGATGACACCATTTTCATCAAGATCCTTGGTTGCCTCTTCACTAACATTAGGGATGTCGTTGGTAAACTCTTCCATGCCTCGCTTAGTTTCGCGGACATCAAGAGAATACTCATCAACGTGGACGGATGTCAACACGTCATCACGAACGACACGTTCGGAAATAACCACAGCATCCTCATAGTTGTATCCCTTCCATGGCATGTAAGCCACCAACATGTTACGACCAAGCGCCAACTCACCATTTTCGGTAGCGTAGCCCTCCGTTAAGATGTCGCCATCCTTCACACGTTGACCTTTCACACAAATAGGCCGCAAGTCGATGGTCATATTTTGATTGGTACGACGGAACTTGGGAATACGATATTCCTTCAAGGCTGGTTCAAAACTTACAAACTCTTCTTCCTCAGTACGGTCATATAAGATACGAATGGTTGTAGCATCAACATATTCTATCACGCCATCACCTTCGGCAGTAATCATCGTACGAGAGTTTTCACACACCTGCTTCTCCAATCCTGTTCCTACGATAGGTGCATCATTGTGTAGCAAGGGTACGGCCTGACGCATCATGTTACATCCCATCAAAGCGCGGTGACCATCGTCATGCTCCAAGAAAGGAATCAGCGCAGCAGAGACAGAAGCAATCTGCTGGGGAGAAACATCCATCAAGGCAACTTCGTCAGGATCTACTACTGGGTAGTCGGCATCTTGACGGCATTTCACATAGTCACGTATAAATGAACCATCTTCACGCAACGGAGCATTACCCTGTCCAACCGGCAAATCTTCCTCTTCCTCTGCAGTCATGAACACGATATGATCATTGTTCATGTCAACTTTTGTATCCTTAACTTTTCGATAAGGAGTAACAATGAAGCCCATGTCGTTGATCTTAGCATACACGCAAAGTGAAGAAATCAAGCCAATGTTTGGTCCTTCAGGGCTTTCAATAGGACACAAACGACCATAGTGAGTGTAGTGTACGTCACGCACCTCGAAACCTGCACGTTCACGTGAAAGTCCACCAGGGCCTAACGCAGACAAACGACGCTTGTGAGTGACCTCAGCCAATGGATTGGTTTGATCCATGAACTGTGACAATGGATTGGTTCCAAAGAACGAGTTGATCACGCTAGTGATGGTCTTGGCATTGATCAAATCAGTGGGTGTGAAGACCTCATTGTCACGCACGTTCATACGTTCACGAATGGTTCTGCTCATACGCGCCAATCCAATAGAGAACTGATTCGACAATTGCTCACCAACTGTACGAACGCGTCGGTTAGACAAGTGGTCAATGTCATCCACTGTCGCATTGGAGTTGACCAACTGAATCAAATATTTGATGATTTCGATGATATCATCTTTGGTCAACACTCGGATATCCATGTCGGTATCCAGTCCCAACTTTTTATTGATACGATAGCGGCCCACTTCTCCCAAATCATAACGCTTGTCAGAGAAGAACAAGTTATTAAATACCTCTTTGGCACTGGCGTCATCTGCTGGATCAGCATTACGCAGCTGACGATAAATGTAGGTAACTGCCTCTTTTTCTGAGTTGGAAGGATCCTTCGACAGCGTATTGAAGATGATGGCAAACTTGTTAGCCATCTCAGAATCTTTGTGCAACAAAAGTGTCGAAGCTCCACTATCCAAGATGTCTTGGGCATTCTCTGCAGTGATTTCAGTTTCGCGTTCCATGATGACTTCGTTACGCTCGATGGATACCACTTCACCTGTATCCTCATCAACAAAGTCTTCATTCCAGCTCTTCAGAACACGTGCAGCCAACCGTCGTCCAACAGCAGCCTTCATGTTCTTCTTATTCACCTTTACTTCTTCAGCAAGATCAAAGATTTGAAGAATGTCTTTATCCGACTGATAACCTATGGCACGCAACAAAGTGGTAACGGGCAGTTTCTTCTTACGATCAATGTAGGCATACATCACATTATTAATGTCTGTTGCGAACTCAATCCACGAACCTTTGAACGGAATGATTCGGGCAGAGTACAACATTGTACCATTGGCATGAACACCTTGGCCGAAGAAGACACCGGGTGAGCGATGCAGCTGGGAAACAACAACACGCTCTGCACCATTGATAACAAAAGTACCATTATCCGTCATGTATGGAATGGTACCCAAGAACACGTCCTGGATAAAGGTACCAAAATCTTCATGATCGGGATCTGTACAATAAAGTTTCATCTTCGCCTTCAAGGGCACACTATAGGTCAATCCACGCTCCAGACATTCTTCAATGGAATATCTAGGAGGATCGATAAAGTAATCCAAGAACTCGAGAACGAAATTATTACGCGTATCGGTGATAGGGAAGTTCTCGGCGAACACCTTATACAAACCGTCATTCTTGCGTTCCTCAGGTGGGGTTTCCAACTGTAAGAAATCCTTGAAGGACTTTAATTGCACATCGAGAAAATCCGGAAATGGAACCGGATTATGCACGCTTGCAAAATTAATTCTGTTATCAATGATTTTTGTAGCCATATATTTTATGATTGGGATAACATTCCCGTGAGCCAATTAGGATTTTGTCATCTTAAGACACAAAATGGTTAGGACATGCTTACTGAGCAAATCCTAACCACATTCGTAATAAAAGTAATTGGCACCGTATAACCTCTAAGGATATACAGTACCAAATATTTAAGCTTACTTGAGTTCTGCCTTAGCACCGGCTTCTTCGATAGCCTTCTTCAAGTTCTCAGCTTCGTCCTTAGACAAGCCTTCTTTGATGGTAGCAGGAGCACCGTCTACCAAGTCCTTTGCTTCCTTCAAGCCAAGGCCACAAGCTTCTTTCACAGCCTTTACAACCTGAAGCTTAGTAGCGCCAACCTCTGTCAAGACAACATCAAAAGATGTCTTCTCTTCAGCTGCGTCAGCTGCACCAGCAGCAGGACCAGCAGCTACAGCAACAGCTGCAGCAGCGGGCTCAATACCATACTCGTCCTTGAGGACTGTTGCCAACTCATTAACTTCCTTAACTGTCAAATTTACTAATTCTTCAGCAATAGCTTTAATATCTGCCATTTTATTCTAAAAATTTAATTTATTTTTTATCTAATTATTTACTGTTGATGTCATCCATGAATGAGCATCGTTGATTATTCAGGACGCTCGCCTAATGTCTTCAGCACGCCATGAATGGTGTTTGCACCCGATTGGAGAGCAGAAACAACGTTCTTTGCGGGCGATTGCAGCAGGGCCACAATCTCTGCGATAACTTCGTTCTTGCTCTTGAGAGCAGCCAGCTCAGCTAATTTATCAGCACCTACATAGATACTTTCTTCAGCATAAGCAGCTTTGAGGGCAGGAATTCCTTCCTTTTGATATTCCTTCAGTAGTTTAGCAGGCACATTGGCTGTCTGTGTGAACATCACAGCGGTGCTGCCTTTCAAACTATCATACAAAGGTTCATAGTCAACATCAGATGCGTCGAAAGCTTTCCGCAGAAGCGTATTCTTCACAACAACCATCTTGATCTCGTTCTTGAAGCATTTGCGACGAAGTGCACTGGTAGCTCCAGCATTCAATCCTGTAAGGTCTACAAGATAGAAATGTGGAAACTCCTTAAGCTTCTCACCTAGTTCAACGATTATAGTATCTTTTACTTCCTTTTTCATTTTACAAAACTTTTAGAGTTATTCAACTGATTTAGGATCAATCTTGATACCCTTACTCATAGTGCTGGAAATAAAGATACTCTTGATGTACGTACCTTTTGCAGCAGTCGGTTTCAATTTGATAACCGTAGAGATAAACTCTTTTGCATTGCCATAGATTTGCTCTGCTGTCATGCTCACTTTGCCAATGGAGGTATGTATGATACCTGCCTTGTCAACTTTAAAGTCTATCTTACCCTTCTTGATTTCTGAAACTGCCTTAGCAACATCCATCGTTACCGTACCACTTTTAGGGTTAGGCATCAAGCCACGAGGTCCGAGCACGCGACCCAAAGGACCTACTTTTCCCATGCATGATGGCATTGTAATGATTACATCTACATCTGTCCATCCACCTTTGATCTTTTCGATATACTCATCCAGACCAACATAGTCGGCACCTGCTTCCTTGGCAGCTGCTTCCTGATCAGGAGTACAGAGACAGAGAACACGAGTAACCTTACCAGTTCCGTGTGGAAGTGTAACAACACCTCGCACCATCTGGTTAGCCTTTCGTGGGTCTACGCCTAAGCGAACATCAATATCCAGAGATGCATCAAACTTGGTGGTGGTAATTTCCTTCACCAATTCTGAAGCCTCTTTCAATGTGTATGCCTTCCCTGCTTCAACCTTCTCAGCTACTGATTTCTGATTTTTTGTCAGTTTACTCATTTCTAATTGAAGTTTTAATTATTTCCAGGGAATTCCCCTTTTACAGTAATACCCATACTACGTGCAGTACCTGCAACAAGTCTCATTGCACTCTCAACGGTAAAGCAGTTCAAATCGGCCATCTTATCTTCAGCGATAGTACGTACTTGGTCCCAAGTAACGGAAGCTACCTTCTGGCGATTAGGCTGAGCTGAGGCTGTCTTTAATTTTGCCATCTCCTTGAGCTGTACAGCTGCAGGAGGCGTTTTGAGAACAAAATCGAATGACTTGTCAGTATAGTAAGTGATAATAACAGGAATAATTTTCCCTGCCTTATCCTGGGTTCTGGCGTTGAACTCCTTGCAGAATCCCATGATATTGATACCCTTAGAACCCAAAGCAGGTCCTACTGGTGGAGAAGGATTCGCAGCACCACCTTTAATCTGTAATTTGATTAATCCAGCTACTTCTTTAGCCATTTTTGTTAATATTTAATTTAATATATACGAAAGATAACCTAACGCCCGTAACTGCGTTAAGCCTCTTTTTCAACTTGCATAAAACTTAATTCCAGCGGAGTCTTACGTCCAAAAATCTTGACCAAAACCTTCAGTTTATGTTTCTCGGCATTCACCTCTTCGATGACGCCACTGAATCCACTAAAAGGTCCATCGGTTACCTTGACAACCTCATCAACCTCATAAGGAACTTCAATCCCGTTCATTATTTCGGTCTCTTCGGCTTCGCCAAGCATACGATTGATTTCAGACTGGGGAACAGGCGATGGATTATCCAAACCTCCTAGGAAACCCAAGCAGTTGGGCATGAAACGCAAAGTATGCGCCACATCACCCACGAGGGAAGCTTCAACAAAAATGTATCCCGGGAGACTGATCTTCTCCTTTTCAACTCTCTTGCCATTACGCAAGGTTGCAAGTTTCTCCATCGGTATCAAAACCTGAGAGACATGCTGTTGTAACAACGTGTTGTGTTTGATTTCAGCCTCAATGTATTCTTTCAACTTGGCTTCTTTTCCACTTACAGCACGCAGTACATACCAATTTTTTTTTGTTTCTGCCATATCCTAATGATTTAACCTGGATAAACAATGCCCATCAAGTGCTGGAAGCACCAGTCCATACAGAACACAATCAGTGCAATGACTAGGGAAGCAGATAATACAACCACTGCACTGTGAGTTAATTCCCGGCTTGTAGGCCAAGTAGTTTTATGCGCAAGTTCATCATAGCAAGCTTTGCAGTAATTTACTACATTCTTGAAAAAACTTTCAATTTTCTTAAACATATGATTCTCTTTTTAGCACGGGTTGAAAGACTCGAACTCTCGACACCTGGTTTTGGAGACCAGTGCTCTACCAACTGAGCTAAACCCGTAAAAGAAGTCCCCGCAACCGCATTGCGGGAACTTTGTATGATAAACGAGAAAAGGTATGCCTTACTCGCTTGTGGTCAATTTACTTTACGTCGTCAAGAATCTGTGTGATCTGACCAGAACCTACGGTACGACCACCCTCACGGATAGCGAAACGAAGACCTTCGTTCAGAGCAACCTTGTAAATCAAGGTAACCTCAATCTCGACGTTGTCGCCAGGCATTACCATCTCTACGCCTTCTGGCAGAGTGATTTCACCTGTACAGTCCATAGTACGGAGATAGAACTGAGGACGATACTTATTTCCGAATGGAGTATGACGTCCACCCTCTTCCTTCTTCAATACATAGATGGAAGCCTTGAAGTGATCGTGAGGAGTGATGGCACCTGGGTGTACAACAACCATACCACGTTTTACCTCATCCTTATCGATACCGCGGAGCAAAAGTCCTACGTTATCACCTGCTTCACCTTCAGAAAGAATCTTACGGAACATTTCAACGCCTGTTACAACAGACTTCTTATCCTCACCAAGACCAAGCAACTGAATCTCGTCGCCAACCTTTACCTTACCAGTCTCAATACGTCCTGTTACAACGGTACCACGACCTGTGATAGAGAACACGTCCTCTACTGGCATCAAGAAAGGTTTGTCAAGGTCACGCTCTGGCTCTTGAATCCACTCGTCAACAGTGTCCATCAACGTCATCACGCTGTCAACCCACTTGTCAACACCATTCAATGCACCCAGTGCAGAACCGCGAACGATTGGAGTATCCTCTTCGAATTCGTATTGCTCAAGAAGTTCGCGCAACTCCATTTCAACGAGTTCAAGCATCTCTTCGTCTTCTACCAAGTCACACTTGTTCATGAACACAACCAAACGAGGAACGTTTACCTGACGAGCCAAAAGTACGTGCTCACGTGTCTGAGGCATAGGACCATCAGTAGCGGCAACTACAAGGATAGAACCGTCCATCTGAGCAGCACCAGTAACCATGTTCTTTACATAGTCGGCGTGACCCGGACAGTCTACGTGTGCGTAGTGACGTTTAGCAGTTTCATACTCGATATGCGAAGAGTTGATGGTGATACCACGCTCTTTCTCCTCAGGAGCATTATCAATTTGGTCAAACGACTTTACATCCTCACCACCGAAACCCTTGTCATGAAGAGTTTTAGAGATGGCAGCTGTCAAAGTAGTCTTACCGTGGTCAACGTGACCAATTGTACCAATGTTAACGTGCGGTTTGGTACGTTTGAATTCTTCTTTAGCCATAGCTTTTCTTTTTTATTTATATAAATGAATAGTCAAAAGTTTTTTCTGTTTTTCTACAAAGGATCTATAAAATAGAACCGAAGTAGAGCTGTAACTGAGAGTTGAACTCAGGACCTCTTCCTTACCAAGGAAGTGCTCTACCACTGAGCTATTACAGCAGTGAGAGCGGAAAACGGGACTCAAACCCGCGACCCCCAGCTTGGAAGGCTAGTGCTCTATCAACTGAGCTATTTCCGCAAAAACTTCTACTGAAGTGGGTAGTGATGGATTCGAACCACCGAAGTCGAAAGACAGCAGATTTACAGTCTGCCCCATTTGGCCACTCTGGTAACTACCCTTTTTTGTTTTTACAACTCGTACTTCCTTTTGTTGGAGAGCCTCTTGTCGGATTCGAACCAACGACCCCGAGATTACAAATCACGTGCTCTGGCCAACTGAGCTAAAGAGGCGATTCTATGCAGCCGTCAAACCACTCGCTTATGACGTGTTGTAAAACGGCTGCAAAGATAGGGATTATTTTTTAATCGCCAAAGCTTTTTTGATTTTTTTTTAATGCGCCCGCAATTTTTCTTTGTATTTGGAGATTTGAACCCGCATAGCGTCTACACAGAGGTCAATGCCCTCTTCAAATGTATCACAAGTTTTCTCCACAAACAATGTACTGCCAGGAACGGCTACCGTTATGGCTGTCTGCTTATTCAATGCAGTTGCTGGCTTGATTAATTTCAGTTGCACCTCTACTTTCCGAATATCTTCCAATGTTTTTTCTAACTTGCCTACTTTTTTTTCTATAAAGGCTTCCAATTTCTCGGTAGTGTCAAAATGAATTGACTGAATCTTAATTTCCATAATACCTCCTATTATTTTTAAAAAGGTTAAGCTCGGGGATGAGCCTTCTCATAGACTTTCTTCAACTGCTCAAACGTCGTATGCGTATAGATTTCGGTTGTCTCCAGACTTTCATGTCCTAGCAACTTTTGCACGTTCTCAAGTCCTGCCCCATTGTTGAGCATCGTGGTTGCAAAGGTGTGTCTAAGCACGTGCGGTGTACGTTTCTTCAACGTGCTAACCAGTGACAGATGCTTCTTCACAAGATACCTTACTTGGTTATGATTCATCCGTACACCGTTTTTGCTCAAAAAGAAGGCCTGCGACTTTCGCACGATTTGTTCGTTACGCTGATTCAAATACTCCTGAAGAACTTGATACAATTCATCACCAAATGGAACCAGTCGCTGTTTATTCCTTTTTCCCAGGACTTTAAACTGCCGGTTGACAAAGTCTACTGAAACATCATCCAACCCTATCAGTTCCGCCAACCGCATACCAGTTTCATAAAAAGTAATAATAATGGTACGCGCGAGGGCATCTTGATAGCTGGTATCCCATGTGCTGGCATCCAGCAGCTCATCCATTTCTGATTCCTTCAAAAACTGCGGTAAGGGTTTACCCATCTTGGGACGTTCTATACGCAGGGTGGGATTGACCTGAACCAAGCCTCGAGAAAGGGAATAGCGATAGAGGGAACGCAATGCACTCAATCTTCTGCAAATTGAAGTGGCACTGTTCCCACGATCCATCATATCCTCCATCCAACCGCGGATGATATCCGAGTCTACCGACTCCCATGTGATTTGATCCCCTAAGCCTTGAAAATAGCGTTCAAAGGCCCTCAGGTCATCGCCGTAGCTTTTAGCTGTAAGCGCTGAGCGATTTTTCTCAAATCTCAGGTAGTTCAAAAACTCTTCTATCATGACGCCTTCCGTTGAAGTATTGCTTCTGAAGCTTCATTCTCTCGAAAGAATGCATGTCCTCTCACAGAGAGCAGCAACAGATTCTGCAACGAAAATAAGGAAATTAATTTAAACTACCAAATTTTTTAGAAGATTTTACTCTTCTGCGTCGCGCAACTTCTGTATGTAGATGGCACGTTCCATCTTCAGGCGCTTCAAAACCGACGGCTTGTTGTACTGCTGACGAGCACGCAACTCTTTAGACACACCGGTTTTATCGAATTTTCTCTTGAATTTTTTAAGAGCCCTTTCGATGTTTTCACCATCTTTTACTGGTACGATAATCATGTTGTTGTTTTTAATTGTTTATAGTTTATTATGTTGCATGGTGACATCACGCCACCAAATGCGGGTGCAAAATTACGACTTATTTATCAAACAGCAAAGTTTTTAGATTACATTTTAATATTTACGTCAAGCTCATAGCTTAATGTAGAGGTTACCGATTATGTCATGTCAAACATAAAAACATAAAAAAGCTGGAGAAATACTCACTATTGTTTCTC
The DNA here is from genome assembly GCA_963511375.1 of uncultured Prevotella sp. Taxonomy (GTDB): domain Bacteria; phylum Bacteroidota; class Bacteroidia; order Bacteroidales; family Bacteroidaceae; genus Prevotella. The sequence goes on along the minus strand of CAUPIT010000005.1, from coordinate 149,807 downwards.
CAGCTCTTCTTTTTAAGTTACAGCTTAATCGGTGATGACCAGCTTTCTACCCGTCTTGTCGATACTATCTTTCTTAACGACGATGTAAACTCCTGGTGCCAATCCTAACTTGCGGAATGTTCTTTCATTTGACAGACTGACATCTTTCACAAAAGCCCCTGTGAGGTCATAGATGTGGAAATCTCCTGTCAATGTTTCGCTCTGGAGGTCGATACCAGTCTTGATGTCTTCAAACATAGTAGCCTTGGTATTCATCAGCACAAATCTGTTCTGATTCATGCCCTTGACATCTGTCGCGAACGAATAAGAGAGCGTGTCGGCATCAAAAGGAGTGATAATCCTTGATTGACAGTCTACCAATTTAAGATTTTCATATTGTTCAAGACCCTTTTTGGTTGCCTTGATGCAATATGTGCCTGGCTCGGAAACTCTCACCGTGATGTTTGCCTTAGTAATATCGTTAGTTGTATTGACTTGCCAGATGCCATCTTTCGTTGTAGAATAAATAGCTGTCGGCATCATTTCGCCACCGAGCTTGCTACCATCCCAACCATTGTCAAATCCTTCAGTTGCATTTTCTGATTCGCAAAGCCACATTTGGTCGCCAGCTTTCTCACCCAGAAGAACAAGCTTGACAAATCCAGTAGGTTGATTATTTTCCATCTCGTATGCCTTAGCTCTTTGCGGAAGTGATGCTGTCGTCATGACATTATTGTTATAACTCAATTTCACCTCTGTAGGAGTGGTGCTGTAAACGGTTTTGTCTTTCGTATATTTGAGGAGGAAGCCCTGCATAGAAGGAATTTCATTCATGTTAAGTGTTGCTGCTATATCGAGTGGAACAGCCGTGTAGGTGCCAGCACCTTTTGCATCTTTATTGCTTAGCGTAGCAGTCCAGTCTTTTCCACTTCCTGTGTTATAGAGATAAACCGTTTTTTCCAAGTCGTCTGGCATTGTAATCGAACTGATTTTGATTGGCGCTGTGAATGAATTGCCAAACAAATTCTGTCCTAATCCCCATCTAACGAACGACTCTTCGCCAGTTGCTCCATCCACCATGGCAGCCTCGCGGGTGAGTTTTAATGTAACATCGTTATAATTGAGGTAGCCTCGGAGTGGCATTGTTCTCGGTTCGTCAAGACGGATGGAATATGCCTTGAACGCATGCATCGTTTCACCTTTTGCCACGTTTCTAAACTTACGGTAAAACATCTTTTCTGCATTGTGCGTTTCATCATAAACATAGAGCCTTGACTTCGGGAATTGTGCTGCCGACATTTCTGCAAACGGTATTCCGAAGAACTGATCCGTCGAATTAATATAAAGCGTTTTTCCGAACGTCGGTGAACCCGTGAGATTATCTTTCCAAGTCTCCTTTACTGCCTTGGTAAGTACGTTCATCTGAACTTCAGCATAAATCTTGTCTTTCTCTACTCCTTGATAGCGTGCGACAAATGTTCCGTTGGCCTTGCCATTAGAGCCTGCTTCTATTTTCAGACGCACGGGGGCATATTTACCGTTATTATCTTTCTGATGTTCAAATCCCACAGTTGAGGTTTTTACATATAAAGCGGAGCCTTGAGGAATAACCATGGCCTTTTGGCTTTCATTAACGAGATTTGTTGCAGTGAAATTCAGCGGCAGTCTTCCTGTGCCGGTCAGTCGGCAATCGTTCACCGCTGCGTGGCCGTTGTTGTTTTCCTCGGTTGCAAAAACAATGTCTTCCCCTTCAGTAGGTACTTTGTTAGCTGTCCAGTTAGACGCAACGCTGAAGTTGTCACCATTGTTCTTATCGGTGCTTCCCATCCAGTAGTTCTTTTGCTCATTGCGAGTAACATAAAATTTTACCAATCTTGTCCCTCCCGAAGAACCCGAACATGAGGTGTTGTCGGTAAACATCGTCTGGATTTTATAAATATATGTTCCTGGCTCCGTGAAAGTAACGTAGATATTATTACCTTTTTGTTTCAATTCGTTCTTTCCACCCGTGATATCATACCACTCTACGTCGTAAACGTGGTTTGAAACAGGGAGAGAAACTTGCAATGGCTTCATACCATCAGTAATGTCTATAGTGACATTATCTTTCACCTCATAACCTGTAGGAGTTTTCACAATGACTTGAGGAAGTTCAGCAGTCGTCAGGTCAACAAACTTTTTCACTTCGCAACTTCCGCCAGAGCCGTAAGTAATTCTAACATCATAATAACCTTTTACAAGATCTTTCCACACCACATTTGCCTGTTCAGTAGAATTCACTGTGTAAGTTTTGATGGCAGATCCTTGTGGGGTTCCGTTTGCATCTGCTTTATAAAGTTCATACGTAGCCGGCATGGTAACTGTCTTTCCACTTTGTAAGGAGACAGCTATATTACCTTTCTTCGCATTAACATCACAAGAAGCTCCAGTCACATCAAAAGCATTCACCTCGCTTGGCTTAAAGACAAACTTATATGACTTTGCCCAATATGGGTCAGGTTGATCCACAGGCTTCCAAGAAGCGGTGCCATCATACTGATGGATGTTCATGACCTTATTAGTATATGTGCGTTTTTCTTTTGCAATTGCCGAATAAACCTCTTCGTCTTCAGGATACTCTATATCGGCACCGCTATAAATACTGGGATAATAGCTGATGCCGAAATAGACCTCGTCTTTCAGATCACTCGGTTTATCTGAACTGTAAGTCCAAGGGTCGGAAGTAGAGCTTTTAACTTTTTGGGTAACATATCCATACTGCAAAGTTGATCTGGAATACAAAACCTTGTCCTCAGTAGTCCCAAAGTCAAAATTCACCTTGTTGCTTTCGTTATCACAACTGTATTCAACCAAAACTCCCTCGCCATACCCACGGTCTCTTCTCAGCTTATAAGTCATCAAGTTGTCGGCTTTAATTGTGATCCGGGTGTCGCTTGTTCTTCCGCATTGGTCCTTTAACGTAAACACATAATCACCGGCCGGCAAATCTCCGATGTTGTAGTGGCTGTTTTGCTTGGTGAAGTCTATCGTCTGCGGGAAGTTGATTGTTTTTTGATATTCGTGGTCGTCACCAAAATCAGTGATCATAAAGTTCTTCTTGCCATCAGGCCTCTTTACAATCACTTGGAAAGGACCTGTCAAGTTGATAGTAGAGAAAACGATGCCGGCTGTGTTGCCGTGTATACCCAAACTCTTTCTTTGAAATGTCCTGTAGCGCGGTTTTGACGCATAATAAGCCATATCCGGCTTGGGATCACTAAAAATAAATTCGCGTTCAAAATCTGTTTGCGGGTTACCTGTGGAATAAACCATCTTGTACACACCAGGCCCGGGTAATTCGAATGTGAATCTTTTTTCGATATCAAATTGTTCTGTCCACATGGGGACCTCCATCAAAGGTGTAGAAGGATAGGTACGGTCGGCGTTTCGCTTATAGATTTTTGCATTGCGATGCTCCTCGTCCATAAAATAATAAACACGCTGACCACCCAAAGACTCCCTTCCTTCAAAACTATAAGACAATTTATAATATGTATCTTTCCATCCACAATCATCTGTCGGTGTTCCATACGTCCATGCTCCGAGCCACAACATATCCTTCACAGTAGTGTCCCAAATACGGAACCACTCTGTTTTTTCTCCCCCACAAAGCCACGTAAATTTAATTTCAAAATTCCGATTCTTTTCGAATTTTAAGTTTCCTTTGCCAAAGGGGATTTTAAAGAAATAACGATAATATCCGCTCCAAAATTCAGTGGTATAAGCGGGGGCATATTCCAATGGATACCAATTTCCATCATCACCTTTAATTTTAACAGTTTCGACCAGCTTATCCAACGCTTCCTTCAAGCCTTTCTCGTCCTTACAAAATATCTTAAAAGACTTATAGTAGTCGAATGTGTCCTTCCCCGTGCGCTTAACAAAATACATGGTTCCGTCTGAATAAAATTCAGGAGAAACAGAACTGATAGGATCGATGGAAGCAGAGGCTTTCCTGCTCTTAACATCGGTCACCTCAACAGTCACTTCGTCGCCATCTACTAAATTGTCGATCACCCAACCCCTATCGGAGGTGTTTTCTTTAGTTCTGATGTCGCTTCCTCCTCTATGATGTGTAATGGTTGCTTTGTAACTAAACGGTTTTGCTCCTCCAGCCAACTCAACATTTACATATCCCAGAGAGCCGCATGCCACATTCTTTTTTGTCAGGGTTAATTTCGGAGCCGGCGGTCCCGGTAATTCCACCACCTGAATGTCATGCAAATAAGTGTGTTTGCTGCCATCTGTTTGTTGAAAATACACCTTATAGTCGCCTGCCTTGACGTTGTTCCATGTGATTTCCCAAACGTTGGGATTTGTGGATTTTTGTGTGAGCACATTGTCCAACAACTGTGTGGTTTCACCCATCACCAGTTTGTTTTCATCCGACGCCAAACGCAATTGCGCCTGTCCGTTGGGAGCTTCGTTGTCTTTGAGCGTAACGGTCAGCGTGATGCTGCTGACTTTTTCGCCTCCCACATCCACTTTCGACACCTTACTGTTCGCAGAAGTCACGCTCACATACTCAAAAGCCGACGTGGGCAAGCAGAAGACCAAGAGCATGAAGATTGTAGATGCGGTTACATGTAAAAACTGCTTCATTATTGTCATAAAATTAAATCGGAGTAAAAAACAATCCGACGTGTTTATGTTTTTGTTATGGAGAAATAAATTATTATTTTACTGCTTGTACATAGTGGTCTCCTCCGCTACCTACACAGCACTAACAGATTAAACCGAAAACCTGCTTAGGGTTAGGGCCATTGCCAACTTTGGGAATCTTCATCCCAAACCATTCCGTCTTGATAATCATCACCTTGCACCTCTGCATCGTTCTGCGATCCTATATTCGGACCAACGATTTGCAAAGGAAGCAATACGATAGATGGCTTCAAATACTTTTTACTGTACATTTTATTTGTTTTTGTGGACTATTTTTGAATAATCCTGTTAATCAATTTGCAAAGGTAATAAGAATTTTTTAACAAAAAAAAAAAAAAAAATCATATTTTTTAACTTCTAGTTCAAAACGAATCTTTCATGGAGGCCATTAACAAAAAAACTGTCAAAGAAAACAAGATGTAACAGGTATGGTTGAACGATTGCGGCATGATGAACCTACATACGAATTTTCTTGACAACAAGCATCTGTATCCTTGGCGTATTTGCAAACTCACTTGGTCGTGGTTGCAAATACGGCAAATATGAGCGATTTTTATAAAGTGTTGTCACACAAAACATTAGAATTTACTACCGTAAAAAAGTGCCTATTTCTCAACCATTTTACGCCCAAAAGCATGCTTTAAAGACGGTTATTTGCATGCTTTTGCGGTTCAAACGCATGCTAATTGACCGACAAAGTGATGCTTTTAATAGAGTAAACTCATAGGGTTTGCGAAAAAAGCCGATGAATCCTGCAAAACAAAAGCAAATTTGCACCTGCTTTGCCTATTATTTTTTTCCAGATTGAAAGTTTGGGTGAGCCGTTTTAAGGGCCTTTTTAGATAAAAAAAATGAACAGAATTTGTTTGTCATCTGCCGAGGACTTGGTTCAACATGTTCCGCAACAGGGACACAATAATTGACCTAAAAATGCGGCGGAACATGATGAACCAAGCTCCTATCAGCAAAAGAATAGTGTGTCAAAACAAAGATACTCCTTTTTGACACACCTCCCCACACTCCAACTGAAGTGTTCTCTTCATTGGAGTGTGACCAAATAAAATGGACTCAGGTTGCCTCCCTATTTCAAGGAGAAGACCACCTGCACATCTGTGCTGATTTCGTTTTGACCGGTTGGAACTGTCGCCATGTCGTTTGCGCTGTACTCAGCTTTTGCACGATTACTCAACAAGGCAGACGAGACGTCGCCTCCGCCATTTTCTACAATGGTAACCACCTTGCCCAACTTCCTGCCACACAATGCCGCATACTGTTCGGCCTTTTCATGCGCTTTGCGATAAGCCAGCTCGCGACTTTTCTTGAACAATTCTGTTTTCTGGTCGATGTCAAAGCTGATTTCATTGAGTTCCACGTTGCTGATGGCTGCCAACTTATCCAACAACGTAGAAAGGCGTCTGCCAACTTTGACAATATTCCTGACGGTAATCTCGACGTTTTGCTGTGCGCTCTGTCCCAAGAGTACACGCCGACCGTTTCTGTACTCATAGTCAGCTTGATAACTGAGGGCGGTTGTCTTCAGGTTTTTAATGTCAATTTTCTCCTCCTGCAAGATTTTGGTTATTGCTTTCAGCGTCTGATCGGCCAACTTCTTTGCTTCCTGGGTGGTTGCCGCCGTATGGGCGAAGCTGACGTTAATCTGCGCCATGTCGGGCCGCGCCCATACGGTTCCCGTCCCCATGACGGCAACTGTATTTTGCTTTTCTCCAGAACTGGTGCTACATGAAACCAGTGAGAGGCCCATCAGAGCCATGCCCACGGCGTACATTGTCATTCGTTTCATCTTGTTTTTCGTTTTTTAAAGTTTATTCTATAGGTGCATGCTTTTCACTTCTTCGGTAAAAAGCAGTGCGGTGTTAATCAGTGCTAAGTGTGAGTAAGCCTGCGGAAAATTACCAAGTTGCTCTTTGGTTTCAAAATCCAGATCCTCGCTGAACAGCCCCAAATGGTTCGAATAAGTGAGCAACTCGTCGAACAAGCTGCGGGCTTCCTCCTTCTCTCCTGTGACGAACAAAGCCCGAATCAGCCAAAACGTGCAGATGGTAAAGGCCGACTTGGGCTGTCCGAAATCGTCTTCCACGTTGTATCGGTACATCAAGCCATTGTGGAAGAGTGCCTTTTTGATGGCTTTTACCGTTTTATGGAAATAGATGTCGTCGGCATTAATAAAGCCATAATGCTCCATGAGCAGCAATGAAGAGTCGAGCGAGGTGCTGCCATAGGCTTGCGTAAAGCTCTGCAACTGCTCATTCCAGCCGTTCGTCCACACGTCATCTTTCACCTTATCGGCCTCTTCACGCCAGCGTTTTGCATAGTCGTACTTCTCCAAGAGCGAGGCAATTCGCACTCCACGGTCTAATGCCACCCAGCACATTACCTTTGAAGAAACAAAGTGCTGAGCCTCGCCACGAATCTCCCAGATGCCTTTATCGGGCTTGCGCCAGTCGTCTATGACGGTTCGCATGATGTTTTTCACCATGTCCCAGAGATTCTCCACATCGTCTAATGAACCGGGAATCAGACTGAAATACTGGTAAATCAGATTCATGAGGTAGCCAAATGAGTCGTTTTGCTTCTGATGATAGGCCGCGTTACCGATTCGAACGGGCTTTGAATTGAGATAGCCGGAGAAGTGGTCCAGATGTTCTTCCACCAAGTCGCGCTCTCCTCTGATGCCATACATGATTTGGAAACCGTTATGATTGCCCACGAATGTAGACTCCACGAATCGCATGAAACGCTTTGCAGAACGGGTATGTCCCAGGTTGATGTGCGTCTCAATGGTCATCGATGCATCCCTCAGCCAGCAAAAGCGGTAATCCCAATTGCGCACTTCTCCAGGCGTTTCAGGCAGGCTGGTGGTCAAAGCCGCCAGCACGGCACCATTGTAAAAGGACAACAATTTTAAGGTTAAGAAACTTCGCTCGATGACATCGTTATAGTGGGTGAACTTCTTTGTCATGTTCGACCAGTTCAACCAATAGACCAACGTACGACAATAATCCATCTTCTCCCGTTCAAGATCTATCTTAACCACCTTCTCATTGGATGCCAACAAGAAGAATTCATCTTTTTCAAGTTCGAAAACAACTCCATCCAAGACATCCTGCAACGGGAGGGAAGAATACAGATACTGTCGGTCTTTGCTGTTGGATGACGACATTGATTCGATATATTGCTCCGTCATGTTATAGATGGTCTTACCTCGGGCATAATCAGGACGGGGCTGATAGTTGACTGCAAACCTTGGATGCCCGCTGAGCAGCCGGATATACCGATACACCTCAGCCGGGTTGTAGTTTTCATCACTATGATCCTTTCGGTAACAAGGCATAAAATCAACGACAGCGAAAGCACCTTCTTCCGAGGTGAATGTCGTTGACAATATATTGGTATGCGGTATATAGGCCTGTGTCACTTCGTACTCTTCTCCTACTTCAAAGCCAAACGACCCTCCCTTTTCTCGATCCAACAAAGATGCAAAGACCGAAGGAGAGTCAAAATTAGGCATACAAAGCCAGTCTATCGAGGCACGGTCAGAGACCAATGCCGCCGTACAACTGTTGCCTATCACGCCGTAGTTTAATTTCATATTTTGATTGGTTGTCAGTTTGTTTTAGATAATGTTTCGACAGTCAAATTAGTTTTAAACCAAGCATTGACTGCTTTTTATAGATGAGTTAATCAAAGTCTTGTTCAGCACAAGCCTCATGTTCACGACAGCAAATTGTTCAAGAAAGGCAGTACATCTTTTTGCTCCAACAGGTTATACCGAGCATCATCACAAGCATAACCCACCTTGATGGTCACCGCTTTTTCTGGCAAAGCCCTGAACATGTCCTCATCGGTCACGTCATCACCAATGGCTAAGATGAAATCATAAGAACGTTGATTCAAGATACGTTGTACTTCCGAACCTTTTGAATATTCGGCAGGCTTTACTTCCACAATCTTGTTGCCTCTCATAATCTGGAGGTTGTTTTGAGAGCATATAGGTATCAAGGCATGCATCAACTGTTGCGCCCTAAACATCCCAATCCAATTGTCCACCTTACGATAATGCCATGCCACGGCCGTAGCTTTAACCTCCAAACGCGAGTTAGGTGTTTTGTCCTCAAATTCTCGAAGGATGTTCATGAGCCGTTCGTCCCATGCCTGTGGCTCCACATTCTCGTGCCACACGCCGTTTTCCTTATAGAACGCACCATGCTCGGCCGCAAACGACAGCGGCAAGTCGCCCAACCACTTATCAAGTGTACGGTGATCGCGACCACTGTTGATGACCACCGTATTGCGTTCGTCATCACACAGTTTCCGCAACATGTTCTTCACCTCGGTGGTGGGAGATGCTTTTTCAGGATCTCTACGGAAAGCAGCCAATGTACCGTCATAGTCCAACATGATGAGTCTATGTTTGCTGGCATTGTACTTTTGCTTGATGTCCGAGAATACTTTCTTAGAGATATATTTCTTCATGAGCGTTTCATTGCGCTCAATAACCTCTTTCCACTCGTCTACAAAGTCGCCTGCCCATTTCTTAACGGTCTGCTTACCAACAATTTCTTGCATGTTCTGCAATCGTTCTTTCTGCTCCTCTTCAGGCATTTCCAGCGCCTCGCAAATGGCCATGCTAATCTGGTCGGTATCATTTGGGTTGATTTGGATGGCATCCGAAAGTTCTGAAGACGCACCAGCCATCTCGCTCAATATCAATACACCAAGGTCATTGTCTTTCGTTGCCACATACTCCTTAGCCACCAAATTCATACCATCACGCAGCGGAGTGACCAAAGCGACATCAGCCAACTTGTACATCGCCACCAAATCTTCGAAAGGAAAAGCGTGATAGTAATAACATACTGGTGTCCAACCGATGCCTGCATATTTGCCATTGATGGCACCAATGCGCTCATCGATGCGTCGTTTCATCTCAGCATAACTGCTCACTTTATCGCGCGAAGGCACAATAATCATGGCCAGCGTCACCTTATTTTGATACTCAGGATGCTTTTCCAAGAACGTTTCAAAGCCCACCAGCCGATGCAAGATGCCTTTGCTGTAATCCAATCGGTCTACGGATAAAATGATTTTGTGTTTACCAAACTGACTCTTCATACGTTTTATGGCATCCTTCACAGGGCGCTTCTTTGGAGCTTCATGATACAACTCGTAGTTGATTCCCATTGGTAAGGCATCTACATGCACAGCACGACCATCAACCATGACTTCGTTTAACTTGAACTCAAGATGCAAGGTACGCTCCACGGCACTGATGAAATGTCGCATGTAGTCGTGGGTATGGAAAGCAATAAAGTCGGCACCCAGTAGTCCTCTCAACAAGTTACGACGCTCTGGCAGCACCCTAAACAACTCGTACGAAGGGAACGGAATATGATGAAAATAGCCTATCTTCAACGATGCCTTCCCATCACGCAACATCCCAGGCAACAACATCAGCTGGTAATCCTGCACCCATATCATACTATCGTCATCAATATGTTTGAGCACCTCCTTGCAGAACAGTCTGTTCACGTCCTGATAGGCCTGCCAAAAACCTCTACGGTACTTGGAGAACTCGTAGAAATAGTGGCACAGCGGCCAGATGGTACTGTTGCTGTACCCCTCATAATAATTATTGTATTGGGTTGCACTCAAGAACACTGGGTGATAATTGAATTGCTCCAACTCTTCCTTGATTTTCCTCTCATCGGCCTTCCGCTTCAAACAAACGCCCGGCCATCCTATCCAATGCTGTTCATAGGATGTTTGCAATGAGTTCAAACCCGTTGCCAAGCCACCTTCACTACGTTCAAATTCAAAATGTCCTTCACTGGTTTCCTTTGCCTTCACGGGCAAACGATTCGACACTATAAACAATTTTTTCCGCTTCATATTCCTCTGTTTTAGGTGCCTAAAACATGAGTAGCGACAACAGCTACCTACATGTCACACTTTAGGCTGTTATGCAAATATACGAAAAAAAATAGTGAAAAGGAAGAATATTTAAAATGAACTCATGAATTAATAGTAAATTCATGAGTTCATTCCGATTATACAGACAACTTATCCTGATGCTGTGTGACTTTTAAAATAAAGCAAGTTGATTATCGCCATTACCTTTTATATATACTCGGGAGATGCGTCATATATACATGAAAGATACAGGTGAACCCCAGCAAAGCCACATCGACGTGAGAATAAAACCATCAATGGTCAGCTCCGCGAATGGCTAACCGTGTCATAGAAACACACATTCACTGGGGCTTTGCAGGCAATCCACTAACAATCTTCACTCAGATTGATGTTACTCAATATCCAGGATTTTGCTTCAGATTCTTATTCAAGCTCATCACATCGTAAGGAATAGGATAGATGGTGGTATAACCTTGTGTATCATTCAGATAGTTTCCTGCTACAGCATTGTGCCACACACCTTCATACCGATCTTTTGTAGGCTGCGTGAAGATACCATATCGGATGGCATCCATACGACGCACACCCTCCCAAGCAAGTTCTTTCAAACGTTCATTCGAAATAACATTCAGTGTAAGAGAGGTCAATGCTGGGGCGCCAACACGTGCCCGAACAGTGTTGATGGCAGCTAATGCCGCACCCGTATTACCCAAACGATATTCAGCCTCGGCCTTTAACAGCAACGCATCTGCATAGCGCCATACCACAAGGTCATTGTTTGTAATACCATTTGTACTCGAAGTAAGGTCAAGTTGATACTTCTTCATGCGCGCTCCCGCACATTTCACGTCATGCGCGTTGGCACCTGCGGGGAAGTCAACCTGTGACTTGAGTGGCAAATATTCAAGATCTTGTCCTGTAGCTCCGTCCTCCACAGCTTTACCCGTATCTTCCATGTAGTCCTTATCCGTATAATAGTTAAGCTTTAGACGGGGGTCAACATCAGCCGTTCCATACCCATAAACATTCATGGCAAACACAGTGGCACAGGCACCGTTCCAACCACTATACCCGATAGCGCCCGCATGGTTGTAGTGCAATGAGCGCATTAAGTTATAATCATAATACCGGTAAGTCTTGTCATCATTAGGACGTGTAAAGATGTTCTCCTTAGAGTTCTGGTTGCTAATAGTGAAATTGTCTGCATAATTTGGTTGTAAAGTATAACCTAATGCTTCCAACTTTTCCACACAATACTTCACGGTTTCCCACGCATTACGCGCTTTCCCGTCAACAGTGATACTTACCTTCTTACCCAACTCTGTAACATTCGCTCCTAGCGTTTCACTCACTGTATTATTCCCACTCATGTCATTTCCGACAAAAGCCTGATAACTAGTTGCCGATGTAGGATTGATAGTATATAAAGGAGAGTTCATCGCACACTTGACCAAGCACATGTAAACCACAGGTTTGGTAATGCGACCATAATATTTCCCTTCATTCTGACTCATGTCATCGGCCAAATGAGGCAAGCAGGCTTCAAGCTCAGATACAACAAACTTGAACACATCCGCACGATTACTCTGAACCACATCATTGGTATTAATTTTAGATGATGTCACCAAAGGCACCTGTCCCCACAAGTCCATCAAATAATAATAGAAGATGGCACGCAAGGCACGCAACTCATACACATAAGTAGCAGCATCTTCATTATTCTGTAAACCATTTAACTTGTCGATGCCCTTATTACTTTGCCCAATAATGGTGTATATCTGATTCCAGATATTTCGATACATATCCACAGACGAATCGAAGTTGTGCAAAAAGAAATTTTGCCACTTACCGCCATCCACCCAGTCGCCTTGTCGGCCAGGTATCATTGATTCGTCACTTGAATATTGCTGCAGGGTGTGTATTGAACCCGCATCTTGCCCATAGATATAATTTTCAATAGACGAATAAACGTTGGCTACAGAGTTCGCATAAATCAGCGTGGAAGACTTGAAAGCTTCTTCTTCACTAAATGCACTCTTCGGTGTTTCATCCAGTGAGCATCCCGACAACAGCGCCGTAGAAAGAAGCAATGTTCCAAATATATATTTTTTCATAATTTGATTCCTTTCTTATTTTAGACGGTTAGAAATTGACAGACACATTGAATGAGAATGTACGTACCAATGGATAGATTCGTTTATTATCAACACCCAGCGTCCCAGTTGTTCCTGTTCCTTCGTCTATACGACCCAATGACGCAGAGTTAATCATGGGCGTCAGACCGCTGTAACCTGTGAATGTACATACATTGTTGACAGCCAAGCCAAGATGAAGGTTCTGAATCCAATTCACCTTCAGCTGTTCTTTCTTAAATGTATAGCCTAAGTTGATATATTCGAAGTTCACATAGTCGCCTTTCTCCAACCAATAATCAGAGATCTGAATATCATGAATATTCTTTTCAGGTGCACTGGCCAATATGTTATAGGTTGGGAAGTTGTTCATGTTACTATAGGTCATAGATGTTCCATTGTAAATCTTGTGACCAAAGGCTCCGTTGAATTGCATGGTTAAATCCCAATTCTTGTAACTCAAGGTGAAATCCCAACCCAGATAAGCCTTGGGGATAGCCTGTCCGGCTACACGGCGGTCGCCTGCATCACCGGTATCAATTTTACCATCTTTGACGATATCTTCCAGTTCATACTGACCTGTTTTAGAGATTCCGGTGCAATGAGGGATGTAGAATGTTCCTATCGGCTCGCCTTCAATCAGATAGGTAACACCTGTATTCTGTGTCAAGCCAGCGGATCCAGCGTCTGCCACTACAATGTGTTCGCTGGTTGTCAACTTCTGCCCTTTGTACGTTCCACTTAGAGAGTTAAGCTTGTTCTTTTGGAAAGAAAGATTCAGACCCGAGTTGAAAGTAAAGTCTTTCGTACGAACGATATCACCGCGCAGTCCAATTTCAAGTCCATTATTGGTCATTTCACCCATGTTAGCCAACAGGGTATTGTAGGTAAATGGAGGAACAGGAACGGTATAGGTATACAACAAGTCCTTTGTCTTAGAAGTGTACCAATCCAGTGTTAACTTCAAACGACTATCAAAAGCAGCAAAGTCCAAACCCACGTCAAATGTATGCTTCACCTCCCATTTCAAGTCGGGGTTATCATTACTCTGAATGGCAAAGGTGGTTGTATTGGCGCCATTGTATGGCGTTACCCCATTGGGTTTATAGAGAGCCAGCGAATTGTACGGATCAATGGCATCCTGATTACCTGTCACACCGTAGCCAGCACGTAGCTTCAAGTTATCAATCCATTTAGCCTGTTTAATGAAATCTTCCTCTGACAGCACCCATGCCAACGATGCTGATGGGAACCAACCCCACTTATGCCCGCTGCCAAGCTTGGATGAACCATCTGCACGCACATTGACAGTTGCGATATATCGGTTAGCATACATATAATTGATACGAGCCATATACGAGTTCAGCATATATTCTTTTGACTCACTTTGGTTATCACCCCATGAAACATTGGCTCCAGCCTTCATGTTGTTCACACCAAAGTAATTGGTTTCAAAGCCTCGCGCTTCAGAACTGTTCCAAAAGGTTTTATAACTCTGTCCTTCCACCAAAGCCAAAGCATCAATATGATGAGCGCCAAAATCTTTCTTGTACGTCAGCTGGATGTTTCCCATCAAATCCTGGCGTCTCTTATTTCTTAAGTAAGCCCATCCATTACCATTATCAATACCTTGTTTAATATCATTGGGAAGATAACGCTGAAGCTCTACGTTGAACTTCGTGTAACTGCCGAACGCACTCAAGAACAAGCCATCGAGCAATGTCCATGTAGCTTTGCCATGTACATTCTGATTACTGCCAGTATATTGATTCTGAATCTCCAACTGTCCAAGTGGATTATACACCTCATTGGCCAAATAATCCTCATCCCAAATGCCTTGGGCATTCTTGTGGGTAGGATAAGTAGGATTGTAAGCAGCGGCCGAGTAGAACATGCGGTACATGTCGTACTGATGCTTGCCTTTACGCTCACCTACTTGCAGGCCTAATTCCAACTTCAATTTCTTGTTAAATCCAAACTGGGTTGCATCTAATTTAGCGGTATAGTTTTGCATTTCCGAACCACGAATGGCACCCTGACGCTGTATATATCCCAAACTAGCTCTATAATTTCCCTTGTCATTACCAGATGAGAACGAAACATGATGATTCTGCGTCATACCCGTCGAACGCTCTACAGCATCCAGCCAATTAGTGTTAGCCTTCATATCGGTAAAGGTAAGGTTGCGTTCTTTCGCTAAGTTACGATAAGCTGAAGCGTCAAGCATTTCTATATTTTTAAATACAGAATTGATACCAATGGTTCCATTATAATTGATGTTTGATGTTCCGCTCTTGCCTCGCTTCGTAGCTACCACAATGACACCGGCAGCACCGCGCGAACCATACTGTGCAGTTTCAGAGGCGTCTTTCAGGATGGTCATACTCTCAATGTCGTTAGGCTGCAAAGCATTGAACATCGCCATGTCAGTAAAGATACCGTCAATGATGACCAACGGATCGTTTCCACCTGAAAGAGAAGAGGTTCCACGGATGCGTACATTGGCTGTTCCCATAGGGTCGCCACCTGCACTACTGATAACCACGCCGCTCACCTTGCCTTTCAATGCGTCGGTAGCGTCGGTCACAACGCCCTTGTTCATATCTTTTTCTCCTACGCGGTCAATGGCGCCCGAAACATTTCGCTTGGTTCCAACGGCGTAACCCACGACAATAATCTCGTCAAGATCGCGCCTGTCAGTTTCCATGGTCACATTGATTTGTTTCTGACCCTTCACGGCAATCTCTTGGGTTGCATAACCCACATAGGTAAATACCAGCGTTGCGCTTTCTTTCACATTAGTCAAGCGATAGTTACCATCAATATCGGTAACCGTACCACCCTGCTCTCCTTTCACTTGGATGGTGGCTCCAATCAAGGGCTCACCTACCTCGTCTTTCACAGTTCCTTGAACCGTAGACTGAGCATAACTGCTCAGTGTGCAAAGCAGACTAAACAAGAAGAGCATAGCTCCTCGAAAAAACTTTTGTTTACTCATATCGTATTAATTTAAGAATGTTTAGGTTTCACGTTTATACTGACTTACGTCAAACAGGACATCACCTAATTTTAGTTGTGCTTTTTATGATCAAGTCGTGCATTCCATAAGTATCCACGCTGTAAATATACATAGAATATTTGAAATATGAAAAAGATTTGTTCAAATAATTTCAGAAACATACACAGAATATCAGATAGATGACTACGATTAGTGGGGCATGAATTTTGATTATCCTACACTGTCGATTATCACTGAAATATCTTGACAATCGCCTTCTGAATACTCAAATATTTTGCACGAGTCCATCACATGGACGCATATACGCCAAAAATACATATCGTTGATTGATAGCTCTTTACAGAAAAACAGCGCCTTCGAGAAGCATCAAAAGCTATGTAAATGTACGAAAACTGTCCATTTTTCGGCTGCAAAAGCAATGAGGTATCCTATCAAAGGCATTGAGTTTGAACTTCAAACTCAATGCCTTTGTGCAGAAAAGTCAATACGATGATCATTTCAGCGCCTAAAAGTGGCGAATATAGCGCATTTTAATTGCATGAAAAGTACCAGCATTTTCTAGAATCAACTTTTTGAGATACCTGTTTTTTGACCATAAAATCTGACAAAAATAACGATTCCAAATCACGATTCTCAGTGCTTTGAATGACCGATAATTGTCAACAACATGTCGTCATCACAACGCATGCAGAAGAACGAGTTGGTCAAAACTTTTGATGGCTGTCGGCACTCCTCTTGTCCTATATATTTTTGGTGGCTTCTGCCAGCCACTCGTTCTCCTCGTCCGAAAGATGGGGTGAGAGCTGACGGTACACCTCGGCATGATAGGCGTTGAGCCATGCCTTCTCCGCCTCGAGCAACATGTCCATGAGGATGGGCGTGGTGTCGATGGGTGCCAGCGTGAGCGATTCGAATTGCAGGAAGCTGCCGAACTGGGTTTCCTTGTAGGGGGTGACGAGCAGTGTGTTCTCTATTCGCACGCCAAACTTACCCTCCATGTAGATGCCTGGCTCATCAGTAACGGTCATGCCGGCAAGCAAGGGAGCCGGTCGCCACTCCATACGAATCTGATGAGGGCCCTCATGCACGTTGAGATAGCTGCCCACGCCATGCCCGGTGCCATGCATGAAGTTCATTCCCTCGCGCCACATGGGCTGTCGGGCCAATGCGTCAAGCTGCGAGCCACACGCCCCCGACGGGAATTTGCACAGCTCCAGTTGGATGTGTCCTCGCAACACCAGCGTGTACACGCGGCGCTGCTCATCGGTCAGCTCACCCAAAGCGATGGTTCGAGTGATGTCGGTAGTGCCGTCTTGGTACTGCCCACCGCTGTCTATCAGCACCAATCCCCGCGGCTCTATGGGCGCATCGGTAGCGGGTGTGGCCTCGTAGTGCACGATGGCGCCATGCTCCTCGTAGCCCACAATGGTATCGAAGGACACGCCTCTGAACAAGTCTTGCTCGGAACGGAAGCGGGTTAACTTCTTATCGAGCGACATCTCAGTCTGTCCACCAGCCTCCACGGCCGGCTTGAGCCATCGCAGGAATTTCACCATCGCTACACCATCACGCACCATGGCGGCACGGAAGCCGGCAATTTCGGCTTGGTTTTTCACCGCTTTCAACAGGGGGATGGGACTGGTAAGAGGAAGAATTTTGGGGCCGCTCACCCTCTCAAAAAGGTCATGATTGATCTGCTGCGGATCCAATGCGATGTTGTATTCGCCATAACCAGCCAGTACATCCTTCACCTGGTCATAGCCGCTCACCTCCACACCCTCACCTTTCAGGTACGCTTTCACGTCGGGCGTGAGCTTGTCGGGGTCGATGCATAGGATGGCTTTGGTAGTACTAATCAGCAGGTAGGCCACGAACACGGGGTTGCAATGCACGTCGGTGCCGCGCAGGTTCAGTGTCCAGGCAACGTCATCGAGGGCAGAAACCAGGGTACCATCAGCGTGTTGTCGGCGCAGGGCCTGACGAATGCGGGTCAGTTTGTCAGCGGTTCGCTCGCCTGCATACCGCAAGGGCTGAATCTGCACCGTGTCTTTCGGGATGCTGGGACGGTCTTTCCAGATGATTGCCAGTGGGTCCAGATTCGTCCGAATGGTGATGCCTCCCCGCTCACGCATGTCCTGTTTCATCTGCATCACAAATTGGTGAGCGTTCACCTGACCATCCATACCGATTTCGGTACTGTCGCTTTGCTGGAGTTCGGCACCCAGCCAGTCGGCTATGGTGGGCGTCTCGGACAAGCCTTGCTTCATCAATTGAAACTCCGTTCCGGCCAGTTGGTTGGCCGCAGCGATGAAGTAGCGCGAGTCAGTCCATAGCGCAGCATGCGTCATCGTGACGACTGCCACGCCGGCCGAGCCATCAAAACCAGATATCCACTCGCGCCCTTTCCAATGATCGGGCACATACTCGCTGTTATGGGGGTCGGTACTTGGAAAGATAAACGCGGCCAGTCGCTCACGTTTCATCACCTCTCGCAACGTTGAAAGTCGGTCTGCAATCTCTGTTTTCATAGTCATTCTGTTTTGTTTATTCTATCGCAAAGATAGTTTTTTGCTGGCACAGCGACAAATAAAATTCTTCAAATTGTCACACACGGATGACAAACAAAGCCGGTTTTAGAATAAATAACAAATTAAAAAGCAATTAAAGACCAGTATGTTCCTACTTTTTATTAACTTTGTGGTCACAAGCAATAGGACATATATAGTAACATTTATAAATATTCAAATTAAATTATGGCATTTTTGACAAACGAAAAATTGACCATCGTCGGCGCAGCCGGAATGATTGGTTCCAACATGGTTCAGACAGCATTGTCTATGGGTCTTACTAACAACATCTGTCTTTATGACGTATTCTCACCAGAGGGCGTGGCTGAGGAAATGCGCCAGAGTGGCTTCGATGCAGTGAACATCGTTGCGACAACAGACGTTAAAGAGGCTTTCACCGATGCCAAGTACATCATCTCTTCAGGTGGTGCTCCCCGCAAGGCAGGCATGACACGTGAGGATTTGCTCAAAGGTAACTGTGAGATTGCAGAGGGCTTGGGCAAGGACATCAAGAAGTACTGTCCAGATGTGAAGCATGTTGTGATTATCTTCAACCCGGCCGACCTCACTGGTTTGGTAACACTTCTTTATTCAGGTTTGAAACCTTCACAGGTTACAACTTTGGCTGCTCTTGACTCTACCCGCCTGCAGAGCGCACTGGCAAAGAAGTTCAACGTGATGCAAACAGAGGTGAAGGGTGCCGCAACCTATGGTGGACACGGCGAGCAGATGGCCGTTTATGGCAGTCATGTTACCATTTCAGGCAAGCCCCTGACAGAGATTATTGGCACACCCGAGTTCACCAACGAGGAGTGGGAGCAGATGAAGAAGGATGTAACCAAGGGTGGCGCCAAGATTATTGAGCTTCGCGGACGCTCTTCTTTCCAGAGCCCAGCCTACCTGTCGGTAGAGATGATTCGCTCGGTGATGGGCGGTGAGCCGTTCCGTTTCCCCGTCGGCACCTATGTAAGCACTGACAAATATGACCATATCATGATGGCCATGAAGACAACCCTCGACAAGACGGGCGCACACTATGAGGTTCCACAGGGCACAGATGAGGAGAATGCCAAGCTGGATGCCAGCTACGAGCACCTGTGCAAGATGCGCGACGAGCTGGTAACACTGAACATCGTTCCGGCTATCTCAGAATGGTCGAGCATCAACCCGAATCTTTAAACGCTGTCGTCTGAACAGACAGACAAACGCTTATCACAGAAGGATGCAGCCAAGAAGATGCTGCATCCTTCTTTTTTTTTGTATCTCGGCTGACGTACACGCATGGGAACAAAACTGTAGGGGTGCGGGAACTATTCGACTAATTATTGGTATCTTTGCACTTGAAACTAAACATGATAGATGAAAATGGAATTGATAAAAGGTAAAGAGTTTGGAGGCGAACGGCCGCTCTTCGGCATTCACGACACACGACTCGAAGATGTTACGATTACAGAGGGCGAGTCAGGAATCAAGAAATGTCACAACATAGAGGCCGACCACTGTCGCTTCATCGGCAAATATCCATGGTGGCATGTGGACCACTCGGTGATTACCAATTGCTATTTTGAGACCGGATCGCGCTCGGCGATATGGTATTCCAACGATATGGTGATGAGCGACACCATCATTGACGCACCCAAACTGTTTCGTGAAATGAACGGACTGAAGCTGGTTAACGTGCAGATCAATGATGCTGACGAGACTTTCTGGAAGGTAGACCATCTTACTTTGCGCAACGTGAAGCTGCACGACGGCACCTATCCCTTTATGTTCTGTAACCATGTGGATGTAGACGGATTGGAAAGCGACAGCAAATACGTGTTCCAATATGTGAAGGACGCCGTGATACGCAACACTAAGATCACCACCAAAGACTCGTTCTGGGAAACCGAGAACGTCACGGTGTACGATTCTGAGCTGAACGGTGAGTTCCTCGGATGGCACTCTAAGAACCTCAAACTGGTGAATTGCCACATCACGGGCGAGCAGCCTTTGTGCTATTGCCAGGACCTCGTCTTGGAAAACTGTACGTTTGGGGCAGATTGCGACCGCATGTTTGAGGAGACGACCCTCGTGGCCGACATCCGCGGAGCGGTGACTAACATCAAGAATCCCACATCTGGACGCATCGTGGCCGATGCCATCGGCTCGGTGACCATCGACGAGCATGTGCTGCAACCCAATAACTGCGAGATTATTGTACGCAACAAACCATCAAACAACAAATAAAGATGAAATACGATTTTGACGAGATTGTGAACCGCCGCGGCACCAACTCGGTGAAATGGGACGAGGCGAAAGAAGAGGGAGTGATACCCATGTGGGTGGCCGACATGGACTTCAAGGCTGCGCCCTGCATCCTTGAAGCACTGAAAAAGCGTGTCGACCATGGCGTGTTTGGTTACACCATCGTGCCTGACAGCTATTACGAGAGCATCATTTCGTGGTTTGAAAGGCGGCACCAATGGCACATCGAGCGCGATTGGATCATTTATACATCTGGGGTGGTACCAGCCATTTCGGCCATCATCAAGGCACTAACGGAGCCTGGAGACAAGGTACTGGTGCAGACACCGGTGTACAATTGCTTCTTCTCGTCTATCCGCAACAATGGCTGCACCACCGCCGAAAATTCGCTGGTGCGCAAAGGCAACTCGTATGAAATCGACTTTGACGACTTTGAGAGACAGGCAGCAGATGAGAAGACAAAAGTGTTCTTGCTCTGCAACCCTCACAATCCGGCCGGACGAGTGTGGACACCAGAGGAGTTAAGCCGTATGAACGATATCTGTCTCAGGCATGGCGTGAAGGTGATCGCCGACGAAATTCATTGCGAACTCGTCATGCCAGGTCATGAATTCACGCCCTTTGCCGCCGTTTCCAAAGCGTGTCAGGACAATTGCATCACAACCAATTCGCCCACGAAATCATTCAATATTGCCGGATTACAAATCGCCAACATCATCACGAGCAATGCAGAAGACCGACAAAAGATTGATCGCGCCATCAATATCAACGAGGTGTGCGACGTCAATCCGTTCGGTGTGATCGCACTGCAGGCAGCCTACAACGAGGGCGAGGATTGGATTGATCAACTCAATGTCTATCTCTGGGAGAACTACCAGACACTGAAAACATTCTTCAAGGACAACCTCCCCCAACTCGAGGTCATCGACTTGGAAGGAACATACCTTGTCTGGGTGAATGTTCGGGCAACGGGCATGACCGGCAATAAACTGACTGAGAAATTGCTGAAAGAAGGGAAAGTCTTTGTGAATCGCGGCACCATGTACGGTAAAACCACAGGCGAGGATTACATTCGCATCAACATTGCCATGCCTCGCAGCCTCATGCTCGAAGGATTGAAACGCATGAAGGACGTGATAGACAAGAATATATAAGATGATGAATCATTGAGATAAAGCAACAATAAAAGAAGCAAAAAGAGGAAGTTGCCAAGCAGCAACTTCCCCTTTTTGATTCAATTGTCATCAGCAATCTATGCTGATGCTTGGTTTTCTTAGAAGAAATAGGCCACACCTACACGCCAAGAGTTGGCCTGGGTCTTGTGGTTTTCTACGCTTTCCTTCACACCTTTCCATGTAATGTCACCCGTCTTACCGACACCAACATTATAGTTGGCTGTAACTTGGAAATGCGTGGCGATGGTCAAACCAAGACCTGCATTAACACTGAAGTTAGATGACTTCATTTCCCATTCAGCTGCTTGATCTTTAAGCTCTGATATTTTCTTCACCTTATCACCAATATTGAAAGCAATCTGCGGACCTGCAAACACGAAAATATTGGCTGCACTGCCCATCCCAATACTATATTTTACGTTCACAGGAACTATCAGTTGTTGCTGTTTCAAAACGGTATTGAACTTTTTGTTAACACCTTCAACCTTAGCTTCTTGCCTGTTGTACAATGCAGACAGATCCAAACCAAGGCCAGGAGCAGGCAAACCCATTTTTAAAGTCGGACCAATGAAGAAGCCAGCACGATTGGATGTGTTGAAAACATCTTTGTCTAACGACATTTGACTGAGGTTCATACCTCCCTTGATACCAAACTTTACTTGTGCACTAACTGGTAAAACTGTTACCATGGCCAATACCATGATGAGTGAGATAATACTTTTTTTCATTTCTTTGTGTATTTATTAAGTAAGTAAAAAAAAATCATTTTTTTAATGACGTTGTCGCCTAACGGTTACACGTGCAGGCGAACTGCTTGATGAAGAGGAAGTACGACGGTTTCTACTGCTCTTGACTGTCGACTTATTGCCGGCCGCTCTTCGATTACGTTTCACACGCTTCGACTTGACATCTTTAGGAGTGAGCTTGGCTATGCTGTCCAAAGAGTCCTTGCGAGCCTGGTCTCCCCACATGTTTTTTTCAAAGAGTTTTATTTCCGCCTCAATACGCTTCTGTGCGTTCACCATGGCCGAATCAGTGGGATATTCTTGAGATAACGTTCGTCCCAACATGTTGTTGGTCTTGTAAATTTTTCCTTTATATAGGTTTTTCGTAAAATAGTCGTCCACACTCATCACGGCTGCATTGTTAAGATTGCTCGTCATGATGGTCTGTTTGGACAAGAATGGAGCCAAATCTTCATACTTCACCCAGAACAACGGATAGGATGTAGCACCATCACCAAAGTCGTCTACCCGCTTCATTATGGGACATAAGGCCAAAACTTTGGTGTGGAAAGTTGCCGTAGCTTGATCATAATAAGCACTCTCCTTGATGTAATAAGCGGTTACCTCACGCGAAGGAATATCACTATCATCAATCCGAATACCTCGATCAGTGCGCTCATAGTAGACATGATAGTTGTCTAAAAACGCCAAAGGTTTCACCCTAGCAGAATCTTCGAACGTTTCATTACCATCCAACCGATATTCGTAAGCACGAATGTTGCCTGTCATCATCAGCTTGAAAATGTAGCAAAACAGGTTCATCTGCGTGCCCATAGGCTCCACAGGATAGTACAAACCCGCATTAGCATCTTGCGTCAAATCGAGTTCACGATAGATGTCGCGCCGCCAAACCACATCCTCAGCCATCTTAGCCTCAGTCGGATATGACAGCTGTGCACGCATGCTAATCGTATTAGCGTTTGACTGCTGTGCGCGTTGTTGCTGCGCTCTTCGAGCCGGTGGCTGTGCGATGGCGAACTGAACGACACACAATAACAGGGATATGAATAATAAGTTCTTCTTCATTTTATTTCTGATTATACAGCTTGTCGAGGTGATGTCACCCATATTTATTTGACGATAATTTCCATAGACGCAGGCAGTCGACGGGTTAACCCATCTGGACCTACTGCCGTGATATGTGATATATAGAACCGACGATTACGAGACAGCTTACGGAATTCATTACGTTGCCGCGCCGAAAAGCGTGCTCCATCGGAAGTCATCGGAACGGCATTACCCATGTTGTCAAAGAAAACGGTTTCAAAACTAACTACCTTGAACTGGATATCCAACAAGCCATCGTCGATAGCAGCGTTGATACCAGTGGCTCCCATCAAAGAGGCTTTGGCTAAACCACCACCCTTAAACCGATCGGTTCCCATGGCAATGTATGCAATAGGGTCAGGCAATTTGCGCACATGAAACGTGAATTTGCCCACTTGTCGTGACACACCATTATAATTGGACGACACTTGGATAGTGACATCTTTACCAACAGCTGTCGGACGAGCGATGTACTTACCAGCTCCTACTGACCTAAATCCTCCACCAGTCATCGATGCTGAAACGGATGTTAACGGCACACCGGGGATGCTAATGCTGATGGGATTCTCATAACCAGCGTACAACACGTTCATCAAGTCAGCCGACACGGTTGCGCTGGGCGCCACCACAGAATACTTTTGCGTGAAATCACGCCGTATCACATCACCGTTTCCATTTCGCATCGTGATGTAACCACTGAACGAATGTTCGCCAACACCACCAGCAGTAAACTGGTATGTGTTGTTTCGTAAGTTTACTTTCCGTCCACCTATATATATTTCAGGTTGGCGAGTGGTATCCACTGCCGCCATGACAATCTGTGCAGAGAACCGGTCACCACTGACAACGGTGCGTGACTCGGGGATGACAAAGGCACTCAACTTATTGACACGAATGTCCTTGATATCGACATTGGCCACGAGTGCGTGCAGCACTTCTCCCTCGGCATAGCGCACATCACTTTGCAATTTGGATAACATCGTGACGGCAGCCGATACAGGCATGTCTTCAAACATATATTCCTGCCAATTCTTACCCATCGCCTTGGCGCGTTTGGACAGTTGCGTTGTGAGGTTGCTCTCTATCGTCTTGCGCTGGTGCTCATCGGTTATCATCTTCAAAATTTGCTCCCGATAATGATTCACTCGCTCATAAAGCAGCTTTCCCTTGCCTGTCCCGGGAGCCAACATGACGTGCGAGGCGGCTTCAAGGTCATCCTTGTGTTTGATGTCGAACACGTTTCCGTCGGGACCGTCAGCCTCTTTGACGATATTTTCCTTGAGCTGTTGCGCAAAATTATACAGCGAGTCACTCATACGTTTCACCGTCGTAGCCTTCTCAAACCACGCTTGCACCTTCTCTGGATTGGACTTGAACTGCTCTGAGAGCTGACGATAGATAGACACATTCTCCCTTGACGAGTTGTCCGTTGTACGGTTCAGGCTCTCCTCTACCACGGAGAATCCCTCTAAGACTTCCGTGGAAACGTTCAGAGCCAGCATTGCCATCAAGACGACATACATGAGGTTAATCATCTTTTGGCGCGGAGATAACGGTCTTTTCTTTATTGCCATGCTGAGTTGGTGAGTTGATAAGTTCTTGAGTTTATAAGTTGGTGAGTTCTTGAGTTGATAAGTTCATGAGTCTGTGCGTTGATGAGTTGTTTACTCTTGTGACGGCTCTAACCCAGGATTGGCTGCGCGCATATTGACGGTCATGGCCTCAATCATGCGAGCATATATCTTGTTGAGCTGCTCAATCTGTTGTGCCATCTTTCGGGTCTGGTCATTGATTTGGTCAATAGTGCCTATCTGCTGACTGGCACCCTTCAACTGCATTTCGTAAACTTTGGATATACCCGTCAACGTACGATTCAAGTTTTCCATTTCCTCACTATCCCGGGTCAGTCTTACACTCTGCTCTGATACCTTTCCTAACGTCTCCGTCAGTCGTTTCAGCGCATCAACATAGTTGTTTTGTGCTTCGGCCAAAGTCTGCAATTGCTGTTCATTCTCAACCTGTTGAACTTGACTTCCCAAGGGAACCTCTGCAGATACTTCCCCTACAGTCTGCTCTGCAGCAGACGGATGTCCTACAACAGCGTGACGTGGGGCTGAGGCAACAGGTCTTGATGTATTCACAGCTTGTGCGGGAGCCGTGTCATAGTCATACGTTACCTGCCCCGTTTCCAAATACTCTTCCGTCACTCGCGTTGGGATATCACGACCGTCAGCCGTTTTGTCAAACGGACGGTCAAAAGCCGAGAGGAAGAACACGAAGACCTCTGTGCCCATTCCTATGAACAACATGAGGTTGCCACCAGACAAGTGAGTAAGCTTGAACAAAGCTCCCAGGATAACCAATGACGCACCCCAACTGTAAGCATAGTTCAAGAACGTCTGCCCCGGAACACTGTCCATCCACTTTTGCAGACGATAAATCATATTGAATTTGCTATATCCACTCATTTTCTTTTGCCTTTCTTCTGTTTAGTACTGGTTGTGTTTGCCAAGCTGCGTACACATCTGAACCCGATGTACGAGCGAGGCTGGTTTTGGTATTCCCACGTACGCCAAGCGCTCCTGATGTACGATTCTGGGTCTTTCCACGATCCGCCGCGTACACTTTTTTTCTTCAATTTGTAAGGATCTTCCAACGCCGCCTTATACTCCAACTGCGGATTTAGATCGTTCATTGCATCGACACCGGCCTCATTATAAATGGTACTCGTCCATTCAGCCACGTTACCCGCCATGTCGTACAAACCATTGGAGTTAGCACCGTAGATGCCAACCTTACTGGTAATGAGGTTGCCGTCCTTGGTATAGTTGCCACGGTCGGGCTTGAAATTGGCATAGAAACAGCCCTCGCCCGTGGCTACCGCCTCATTTTCCCAGGGGAACTCCGTGCCGTCTTTGCCACGAGCCGCATATTCCCACTCTGCTTCTGTTGGCAGACGATATCGTTGAATGTAACGAGCCTCGCCACCCAATCCTTTTAACAGATAATCGGTTCGCCACGCACAGAAGGCGTTGGCCTGCTCCCAAGTAACGCCCACGACAGGATAATCGTTGTACGCCGGATTGCTGAAATAGTTGCGGAGATAAGTTTCGTTGTCCGAATTTTGGAAATCATTCACCCAACAGGTGGTGTCTGGATACACGTTGACGATATAAGTATTGAGGAAATCCCATGGACCCGAGCGTGGTCGGTTGATGGTTTCGCTCACAATCTGTCCGTTATCATCAACGTAAGCAGTGTCCTTAGAAATCATCACCACTTCATCAGGATCAATGGTTAGGTCGGTATTAAGATTACGCTCTTGAGGCAACATTCTGTTTTTTCTCAAGGCAGCGGTCGTATAGTCGTACACCTCATAGCGATAGTTCAGCTGACGATAGTCGAGCAACTTCTCGCCCGTCACCGGATTGGTGACATACATGCTCTCCAAGGCGCGCAGTTCATCCTCATTCATCTTACGGGGAAGTGCTTTTTTCCAATTCAGATGAGGCTTGACAGGGTCACCGTTTTTGTCCTCTGTAATGAGATAAGTCTCGTCACCCGCATAAGCCGGATCAGCCAAACGGGTACGCAAGATGCTGTCGCGAACCCAGGCAACAAACTGCTTGTATTCAGAGTTTGTCACCTCCGTTTCATCCATCCAGAACCCATCTACAGAGATATCTTTCTGCGACAACTGCTTGCCCCAGAGGCTATCCTGCTTATCAAGCCCCATCTTCAAATAGCCACGGCTTACCCGTGTCATTCCGTATGGCGTGGGTTCGGTGAAGGCTTTTCCGCCAACGCCCACTACTTCGCCGCCTTTACCCAAAGAAGCAGACTTGCTGCCGAAACAACCTGTCAGCATCATCAAGCCTATCACGGCCAAGCCGAATATCATGTTTCTCTTCATATTCCTGAATTTCATTTTTCCACGATGGTCATTATAGAAGTCTTACACTTTTGTGCTTGTTTCTTCCTTTCTTAGCCAGATTGACATCCATCTGGTAACCAACAAACAGTTCGTGACTGCCATTGCCCGGTTGGATGGCCGAGGTGTACAACTCGTAGCTATAACCCAAAACAACGCCATGAAAGCTACCGCCTGCCAAGAACGTGACTGAGTTGGTGGGACTATAGGCTACACCCCCGTACATCATTTTCTTCTCATGCTGGTACACCAGTCGGGTTGTAAGGTCGCCACGGTAGGCTACCCCGTCTGTGCGAACCAAGACAGAAGGCTGTATTGTAAGAAACGGATTTCTCAAGTGTATATTGTATCCACCTGTTAAATAATATGTAGGATCGATTTGTAATTGATTTTTCTCATTAAACTCAATGAGTGGTGAAGTAAGATGCAACGCCGACACGCCTACATACCATGACCGATGCGAATAATACACGCCCGCACCGAGATCGAAGGCATTACCTTCGGCTTTAGTATTGATGAAGGCAGGGTCGTTGGCATCAGCCAAATTGAGCCTGGTGCCATCAAACGCCTCACTCAACAAGCCCGCCTGCGCGCCAACCGCAAGTCGACCTCCGAACAATTTGAAGCGAAGGGCATACTGCAAAGCCAAACGTTGATGGGTAAAAAGACCAATCTGGTCGTTCACCAGCTGTACGCCACCTCCATGATATGCCTTGAGAAAATAAAAAGGCATATCAGCAGCAGCATACATCGTTCGCGGGTTGTTCTTAAATCCGACGAAGCTCATGGCGTAAGCCGCATTGATGTTTAGTTTGTTCTGTTTGCCCACTGAAGCGGGGTTGAACGAGGGTTGCATGTCAAAATAATGGCTGAATGCCACATCGTATTGCGCCCTTGCTGTCCCAACCATCCACAGCAGCAGACAGAGTAATGTGATTTTCTTGCATTGCACGTCTGCATAACGTACATTTTTACGTTTTATTGTCAAGACAGCGGGATGAAGTTGGAAGAAATGACAAACGTCTGACATACCATAACGTTCTACAGATGGGTTTATAAAAAAGAGTCTCGTTATTACTCAGAACAACAAGACTCTCGGTGTGGGCGTTGACGGATTCGAACCGCCGACCCTCTGCTTGTAAGGCAGATGCTCTAAACCAGCTGAGCTAAACGCCCATTCTTTATCCAGAATGTGGGTGCAAAGGTAATTTGTTTTTGTGAAAACTCCAAACTTTTTTCTATATTTTTATCCAATCCTGACGCTGTTCATTCGTTTGAAGGGGCACGTTGAGGAACAACAGATGATACGGAGGATGTAAACAAGATCATGAATGTCTGTGTTCATCGAGCCCTCCTGCGATTCGTTCTCTTCATGGGATTCAATGTAAAAACCATCGCTCCACAGAACTTTCGTTAAATGGTTTCGCATCCAAAGAATGTCTGTTCTTTTTACCAAATAATGCCCCAAAAACAGCACTTGAAAACTTTCAAAATAGAAAAAATCAATAGGTCGGCAGGATACAAATAAGAGTTGTTTTGAGAAGAATTATCGACTTTTAGCTGAAAAGTAATGAGATTGGTGCATTAAAAGCATCACCTTGGCGCACAATCTACATGGTATTGCACCGCAAAAGCATACAGATAACACCCTAAAAGCTATGCTTTTGATGCGAAAAAATGAAGAAATAGAGAGTTAAAAGCAGGATAATCAGCGTAACATCTTCAATCACAAAGAATTACAAAACTCGCTCATATTTAGCGTATTTGCAAGCAGAAGTAAGGTTGATGGATTTCAAGCCAAGGATAAGAACGATGATTGTCAAGAAAATTCATTATCATCGTAGTGGCGTAGGTGGTGCGAATGTTGCACACACAACGCATTTGCACCACTGCCATCAACACCTTCAGTTCACGATTGTGCATTCGGGGTACGGCTCTACCCCATCGGGTTTCAGCCACTATTCACGATAGGAAAGTGGCTGAATGCCGTTCATCGCTCTATGAATTGTTTGATTTCCTCCAGCGAATGGGCCACCTTGATTTGTTGATGATAATCGCCCCTAATCACACCTTTGGCCGTTAAATCGTCCAAAAGTGCCACCAGCGAATCCCAAAAGCCATTGATGTTGTAAAGAATTACTTGCTGTTGATGGTAGCCAATGCTGTGTGCGGCTACCACAGAGAATATCTCATCCAAGGTACCAACACCGCCTGGAAGAGCGATGGAAACATCACTTTGCGCCAACATCAGCTCTTTGCGGTCGCTCAGGTTGTCGCAAGGAATCTCCACATCAACATAGTCAGACACTCTTCCACGCTCCTCTATGATAGAAGGCACCACGCCGATGGTTTGTCCACCGCCCTCATGTACTGCCTTTGCGACACACTCCATGAGGCCCAAGTTGCAACCGCCGAACACGAGTGAATGACCTTGCTCGGCCATCCACTTACCCAGTTGTTCGGTCAATGCGAAATATTCGGGGGCAATAGTATCATTTGCTGAGCAAAAAACAGCAATTTTCATTGTTGGTTGTATTGAAGGATGATTAGCGAATGGCTCGCCTTACATATTTTCTCTTGCAAGCCGAGCGCCTTGGAAAAACAAATTAAAGTTTTTGAAACTCGCCGTAGATACGGTCTGCGATTGACTTGAATTCTTCTTCAGAAAGTTTCAAATGCTCTTTTCTAAAGTTCACATCGGCCTCGCTGTTCATGGGAATGAGGTGGATATGCGCATGTGGCACTTCCAATCCCAACACCACTTGCGCCACCTTTTTACATGGAAAAGCGCGCTTCAAAGCCACAGCTACCTTTTTAGCGAACACCTGATACTCGGCCAACTCATCATCTTCCATATCGAAAATATAATCCACCTCGCGACGTGGAATGACCAACGTGTGTCCTTTTTGTAACGGACTGATGTCCAAAAAAGCATAAAACTTCTCGCTCTCTGCACACTTGTAGCTGGGAATTTCACCAGCTGCTATTTTAGAAAAGATGTCCATGGTCTTAACGTTTTTTATTCAACTGTTATCTTGTCAATGCGTAGTTTGATGGTGCCGGCTGGTATCTTGATATCCACCTCATCACCCTCTTTCTTATTCAGAAGCCCTTGTGCAATGGGTGTTTTGATGGAAATCTTCCCCGCCTTGAGGTCTGCCTCGCTTTCACTGACGATGGTATACACCATTTTAGACTTCGTCTTCATGTTGGTCATCTCGACTTTGGACAAGATCTGCACTGTATCGGCACTAAGACGAGACACGTCAACGATCTTCGCCTCGGCGATGGTCAGTTTCATTTTATTGATTTTATCTTCGAGATGCGCCTGCACTTCCTTGGCAGCGTCATATTCAGAGTTTTCACTCAAATCACCCTTATCACGCGCTTCTGCGATGGCAGCTGATGCCTTCGGGCGCTCAATAGATTCGAGCCTGGTAAGCTCGGCTACAAGATTGTCGTAGCCTTCTTGTGACATATAAGCCATAACGTTATAAGTATTTTTGTTAATAATTGCTTTTGGTGAAGACGATAAAAGAAAGAATTCCGACATCTACCAAAGTGTCGGAATTCCTTTTCCTAAGTCTTCTCTTGTTGTTTACTTTTCGCAAAGTTAGGCATTCTTTTCTAATAAACAAGTTTTTTCACATTATTTATTAAATGATTGGGGCGTATTCTGACAACGGACAATTTACTTCTAGAATTGATTTACATCAAGAAACGAGCATTAAAACAAAATTGTTTGCGCAAACAATTGCTATTAAGTTTAAACAACCTTATCTTTGCATCGTGTTTTTCATAGTATTAGATTTAAGGTTAACAAAGATTGGGACTCGGCGGAGCCCCTTTTTTTATGCCCATACGTCAAGTGTGTTGGCATGCTGACAAACGAAAAGAGGCAACCATTGCTGGTTGCCTCAGTGTATAATTTGGCGATTACTGCCGTCTATTCTACAGGCCGAACTTGTACCCCAGTGTCACCTGGAACACGCTGTTCTTAGCATCGAAGTTATCGAATACCTTGGTTACACCCCAATTGTAGCGTCCGTCGATAACGACATTTGCGAACTCATAGGAGAGACCAACTGGGATAGCGAGGTCAAAACCCTTAGCCTTGGTGCCGTCTTTGTCTATTGCAAACGCTGGTTGAACGCCCAATTTGACTGCCAATCCTGGCACAACGTATACATTTGCCATGACAGGCACGTTAATGTAGGCCAGATTGCTCTTTGCGTCCTTTAGCTCAATTTTTGTATTTCCAATTTTGAAGTCAGCGCCAGTATCAAACTTCACGCCTTCTTGTGCGTACATTACACCTCCAGAAAGGCTGAAAATGTCAGATAACTGATACTCCAGTTCGGCACCAGCTGTGAATCCAACCTTCATCTTTGTTTTTTTAAACTCGGTCATTGTTGCACCAACAACACCTACCTGCGGCTTCAAAGAAACTGTTCCTACTGCGCGTTGCGCAAATGTTGCTACGGACGAAAGCAGTACAACTGCTGTTAAAATCATTTTTTTCATAAATGTTCTAGTTTTTGTAAATAAATCCTGATTTGTAAATCTTTTATTTGAACTCACAAGCAAATGTAAGCTGTTTTCGGGTAACAACCATATATTTGTCTTGTTTTTTTATTTAATTATGACTATATTCTAGTTTATTAACACAAATGTATAGAAATGTTATCAATTAATAATTTGAATAGCGGATTAGCCGACAGCACCGCCTCATTGCCCAACACAATCAGTTGTTTTCGGGCTCGTGTCAAGGCTACATTCAACTTGCGGTCTATCCAAGCCTGCCCTTCCAGGAAACTATTGGCCGTGAGAAAATCCAACTGGTAGCGGTTCTGCACGGTGAAAGAGTAGATGATGACGTCGCGCTGGCTACCTTGATAACGCTCCACCGTGTCGACATCCACTTGCATGAGTTGTGAGATGCCTGTCTTTTCTATCTCTTTTCTAACCATTGCAATCTGGTTGCGATAAGGCACTATTACGCCCACCGTCTTCTGTACATCAAACTTTTCTTTCGCCAACCGATGGATGCGACGCAGCAAGTCGGCCACCTTTCGGGCCTCATCAGGATTCACTTTGTCAGAGAGTCGCACGTTCTGCGTGAGGTGGGAGGGATAGTAAAGCAGTCGATGACTCACCAACAAGGCGTCCGTCTCATCCTGTGGCATCGCCGTATAACCAATATCTTCGCCAACCTGGTGCGGCAATGGAACGGGCTGCAGCTGCTCCTTGGCATAGAACATCTTGTTGGGAAAGGCGGCAATGGCTGGATGCATGCGGCCTTGTTTGCGCAGCGTGTCCACGAAGTCGGTACGTCCTTGTCGCTCTTCCCATCGGATAAGTCGCTCAAACAGTGAGTTTCGGCAGTCGGTCAGACAGATGTTTTGCAAGTCGGCATCGGTCACTTGCGATTCTGATGCGTCTTGTTGAACCACGGCGGGCAACTGTTTGTAATCGCCAATGAGGATGAATTTGTCGATATTGGGTTGATGGTTAGAGGCCAAACTGGCGCCTCTCATCGTCGAAACATGGCTCGACAGAATGCCGACAAGGTTAGGTTCCAATATCTGACTGGCCTCATCAATGAGTGCTAAACTGAAATGTTTGATGGCAAAGATGAAGGGCTTGCTCATCATCATCGACGTAGTGCTCACAATGAGGCGCATGCCCGCGAACCGCTGTCGCAGGTCGTTCAGCTTGGGATGGTCATCAATGGCCTGTCCCAAGAGATGACTCTTGAAGCGTGGGTCACAGCTATACTCATTGCCCAAGCGGATAAAATCGAGGCCTTCGTCGCACAACATGCCACAAATCTCATCCACAGCACGGTTGGTATAGGCCATGAGAAGAATGTTGGCATCAGGGTTTTCCAACTCTTCCAGCACCATATAGCGCAGAGCCATCGATGTTTTACCCGTGCCGGGAGGTCCCACCAGCAGGAAATAATCTTGTGCCTGTTTGGCTTTCAGCACCACATTATCATAGTCAGGATGATAGCTTCGGGACAAAGTCAGGGCGTGATTGGCTCGTGGTTCACGCTGTCCCAGCAACAAGTCGCGCCGCTCTTTCGAGGCAGTCATCAACGTATGCAGAGCATGTATGGCTGCCGAACCACCCGCATCAGACGCACTATGCTCCACTGCGTACACCAAAGGCGTGTGATGGGCATGCCGCTTTCCTTCTTCCACCGTATATAATAGGTCATCATTCTGTTGTGCATCCGTTAGATGAACGGCTATCTCATCGGTCTTGACGTACATAATGAAGCCCTTGAACAGGATGCTCCGACGCACGTCAGGCTCACTATCGGGATGATAGCCGTACAGATATACCATGTCGCCCCGCCTGAAATTGGGCAGGAAGTCTTCACCTTGATTAGGAACGGCGAGCGTGATTTCATCAAATCCCCGACCGCGGGTGCGTTTCTTCTGCGTGATGGTAAGGCCTGTATAGATATTTCCCATCTCCTTTTTCTCGCTCAACGGCATGTTCCACAGATCAGCATTGCTGCGCCCACTACCATCAACGGCACCGGTTTTCGAGATGAGTTGCTCTTTCAGCACGAAGGTCATCATGCGACAGAAATATGCCTTCTCCAGCTTACCCATTTGCTCCAGCGGCACCGTGATGGCCTCTATCTGCGGCAGTAAGAAACGATTGTAGAAGTAAGTGTTGGTTTTCTCCGTGTTCAGCGTTTGTGGATTGAGCTGCGGCAACATGCCTTCAAATCCCTCGAGGGCACTCGTATAATCGGCAGCCACGATGAGATTGCGCAGCTTGAGGGCTTCATGGATGAGCATGTCCAACCTACTGACATCCATCAAGCCTGTCGGCAACGCATATTTCGAATACAACAGAAAGATGCGGGTGGCCTTGTCGGACAGGCGGAAGTTGTATCTCAGCACGCCATAGTACAGTAGCGCCTGCACATAGTGTGCCTCAACGTGCTGGTTGCCATGTCGGTTGTGGCTGCCATATTCTAGATTCATGTTCTTTCCCGACTTCTGTTCGACCAGCAATCTGAAGTCGGTGGTCATCATATCCACACGCCCTTGTATGCCCAACTGCTCACACACGAACGAAGGTTCCAGCAAGGCTCGCTCCCGGTTGTAGGTTTTGAACAGTTCTGCAACGATTTGTTGTAAGTTCCGCACCTGCTTCATGGCCTCCACTTTAAACACCACAGGATCCAGGTCGGTGCATGTACAGTATTCCAAAGCCTTCTCCCTGTAGTTGTCTTTCAGTGTTTCTGCCATGTCAAACGCACGTTCTCCACACGCATGGATGATGTCATCGAGCACGCTACCGGCAAAATTTCCCAAAATGGTATGCCGCGTATTGGGTTTATCCTTCATGCGGTTGATGGTGAAGAGGGCTGGATGATGACCATATTCCGTGAAACATGTTGCCAATGAACTGATGTCTACCAGGTAGTCGGGGATGACAATGATGCGACGTGGCGTAACCAAATGATCCTTCACCTGACAGTCCAAGAGATTCAACGGCATGCCCTTGCGCAAGATGTCATGAAGATACGACAGGTCGGCAAACTGCTCCTCACTGGTATAGACGACTTGCAAAAGGCGCTCATCGGTTTCCCCATCGGGCATCACCCAGATGTAATGTTCGTCCCATTGCCTCACGATGCAACGGATATAGCGTTCGTCCAACCGCAATGTTTGTCGCGTTTGTTGAGCACGAACGGGTATTTTGCCGACTAAAAAAGAAGGAACAGCCTCTCTGAACACTGCCGAGATGAAGACACAAAGCGCACGAACGTCGTAGGTAAGCTCTTCTGGTAAGATGGGCGATGACGAGTTAGAGTGGCGTCGCATCTGGTGAATAGCGCGTATATCGGCTGCCGATAAGCCACGCTGGGTACACAGATGATCCACGCGAGCGTTGAGGTCGCCAAAGCTATAGGAGGTGTTCCTCAAGCCGGCGGCACACGACATCACCAACGTCTCATGCAACATTTTATTGACCAACGCACCCTCTTGAGAGCCAGCCTCAAGGATTTGGGCCGCGCGTTGGTAGAGTTCGTTGGCTGTAATGTAAGTTTGTGATTGCTGCATATCACGGTTCGAGGGTCGTCCTCGCATGTGGGTTAAAAAGTGTTTCGTTTGGGCTTGGCCTGCACGCGCGTTGCAAAGATAATCAAAAATATGGTACTGCCCCTCCCCTTTTCATGGCATTTTGCGTATATTTGTCATCACAATAACATTCTTTATTCAAAACAAATCATTGATGAATCAACAAGATATCATGCGCAGGGCCATCGCCCTGTCTGAAAAAAGTGTACGCACGGGCGGCGGACCTTTTGGTGCCGTGATTGCCAAAGATGGAGAAATCATTGCCGAAGCATCCAATACCGTTACCTTAGACCACGACCCTACGGCGCACGCCGAGGTGAATGCCATCAGACAAGCCGCACACAAGCTGGGCACGTTCGACCTCACAGGTTGCGATATTTATACCTCCTGCGAGCCTTGTCCCATGTGTTTAGGTGCCATCTATTGGGCTCATCTGGATCGAATCTATTACGCCAACAACCGCAAGGATGCTGCACGCATAGGGTTTGACGACGACTTTATCTACCACGAGATTGCCCTCCAGCCAGCCGATCGGCATAAACAAATGCAGATTTTGCTGCCCGAAGAGGCACGAAAAGCGTTTGACATGTGGATGGAAAGTAAAGACAAGACAACTTATTAAGCAGCGAATGATGGCAAAAAAGAAAAGTCATTCGGTGCGTCAAATACGCATTCTCCAACACTGCTTATCGTTTCTGATGATAGTATTGACCTGCTCTGGCTGCGCCGTGAATAGAGATTCGGCTGACAAGGTGATCGCCGAACAGCAGGCAGGAACGCGCTACAGCAAGAATACCTTGATGGTATTCTACGACACACATATCGGCAAAGAACCACTATTGAACGCTTTCAAAAAGATGAATTGTGAGGTGTTGCACGAATACCGGTTATCATGCGGGTTCGCTATCAAGGTTCCTGATGGAAAGAGCTTGCGAAAAACAGCCAAACGATTGACCAAGGTTCATGGCGTAACCTATGTGACACGCGACCAAATACAGAAACTACAATAACAGAATTGGCTACTGCCCACCCAGGCGGTCGAAGTACACAATGAGTTCTTCCCACGTCTTGAACTCATCACTTCCATAAGCCAGACAAGTTCCCATAAAGCCTTTTTGCGCCTCGGGGGTGATGAGATAGTCGCCATAGAGCAGCTGCGATTGATTGGTGAAGATCACCCGATTGTAGGCCGGAGCCGACAGATACTCCTCCACCCACGCCTGCACCTCACCCATATAAGCATGGTTGTTAGTAGGTGCTGCGGCCACCACATAGACATCATACCGCTCGATAAGCATCTGATATGCCTTGCGCATGCTCGACGTGGCCTTGCCGTAACTGTCGTGCAGCGTCGCGTAGTCGATGTAAACGATGGGGCGCTCGCGTCTCTCTTGGCGGTCATCAATCCAGCGAATCACGGGAATGAGATAGTGGAAGGCCACCTTGTCGGTAAGACGGTGGGCGCCATGGAAGTGGATAGCCTGTGGATAGTGCTCGCGAAAAAGTTCGAAAGTATGCACCAGCGGTTCTTTGTCGCCAAAGAGCCCATAGACTCGTCTTTGCTCCTCGGGCGTAACGTTGGCGAAACACTGTCCGGTGATGTCCTTGTACTCGTTGACCAACGACTTAGTAACGATTACCTCAGTCTCGCCGTCCTTGCGGGGATTCTGGAAAACTTGCTTGCCCATCATGCCGTGGTCGTGCATGGTCTGGCCCATCTGGAAGGCCGGATTCACCAGAATGCGGTCGTAACCCGTGAGCATCTCGGTATACATACCGCCCATGGAGGTGCCGATAATAAGGTCGGGCTGATGGCTATGACACAGCTGCCTCAACAGGTCTATCGCCTCGGCGGGATGCACTGGCAGGTCTTCGGCCACGACATTCGCCTGGGGCAACAGCTCCCTGAGCATGGCTACCGTGCCCGATTGGCCCGACGACATAAAGCCGTGGACGTACATAAGGGTCTTGCCCTTCATTAAATCGGGATATTGTTTCTTAGTTGGATTTTCCATTTCTACACCTTTTTTCTTTACCACTGAACAGATTTGTCAGATGCGTCTTCGGCCTTGGCAAAAGCCTTCTTGAGATACGATAGGCGCATCTTGCGGTTATCCGCAAATGACACGAAGGCACGCGAGGTTCCATCCGGGCCCTCCACCCTTATGCCCGTACATATCGTCAACGCCCCACAGGTCCATTCGTACAAAGGTTCCACCACGCCACTCTCACTGAACAACGGAGTGAAGCATGGCTTGTAGAGCCGCTGCGAAAAGGTTTTACTTGGCTTACCGTACTTCTTTGTCAGGCTGACCACAATGGAATCAACGGTTTGCCTCAACGCCCGATAAGGTTCATCGGCCTTCAGACGGTCTATGGAGAGGCCGTATTCACCTTCGTAATTGAGCGTCTTGGTGGTGACGGAAACAATGAAAAAAGAAACCAGAGAGTCGTTGAGGAAGTTCACGGCTGGTGCAGAAGAGATCACCTCATCTTTATATTGTGCCGCATCTTCCAGCTGATTCTCCATGATATTGTTGCAGCAAATGGTAGAAAACAAGGGATAACCATTGTAAAAAACAAACGGAATGTTATCTATTTTGAAGCATCTCCCCTCACTCAAATCGCTCTTCGTGTAGTTGGTGCACTTATCTTTATTGAACTGCTCCACAGCTTGGATGAAGCTGCCGTACTGTTCCATGCCGAGCGAAAAATATCCCAAGATTTCTTTTCCCTCGCTCCTGTTTCCCGATGAGGGTGCTGACTTATGCACCAGAGGCGACACCTTATTAGATAACGCACTGGCAGAACTGGCAAACAAACACGATAGAAAAACGATGAACAACTTTTTCATGATGTCTTATTTGGATGGTTTTGTTGATGCAAATATAGAGATTTAGTGGCGAATCAACAAGTTTTTCCAACATCAAAACACTATACACTTCCACCTACTCCCTTGAACTTCTCAATGAAGGCGGCAATTTTCTGGAACACACTCTGCTTTTTCGTTAGATATTGCGGGTTGAGCGGACTCATCTTTGGCAGAATGGCATTGAGGTCTGTTCCGTTTTCACTGGCAAACTCACGCTTCAGCGATGTTTGGATATACCGCTTGGCTGCGTCCACATTCAGTTTCTCTTCCTCAATGAGGTTTGCTGCCTCTTCCTTCTGTCGCTGCTGTGCATAATCGAAGAAAGCAGAAATGATGCCTGTCTTGTCTTGAATAGGGTCAAGGTCTGTGTCGTGAATGAAGTCAATCACCAATCCCTCTTTGGCTCTGTTGCCAATACTCGAGCGGATGATTCTGCGCACTTCGTCTATCAACGCATCTTTATCTTTTGTTTTCTTGTTGTGTTCAAACACCAATTCAAGGATATAGTCGAGATCTATTTCTTGCGATTTGAGCAAGTCTATCTCGAACACCACATCGTCCCAGTCAATCTTGGATTCCTCAGCGGCTTTCCCTTCTCGCTCCCGTCTGAACCAGTCACGAATATCGTTGTAGGTGGAGCGATAATCTTGTGCTGTCCGTTCTTGCAACACGTCCACCTCCATCATGGCTGCCACGTCCTCATTGGTCAGGAAATGATTCTCTTTGAAAGTCTCCACAGCCTCAGGATTTTCCTTGTCTATCTTTTGCAACGCTTTGAGATTCGTAAACTCATCGTAGTTTTGCAAGATATTTTCAATCTTCAGATACTCACCGAAGAGTTTTACAAAGGCTTTCTTCTCCGCCTCTGTCGTTATTTCGTCAGGTTGTGGGAACTGTTCTTTCAGTTCTTTCACCACCTCCACATAACCTCTGCACGCTTCCCCTGTTGCTATGTCCGTGAATCCCTTAAGATATTCCTCGTAGCTCTTCTCCAACACCACGTTCTTCGTGTTCTTGTCGCCAAACAGGGTGATGGCGTCTATCGTGGCTTGTTCCAAATCTCTGAACGTGACGATGTTGCCAAAGGTCTTGGTGGCATCATAAATACGGTTGGTTCTTGAGAACGCTTGCATCAATCCGTGATAGCGCAAGTTCTTGTCCACAAACAGCGTGTTGAGCGTGGGTGCATCGAAGCCTGTGAGGAACATGCCCACCACGATGAGCAGGTCCACCTCTTGGTTCTTCACTTGTTTTGCGATGTCACGATAATAGCTTTGGAAGCCTTTGCTGTCAATGCCAAAACTGGTTTTGAACATGGCATTGTAATCGTTTACCGCTTTGGTCAGAAACTCTTTGGCACTGCTGTCCATGGCGGTGGGTTCAAAATTCTCTTCCCGAATATCGCCCACGGCATTCTGTTCCTCGTTGGGAGCGAAAGAAAAGATGGTGGCAATCTTCAGTTTCTTGTCGCTGTCTTGTTGTAGAGCGTTGAGTTCTTCATAATAGAGTTTGGCTGCCTCCACACTGTTCACGGCAAACATGGCATTGAAGCCCTTGCCGTTTCCTTGACTTCGGTGGGTCTTTATCTTGAAGTTCTGCAAGATATATTGTGACACCTCTTTAATACGGTCGGGGTGAAGCAATAGTTTTCTGTTTTCTGCTGCCGTCAGTTTCAGTTCGTCCTTCTCTGTTTCCAACGCCTTGAAGCGAGGGCGCACGTTGTTATAGTCCACCTTGAACTTCAACACCTTTTCATCGCGTATGGCGTCGGTGATGACATACGAGTGCAGCTCACGCCCAAACACGCTGGCGGTGGTCTCCGATCCCAAAGCGTTTTCGGGAAAGATGGGGGTACCGGTAAATCCAAACTGGTAATATCGTTTGAACTTCTTTCTGAGATTCTTCTGCGCCTCGCCAAACTGTGAGCGGTGGCACTCGTCGAAGATGAACACCACCTGCTGCCCATAGACGGGCAATGCTGCCTCGCTCTTCATGAGGTTGTTCAACTTCTGAATGGTTGTCACGATAATCTTGTTGTCGTCTTTTTCAATATTCCGTTTCAGTCCTGCCGTGCTTTCCGAGCCATTCACGCTGTCGGGCGAGAACCGTTGGTACTCTTTCATGGTTTGATAGTCCAAATCCTTGCGGTCTACCACGAAGAACACCTTATCTATAAAGTCGAGCTGGGTAGCCAATCGAGCTGCCTTGAAGCTGGTGAGCGTCTTGCCCGAACCAGTGGTGTGCCAGATGTAGCCTCCTGCTTCGGGGGTGCTCCACACCTTTGCTTGGTACGAACTTCTGATTTTCCATATCAACCGCTCGGTGGCAGCAATCTGATAGGGGCGCATGATGAGCAACGTGTCGCTGGTGTCAAACACAGCATAGGAGAGCAGTACTTGCAGTAGGGTGTTCTTTTGGAAGAAGGTGGCTGTAAAGTCTTTCAGGTCTTTGATGAGCATGTTGTCCGCCTTTGCCCAGTTCATCGTAAAGTCGAAACAATTTTTGTTGCGCTTCACGGTGTTGGCGAAATAACGGGTGTCGGTTCCGTTAGAGATGACGAATATCTGCAAATATTTATACAGCGAGCTTTCGCTGTTGAAGCTCTCCTTACTGTAGCGATCCACTTGGTTGAACGCTTCGCGAATTGCCACGCCACGTTTCTTCAGTTCCACCTGCACCATGGGCAGTCCGTTCACCAAGATGGTCACGTCGTAACGGTTCATTTGCGTGCCTGTCTGTTCAAACTGGTTGATGACCTGCACTTTGTTTCGGGCAATGTTTTGCTTGTCCACCAAATAGATATTCTGAATATGTCCATCGTCGAACACGAAGTCGTAGATATAATCGTCCTGCACCTTGCGTGTTTTGTCCACAATACCGTCGCTGGCTTTGTCCAAATATTCGTCTAAGAAGCGTTGCCATTCTTTATCGGTGAAGACAGTGTTGTTGAGCGTTTGCAGCTGTTTGCGCACATTTGTCAACAAAGCCTGTGGTGTTACGAGCTGTGGCAGATATTCATAGCCTTGGTTCACCAAATCTTCTATCAGCTCACGCTCTAAGGCAGCTTCTGTTTGATAGCCTGTGGGTTGCTCGCAGGCTTGTGACAGCTTGGTGTAGCTGTCTAAGACAATAAAGTTTTGCAATTCTGCAATGGTGTTGTATTGTGTCATTGCTATTCCTCCTTTTTCCAATATCTATTTTCAATAAGATGGTCTAATAAGAATTTTACAATCTGCTTTTCTGCAGCAGTCGGCTCTGCCACGGTTTCGTTAGACAAAGTAGAATGGCTGGTGAACTGAATAATTCTATTGTAATATGTTTGTTTATCATCTGGCAAAAGATCTGACCACCGAGGATAACCCAAGAAATTTGCCGTTTTTTCATACAGATTACGGAGAAGTGTAAAGTGATATTTCTGAATGTTGTCCGTTTCTATAGCCTCTTCTATTGTCTGCTTCAAAAAGAGGTGATATGAAAAGATCTTGTTGGAATCTCCTTTCTTCTCTTTTAATTCGAATGTTCCATCATCATTTTTATACAACATATAACCCACTTTAGAGTTAAGTTCATTATAAATCACATTGTAAAATAATGTATTGTGGGTTGTTATTATGAATTTCAGTTCTTTTGGGCTTGATTTTATTAGTTCTGCTACATTTACTGCTAATTCTATTAAATGGTTTTCATCCAAAGAACTTACAGGGTCATCAATGAATACATATTCTAAGCTATTGAACTGATGTGTAGAGCGATTTTCCACTTCCGAAGTACTCAAAACTTCAACGACCTCTTTTAGTAGGCTATAAAAAACACACCATATCAGGCAACTCTCCTCACCTCTTGAAATTTTAATGTTTTCAGTACCTTCCTCGTTCCCTCCATCAATAGAAAAACTGATCTCATTATAGGTTTCATTGAAACGTGGAGTTAATTTTTCGCTTGTATAGTGTTGAAAAAGAGTAATAATATTATTAGCTTGTCCTTCATCTTCCAAAACCCAACGCGTAAAGCTATTGGGACGTATTTTCAACTTCCTGTTTACATCTTCGTCCAAATCATTGTCCCAATAAAATAGATCTTCGGTAAAAGCATTGTAATAGATAACTTTTACAGCTGTTTCTTCTTCCCATGTACCATCTTCTTGTTTAGATACTATCAGCTCTTTGAAAGTACGCGACAGCCGGGTTTTACCTACACCATTAAAGGCGTAGATTAGTTGAACTTTTTTAGCGCCATTTTTTAAGTCTTGCGCTATTTTTTTTAATGGTTTTCTCATATTTAGGCTATTTCTCTATGTCCAGGAATTGACAACAATTCATTTCTGTAATATTCGTATTGTTTCCTCCGCAGCTCAATCTCCTTGGGCAGTCCCTCGCTGATAGAGTTACACAAGGTGTCAAACTTGTCTAATATCTCCACAATCTCACGTTGAACGGAGAGAGGAGGGAGGGGGATTTTATACTCCATTATTTTTTGTTTATTGCCACGTGGCATCTTAGCTCCCTTTGCATGTTGCATGTTGTATGAAAAGAATTTGTCATCTGCTAATACTTGGTACAAGTATCTTGACATAATTTGTTCATTTGTTAGATGAATAACAAGAACGTCTCCACTGGCTCCTCCACTGTTATCAGCATACCATATTTTTTTTAAGTAAGGTCGTATATTGCCAATTAAAATATCGCCAACTTGATATTCTGCAAAAGTTCCTTCTGTTGGTACATGTGTAGAAATAGTCTTTCCTTTCCTGTCTTGAAGAAGATTTTCTACACCAACAAACGAGGTTTCGCA
Organism: uncultured Prevotella sp.; assembly: GCA_963511375.1. Classification (GTDB taxonomy): domain Bacteria; phylum Bacteroidota; class Bacteroidia; order Bacteroidales; family Bacteroidaceae; genus Prevotella. Next base: position 106,519 of record CAUPIT010000005.1, on the reverse strand, counting down.
TAGGCAGGAACTCTTGATACGAGTAGATGAGTATTTTGCTATTTCGCCCAATGTTATTATTTTTACATTATTTAACTCCCCCCCCCTATTTAACATATCGAAAGACAACAGTTGGTTGCGGTAATACTCATACTGCCGCTTGCGGCAGTCCAGCTCCGCTTCCAGCTCCGCTTCCAGCTCCGCTTCCAGCTCTGTGAACTTATCAAGAATCTCCACTATCTTATGTTGAACGGAAAGAGGCGGAAGGGGAATGAGGATGTTGGATAATTTTTTAGGAGATAAGTGCATTATTGTTGTTCCTGTAACGCATTTCATCTTTAACTTTTCAAACCAACTCCCATTTAACAAATAAACTAAATAGCCTGGAACTTGTGTATGGGACAATATAATAGCATCACCACCAATGTAAATTGTCGTGTCTACACTAATAGCAGATGCTTTCCCTATTTTAGCTTCTTTAGTTGTGCTTGATATAGGTAATAAAATATCTCCACTTTTTGCAATAGTTCCCTTGCTTGCTTTTTCTATTGTTGTATATGAAGCAATCGTATTTATATAATTCCCATAAGTGGTATAGAGTTCACCATATAAAATAATAGGGATATTCCCGTTTATGTCTTTGTCGGATTTTGCAAGTGTTGTCCCTCGCTTTATCTCGCACACTTCCCCCAACGGTTTCCACTCCACGTTTTCCCCATTGAGCAGTTGTTCTATAAAGGGCATTGTTTCTTTATTCTTCATCGTGCTGTGTGTTTTGGGTTAATGGTTGAAAGCAAAGAAAGTTTTGTGGACGAATTTTTCGACCGCAAAAGTTCTATTTCCTTTTTTGTAAGCACAAACATATAATCCGCAGGAAACTTATCAGGATTATTGCGCACCGCTTCATTAATTCGTTTGGTTTCCACTCCATACATATAAGCAACATCAGCATCTACAATGATTTGCTGTTCACGGATGGAAACAATTCTCTGCTGTACATTTATAAGCGGGAGAATGCTTTGTTCTTTATTCTTCATCGTGCTGTGTGTTTTGGGTTAATCTGCGCAACGTGGCGGCATTGTCGCTGCTGATTACACTTTTTCCTGTTTGTCGTTCCAACTCCTCTCGTGCCACTTTTGCCACATTCCCACCTTGCTTGGCGATAGTCATGCTTTGGTCGAAAGTGTTTGGATTGTTGGCTTGTGAGATGTCTTTGGTAGAGGCTTCTGCCAGCATGTTGAGAATCAACTCGGTACTGGTCATGTTGTCACGTAGGTTCTGCTTCTTCAATCCCTTGTGTTGCTTGTATTCTTTCACTGTCTTTCCCGACCATGTTTTGGTTAAGATATTGGTTAAGACAGCAAAGTCCTTATTGTCGGTGATGCCGGTGCGTTGCCATTCATCAGTCAGCTCTTTACGAATCTCGATGCTTTTAAGGCGTTGGTTAATCCAATCGTCCGAGTAGCCCAAGCGACGATAGTCTTGCAGGGCTTGCTGTATGCTCAGTTCGGGGTCTTGTATCTGGTCAAGACGCTGGCTTCCCACCTTTGCAAGCCATTGCTTGAAAGGCTCTGCCTTCGGACTTGGCACTGATTGTATCAAGCGAAGAAGCTGCTCTGTGTCAGCCACATCGGTTTTGTAATATTTGCCGTCGGCAGACTTCATTTTCAGTTGACTACAATTTGTAGCCAACTCGCTTCCTTCTTTTTTTAGTCTTGTTTTTAACACACTCCAGTATTTGCGTGGATTGGGGCTGTCCGTCAGCACAGCAATGACATCCACAATAGAAAAATACCATTTCTCTTCTTCAGCGTCCCAATGGGAACGAACTTGCTTGTTCTCAAATTTCATTAAGTCTTTCATGCCTCTATCTCCTTGATGATTTTATTGATATCCGCCCGCAGTGCGTCAATGCGCTGCACTGTTTGTGCCACTTCTTCGTTCAGCTTCACGATGTCTATCACCTCGCGCGTGTCCTCCGCCTCCACATACGTGCCAACAGAGAGGTTGTAATCGTTCTCGGCAATCGTGTTGTTGTCCACCGATGTGGCAACATGCTCCACCTCGTCCTTGTTTCCAAAGATGCTGACAATGCGTTCGATGTGTTCGGGCAGCAGGATGTTGTTGTTGGTTTCTTTCTTAAAGAAGTCTTCACCGCTGGCATTGATAAACTGGGTGGTGGAGTTCATCTTATGTTTGGAGAGCACCAAGATGTTCACGGCAATGCTCGTGCCGTAAAACAGATTGGGCGGCAGGGCGATGACCGTTTCCACAAAGTTGTTGTCCACCAAATACTTCCTTATCTTCTGTTCCGCTCCTCCACGATAGAAGATGCCGGGAAAGCAGACAATGGCGGCACGCCCACGGGCAGAGAGATAGCTGAGCGCATGCAGCACAAAGGCAAAGTCGGCTTTCGACTTGGGCGCCAACACCCCAGCCGGAGCAAAGCGGTCGTCGTTGATGAGCGTGGGGTCGTCGCTACCCACCCAGTTTACCGAGTAAGGCGGATTGGAGACAATGGCATCGAAAGGCTTTTGGTCGCCATATTGCGGATGGAGGAGGGTATCGCCCAAGGCAATGTCGAACTTGTCGTAGTTGATGTTGTGCAGAAACATGTTCATGCGTGCAAGGTTGTAGGTGGTGTGGTTGATTTCCTGCCCAAAGAAGCCGTCCTCTATCACATGCGTGTCGAATTGTCGTTTGGCTTGCAACAGCAACGAGCCAGAACCGCAAGCAGGGTCGTAAATCTTGTTCACCGTCTCCTGCCCATACATGGCAAGGCGCGCAATCAACTTCGAGACGTTTTGCGGTGTGAAGAACTCGCCACCCGACTTGCCCGCATTGGCGGCATAGTTGGAGATGAGGAACTCGTAGGCATCGCCAAAGAGGTCGATTTCGCTGTCCTCAAAGTTTCCGAAGTCCAAGCTCTCCACGCCCTTGATGACGGCAGCCAAGCGTTTGTTCTTCTCCTCCACGGTGTTTCCCAAACGGTTGCTCGTGGTGTCGAAGTCGGCAAAGAGTCCTTTGATGTCATGTTCCGAGTCGTAGCCGTTGGCAGAACTCTCTATGGCATCGAAGATAGCCGCCAAGTCGGTATTCAAGTTCGGATTGTTGTTGGCTCCCTTGGCGATGTTGCAAAACAGCTGACTGGGATAAATAAAGTATCCTTTGGTTTTGGTGGCATCGTCCTTTATCTCGGGCGTGATGACGTCATCAGGTAGATGAACATAATCTACGCTCTCGTCGCCAGCCTCTATGAAGGTGGTGAAATGCTCACTGATGAATCGATAGAACAGTGTACCCAATACAAACTGCTTGAAATCCCAGCCATCTACGGCGCCGCGTACCTCGTTAGCGATTCTCCAGATGGCTGCCTGCAGTTCGTCCCTTTGTTTTGTGTTTGTCATTATGCTGAATGGTTTATATTATTTCATTTATCTGCAAAAATACAATTTTATGACGTGAAACACGAATATTTTTTCACAACGAATAAAACGAAAAAAACGAATTTTTCTTTCTTGGAAATTCAATAAATGCCGCGCTCACTGATTATGACAATCAGATTCGCTTAACTCGTTTAATCCTTTGTTGAAACAAAAGAACATGATTTTTCTTGACAAACATGTCTTTCATGCTTCGCGTATTTTCAAACAGGATGCCACTCGTTCGCAAATTCGCTAAAAATGAGCAACTTTCGTATCAAGTTAACACACAAACATTTACAAACATCAGCCGCCCTATCCCACCTTTCCTTCAACGTTTTCCCTGTCAAAAGCATTGCTTTTGTGCGGCAATCTGCATGCTTTTGGAGGAAAAGAGCATGCAAATTGACAGGTAAGATGATGCTTTTTAGCCCAAAAATGCTTTGTTTTTGTGTAAAAATACGATTTATCCGCTGCCATAAACCTTATCTTGCATCCTCCCTGCCTATTGATTTTTTCTGGTTTGAAAGTTTGGAAGTGCCGTTTTAAGGGCTTTTTTCAGGCAAAAAATTGAACAAAAGTAAGGATGGGAAAGAAAATGGATGGGCCAACGAATGACACAGAAAATTTGCAGAATAGCCAAAAACACACTATCTTTGTGACATACAACCAGAACCAAACAATCGCCCACGGGGGCAGCTAACCCAAAAATCCAAATTGATGAAAAAAACGTTGATCGCGGCCTCTTTGGCCATTTTGTCCGCACTGCCAGCCAGTGCCAACCTTGTGTCTGTTATCAAGAAAGACATGCCTACCGATACGGAGTGGCACGACTTGCAGGTGAACGAGGTGAACAGACTGAAACTGCACACCAATTATTTCGCGTACGAGTCGGCCGAGAAGGCGCTTGCCGGCGACCGGAAGGCATCGACCAATTATCTCTCGTTGAACGGAACGTGGAAGTTTCATTTTGCCGAAGCTCCCGACAAGCGGCCTTCGGGCTTCTTCGAAACCGGCTATGACGACGCAGCATGGAAGACCATCAGCGTGCCGGGAATATGGGAACTCAACGGCTATGGCGACCCGGTATACGTGAACATCGGCTTCGCCTGGCGCGGACACTTCGAGAACAACCCGCCCCAAGTGCCACTGAAAGACAACCATGTGGGCAGCTACCGCCGCATCATCAACATACCCAACAGCTGGGATGGCAAGCAGATTATCGCCCACTTTGGCAGCGTGACGTCCAACATCTACCTGTATGTCAACGGCATGTATGTGGGCTATGCCGAGGATTCGAAGGTGGCCGCCGAGTTCGACATCACGCCCTATGTGAAAAAGGGCGACAACCTGATTGCCTTTCAAACCTTCCGTTGGTGCGACGGCTCGTACAGTGAGGACCAGGACTTCTGGCGACTGAGTGGCGTGGCGCGCGACAGCTATCTTTATGTCCGCAACGAAAAGGTGCAGGTGAGCAACATCAAGTTGAAGACCGACCTGGCGAACAACTACCAAGACGGAGTGCTGTCGGTAGACTTGGACGTGAAGGGAAGTCCCACGGTAGACTTCGACCTGCTGAACGCTAACGGCATCTCCGTGAGCAAGCACAGCGTGGACTTTAAGGGACAGCGTCACGGTAACGTGGCTTTCAACATCAAGAACGTGAAGCCATGGACCGCCGAGACGCCCTATCTGTTCACCCTTGTCACCACAGTGAAGAAGGGCGGAAAGGTCATTGAGGTGATTCCGCAGAAGGTGGGGTTCAGGAAAGTGGAGATCAGGAACTGTCAGTTGCTGGTTAATGGGCAACCCATCTATATAAAAGGTGCCAACAGACACGAGATGGATCCAGACGGCGGCTACATCGTGAGTCGTGAACGGATGATACAGGACATCAAGATTATGAAACAATTCAACATCAATGCCGTGCGTACCTGTCACTATCCCGATGACCCACAGTGGTATGAGCTGTGCGATGAGTATGGTCTTTATGTGGTGGCCGAGGCCAACCAGGAGGGGCACGGCTTTGGCTACGAGGACGACGCGGCTACCAAAAAACCCATGTTTGCCAAACAAATCCTGGAACGCAACCAGCACAATGTGGAAATGTTTTACAACCATCCCAGTATTATCATTTGGTCCATGGGCAACGAGACGGCCGACGGGCCCAACTTTACCGCGGCATTCAATTGGATTAAGAGCGTGGACTCCTCACGCCCGATACACTGGGAGCGGGCAATCAAGGGACCGAACACTGAATTGTACTGCCCCATGTACGTCCCTCAAAAAGCGTGCGAAGAATACGCACAGTCATCAGCTGCCGAGGACCAGAAGCCGCTCATACAATGTGAGTACAACCATGCCATGGGCAATTCGGGCGGAGGACTGAAGGAGTACTGGGACTTGGTGCGCAAATATCCCAAGTTTCAAGGTGGCTTTGTGTGGGACTTCGTGGACCAAGCCTTACGCGACACAAAGCGCGGCATCTATACCTATGGCGGCGATTACAATAAGTATGATCCCAGCGACAACAACTTCAACTGCAACGGACTCATCAGTCCCGACCGCATACCCAACCCACACATGTATGAGGTGGGCTACGAATACCAGAACATCTGGGTACAACCAGTTGACTTGATGGCGGGGAAAATAAAGGTGAGGAATGAGTATTTCTTCCGCGACCTGGATAACTATGCCCTGCAATGGAAGATTCTCGTCAATGGTAAGGAGGCGCAAAAGGGTACCGTAAGCGACCTGCAGGTGCAGGCACAGCAGACGGCTGACTTGACGCTGTTGTACAACTTGGATGAGCTGTTGGCCGATCTACAAAGCACAGACGTGCAGCTTAACATAGACTTTGTGTTGAAGCAGTCCGAGCCTCTCATGCAAAAGGGGCAGGTGGTGGCCTACCAACAGCTTCCTATAAAAGACTATTATTTAGAAAAAAGCACGAACCCAGAACCCGAGATGGAAACACTTGCATGGTATGGAAAATTGAAGAAAACCAGCAAGAAGAAAGACAAACAGGTGACGATAGAAAACCAACAGGTGTCTATCTCGTTCGACAAGCAAACGGGTTTGATGACGAAATATGTCGTGGGTGATGTGTCTTATCTGGCTGACGGCGGCGTCTTAAAGCCTTGTTTCTGGCGTGCCGTGACGGATAATGACATGGGAGCGGGCATCAACAAGAAGTACAGCGTATGGCGCAACCCTGCCATGACGGTGAAAGACATCAACGTAAAGAAAATCAAACGGATGGGCACCAACTCCATGTTGGTGACGGTGAACTATGACATGCCGGACGTGAAGTCGCAGATGGCGATTGAATATCTTATCACAACGTCTGGAAAAGTAGAGGTAGCGCAGACGCTTGTTCCAGACGCTGGTGCCCAAGTTCCCGGCATGTTGCGCTATGGCATGGTGATGCAGATGCCTTACGATATGGACAAGAGCGAGTATTTTGGCCGCGGACCCGTGGAGAATTATGCCGACCGGAAGTTCTCTCAACGCTTCGGCATCTACCAGCAAACGGCCGACGAACAGTTCTATCCATACATACGTCCGCAAGAAACGGGTACCAAAAGCGATATGCGCTGGTGGAAACAAACAGGCGAAAAAGGTATGGGACTGCTGGTTCGTTCGGACAAGCCATTCTCTGCATCGGCCCTGCACTATACGGTTGAGGACTTGGACGATGGTGACGAGAAGGAACAGCGCCATATACAGGAGGTTACGAAGTCCAAGTTTACAAACCTACACATCGACGGTGAGATTGCTGGCGTAGGCGGTATTGACTCGTGGAGCGGCCATGCCGAGGCGCTGGAGGAATACCGTGTGCCGTTTGGACACAAGAAATTCCAGTTCACCCTGACACCCATGGGAAGGTAAGTCGGTACGCCCGACTTATTTCCTTTCGTGCTGTAGTACGGGTCCGGTAGGTACTTCGGCCGGCGATTTCTTCAACACAAGCAGCACAACGGCAATCAAAATTAGCACAAAACCGATGCCAATACTCGTGGTGAACGGCTCGCCGAAGACGGCAATGCCGATGCACATGGCCGTTAGTGGCTCGAAAGCGCCGAGGATAGCCACCAGGGTGCTGCCGATATTCTTCAGCGCCATGACCAGCGTTACGTTGCTCACGGCCGTCGGCAACAGTCCCAGCATGAAGAGATAGAAGAGCTGTTGACCCGAATGGATGGGCGACAGTCCGCCTTCCATGAACACTGCGTAGAATGTAATCATCAGCATAGAGAAGAAAAAGATGTAGAAGTTGGCTTTCAATGACGGCATCCTGCTGATTTTCATCACTGGGTACGAAACCATATAGATGGCATATAGAAGACCCGAGAGCAGCTCAATGCAGATGCCAAGCACAGACACGTTGCCCACACCATGTTCTATTCCCGAGAGAAGGCACACGCCGCCAACGGCGCAGGTGATGGCTATGAAGGTGGTGCGCGAAGGCTGTTCGTGCCTGAAAACCATCATCAGGATGGCGGTCCACACTGGGTAGGAGAACATCAACGTGGTGGCAATGCCGCTCGACAGGTAGTGATAGCCCTTGAACAGTGCGATAGCCGATCCGCTATAGAGCACGGCCAGCAGCATGATTCGTAGCGAATCGCCGAAGCCTATGTACATCCTTCTGCGCTGATACAGCAATATCATCAGCATGAGAAAGCAGCCGATGGCGAAACGATACACCAATATGGCCGGCGTATGCATGCCCGAAGCCAGCAACGGAAGACTGAAAAGGGGAATCAGTCCGAAAGAAGCAGAAGAGATAATGGCTTCTGCAAAACCATGTAGCTTGTTCATTGGATATTCTTTTTTAGTTGACGGGGTGACGAGTTTACAAGTTGACGAGGTGATAGTTTTTTAGTTGACGAGTAGACAAGTTTAAGAGTAAACGAGTTGAAAGCGTTCTAGTCAACATGTTTACGAGTTTACAAGTTCAAAAGTTTATAGCCATTAACTTGTGAACTTGTAAACTATTAACTCGTCAACTCTTAAACTTGTCAACTCGTCAACTCATAAACGATTAATACAGCAGCATGAGTCCTGCGAATGCTGCGTAGCATATCATCCGGATAGGATTAATCTTTACATATTTTGTTCCGATGAAGGTGGCGCAGAAGAGTGCCACACTAATCCAGAATTGCCATGGATTTTCAATCATGGAGCCAAAGTTCTCCTCGTTCATGAGCAGCAGGGTGGCAGCGCCAAGCAATCCCACTACGGCAGGTCGCAGTCCGCTGAAGACATTCTGTACGGGCTCGGTGTCCATGTACTTCATGAACATTTTACTAATGAGAATCATGAGGATGAGGGATGGCAGCACCAAGGCGAAGGTGGCAGTGGCTGACCCCAGGATGGCCATGGGCATGCCATAGCCCGCGTTGTGCACGGCAGCATAGCCGCAATAGGTGGCCGAATTGATGCCAATAGGGCCGGGCGTCATCTGACTGATGGCCACAATGTTGGTGAACTCGGCACTACTAAGCCAGTGATGGTGTATCACCGTCTCTGTCTGAATAAGCGAAAGCATGCCGTAGCCGCCACCAAAACCAAACAAACCTATCTGAAAAAACGTAAGGAAAAGATAGAGATAAATCATGCTACTCAGTGGGTTTGATGAATTGTCCGTAAATGTATCCGCCGATACCTGCGGCAATGATGATGAAAATGGGGTTCACGCCGATGGCCCATATCAGCAGGGCAGAGATGATGGGTATCCAGCAATTGACCAATGAAATGCCGGCACTCTTGGCCAAGTTGAACGTGGGAACGGCAATCAACGCCACCACTGCTGGACGAATGCCATTGAACATGGAGGCAATCCATGGCACTTCCATGAAGCGATGGAAGAACATAGCGATTAACAAGATGATGAGAAACGAGGGCAACGACGCGCCCATTGCGGTGCAGATTGCTCCTCGCACTCCTCGCAGCTTATAGCCTATGAAGATGCTGATGTTGACAGTGAAGACGCCAGGACAGCTCTGTGCGATGGCGATGAGGTCGAGAAACTCGTCCTTGTCAATCCACTTATGCCGGTCAACCACCTCCGCCTCAATGATTGGTATCATGGCATAACCGCCGCCAAGGGTAAACGCACCTATCTTGACAAATGTCTTAAAGAGCGTAATCCATCGCTGGTTGTCCTGCGATGTCTCTACCGTGTTGGGAATTTTGATAGGATTGCCCATGCGCTGTAAATGGTGATTGTTTCCTTACGAATGAATACTTTCTTTTATTATGTAGCCGACTCGTCAACTTGTAAACTTATCAACTCGTCTACTTAACCTGTTTTTCCACCCACTCTCTCGCATTCACAAAAGCCTCTATCCATGGCGTTACCTCATCCATGTGCCGCTTGTGGGGGTAATAAGCGTTCTGCCATGGGAAGATGGAGCGTTCCAGATGGGGCATCATAGCTAAGTGTCGTCCGTCCTTGGAGCAGATACCAGCCACGCTATAGTCGCTACCATTAGGATTGCCGGGATAGGAGTTGTAGCTGTATTTGGCAACGATGTTGTAACTTTCCTCACCTTCAGGCAAGCTGAACTTACCTTCTCCGTGGGCAACCCAAATGCCGAGCTTACTGCCAGAGAGGCTTCCGAGCATCACACTGTTGTTCTCAGGGATCGTCAACCCAAGGAATGCACTCTCAAACTTGTGCGAGTCATTGTGCAACATGCGGGTTCTTTGCTGATGTTCCGGATTGATCAAATTGAGTTCAACCATAAGCTGACAGCCGTTGCAGATGCCCAGCGACAGCGTATCTTTGCGTGCATAGAACCTGTCGAGCGCTTCTTTAGCCTTGGGATTGTACAGGAATGCGCCTGCCCACCCTTTGGCCGAACCGAGCACGTCACTGTTGGAGAAACCGCCACAGAACACAATCAGGTTGATGTCTTCCAGTGTCTCGCGGCCGCTAATCAAGTCAGTCATCATCACATCCTTCACGTCAAAGCCCGCCAGATACAAGGCGTAAGCCATCTCGCGTTCGCCGTTGGTTCCTTTCTCGCGGATGATAGCCGCCCTGATGTCTGAAGGTGTGCGGCGGTCTGCGTTGAGTTGGTATTGCGAGAGCTTGCCCGTGAAGGCATCGTTGAACCGCAGTTGCAGCGGCTGCGCTTTGTAGTTGCGGTGACGTTGGTCGGCCATTCCGTTCATACTCTGCCGCTTGTCCAGCTCGTAAGATGTCTGGTACCACGCCTCACGCAAGGCATCGATGTCGAACTCGTGCTGCCACTCATTCTTCTTGATGACGATCTTGCGCTCCTTTGGCGTGGGGTAGCCAATCTTGGCATAGCCGATACCTTCGCTTTCTAAGTATTCACGCAGCGCATGTTTGTGCTGGTCAGACACCTGAATCACCACTCCGGGGTTCTCGGCAAACAGATTTTTCACCACGTCCTCACCGCTCATATCGTACAAGTTCACATGAATGCCGCCCTGTTGGTTGGCAAACGTCATCTCCAACAGCGTGGTTATCAAGCCACCGGCACTGATGTCATGACCTGCCATCACCCACCCTTTGTTGATGAGTGTCTGTATTGCCTCGAAACAGTCGGCAAAGTATTCCGGGTTTTTCACCGTCGGAACATCGCTGCCCACCTTGCCTAAGGTCTGCGCAAAGGCACTGCCGCCGAGACGTTGGTCATCAAACGAGAAGTCGATGTAATAGAGTGACGAGTTCTTGCTGTTCACCAAAACCGGTGAAACCACATTCCTGACATCCTTCACCTCGCCCCCCGCACTGACAATAACGGTTCCGGGAGAGATGATTTTCTCGCCGTTTGGATATTTCTGGGTAAGCGACAGCGAGTCTTTTCCAGTGGGTACGTTGATGTGAAGCGAGCAACAGAAGTCGCTCAAGGCCTCCACTGCGGCATACAAGCGTGCGTCCTCGCCCTTTTGCGCACGGCATGGCCACATCCAGTTGGCTGACAAAGAGACTCCTTCCAGCCCATCTTCGAGCGGTGCCCACACGATATTGGTGAGCGATTCGGCCACACTCAGCACGCTGCCGGCCTCTGGCGATGCCAATCCAGCTTGTGGAGCATGCCCCAAGGCGGTGGCGATACCCCGCTTGCCGCGGTAATCCAAAGCCACCACGCCACAGTCGGAGAGCGGCAATTGTATTTCACCCTGACACTGCTGGCGGGCTATCTTGCCCGTTACCGAGCGGTCTACCTTGTTGGTGAGCCAGTCTTTGCACGCCACGGCCTCCAGCTGCAACACCTTATTTATATAACTGTCTATCTGGTCAGCACTATAGGTCACGTCCTCATAGTGGCGCGTCACGGTCTCATCGGTCATGATGGTCTTGGGCGAGTGTCCAAACATCTGTGCCACATCCAGGTCGAAAGGCTTCACGCCATCGGCCTGTACGAACGAGAAGTGGGCGTCGCCGGTGGTCTCACCCACCACATACAGCGGTGCGCGCTCACGCTCGGCGATGGCCTTGACGTGATCCAGATGCCGCTCGTCGATGAGCAGTCCCATGCGCTCCTGGCTCTCGTTGGCAATGATTTCCTTGGCACTGAGCGTCTTATCACCGATAGGCAACTTGGTCATATCAATCTCTCCGCCGCAGTCTTCCACGAGTTCCGACAGACAGTTCAGGTGACCGGCACTGCCATGGTCATGGATGGACACCACCGGATTTTCCTTTTCCTCCACCAAGTCGCGCACCAAATTGTAGGCACGCTTCTGCATCTCGGGGTTCGCACGCTGTATAGCGTTCAGCTCAATGCCGCTGGTGTAGCGTCCGGTGTCAACGGATGACACGCTTCCGCCACCCAAACCGATGCGGTAGTTGTCGCCCCCAACCACTACGACCTTATTTCCTTTCTGCGGTTCTTTCTTCAAACAGTCGCGTTTCTTGCCGTAACCAACGCCCCCAGCCAGCATGATAACCTTGTCGTAGGCCAGCTTCTGACCGTCTTCCTGATGTTCGAACGTCAGCACCGAACCGCAGATGAGCGGTTGACCGAACTTGTTTCCGAAGTCGCTGGCACCGTTCGAAGCCTTGATAAGTATTTGTTCGGGAGTCTGATACAGCCACTTCCGCACGGGCAGGATGTTCTCCCACGTGCGCGACTCGCCCTCCAATCGGGGGTAGGCAGTCATGTACACGGCCGTCCCGGCTAACGGCCAAGAGCCTACGCCACCACCCATGCGGTCGCGAATCTCGCCCCCCGTACCCGTCGCGGCTCCGTTGAACGGCTCCACGGTGGTGGGAAAGTTGTGGGTTTCGGCCTTCAGTGAGATCACGCTCTCGATGTCCTCCACCTGGAAATAGTCGCTGGTCGACTGGTCAGCGGGTGCGAACTGCTCGATAACCGGGCCTTGTGCAAAGGCCACGTTGTCTTTGTAGGCCGACAAAATCTTGCCGGGATTCTCCTGTGTGGTGCGCTTGATCATCGCAAAGAGCGACGACTCTTTCTCCTCCCCGTCGATGATGAACGTGCCGCTGAATATCTTGTGTCGGCAATGTTCCGAGTTAATCTGTGCGAATCCGAATATCTCGCTGTCGGTGAGCGGCCTCCCGTTCTGCTTTTCTATGGTGTGCAGGTACGCCATCTCCTCGGGCGAGAGGGCCAACCCTTCGTCCTCATTGTACTGCTCCAGATTCTCCACGCGCCTGATAGGCTCTGGCTCACGGTTCACGGTGAACAGATTCTGGTCCAGACCCTCGTACATACGTTGCAACATTGGGTCGTACGTGGCCTCCTTGGAGCTTACCGGGAAGTATTCCTCGATACGCGTGATGCCGCTCAGATTCATGTTCTCGGTGATCTCTACGGCATTTGTACTCCATGGTGTTACCATCTCGCGCCGCGGCCCCACATAGATTCCGTCAAGCTGTTGTGTGTCTATACATTCTGCTCCACCGAAGAGCCAGCACAGTTTGCTGGTTTCATCTTGGCAGGGTTGATGGTCCATCTCGGTGGCAATAATGGTTTCTTGCGGGGTTTTAAAGAAAAGAATCATATATCTTTATTGTTAGTTAGGCGAATATTCGGTATTGCAAAAAGAGTACGAGCCGAACGCAATCAGGCTTGCCTGAAATTGCTAAGGCGAAGTCTCTTTTATGCAAAGATACTGCAAACTAAGCTCGTAACAAAATAAAATGGTTGGAAAATTTTCCACTTCGGGCTTGAATATACAACTACTAACCAAGATGTATATATATCCTTCTTTTTGTTTACCTGATGAAGCCGATGCCCCTGACTGTAAGAATATCTTGGTCAAACGAAGCAAAAAAAGTGATGCTGCGAAAGGCGACTTTCATCAATTAATGGCCGTGAACAGAAAACTGAGCAGATGAAAACATAGTGGTTAACATACGAAATATGTTGACAACCGTGTCAAATACTCGCATATTTGCAACCAAACAGGTTATTGGGTGCAAATATGCGATTTTTCTATATCCTTACTTTTCAATAACTTACGGCCAATAGTTATATCGGTGCACAGACAAAAGCAATGCTTTAAGGCAGAAAAAGCATGCAGATAGGGGTATCAAAGCATTGAGTTTGAGGGACAAACTGCATGCTATAGAAATTCAAACTGCATGCTATTGCATCAAAACAGACCGACGGTTGTGCAAAAAGGTGCTAAAAACTATCCAAAAAGAGCATCATTTTTCTAGAATGAACATTTTGAAAATACCAAAAATATGAACAATTCTTGAAAAACCAGGATTATTGCATGGAGGATAAAGCCGGAAGCATAAACACCGACGAAGCAGGTCGACTCCCATGTTGAGTCATCAATCTTTAATGTCATACGATGGGGGGCAAGGATTGGTGCAGATGGTTTACACCCATGAATAAACGATATGAATAAACGATATGAATGAACAATGCCCCCTGGGATGTGAGAAAACATTCCAGGGGGCATTGCTTTGGTTAGTGCCTTATCGAACGAACAGCTTGCGGCGGTTCACCACATAAACGCCTTTTTGCAATCCTTGCAGACTCTTGTCCTCGTTTACTTGCGATCGAACAAGGCGTCCATCCAGTGCGTATACGTTCACCTTGCGCTGGCCTGTCTGTGCTGAGGGCACCTTGTCAACACCTGTCACCACCCCTTTCTTGCCTGAGGTAAGGTCGTAGTAGGCCCCATTCTCAAATTTGAGGTCGCTGGTTTGCGGACTGCCCGACGCGTTGAAGATAATGCCGGTTGGCACTTGTCCAGTGGCCGGTCCGCCCGTGAAACCGCCATCCCATGACCACTTCCACACCTCGTTACCACTGTTAGTCACACCAACCTTGGTGCATGCCACGCCAGGCCATGCACCACCAGTAAAGTTGCCAGCATCGTTCCATGCCCAACACTTGATGTCGGAACTCCAGTCTTTTGGCTTTTCAAAGAAAGCACAGGTCTCGCCATCGTTCACCACACAAAATGAAGGAGCCCGGAATGTAGACTTCTCTTCCTTGATGCTTGTTACCTCATCAATGTTGACGGCATTGCTGACATACATTTTATAGTTATCGCCCGATGTCGCTAACTTCATGCCTTGCGTGTTGGCGTCTGTCGTTGTCCCCAATATCAACAACAATTCGCCTTGGCTACCTTTTACTTTCAGCACGAAACCATTGGATTTAGCAGCGGATTGCAAAATATCACTGGTGTTGCTGATACCCACGGCACGGCGTGTGGCAATCATCCGCTTGATGGCGGTTTTGTATTGAAGCCAATGTGGCAGGAACACGCAAGGCGTGCCTGGCATGGTGAGGATATAAGCATTAGCTGCCTCGATGTTGGCAAACAGCGGACTGCTGCCTTGCCCATCAGTGCGGCCTGTATCATGATTGTCGACAAACGTTACGGCATATTGCTTGTAATATGAATCCTTAACCAGACACTCGCCATTGAGTTTTGACCAGTCGCCATCAGAACTAAAAGCCTCCAAAATACGATACTTCAAGTCGAAATCGAAGGCGGCAGAGGTAGGAACACCATCTACCTTGGTGCCGTTAATCCAGTTCTTGATGCTGCCTGTGTTATCCCAATACTCGCCAACCGAGTACACGGGCTTGGCAGAAGTGTTGTACATGCCGATGTATTTGGCTGCGAATCCTTTGACCATATCGTAACGGAAGCCAGTATAACCCAAATCCTTCAACAAGAAATCAAGATATGCCTTGATGTTCTTTTGAGCATTCGCGGAGGTGTGGTCGATGTCACGTGCGCCCTTGAAGTCGTCGCCCGTGTCGTTGTTACCTGCCAACGCATAGCCATTGCGTTCTGTTGCCCCTTGATCGTCGCCTTTGCAAATATCGGCAAGCGACCATGTGAAGGTTTGCCCATTCCACGTTTCCGTGGGGAAATCGCACCAGTTGTCGTTGCCGGTGCGGTGATTGATGACCACATCTTCGATGATGCCCGTACCTTTTTCTTTGAAGGTTTTGATCATCTTGCGCAGTTCAGCTTCGCTGCCAAATGCACTGTCGTGCCTGAACCACCATATAGGCGCATAGCCCATTTGATTTTGCAACGTGTTACAATAGCCCGACTGTGGCACCCAAATGAGTGAGAAGTATTTGGACAGCTCGTCTGCCTGGCTCTCCAAATGGCTCCATTGCGTGTCTTGGTAACTGTCCCAATAAAAGCCTTGCAGCATCACGCCCTTGTAATCCTTGGGCCAACCTTGCGCATGAACATTGCCAGCGAGTGCCAGCATCATTAATAATAAGGTGTATATATGTTTCATTGCCATTACTTGTTAGTAGTGATAAATATGTAATTTGGTAAAAAAAAGGCGCACTATCTACATGTGAGAGTGCGCCTTTTATGTTCAATATTCTACTCTCGTAACGAATTATTGTTCTGTTACGGTAGCAGTTTTGGCTTCGGGGTCAAGCTCGATGAGGTAGGTACCTGCACCAATCTTGATGTTGCCGCCACCTTCGGTAAGACCTGATAGGGCACCACCGAGATTCTTTTCCCATGCGGCATCCCAACGGAACTTGAATTCACCGTCCACCATTGTTATGGTGATAGACCATTTCTTGGTCTCGGGGTTGTAGGTCATCATCTGGTCCTTATCCCATCCTCCGGGTGTGGCATCGCCAACAATTCCCCATCCTGTCTTGGCAACAGAGGCAACCATCTTCTTGGTGTTGGCGGTAATGCGATACCAGCCGCCTTCGGTGAACTTGATGTTGGCACCATCGCCAAGAGCAAACTCAGCCTTAGTCTTAGTGTCGTTCCATTTCACCTCGCCTACGCTTCCCAGCCATTTGCCGTCATCATAGAGTTTGAACTCGGTGTTGGCTGGATAGTAATAGATGCCCGTGTATTGGAAGTCGCGGCTCTCAGACTTGAGGCGGTAAGCAGTTTCAGCGGTCGGGTTCCAACCTTGATAAGAGCCAGGCACTGTCAGTTCTGAGCTTGACAGTTCGATGTCGGTCTCTTCCATGGTATAGGTGTACTTGCCAGCAGTGGTCAAGTTGAGCTTCACGATGTATGCGTGGGTCTTGGCCACCTTAAGGTTTTCGCCACCTTGCGCCAAAACGCTTGGATTGTTTTTGTCACTACCATAGTTAATATCCCAACCCTCATTGGCACGGAACTTGAACTCCTTATCGGTCAACGGTGTTACCGCCGTCCACATACGGGTGTCTTTATCGTACTCCATCTTGGTGTCTTTGGTCCAACCTCCAGATGTAGCTTCACCAATCATGCCCCACTCGCAGGGTTTTCCTATGGTCACATTGCCGTCGGGCGTGAGCGTCACCTCCACAAATCCCTTCTGAGCAGCATCAACCTTCCAGTCTTTGGCGAGTACCTTGGTAACGTCTTTGCCATCCACGACAGCAAAAGTACATTCTTCATCAAACTGTACCCAACCTTGGTAAGTGCCGTCACCATCAGGGTCGCCAAGGAGATAAGCCTTAGAATAATCCCACTCTGGATAACCCACAGCCACGTAGGCATAGCTCCAATCAATGTTCACGGTATTGGGGTCGTAAGGCGTTGCCTTGAAGTTGACAGTGTTTTGCGCATCGTTGGTCAACGTCTTGAATGCAGAAGACTTAAGAGACACGGTGAAGTCATAGGTATGACCAGGATAGGCACCTATCTTTGCCAACAGCGAGTTCATCTCCTCATTGGTAAACGTGAGTTTGTTATCCTCGGTGTTACCTGCCTCAATGCTCTTTTTGTTCTCGTTATTGGTAATGGTAACAGTGTATTCAACCACTGCACCCTTGCCGTAATTTGCTTTTTCCCAACTGATTTGTGGAAAAGCCTCAGCACTGTTTGCCTTTGTGAAAGTTATCGTGGCTGGATTGACAGCGTTGAGCTTCGCAGCCTTTTGCAAGCTGAGTACTGGTGTGGTGATGTCATCCGAGCATGATGTCATTGCCAAGAAACCAGCTGCAAGAAATAATATATTTTTTAGTTTCATGATCTGTTTTGTTTTAATCCATTAATAACCATCATTCTGTTTCAAGTTCAGGTTCGAGCCAATGTCGTCAGAAGGCAATGGGAATATCATGTACTTGTCGTTCACAGCTTTACCTTCCGCAACGCCACCCTTCCAAGGCCACACATAATCGGCAGAGGTGTACTTGCCAAAGCGCACGAGATCGGTGCGGCGCTGTGCCTCGAAGAAGAGCTCACGTCCACGCTCGTCGAGCAAGAACTTCAACGTAAAGTTGTTGTCATCGATAGGTGCCACGGTCTTTTCCTTATAGGCACGCTTGCGCAGTTCGTTCAGGTAGTTCATGGCCTCGTTCTTGGTTGCACCTGTTCCTCCACGAAGAACAGCCTCTGCCAAGTTCAGATAGATCTCGCCCAAGCGGAACAATGGGAAGTCTACATAAGCCTCAGAAGATGCGGGTTTGCTACCATCCTTATTAAGATTACAGAATTTGGTTACAGGAATGCCATTGTCCTTAAAATCTGCCTCATTGACAATTTCCACGTTCTTGGTTCCATCCAAACGTAGCATAGCAAAGCGTGTGTCTTCCTCATGCTTTTTCTCGTTGGTAAACAACTTGAGCAGTGACGACTTAGCACGTACTCCTTGCCAAGCTCCCTTGGCATTCGTCTCTTCTTGGAATTGTGCAGAGCCCCAACACAACAGAGCAGTCATACCTCCCCAAGTCATAGTTTCAGCACCTTCGTAGCGAAGTGGGAAAATCATTTCCTTGGAGTGATCATTGTCCGCCTTGAACATGTCGCCATAGTTGGGTTCCAACTCATAGCCAGCATTGATAATCTTCTTACAATAAGTGACGCACTCAGTGTATTTCTTCTGTCCCACATAAGTCTCGGCATTGAGGTACAAACGCGATAGGGCAGCCCATGCGGCAGCCTTGTTAGCGTTGCCATAATTCTTGTTCCAGCCTACAACAGGAGCAGCAAGATCTTTCTCGCATTCCAGCAATTCTTTCTCCACATATTTATAAATATCGTCCTTCATAATTTGTTGTGGACGCTCGCTACCTATTGTACTATTCTCATCAAAGAAAGGATAGTTACGATACAGGTCAAGAGCGTACATGTAAGTGAGCGCACGCAGGAATCGAGCCTCAGCTCTGTAACCCTTGATTGTTTGCTTAACTTGCTCGTTACAGCCACGACTATTCAACTTGTCGTCAGTGGTCTCACGAAGGAAAGCATTCGCCAAGTTGATTTGGTAAGCCAATCGATAATATGAGCCCTTAATCCATGGGCTTGACGAATCCCAAGAAAGGTGGTTGAACCCAGGAATTCCAGGGTCATTCCATGCACAGTGAGCCATGTCGGATGCCAGTTCCTGCATGTTCCACAGCACACGTATGAAAGAAGCCTGCGAGCCTCCGTCGATTCCTTTGACGTCCTGATCGGCGTCTCCACCTTTGTTTCCACCTATCACCATGCCCGCATAAATCTTGGCGAGGCTCTCGGTGTAGGCGTTGATGTCGTTTTTGAACACTACATTAGACACTAATTCATCCTTGTCCAACGGTTCGGTATCCAAGTCTCCTACACAGGAGGTCATTCCTAACAATGCTCCTGACAAGAGCAAGAATAATGACTTTTTAATATGATATCTTTTCATTTTGAGTTGCTATTTAGAATTTGAAATTGAAACCAAACATAAACGAAATAGGTCTCGGATAGATATTGTTGTCTATTCCCTCTCCGCTGATTTCAGGGTCAATACCGCTATAGTTGGTAATGACAAACGGATTTTGCACGGTGAAATACAGACGAGCGGACTGTTTATCATTGAACAGCTTGTTGAAAGTGTAGCCGAGCGAGATGTTGTCCATGCGAACAAAGTCAGCTTTCTGCACGTAGTAACTGCTGCGATACTGTCCCGTATGGAAGTTCTTGTTGGCGGCAGAGTTCAAGCGGTTCTTCAAGAAGCCTGTCTGGTCGTACATCTGCGAACCGTCCCATGCCTCACGATTAGACTGTGTGTTGTTGTACACATAGTTGCCAATGCTCGAGCGAAGGGCGAATGACAAATCCCAGTTCTTGTAATTCATCTGTGATGTCAAACCCATGTACACATCAGGAGCCGATTTCTTGTAAGGAATTAGGTCGCCCTCATCAATCTTATTATCGTTGTTCTGGTCTACATAAGCCCCTTCAATAGGAGTACCCTTCTCGTCATACATCTGCTCAAATACATAGAACGAGTTGTATGGCTTGCCAACGGAGTTGATTTGAACATTATAGCCCGTTGCTCCGTCGATACCACCATGTATCACGCCCTTGTATTTAGGGTCGTCGTTAAATGTCAATTTGGTAATAGTGTTTTTATTGTACGACACATTGTAACCCACTGTCCACTGGAAATCCTTGGTTGTAATAGGATGTGCAGTCAACGATAGTTCCACACCTTTGTTTTCCAATGTACCGACATTGGTGAGCAACTCGTTGCTGAAGTTGGTGCCAGCTGGTGCCGTAACAGTGTTCAACAAGTTGTTGGTCTGACGGAAATAGAAATCCAATGCACCCGAGAGTACACCCTTGAAGATGCCAAAGTCGAGACCCAAATTATAGGTTGTGGTTTCCTCCCACTTCAAATTTTCATCGTATGCCAACGGAGCAATCAGTCGTATGCGCCTGTCACCAAAGTAGTAATTGGCACCTGGTTGTGAGTAGGCGTAGCGTGCCATATAGGGGTAATCACCGCTACCAAGGTTCTGCTGACCTGTCACACCGTAACCCAAACGCAGTTTCAAATCATCAAGCCAGCGTACGTCTTTCAAGAAAGCCTCTTCGTTGATACGCCAAGCCAATGCTGCTGATGGGAATATACCCCAGCGATTGTCCTTGTTGAAACGTGAGGAGCCGTCGTTACGCAACGTGAATGTCAAGAGATAGCGGTCTAATAAGGTGTAGTTCACACGTCCGAAGAATGACACGAGGTAGTTCTCGGTGCTGAAATCATCCTCGCCCTTGTAGAACTCTTTACCATATTCCTTAGCCTTGGCCGCTGAATAGGGGTACTTGGTCCATTCCGAACGATAAAAGTGCTGCCACGAATAACCTGCCATGGCATCAATGAAGTGTGCGCCAAAGGTCTTGTTGTAGTTCATATAGAACTCCAACAGCGTATTTCGCTTGAGTTGCCAGAAGCTGCTATTCTCACCAAATCCTTTCTTGAAATTGCCCCACGTCCAAGACATAGGAGAGTTATCTACGGTTATCACATCGCCCGTTCCCTTGGAAACATCATATCCCAAGTTGAGGTTTGCACGCAAGTCGGGCAAGAAATGGAATTTATAGTCGAACTGTGCGTTGCCGATGCTGCGGTACACCTTTGTCTTGTCACTCTTGTCCGTGAGGATGGATACAGGGTTAGCCAAGCCAATGTCAACAGGTTTTCCCTTATCATTGAGATACATGAAATAACCGTTACCATATTCAGACCCCTTCATATAGATGGGCTGTGTGGGGTCGTACTGTGTTGCCATACCCAAGGAGGCAAGGTCTGCAAAGCGGTTGGTATTGTAGATACCCTTGACGTTCAACTGAACAGTAAGGTGCTTGTCGAAGAATTGCGGATTCAAGTTGATAGCACCTGTGAAGCGTTCCATATTGGATGTCTTCACAATACCGTTCTCATTAGTATAACCTACCGACACACGATAAGGCAAGTTAGCCACCGCACCCGACACATTGATATTGTGGTCGGTGCTAACCGATGTGCGCAATACTTCCTTCTGCCAATTAGTGTCGCTTGTTCCAAGAGCCTTAGCTTGCATGCTTTGCTCGCCAAATTTGGAGATAACAAACTTTTTGAAGTCGTTTGCCGACATCACATCCACTTCCTTAGTACTGGTGCTCACCTTCACAGAACCGCTGTATCCAACTTGAATGCCACCAGCTTTTCCTTTCTTGGTCGTGATAAGAATCACACCATTCGATGCGCGCGAACCATAGATAGCTGTCGCTGACGCATCCTTCAATACCGTCATGGTAGCGATATCGTCAGGGTGAACAGTACTCAAAGGATTGGCCATACCGTTGATGCCACCATCGTCTACGGGTACACCATCGATTACCACCAACGGGTTATTGGATGCCGACATAGACGATCCACCACGAATACGTATCGTTGCACCAGCACCCGGTGCGCCACCGTCAGTGATAACACTCACACCAGCAGCCTTACCTACCAACATATCGGTGGCAGAGGTAACGGCTCCTTTTACCATTTTCTCTGCATTCAAGGCAGTAACACTACCCGTCAAGTCGTTTTTCTTCACTCGTCCGTAGCCAATCACCACCACTTCGTTGATAGATTCACCTTTGGCTTCTTTCAGCGTAATAGTCATCTTGGCGGTTGCTGGTGCCTCAAAGACATCGTAACCAATGTAACTGACAGAGACCATGTCGCCTGTGTTGGCGTTAATGGTGAAGTTTCCGTCAAAGTCTGTCACCGTACCTCCCGCTTGTCCCGCTACTCTAATGGTAGCACCGATAATGGGTTCGCCGGTTTCATCCTTCACATGGCCTTTCACGGCAATTTGTTGCGCGAAGGCACTAACTGATAATACCAACACACACAACAGCGTTAGCATTCTCAGCGGCAATGTAAAATTTACCTGCTTCATCTTTCTTGTTTTTAGTTAATGTTAATATAATAAATTTAGTATATCGCTTAGGCTGTATTCCCTGATATTCATGACCTGTCGTGACTCATGCGTTTGTTCCTTCCACTTTAAGGCCAGGGAAATGCTATGAGGAGACTTGATGTTTCTCTTATCTGTCTGGTTAGTAGCTCCTCTCTGCGTGCAAAGTTAGTATTGTTTAACCTTTAACATACTATTTTTCCTGTAAATTCGTTGTTTTAGTAGCGCAAACGTTTGCATGAAAGATTTGGCTAGAAATCAACGACTTGCTTTCCTGCATTCTCAGGTTTTGCATACATTTGTATCACTAATAACAACCTAAATGGATATTTTGTCACCGCTCACAATGAAAGACATTGCAAAAGAACTGGGTGTTTCTATTGCAACGGTCTCGCGTGCGTTGAAAGACAACCCGAGCATCAGCAAAGAACAACGGGAAAAGATACAGGCCTACGCGCGCGAACATAATTTCTACCCCAACGTCATCGCCGAGTCGCTGCGCAACAGCAAGGTGAAACCGCTGAGAGTCATTGGCGTCATCGTTCCCCAGCTGTCACATTTCTACTTCTCCAGCATCCTCTCCGGCATCGAAGAGGAAGCCAGTGCCCGCGGCTATCGCATCATGGTGGCACAGAGCAACGAGAAGTACGATCGTGAAGTGCGCATCTGCCAGGATTATTTTGAGAACAAGGTGTGCGGCGTCATCGTCTCACAGGCCAAAGACACCGTACGCTACGAACATTTCCAGCAGCTCATAGACCACGGCATGCCCCTTGTGTTTTACGACCGTATTTGTACGGGCGTGGAATGTAGTAGAGTGGTGGTAGATGACTATATGGGTGCTTTCAATGCGGTCACGCACCTCATACAGACTGGCTGCCGGCGCATCGCTTACTACGGCACACTGATGACCATGGAGATTTCCAAAAACCGTTACAACGGCTACCGTGATGCCATCACCAAGTACGGACTGAAGGCTGACGACCGTTTTTTCCGCATCTGCGACAACCGCGCCGACGCTGAGCTAATTACTCCTGAGCTTCTAAGCCAGGAGGAAGCCCCCGATGCTTTCTTCGCTGTAAACGATGACACGGCCGTGGGCATTCTTTACGCTGCCAAGCGCATGGGCTATCGGATACCCGAGGATATCTCCATCTGTGGTTTTACCAATGGTGACCGTGCCAAGGCCTGCGACCCCATGCTCACCACCGTGGAGCAGCGTGGCGTGCGGGTAGGCGAAGAAGCAGCTAACATCCTCATTTCGCGCGTGGAGGGTTTCATTCCACCCGACAAGATTGAAAAGAGAATCGTCAGAACAAAACTTATTATTAGGGGAACAACAAGGTAATGTTTAGTTGACAAGTTAACAAGTTGACGAGTTGACGAGTCAATAGATTGATTAGTTGACAAGTTAACAAGTTAATGGTTAACAAAAGCGAATCTCAACAATATATTACTTGATAAGTTATCAACTGTCGACTAAAAAGCTATCAACTTGTAAACTCGTAAACTAAAAAAAACTATCAACTCGTAAACTCGTAAACTAATAACTCGTAAACTAAAAAACTATATGAATTATGAATTAAAAAAGAAGCCCGACATGAGCTTTTGGAAACTTTGGAATTTAAGTTTCGGATTTTTCGGTGTACAGATTGCGTACGCTCTACAAAGTGCAAACATCTCGCGTATCTTCGCCACGTTGGGCGCAGACCCGCACAACTTGAGTTATTTCTGGATTCTGCCACCCTTGATGGGCATTGTGGTGCAGCCCATTATCGGTACACTTTCAGATCGAACATGGACACGATATGGGCGTCGCATCCCCTACTTATTCATCGGAGCGGCGCTGGCTGTACTGGTCATGTGCCTGTTACCCCACTCCGGCTCGTTTGGCATGACGGCATCGGTAGCCATGATTTTCGGACTTGTCATGCTCATGTTCCTCGACACCTCTATCAACATGGCCATGCAACCCTTTAAGATGCTCGTGGGTGATATGGTGAATGAAAAACAGAAAGCCAAGGCCTACTCCATCCAGAGCTTGCTGTGCAATGCAGGTTCGTTAGTGGGTTACCTGTTTCCATTCTTCTTCGCACTGTTGGGCATCGCCAACACGGCACCCAAAGGTGTGATCCCCGACTCGGTAATCTACAGCTTTATCGTGGGTGCAGGCATCCTCATTCTCTGCGTCAACTACACCATCTCCAAGGTACGGGAGTGGCCACCGCAGGAGTACGAGCAGTACAACGGCAGTCTGAAGTCTGACACGGAGAAGAAAGAAAACTGGATTAGTCTACTCAAGCATGCACCCTCCACTTTCTGGAAGGTAGGCATCGTGCAGTTTTTCAGTTGGATAGCCTTCATGTACATGTGGACCTATACGCACGGCACCGTAGCCGCCAACGTTTGGGGCACCACCGACATGGCCAGCGAGGGAGCACAAGAGGCCGGCAACTGGGTGGGCGTATTGTTCGCCGTGCAGGCCATTGGCTCTGTGCTATGGGCACCGTTGCTTCCCAAACTCGGTAGTAGGAAAATCGCATACGCCCTTAGTCTGGCATTGGGCGCCATAGGTTTTGCAGCCTGTACCGTGGTGCACGACCAATATTTACTGTTCATTCCGTTCCTCCTCATTGGCTGTGCGTGGGCCGCCATCCTGGCCATGCCATTCACCTTTGTCACCAATGCCCTGCAAGGTTATGGCCACATGGGTGCTTACCTCGGCCTGTTCAATGGCACCATCTGCATTCCACAAATCGTGGCTGCGTTAATAGGAGGCACACTCCTCAGTCTTGTAGGCTCGGTACAGAGCCACATGATGTTCGTTGCGGGCATCTCATTATTGCTCGGTGCAGCTGCTGTGTCGCTGATCAAGGATGTCAAAGACTGACGAATGCACAGAAATTCAACACCCATGGAGCGATGTGTTCCCAAAAACATCAAGGCTGGATTCTTCACCGAATCCAGCCTTGTGCATATCTTACCCCCAAGCCAACACCTACTGACACTGCGATAAAAACAAGTATACAAGGAAGAATCGAAAATGTTAGGATTTAGAATTTCACTTCGATTTTTTCTTAAAATCTCTTTAAAGAAAAAAGATTTCTTTAATTCACAAATCGCAAATCACAGATTCTATGTAACTTTGCAAAGTGTAATTGCGTTTTGAATTTGCAGCTACACCCATTTCTTTTTTTTTTACGATTACATAATAATTTAACAGAGAACAGAATGAACAGACAAACGAAAACACTATTTTCGGTGATAACAATGTTAGCCTGCGCTATGTTTGTACATGCAAACCCGGTTACAAAACAACAAGCTTCGGACATCGCTTCAAAGTATATTAAAAATCCAAAGCTATTGTCTAACACTCCGCAAACTCGTTCTTCAAAATCAACACACCAGCCCGCTTACTACATCTTTACTGGTTCTGCTGACAATAAATTTGTCATTATATCCGGAGAAAGCACACTCAACGAAGTGGTTGCTTATGGTAGTGGGCAATTGAAAGACAGCAATAACGACACGTCTTACTTCAAACAGTTTCTAAAAGATTATGAACGTGTGGTGAGGGCAGTACGAGCCAATCCTGCGAAAGCAGCACAAACATCATCTTTAGTGAAACGAAAAGTAGCGCCATTGCTTACTTGCAAGTGGAGCCAATACTATCCTTTCAATAAATATACCCCTGTTATCAGTGGACAAACAACGCCTACAGGGTGCGTGGCAACAGCAACCGCACAAATGATGTTTTATCATAAATGGCCTAAAAATCGCCCTAAAGATTTTATTGCATCAACAGGTGATGAAGCCCGACGGAGTGCTACTTATTGGTGGGATGACATGAAAAACACTGTTGCAGAGACAACTTCCGACCGTTCGGCACAAGCCGTTGGCGTATTGATGCGTGACATTGGCAAAGCTGTCAGAATGAGATATTATTACAAAGGAAGCGATTCTAATTTGCAGTACACATGTAATGCGTTTCGCCATATTTTTAATTATTCCGTGAAATTTCTTGATAAAGACTTTTTGCCAGCCAATCAATTTCATTCCACAGTGATACAAGAACTGTCTGAGGGATATCCTGTTTTGGTTGCAGGAGGGAATCATGCGTTTGTTTTCGACGGCTACGACGAACGAGGATTTATACATATCAATTGGGGATGGGCTGGTGAACATGATGGTTATTTTGACATCAATACTGTTTATATGAACATTAAAGGCTATGGTATTTCGGGTACTTTCTGGGATGACATGCAAGCTCTTTTAGCACATCCAAACGATGGAAAAGCCACCCAGTTTGAAGATATACCTCGCGGACTGGATGCTCGTGCCACCACAGCATTCACCATTAACAAAACGAAGGGGACGAGAACAGAGACCTTTAATGCCGAAATTAAAAAACTCGGCTCGTACAGTTCGGTAAAAGGCGAGCTGGGAGTATTCACAGGAAAGGTGGGACTTGCACTTTATGGCAATAACAATCATCTTGTAAAAGTATATCCAACAACAGATGCCAACCACACTTGGGCTACCATTTTCACAACCTTGAACTTTGAGGTGAATAACTTTAATTTCGAAGGAGTACCAAACGGTAACTATCGCTTGGTACCAGTCTATTCAGAAGTGCTTGATGCAAAGACTCAAAAGAATGGCGATTGGGTTTGCGTCAATGGCACCAATGAGATGCAAGTGCAACTTGCAGACAATGAAGTTACTATTGAAACCAACAATCCAAAAGATGTCGTGGTGATGGAAAAAGCTCCCACCCTGCTCTCTCCTTTTTATGAAGATTCGGGCAACTACGCAGCTTTCAGCATCACCTTATATAATTCGGGACGCGAAGAGGTGCGTGGCGACTTGGTGATGACACTTAAAAATAAGGAAACAGGCGAAGAGTTTAATGGCTTTTTGCTCACTCCTAACGTCGTTGCACAACGTCTTGGAAGTACCTCGTTCGCTATTAAGATGCTGTCGCAATATTACAATTCGGGCAGAGTAGGAGCTTTAAAAACCGGCAAATATGATGTAACCTTTTCTATCAAAGCAAACAGAAAAGGAGTGGAAAAGCTGATCCCCATCACCATGAAAGAGCCATTCGAGGTCGAGGTGTTGCCTAACAACCATGAAGGAACCATTGAATTTAGTTATGTTGACTTCCTTGTGAATGGTAAAGAAACCAATTATTCTACATTTGATTTGAACAAAACTGCCGAAATAGGATTGCAGGTGCAATCGAGCGTGAGGGGATATGGATTGAGAAATGGTTATCAAGGAAATATTTATTACCGATTGTTAGATTTAACAACTGGCACATGGGTTGACTTGGGTGCTGTTCATGGTGTCTATTTGCCTTGCGAACAACCAAATAACAAAGCTCAAACACGCCTCACTTTTTCTACTTCCAAATTAGAAGCCAACCACTCTTACGAAGTACATATAGAGATTGACCGCCATGGAAAGCGCATGGACGTGTGGAACTCTTCGGCTTTGCGTCATGTGTTCCATACGATAAACGAATCAGTCCCCACATCTATAAAATCATATAAAAACTCAAAAAACACCCATCAGCACATCTTCAATCTGAAGGGAGTTCGTCAAACAAAAGAGTGGGACAGTCTGCCACCTGGCATTTATATTGTAGATGGCAAGAAGATGTTGATGCAGTGAAAATGAATATAAGTGACAAAAATAGACCTACTTTAGGTCTATTTTTGTTATATAAGGCTAATTTAAAAGCAGCTTATTACAACTCTGTGCGACAGAAAAAGAAGGTATGTGTGCAATAAGAAAAATTTTTATAATGGGTGTAAATACTCGCATATTTGCCAACAACTGCCCTTTTGGTCGCAAATAAGCGATTTTTGTATTTATCCGTGTATCAACGTCTTGTGCCAAAATTTGCATAGCGAAGCAGAGCTATCTCAATGCTTTAATGCGGCAAAAGCATTGAGTTAGCATGCTTATCTGCATCACTTTATGCCCTTATTCACACAAGATAGAGCGACAAAAGCAATGGGTTAACCACCGAGAGGCATAAAAACGAGCCGCAAAGGACATCTCTACAGCCGCTCCAAAAGCTATTTCTTAACTTTCTAAAAAGGAAAAATCAGGACAAAACCACATACATTTGTCCACCCTGTGCATACATGACAGCAAGGATTATATGCAAACGTTTGCACAATCTTTTTAATGTTTTTACCTCCATAAGGCAGCAACCCCCTATCTATTCTTTATAAATTTGCAGATAAGTGACCTACAGATAGTCAAGCAACTACTAACCCTTAGTCTATGAATCTATTATTTAACATTGAATACAAAACAGTTTTTGGAGAAGACCTCATCTTGAATGTAGTGAATGATGGTCAGCCTGCAGATGGGCTTTATACCCCTTATAGAATGTACACCACCGACGGACTGCACTGGAAGTGCGACCTCAAACTGCCTACCACAGCCGACCATTCTTCCCTATGCTACTACTACTCGGTAGAATGTGACGGAGAGGTAACGCGCAGGGAATGGACTACTCTTACCCACCAGCTTGACCTCACGGCAGCCAAAGCAAAGCAATACCATGTGTACGACCACTGGATGCAGATACCAGAAGACTCGTATCTGTACTCTTCGGCTTTCACCGACTGCCTTCACCGCAGCACATTGCAAGCTCTGCAGCCCACGGCTTACGACAAGACGGTGCGTATCATTGTACGTTCTCCACAACTCAAACCCGACCAATACTTAGTGCTGTCGGGCGACACCGAGGCCTTGGGCGAGTGGAACATCAGCAAAGCACTGCCCATGACCCAGCACCAGCACAACGAATGGGTGGTGAATGTGGACGCTGAAACACTGAGCGAGCAGCACATAGAACTGAAATTTGCAGCCCTGTCGTACAGCCTTCCCACGAACGAACCCATGTGGGAACCGTGCTTCAACCGCACCATTGACGTACCCAAGCTCAACCGTGGCGACGTGGTGGTGTACCACTTGGATCAGGCTTTCATGCCCATGCCCAACACAAAGGTGGCTGGAACGTTGGTTCCCGTATTCTCACTACGCAGCAAAGGCAGCTTTGGCGTGGGCGACTTTGGTGACCTCAAGGCAATGATTGACTTTGTGGAAACCACCGGACAACATGCCCTTCAGTTGCTGCCCATCAACGACACCACAGCCACCTATACCTACACCGACTCTTACCCCTACAGCTGCATCAGCGTGTTTGCGTTGCATCCGCTCTATTGCGACTTGCGCCAACTGCCCAAACTCAACGATAAGGCGCAGCAAGCGCAATTTGACGCACTGCAAGAAGAGCTGAACTGCCTGCCACAGATTGACTATGTGCGCGTGATGAAAAGCAAGATGGATTTCTTACAGCTACTCTTCAAGCAAGAGAGCAAACGCACCATGGGCACCAAGGCGTACAAGGCGTTCTTCGAAAAGAGCGCTCGCTGGCTGGTACCTTATGCACAGTTCTGCTACCTGCGCGACCAAAATGGCACGGCAGACGCTACACAATGGCCCGACCACCACACATGGAATGAGGCAGACCGCAAGGCGTTGAGTACCCCAAGCAACAAGGCATATCAACAAGTAGCGTTCTACTACTTCGTGCAGTTTGTGCTATACACCCAAATGAAAGAGGCGCACGCCTATGCGCAAAGCAAGCGCATCGTACTCAAAGGTGACGTGCCGATTGGTGTCAGTCGCCACGGTTGTGACGTTTGGGTAGAACCCAAATACTTCAACATGGACGGACAGGCTGGTGCGCCACCCGATGATTTCTCCGTAAACGGACAGAATTGGGGGTTCCCCACCTACAACTGGGATGAGATGTTGAAAGACGGATGTGCTTGGTGGGAACGCCGTTTCAAGAACATGGCAGAGTTTTTCGACGCTTACCGCATCGACCACGTATTGGGATTCTTCCGCATTTGGGAAATACCTATTAGCTGTGTCAACGGCTTGTGCGGACAGTTTTCGCCATCGTTGGGCATGTCGCGCGAGGAGATAGCATCCTACGGACTCAACTTCCAAGAAGATTTATTTACGAAGCCTTACGTCCGCAACTGGGTCATCGACAGGGTGTTTGGCGAACATCGGGAAGAAGTCATCGCCAAATACCTCAACCATATTCACGACGACGTGTTTGAGTTGAACGAGCATTTCAATACTGAGTGCAAGATTGAAGCAGCCTTCGAGGGGCAAGAAATGGACGAGAAGAACACATGGATACGCGACGGACTGTATGCACTTGCCAACGATGTGTTGTTTGTTCGTGACAAGAAGAGCCCTCACCTGTTCCACCCACGCATCACGGCACAATTCAACTTCATCTACGAAAGTCTGTGGGATGTGGACAAACAGGCGTTCAACCGTTTGTACAACGAGTACTATTATCGCCGCAACAACCAGTTCTGGTATCACGAGGCGATGAAGAAACTGCCTAAATTGGTACAGGCTACCCGCATGTTGGTGTGTGCCGAAGACTTGGGAATGGTACCCGATTGCGTGGCATGGGTGATGAACGAGCTGCGCATCCTCAGTCTCGAGGTGCAGTCGATGCCCAAAGACCCAAAGGTAACCTTTGGCTATTTGCCCAACAACCCATACAGAAGCGTGGCTACCATATCCTCACACGACATGCCAACGCTGCGCCAATGGTGGGACGAGGACTACCCACGTACACAGCATTATTACAACACCATGCTGGGAAAAGAAGGGCCTGCCCCCCATCCACTGCCGGGTTGGTTGGCCCGCGACATCATTTGGCAACACTTGGCATCGCCCTCCATGCTCTGCATCCTGTCCATACAAGACTGGTTGTCCATGGACGAACGACTGAGATTGGAAGATGCCAACGCCGAACGCATCAACATTCCTGCCAATCCGAAGCACTATTGGCGTTATCGAATGCACCTGAACATAGAAGACATGCTGACCGACAACAGCTTGGTGAGCAATCTACACGAACTAAATTCACAGTCGGGAAGGGTCTAACACCCTACCCCTCACACCTATAGCCACAAGGGTTTGCGCCCTTGTGGCATACTTTTCAACTACAACATCATGAAGAAAATCAATCTTATCCTTTTGTTTTTTATGCTGCCAATGGCAATGTTGGCACAAGTAGTCAAATCACCCAATGGCAATGTAAGCGTCAACTTCAGTTTGCAAGGCAATGGCGTACCCACCTATTCCATGACCTATAAAGGAAAAGCCGTGGTGAAACCGTCGCGCTTGGGCTTGGAACTCATGAAGGACAAACACGCCTCCAAGGGGCTTAGGGAAACCGACTTGATGAATGGGTTTACGGTTAAAGACACACAGACATCCACCTTTGACGAGACATGGAAGCCTGTTTGGGGGGAGACCGCAACCATCAGAAACCATTATAATGAACTGGCGGTAACGTTGCATCAAGCCTCTTCGCAGCGCAATATCATTGTTCGGTTCCGTGTTTACAACGAGGGAATGGGATTGCGCTATGAATTTCCGCAACAAGACAGCTTGACCTATTTCCTCATTAAAGAAGAACATACGCAGTTTGCCATGGCTGGCGACCATACGGCATGGTGGCTTCCGGGCGACTATGACACACAAGAGCAAAAGACACAACAAAGCAAACTCTCCGAAATAAGGGGTCGTTTTCATGATGCAGTGAACTGGGGAAACTCGTCGGTGGCAGTATTCTCACCCACAGGCGTGCAGACCTCGCTGCAAATGAAGAGCCAAGATGGGCTGTACATCAACATCCACGAGGCAGCTTGTGTGGATTATTCTACCATGCACCTCAACTTGGACGACAAGACCATGACGTTTGAAAGCTGGCTCACCCCAGACGCATACGGTGCCAAAGGGTGCATGCAAACGCCTTGTAAGAGTCCGTGGCGAACGGTAATGGTGAGCAATGACGCACGCGACATGTTGTCGAGCAACCTCATACTGAACCTCAACGAGCCGTGCAAGATAGAAGACACGAGTTGGATTCATCCCACAAAATACTGCGGTGTGTGGTGGGAAATGATTGTTGGCAAAAGCGCATGGAACTACACCGATGAGTTCCCATCTATCAAACTCGACCAGATAGACTGGAGCAAAGCGAAGCCAAACGGACGCCATGGGGCTAACACAGACAAGGTGAAGCGATACATCGACTTCGCTGCCAAGAACGGATTGGATCAAGTTTTGGTGGAGGGCTGGAACGTAGGCTGGGAAGATTGGGCGAACCACTGGAAGCAAGACGTGTTCGACTTCGTTACGCCTTATCCCGACTTCGACCTGAAGGGACTCAACGAGTATGCTCATTCAAAGGGTGTAAAACTCTTGATGCACCATGAGACATCATCCAGTGCGGTGAATTATGAACGACATTTGAAAAAAGCTTTCAATCTCATGAACCAATATGGATATGATGCCGTGAAGACAGGATACGTAGGTGACATCATTCCTCGTGGCGATCATCACTTCTCTCAATCCATGAACGACCATTATATGTATGTGGTGAAGCAAGCTGCCAAGCACCATATCATGGTGAATGCCCACGAAGCGACACGCCCAACGGGCTTATGCCGCACATGGCCTAACATGGTTGGCAACGAAAGTGCAAGGGGTGGAGAGTACGAAGCCTTTGGAGGAAACAATCCAGACCATACCACTATCTTGCCCTTTACTCGCTTACAGGGCGGACCGATGGACTACACGCCGGGTATTTTTGTAACGAAACTATCAGAATGGAGCGACAATCCCAGCTTTGTACACTCCACCTTGGCAGGACAGTTGGCACTCTATGTGACCATGTACAGCCCACTGCAAATGGCTGCCGACTTGCCCGAACACTACGAGAAGTTCGATGATGCGTTCCAATTCATACGGGATGTGGCTGTTGACTGGGACGACAGCAAGTATTTGGAGGCTGAACCCGGCGACTATATCACCGTGGCGCGCAAGGCAAAAGGCACCGACAACTGGTTTATCGGAGGCAAATGCGACGAGAATGGACACAAGAGTGTCATCAAACTCGACTTCCTTGACAAGGGTAAGAAGTACAAGTGCACGATTTATGCCGATGCTAAAAATGCCCATTACGACCACAACCCACGAGCTTATGTCATCACGAACAAAACCGTAAAACGTGGAGACGTATTGAAGATCAATCAAGCCAGCGGTGGCGGATTTGCCGTTTCGCTCATGGCGCAATAATCAATAACACCCTTACTTATGAGACATTATCAGCATTATATTTTCCTGTTGTTGGCTTTTTTGATGCCAACAAGTAAATTATCTTTATCTGCCAAAGTGTTCAACGAAATGATTTATTCGCCTCAAAAGACTGCATTCAAGCTCAATGCGCCAAGCACTGCCAAGCGTGTCGTGCTGCGTTTGTACAAAGAAGGCGAAGGTGGAAAGCCTACAAAGACTGTTAAGATGAAGTCAATGGGCAACGACGTGTGGGCAAAAGAGATCAAGGGCGACCTGAAAGGTATGTACTATACCTTTGAAGTGTTGGGTTACCAACAGCACAAAGGAGGCGAGACACCGGGCGTGTTTGCCAAGGCGGTGGGCATCAATGGCAACAGAGGAGCTATCATAGACCTGCAAGCAACCAACCCCGAGGGGTGGGAAAACGATAAGAGACCTGCACTGGCATCACCCTCTGACCTGGTGTTATACGAGATGCACGTACGGGATTACACCGATTCGCCTACCTCTCCTGCCGTTCATAAGGGCAAGTTTGTTGGATTGGCTGAACCAAAGGCCATTGCCCACCTCAAAGAGTTAGGGGTGAATGCGGTACACTTGTTGCCTTCGTTCGACTTTGCTTCGGTGGATGAACACCAAACCTCCAACGCCAACTACAACTGGGGATACGACCCAAAGAACTACAATGTGCCAGAGGGGGCATACAGTACCAATGCCAAAGACCCCAAAGTGCGCATCAAGGAGTTCAAACAAATGGTGCAAGCCCTGCACAAGGCGGGCATTCGTGTCATCCTCGATGTAGTGTACAACCACACGTTCGACATCGAGAACAGTAACTTTCAGCGTACTTACCCCGATTACTATTATCGCAAAGACGCTGAAGGCAAGTATTCAAATGGGTCGGGATGTGGCAACGAGACAGCCTCGGAAAAACCTTTGATGCGGCAATTCATGTTAGAATCGGTAAAATATTGGATCAACGAATATCACATCGACGGCTTTCGTTTCGACCTCATGGGCATTCACGACATAGCGACCATGAACGCCATTCGACAGGAAGTGGACAAGATAGACCCCTCTATTTATATCTATGGTGAGGGATGGAGTGCAGGTAGTTGTGCTTATCCTGCGGACAAACTCGCCATGAAAGCCAACATCCAACAACTGCCAGGCATCGCAGCCTTTAGTGATGAACTGCGCGATGCATTGCGTGGGCCTTTCAGTGACGACAAGAAAGGAGCGTTCCTTGCTGGCATTGCTGGCGAGGAAGAGAGCATTAAGTTTGGTATCGCCGGTGCCATAGCACACCCACAAGTAGACATGAGCAGAGTGAACTACAGCAAAGTGGCATGGGCAACTGAACCCACACAAATGATTAGTTATGTAAGTTGCCACGATGACATGTGCTTGGTGGACCGATTGAAGGCGTCTATTCCCAACATTTCTACCGAAGAAATCATCCGAT
Organism: uncultured Prevotella sp.; assembly: GCA_963511375.1. Lineage (GTDB taxonomy): Bacteria > Bacteroidota > Bacteroidia > Bacteroidales > Bacteroidaceae > Prevotella. The sequence continues at coordinate 71,336 of CAUPIT010000005.1, read as the reverse complement.
TGGACTTACTCGCACAAACGGCAGTGTTCACTTCACAAGGTGTTCCGTTCATGTTGAGTGGCGAAGAGATGCTCCGCGACAAGCAAGGGGTGCACAACTCGTTTAACTCTCCCATTGAAGTCAACCGATTGGATTGGAACAATTTGCAGCGTTACCCACAGGTATTCAACTATTACAAGGGTCTCATAGCACTGCGAAAGCAATACCACGCATTCCGTTTGGGCAACGCCGAGGCGGTGCGACAGCATCTCACTTTCCTCCCAACAGAGCCTTGCTTAGTGGGTTATCGCTTGTTTGATGTCCCCACCAACAGCTACATCTACGTGCTGCTCAATGCCAACAAGACCGCAAAACAGGTATCCTTACCAGCTGGAGTTTACAACGTACTGTGCTACGATGGTGTCATTGACGTCAATGGAACAGAGAAATTAATGCTCGATGAACATGCCGACAAGGCTATTGTTCCTGCACAATCAGCGCTTATCTTGTCTATCAACAAGCAATAAAGACAAAGGGTAACAACAAAACGACTATAAATTTACAACAAATGTAACAAATAAAACAAATAACTTTGCCATATTTATGAATAAAAATGAGCTAAAGCTCGGACGAATAAAACAAATTTAACACAACCATAATCCCTAATTAACTAACGTATAAATGCCATGATATGGAACCGTTGTATAAGGATTTGTCTTATGAAATAGTGGGTGCAGCTTTTGAAGTACATAACGAACTGGGGTGTGGCTTCTTAGAAAAAGTGTACCAAGAGGCATTTGCCATTGCCTTACGGGAACGAGGCATTAACTTTGAAAGAGAAAAGAGAATTAACATTTCTTTTCACCATCATCCACTCTCTACACCCTACATCTGTGATTTTTGTGTGGAAAATAAAATAATAGTAGAACTAAAGGCTATCCAAAAGATTGATGATAGTCACAAAGCTCAACTCATCAATTACCTCAAAGCCACAGGACTACAATTAGGAATATTAATCAATTTCAATGAAATCAGATTATCACATATCCGACTATTTAATCCACAAAATCCGATAAGGTAATCTCATAGTCATGCAAAACATTCATAAAAGAACGTAGACAACACTCATCAACTATCAAAACACAAAAAACATAAACAAAGAACAAATAACAAATTGGAGTTCTATATAGGTATCTTAATTCGTTAAATTTGTCAGAACATTTATGTTCATTCGATATTTCAGTCCTAAAAAGATAATTAGTTTTATTTGTTTCATTTGTTGTTAAAACAATCACACATATGAGGATTCGTTCAAAACGTCAGAACATTTATGTTAATTCAACATTGCAAGTCTTTAAGAGAAGATTTGTTGCATTTGTTTCATTCGTTGTTAAAACAATCGTACAATTCATATCCTCTAATTCATTTTATACAAAAAAACTATCAAATAAATATAGCATGAAGAAAATAATATTAATGACTTGTTTGGTTGCACAAGCTTTTATAGCCAATGCGCAGATACAAATAACCCGCATTGACCCAACCAATTGGTATGTTGGGATGAAGGATGCGAGTTTGCAACTCATGGTGTACGGCAACGACTTGCACGGCACTCAAGTAACAACCCATGACGCTGGCGTGCGAATAGACAGTGTGGTACAGATGCCCAACGCACATTATTTGTTGGCTTACCTTAACCTGAAGGATGCCAAGCCAGGCACCATCACGCTGTCGTTCACCAAGGGAAAGAAAACAAAAAAGGTGAAATACGAGCTGAAGCAGCGGGAGATGAGTGGCGACAAGCGCATGGGATTTACCAATGCCGACGTGCTGTACATGCTCATGCCCGACCGGTTTGCCAACGGAGACACCAAGAACGACCAGATAAAAAGCATGAACAAATATGTTTGCGACCGCACGAAACCCAGTCTTCGACATGGGGGCGACTTGGAGGGCATTCGCAAACACCTCGATTATTTCACCAATTTGGGGGTGACCGCCCTATGGTTCACACCCGTGTTGGAGAACAATTCGCCCGACACCAACGGCTTTAGTACCTATCATGGCTATGCCACGACAGATTATTATAAGGTAGACCCGCGCTTTGGCACCAACGAGGAATATCGCCAGCTCATTGATGAAGCCCACCAAAAGAGACTTAAAGTAGTGATGGACATGATTTTCAACCACTGTGGATTTGAACACCCATGGCTCAAAGAACTGCCCTCTGACGATTGGTTGAATATGCCCGAATGGCTCGAGGAAGGCAAGAAAACTGGGCGAGACGAGAAGACAGGCATGTCAAATGGAACAAAAACCGACTCCAAGTATTTGCAGACCAGTTATAAACTCACACCGGTGCTCGACCCATATGCTTCGAAAATAGACCTAAAAGAAACCGTTGACGGATGGTTTGTGCCCTCCATGCCCGACCTGAACCAACGCAATCCTCACGTTATCAAGTACCTCATCCAAAACAGTATATGGTGGATTGAGACCGTAGGCATCGATGGCATACGAATGGACACCTATCCTTATGCCGACCGTAAAGCCATGGCACTGTGGATGAAGACGCTCAACGAGGAGTATCCTAACTTCAATGTGGTTGGCGAGACATGGAATACAGAACCCGCTTATACCGCAGCTTGGCAAAAAGATAGTAAGCTGTCGGACATCAACAGCAACCTGAAAAGCGTCATGGACTTTAGTTTCTTTGAGAAAATCAACAAGGCGAAGAATGAAGAGACCGATGGCTGGTGGGATGGACTGAACAGGGTTTACAACTCACTGGTGTACGATTATCTTTACGAAAATCCGAAAGATGTCATGGCTTTCATCGAGAATCACGACACCGACCGATTCTTGGGCAATGGACAAGATGTCGCCGCACTCAAACAAGCCTTAGCTCTTTTACTCACCATGAACCGCACTCCGCAGCTGTATTACGGCACCGAAGTGCTGATGAATGGCACCAAAGAGGTGACCGATGGTAATGTGCGGCAGGATTTCCCCGGTGGTTTCCCAGGCGATGTACACACGGCATTCACGGCAGAGGGCAGGTCTACGGCTCAAAACGAAATGTTCAACTGGCTCAGCAAACTGTTGCATTGGCGACAAGGCAATGAAGTGATTGCCCAAGGCAAGCAGATTCAGTTCATTCCTTACCAAGGAATGTACGTCCTGGCACGCCAATATCAAGGTAAAACTGTGCTAACCGTACTCAACGGAACGTCGAAAGAAGCCCAGTTGGACGTGAAGCGATATGCCGAAGTCATCGGCAAATCAACAGCTGCTCATGACGTCATTACCGGCGAAAACGTAGACATGAGCAAAGACATCAAGTTAGCTCCACGCCAAACGCTTGTCATTGAATTATAGGTGAAAAGGGAGTTAACAGGAGTTAGCAAGGAGTTGAAAAGGAGTTAGCGGACATTAGTTCGACTGAGCATTAGAAAGCGAATGCTTTTGTACTCAATCACAAAAAGCTATTGTCCACTAACTCCTTTTCAACTCCTCGTTAACTCCTTTTTAATTCCCCACTAACTTCTTTTTAACTCCCCGTTAACTCCTTTTTAGCTCCCTGCTAACTCCTTTTTAACTCCCTGCTATCTCCTGTTAACTCCCAGTTAACTCCCGATATCTCACGTTAACCTTCCTTCGCCCCCACCCTATGCTCTCGCGGCAAGATGTCAAGAAGAATCTTCCCGGCCTAAAACCGAAATATTTTTCTTTACAAACATACCTTTCATAATTTCATTATTTGTCAACAGCAGAGCGTTTGGTTTCAAATACGACAAGGATAAGAAAAGTTTATATCTCATTGTAACACAATTTATTATGGAATTTCGAGCGTAAAAAACAATTCTCTCATCAGTCTTGTTTTCTCAAAAGCATTGCTTTTACACGCTAATAGACATGCCTTTGCCATGCAATAGCATACGTATAGGGGTGAAAATGACGTTTTTTGGAGGCTAATTTCGTCGTTTCGGGGGTTAAAAACACTTTTTTCAGGCTAAACAGCTCCTTGTTTTCATCCGACAGGCCTATTGTTTTTTTCCAGAATGAGAATGGCGAAGGGCTGTTTTTGGGCCTTTTTTTGGTAAAAATAATTGAAGTCTTCAGTCTGCACCCCCTTCGTTTCACTTTATTTTTGGGTATTCTACCAATTTCTCCAATAAGTCGATTTTAACCCAAGTGGATAGCGTTAATAAATCGTAATATAATTAATAAATTATAAAATAATAGCTATTGAGAGAGTCTAATGTTGGCTATGTTTATAGATATGTGTATTTTTGCAGACCGATTATTTCGGGGATGAACTTAGAGTCCCCTGTGCGGATGTGTTAATAGTGGTGCTTTTGGCCGAGCATCACGGTTAGTGAATCGTTCGTACATGAGTGAAATAAAAACGTTTTTTAGTAGTAAAATTTAATTTTTTAATGGACACATTAAGTTACAAGACTATTTCCGTCAACAGGGAAACAGCTCAAAAAGAGTGGGTCGTAGTAGACGCAACCGACCAAATTGTTGGTCGCCTTTGCTCAAAGGTCGCTAAGTTGCTGCGTGGCAAGTACAAGCCAACTTTCACTCCTCATGTTGATTGTGGAGACAATGTCATCATCATCAATGCCGAGAAAATCAAGTTCTCTGGCAAGAAAGAAACAGACAAACTTTATACACGTTATACCGGTTATCCTGGTGGACAGCGTTTCAATACCCCTGCCGAGCTTCGTACTCGCAAGAACGGTGTTGACAAGATTGTTCGTCATGCCGTGAAAGGTATGCTGCCAAAGGGTCCTTTGGGACGTTCTTTGCTGAGCAACCTGTATGTATTCGAAGGCGCTGAGCACGACAAGGCTGCACAGAAGCCTAAGGCTATCGATATTAACCAGTATAAATAATAAGGAAAGATGGAAGTAATCAATGCAATAGGCCGCCGCAAGAGCGCCATCGCTCGCGTATACCTCACTGAAGGTACCGGCAAAATAACGATTAACAAAAAAGATATTGAAACCTATTTCCCATCAGCTATCTTGCGTTACGTGGTTAAACAGCCATTGGAAACACTTGAGGTTGAAGGAAAATATGACATCAAGGCCAACCTTGATGGTGGCGGATTCACAGGTCAGAGCCAGGCACTTCGCCTCGCCATTGCCCGTGCGCTCGTCAAGTTGAATGCTGAAGATAAGAAGGTGTTGAAGGACAATGGATTCTTGACACGTGACAGCCGTGCTGTTGAGCGTAAGAAGCCAGGACAGCCCAAGGCCCGTCGTCGCTTCCAGTTCAGTAAGCGTTAATGAGGAGAGTAGTTGACAAGTTCACGAGTAGACAAGTTGACGAGGTGATACTTCTAAACTTGTAAACTATCAACATGTAAACTTGTAAACCTGCAAACAGTTAACTCGTACACTTACAAGCTACCAACTCGTAAACCTGTAAACGGTTCATTCGTAAACTTGCAAACAGTTAACCCGTACACTAACAAGCTATCAACTCATAAACTTGTAAACTATCAACTCGTAAACTGATCACCCGTTTAGTATCTAAATCCTCGAGATTTCCCATGCGTGGCGAACTACTCGAAGATTGGTTCTAATCAACTAAAAAGAAAGTAAACAATTTAAAGAAAAGAAAAATGTCAAGAACAAATTTTGACCAATTATTGCAGGCAGGTAGCCACTTCGGACACCTCCGTCGCAAATGGAATCCAGCCATGGCTCCCTATATCTTCATGGAGCGCAATGGTATTCACATCATTGACCTGAACAAAACGGTTGCAAAGATTGACGAAGCAGCCGAAGCTTTGAAACAGATTGCGAAGTCTGGTAGGAAGGTTTTGTTTGTCGCTACTAAAAAACAAGCTAAGGACATCGTAGCCGAGAAGGCTGCATCTGTAAACATGCCATACGTGAACGAGCGTTGGGCTGGTGGTACACTCACCAACTTTCCAACCATTCGTAAGGCTGTGAAGAAAATGACAAACATCGACAAGCTGATGGCTGATGGCACATTCGAAAACATCTCCAAGCGTGAGTTGCTTCAGATTACACGCCAACGCGCCAAGTTAGAGAAGAACTTGGGTTCTATTGCCGACCTCACACGCTTGCCTTCTGCACTGTTCGTTGTAGACGTATGCAAGGAACACATCGCTGTGAAGGAAGCTAATCGCTTGGGCATCCCCGTGTTCGCTATCGTTGACACCAACTCTGACCCTAAGAACATCGACTTCGTGATTCCCGCAAATGATGATGCGAAAGATTCTGTAGAAGTAATCTTGACTGCTTGCTGCCAAGCCATCGCAGAGGGTTTGGAGGAACGCAAGGCTGAAAAGGCTGATGAAAAGGCAGCTGCAGAGCAGCAAGAGGAAGCTGCAGAGGCTAAGCCAAAGCGTGCTCGCAAAGCTCGCAAGCAGACCGAAGAGGCTGAGAAGGCTGAAGGAACAGAGGAAGTAGCTGCCAAAGCTGAGCCTGCAAAGGAAGAAAACAAGGAAGCTGAAGCTAAAGAAGAAGCTCCTGCTGCTGAATAATCATATTGAATAGAGAAGAACGAAGGGGGAAAGGTATGTTCTTTACATATCTGGTGGTCTCTTCATTCTTCTCTGTCCTTTTTTATAAAAGAATAATATTAACCCAATAAATAAGATTTTTATATTATGGCTGTAACAATTGCTGATATACAAAAGCTTCGTAAAATGACCGGCGCTGGTTTGGCTGATTGCAAGAAAGCGTTGACTGAAGCTGCTGGTGACATGGACAAGGCTGTTGAGTTGGTTCGTGAACGCGGACTGGCTATCGCTGCCAAGCGTTCTGATCGTGAGACCTCAAACGGTTGTGTGCTTGTGAAAGTTGACAAAGACTTCGCTGCAATGATTGCCTTGAAGTGCGAAACCGACTTCGTGGCTAACGGCAAGGACTTCATCGAGTGTACACAAAACATCCTCGACGCTGCCGTTGCTGCTAAGGCCAAGACCATCGATGAAATCCTTACTTTAAAGCTTGCAGATGGAAAAGATGTTGCCACAACTGTTAAACTTCGTTCTGGTATCACAGGCGAGAAGATGGAGTTAGATGGCTATCGTTTCCTCGAGGGCGAAAACATCGAGGCATATAACCACATGAATAAGAACATCTTGTGCACGATGGTTCAGACCAACAAACCTGCCGAAGAGCAGGCTCATAACATCGCCATGCAGGTTGCTGCGATGAACCCTGTGGCCTTGAATGAAGAAAACGTTTCGCAAGAAGTGAAAGATGCTGAGTACAAGGTGGCCGTAGAGAAGACCAAAGAAGAGCAGATTGAGAAAGCTGTCACAGCAGCATTGAAGAAAGCTGGCTTCAACTTGTATATCGCTGAGAGCGAGGAACACATGGAGGAAGGCATCCGCAAGGGTGAGATTACCGCTGAGCAAGCAGAAGAGATTCGTAAGATTAAGGCTGAAACTGCAGCTGACAAGAAGGAGAATCTGCAAGAAAACATGATTCAGAATATTGCCAAAGGCCGTATGAATAAGTTCTTCAAGGAAAACTGCTTGTTGAACCAGGAATACATCCAGGACAGCAAAATCACTGTTTCTGAATATCTGAAACAGGCTGACAAGGATTTGGAAATCGTGGATTTCAAGCGTTTTAGCTTGCGCGCAGATTAAGAAATAGCTTCCCAGCAAGGAAGATTTATGACATAGAAAAGTCCGGTTGAGTATCTCTCAATCGGGCTTTTTGCGTTTATTTTCGCTACTTCTCCTAATTTGTAGTATCTTTGCAGCATACCAAATTGCAGCTGCCGGCTGCGTAGAGTCGATAGAAAAAATCAAAGGGATGAAGATATTTGCCGTTGGAATGAATTACGCACAGCACAATAAAGAGCTGTTGGGAACGTTATCAAAACCAGAGAGTCCTGTGATTTTCATGAAGCCAGATTCGGCTTTGCTCAATGATCATAAGCCGTTCTTCATTCCCGATGACTTGGGGAGGATAGAATATGAGGCCGAAGTAGTCGTGCGGATTTGTCGATTAGGAAAGACTATCTCAGAGCGATTTGCCCATCGTTACTACGATGCTGTTACCCTGGGAATTGACTTCACCGCTCGTGAGCTGCAACAAAAGTTACGCTCAGCAGGGCAGCCTTGGGAGCTATCCAAAGGATTTGATGGTGCGGCAGCGTTGGGTGACTGGGTAGATGTAGGCAAGTTTCGCGATGTACAGGCGCTGAACTTCCACCTTGATATCAATGGGAAGACGGTGCAAGAAGGGTTCACGGGCGACATGTTGTATAAGATTGATGAGCTGATAGCTTATATCAGTCGATATTTCACCTTGAAGACTGGTGATATCTTGTACACCGGAACGCCTGCGGGAACGGGAGTGGTGAAGGTCAACGACCATTTAGAAGGGTATCTGGCAGACCGGAAAGTGCTTGAAATGAATTGTAAATAAACACATAATTAGAACGCGTGTTGAGAGGTATCAAATTTCTTATTATAGTTTTTTTGTCACTTTTGTGCTTGAGTGTTTCTGCTCAAGAGCGTTTCTTTAACTTGACGGCAGCTGACGTGAAGATAGATTCACGGTTGCCTCATTTTGCCCATTCCTTTACTCTGGGAGAGCAATACGCAGACTCTTCCTATGCCGTTTCTATTCTTTATCCCGAATTCATCGACATGACGTCGGCCGATATTGCACGATACAGACAGCTTTCTGATGCGCCATTGCCAGCCATGCCACCTATTCGACAGCAGTTGGCGTTGGATAGAAAGAAAGGACTGTTGGAGGTAGACTTCTGTCCTTTGGTGTTTCGTGACGGCAAATATCAAATCTTGGTCAGCTTCATGCTACGGTTAGAAGCCCAGCCACGCAAGCAATCACTGCGACATGCCGCAGTACAGACAAGGGCAGGCGGCACTAGTCGTTATGCGGCTCACTCGGTATTGGCGTCAGGCAAGTGGGCAAAGATACGTGTACCCGCATCAGGCGTGTATCGGTTGACGGATGACTTGATTCGTAAAGCCGGCTTTACAGATATTAATAAGGTGAAAGTTTATGGCTATGGCGGTAGGTTACAAAACGAGAAACTGGTTGCTGAAGAGTTGGTGGCAACCGATGATTTGAAGGAAGTTCCCACATGTTGGGTTGATGGGCGTCGATTGTTTTATGCATACGGGCCAGTGTCATGGGATTCCAACACAGCCACTCGTCGCACTCGCAACCCTTATTCTGACTATGGCTATTACTTTTTAACGCAGACAGATGATGCCCCCACGTCTGTCGATTCTACGGCATTTCTGGCGTCTTTCTATCCCTCGCCTGACGATTATCACACCCTTTACGAAGTTGACGGTCATGCATGGTATGCTGGCGGGCGCAACTTGTTTGACCCTAATCCCATCCCAGCAGGTTCTTCCAAAACTTTTATCATTCCGTCTAAGGCGGATCAAGGCCATGCTAAGATGTCGGTCCATTTATCAGCTGGCACCGCATCTCAGGCAACTGTGGCCTATCAGAATGCCGAATTGGGGGCTTTGAACATCCGTTTAAGAGATCATGACAGTGGAAATGAAGCGGGTGCGGTGTATGAGATCAACAGAACAGGCACCACTGATTCTGTCAAGATATCCACGAACTCCGGTGGTCCAATTCGCTTAGATTATATTTCTTTTACATGGCAAAAGCCTCTGCCGACACCACAACTCAAAGGAACCGCCTTCCCTGTTCCTGAATATGTTTACAACATTACCAACCAAGACTTGCATGGAGATGGCTTCGCCGACATGGTCATCATCATTCCTACCAGTCAAAAGCTTCGTACGCAGGCCGAACGCCTGAAGGCTTTTCACGAACAAAACGATGGCATGCGGGTACGCATCGTGCCGGCAGATGAACTTTACAACGAGTTCTCGAGCGGCACTCCTGACGCAAATGCCTACCGCAGATACCTCAAGATGTTGTACGATCGGGCACAAACCGATGCTGACATGCCGAAATATCTGTTGCTGTTTGGCGATTGTGTCTGGGACAACCGAATGCTGACGGCCAACTGTCGCAACCTCAATCCTGATGATTACCTGCTTTGTTTTGAAAGTGAAAATTCGTTCAGCGCCCTTCATTGCTATGTAGACGATGGCTTCTTTTGCGCTTTGGACGACGGAGAAGGTTTGAATACCAATTTCTCTGACAAGCAAGATGTCGCCGTTGGGCGTTTCCCTGTGAAGACAGAAGCCGAGGCCAAGGTGATGGTTGATAAGGTTATCAACTATGTGAAGAACAAAAATGGCGGTGCATGGCAAAACACTTTGGTATTCATGGGCGATGATGGCGAGGACAATCTGCACATGCATGACATCGATGACACGGCCGATGCCATCTCAACACAATATCCCGACTATTTGGTTAAGAAAATCATGTGGGATGCATACGTTCGCGAAACTTCGTCTACTGGACATGCCTACCCAGAGGTAACCCGACTGATTAAGCAACAACAGGCGGCAGGAGCCCTCATCATGGATTACGGCGGACATGGGTCAGAAATACAGATTTCCCATGAAAAGGTGTTGAATTTAAGTGATTTCCAGTCGTTCAATAATCCTAATCTTCCCCTGTGGGTCACTGCTTCGTGTGACATCATGCCTTTCGATGGCACCGTTCCAACCATTGGTGAGGCAGCTGTACTCAATCCGAAGGGCGGTGCCTTGGCTTTCTTTGGCACAACTCGTACCGTTTGGGCTTATTACAATGCCCTGATCAACACCTCTTTCCTGCGACACGTGTTGAGCAAGGATCCTGCGGGGAAACCGATAACGATAGGTGAAGCTCAACGCTTGGCCAAGAACGAGATGATTGATACTAAACGCGACTTGACCGATAACAAACTGCAATATTCATTGTTGGGCGACCCAGCCGTGGCGCTTCATCAACCCACCTTAAAGGTGGTTGTCGACTCCATCAATGGCTCGCCCGTGTCAACTGATGTCAAAGCTTCTCTCAAAGCTGGTGGAATAGCCAAAGTGACGGGGCATGTAGAGCACGCCGCCGACTTCAATGGAACGGTAACTGTAACCGTTCGGGATAGTCAGGAAAAAATTGTTGGCCGAATGAACGATGCGGCTGACATCACCAGTCCGTTTACCTATTACGATCGCACCAAGACCTTGTTCAACGGATCTGGCAACGTTGTTGGCGGAAGGTTTACGTTGACCTTTGCCATTCCGCAAGACATCAATTACACGGATGGCACGGGATTGATGAACTTGTATGCCCTGAGTGATGACCACCAGTTGAAGGCGCACGGTACCAGCGAGGCGTTTACGATTGGTGGCACAGCCGATGTGGCCAACAACTCCATCGGACCGTCCATTTACTGTTACCTCAACTCGCCGTCGTTCACCAATGGCGATAAGGTGAACAGCACGCCTTATTTCGTTGCGAAAATCACCGATGAGAATGGAATCAATAGCGCCGGCAGTGGCATTGGGCACGACTTGCAGTTGATTATCGATGGAGAAATGTCAAAAACGTATAACCTCAACGACAATTTCGTGTACGACTTTGGCAGTTATACCACCGGAACCACGTATTACAACATCCCCGAATTAGCTCCTGGACCGCACAAGTTGCAATTCAGAGCATGGGATGTTCTGAACAATTCTTCAACTGCAGAACTGACATTCCATGTCGTCAAGGGCATGCAACCCAATCTGTTTTCTGTCGATTGCACGCACAATCCCGCACGCACCACTACGACCTTCATCATCAACCACGACAGGGTGGGCGGACAGGTGGATGTGGAAATTGACGTGTTCGACATGAGTGGCCGCCAATTGTGGAAGCATCAGGAACGTGGAGTCAGTACTAATGATGCTTATACCGTTGACTGGGATTTGATAGTTGACAGTGGGGCACGCTTGCAAACTGGCGTTTATCTCTATCGTGTGTCACTCTCTTCTGAGGGAAGTCAGAAAGTTTCCAAAGCGAAGAAACTCATCGTGATAGGCAATAATTAACCATCCCGTGCGTTTTTAATCAATAACAGAAAAGAGTTACTGAACAGAATGAAAACATTTCCAAGAATATTTTGCATGCTGTTGTTTGTCTGCTTTGTCCTTTCATTGTCGGCACAAGACAAACGAAACATCTTTAATCCAGTCCACTCATCGGTCACCTCACAAATGATTGCACCCGATGCTCGCTCAGCCGGTATGGGTGATGTGGGTGCGGCTACCGACCCCGAGGTGGTTTCGCAATATTGGAACCCGGCCAAATACCCCTTCACCATCAGTCGTGCTGGTGTGGCACTCAACTACACACCGTGGCTCCGACAGTTGGTTAACGACATCGATTTAGCCTACCTGGCAGGCTACTATCGCATCGGTGACTATAGTGCCGTGTCTGGTTCGCTGCGCTATTTCTCACTGGGCGAGGTGACAACCAATGCTGATAGGGATGGCAAAGGGGGTGGGATGACCATCAACCCATACGAAATGTCATTGGATGTAGCCTACTCGTTGATGTTGAGTGAGCGATTTTCATTAGGCGCAGCCGTGCGTTGGATTTACTCTGACTTAACTTACGACTTTAAGGATGAAACCACTCCTGGCTCGGCTTTCGCCGCAGACATCTCGGCCTATTATCAAAATTATATCAACCTTGGGGAACGTGAAAGTCAGTTAGGCATCGGTCTCAACATCTCAAACATTGGTAGTAAGATTACCTTTGGAGGCAGTGACAACAGTGAATTCATTCCCACCAACCTGCGATTGGGCACTTCTCTGATGATTCCCATCGATGAATATAACCGATTTACCTTGGCAGCCGATGCCAACAAATTATTGGTACCCACCTACCCAAAACAGAATGAGGGCGAGAGTACGGAGGACTACCAGGAGCGTGTGCAGAAAGAATATTATGACGTGTCGAGCATCAGCGGTATTTTCAAAAGCTTCAGCGATGCCCCCAATGGTGCGAAAGAAGAGTTGCAGGAAATACAATGGAGCGTAGGTGCCGAGTATGTTTATCACGATCAGTTCGCACTGCGGGCGGGTTATCATCATCAAGCAGAGAATAAAGGTAACCTAAAATACTTTACGGTGGGTGCCGGTTTCAAGATGAGTGTGTTCTCGTTGGATGCAGGTTACGTGATTGCCATGGCGAAGAGTAACCCGCTTGACCAAACGCTTCGGTTCTCATTGAACTTTGATATGGATGGGATTAAAGATTTGTTTAGGAGGTAAGAATGGAAGCCTCTCCCCCGACCCCTCCCCGAAGGGGAGGGGAGTGAATAGCAAGGCTATCAACATGTAAACTTGTAATCTAGGAGCCTAGAAAATCTAGAACATCTAGGAATCCTAGGAAATCTAGGAAAACTAGATAACTAGAAAAACTAGAAAAACTAGACAACTAGAAATCTAGATACTTGTCAACTTATAAACTCGTAAACTTGTCAACTAAAAAACTTATACCCTATGCTTCCTATTTTTCGTGTTGGTTTTGGCTATGATGTCCACAAATTAGTGGAAGGGCGCGACCTTTGGCTTGGTGGCATCAAGATAGAGCATTCGATGGGATTGTTGGGACACAGCGATGCCGATGTGTTGATTCATGCCATTTGCGATGCTTTGCTTGGAGCAGCCAACATGCGTGACATCGGTTACCACTTCCCCGATACCTCTGATGAAACCCTTAACATGGACAGCAAGGTGATCTTGCAAAAAACCATGGCACTCATCGCCACCAAAGGGTATCGCCTCGGTAATGTCGATGCCACCGTTTGTGCCGAACAGCCCAAGATTAATCCCCATATACCCGCCATGAAGAGTTGTTTGGCTAGGCTGATGCAAACCGATGAAGACAACATCTCCATCAAGGCTACCACCAGCGAACGCATGGGGTTTGTGGGCCGTCAGGAGGGAATGGCTGCATACGCTACCGTGTTGATAGTGAAGGCATAAGCGTTGGCATCGTTCGTCAACGCTCCTATTAGGTAAGTGGTTGTGCGGTTTAGCTGAACCATGAACGCTTGCCGTTCTTTGCACCATCGATAAGCAGAGGCGTGCTTGACGGGGATGAACACCTTTGTTTCTCTTTACGAAACAAGGAAATGAAACACGACAGCCATCGTCACAACTTGCCTGATCTGTGCCAATGCAGCTGAAATATGCGTTTCCACGGTGCGTTTACTGATATTCAAGGCTTGTGCAATTTCCTGGTTTGCCATGCCTTGCAATCGGCTCATGGTGAATACTCTGCGCCGCTGATCGGGCATTTTGCTGATAACGTTTTCTATAATCGCCTTGAGCTCTTCGCTGAAAATCATTTCTTCCAAAGAATTTTCTTCGGGTATACCCGCCTCCGGGTAAGTTCTTAAATTGTGCTCATGCACTTTCTGTTTGAGAGCATTCAGTGTGCAGTTGCGTGCCATGGCGTACAAATAGGCGTCCCAATTGTCAACGATTCCAATTTTATCGCGTTGAATCCACAATTTAAGAAAGATATCCTGAGCAATGTCTTCAGCTTCATTTTCGTCTTTTACAATGGCATAAACGAAGTTTCTCACCTTGGCATAATAACGTGTAAATAGCATATCGTATGCCTCTGGGCATTCGATATCCTGTGGGTTGGTTTGCCCTACCGTTATTATTTTCTTAGACATTGAAAGGTGATTATAAGTATTCTTTTGCGCAAATATACGATAAAAAACAACATCTTAAAAAATATTACATTGATTTTACAAACCCTTCGTGTTGAAAAGCAACTGCTTGCCTGGCGTGATGAGTTGCTGCCAAACGAGCCGTCGGTAGTAGTGTGAATCTTCGTTTGTCGCCTTAAATTTCGCATGAAAGTTAATTTTTTATCACAAAAAACGCCCTAAAAACAGCCAGTTGAAACTTTCAAACTGGAAAAAATCAATAGGCAAACAGCATGCAAAAAATGAGTTGAACGGGTAAGAAATGTCGGCTTTTGGCGCAAAAGCAATGAGTTGACCACTCAAGAAGCATGACTTTGATAGACAAACTGCATGCTTTAACCTGAAAAAAGCATTCAAATAATATTCTAAACGCAATGCTTTTGCCCTAAAAAGGTATGAAATGCAAGTCCAATATCGCCCACAAAACTTACAACACATTGATTGATAAGCAAATATAAAAGCTACGAATGCTTGGCGAATTTGTGTCCCAATGAGTGACTGTTTGCAAATACGCAAAATATGAAGAGGCTCTTTGTCAAAAAAAATCAAATGAGTTACCAGGATGATGGCAAGCTTTTATCTTCACAGGATACATCCTTTTGTGTTACCGAAAGGCTGCGGTTTATCTTTAAATTATTATTTAACATCTTTTAACTGCGTGTGCTGACCGTTATCATTGTCTATTGAGTAAAACCCTAAATCATGAACAAGGAAACCGCATACAAAATCATTAGATATTTTGCAGATGGACTCATTCCGTCTCGCTATCGTCATCAAGTGATGGCGTGGCTCATTGACGAGGCGGACAGAGAGGCGAAAAACGAAGCCTTGAAGCGCGTTTGGGATGAAACCGATGACGTGATGAACGCCGATGCCATGTCGCAATCGGTTCTGCGAAATCAAGCTCTTCGTTCTCATTACGGCCATCAGGAGCGTGCTCGCCAAATACGATTGAAGGTCTTGAAGTATGCAGCTGTTATTTTCTTGCCCATTGCCTTATGTTTAGGTACGTGGCTGATGGCTTCTAACCAGATGGTTTCTCAAGCTATGCTCGCCGAATGTCATGTGGAAAACGGTCAAACTAAAGTCGTGCGTTTGTCCGATGGAACCCTGGTACGGCTCAACGCAGGTTCATCTTTGTTTTATCCCCAACGCTTTAGTCGGTTGTTTTCTCGGCGTGATGTCTACTTAGACGGAGAGGCACATTTTGACGTTGCTAAAAATAGCAGTCAGCCTTTTATCGTACATGTGGGCAATTTGAAGGTAAAGGTATTGGGAACTCATTTTAATGTGAAGGCCTACCCTGCCGAAGAACTGGTTACCACAACCTTGGAACAAGGAAAGGTGAAAGTTTATGAAGACAAAAGCGCCATGACGCTGTTGCCCGATGAACAGGCGGTGTACAATCGCATCAGTGGTAAAATGACGAAGCGTAGCGTGGACAGCGGGAATTACAATCAATGGATGGATGGTAAATTGTTGTTCGATCAAACGCCTTTGAAAGTGATTATTGCTGATTTGCAGCGTCGATACAATGTCTGTATCAAGGCCACTCCGGCGGTTGATTTGTCACAACAATTCACCATGGCTTTCAGGGCAGATGAAGGTATTGACGACGTGATGAAAGTGCTGACGAAAATATCTGGAAACTTAGATTATATTCATCAACAACATACAATTACACTTAATGTGAAGAAAGGAGGACACAAAGCAGGCAATATGAAAAAATAACATGTGAATATTGAGGCCGCATCGGGATGATAGCATGAAGAGCAATCACGGATGCGCAAGATTAAAGAATCTATATACAAACTAACAATTTATTTTATTTACACAAAGTAATGAAACCTAAGGCTAAAAAAACACGGTTAACGATGATGCCATTCAGCAAAACTTTTTTGGTTGGCGCATTGTTATTTATTTCATCAGCAGGGTTCGCACAAAATCAAGTCATCAAGTTGCAGCAACGCAAAGCAACGCTGAAGACGCTGATTACTGCTATTGAAAAACAGACCAACAAATCAGTGGACTATGGACAAAATGTCATCAATTTGAAGAAGGTAGTCCAAGTAAGTTCTGACAAGATGAAGTTGTCCGACCTTTTACAAGAGCTTTTCAAGGGCACCAACGTCGATTACACCATTACCGACCACCACATCTTGATTAGTGAGAAACCTAAAACTAAAGTAAACACTTCTGCGCAAGACCAGGCTACCATCAAGGTGACAGGGCAAGTGACAGATGCGAATGGCGAATCGCTCCCAGGTGTTACGGTGAGAGTGAAGGGCAGCAAGACTGCAACTGCAACCGACATTGATGGAAATTATACCCTCAATGTTCGTAGCAATGACATACTTGAATTTTCGTATGTTGGATTTACTACTCGCGAATTCAAGGCTTCTGATGTCACCTCAACTACCGTCTTGAACGAAAGTTCTAAACAACTGGGTGAAGTGGTAGTAACGGCTCTTGGTATCAAGCGCGAAGAGAAGGCGTTGAGCTACAACGTACAACAAGTAAAGAGTGAAGAACTGACTCGTAACAAGGATGCCAACTTTGTCAACTCGCTCAATGGTAAGGTGGCAGGTGTAAGCATTACCAAAAGTGCCAGTGGTGTGGGTGGTGCCACGCGTGTGGTTATGCGTGGTGCAAAATCTATCGAAGGCAGCAACAATGTGTTGTATGTAATAGATGGTATCCCCTTGTTCAACTTCAATGGAGGTTCAGATAGTGGTGTTTTAGGAGAGGGACGTGTCAGCAGTGAAGGCATTGCCGACTTTAACCCTGAAGATATTGAGAGTATCAACGTTTTGGCGGGTCCGTCTGCCGCTGCCTTGTATGGTAGTAATGCAGCGAATGGTGCTATCCTCATTACCACTAAAAAGGGTAAAGAGGGGAAAATGGAGATATCCTTCTCGTCAGCAGCCGATTTCAGCTCTCCTTTACTCATGCCTAAGTTCCAAAACACATACGGTAACAAAGCAGGTTCTTACGAGAGCTGGGGTGAAAAACTTGCAACGCCCAGTTCATACGACCCTGCGAAAGACTTCTTCCGCACAGGTACTAACTTTATCAACTCATTGACCCTAAACACAGGTAATGAGTACAATCAAACTTTTGCATCGGTAGCTTCAACTAATTCAAAGGGCATTGTGCCAAACAATACCTACGACCGATTGAACTTTACAGTCCGTAATTCTTCAAAACTCTTTGGTGGTAAGGTTCAATTAGATTTAGGCGCATCGTACATCAAGCAAAAAGACAACAATATGGTATCTCAAGGTGAGTATTGGAATCCTATTGTGGCTGCTTATCTGTTCCCACGTGGCGAGTCGTTTGATGCTATCAAAACGTTTGAGCGTTACGACAATACACGAAACTTCCCATTGCAATATTGGCCCATATTAGATGGTAAATTTGCCAATCAAAACCCCTATTGGACAGCTTATCGTAATTTAGCTCCTGATGATAAAGACCGATATATGTTTAATGCAGGTCTCACTTATCACGTCTTAGATTGGTTGGATCTTGCAGGTCGTGTTCGTTTTGACAGAACTTTTATGACGAGCGAACGAAAGATTTATGCTTCTTCATACGATGTGTTTGCTAAGTCAAAAGGCGCATACGAATACTATAATTATAAAGATCACCAGACCTATGTTGACTTTATTGCCAGTATCAACAAACGTTTTGGCGATTTTAGCTTAGCTTCCAACATTGGTTACAGCTATTCAGATTATGGCTCACTCACCAGAGGCTATGGTGGTAACCTAACATTAGTACCCAATAAGTTTTCTTTGACGAACATCGATCCTACCGATAGTAAGATTCGCGAGGAAGGTGGCGACAGCAAGGTGCGCAATGTGGCAGCCTTTGCCAGTGCCGAATTAGGCTACAAGAGCATGCTCTACCTTACCTTGACAGGCAGAAACGACTGGAATTCGCGCTTGGTTAATTCTTCCGAAGAGTCGTTCTTCTATCCATCGGTTGGTTTGTCAGGCATCATTTCTGAAATGGTAAAATTACCAAAAGCCATTTCCTACCTCAAAGTAAGAGGTTCGTTCACCGAAGTAGGTTCGCCTGTATCACGTTCGGGTATGACACCGGGAACCATTACAACGCCTATTTTGGGCGGTAGTTTGAAATCAACCGACATTTATCCGTTTACCGATTATAAGGCAGAACGTACAAAGTCGTATGAGCTTGGTTTGACGGCACGCTTATTTAAAAAGCTATCCTTCGACTTCACATGGTACAAGTCGAACACCTACAACCAAACGTTTATTGGTGAATTGCCCGAAAGTTCTGGTTATAAAGCCGTATATCTACAAGCAGGAAATGTGGAGAACCGCGGTGTGGAGATGACTTTGGGTTATCATGACAACTTTGGCGAGTTGGGTTGGAACTCTTCGCTCACCTATTCGCACAACAACAATGAAATTATTGAGATGGTGAAGGATTATACTCACCCCATGAGTCCCAAACCTATTAACATTCCTCAAGTTTCCAAAGACAATGGTCGTGTTATCTTAAAGGTTGGAGGTTCTATCAACGACATCTATGCAAATAAGTTCTTGGCTAAAGATAATCAAGGCTTTATCAATGTTACCTCTTCTGGTGGTTTCAACGTAGAGAATGTAGAACCTGTGTACCTCGGTAAGACTACACCAGATTTTACGATGGGTTGGAACAACTCATTCTCTTATAAAGGCTTTGGACTAAGTTTCTTAATCAATGCACGTGTGGGTGGTGTTGTTACTTCTTCTACACAAGCATTGCTCGACAAGTTTGGCGTGTCGCAAGCCTCTGCCGATGCTCGTGATGCTGGTGGTGTGCTGATACCTGAACAGGGTGTGTTCGATGCCAAAAACTATTATAACTTGATAGGTACTGGCGAAACAGCCTTGGCTGGCTACTATACCTATAGTGCAACCAATGTGAGATTGCAAGAGTTAACTTTCAGTTACAAGTTTAATTCTCGCTGGTTCAATAATGTAGTGAAAGATTTAACACTCTCGTTTGTGGCTAACAATCCTTGGATGATTTATTGCAAGGCACCTTTCGATCCAGAGGTGACTCCTTCTACGGGAACTTATGGACAAGGAAACGATTACTTCATGCAGCCCAGTCTGAAGAGTTATGGATTTAGTGTAAAATTTAAATTCTAATCAACTATGAAATTTCTAAGATATAAACAATATATGATAGGTTTATTGGCTTTGTCATTGTTTGCTTCGTGCGACTTTGAGAAAATCAATACCAACGAGTTCGAGATGCTTCCCGAAGAAGGTAAAATGGACGGTATCTCTGTCGGTGGTCCTATAACTGCTTTGCAAAAGTGTGTAGTGCCTGTTGGCACACAAGACGACGGAACGAATGTTGCCAACGAATATCAAGTAGCTTATCATTTGGCTGCCGATTGTTGGAGTGGTTACTTTGCTCAAAACAACAACTGGAACAGCGGTCGTAACAACTTAACCTATTTCTTAATGGACGGTTGGGTATCGGCATCGTACACATCGGCTTACACCAAAGTGATACCGTTGTGGCAAGACATCAAGATAAAGACCGAGAAAGATTTCCCAGAAGCTTATGCATTGGCACAAATTCTCAAAGTATCTACTTGGCATAAGGCTACCGATATGTTCGGCCCAATTCCTTACAAAGAGGCAGGAAAGGGACTTATTAGTGTACCTTATGACAGTCAGGAAGACGTGTACAAATGTATGTTTGAGGATTTGACGAATGCCATTGGCGTGTTGACAAATGCTCTTGAGCATGGTACTACCAAATTGTTGCCTAATGCTGATGCCGTGTATGGAGGCAATGTGAAGAAATGGATAGTTTACGCCAACTCTCTAATGCTTCGCTTGGCAATGCGTGTATATTATGCTGACGAGGCGATGTCAAAGAAGTATGTACTGCAAGCGGTGAACAATCCTTACGGTGTAATGCAGTCTAAGGACGATGAAGCCAAGATGGAAAAAGGTGCAGGACTTACCTTTATCAATAACCTTGAGATTTTATCAAATCAGTACAACGAGTGTCGCATGGGTTCTTCGATGCAGGCTTATTTAGGTGGATATGAAGATCCACGACTTCCTAAATACTTTACAGAGTCTGAAGCTTATTACGCTCAGGAGTTGGGACAATACGGAAAATACCTGGCAGTGCCAACTGGTAATATAGCTTCGCAGAACGATGTATTTAAAATGGCATCAAGACCTAATGTAACCAAGACAACCGCCACTTATTGGATGCGCGCATCCGAAGTGTATTTCCTTTTGGCGGAAGCAGCTTTACATGGCATATCTGTCAACGGTTCTGCCGAAGACTTGTATCGCAAGGGTATTGCCATGTCGTTCGAAGAGAATGGCATTTCTGCCAATGAGGTAGACAACTATATGAACTCTGGTTGTACACCGATGAAATATGAGCTAAGCATGTGGCGTCCTCATGTAAATGTTTCTGAGCCTTCTGTTACTAATGCTACCGTAAAATGGAGTGGCAGTAACGAAGAGAAGTTAGAGAAAATCATGATTCAAAAATGGATTGCACTCTATCCTAACGGACAGGAAGCTTGGAGTGAATATCGTCGTACGGGCTATCCAAAGCTGCACAAGGTAATGGCCAACTACAGCAACGGTGAAGTAGATTCCAATATTGGTATTCGCAGAATGCGTTATCCAGCCAATAGGGCTACATCTGATGAGGACAAGCAGAACTTGGACAAAGCACGTCAGATGCTGCGTGACGGACAGGATAAGGCTGGTACTCGCCTGTGGTGGGATAACAAGAATAAATAATATACTTAAAATCGAAAAATAATGAAACGTTTTAAATATCATCAACTATTTCTCGCTCTTGCGATAGGAATGTTCATGACCTCCTGTAGTGATATGGTTGAACCCGAAGCAAAAGAGTTTGACCATGTGGGTGGTTATAACACCATGAACAACGCAAAGAGTGAACAATATTATGCTGATTTAAGAGCTTATAAGAAAACGGCTAATAATTATGGTCGCCCTGTAGCATTTGGTTGGTATTCTAACTGGTCGCCAGCAGGCACTTACCGTAGAGGCTACCTTAGTTCAATGCCCGACAGTATGGACATTGTGTCTATGTGGAGTGGTGCCCCTAACAGATTTGAAATCACACCTGCACAGAAGGCTGACAAAGAGTTTGTGCAAAAGGTGAAAGGAACCAAACTGCTGGAGGTAACCCTACTTTCATACATCGGAAAAGGTAGAACTCCTGATTATGTGTACCACGAAGTAGAGAAAAAAGCAGAACAAGAAGGTTGGAGCAAAGACGAAGCCCGACTGAATGAGGCAAAGAAACAGGCTCGTTGGAAGTTCTGGGGCTACAATGGTGTACGTGGTTCAGAGAACCATAAACAGGCGTTGGCAAAGTTTGCGAAAGCTCTATGCGACTCGTTGGTAGCTAACGATTGGGATGGTTATGACATCGACTGGGAAATTGGAAGTGGTGTCTTTGACATGGATGGAACTTTACAAACCAATGAAGACTTGATTTATTTAATTAAGGAAATGAACAAGTATATTGGTCCTAAGAGTGACCCCGAGGGCAATGGCCACAAACTAATTTGTATTGACGGACAATTCCATGGTCTAACCAAAGCCTTGGATGGCTATGTTGATTATTGGATTGCACAATCGTATGGCTGGGTGCCCAGTTTGGATTACTATGATTTCGATACCAAAAAACTGATTATCACAGAGAATTTTGAATCCAACTTTAGTAGTGGTGGTAAGCTGTTAAAACAGGCAGCCTTGATGCCAACCAACGGATGTAAAGGTGGTGTAGGTGCTTATCGTTTTGACAACGACTACGACAATACGCCTAATTACAAGTGGATGCGCCAAGCTATTCAGATTAACCAGAAGGTTTATAATGAATGGAAAGCCAACCAAAAGAAAAAGTAAGTTTAGTGAATCATCAAAAATGAGTTAACAATGAAAAACAAACATATATGCCGTTCTCTTTTAATGGGAGGGTTAGCCCTCTTGTTAGGAGCATGCAATAACGAGAGCGAATGTGATTTGCTCGCAGAAAAAGTTTATTTCGAGAGCAGTGAATATCAAGTAACGATGAAAGAAGAAAAAGATGTGATGGATGTCAATATCACCTCTCGTCTTAGCAATCTTCTATCGTCGGATGTAAACGTATCGTACGAGGTAGCAGAAGAGTCATTGGTGAAAGAGTATAATGCGAAGCATGGTACAGGCTATTTACCCTTCAATGCGCAAAATGCGAAAATAAACACGCCGCAAGCTGTGATTGAAGCAGGTGCGACACATGCCAAACCGGTAGTGCTTTCCCTGTCTGGGTTGAATAGTCTTGAAGCAGGAAAGTCTTATATCTTGCCTGTTCGAGTGAAATCAAGTAGTGTTCCAACAGTTGCTGGTGAGGATATAGAATATGTTATTTTAGCGAAACCAATCTTAATTAACAAGGTAGGTACGTTTACAAGTC
This sequence comes from uncultured Prevotella sp., assembly GCA_963511375.1. Lineage (GTDB taxonomy): Bacteria > Bacteroidota > Bacteroidia > Bacteroidales > Bacteroidaceae > Prevotella. The sequence goes on along the minus strand of CAUPIT010000005.1, from coordinate 48,188 downwards.
ACTATATTTCTGTAAAATTCCCAGCAGGAACTTTCTTTAAATCGTTTACCTATGAGGCTTTAGTTTATTCTTCTGGCTGGGGATCTAATAATACCATCATGGGTTGCGAAGGTATCATGATATTACGCGTTGGTGACGAAGGCGGCGGCATTAGTAGAGGTATTTTGCAAATTGCAGGAAACCAACATTACGAATCGCCAGACAAACTGCCCGCTAACCAGTGGTGTCATGTCGCCATCACTTACGATCAGCCTTCTGGAAAAACCGTTCTGTACTTGAATGGTGCCAAATGGGCAGAGTCTACTTGGAACATTGCTGGCTTCGATCCTAATAAGGATGTCGGCTTTAACATTGGTAAGTTGGCAGGATTCCCATGGGGTGAACGTCCATTCTATGGTTATATGAGCGAAATGAGAGTATGGAGCGTGGCTCGTACCGAGAAGCAAATCAAACAATTCATGTTAGGAGTTGATCCTAAGTCTGACGGACTTGAATTGTATTATAAGCTTGATGGCTCTGAGAAAGTAGAGGGCAATATCATCAAGGACGCTGCCAAGAATTTGGATGGTAAGACAAACGGTATTAATATTACTACCTTAGATGAACCTATCTCCATCAAATAATTTTTGAGAGTGATATAAAATGTAAATAAAAGGAGGTGTGCGACCATGCGTACACCTCCTTTTATTTCTATGCCCCAAAGGCATTATTGTACTCATATAAGTGGGTTTAGTAAGCATCCTATATTCGTAGTTTGTGTGAAGTATTTTTCGCAGCTAACCTGCTTGTTGTGCCTTAGATGCGATTCATGTCAGACCGTTGAAAATATGTTGCTCGCCAATCTCAATGCTATTGACCCCCAAACTCAATGCTATTGGACATCAAACTCAATGACTTTGGACATCAAACTCAATGCTATTGGATATCACCCCCAAAAACAATACTAAAATAGGAAATATAGAATTGAGGTTTTAGTTAACAAGTTAACGAGGTTTTAGTTAACAAGTTAACGGGTTTACAAATTATCAAGTTTATTAGTTGTCTAGTTATTTAGTTTTCCTAGAATTCCTAGATATTCTAGAATCCCTAGATTGCTAGTTGACTCGTTGACTAGTTTACAAGTTGATAGCTTTGCCATTCACTCCCCTCCCCCTCGGGGAGGGGTTGGGGGTGAGGCTGTTCGTTCTCAGTCTACCTGTTACAATCAGCCGTCCAGGTTTCCTTACCCTTTACATAAAGGATATGAAGTTTAGACTCGTCAATCTTAATTCCCTTCAAACCATCAGACCCTATGCTCACGAAGGTGTTGTCGTCTTTTTTTGAAAACTTGATGTTGGTCAGGTCGGGAATGCCATTATTGAAGTGAAACGAATACCTGTTCCCCAGTTTGACAACTGTTACTTTGCCGTCATTGGCTGAAATTTTCTTATCTGTTTTGAGGTTTACATACGATATTTTTCCTTTATAAACGTCTGTGAACACTTCGGCCTCTGCTGGATCAGTGTCATCACTACAAGCTGCAAATCCCACTGATAAAAGCAGGGCACATAAGAAAATGGATAATGTTTTTAATGTTGTTTTCATAACTTAATTGTTTTAATTGTCGTTACAAATATAGGGAAAATAGAGCAAAAGTTCAAAATAATTTACATTCTTTATCACAGAATGCTCTGTATGTCTGACAAATTGGTGGTTTTAATCCCTGGAATTAGTTTTCTGTCAAATTTGTTCACATATAAAAAGGGAGGCGCACACCTGGTGAATGTATCTCAATATTATTCGTGAACCGTCAACTATGATGCCTCGAAAAAGATAATCTGTTTTCTACCGTTTCATCGCTTTTTTCAATATAAATATGTATTTTTGCAAGGTATAGCCCGTGCGGCTTTGGGCATGTCAGTCATTACTTTTTACTTGACTGCTGTGTCAGGGACAGATAAAACGATACGCAATCATGTCAGAACAGAAACTAAGATTTGCCCTTTTTGGCAACGAATACCAGCCTGAGAAAACAGCTTTCTTCCTGCGAATTATCGAGGAGTTGCAGGCACACAATGCTCACGTGAGCATTGATAGCACGTTTTACGACTTCTTATGTCAAGATGTTCATTTCAAATCGGAAACCGTACAGCGGTTTGAAGGACAAGACTTCGATGCCGATTTTGTAATTTCTGTGGGTGGAGACGGTACTTTTCTCAAGGCTGCCCGACGTGTGGGCATCAAACAAATTCCGCTGATAGGGGTGAATACCGGCAGACTCGGTTTTCTTGCCAACATCCTTCCGAGCGAGTTAAAGGAAGCCGTTGCTGACATTTACGCCCACCATTACGAGTTAGAAAGGCATTCGGTCATTCAATTAGAGGCCAACGGAGATCCCTTAGACATCAACCCTTACGCCCTCAACGACATTGCAATCCTGAAGCGTGACAATGCAGCGATGATTACGATTCGTGCTTGCGTGAACGATGACTACTTGGTAACCTACCAAGCCGACGGCCTGGTAATTGCGACACCTACGGGTAGTACGGCATACAACTTGTCAAATGGCGGCCCAATCATGGTGCCATCGACCAGCAATTTGTGTCTCACACCTGTGGCTCCGCACAGTCTGAACATCCGTCCTATCGTGATTAACGACAACAATGTGATTACTCTCACGGTAGAATCACGCTCGCACAACTTCCTCGCTGCCATTGACGGTCGCTCCACAAAGTTAGGTGAGCATACGCAACTGACTATTCGCAAGGCTCCTTTTGCAACCCTATTCGTCAAACGGTTTGGTCAACGTTACTTCTCAACCCTGCGTGAAAAGATGATGTGGGGCGCCGACACAAGGGGATAACACATAGACACAGCAGCTTATGAACATCCGACAATGGTTTAAGATTCCTGCCCCCAAATATTCCGCCAGGGTTATTTTCAAATGGCTTTGGCGTGCTTGGCGTGGCAATCAGTTGCAGGCTATCCTCAATGCCACCATTGGTTTGCTCTCCGTAGTGGTGAGTTTAGCGCAAGTGTGGGCTGTACAGCATGCCATTGATGTGGCGTCTGGACACGCGGAAGGCTCAATCTACTGGTCTGTAGGGGTGATAGCATTGCTCGTTCTTTGCGGCTTCGCCCTGCGTATCTGTTCCATTTGGGTGCGCAACATCTTGGGCATCAAGGCGCAAAACCGTATGCAGCAACGCATGCTCGACCGTATTTTGCGGTCGGAATGGACGGGAAAAGAGTCGCATCACTCAGGCGATGTTCTCAATAGGTTGGAACAGGATGTTGGCACGGTGGTAAGTTTTCTAACCGAAACTATTCCTAATACCATTTCGGTAGTGGCCATGTTTGTGGGCGCATTCTTGTATCTTTTCTCTATGGACAAAGTACTTGCCTTTGTTATCGTAGGCATTATTCCGGTGTTTGTGCTGTTAAGTAAGCTGTATATTGGACAGATGCGACGGCTCACCCGACAGGTACGCGACTCGGATAGCAAGGTGCAAAGTGTGCTGCAAGAGACCATTCAGCACCGTATGCTCATCAAGACTTTGGAGAGCGACAGTGTGATGGTGGATCGATTGGAAAGCACACAGAGCGAACTTCGGCATCGGGTGGTAAAGCGAACGGCATTTAGTGTGGTATCAAACTTTATCCTGAACGCAGGATTCTCTGTGGGTTATCTCATCGCTTTCCTATGGGCAGCCTTGCGAATGGCTGACCAAACGCTGACTTTCGGAGGCATGACGGCGTTCTTGCAATTAGTAAATCGTATTCAAGGACCTGCGCGCGACCTCACTCGCTTAGCACCTGTGTTTGTCGGAGTCTTTACGGCAGCCGAGCGATTGATGGAACTTGAGGAGAATCCTTTGGAGGAACAAGGCGACCCTATCCCTCTAACGGCACCGTGTGGAGTGCGCTTGGAACACATTACCTACGCATACGACGATGGCGACAGTAATGTGATTGAACAGTTAGACTTTGATTTTTACCCTGGTTCGTGCACGGCTGTCTTGGGCGAAACGGGTGCAGGAAAGACCACGCTAATACGACTCATCTTGGCTCTGTTGCACCCCAATGAAGGGAAAGTTATCCTATACAATCAACAAGAGCAAAAAGAATTGTCGCCCTTAATGCGCTGCAACTTTGTGTATGTGCCACAGGGAAACACGCTGATGAGTGGTACCATTCGCGATAACTTGCGATTGGGCAAACTCAACGCTACGGAAGAGGAAATAAAAGCGGCGTTGGAAATGAGTTGCGCCTCGTTTGTTATGGAGCTTCCTGACGGCTTAGACACCGTTTGTACGGAAGCAGGAGGCGGATTAAGCGAAGGACAGGCACAGCGTATCAGCATTGCCCGAGCCTTGTTGCGCAACCGTCCAATCATGCTGTTCGATGAGGCTACCAGTGCTTTAGACCCCGAGACGGAGCGACAGCTCTTGCATAACATTCTCTCTCATCACGACAAAACCGTGATATTCATTACTCACAGACCAGCCGTAGTAGACTACTGCGACCAAACGTTACATCTACAAAAACAATAATTAATCATGAAAAGAATTGTATTTCTCACATTTTGCTTGTTTTGCACAGTTGCAACATTGTTGGCACAAGATGATGATGCCAAGTACGCCACTCAGCTTTTAGAGGTTGGAACGACCGCACCAACCCTTTCACTGCCCACCATCAACGGCGAGACCTTATCGCTAAACGACTTCCGAGGGAAGTATGTGGTGTTGGAGTTTTGGGCATCTTGGTGCCCCGATTGCCGAAAAATCACACCGAAAGTGGATGAGTTGGGAGCAAAATATGCCGACCATGGCGTGGCTTTCATACACGTTTCGTTTGATACCAACAAAGAGGCATGGACCCAGTATGTACAGCAAAATTGGAAAAACAAGCAAGCATACCATGTTTGTAACTTTGAGAAGATGAAAGAATCGAAAGTGGCAAAGGATTTTCACATCAAGTGGATTCCTTCCTTCTATCTTATCTGTCCAGAAGGAAAGATTGTCATGAGAACGGTGATGGTGGAAAAAATAGAGAAAAAATTAGCTGAGCTGGTGCAACTTTCAAAGCCATGCTGTCGTCTAAAAGCCAAATGATACATCTCAAAGACATCAACAAGACCTATTTTGGCGCACAGCCCCTGCACGTACTCAAGGGCATCACGCTTGACATAGAGGAAGGCGAATTTGTCTCTATCATGGGCGCATCGGGCTCGGGGAAGTCTACCTTATTAAATATATTAGGCATCCTCGACAATTATGACAGTGGCGAATATGTGCTGTCGGGTACGCTCATCAAAGACCTAAGCGAAAGGCGTGCCGCCGAATACCGCAACAAGATGATTGGCTTCATCTTTCAGTCATTCAATCTCATCGGTTTCAAGACAGCGGTAGAAAACGTGGAGTTGCCCTTGTTCTACCAAGGCGTAAGTCGCAAAACACGCCATCAACAGGCCCTTGAATATCTCGACAGATTGGGATTGGCGCAATGGGCAGACCACTATCCTAATGAGATGTCGGGTGGACAGAAGCAACGTGTCGCCATTGCCCGTGCGCTGATTACCAAACCACAGATTATCTTAGCCGACGAACCGACGGGAGCTTTGGACTCGAAAACCAGTGTGGAGGTGATGCAACTGCTCAAGTCACTCAACCAAGACGAACACATGACCATTGTCGTGGTAACGCACGAGAGCGGTGTCGCCAACGAGACAAACAAGATTATCCATATCAAGGACGGACTGATAGGACGCATTGAGGAGAATCTCGACCATAACTCAAGCCCATTCGGGACAGGGGGTATCATGAAATAATGCTTAAAACAAATCGGACATGAGAGACATCTTAACAGAAATATGGGCGACCGCACGACGCAATAAATTGCGCACTACCCTCACTGGGTTTGCGGTAGCGTGGGGCATCTTCATGCTCATATTCCTGTTGGGAGCAGGCAACGGACTGATCAACGCCACGCAACAGAACTCGCATAGGTACCTCAATACCTCCATGGTGATATTTGGCGGACAAACTTCAAAGGCACACAAAGGACTAAAGGAGGGGCGCAGGATAGAGCTGAACGACCGTGATATGGAAATCACCGAAGAGCGTTTCAGCGACAATGTGGAAGAGGTGGGTGCCGAACTCGATCATGGAAACACCACCATGAGCCATGGAAAAGAGTACACTGCCGCCAACATCAGTGGCGTATATCCCAACGATTACATCATCAACAAGCGTGATATGATCTACGGAAGGTTCATCAATAAGATAGATATCAGAGACCGCAGGAAGTCGATTGTTATCAGTGATGACATGGCGAAGGAGCTTTCACCCACGGGAAGTGTGGCAGATATGTTGGGGCAAATCGTGAGAATGGAAGACTTGGCGTTTCACATTGTGGGTATTTATCAAGTAGACAAGAGCATGATGGGTACCGATGCGTTCATCCCTTTCACTACCTATCGCACTATATATAATGTGGGCGACAAGACTGGCAACATCGTTTTCTCGTTCAAAGGCTTGGAGACAGAACAACAAAACGAAGCTTTCGAGCAGCGATACCGTGCTAATCTCAACGGCAATCACGGTGCTGCACCCGATGATGAGGAGGCGGTTTGGATATGGAACCGATTCACTCAAGCCATGCAGATGAACACTGGAATGGGCATGTTGCGCACGGCATTATGGATAGTGGGCATCTTTACCCTGCTCAGTGGCATCGTCGGGGTTTCAAACATTATGCTCATTACGGTGAAAGAGCGCACCCACGAGTTCGGTATCCGCAAGGCTATCGGCGCCACACCATGGTCTATTCTGCGACTCATCATCATTGAGAGCATCATCATCACCACCTTTTTCGGATACATCGGCATGGTGTTGGGCATTGCAGCCAATGAATACATGAATGCCACCATTGGCAACATGAAGGTTGATTCGGGCATGTTTACCACCACCATGTTTGTTAATCCCACCGTTGGACTTGACGTTTGTATCAACGCCACGCTACTGATGGTGGTGGCAGGCACTATCGCCGGACTCATTCCTGCACGCAAGGCAGCACACGTAAGACCCATTGAAGCACTAAGAGCAGAATAAGCCATGAAGTTTTATATCGACACATACAAAGAGATTATCGAGACACTCTCGCGCAACAAGAGTCGCTCTTTCCTCACTGGCTTCGGTGTTTTCTGGGGCATCTTCATGCTCATGGGACTCATCGGAGGTGGACAAGGGTTCAGAGAGTTGCTCAATCGGGTGTTCGAAGGCTTTGCTACCAACTCCTCAGTCATCTTCGCTCAACCCACTACCAAGCCATACGACGGCTATCGGAAAGGGCGAAAATGGACATTAGAATATAAAGACGTGGAGCGTATCAAGGCGAACGTACGCGACTTAGACATCGTTACACCGGGACTGTCGCAATGGGGTGGAAACGCCGTGTTTGGCGACAAGAAAAGCAACTGCAACGTCAAAGGACTGATGGCGGATTACGCCAAGGTGGAAACACCACACATGTACTACGGCAGATACCTCAACGAAATGGACATGCAGCAACGCAGGAAGGTGTGTATATTAGGCAAGAAAGTGTACAAAAACTTGTTTCCAGGCGGTGGAGACCCTTGCGGTCAGCTCATTAGGATAGACTCCATCTATTACAGTATTGTTGGAGTAGACTATAGTGCAGGTAACATGCAAATCAATGGGTCGGCAGAAGAGAGCGTCGTCATACCGCTCCCACTGATGCAACAAGCCTACAATTTGGGGCAAACCGTTCACGTTATTTGTGTTACAGGGCGTCCTGGGGTTAAAATGAGCAAGGTAGCACAACCCATGAGGGATGTCATCGCCCGTGCACACCACATTGATCCGACCGACGAAAAGGGCATCACAGTGTTCAATACCGAAGTGATGTACGGCATGGTTGACAGTCTCTTTGCCGGTGTCAACTTCTTGGTATGGCTCATAGGCATCGGCACTTTGCTGGCTGGAGCTATCGGTGTGTCCAACATCATGATGGTAACGGTACGCGAACGAACCACAGAAATCGGCATCAGGCGTGCCATTGGCGCCACACCACGCACCATTTTGGGGCAGATTATCGCAGAGAGCATCATCTTGATAGCGGTAGCTGGCATGAGTGGAATACTCTTTGCCGTCATCATTCTACAGCTGGCAGAGATGGGTAGCACCACCGATGGCTTTACTGCTGCACACTTCCAAGTAAACTTTTGGACTGCTGTGGGCGCTGTCATCATGCTGTCTTTCCTTGGTGTCTTGGCAGGATTGGCACCTGCACTGAGAGCCATGTCTATCAAACCTGTGGATGCCATGCGAGACGAATAACCCGAACAAGAAAACTCATTATAGAACCTATTCATGATACACACTGCCGACCATAGAACGAATTGCGCATTGTGAACCATACATTACACCATTATGAAAAAGAATATCAAATTTATCGTTGCAGGCGTTATCGCCCTCATCTTCATCGGAACATTTGTTTTCCTATGGTTCAAGTCACGCCCTCAACCCGAGGTTTACGACGAGTTTACCCCCAAGATGTCGAACCTGAAGAAGGTGACTGTCATCACTGGCAAGATAGAACCTCGCAACGAGGTGAACGTGAAGCCGCAGATTTCGGGTATCATCACGGAGATTATGAAAGAAGCGGGCGAGATGGTGCAGGCTGGAGAGATTATCGCAAAGGTAAAAGTGGTGCCGGATATGAACCAATTGTCGAACGCACAGTCACGCGTTCGCTTGGCGCAAATCAACGTGAAGCAAGCGAAAGTGAACTACGACCGTGAGAAGAAACTCTACGACAAAGGATTAGTAGCAGGCGACGAGTACGACAAGATACGGCAAGCCTACCAACAATCGCAAGAGGAAGTGAAGGCTGCACAAGACAATTTAGAGGTGGTTCGCGACGGTGTGTCAAAGAATAATGCCAACACCAGCAGCACACTTATTCGCTCCACCATTAGCGGTTTGATTCTTGATGTACCCGTAAAAGTGGGCAACACGGTCATCTTGAGCAACACCTTCAACGACGGAACCACCATTGCCACGGTAGCCAACATGGGCGACCTTATCTTCCGAGGCAACATCGACGAGACAGAAGTGGGACAACTATCTGTGGGCATGCCCATGAAGATTACCATCGGAGCCTTGCAGGACAACACCTTGCAGGCGTCTCTCGAATATGTTTCGCCCAAAGCTGTTGAGCAAAACGGCGCCAACCAATTTGAGATAAAAGCCGCCATTCGTAACATCCAGGGAAAGAAGATACGTAGTGGATACAGTGCCAACGCCGAGATTGTGTTGGCAAGTGCGCAAAACGTGTTGACTGTTCCCGAGAGTGCCATCGAGTTTAGTGGAAAACAAACCTATGTATACGTCGTCAAGGGAGATAAGGACAACAAGACTTACGAGCGACGAAAGGTAGAAACAGGCATGAGCGACGGCCTGAACATCGAGATAAAAAGCGGCTTAAACAAGAACGAAAAGGTGCGCGGACCTAAGAAAGTAAAGGAAGATTAAGATGGATCAACCGTGCTTTGTCATCTTATGCGCACGGTCTTGCGGCATTATTCGTCTGTAAGTGATGTTGAATTCTGCTACAAAAAGCTTCATAAAAAACGTAAGAAAAAAAATACGCTGCAACTCTCAACGAGCTGCAGCGTATAGTATGTTTAACTAAAAATCTTTTCTCAGTAAATGAAAACCTCACGGCCTTCATTGTTACCTGTTAAACAATCTGTTTAATTTACCTTAAACCTAATAACTAAAAACCTAAATCTATTACTACTAACCTAAACAATCTATTAACCTTTTTGGTACTGCAAAGGTAGTACAGATTTACCACTCGTTCCAAATAAGTGAGCCATTTTAGTGCTCAAAATGCCTCTTTCTTGACCTATATCAATATTTTGTGTCCGCACACAACATGCAAAATCAAGCTTCTTCTACCCTTTCGTTGTAACCAAACAGGTATCACTTTCGCCACGCACATACGATGAAAATGGGCAGAATGGCGCAAGTTCAAGGATGAAATAGGCTAAAAATAGGCGAAACACTTGTTGGTGTTTCCGATTTAGCGTACCTTTACATCAGAATAAAAACGATAAACATGCGCGTTCTAATTGTGAACACCAGCGAGAAAACGGGTGGTGCCGCAGTGGCTTCCAACCGATTGATGCAGGCCTTGAACCAGTCGGGTGTCAAGGCCAAGATGTTGGTCAAGGATAAAGAAACCGACCATCTCACCGTTACGCAGTTGCCCCATCAAGCACTGAAAAGATTGCATTTTCTATGGGAACGCTGGTGCATTTTTTGGCATTTGCATTTCAGTAAACGTCATTTATTCCATGTTGACATGGCCAATGTGGGTTCTGATATCACGTCGTTGCCCGAATTTCAAGAAGCTGACATCATTCATTTGGAATGGATCAACCAAGGAATGTTGTCGCTGCACAACATTCAAAAGATTTTCGAGAGTGGCAAACCAGTGGTTTGGACTATGCATGACATGTGGCCGGCAACGGGTATTTGTCACCTTACCCTAGCGTGCCAGAACTTTCAAACGCAGTGTGGCAACTGCATGTATCTGCCCCATCATGGATCACAAAACGACCTCTCGCACAGGGTGTGGAAACGAAAACAAAAGGTATATGCATCGGGCAACATCCGTTTTGTGGCATGTAGCAACTGGCTTGCTGCACAGGCAAAGGCAAGCGGACTATTGCAAAACCATGCGGTGACAACCATTCCGAACCCCATCGACACCCACCTCTTTGCTCCTAACGATAAGGTAGCGGCTGCCAGGCGGTTGGGATTGCCCAGCGATAAACAGCTTGTCTTGTTCGCATCTCAGCGCATTACGAACGAAAATAAGGGCATTCAGTACCTCATCGAGGCCTGTCAACAATTGGTAGCTGCTCACCCTGAAATGAAAAACAAGGTGGGATTGGTGATGTTGGGCGGTCATGCGGATGAGTTGAAAGACGCTTTTAGCTTGCCAACTTATTCGCTTGGATATGTCAACGACACGAAGAAAATAGTGGACGTGTACAATGCAGTGGATATATTTGTACTGCCTTCGCTCTCAGAAAATCTCCCAAATACCATCATGGAGGCCATGTCATGTGGCGTACCCTGTGTTGGTTTTGACGTGGGGGGCATTCCCGAGATGATTGATCATTTGCAAAACGGCTATGTGGCTCGCTACAAAGATGCCGCATCGTTGGCCGAAGGCATCGCGTGGATACTTGACAAAGATACCAATAGTGCCGAACTGAGTAGGCGATGCATCCATAAAGTGCAAACTGCTTATGCGCAACAGCATGTGGCAAAGCGCTATTTGGAGGTTTACCAAGAGGCAATGGAGGAAGGCAGAAGGTAATGAGCTGGAGTTATTGGGAGTTACGAGGGAGTTAATAGGAGTTATCGGACATTAGACTTTGTGCACGGAAAAGCTATCGTCTGTTAACTCCCGTTCACTCCCTCGTAACTCCCATTAACTCCCAAAACAAAAAGAGAGCGGAGTTATCAGGAGTTAGTTGGAGTTAATAGGAGTTATCGCACATTAGACTTTATGCACGGAAAAACTATCGTCTGTTAACTCCCGTTCACTCCCTCGTAACTCCCATTAACTCCCAAAACAAAAAGAGAGCGGAGTTATCAGGAGTTAGTTGGAGTTAATAGGAGTTATCGCACATTAGACTTTATGCACGGAAAAACTATCGTCTGTTAACTCCCGTTCACTCCCTCATAACTCCCATTAACTCCCCAAACAAAAAGAGATATGATAAAATTCAGTGTCATCACATGCACCTATCAGGCAGAAAAAGAACTGCAACGAACGCTTGACAGTGTGCTGAAACAGAGATATAAAGAGGTAGAACACTTGATTGTTGATGGTGCTTCTACGGATCAAACGGTGAAAATGGCAAAACGTTACGCCGCACTTTCTGCCGAGATGGAAACTGGACACGAGGTGGTGGTGTCGTCAGAACTTGACCATGGCTTGTATGATGCCATGAACAAAGGCTTGCAGAGGGCAACAGGCGACTATGTACTGTTTCTCAATGCCGGTGACAGTTTTCCGGCAAACGACACGCTGGAACTTGTGGCTGGTAGCGTGGGCGCATACGATGTCTTGCCCGCCGTGTTGTATGGCGATACCCATATCGTTGATGACAAGGGCGAATTTGTGCGTCGTCGACGCCTGACGCCACCGCACCATCTCACGTGGCGTTCGTTCTTACACGGCATGCTGGTGTGCCATCAGGCTTTTTATGCACGCACCGACATTGCCAAGGTTACGCCTTACCTGACGAAATATCGCTATTCTGCCGATGTTGATTGGTGCATACGAATCATGAAAGAGGCAGCCCGTAGGCACTTGTCGTTGCGTAATGTGCAGGCAGTGGTGGTAAATTATCTGGATGGCGGCATGACCAATCAAAACCACCAAGCATCGCTCAAAGAGCGTTTTCACGTCATGGCATCGCATTATGGCTACCTGCCAACCCTCGCGATGCATGGTTGGTTTGTGATAAGAAGTGTCTTCAAACGGTGAAATTGGGGTGAAGCTGCATGGTGACAGCTGGACAATTGGCAGCTCACTGGTAGTTTCATCGCCATGCTGATCTGACTACATAAGAACTCGTTTTGTTGATTTATTTCAAAATTTGGAAGTTTTGAAATAGAAAAAAATTATCCGCTGATGGTGACTTTTTGGTGGACTATCAAGCTAAAAAGTCATACTTTACAGCATCAAAACAGGCAGTTTATCGTGTTATTTGTATGTTTTAGCCATGCCATTGGCATGCTATTGTGATGCAATAGCATGCATATTGAGGTTCAATAAGCATGCTTTTGGAGGGAAACCAGCATCAAACTTGACGGATAAAACACGCTAAAACCTATAACTATTTATTGTTCAATAAGTTGTAAAAATCGCTCATATTTTGCTTATTTGCCATCAACCTTGCGGTTGGTTGCAAATAAGCTCGTATTTCGAGGGCATGTAAAATTATTTCTTAGTTGCTCAATCAGGTTTTCCATATCAGCAGTTAGTGGGGTGTGATTTATCACGTTCCGTCGCTATCCACAGAAACAGGAAATGAAAATGGGAAATGGAAAAATGGGAATTAAACCCCCAAAATTTCCCATTTCCCATAATCATGGATGCCCTCTATAGGTTAGATGGCTGATAAACCACCAGCAAAAACTATTCTGGAACCCACACTGAGACATTCCCAGCCGGACAGGTAAAGTTGCCCCAACCATTCTCATCAATCTGAATCTTGTGGTCGAATCTGCCCAACAGATCGTAGAATTTCTGTCCAGCATAAGCTTTGCCTACTTCCATGGGTTTCTCGTATTGGTCCTTGTTGCTCATCACCACGGCACATCCCCGGTTATATCCATCGCCCTCGCGTGTCCAACCAAGGCAGTTGGCGTCTTCAAAATAATCGCGCTGCGTGCCATAAGCATTTTCTTTACGGGCTTTCATCAGACCGTCGATGCCATCAACTTTATCCAAGAAAATCTCATAATCGTTGCCATCCTGCCCCTTATCCGTATAATGTGCGCCAAACAAATCGGGATAAAACACGCAAGGATAACCGTCTTGTCGCAATAAAATGAGGGCATAAGCCAATGGCTTGAACCACGCTTCTACAGGTGCTTCCAACGCCTGAAGAGGTTGAGTATCGTGATTGTCGACCACAGTAACTGCCTTGTCGGGGCGGGCTGACAACAGGGTTTCATCAAAGATGCGGCGCAAATCGTAATCACCGCCACTGTTAGAGGCGATATGGAAGTTTTGCTGCAGCGATGCATCGAACAGGCTCATGCATCCATCCGTAGCCTTCAGATAATCGAGCATCAACGGAAGCAAACCCGGTGTCCAGTACTCACCCACGGCAAAAATATCCTTTCCTGTATTCGAGCGCAATAAATTCAGCCACTCTTTATAGAATTCAGGCGATTGATGCTTCACGGCATCCAGCCGAACACCATCAAAAAACACTTGGTCGTGATACCATTTCGCCCAGTCGTTCAGTTCCTTGCGAACATAGGGATTTCGGTGCTCAATGTCGTTGTACATCAAATAGTCGTAATTGCCTTTCTCTGAACCAACAACAGTTTCCCACCCATCGCCATGGTCGTTGATAATTTGGAAGATGCCTTTGTCCTGTCCTACCGCATAATCTACGCCGGAGAAGCAAGTGAAATCCCACTTAAATTTAGAATATTTGTCGCCACGACCCGGGAAAGTAAACTTGGTATAGCTTTCAATTTCGAAAGGGGCTGATATGTTTTTTTGACGGTTGTTGGGATCTACTTTCACCACATGAAAGTGTTCGGTTTCATCACCACCAGCCTTGTGATTGAGCACCACATCGACCATCACCGAGACATCCTTGCTCTGTAGGGTCTTGCAAGCATCGACGTATTCGTCCTTGGTGCCATATTTCGTAGCAACACATCCTTTCTGATCGAATTCTCCTAGGTCAAACAAGTCATAAGGATCGTAGCCAACAGAGTTGCTACCGCCAGCTGCCTTGTATGCTGGGGGGAACCACACCATGGTGATACCCAACTCTTGAAGCTGAGCAGAAATCTCTTTCATGTGTTTGTAAAACACGCCGTTTCCTTCTGTGTACCAGTGGAAACCTTGCAAAATAGTTTGATTCATACCTTTATCTCTTTATGTAAAGCGTTTATTTAAAATGACGTATTGGTTGGAAAAAGCCGTTACTTGAACTGGTGCGAAGTTGATTTGGCTTGTTGCAACAGAAGGGTTTGTAAACGTTTTCATTCACTCGGATGGGTTGTTTGGTTGGCATCCTATTTAAAAAGATGCACAAAAGAACCCCTTCATGTGGATTAAAAAGCCGTCATAATGTCGTCGTTTTGTGGATTGTACCATACAAAGATATGCATAATACAGCAATGTTCTCGTACAAATTATATTAATTTAACCCGAATGGTTCACTATTTTTTCGATGAATCTGTTAAGCAATAGAGGGCAACATTTCCTGCGTTGAAATAAAAAAAACAGCTCCTTCGTACTAGAAAGAACTGTTATTGTGATGTTTTCTTGTGCCTTTGTGTCGGTCAGATGATATGGCCTTTTTTGCTCAAGTGAACGTTAATCTGTTGTTTATCCGTATCGTATTCCGATGTTAAGAATATCTCAAGATGCTTCCAGGCTTAAGCTTCGCAGATTTACTGATATGGCTCAGCCTACAAATCTGCTCAACTGTTACACCGCGTTTGCGCGCAATCGAGGAGAGAGTTTCGCCTGCCACCACCTTATGGTATTGTACCTGAGTTGGATTGACCAGGTCATTATCGTCCTTTTTGTAGGCTAATTCGCCATGAACCTCTTCAGGTGTATATCTTCCGTTTCTTACTACGCCACGCAAACGGGTAGCTTCTGATGACTCTCGTTGATAGGAAGCGTTTCTGAATGTGTAGAAATCGCCTGTGACATCTTGCGCTCGGAAGTCAAACAGGAGTGCGGGATTCAGAGCCACACCGCATAATCTCGTTTCAAAATGAAGGTGAGATCCGGTACTTCTACCTGTGTTCCCCCCCAGTCCAATCACGTCGCCTGCCCGTACTTCTTGATTCTCTTGCACTAATTGTTTTGATAAGTGACCGTAGATAGTCTCCAATCCGTTGTTGTGGCGGATGACGATATAGTTGCCATATCCGCGTGCCTCATAACGAACAATGCGTACTTTGCCACTGAAGGCAGCACGGATTGTGTCTCCAATGTACACCTTAATGTCCAAACCTTTGTGCTGACGTCCCCAACGAGAACCGAAGTTACTCGTCACAACCCGGCTGGGTGTGGGCATGTGAAAGTGGCGAAGATCTATCTTGAATGAATCGGGAAGAGCTGTTGCACGGTGTGCATAACGGTTTTCCCATTCGTCATACAGTTGGGCAGCTGGTGACTCTGTGTTTTCTTTTTCAATGATGCTATGCAGCAAAAGCGTATCTACGGCTTTCATCTTCCGGTCTACAGGAGCCTGTTTGGCAAGTAAATCTTGCGCTGTTGCTGATTGAGCGATTGCCCCAAAGACTGCAATAAAAGCAAATGTTTTTATCTTGTTTATAAATGCCATACAAATTTTGTTAGTTTTAGGTCTCCCAAAAGAGCTAATCAAAAATGTTTTTTAAAGATTTACCAGATGCTGTAAGAAATCCTTCAACTTAAAAAAATGGTTGTGCAAATATAACGATTATATTGCAAAGTTGTTACGTTATTAACAGAATTTATAGGGACTTTAACTAACTTGTAATAAATACAAACAACCATTAAGAGATTGATGCCCAATTGATATTGGTCTTTCTCAGCTCGTTTAACCTGTTCCAAAGCATGCTATATTCTGTCTTTTCGCAAAGAGGATCGGCCTCTATAATCTTCTGTGCTTCATCACGAGCGAGTTGTATGATTTGTCCATCGCGTGCGATGTCGGCAATCTTGAGGTCGAAAGCTATGCCACTTTGCTGCGTACCCTCCAGATCACCCGGCCCACGGAGCTTCAAATCAGCCTCTGCAATCTGAAAACCATCGCAGGTTTCGCACATGATGTCAATGCGTCTGCGGGTTTCTTTCGACAACTTGTGACTGGTTACCAAGATGCAATAACTCTGTTCGGCACCTCGCCCCACACGTCCTCTGAGCTGGTGTAGCTGCGACAGCCCAAACCGTTGAGCATCAAGAATCACCATGACCGAGGCGTTTGGCACGTCAACCCCCACCTCTATCACCGTTGTGGCCACCAGGATTTGGGTTTCTCCACGACTGAACTTCTGCATTTCGGCATCCTTTTCTTTCGGTTTCATCTTGCCATGCACCTTGCTGAGTTTAAAGTCTGGGAAGATCGTACATAGCGATTCGAACCCTGCTTCCAGGTTTTTCAGATCAATTTTCTCGCTCTCAGTGATCAGCGGAAAGACGATATATACCTGTCTGCCCTGTTGGATTTGCTTCCGTATGCCTTGGTACAGACTCGTCATCTGATTGTCATATTGATGAATAGTCTGTATGGGTTTACGCCCAGGTGGCAATTCATCGATGACACTTACGTCCAAATCGCCATAAATGGTCATGGCTAAAGTGCGTGGAATGGGTGTTGCCGTCATGACAAGGATATGGGGTGGCCGTTCGCTCTTGCCCCACAACTTGGCTCTTTGCGCCACGCCAAACCTGTGCTGCTCATCGACAACAGCCATGCCCAAGTGTGAAAATCGCACGTTATCTTCGATGACTGCGTGCGTTCCTACCAAGATGTGAACTTCTCCGGTGAGCAATCCGTGGAACACTTCGTTGCGTTTTTTACCTTTCACCATGCCCGTGAGTAATTCCACACGCATGTCCATTCCTCCCAAAAACTTCTTGATGGTGGCAAAATGTTGTTCAGCCAGAATCTCTGTTGGGGCCATCATGCACGCCTGATAACCATTGTCAATGGCAATGAGCATGGACATCAGGGCCACCAGTGTCTTGCCTGAACCCACGTCACCCTGCACCAACCGGTTCATTTGCCGGCCTGTTGTCATGTCCTTGCGTATCTCATGCATCACTCGTTTCTGCGCGTTTGTCAACTCAAAAGGCAGGTTATTCTTGTAAAAGTGATGAAACTGTGGCCCCACATGGTTGAAAACGTAGCCCTTGTACTTGCGTTTTCGGTCGTTGGCATAGCGCAGAATGTTGAGCTGAACATAAAACAATTCTTCAAACTTGAGCCGTAGTTGGGCACGCTGCACGTCATCCAGACTCTTTGGATAATGAATCTTTGCCATGGCCTCGGCGCGTGAAATAAGATGCAGAGGCCCCGTGATGTATGGAGGAAGTGTTTCGGGTAGGTCGTTCTCGCCAAGCTTATCAACCAGCGTCTTGGTGAGTTTCTCAATGGCATGCGACTGCAATCCCGACTTTTTCATGCGCTCCGTCGTCATGTAATAGGGTTGCATGCCCATTTCGGACAGCTGGATGTCGGCAACTTTGTCGATGTCAGGATGTGCAAACTGGTATCTCCCGCCATAGATGGTTGGCCTGCCAAAAACGATGTATTCTTCGTTTACCTTATAATTCTTGTAAACATATTGTGTGCCTTGAAACCAAACAAGGTCGACAATGCCAGTGCCATCACTGAAATGAGCCACCACTCGCTTCTTCCTCGGACTCATGGTGAACTCTTCAAAGCTTAGAATCTTGCCTTTGAGTTGTACGAAAGGCAGGTCGCCTTGCAAGTCTATGATGCGGTAGATGCGGCTTCTGTCAACGTATTTATAAGGATAATACTCAAGCAAATCGCCCCAAGTAGCGATGTTGGCCTCTTTCTCCAATATCGCCTTACGCTTGGGTCCAACCCCAGGTAGGTATTTGATGTCTTGCTCGAGTATGGATGACATGGTTTCAATGAAATAAGCATTTAACCTCTATGGTCAGCTTCTGTTGGCTCTTGCGCAGACTGCTTGCCGCCACATTCCCCTATTTCTCCAGCGTTAGCGTGGGGCGTTTGGCCGTGCTGAAGCATGGCTTCGGCCAAAACAAGGTCGAAGGGAGTGGTGATTTTAATGTTCTCCCGGTTGCCGTCTACCATGCTGACGCTGTGCCCGAGTGCCTCTATCACCGAAGCATCGTCTGTGAACGATTCCCGATCAGGTTGTCCGAACGCTCGCTTGGCCAAGGCGATGTCAAAGACTTGTGGCGTCTGTACGATGCGATACTCGCTGCGCAGCACGTTCTTTCCGCCGCCTTGTCCGTCGATGTGGCGCAGGGTGTCGGTCACGGGTAGTGTGGGGATGACGGCTTTTTCGACTCGGGCTGTCTCAAAACAACGCTCGATAACTTCGACCGACACAAACGGACGAACGCCATCATGGAAGCCTACCACGCCATCGGCATCATCGGGAATGGCCACCAAACCATTCTGACACGATTCATAGCGCGTGCTTCCTCCGTCTGCGATGGTGTGCGCGAGGTCAAAGTGGTGACGCTCACACAGTGCTCTCCATTGAGCTTGTTGTTCGCGAGGCAACACCACGATGACGTTCAGCTCTTTGCTGTATTGGTAAAAACGCTCGATGGTGCGCATCAGAACAGGTTTCCCACCAATGGGCAGAAACTGTTTCGGCGTGTCGCTTCCCATACGAAGGCCTTTTCCTCCGGCTACAATGATAATATAGTTCATGAGTTCATGAGTTGGGGAGTTCATGAGTTGGGAGTTCATGAGTTTATGAGTTCGTGAGTTTTTTCTCACCGTCCCATCAAACGGTCGTATAGCATCTGTTGCTGCAACACCTTCGTCTTGGCCTCACCCACGAACATCTTCAAAATCTCGTATGCGTATGGGAACGTCGCAGCAGGACCCTCTCCCGTGATGATGTTGCCGTCGATGGTGAACAATTCGGCTGTGTATTCAGCGCCCTCGAGGTACTTCTCGAATCCTGGATAGCATGTAGCCTTGCGTCCTTTCAGCAGTCCTAAGCTGCCTAATACCATCGGTGCGGCACAGATGGCACCAATATGCTTGCCCTTGGCGTTGTGGGCCAGCAGTGTTTCTCTCACGCCCGCATGCTCGTTCAGGTTGGTTGCGCCGGGCATACCACCGGGAAGCATCAGCATGTCGGCATCGTCAAAGTTGTGCATGTCTTCAAATTTCACGTCGGCCTTGATGGTTACGCCATGGGAAGACTCAACCCACTCGGAGCCTGTAACGCTCACTGTCTGAATTTCAACGCCGGCTCTGCGGAAAATGTCTACGGGTGCCAAGGCTTCAACTTCCTCGAAACCATTGGCCAAAAATTCATATATCTTTGCCATATTTGTTATGTTTTGGAGCCTTTCGGCCCTTTTGTAAGTTTTTTTAATGATTGTCATTGCAAATATAATAAAAATATTTCAATGCAGCGCATCATACGTCCTGTCATTTGGGAATGATTGATGCAGGTTAACGTTGTTTTAGATTCGTCATCCTTTCCTTTAAACACGCAGCGATATTTCGATGCATCTTTGTAAAACAGAGGTTCATACAACGATTGGCACTAGCGCAAAAAACGATACGCTTTGCCTGGCGCATGCAGACTGAAAATATCCAACTTTTTTACCAAAAAACGCCTCAAAAACGGCCCATCAACATTCTCATTCTGGAGAAAAACAATAGGCCTGGCGGATGAAAGCAAGGAGCTTTTTTGCCTCGAAACAGTGGTTTTCGTCCTAAAAACGATGATACTACCTTTCAACATGTACTACTTTGCACCTTTAGAACCATGCAATTGAACGGCAAAAGCATAGCAATTGCATCGAAAAAGACATGCTATTGGCTTGCTGGAACGTGAAAACAAGTCGCAAATAGATAGCTCACACCTACAAAAACCTGATTATCAACATGCTATAAAAACCGCTTCATTTTCGGCTTATTTGCAACCTGAGGCGGGGTTGGTTGCAAATACGCCAAATATGGAGAGGCGCTTTGTCAAGATTATTCACACAATTTGTTCACTAAGTCTTCATGCAGCTGGCAAAACATAAATGCTCAAAAGAGGCATCACTGTATGTAAAACAGATAGACACCAATAGAATACATATTTTTTATATTTACATGATGTAGTACAAATGATACCTCGCCAGCACTACCTTAGAATAACTTCGAAACATGATTTTAATGCAAAATAATCGTAATAAATACGTGTCGTGTCAATTATTTTTTGTTAATTTGCAATAAGTATCATAAAACACGGAACAAGATGGGAAAACAAAAAAAAGGCGGCAAACGCATGACCAAAAAACAATTGGCTGAAAAGCTGGAAGGATTCTTTACAACACAACCAGAAAAAACATTCAGCTATAAAGAGATATTCCGTACGCTCAAACTGAACACACATCCGCTGAAGATGCTCGCCATCGACCTGATGGAAGAGATGGCTTGGGACGATTTCCTGACAAAGGTGTCTGACCATTCATACCGCCTCAACCAAATGGGACAGGTGGTGGAAGGGATTTTTCGGCGCAAAGGGAACGGGAAAAACTCGTTCATCCCCGATGGAAGCGACAAACCCATCTTTGTTTCAGAGCGCAACTCGATGTCGGCACTCAATGGTGACCGTGTGAAAGTGTCGCTCATGGCACGTCGTCAAAAGCATATCAAAGAGGCACAGGTCATCGAGATTCTGCAACGTTCGCGCGATCAGTTCGTCGGTAAACTGCGAGTTGAAAAGAACATCGCCTTCCTGGTGACACAGGAGAACTTGTTTGCCAACGACATCTTGATTCCAAGAAACAAGTTGAAGGGCGGCCAAACCAATGACAAGGTGGTGGTAAAAGTGAGCAAATGGCCCGATGAGAATCATAAAAACATCATAGGAGAGGTTATCGACGTGCTGGGCAAGACTGGTGATAACGATGCGGAGATGCACACCATCTTGGCGCAATACGGCTTGCCTTATAAGTATCCAAAGGCAGTTGAAGAGGCTGCGGAGCGAATCAGTGCCGAGATTAACCCGCAAGATTTGGCTGAAAGAGAAGACTTCCGGCAGGTATTCACTTGCACAATTGACCCCAAAGACGCCAAGGATTTCGACGATGCCTTGTCTATTCGTGAGGTAAGCAAAGGCATTTGGGAGGTTGGTATCCACATTGCTGACGTAACACACTATGTCACTGAAAATTCCATCATCGACAAAGAGGCGCAGAAACGCGCCACATCCGTGTATCTGGTAGACCGTACCATTCCGATGTTGCCCGAACGATTGTGCAACTTCATCTGCTCCCTTCGTCCCAATGAAGAGAAACTTTGCTACAGCGTTATCGTGGAGATGGATGTCGATGGATTCATTCGGAGCCAGCGTATCGTGCATACCGTCATCAAAAGCAATCGTAGATATGCCTACGAAGAGGTGCAACAGTTGCTTGAAGACAATGGCGTAGTAGATGGAACAGGACAGCCAGCACCGGCTCCACACAAGGGTGGATACAAGGGAGAGCATGCTAAAGAGCTGATTATGCTGGACACCTTGGCCAAGAAGTTGCGCGAGGAACGCTTCAAGAACGGTGCGGTGAAGTTTGATTCTGAAGAACTTCATTTCGATGTTGATGAGAATGGAAAGCCCGTGCGCTGCTATTTTAAACGCTCAAAAGATGCCAACAAGCTGATAGAAGAGTTCATGTTGCTGGCCAACCGCACAGTGGCCGAGAGCGTGGGGAAGGTGAAAAAGAGTGCCAAAGCCAAGACTTTGCCTTACCGTGTACACGACAATCCCGACCCACAGAAGCTGGAAAACCTGAAAGATTTTATCGTGAAATTCGGCTATAAGATGAAAACGGCAGGGACAAAGGGACAAACTGCCCGCAGTCTTAATCGTCTGATGGAAGCCGTTGACGGCACGGATGAACAGAAACTCATACAGACCGTCGCCCTCAGAGCGATGATGAAAGCGAAGTACACCATTTATAATATAGGTCACTTTGGCTTGGCTTTCGACTATTACACCCACTTCACATCGCCCATCCGGCGGTATCCAGACATGATGGTTCACCGCCTGTTGACACGATATGCGAAGGGTGGCCGCAGCGCCAACAAGGACTATTACGAGCGTTTGTGCGAACATAGTTCTGACATGGAGCAGGTAGCAGCCAATGCCGAGCGTGACTCCATCAAGTACAAGATGGTGGAATTCATGGGTGAGCACATCGGTGAAGAGTTTGATGCGCACATCAGTGGCATCCAAAGTTATGGCATCTATTGCGAAATTGACGAGAATCATTGCGAAGGAATGGTACCCATGCACGATTTGGATGACGACTATTACGACTTTGATGAGAAGAATTATTGTCTCGTTGGCCGTCGACATCATCATAAATACCAGCTGGGAGATCCCATCAGGATTAAGGTGGCACAGGCCAACCTGGAGAAGAGACAACTCGACTTCACACTGGTAGATTGACTGTTTTCCATCAAATCGAAAAAATAGAATAGACTAATCATTTTTGTTTAACTAATTTAATCATGATATGAATCTCACCAATAAATTACCATTGCAGTTGCTTGCATGCCTGCTGTGTATCTTTCTGGTTTCGCCTTCTCACGCAGATGCGAAGAACATCAAGGTCATAGAGACCAACATACCCAAGCGTCCTGCCGGACAAAAGGATGTGCTACAGCTCACCACACCTAAGTTACAAACGGTTCGCGTGGGCTTTGTTGGGTTGGGAATGCGCGGGGTTAGTGCCGTAGAACGATGGAGCCAGATTCCTGGAACGGACATCGTGGCGCTCTGTGACGTAGAGACCGACCGTGTAGAGCTTAGCCAGAAGAGGCTTGATAAGCACGGACGACACCGGGCTGTGGCCTACAGTGGTAGTATAGATGCTTACAAGAAGATGTGCGAACGCAAGGACATCGACATCATCTACATCGCAACCGACTGGGTTCATCATGTGCCAATAGCACTATACGCCATGAACCACGGAAAACATGTGGCTATTGAAGTACCCGCAGCAACCAATTTGAAAGAAATCTGGGCATTGATCAATACAGCTGAACGCACACGGAAGCATTGCATGATGTTGGAAAACTGCGTGTACGACTTCTTTGAGTTGTCCACCCTCAACATGGCACAACAAGGTCTCTTCGGTGAGGTTTTGCATGTAGAAGGTGCCTACATCCACAACTTAGAGGACTTTTGGGGCGAGTATTGGCACAACTGGCGAATTGATTTCAATCGCAAGAATCGAGGGGATGTTTATCCTACTCACGGCATTGGCCCTGACTGTCAGGTGCTAAATATTCATCGTGGAGATCGCATGGAATATCTCGTTGCCATGGATACCAAAGCGACTATCGGCCCAAAACTCGTTGAAAAGCAGACCGGAAAACCTTGTAACGACTTCCAAAACGGCGACCAAACCTCAACGTTGATTCGCACTGTCAAGGGGAAAACCATGCTCATTCAGCACAACGTGATGACTCCACGTCCATACAACCGGATGTATCAGGTGGTTGGAACCGATGGTTATGCCAGCAAATATCCTGTTGGCGAACTGGCTTTCAGACCAAAACAGCTGGCTACCAACGATAAGATTAGTCACGAAAATCTCACAGCTCATGCAGCAGTAGCAGACAAAGTTCGTGACGAGTTGCTGCAACAATACACACCACAGTTTGTCAAAGACCTTCAAGAGAAAGCCAAGAAGGTGGGTGGACACGGCGGTATGGACTACATCATGGACTATCGTTTGGTTTATTGTCTACAGAATGGACTCCCGCTCGACATGGATGTGTACGATTTAGCCGAATGGTGCTGTCTGGGAGAACTCACCAGATTGTCTATCGAAAACAATTCGGCACCAGTCGCCATACCCGACTTTACGCGTGGAGCTTGGACGCGCATCAACGGTTTTCAATATCATTTCGCTCCATAACAACGCCTCAAAAAGCCTCGCTAAGAATTGATTTTTATAATATGGGATATATCGATAAAAGCTTGATGGAGGGCGAACGTGTCGTTTATCGCCCACGACTACACTCGGCTATTTACTGGCGTTCGGCATCTTTGGCCGTCCTTGGGATTCTCTTGTTGATCTTTCCAACGGAGGGAACTCTTTTCCATCTTCAAATCGCAGCTTGCCTGTTGCTCGTGCTATTCGCCGTTCTGGGTTCTGTATCAGCAAATGGAGGGCGGCAGTATGCACTGACCAACAAGCGCATTATCGCCAAAAAGGGTATCATTGAGCGCAACTCTTTGGAGCTGATGCTCCGCAAATGCGAAGGCGTGCAAATCAAACAATCCATGTTAGGGCGTATCTTCAACTACGGTATCGTCTATGTAACAACTGGAGAAGCAACCAACAGTTTCGAATATATCCAAGACCCCATCGTGTTCAGCACGAAGATTCATCAGATGATAGACGCACTGAAAGCATCTGAATAAAGGCACCCTGCATGACATCTGTACGCTTACGAATGTCGTGCATGCCGCTGGGAAGGGGCATAAACTCATGCCATTGGGTGGATGTCCCGCTTTTTATGCGTTTCAATCAGCATGTGGAAGATTTTTTGTACCTTTGTAACCCAAAACCAAAGACAATGAAGAAGCTTTACATCGAGACATACGGATGCCAAATGAACGTGGCCGACAGCGAGGTGGTTGCGTCGGTCATGCAGATGGCGGGGTATGAGATATGCGACAAGGAGGACGAGGCTGACGCCATTTTTCTGAATACCTGCAGCGTCAGAGAGAATGCGGAGAACAAGATATACAACCGACTTGACTCGCTCCACGCAGAGCGAAAGAAGGGCAGAAACCTGATATTAGGCGTGTTGGGCTGTATGGCCGAACGGGTGAAAGACTATTTGTTGGACAACCATCACACCGACTTGGTGTGTGGACCCGATTCGTATTTGAATCTTCCCGACATGATTGCGCAAGCTGAAACGGGCAACAAAGCAATCGATATAGAACTCTCGAAAACCGAAACCTATAAGGACGTAGTTCCTCAACGGCTTCTCATAGGCAAGATAGGAGGCTTCGTAAGTATCATGAGAGGATGCAACAACTTCTGCCACTACTGCATCGTACCCTACACAAGAGGTAGAGAACGGTCGAGAGACGTAGAGAGTATCTTGCGCGAAGTGCGCGACCTGCGCGACAAGCACTACAAGGAAATTACGCTGTTGGGGCAAAACGTCAACTCTTATTGTTTTACCATTCCCGAACATTTGTCGGCAACAGGCGAAACAATTCCGGCAGAAACCATTGATTTTCCAAAGCTCTTGCGCCGTGTGGCACACGAAGTTCCCGGCGTACGCATTCGCTTTACCTCGTCGCACCCTAAGGACATGAGTGACGACACGCTGCGCGTGATTGCCGAAGAGCCTAATGTTTGCAAGCACATTCACCTGCCGGTGCAGAGCGGCAGCAATAAGATATTGAAGCTGATGAACCGCAAATACACGGTTGAATGGTACATGGATCGCATCAATGCCATTCGTCGCATCATTCCCGATTGTGGCGTTTCTACCGACATGTTCGTGGGCTATCATGGCGAAACTGAAGAAGACCACCAACAATCGCTGGACTTGATGCGCACCGTTGGTTACGACTCGGCTTTCATGTTCAAATATTCCGAGCGTCCCGGCACCTATGCATCGAAGCATTTACCAGACGACGTGCCAGAAGAAGAGAAGATACGGCGCCTGAACGAGATGATACATCTGCAAACAGAACTAAGCGCCGTCTCTAACAAAAAGGACGAAGGCAAGATTTTTGACGTGCTTGTAGAGGGATTCAGCAAACGCAGCAGAGAGCAACTGTGTGGCAGAACGGAGCAAAACAAGATGGTGGTGTTCGACAAAGTAAATCACCATATCGGTGAAACCGTGCGTGTGCGCATCGTCGGCAGCACATCAGCAACGTTGTTTGGAGAGGCACTGTAAGAAAGAAGCCTCACCCCCTGACCCCTCTCCAAAGGAGAGGGGAGTGATTAGCTTTATTCATCATCAGCAAGTTGATGGCTGGCCGTAAACAAGATAGCTGCTGTCATTGATAGAAAAAGGTGTAGAAACGCATGGGTTATGCGTGCCTACACCTTTTTTCATTTGTTCTGTTTGCCGAAACCACGGCGTTCATCTTGTTCGACTTCAGCTGTTGGTTTCTTACCCTTTATTCACCATTCAAAACGACTTCACCACGATGGTACGCATGGAAACATGATGACATTATCATGCATCGGTACAGTGTTTGCAGTGCAAACAATTGTACATCTTCAAACAAAGAACCTGATTGACACTTACCTTATCTATTCAGTTTCCACGTCACCCCGTCTTTGGTGTCTTTCACCTCAAACCCATTTTCAGCTAAAGCGTCGCGTATTTGGTCACTTGTAGCCCAGTCTTTCTCCGCCTTGGCCTTGGCTCTGAGTGCCAGAACCATGTCAACCACCTTGCCGTAAGCAGCCTCGCGCGCATCGTTGTTACTTCCCTTCTCGCTCTTAAGACCAAGCAGGTCGAAGGCGAACAGCTGCATCACATCCTTCAGTTCGGTAAGGTCTTCGGCGTTGATGCTGCCTTTGTGGTCGAGCAGGGAGTTGATGGTGTGACATGCTTCGAACAAGTTACTGATGACGGTTGGTGTCTGCAAGTCATCATTCATCGCCTCATGGCACTTCTGCCGCAAAGCCATAACCTGCTGATGGGTAGCCTCATCCGACGTGGATGCTGTCTGAATGCGCTCCAAGTCGTTGATGCCGTTCATCAAACGCTCCAACCCTTTCTCACTTGCCTGTAAGGCTTTGTTCGAGAAGTCGACGGTACTGCGGTAGTGGGCCGACAGGATGAAGAATCGAATGGTCATGGGTGAATACGCTTGCGTCAAACGATCGTGCGTGCCATAGAAGAACTGTTCGAGGGTAATGAAGTTGCCCAAACTCTTTCCCATCTTCTTTCCGTTAATGGTAATCATGTTATTGTGCATCCAGTAGCGCACCATCTGGTCGCCCTGACTGGCTACGGCTTGTGCAATCTCGCACTCGTGATGCGGGAAAACAAGATCCATTCCACCGCCGTGAATATCAAAGTGACTGCCCAGATACTTACGTCCCATGGCCGTACACTCACAATGCCAACCAGGGAACCCGTCGCTCCACGGACTGGGCCAGCGCATGATATGTTCGGGCATGGCGCGCTTCCATAGTGCAAAATCCACTTGGTTGCGCTTCTCGTCTACACCATCCAACTCACGACTGTTATTGATGACGTCGTCTAAGTTGCGCCCCGACAGGATGCCATAGTGATGGTCTTTGTTGTACTTCTCTATGTCGAAATACACCGAACCGTTGCTCTCATAGGCGTAACCATTCGCCATGATTTGTTTCACCAGCTCTTCTTGCTCAATAATATGCCCCGTGGCATGAGGCTCAATGCTGGGACGCAGCACATTCAGCGCATCCATGGCCGCATGATATCGGTTGGTATAAAGCTGTGCTATCTCCATCGGTTCGAGCTGCTCCAAGCGAGCCTTCTTCTCTATCTTGTCATCCCCCTCATCGGCATCGTGTTCCAAATGCCCTACATCCGTGATGTTACGCACATAGCGCACCTTGTACCCCAAGTGCTTGAGATAACGAAAAAGAATGTCGAACGTAATGGCCGGACGCGCATGCCCCAAGTGAGGATCGCCGTAAACCGTTGGGCCACACACATACATACCCACGTTGGGGGCATGCAGTGGTTTGAAAAGTTCCTTCTTGCGGGTCAACGTATTGTAGACAAAAAGTTTTTGTTCCATAAGTCAATCGTGTTGATATCTATTTGCAAAGTTACGACATTTCAGCAAAAGGGCAAAAGAGTGTGAAACAAAAAGACGGAAAACGAAAAGCCGAGTCTGTTCAACTTTGCATGCTGATGCAAACGAACAGGCAAACAGCAGCATGCCAGCAGCTGTCGTTTGGCGCACAGCCTTCAAATCACACCGTACCGTTCGAGCGCGTTCTTCACACCATCTTCGTCCACCGACGTGGTAACGTAGTCGGCCACTTTCTTCAATTCAGGCACACTATTGCCCATCGCTACGCCAACGGCGGCTTGCTTGATGATGGAAATGTCATTGCCACCATCACCAAAAGCCATCGTCTCTTCCATCGAGAAGTCCAGGTGACGGGCCATGGCATGCAGACCCTGTCCCTTGTCGGCCCATCGTGACGTAACGTCAGTAAACTCCGGATGCCAACGGCCGGAGAGGCATCCAGTGAGTTTTTGCATGAGTGCTTCTTCTTGCTGCGGCGTGATGAACGGACTCATTTGCAGGATGGGTTCTTTAAGAATCTCGTCGATAGTGACCCCTTGCTCAAAGGCTTTCACTTGCAGCATGTCCACGAAGATGCGTCGAAACTTCTCGTCCGACTGGTAAATGCACAGGTTCTTGGTACCCACCAGCACGCAAGAAAAACGTTGTCGGGTGGCCTCTTCCACCATCGTTTTAACATCGCTCTCGGGGATGGCGTGCAGACAAACATCCTCGTTGTGGGCAAAACAGTAGGCTCCATTGGACGTAATGTAACCGTCTATCAAATGTTCGATGTCGCCCAAAACGGTGATGAGCGGTGTTGGACGACCCGTAGAGATGTATATTTCCACGCCGTTTGCCTTTGCTCTTTCCAGTGCTTCGGTGGTTGACGCGGGAATCTTGTGGGTTTTAAAACTCACCAACGTGCCGTCAATGTCAAAAAATAAAGCTTTTATTTTGGGTTGTTTCATCTAAAATCAATATTAAACAGCGGAAAAACAGATCACGACACATATCTTACTTGTATATCCATGACCATCTATCTGCAAAGGTACTGCTTTCCAAAAACTATCCGAAAAACATTTCGTTAACATTCAATAATCGACCAACTTACATGATTTTTGCAAGGAAAAATGTATCTTTGCCAAAGATAGTGCAAGCCGAAGACAAAGGAAACTTGTTTGCTTTGTTGAGGCGAAGCCTTTCTTTGGCAAAGACACAACATAAGAAAAAACGATGAAACAGATTATCAGTCACCTCACCGACAACGACGCTTATACCTTCAGTTGTCAATATTACGTCCTGCAGAAGTATCCTCGCGCAGAGGTAGAGTACACCTTCTTTGACCGCAACCACACCGTTTACCCGAAGGGGTTCACGGCTTTGGTGGAAGAACAACTGGGCTACATGCCACAAGTAATGATTACCTCAGCGGAGATTGAGTTCATGAAGAAAAAGATGTATTACCTTCCCGAATGGTATTTCACCTTCCTTCGCGGCTATCGCTTCAATCCTCACGAGGTCACCGTGTCGCAGGATGAGCAGGGACATTTGGACATTACGGTGCGCGGCAAGTGGTATTCGGCCATCATGTGGGAGATGCCTATCCTCGCCATCGTGTCCGAGTTGATGCACAATCTGCGTGGAGAACGTGACGCATACGACCCAAAACGCGAGGCTGAGCGCACCCGACAGAAAGCGGTTGAAATACTTAAGAATGGTCTGGTGTTAGGAGATATGGGCACGCGCCGGCGCTTCTCGTTCGATCATCACGACATGGTGTTGCGCGTGATGAAAGAGGTGTACGGGCAAGGTGGCTACGATGACGACGACGGACACCACCGCTGGTCGGGCAGATTCACGGGAACCAGCAATGTTTACCTGGCCATGAAGCACCATCTCACGCCCATTGGCACCATGAGTCACCAGATTGTTCAGTTCGAGGAGAACGTCAGCGGGGTCTTTGAGTGCAACTTCAACGTGATGAAAAAGTTCAGTGACGTGTACGATGGCGATAATGGCATCTATCTGTACGACTGCTTCGGCGACAAAGTGTTCTTCAACAACCTGTCCAAGCGCATGGCGATGATGTTCGTAGGACTGCGCGTAGACAGTGGGGATGAAAAAGAACAGACTGACAAAATCATTGAGAAGTATGAAAGTTTGGGCATCAATCCGGCAACCAAACAGGTGGTTTACAGCAACGGACTGGACATTGAGAAGGCCATCCGAATACACAAATACGTCAATGGGCGCATGCAAGACAGCTATGGCGTGGGCACTTTTCTGACCTGTGACGTAGCGAATGCCGAACCCATGAACATCGTCGTGAAACTTACGCGCAGCCGAATCACGGAGAAACGCGAATGGCACGATTGCGTTAAGTTGTCGTGCGATAAGAGCAAAACCACGGGGGATGCTGAAAAGTGCGCTTATCTCTTGCGCCAGATAGGATAGCTCTTCTTGCCTGACGAATAAAGAAACCCATATAAAATGAGGTGTGTCAAATTGCTGATACACCTTTTTTGTTTTGCGGCGGATGACAACTGAAACCATCAATTGGTAGCCACTTGAGAAAATCTTGCAGATTTTTATAAATTCCTGATTGTCAGAATATTATACAACATTAGCAAGTTTGTTCCAGACGTGAAAACACATGAGCATCCAATCTCATTGAGTTTGACCGCTAAAGGCAATGGGTTTGAGCTCCAAAGTCAATGAGTTTGGCAGGTAAAGTCAATGGGTTTAAAATGCAGGGGAATATCATGTTTTTTTCAGCTGAATAGTTATGCATTTGCAAATACACTTTTTTCGTCCAAACGACTGCGTTCATTGCGTGCGAACAAGGTGATTCCTTTCACCCTTGACATGGGTTGTTGAAACAACTGCAGATACTTGTTTTTAACCGTCATCAAACTTTCTTCCAAGAGAGAGCCGTGGCACAACAAGCCGTTTTTTATCCGAACAAGCTGATTATTCGGAAAAATTGTCTATTTTTGCAACGTAATTACAACTTTTCAATGAGCATTCTAATCACTGGTGCATCAGGTTTCGTCGGCAGTCATCTTGTAGACGAAGCCTTACAACGGGGTATGGAGGTTTGGGCGGCTGTCAGGCCATCCAGTTCACGTCGATACCTCCAGGATGCGCGCATTCACTTCATCGAGTTGGACTTTTCGTCGGAAGAGAAATTGGTTCAACAGCTCGAGGGGCATGCTTTCGACTATGTCGTTCATGCCGCTGGCGTCACCAAATGTGTTCATCCGGACGATTTTCACCGTGTCAACACCGAAGGTACCCAGCACCTGGTGAATGCTATTCTGAAGCTGAAGATGCCCATCAAGCGATTCATCTACATCAGTACGCTGGGTGTGTTTGGCGCCATCAGGGAACAGAAACCGTTTACCGAAATCAACGAACACGATACTCCCCTGCCCAATACGGCGTATGGTAAAAGCAAACTGGAGGCCGAACGCTTCCTCGATGCCATTGGAAACGACTTTCCATACATCATTCTTCGGCCGACAGGCATCTACGGTCCACGCGAGAAGGATTATTTCCTGATGGTTAAAAGCATTGCGCGTCATCTGGATTTCGCAGCCGGATACAGTCGGCAAGACATCACCTTCGTGTACATCCTCGATGTGGTTCAGGCCGTATTTCTGGCCATCGACCGCGGCATGAGCGGTCGCAAATACTTCCTCACCGACGGAGGGGTATACCAATCAGACACGTTCAGCGACCTCATTCGCCAAGAGTTGGGCAATCCTTGGTGCGTTCGCCTGAAAGCACCGCTATGGCTTTTGCGCATCATCACAGCGTGTGGTGAACTCATAGGCAGACAGACGGGAAAGCCCATCGCGCTGAACAATGATAAATATAACATTCTACGACAACGAAACTGGCGCTGCAATATCGAGCCAACCATGGACGAACTGGGGTATCATCCACACTACAACTTGGAACAAGGTGTGAAAGAAACCGTTAAATGGTATCGCGATAATCACTGGCTTTCCCGCAAAGCAGCCCCTAAAAACTAATGAACGCATTCTGATGAAGTATTTCTTTTCTGAACTATTCTCCATCGAGAAGAAACCCAAGCGCGGACTCTTACCCATTGAGTGGGCCATGTTTGCTTACATGGGGTTCACCTTTTTGATGATATTTTTCACCTACACCAAACTGGTCAACCCACATTCGATGATTATCGGGCGCATACAAGTGGCCGCCATGACATTGGCTTTGTGGGGAGTGTACCGTCTGCTGCCTTGCCGCCTGACCCTCTCCGCCCGCATCTTCGCACAGATGGGACTGCTGGCATGGTGGTATCCAGACACCTACGAACTGAACCGGGTGCTGCCCAATCTTGACCATATTTTCGCCAGTTGCGAGCAAGCCATTTTTGGTATGCAGCCGGCATTGGTTTTTTCCCAGGTGTTTTCGTCGCCCATCTTCAGCGAACTGATTGATCTTGGCTATGCCTCTTTCTATCCGATGATAGCCCTTACCGCTCTTTATTACTTTGTGTGCCGCCAGAAAGAATTTCAGCGTTGCACCTGGGTCCTCGTCGCATCATTTTTCGCTTACTATGCCATCTACGATTTGCTGCCCGTCGTTGGACCTACGTTCTACTTCAAGGCTATCGGACTGGAGAATGCGGCGAAAGGAATATTCCCAAGCGTGAACGACTATTTTAACTATCATCAAGAATGTTTGGTTAGTCCCGGTTATCAAGAAGGACTGTTCTATCACCTGGTGGAAGATGCCAAAGCGGCAGGCGAACGACCCACGGCAGCCTTTCCAAGTTCACACGTAGGCATCGCCACGGTATGCATGTTGTTGATAAGACATGCGCGTAACCGCAAGTTATTCTGGCTGCTGGTGCCCTTCTATGTTTTTCTTTGCCTCGCCACGGTGTACATCCAAGCCCACTATGTGATAGACGCCATTGCCGGATTCATATCGGGCGTTGCCTTTTACTTTCTTTTCATATTCTTGGGAAAGAAAGTAAAGTGACGAATAGAACCCTATAACAGAAGCATAAAAGGCGAAGAGGCAAGGTGCGAACAATCTCGCGCACCTTGCCTCTTCGCATATAGATTAAGGCAGTATTGCCTTAGTAGGTGATGATTCCCAGCCAGCGCAATACGTCATTCAGGTTGGCCACTACCATCAAAAGCAGTAAGATACCAATGCCGATGTATTCGGCACGCACCATGAAAGTCTCACTGGGCTTGCGGCGAGTAATCATCTCGTAGAGCAGGAAGAGCACGTGTCCACCATCCAACGCTGGGATGGGAAGAATGTTCATGAAAGCCAGGATGATGCTGAGGAAGGCGGTCATGAGCCAGAACATGTGCCAATCCCATACGGGTGGGAACAGACTTCCGATAGCACCGAAGCCTCCTAACGACTTGGCTCCATCAGCGGTAAACACATATTTCATGTCACCTACATATCCTGCCAGCACATGCCAACCGTATTTGGCGCCTGCCGGGAAGCTTTCGAAGAAGCCGTATTCTTTCTTGGTGGGTTGATAATACGAGTAAATGCTCGTCATACCCACGCCCAAGAGCAAATCTTTACTCAATACAACCTGCGCCGTATCGGCTTTTGAGGCGCCCGGATGCATGAACGCGATGGATGCCGTTCGAATCTTCATGCTGTCTTGCGGGGTCTTAGCCGCCATGAGTTGATCGCTCAACACGCCCACCTCGTCTTGGAAAGCGTTCCAAGAATCAACTGGCTTGCCATTGACGGCGACGATACGATCACCCTTTTTAACACCGGCTTTAGCTGCTGCTCCACCAGGCATGACGCTGTCTACATCGGCCAATACAAACGGTGTGACGAAGCGAGGGGTACTCTTCAGCATGGACAACAGGTTCAGGTCGCCGGGCAGGTTGATGCTCATGTGCTTCCCATTGCGGATGATGTCGACCCGCTTGGCGGTAGACAAGTCACGATAAACGTCGGCGTTGAAGTCCTTGAACGCACCTTGATCGGTACCCACAAGGATGTCATGGTCCTGAAATCCATACGACTTGGCCTCTTGATTGAAACGCATTCCGTGGGTCATGTCCTTGACCTGCACATACGATTCACCCCAATAAAATAACACCATGGAATAGATAAAAAGAGCCAAGAGAAAGTTGACGGTTACGCCACCAATCATGATGAGCAGGCGTTGCCATGCGGGTTTGGAGCGAAATTCCCACGGTTCGGCCGGCTTTTTCATCTGTTCGGTATCAAAACTCTCGTCTATCATACCCGCTATCTTACAATAGCCGCCCAACGGAAGCCATCCCATTCCATAGGTAGTGTCGCTATGTTTGGGTTTGAAACTGAACAAATGGCCCTTCCACTTGCCGATGCCGACATCGAAAAAGACAAAGAACTTTTCAACTCTTACACCGAAGAGCTTGGCAAAAAACATGTGTCCGCCTTCGTGCAAGAGGACCAATAAGGAAATTGCCAGCACAAACTGAAGCAACCTGATTAAGAATATTTCCATTTCTATTTGATGAGTTTTCGGAGCTAAAAGGAGCTTGATAGTAAGCACAAGCACCCTGGTTTCTCCATGATCATTTTGTAATTAATTCGTTAGCCATGCGACGTGCAGCAGCATCTGTCTCGACATAGGTTTCAAAGGTGGGTGCGGCATCGAAAGCAACACGCTCCATTGTTTTCTCAATGACGTCAGCCATGCCCAAATAAGTACACCGTCCTTGGCGGAAAGCCTCGTTCACCACCTCATTGGCAGCATTCACCACACAGGGCATGTTGCCACCCTGACGGATGGATTCATAGGCCAGTGCCAGGCATTTGAACTTCTTGAAGTCGGGCTCAAAGAATTCCAAGGGCTGCTTGAACATGTCCAAGCGAGCGCCATCCAGATGCAATCGCTTGGGAAACGAGAAAGCATATTGTATCGGCAGACGCATGTCTGGCACACCAAGTTGCGCCTTGACACCGCCATCTACGAACTGAACGGCGCTGTGGACGATGCTCTGTGGATGAATAAGTACCTGAATTTTTTCGGCTGGAACGCCGAAGAGCCACTTGGCTTCGATGACCTCGAAGCCTTTGTTCATCATCGTTGCCGAGTCAATCGTTATCTTGGCACCCATTTGCCACGTTGGATGTTTGAGCGCATCAGCAGCGGTAACGCCCTTCATCTGCTCCAGCGTGAACGTGCGGAAAGGCCCCCCACTGGCCGTCAGCAATATCTTTTCAATCTCGTTGTCATCTTCTCCGACAAGAGATTGGAAGATGGCACTGTGCTCAGAATCGACTGGTAGAATAGGTACATGATACTGTTGAGCCAGCTTGCAAATCAGTTCACCCGCCACGACAAGCGTCTCTTTGTTAGCCAAGCACACCTTTTTGTGCGCCTTGATGGCCTGAATGGTTGGCGAAAGACCAGCGAATCCAACCAGTGCCGTAAGCACCATGTCTATCGGTTCGGCCTGTACGATTTCATCAAGCGCCGCCTTGCCCGCATAAACCTTCACCTCAGGACAGTCATCCAACAACCGACAGAGTGGTTCGTACAGACTTTCATTGGCGATGACCACCGCAGCAGGCTTGAACTTTCGGGCTTGCACAGCCAGTTCTTCATACCGGTTGTTGGCGGTGAGACAATAGGCTTCATACAAGTCGGCATGCTGCTCGATGACATCAAGCGCTTGTGTACCGATGCTACCTGTTGAGCCTAATATACATATTTGTTTCTTCATTGATCGTTATGAAAAAGTGCCAAGCGGCTTTACTTGTCTGATAAGTCGAGCAAGCCGTCGGGCAATTGTATCGTTATTTCTTTGTTTTGTACATCTATTTGCCGTATCAAATCCTCGTTGGCGGGAATCAATGTGCCGTCTTCCAGTTCAAACAGCACGTTCTCCGTGCTGTCATCTACCGAACTGATGATGCCAATCAACTGACCAGTTTGCGCATCTTTCAAGGCAAACCCTATGATTTGCGCCCATGAGAGATGGACATCATCAGCCTCAGCAATCGCCCTTGGGAAGAAAACCTCGCAGCCTGTCAGCTGACGAGCCTTGTCCTGCGTATCAACATCACAAAACTTAACCAAGACCGTTTCATCACTTCTGAAGCGATATTCCTCTAAGAAGAAAGGCACAAGGATGCCATCAATCTTCAAAATGAGATAGGAACTCTCCGTACGATCGAATACATCATCGGTGAAATGGAATGACAACTCGCCTTTAACACCATGCGGTTTGCCTATCTTGCCTATGCGGTAAACATCTTCTTCCTTAATCATCGACACGTTTGATATGTGCGCCCAATGCATTGAGACGAGCCTCTATGTCCTCGTACCCTCTGTCTATCTGGGCGATGTTTTCTATTCTGCTGGTACCTTCAGCACTCAATGCCGCAATTAACAGTGCGATACCTGCGCGGATGTCGGGACTGGTCATGCGGCCGGCACGCAGCCTAAATTGGCGATCGTGACCAATAACCACGGCGCGATGTGGGTCACATAGGATGATTTGAGCGCGCATGTCAATCAGTTTATCTACAAAAAACAGACGGCTTTCAAACATTTTTTGATGGAAAAGCACACAACCACGCGCCTGTGTAGCCACCACCAACAGCACCGACAGCAAGTCGGGCGTAAGTCCAGGCCATGGGGCGTCGCTCAAAGTCATGATGGTACCATCGATAAACGAGTCGATTTGATAGTGCGGTTGACGGGGAATGAACAAATCGTTGCCTTCAATCTTGATTTTAATTCCCAAGCGTCTGAAAGTATCTGGGATGATTCCTAAGTGTCTAACAGCCACGTCTTTGATTCTCACACCATTGCCTACCATGGCTGCCATGCCGATGAACGACCCCACCTCAATCATGTCTGGTAAGACCGTGTGTTTGGCTTTGTGCAGCGACTTAACACCAACAATGGTCAACAAGTTCGATGCGATGCCGCTGATGTTGGCGCCCATGGCGTTTAACAGATGACACAACTGCTGGATATAGGGTTCGCAAGCCGCATTGTACACGGTGGTTGTCCCCTCTGCCATCACGGCTGCCATGATGATGTTGGCCGTACCTGTAACCGAAGCCTCATCCAAGAGCATGTAACAGCCTTTGAGCTTGTTAGCCGTTTCTATATGATACACGTCACGAGCCGCATCATGCCTAAACTTCGCTCCCAGTGCTTTAAAACCCAGAAAGTGGGTGTCCAATCGACGACGACCTATCTTATCACCGCCTGGTTTGGCGATGGTACTCCTGCCAAAGCGACCCAACAAAGGTCCAATCATCAAGACAGAGCCGCGCAAGGATGAGCATTTGTTTACGAAAGCATCGCTGTCCAGATAGTCGAGATTAACCTCGTCTGCCTGGAAAACATAATCATTTTTATTGATTCGGTTGACCTTGACACCAATTTCTTGTATCAATTTGATCAAGTTGTTGACATCAAGAATGTCTGGAATATTCTTGATTGTGACAGGATCTGAGGTAAGAAGCGTCGCACAAATCACCTGCAACGCCTCGTTCTTGGCACCCTGTGGCTTGATGGTTCCGCTCAGCTGATGGCCGCCTTCAATGACAAATGCCTCCATACGCTTATCGTCTCTTTTTCCTTCTATCGTTGGGACGCGCATCCATCCGGTCGAACTTGAAAGTATCCAGGTCGAGAACAATTTTGCCGTCGGTGAACTTTTCAAGGTCGAAAGCCACCTTCTCATCGTCTGAGGAGCCGTGTCCCCACTGCATTAAGTTGCGTTTCATCTGGTTTGCTGTAACGCGAGCCAACTCGTCACGTTCGTCACCAGGCTTCATGGTCTTGAGCTTTTCAAACATCTCGAACACCATGTTTCCATAGTGACGCACAGGAATTCGATTCATAGGATATTTCAATGGTTCGGGCTTTGCATAAATCTTGGCAGCCTGCGAAACATCATAAGGATAGTCGATGTCAAGCTTAAAGTTGCTCATGATGGCAAGATGATCCCACATTTTCCGTTGAACATCCTCGTTCTCACGACTCTGTGGAAACATTCGAGCCATGATTGCGACAATGGTTTCGGCACATTGTTGACGCTCATCCTTGTCGGTGAGCGATACAGCATGGTCTACCATGTTCTGCACTTCACGGCCATACTCGGGCAAGATGAGTTTCTCGCGCTGGGTATTATAATCTAATCCTTCAATATCCATAGTTCAATTTATTTATCAACTAAAAGCCTCGTCACGGCAACCCCCATGCTCTTAAAGCAACTTCTTGGGTGATTTGGCCACAAAGTCCTTCAAATAGAACGGTACGAAATAGGCCACATCCTCAAACTGCTCGTTCATCATGCGCTTCTCCGCCAATGGAAACATGTTCTTAGCCAAGGGTTCTACGCCTTTGATGAGGTGCGCGTTAGGGTGGTTAATGGTTTCCAAACACTTCTCAGCACCATTGCCAAAGAAATATACGGGGTGCTCATCCAAATAGGATTTATACGTGTCGTGATCTACCACATCGGCTTGTATCGGTCGATTTTCTTTCAAAGATCGGTCGAAAAGCTGCGCATACACCTCCATTCTACGGGCATCCAGCATGGGACACAACAACGCATCTTCCTCTTGTATCTGCTCGCTCAACAACACGGGGACGCATAAAAGCTCGAGGGTTGGAACGGAAATCAACTTGACCGAACGTCCATAGCAAACGCCTTTGGCCATCGATACCCCAATTCGCAGCCCGGTATACGAACCCGGTCCGCAACTCACTGCCACGCCATCAAGCGGAATCAAATGACTATCTACGAACGACAGCGCCTCGTCTACATACACGCCCAACTTCACGGCATGGTTGGGACCGCTGTGATCTTCTCTCTCAAAGATGCATGTTCCATCTTGGCTTACGGCCACGGAACACACGTCTGTACTTGTCTCTATGCTTAAAATACACGACATACGTATCGTAAATATTACCTAAATAAAATGCAAATTTACGCTTTTTTCCTGCAAAATGATTACTTTTGCATAAATTTAACGTGTTGAAATTATGATACAATCGATGACAGGTTACGGAAAGGCAACCACTATCTACAAGGAAAAGAAAATCAATGTCGAAATCAAATCACTCAACAGCAAGTCGCTTGATCTCTCTACACGTATCGCCCCACTGTACCGAGAGAAAGAATTAGAGATTCGCCAACAAGTCGCTCATGCGTTAGAGCGGGGCAAGATAGACTTCTCCATCTGGATAGAAAAAGACACATCAACAGACCTTTCTCCCATCAACAGCGAAGTTGTTGAGAATTATTACAAGCAAATCAAACAAATAGCAGCCACGACCGGACTGCCTGAACCGCAAGATTGGTTCCGCACCTTACTCTCTCTTCCCGATGTGACCATCAAGACCGAGACCGAAGTGCTTGATGATGAAGAATGGGCTGTCGCACAAAAGACCATCACAGAGGCTCTCAACCAGCTCATCGACTTCCGCAAACAAGAAGGTGCCGCACTGCAAAAGAAGTTCACGGAGAAGCTGGACAACATCACCAACCTGCTGAATGAGATTGAACCGTACGAGAAGTTGCGTGTTGAAAAGATACGCGCTCGCATTGTTGACGGACTCTCTCAGATACCTGATGTTGAGTATGATAAGAACCGTCTGGAGCAAGAACTGATTTATTATATCGAGAAACTCGACATCAGTGAGGAGAAACAGCGGCTGGCTAATCATCTGAAATACTTCCGCACCACCATGAACGAGAACGAACCCATTGGAAAGAAACTGGGCTTCATCGCACAAGAGATGGGCCGAGAAATCAACACAACGGGGTCGAAAAGTAATCTCGCAGAGTTACAGAACATCGTGGTGAAGATGAAAGACGAACTGGAACAAATCAAAGAGCAGGTGTTTAACGCACTGTAAGCCATAGGAAAGGGAGCCTCCCCCAACCCCTCCGAAGGAGGGGAGCTGTACAACAAAGAGGAAGGAAATAGTGGTAATTGTCACGCTACTTAAACATAAGGGAGCTGTACATTTTATACTTTGAGATAGAGAGAAAGGCTATTTTCGTGGTGTTGGCAGACACGCAAAACGTACTTAAGCAAATAAAACAAATCATGAATCATCTAAACGAACAAGACAAACAACAAACCGTCCAAGACACAAAGTCTGCGGATAAGGCTCCCCTCCTTCGGAGGGGCGGGGGGAGGCTCTCAACCCATCTCATCATCTTCTCCGCACCTTCGGGCAGTGGTAAGAGCACTATCGTGAAATGGCTCATGGAAGAACATCCTGAACTAAAGTTGGCTTTCTCCATCTCCTGTACCAGTCGTAAACCAAGAGGTACGGAACGAGATGGTGTGGAATACTTCTTCGTCAGTCCTCAGGAGTTTCGCGAACGTATTGACAACGATGAGTTTTTGGAGTACGAGGAGGTATATGAAGACCGCTTTTATGGCACCCTGAAAGCACAAGTGGACAAACAGTTGGCTGCTGGGCAAAACGTTGTGTTTGATGTAGATGTCAAAGGTGGCATCAATATCAAACGGTTTTATGGCGAAAGGGCCTTGAGCATTTTCATACAGCCACCCTCGGTAGATGAGCTTCGCCGCCGGTTAGAAGGACGTGCCACCGATGCACAGAGTGTCATAGAAGACCGATTGGCCAAGGCTTCATACGAGTTGTCGTTCGCATCTCAATTTGACAAAATCGTGATCAATGACGATTTGGCAAAGGCAAAACAGGAAACATTGGAGGTCATCCGCACATTTTTAGAAGGAAAGATAGCGTGAAATCACCCGACACGATGAAACAAGTAGGCATCTACGGTGGGTCTTTCAATCCCATACACAACGGGCACGTCCAGTTAGCAAAGCATATTCTCAGACTTTCCGCCTTGGATGAAATTTGGTTCATGGTGTCTCCTCAGAATCCCCTGAAGCCCCAAAACGAATTGCTCGACGACCATTTGCGCTTGGAAATGACACGAACGGCCCTGCAAAAGGAGCCGAAACTCATCGCCTGCGATACCGAATTTCATCTGTCCAAACCATCATACACCTGGAACACGCTGCGACATTTATCCACCGAGCATCCCGAAGTGTCATTCACACTCATCATCGGAGCCGACAACTGGTTGGTATTTAATCAGTGGGCACACCATGAAGACATCCTACGAAATTACCAAATCATCATTTATCCTCGCTTCAACGCTCCCATCAACAAACAAAGTTTGCCCCTCAA
The DNA here is from genome assembly GCA_963511375.1 of uncultured Prevotella sp. GTDB lineage: Bacteria > Bacteroidota > Bacteroidia > Bacteroidales > Bacteroidaceae > Prevotella. The sequence goes on along the minus strand of CAUPIT010000005.1, from coordinate 6,656 downwards.
CGCTCACCTGTTGGACACGCCTCTCTACAACATCAGCAGTACGGAAGTGCGCCGACGCATTAAGCAAGGCGCCGACGTAAGCCAACTGATTCCACCAGAAATCATTCCACTTGCCGCTCGGTATTACCCGCATCCATGAGCGTATGTCGGGTTGGAGATACGCTACATGAAAGGATTATAAAAGCTGATTTTTCTTTACAAAGTGCCGCTCATAATTCTCGTGTAGACAACCAACGGCAAAGTTGGTCGCAAATACGCAAATTATGAGCAATTTTTATAACCCACTGTTATTAAACATGTTACACGTAAACCTTCTCTTTTCTTTCTTATTTTTACCACTTTTTGGCGACAAAAGCATTGAGATAAGCCTCCAATTTGTATGCTTTCATGCTGCTATAGCATGTGAATAAGACCTCTAATGCATGTTTTCAAGACCATAAAGTCAATGCTCTAACTCTGAAAGCCGCTTATTTTGTTCAAATCATCTCCTCGCTTGCAGCCTGTTTGCCTATTGATTTTTTCTAGTTTGAAGATTTTCAATGGTCGTTTTTTTGGTAAAACAATAAGACAAAGACAATAGGTCTTTTATACCCAAAATGATATAGGGAAAATGATGCAATGCCGTCATTAAAGGGGCAGTGTTGTTATAATAAATGACGCAAAATGAAGCGAATGAAAACAAGCAGTGCGATTCATTTCATTCATTAGCATTGTGGTTGAAACAATAGAACAAACATAGTTCTCATCATCAACAACCTTTCTCTTCTATGAAAGAGCCGCATGCTTATTCACATTCGCTTCATTGATCGACAAGTTTATTGCAACTTAAAAGTGATGGGAAGTGTGTATTGAACCCGCACAGGCTTGCCTTTTTCATATCCAGGCTTCCACTTCTCTTGCAACTTTGCCACCCTGAGGGCTTCCGCATCTAACGATGGGTCAATAGATCTGACAATCTTATAGTCTGACAACGATCCATCTTTTTCTACAACAAAACTCACGATGACGCGCCCTTCTATTTTCTTTTTCTGCGCCTCTACGGGATATTTCATGTTTGTTGCCAAAAAATTCATTAAAGCTGGTATGCCCCCTTCGTACTCAGGCATCACTGATGATACCGTATATACTTTATCGGCATTATCTTTTACTGTACCAACTTTCTTCTGTATTTTAACAGTTGTCCGTTTCTTTTTGGGTTGCTGTGGTAGCGTGTACCGCAAAACTTTCACGCTATCTTTCTTCACAATAGTGGGTTGTTCACTGATAGAGCGTGCGATACTCTCTATGTTGCTCGCTGCGAGGAGTGCGGCTACGAGCGGAAGGAAAAACAAGTATTTAACCTTTCCTACGGGTTTTGTTCTGCGTTTGTTCATCATCTTGATTCTTTTTTTTAATGGTAAAACATTGAAGTTATTTGAAATTGTAGCTACATTCTTTTGATACGACAATCCTAATAGGTGGTACTGGTAGGTTTTAGAGTTGATTCCATTTGCCACCACTCGATGATCTGCCAAATATTCTATGTTCATTCTCACCTCTCGTCTCAACAACCATGCGAAAGGATTCATCCAACATGCGATGGTAAAGAGTTCGGAACAAATGACATCTATCGAATGCCATTGTCTGGCATGTGTTTGCTCGTGCACCAATATCTCGTGCAGTTGAATAGGCGTTTGTGCGTCGGGATTCACAAATATCCATTGGAAAAAGGAGAATGGACTGCCTTTGCCCTTGATGACATGTACCTTGCAACCGTCTATCTCGCCCGTCTTGGTGCGGATAATCATGGCCACAATCATGCCTACTTGCACCAACATCCGAAGCAAGAGTACCACTACCCCACCTATATATATCCATTGCGCCACGTTCATCCAAGTCAACTCGGTCTTCTCTGCTCCAACAGTTAGCTCAGGAAGCACTACTTGTCGATACGTTAATGCCATTCCTTGAGAGGTTTCAGCGGTCATGAGCCAATCGATTGTTGGCATCAATGGAACCAAGAAGGCGATGGCATAAATGCCTAACAAAAGACCTCTTCTCCAACCAAAGAACGTGTCTTTGGCACAAAACATCTGATAAAAGCCATACAACAGTATGAGGGCTATGTTTACTTTGACGAGATAGATAAGCATAATCTGTATTTTTTAAGTGTGCGTGTTCAAATCTATTATTTTCCATCCATTGATAGGGAAAGATATTTATTCGTTACCCTTCTCAATTTGGTCAATGATGTCTTGCAAGTCTTCAGAAGACAGTTTCTCTTCTTTCGCAAAGAAAGACACCATGTCCTTGAACGAGTTACTAAAATAATCACGAACAAAGCGCGACATACAGTGCTGTTTGTACTTCTCTTCTGGGATGGCGGGAGAGTAAACGTAGGTATTCCCTCGCTGCTCTTGATTTACAAAATCTTTGCGCTTGAGGTTGTTCACCACCGAAGCAACAGTGGTGTATGGCGGTGGAGGCGTGCCCAGTTCACCCAATATTTGCTTTACTGTACAACTTCCTAATTGCCATATCCGTTGCATGATCTCTTCTTCTTGTACTGTCAATTTTTCCATATTTATTTTCTTGCGTATTATCAACTTAAACCGAAAGCAATTGTGTGATGTCAGCCCATCGATTACTTATCACTCGCAAATCTACGAACTTTTCGTAATAGGTGCAAGCATTCATTGGTTAATAAATCATAAATATTTAACAGAAGTGATTGTTTGTAATATTATTACGAACATCTCGTAATACTAATTTTTACACAAAATAGTACTCGTCAGGGGTACTATTCGGCTGATTGAATACATCAAAAAAGATTCTATAACGTTTCGTATGGACAAGTATAAGAGGGCATAAAGAATACTTATCCATACGATCCGCTATAGAATCATGAATACTTACAAATCTGCACAATCATAGGGTACTGCAAGGTAGCCCACCGGTTAGGGAGAAACTTTTGCAAGGATGTCTTCGGAGACACCATCAATGTCATGCTTGCACCTGCCGTATTCAACTTCAAAAGAGCAATGAGGCTTCTTTTGCACCTTAACGAAAGAATGATAATATGGTGTTGTAGAGAACGGAAATTAAACTTTCATCACCAATTCTTTCCGCCGGTTTGTACGAAGAGTGCTATGTCATGTTGTTTGAGGAACTGCTGGTGAGGAATTTACGGAATACTCCTAATCATAGTACACACATTACCCTTTTTTTGATGTATTTAGCCCAGAATGGTTTTCTGTTTGCAAAGAGTATGAGTTTACACTTCTTCGTAGTCGTCTTCTTCGTCTTCCCAAAAGTCTAAATTTACTTCTTTGGCTCCAGCTTCTGTTCCATTGGGAGCTTCTGGAGTGTTTTTTGTGTCTTCAGAAAATCCGTTTAATATGTTTTCTGTTGCCACCTTATGTATTTCCATAACAGGCCTTGAATATTTTTTTTTCATGGTCGTTTTATTTTATGAATATCTTTTTTCCTTTGTAAATGTATATACCCATTGGTAAGGCTGACAAGTTAGAATAGTTCCCTAAGGATATACCATTTAGTGTATAGATGTTGTCATCGCTCTCCAATGTAATTGTATTTAAGCCAGTGGTTTCGTCAAAAATCTCCAGTTTAGCAGGTGCCGTGAAGTGTGATGGGCATTGGAAGTAGCAACGATAGGCTGGAACGGTAACACCGCCATCATTGTTTGCTTTAACGAATATTCCGTCTGATGCACTGTAAATATAATACGACGTTTCGGTGCTTGATACTTTGGTTGTTTTTGTCAGAGTTCCTGTAAAGGAGTAGTTTCTTATTGTTGCAGGGATAGCTTCGCCCGAGAGTGCAACTTTACCATTGAATTGATTGAAACTTTTTTCGTTTTTGTTAGCTATAAACACATAGGGCTTAAACGCTTCTATTTTGTTACATGATTTGAACGAGAATATGCCATTTGCTGCTGCTGTCAAATGGTATACTTTTCCATCAAGTTGCGCCAATTCTGTAGAATTAATGCTAAATGGCAAACAAATAGTGCTTTTAATACCCTCTTTAAATTCTCGTTCAAGTATATTGTCTATGTTGGTACCTATAGAGGTCATCTGTGACATTGTATAGTAGCCGCCATTTATGAACGAATATTCGCCACTCTTTTGTTGCGCATTATCTACTCCGTCGTTAAACATTATCTTTTCAGGCGTGTCTGAACTTGTACAAGTCCATTTCCATATTTTGTTGCTATTTGTGGCTTTGCCTATGTATTCGCATTGTTGTCCCGGCCATTTTCCGCCTGTAAGGTTTTTGTTGGCAGTCCATGCCCAGCAAGCTACTTTTGTCCACGATGCGGGAGATTCAAAAAAGGCTACTGTTTCGTTGTTTCTGAAAGTTAACGGATCTACTTCGCCAACTATACTTTCATTTTCATATAGCGTGGTGTTGTCTTTCGCATTCTTGTTTTCATAGGTATAGAACACGTTGTTTGTAATGCCTTTTATGTCTTCTGTTTTGGTATCATCGCCTCCTTTGTTGAGCAAGAAATTAAGTTTGTCGGTCTTGAAAGTCATGTAGTAGAAGACATTTTCTCCCACTTGTCGTCTTTGTGTTAGCAAAGTACCAGGATAGTTGTCTGTTAGTGTATTGTTGTTGTCAGTCCACGCATACAGATATAGTGGAGTTTGGCTTGCTTCTACATACACAGTAATGTCTTTTGCAGATTTGGTTTCTTTGTAGAATGCATAGTTAGGGTTAGCAGCTGTTCCTTTCGACACCAAGGTGTACCCATCGGTATTTACTCCTTTGGGATAGCCGCTGATAACCATAATCTTATGTTTTTCACCTTGAACTATTGTAACATACCCTCCATCGTAGTATTTACCTGAAACAATCTTGCTTTGATTGTTAATACCAGCTTCTTTTCTTGCTGTTATCATTTTTTCGAGTTCACCCTGATATGCTTTCCAATGTGGGAGGAATATGCAGGGAGTTCCTGGCATGGCAAGTATGAAGGCATTTGCAGCCAATACGTTGTTTTGTAGTTTCTCTCCATTTTCGTTACGATAGGTATCGTGATTATCAATGAATGTAACCGCATAGCGACTCATATTGGGGTCGCCAGCCACTCCCTTATAGGTTAGTGCGCCCCAGTTGCCGTTTCCAAAGGCATCGTTTATGATGTATTTCAGTGGAAAATCGAAAGCTGCCGATGTATAGCCTGTTCCCTTTATCCAATTAACCACGTTGTTGTAATCAGAATCCCAATATTCTCCAACAGAAAAATCGGGTTTGGCATCTTCGTTATAAATCTTTATGAACTCTGCGCCATATCCTTTTACCATATCATATCGAAAACCCTTATAACCCATTTCCTGTTTCAGGAATTGCAAATAGGTTTTTATGTTTTTTTGTACGTTTCCTCCTTTATGGTCTAAATCACGATAACCAAAATGGTCGCCTGTATCGTAATTACCCGAAACGGGGAATTTTTCTTTTGCTTCATCGTCTTGACAAATATCTGCTAACGACCACTCAAGTGTTTTTCCATTCCATTCTTCTCTTGGGAAGTCGCACCAGTCTTTATCACCACTTTTATGATTTATAACCACATCTGCAATCACTGCTACATTCTTTGCATCGAACGTAGATATCATTGTTTTGAGTTCGTCTTTTGTTCCAAAGGAACTGTTTTGATTGAACCACCACACAGGATTGTACCCCATACTTTTATCGTTGTTATATGTGTTACAAAATCCACTCTGTGGTATCCAGATAGAGTTGAAGTTGCGGCTTATAACGTCAGCTTGTGCTTGCAGATTTGTCCATTTGGTATCATCATACGAATCCCAGTAGAATGCTTGCAGCATTACGCCTTGATATTTGTCGGGCCAGCCTTGAGAATATCCCTGCAATAGCACCAATAAGAAAGAAGATAGTAAGAGAATTCTTTTCATTTTATGTAGCTTTTAGGTTTTGTTTGCAAATATAGACTATTAAAATGGTATTGTGTGAGGTGTATGATACTATTAATGCTTTTCTGTGTGCAAACGTTTGCTGGAGTAAAAATGTCCCATTCTCAATAGCTCACCTAAGGGCATAAATTAGGACCTCATTCTTCCACGTTCTCCATTTCAAATTGACAGAGGCGGAGCGTGATGAATCAAACCTTCCACAATTTGTCCGATTTTTTATCAAAATAAAGCCCTAAAATGGCAGTTGAAAACTTTCAATCTAGAAAAAAAACAATAGGCAAGCAAGGAGCAAACGGCAGATTGTTTGGCTGAAAAATCGCTCTTTTTCACGAAAAGTAATGAAATGACGGTGCAAGAAGCATCACTTTGTGGGGCAATAGGCACGTTATTGCAGCCTAAGATGATTCATAAAATACAACTCATTGAAAATGAATAAGTTACCATGTTGGTAAAGCTAAATAGGTAACGATTTAGAAACGAGCGAGCTACTTGGCTTCGCTGTTTTCTGCCTAACAAAGAACGCTTGTTATTCTGTTTGCAAAGATAATACTTTGTTACCGAATAGCAAGCGTTTTTGATGAGATATTCTTTATTATGCACTTTTTGTATGCTATGTTTATATTCCCCTTCCACGTTTCTTCTTTCTGTTAGCTTGGTATCTGAGTTTGCGCTGCCATGCAGCTTCGGCATAGTCATTGCCTTGCGTAGTAGGTGTAA
>CAUPIT010000004.1:0-191536 GCA_963511375.1 uncultured Prevotella sp. | reverse complement strand
TATTATTTTCGTCCACTGAATTGCCTTTATCTGCGTTCCTTTTCATTATATGCTTAGTTTGGTTTCCGAGAGTGAAGTTATGAAGAGAACTGGAAAGTTCCAAGCATTCAGGGAGTGCTTGCATAATGTTGCGTTCATTGGCAATGAAGTTCGCACAGATTTTTATGGAGACAGGAAAAGAAATGACTGATTTAATCCAAAAATAAAGAGTACAACAATAAGAATAGGCAAAGGTAGTAGTGTGCCCCTTGCGCACGTTTGCAGTGTTCTGCACCAATATTGCAAACAATAGAATCAGCACAGAAATAAGGTAGCGTTTGTCTACACCAAGAGTGCTACAAGGTGCCACTTAAAAGAAGAATGATAGAATAGGACATGCACCGCCCTATCTTTGCGTCAAACGGACGGTGAAAGAAGAAAACAGGGAAAGAATGCGCAAACGGCTGCCGATAAAATGCGTTAACTTTTCCTTCAACTTCCCGATATTTCCCTGCTGTTCCCTACTGCTTTGAAGTGTGACAAACTCATCATACTTTTGTAGGCATAAACGTGCGATGAAACGCAGAACAGGCAAAGATATTGTCAATACCAATAAGATAGAATTACAAACAAAATAACAATAAAACTATGGGATATTTTATCATTACGGATTCAAATTGGGCAAGACTGGGGGATGAGATACTCAATCTTGCTCAGACCTGCCACAAGGCTTTCGGAGAACAGAGCAGGCATACCGATTGGCTGCACAATGGTGATGTGTGCAGGTTGCTCAACATCAGCAAGCGCACTTTGCAACACTATCGTGATACGGGTGTGTTGCCCTTTGCCCAAATCGGGCCTAAGTGCTATTACAAGCGTGAGGACGTGGAGCGGCTGCTGCAGACTAAATCGGAGAAGCCTAAAACAGTTAAATCTAAGAATAACACATAAAACAAGATGACAATGGAGTCAATAAAGGACTTGAATATGGAATCGAATGATATGCAGGTGGTGCTGTCCGCACTTGAAAGAGTGAACAGACGGATAAAGGAAGTGGCACAGACACACAAACCGCTGTTTGGCGGTGAGCATTTCCTGACAGGCAAGGAGGTGTGCGAGCGGCTGTATATCAGCCTCCGTACCCTGCAGGACTATCGGGACAGGAGGATTATTCCCTATACGCAGTTTGCAGGGAAGATACTTTATAAGGAGTCGGATTTGGAAACGTTGTTGGAGGATAACTATAATAAATAGTTGGATTTGTAAATCTATGGCGGCTCAAAGGTTTCTTCCATTAATTAATTACGTGAGTTCGGGATAAGTTTAGCATGAAAAAAGTTCCAACTGCCTTGTTTTTTTTCCACATACACCGGCAGTACCTCTGGCTTGTTCTCAAAGAAGCAGTATGCTGTAAGGGCAGAACACAAGTTCATGATAAAGTTGTGTGTCGAGTGGTGTCTTGAGTGAACAAGGTTGGCCTTGTTTTTGAGCAGTTCGTTAATACACTCGATGATGTATCTTTTCCTCAGCATGATCTTGTCCCACATAGGCATCAGTTTGTTATTCATCTTAGCCTTGAACCCATGAACGAGTTGGATATCTTGACTGAACAGGCTCTCAAAGAGTTCCTGCTTGATGTATCCTCTATCAGCGAAGACCTTCCCAAACAAGACCTTTGCAAACACCGTCCATACTCTGCTATCCCTGTCATCCACATTTGCTCCTGTAAGACAGAACGTTATCACTTCACCAAAATCATTGCATAGCAGGTGCAGCTTGAATCCAGGGCACCAAACCCATGGTACTCTATCCGTCCTTGGCAAGACCGGCAAAGACTTTGTTGTAATATCGTCGCACATTGTGACATACGGGTATCATTGTGCTGTCAACAAACGTTATACCCGTACACTTGCCGAAGGCATAGAGCTTCATGAACAGCATCATCTTAAAGAACACTCTTGGCATGAGTTCAACGAAGCGGTTATAGGAAACCGTGTCGGGGAAATCCTGACGCATCACCCCTTTGACCCAATTCAAATAATACTCCTTGAAATTGCGATATGCGCCGAAATGATAGCATACCAAAATGGTCATAATCTCACTTTCCGAGAGCCTGCCCTTGCGGTTTCGGTAGCGTTTACCGTCACTGTTATGGGACGGTAGACGCAGGTTTTTCGCAAATTCGACACTCAAATTCTTATCAAACTCGTCGATTATACAGAAAATTTCAGTAACTTTGTCCTTGGTAATCGTTCAAAAATCTTGTAATCTATTGATTTTCAATTATAAAGATACAAATTTTTAACGAAATTACCAACTTTTACAAGCCTTTTCTTATCCCGAACTCGCGTATCCGAAGATGTAGGGACAAACAAGGGGAAGTAGTACTTGTTTGTTATTAGAATATAGAGTATAATTCACAGAGAGTGTGTGACGAACTGTAAGTTTACCTCATAGAAAAAATAATTAGTTATGGAAGGGAGTTGAAAAATTGTGAATACACTATTTTTTTTCTGCTAAGAAGGCTTTAACCCTTTCTATCATTTCCTTGTTATCATCAGTGTTTTTAAGGGTTGAAGAATAGCTTAGAAAAAGTTTGTAATACTTAGTCATCCTCACCTCGTCCTTCAAACCATTGTACATTTGTGCAATGTTATAATAGGTGAGTGCGTTAGTTGGATTATATTTTAGTGCATTTGTAAAGGCTATAATTGCTTGTTCATAATCGTGAAGATAGAAATGTGCTTCAGCTAAACTATTATACATACCAAACACTGTGATGCTGTCGGGAACTGCAAGCTTTATGGCTTGCTCCATATAACTTACGGCCTCCTTTACCATTCCTATCTTAAGACTATTCTTAGCTAACATCTTGAGAACAAGAATATCTTTACCTCTCTTTAGTTGGTTGGCAATGAACAGATGATTGTATGCATTGTTGGCATCTCCCATTTCGCCATAGCAAATGCCAAGAATTAGGTTTATCTCATAGCCATTCCATCCATTGCGGTATAGGCTAACATAGGAACGTTGTGCCTCGGCATAATCGCCAAGCAAGTAGCACGAATAGGCATATTGTCGCAACACATTGAGATTGGTGGTGTCTTTTTCCAAATAATGCATCGCAAGCAATCGGGCGGAATCAACATCATTCTTCTGTATTAGGTCAGCTACCACCGAAGTTATGATATCAGCATCGTAGGGAAATAGTTGAAGAATGCGTCGCCCCCATGTATCCATGCCAACTGAGTCTTGAGTGTTGGAATAGGAATAATATAGTTGCCGCATATCGTTGTGAGTCAAACTGTCGCAAGGTATGCGCAATAGGGTGCGACTCTCCCCCAGATAGTTGCCCTGCTTATGAAGGCATTGGGCCAAATGACGAAAAGCAGCCACAGAATCGTTGCTACTTTGCAACTGAGAATAGAGAGTTGCAGCGGCCGAATAGTTGAAGGCCGACAAGAGGCTGTCGGCCTCGTGTCGCAGCTTTGTTTGCCCATGAACTCCATAAGCAGAGAGCCAAATAAATAAGAAGAAGAAATAACGCATATGGCAAATCATTTTCTTGTTTTACTGAATCTTATGGGTAATGTGTATCTGATATCAGTGGGCTTGCCGCTGGCTAATCTACCTGGCGCCCAGCGTGGGCATTGTTTCAACAGCTTGACAACCTGTTGGCCAAACTGAGGATTGCTAGGTTCTTGCAATATCTGAATGTCAGTAATCGTACCCTCATTACTAATGGTAAACGCCACCACCACTCTAGCATCCTCATTCTCGTGTCCACTTGGGTATTTCAGATGGTTACCAATCCACATGAGAAATGCGCCGAAATCCTGATTGCCCATAAATTTAGGTGCAATGGCATCCTTAGAAATCACTTCCACTTCATCCAATGATTTACCTTGCGAGGACGTTGTGGTAATAGTTCGCATATTGTATAAATATATACCCACTATTAGAATGCATACACCTACTAGCCAAAAGCCTGTCAATTTTAATTTTTTTTTTGTATACTTAGTGCGTTGTCCTATAACATACACACTATCATCATTGTTTATCTTATGTATCATAACCGAATTCGTTTAAAGTTAAAGTATTTCTCCATGAGATCCTTTAGACCCTTTACAGCCTCCTTTGATGCTCCAATTGTAACTTTGCATCTTAGTTCACTGTCAGCCAAAGTGATTTCTTTTCGTTGAATATCAATCATAGATACAAAATCTCGATTAATAATTAAGCTTTTTCCAACCCTTATAAATCGTTCCGCCTCCAATCCTAATTGCGCCTCTAATATTTTCTCAAAGGTATGCAAATTGAACGAAAAAGTATATTTAGCTCCATCAATCAAATTTATATTTGAATAGCTACCATCAGACGTTACACATAGTAAACAATCTAATGGGATTTTAGTCATTTGATTAGCATTTGCTATAATGATGTTATGGTTATATTGGCTCATTGACACACTATTGTTTAATGCAAAGATAATACATTTTTCATTTCGAGATTCATATCCTACTAGATGTTTTATGAAATAGCGGTTTTATTTTACGTAATGTCGATTATTGATATTATTTCTCTATTATTCTGTTTTTTCTGCAAAAACGAGCATTTAATAAAATCAAACATAGGTTTCATACAACAAGTAACTTATTATAAAACTACGATAAAAATATCACATAACTTTACATCAAACTCGAAAAGTTCGAGTGGTTTAGTATTAACATAAAAAGAAGAACGATGAAAACAAAAAGTCAAGTTTTCAAGAAACAGGCTCTCAGTTCAACAGAGCTTGAGTCCGTGTTGGGCGGAAAGCGTCAAGCTACCAAAACGTATGATGGTGGCACGCTTCAAGAGATTATTGTAACTCCTAAGCCCTAATTATTTGGAGGGTAATGAGGTGTATAAATGCACACCCCATTACCCTCTTATGTTGAATCACCGTATCCAGTTATACTGTTATGAAAAAATACAAAGCGTTTCCACCTGAAACTACAATCGCAAACATTAGAACAGCCCTACATAAATTGGGATTATTGTTACATGAAAGTCACATTTTGCATAGGGACTTCTACTCATGCCGTGTTATTTTAGGAAATAAAGACTTATTACCATTAAATATAGGGACTAACGGTAAGGGACGGTCTTTTGAGTATTCACTTGCAAGTGGGTACGCAGAGTTCATGGAGCGCCTTCAGAATCAGTTGCTCCTAAATTCAAAGAAGATGCTCACGTCTAAAACCTTTAATGTATATAGTGTCGCTTCCTCGGATGACAGCAGTATATGTAAGGCTACGTACTCACTAGATGAGCAATATATTGAAACATCTATGCTAGATCCTATGGTATGTGAGGAATTAGCAAGGATGAGTGGATTTTCTTGCTCACAGCAGTTTATAAATGAACTTAAGATGTTTAAGCAAGGAAATAAAAGCCTTTGCGTACCTTTCTACGATGTGCAGAGTAATATAGAGCGTCTTTTCCCAATAGAGATTCTTCTTCTATTGACCGGTTCAAATGGAATGGCCTCGGGAAATACCCCCAAAGAAGCTATTTTACAATCAATTTGCGAAATCTTTGAGAGATTCGTAATCAGTGAGTTATATTGGAAGAGGGTGACACCTCCAACAATTCCTCTTTCTTCGTTCTCTGATGGGCATATAAAAGATGTGATAATTAGATATATAGAAGAAAATGAAGACTATACTGTTGCTGTAAAAGATTGCTCACTCGGACTGGGAATACCAGCAGTAGGACTTCTGATTATTGATAAAAAAAACAACAAGTACAATTTCAAGATAGGGGTTGATTTTGTTCCTGAGGTTGCACTTGAAAGATGTTTTACAGAGATACATCAAGGTAGAGACATCTTTGGAGGTCTGCCGTATTCTTTCATAGATACGAGCAGTAAAGATGATGTTGAGGTCAGAAAGGCGGAAGATAACTTGATGAAAATCTTTATTGATGGAACTGGATTTTGGCCAATTTCTATCCTTAGAGAAACACCATCATATGATTTTGAAGGTTTTAACGAGAAATATGGTCTTAGTAACTCTGACGACATCCGTATAGCTATCAACCTAATACATATCCTTGGGTATAATATATATATAAGAAATAATTCAACCCTTGGATTTCCTGCCTACTATGTGGTCGTTCCTGGGATGAGCCAAATAATAGCTAAAAATCCGTTTGTTTCTGTTTACAAGCCATCATTTATTGACATGTCACTAATAAACCAATTGGGAAGAGTGACAGAAGATATTGCTGGCAAGATTCTGCACTCAATAAATGAGAACTACGAGGCAATGAAGTCTAATTCATTTGCTTTGAAGAACGTATTTGTTCACAACACGAACGAGGACCTCAACGAGCTTAGCGTAGAGATGTTGGCTACATTGCTAGCATTATATGTAAACGACAGAGCAACCGCAATCAAATATCTCGAGTTGTATCTTGTAAACAAAGATAAAATAGAGTATCAATACTATTATGCATGTTTGGATTACTTAAAACTGAGAGGTGAAAGCCAAGATATTCTGAAGCAGCTATATGGCATAGAGTTGACCACAGAAGTATGTGGTGATTTAGATGTTCCACATAGAGTGCTACAACACTATAGTTTCCCGAATTGCCCAGATTGCAATAACTGCAAACTGCGCAAGGAATGCAGACAGCATACAATATTGGCAATTTCGGAGAAAGTCAAAGCCTCTAGTATCGTTATAGATCAAAGACAAACTCAATCAGACATATGGGACAACGCAGATTAGAAACTCTGATTAGTCAGTTGTCGATAAAATTAACACTACTGACTATTTCAATGTTCATTGCTGTCGGTGGTAAGGCTCAAAAACAATTATCGGGCCTTGTCGTTGACACCAATGGACAGCCTATTATTTCGGCATCAGTGATTGTTCAGTCAAAAGATACAGCTGAACATAATGTACAGATTACGGTAACCAATGCGGATGGAAAATTCTTTTTCCATTCTGTTCCATTTCCTTATCGACTGACCATTCAACATATGGCGTATGTTGATTCACAGATGAGCGATAGTTCGGTGAATGTGCGTGTCGTATTAAAGGAGAAGGAGAATATATTAGGCGAGGTTTTTGTGAAAGGCAATCGCCCTATGGTGTCAACAAGAGATGATGGTGGAATAGCATTTTCGGGTGAGCAAATGCGACAACACAGGCCTGTTGAAACGGCTCTTGAGATGATTGAAGCACTTCCAATGATGGAAAAAAATGGAGAAGGCTTTATGCTCATGGGAGCCACCGAAACGTCAATTCTTATCAACGGAAAAAAGAAAATGTTGTCGGATGAGCAGCTGATAAACTACCTAAAAACCATAACAGTATCGGAGGTTCGGTCGCTGGATGTGTACTATAGCACGCCTTCTAAATTTGGTGTGCGAGGTGCTTCGGTCAACATAGTTATGTCTGCGCCCAAACACGAAGACCTGCATTTTCGTGGCGAAGGGTTTGTGTCTGTAAATCATGGGAACAGTATGAAAATGGATGGAGGTACAAACTTTAGTTTGTCATCAAAGAAATGGTCACTGAATGCTGGATACACAGAAAGCAACGTCTCTAAACTTCGCCATCAAACGCTCGAGGCCGTGCATACACTTGATGGTGTGGAACATCTTGTCCTACAGACGACTCAAACATCCTCCATCTCAAAGGATAAGACGGCTGTTATGAATTTGACGGTCAGCCCGAATGACAATGTTACAATGGATGTCGACTACGTCTACTTGCATAAGTCGCCCCGAAACACCGTTGATTTTAATTCGAGGATGAATCAGCAATCTTTTAATGGTAATACTCTCAGTCGGTACAGCTCTGATGCCCACAATGTAAGAGCATCATTGACGTATAAGGATGTTGAGATAGGTGGAGAGTATGAGCATTTCCAAGAGGATGCAAACCAAATTATTGAGTTCAATAAAAATCAAACTGGTAACAACGACCACAATCAATTGTATAATGGATTGAATGTATATCTCAATGGTGAGTCAGTGTTATTCAATCGCACAATAGAATACGGTGTTGATGGAACAATGAGAAGCACCATCAATTACGTGGGTGAAAACAAATCTTCTACGTTGACACTGACACAAAAAGAATTCGAAACAACAGCTTATCTAGGAGTTCGATTTCCGCTTGGCAAGAGTGGTTTCTTTAACACGTCCATACAGGGTGAGTTTATCAATTCGACATATAAGCGAGAGTATGGACATAAAGAGAAATTGTGGAGAGATTTTGACATATATCCCACTTTTACATTGATGTACAAGTTCACTCCGTTGCATATCATTCAAGCCAGCTTGACATCCACAAAATACTACCCTTCATATTGGGCCAATGCAAGCTATAGTTCATATATTGATAACTACAGCAGGATAGAAGGCAATCCACAGCTGAGTCCATCAAGAAAATATGCGCTCAACGTAAACTATATTCTTAAGAGCAAGTATATCTTCGGACTATTTGGTGAAAGTCATCAGAACTACTTCACGCAACTGTTAAAGCTGCAAAACGATGAGATTGCTGCAGTGTACAAATATTTCAACATTCATAAGAGTCAACGCTTGGGTGTTATGGCAATAGTACCGATAAACTGGATGCGCAGCTTTGATACCAAGTGTACATTTATGGGGTTTTATATGCACCAAAAAGGATGTATCGATGATATTCCACTGAACAAGACAACGTTTTCAGGAAGGACAAGTATTTCTAATACCATCCATTTGTTTGGCAACAACATGATGGCAGAACTTGGAGGATGGGTGCAGTTGCCAGTCATTCAAGGAATTTACGACGTTAAAGCCATGTGGACTATAAATTCAAAAATGAGCTGGAAAACTCCAATCAGAGGATTGTCGGTTTCCATAAAGGCTGAAGATCTGTTTAATACGCTCAAGAGTCGAGTTCGCTCGAACGTAACTCAAAAGCGCTTTTCTTTCCGCAGTTATGGGGATAGTCGCAATTTCAGTTTCACTCTACGCTACGTATTCAATGGATATAAAGCGAAGGAGGTGAAGAGTGTCTCAAATGAGAGGTTGGGATTTTAGTAGTATGCAGGTCGTATTTCAGCATGACACAATGCAGTGTGGCATAGCTTGTCTTACAATGATATGCCAACATTTTGGAAAGAAAGTATCACTGAACTTTCTTTCCAAAATGTGCTGTTCTACAAGTGAAGGAACTTCTTTACTCAGCATATCTGAAACAGCAAGTAAAATTGGTTTGAATGCTGTTTGTTATAAAATATCATTAAGCGACTTAAGCAAGATTCAAACTCCATGTATCTTACATTGGAATCAGAATCATTTTGTTGTTTTATACAAAATAGTCAATAATAAAAGATTTTTCATTGCAGATCCTGCTAAGGGACGCTTGGTGTGTGGAGAAAAAGAACTCGAAACTCATTGGACAAGTAAAGAAATATCTAATAATGCTAATGGCATAGTGATGTATTTTTATCCAACGAAAAAGTTCTACTTATTAGGTAATGATAATAGTTTACTCGAAAATAGTCATTCCTTTAAATTCCTTTTTGGTTACATCAACAGATTCAGCCGCTACTTCGGTCAGATATTGCTGGGGTTGCTGCTTGGTAGTCTGCTCCAGTTAATCTTACCATTCCTCACACAGTCTATTGTGGATGTAGGCATCAAGAATCAGAATATCGGCTTTATCTGGCTGATACTCTTGGGACAGCTGATGCTCACGGTTAGCCGTACTGCCATCGACTTTATCCGCCGTTGGCTGCTGTTGCATATCTCGCTGCGCATTAACATCTCATTGGTGAGCGATTTTTTCATCAAACTCTTACGCTTGCCCATGTCTTTCTTCGATACTAAGCTGATGGGTGATTTGATGCAGCGTATGAACGACCACAGCCGTGTAAACACGTTCCTGACACAGCAAACGCTCAGCATCGTGTTCTCGCTCTTCACCTTCGTGGTGTTCAGCATCGTACTGCTGTCCTATAATTGGCTTGTCTTCACCATCTTCATGCTCGGCAGTCTGCTCTATGGCGGTTGGCTTGCACTCTTCCTCAGGCGCAGAAAGGTACTTGATTACGAACTCTTCGAGCAGCAAGCCATCAACAACAACAAGACCTACGAGTTTATCACCTCCATGCAGGAGATAAAACTACAAGACTGCGAGCAGCGCAGACGCTGGGAATGGGAAGATGTACAAGCCGACCTCTTCGGGGTGCAGATGAAATCGCTGAAACTCCAACAGACACAAGAGGCAGGCAGTATTTTTATCAACGAACTGAAAAACATTGTTATCACCGTGGTGGCAGCAACAGCCGTTATTCACGGACAACTAACGCTAGGTATGATGCTTGCCGTGCAGTATATCATCGGACAACTCAACTCGCCTGTGGAACAGTTGATGAGTTTCTTCTACTCCATACAAGATGTAAAGATAAGTCTTGAACGTATCAACGAAATCCACCGTATGGACGATGAGAACGGAAAGCAAGGATTGGAAACCTCAGTGAAAGAAGAAAACAAAGGCATAGACCTTGAAAATGTAAACTTCAAATACGACCCTCACGCACTGAAAACTATCATAGATGATGTAAGCCTCACTATTCCCAAAGGTAAGGTAACTGCGATAGTAGGTGCTTCGGGTAGCGGTAAGACAACGCTCATCAAGCTCATGTTAGGCTATTATCCCGTATTGGGAGGTCGAATAACTATTGGCGGAACTGATGTAAACTCACTCAACAAGAAGTGGTGGCGCAGACAATGTGGTGTGGTGATGCAAGACGGTGTGATATTCTCAGAGAGCATAGCAAGGAATATTGCCGTAGATGATGGAGAGATTGACAAGGAGCGTTTGCAGAAGTCTGCCGAGATAGCCTCTATTCACGATTATGTGATGGGGCTGCCTTTAAAATACAACACCAAGATAGGGCGTGATGGCGTCGGCTTGAGCCAAGGACAGAAGCAGCGCATCCTGATAGCGAGAGCCGTGTACAAGAACCCTGATTATATTTTCCTTGACGAAGCTACCAACTCGCTCGATGCCAACAACGAGCGTATGATAGTGGAGCATCTTAATGAGTTCTACAAAGGCAAGACGGTGGTTATCGTGGCACACCGCCTAAGCACGGTGAAAAATGCTGACCAGATAGTGGTATTGGATAAAGGCAAGGTGGTGGAAATTGGTAGCCACGAAGTACTTACGGCAAAGCGAGGTGCATATTATAACCTTGTGAAGAATCAATTGGAATTGGGCAACTAACAGCAGACGGAAGATTATGACAGACGACAAGATAGAACTCCGCAGCGAGAAAGTAAGGTATATCATTGGCGAGATACCATCAAGGATAGTCCGTTATGGTATCACGATAATCACCATTGTGATATTGGGACTGCTGACAGGTGCATACTTTATCCCTTATCCTGAGACCATCAGTGCAAGGATTGAGATGGCAGACGAACATCAAGGAACAATAGACATTCCCTATAAATATGTGAATTGGGTAACAAAAGGAATGACGGCAAACATAGAATTTGAGGGCTACGATGTCGAAACATACGGAACAGCCAATGGTACGATAACCGCCACATCGCATACACCCCGACAAACAGCAAAAGGTAGTGTGTTCACGGCACAGGTAAAGATAACGGATTGCAGGTATAAAACTATCAAGGGAATGACAGGCACGGCATCTATACTCATAAGCAATGAAAGCGTGATTCAAAGAATTGTCAAGCAAATAACAAACAGCATATAATTTCCTTTTTATCCGTAATAAAGCGATGAAAGAGAAAGGCAAATGTAGTTACTGCGTAGTACCATTATTTTCGAGTACTTTACTACAAGTTAATCCTTTTTCTTTCACCGCTTTATCCTTTATTGTAGTTATGTAGTAAGATATAATCAGTGAAAGAAAAAGAAATATATTTATCAGTTCTTGGTATTGTCCAACAGGAAGATTGGCGTTACAATGACAGCCTCTGTCTGCAATCTTCTACTGATGTACATTCTGAACAAATGCGCTTCCATGCTGTTCAATAGAAAGGACAGTGCGATGATAATAAGAAGGGGATAGAATGGTGAATAACTTACGGTCTTTCCCTTCTTGATAACTTCCTCACCTGCACCCCTTTCATCGGGATGCAGGTTGGAAGATTTCATAATCGTCTGAAGCCTATAATTGAGTTTTCTCCACGTCACACCGAAGAATCTCACAAGTTCGCTCTTTGTCATGGCTATTTCTCCGTTTCCTTTGCGAATGACTTGCATATTACTGCCCCAATCAAAACAACTACGATGATTGTCCGTGCTGGTCATTGTTCTTGGTTTATGGCTCGTATTCATGCCGTTTCCTCCATTTTACAGGTTATAATATCCGAAGGTTCACAAGCCTCTCTCCCCGAAGTTTCCTTTTCTTTTGCCGATTGCTTGGCAATGAGCCTGTCCATATCCTCTGATATCTTCCTGTCCGTTACCTGCGCATAGACTTGAGTGCTTGATATGGAGGTATGTCCCATCATCTTGGCGATGCTTTCAATAGGTATTCCTGCGCTTAGGCTCATCGTGCCGAATGTATGTCTTGCCATGTGGAAGGAAAGTCTTTGGCGAATACCGCAAGCCTTTCCCACAATACTCAGTTTGGCATCCATGACACTGCGGCTGCAATCACGATGAAAAACAAGGTGGTCGCCTTTTTCTTTCACCGTCTGCTGTACCTCGCTTCTTTCCGGCTCTTTCCAGCAATGACTGATGATGGTTTCCGCTATGGGATGTAACGGCACGATGAACTCAACCTTGGTCTTCTGACGTTCCTTTCTTATATACATCTGTCCATCCGCTGTCGTTTGGATATGCTTGTATTCCAAATTCTCCATATCTGAGATAGCCAAGCCTGTGAAGCAGGAAAAGACAAACATCAGTCTTGCCAGCTCCGCTTCCTTGTCGTTCATCTTCATTGCCATAAGTTTCATCACATCGCTCTTTTGCAGAAAACGTATCTTCTTTTCCTCCTTCTCATACTTGGCATTCTCAAACGGATTGCAGCGGATAATCCTCTTGCTGACCGCACGGAACATCAGTCGGCTCAGCCAACAGAGGTTGCTGTTGACGGTAGATGCTTTCAGTCCACGCTTTTTGAGAAAGAAGCGGTATTCCTCGAACAAGTCCTCTGTAATTGTTCCGATGGGTATATCCTGCACTCCTTTGTTTTCTACAAATTCACGGAGATTTCTGTCAGAATAGAACAGGTTCAGATAAGTTCCCTCTGCCCTTGATCTGCCAACACTTTCCTTGACTGTTTGCAGTTCGGCCCTGCTCATGGCAAGGAGCGTGGTCGGATTGGTGGCAATACCTTGCAAGCGGTTCTTGATAAGTTCCACGCTTACAACTCCATCCTTTACGAGAATGTCCCGATAGGTCTTTTCCACCAAATCCCTGAAATCATTGATTCTTTGATTAGTTTTCCTGTTGGTTGTCAAACTCTGCTTGGTGTTCCACTCGCAGACTTTACACTCTTCTCCTGTGGTAATGGCTGTATTCTTTCCGTCGATGGTGATACGGCAGAGAATGGCGGTATTGCCATCTGCCTTGGTCTTCTGTCTGTTGATATAAAATAGTATCTTGAATGTACTTCTCATTGTCTTGGTAGTCTTGATTTATAAGTAATGATAAGATAGAAAAAAATAGGAATTAGATTGTTAACTGCATATCTTCAGTGAAAGAAAGGAAACGGTCAAATTCCTCAAAGAGTTTCTGTGGCGTTACCTTTGCATAACGCTCGGTCATGCTCACGTTGGAATGCCCCAGCATCTTACTCACGGTCTCAATGCGTACACCCTGTTCAAGTGTGATGAGCGTGGCAAATGTGTGCCTTGCCGTATGTGTGGTAAAAGGAAACGAGATGCCTGCACGAAGCCGCAAGGCTTTCAAATAAGATTGGTAAGTGGCATATCCCATGAAAGGGAGCAATGTTTCCCTTTCATCGCTGTGGAGCTTCTCCATCAGCCGTATGGCTTCGGGTAACAGTTTGACACGGCAAGGCACACTTGTCTTCTGACGGTTGAACTTCAGCCAAAGGCTACCCTCGTCATCACGCACAAGATGGGACTTGTCCAGTTCCATCAAATCACAATACGTAGCACCCGTATAACAGGCAAAGAGGAAAATATCCCTTGCCGTTTCCATTTCCTCCTCCAAGTCCTCAAAGTGGAGAGTCTTTAACTTCTCAAATGCCCCTCTGTCAAGTGCTTTGGGGAGTTTCTTGTTACCCTTGCTGATTTTGACTTTGTCGAAAAGCAGGATGTCTGCCACCCCCTCACGGTAAGCCAGCCTGCATACCGTTTTCAAATGGGTGGCGACATTGTAGAATGAGCTTTCCTGAAATCCACACTCTCCCAAGAAGTACTGCTGAAACTCATGGATGAAGTTCTCTGTCAGTTGTGAGAAGGCTAAGTCAGAAACCTTATACTTCTTTTGGATGAACTCCTGCAAGTGGATTCTCGTGGAGTGATAGCTTGCCATTGACTCTTTTCTGATGTCTACACCGATATGACTTTCTTTCTCTTTTATGAGCATATCAAGCCTTTCGATGAGCATGCACCGTGTCTGCACACTGCCTTGAAACTGTTCCTTCACATCGGTTGCGTCAAATGGGCAACCTCTTGCAAGCAAAGACTGATAGGCTGACTGAATGGACAGCAGCAAGTTCTCCAACCTGCCATTCACTTCCACCGCCTCACGACTTTTTCCGTCCATTCTGCTCTCACGGGGATTCCACAAGTCAGGATTGCAGGAGAGCTTACAACTGAACTGTGCAATACTCCTTCCAAGTGTAATGCGTCCCATAATCGGAGCCTTGCCCGACTTGTCCAGACCGCTCTTTTTGAGGTAGAGCAACACCTTCATTTTTTCTGTTTTCATACGCTTTGATGTTTTGTGGCAAAATTACCAAATTCAAAGCGTTCCTCACTTATGCAGAAAACTGCCGACCGCAGCAACAGCCACACGAGCGAAAATAATTCAGTTACCGAACATTACTCCATCGTTACCTATGGCAAAATCGGGTAACGGTTTAGTAACTGAACTTCTGCCTAAATCTGCGTATACCTGCCCTTTTTGAAAAAGGAAGTTCTATGCAAATTATTCCGTTTCCTTCTCATTATCAGTCAGTTTACACCAACTTCGATATTTCTTCATTTTCGTTGATTAGTTGCCCACCAAAAGCATGCAGATTGGAGGTTAAAAGCTATGCTATTGGCGACAAAAAGCAACAGAAACAGTTACGCAAGACATCGTTATCCACATAACACATTATACAACAATCACATACAAAAGTCGCTCATCCTTGCGTTATTTGCAACCTCAACCATGACTGTTTGCAAATAAGCCAAGGAGAAAAAGGTACGTTGTCAAGAATATTCATCGACATGAACCCACAGTTTTCGCCATCTTTCAATGAGGTGTGAATATTTAATACTGGGTCAAAATAAAACTAAAATAATTGTTCAGTATGGTTTATTTTCGTACCTTTGAAATCTAATCAACAACTAACCATACCAGCATGTCAGATAGCCAATACTGTGTCATTCTGGCCGGAGGAAAGGGTAAACGCCTTTGGCCTTGCAGTCGTGAAGCCACGCCGAAACAATTCATCGACTTTTTTGGCACAGGACGCACGCTTTTGCAGCAGACATACGACCGAATGCTCAAGGTGGTTTCACCCAATAACATCTTCATCAGCACCAATCAGTCGTATCTTGATGACGTTCATCAGCAGTTGCCCGACATCCCGAAAGACCGCATCTTGGCCGAACCTATCCACCGTAACACTGCACCAAGCGTGGCATGGGCTGCGCATCGCATCATGCGATTCAACCCCGACGCCAACCTATTGGTGACACCGTCCGACCAAATGATTCAGAACGAGGACGCCTTTGTAAGCGACATCCAAGAGGGATTTGCTTTCGTCAGTCAGAGAGATGAGCTGCTAACCCTGGGTATCAAGCCCACCAGACCAGAACCCGGATATGGCTACATTCAATTGGGCGAACCGGCGGGGAACGGCGTTTATCAGGTACAGTCGTTCACCGAAAAACCCGAAAGAGATTTTGCCAAGATGTTTGTGGAGAGCGGTGAGTTTTATTGGAACACGGGCATGTTCATGGCAAACATACGTTATTTGAGCCACTGTCTGTTCAAGTTGCTGCCCTCTGTGTTGCGCAATCTCGACGCCATGACACCCCATTGGACCATCGAAGAGGAGAACCATTTCATCAATAAAAACTTCCCGCTGTACCCCAACCTATCGGTTGACAACGGCGTACTGGAGAAATCAGAACGGGTGTACGTCATGAAATGCAACTTTGGTTGGGCCGACATCGGCACGTGGCACAGCATTTACGAGGCCATGCAGAAGAGCGAATCGGACAATGTGGTGATTGACAGCGACGTCATCCTTGAAGATTGCCAAAACAACGTCATCAAGTTGCCGAAAGAAAAGTTGGCCATCCTCAACGGACTGGAAGGGTATATCATTGCCGAACATGGCAACGTATTGCTCATTTGCAAGAAAGAAGACTCCTCAGCACTGGTGAGAAAATATGTCAATGAGGTGCAAATCAAGAAGGGAACAGACTATATATAGACATTCTTCGATTTGACCTTACCTTTTAATCATATAAGAACAATTAGACGAACGATTTCACATGATGAAGAAATCTCTTCATCATGCTTATGGTATGTGCCATCCAAGATGTGTTCACCGTATCGAGCACTCGGCACAAAGTTGGAATAAGGTCGCAACAACTCAAAGGTCAACACGTCACGAATCATCGACTTATCGGAGAAAGGAGCCAGCAAAAGCAGTGATGCAAGCGCAGATTGCAAGGCATAACGTGATTTTTTTCATTTATCATCCAGTATTAAAAAAGAGTTATACCATTGATTCAAAAGGAGTCATTGCGCAGACATCTTTTTCAAGTTTACATTCAGTCCCGATATTTCCAACATCGGTTCACAACCACGAGTATCCTCTTTTTTCCACTTCACGGTCACCATTTTCTGTTCACCAGGCATCAGGTGGAAATAATTGTTGCTATAGTCAACCGGCAAAATTTGCAGGCCATCGTTGCCTTTTAAGTTGATGCGGTTCATCATAGCGGATGTGTCACGCTCGTTTTTCAGCACAACTGTTGCCTGAGTTCCTTCCCATTTGACATGCGTGGTCAACGTTACCATGGGCAAACGCCTGAGTTCTTGCAGGTTTCCTTCATCGGTAGAACACACATAGAAGTTGTCTGACAGCACCTGGTTGTTATCGTCTACCAACTTCATCTTCAGAAAGTAGACCGTTCCTGGCATGTCAGGCTCTTCTATTTTCGTGCAGACAACGGTCGTGTCAGGCTTGCTCTGCAACGCCATTTCATGGTAAGAAAGCCGTTTTCCGTGGATATCCAGCACCTCACATTGCGCCCTCAATGTCCCACTCACCACTTTATTTAGGTTGACAACCTCCATGTTTTGCGTGCTTGCATTCCACTGTATGTGCAACGGTTCACATGCTTTTTTCACGCCAAAGAAGGCGGCTGTAGGTTCAAAGTAGTAGTCGTATGTCTGCCATGTCATGCTGGGCCAACACGAATGGCTCATCCATATCAACAGACCCAACCGTTCTTTGCTTCCTGACTCATACATGGCACGATAGCCTTCATAGTTCACCCACTGTGCAAGAGCGGTGAACTGCTTGGCGTTTTGCACCTTTCCGAACGCCTTCTCGATGATTTTGTTAAACGAATCTCCTTGCTGTGCCCCTTGCAACGTGTAGTCATGCTGTCCCCATTGCGCGTTCTGAGGCCACAAAGCCGCTTGACTTAGCGTTCTAGAGAGGCCCTCAAAGGTCATGACATTCGGCATTCCACGCTCCGAATGCAGCTTACCAGTCTGCTTTTCAAAGTATTCTTTCGCAGGCAAAGCACGGTAGGGACCGTGTCCACTGATACCATCATCGGCCGAACTGGACACATAACAAAGTCCTGAATGCAACGTCTGTACAAATTGACGCACCGCCCTATCGATTGTTTCGGGTGGATAACCCTCATTTCGTCCACAGTACAAACCGATACTCGGATGCTTTCTGATGCGGTACACATAATCCTTTGCATTCTTCAGAAACATGTCCTCGTCCATCGGATCGGGTCCATCGGCCGGATTAGCCAGCCAGAAGTCTTGCCACACCATGATGCCATAGCGGTCACAAGCCTCGTAAAACTCCTCATCACCAGTCTGTCCTACCCAGTTGCGAATCATGTTATAATTCATGTCGCGATGATACTTCACGGCAATATCGTACTCCCTACCCCGATAGTTCAGATTGCTCTCACTGAAACCCCAGTTGCCTCCCAGTGGCACGAAACGTTTCCCATTGACATACATCGTCAGTCGGGTATCAACATCCCGATACCCCATTTCACGAATTCCGGCCTTGAACGTCAGCTCGTCCGACACCTTTCCATCCACCTCAAACGTAAATCCAGCGTCGTAAAGATAAGGTGTTCCATAACCGTTGGGCCACCACAAGCGCAGGCGACGGTTCTTCAAAACGGCGAATTTCGATGGGTCAAACGTTGCTTCTACCGTGGCCAATGCGGGCAAGGTCACGGTTTTTTCAAACATCACCTCGCCTATCCAGCCCCTCAATCGTCCTGTCACAGCATGCGACTCGTTGTTTTTCAGTACGACGGACGGCGTGACCGTGGCCAACGTATCAGGCAGATTCAAGCACGAAGTCACCACTGGATCCGCCAGACTCACCCCACCTTCAGCAGACAGATACACGTCATTCCAAATACCGATGTCACGCCCACGGATGGTAGAGATCCAGTCCCACCCAATCGTGGCATGGAACGTAGGATTGTCATAACCCAAGATTCCGCCATTAAAATCGGTATTCATCTCATTTTTTTCCTTGACAGCACCGGGATGTTGATTCTTCAAAATCTCCACGGCCAGCACGTTCTCGCCCGCCACGAGCAGTTTACTGACGTCTATTCTCCCACGAACGAACGCCCCTTCCATGCGATCAACCTTCTTTCCATTGAGGTAGATGTCAGCCTTCCAATTGATGCCATCAAAGTTCAGGAACACATGTTTGCCCAGCATAGCTTGGGGAACGTGGAACGAACGACGATACCAAAAGTTGGAATTAAAGAACGATTCGGAAATCATGAACAGGTTGTCGGCATAGTTTGGATTGGGTATGGCACCGATGTTCATATAGCTCGACAGCACCGTGGCAGGCACCGTGGCCGTTATCCACTGACTGTCGTCAAAGGCTGCTTGCGCAATTTGTTCACCCGTTGCCCTCACTTGCGAGGCACGCTGCAATCGCCAGTTTCCTCCATTGAGCGAAAGTTGGTTGCCATCCAGACGGCTTTCTGTCTTAGGATGCGCCACTAATCCCCCACGGCCCATCACTTCCAACTCACTGATTGCATAGCGTTGTCCCGCCCGTGCACCCTGCATGTTCACACGCACATATCGGGCCGAGGCCTTGCAGTCGTACTCATCGAGAGCCGCATTCTTGGAAGACAACTTACATAGCGGTCGCCATCGTTGGGCATCATCAGACACTTCAAGCTGTCCTTGCACGGCTTTTTGCACCCAATGCAAACGAATTTTGTCAAAAGAGGCCTTCACCCCCAAATCAACATACACCCATTGGTTGCCACCTCCCGCACTCATCCAACAGCTGTTGAAGACTGACGAAGGCAACAGGTCGGTCATCGGCCGTCCGTCTTGATAAAACTTCAGTTCGGTAACAGTCCAGTACGCAGCCCCATCCATGTCCAACGCCAAGCGAAAGTCGCTGAAAACTTTGCCCTTGGTGTTGAGATC
The DNA here is from genome assembly GCA_963511375.1 of uncultured Prevotella sp. GTDB lineage: Bacteria > Bacteroidota > Bacteroidia > Bacteroidales > Bacteroidaceae > Prevotella. Next base: position 171,650 of record CAUPIT010000004.1, on the reverse strand, counting down.
AAAGCTTATATTGACCTTTCGCGTAGGCAGCAAGTCACCGCCCGTATTCTTGTTAGGGTCGCTGTGTGCCTTGTATTTCGAAGCCTCTCCGGGCAATGTGTTTCCACGTTTCTCGTCCAACACCACCCACAGTCCTTTGCGATTCTTACCCATCACCTTGATGGAAAACCCATTCTTGGCCTCTTGGGGCTGATAGGCTACGCTGGCAAACAGCTTCACTTGGTTGGCCTTGATGCCCATTCCCTGCCAGTGGTACTCTAACTTTGCCCGACTACCCATCAAGATATTGCGGGTGTACTCACCGCCATCAATGGCCCATTCGCGTTCTCGAAGGGGCAAAACGCCACTATTGGTGCTCGCCACCAGATAGGCAGGAACTTGACGAGTGATGATGCCATCGGTGAGCAATTGTGCCGTTAGGTTGTAATCGTACGATGAAGAGTGGAAAGCCTGGCAATGCAAAGCGATGTTACGATAGGTGTCATCCTGCACTAGCATAGGCACATAAGCCTCTTGCACACACCCTGGATAAATGCCAACGCCACGAGTATAGGTTTGTGCAAAAGCAAATTGTACCCAAAAAGTCATCACTACCAAAAAGCAATAAAAATATCTTGAATGCCGTATCATATTGTATGTCGTTGAAAATTGATTGTTGATTGTTTGACAAAAATAAGCATAATGTACAAGAACACAAAAGGTTAACTCAAGAAAATAAGTTAACCTTTTACACTATATCGTTTTATTGAAAGTCAAACGGTATCCTTTTTGCAAAGGTAGATTGATTTACAAATCTATTTGCTTCAAAATCTTATGGGTAGCACCCGCCTTTGATTCCACATAACTACCAGCCGCTTCGCCACTCAATCGCAAGTACTCTTGCTGAGTCATGAACTGTTGCATCATACGTGCAAACGAAGAACTATCCGTGATTTCGAACCCTCCCTTCTCCTTAATCAGTTCTTGCGCTTCTTGAAAACGCTGATGATTAGGACCAAAAAGTACGGGCATTTTCCATACAACGGCTTCTAACACATTGTGTATTCCTACCCCAAAGCCTCCACCAACGTACGCCACCTCACCATAATGATAAACACTCGATAGCAGTCCGAAGCAGTCGATTAACAAGCATTGAGCTTGTGCAGCTTCTTCGGGTGTGGTTGCTGTGTAACGAACCGTCTTTCCCTCGCATTTTTCTTCGATACGCTTCAAATGCTCTTCGCTGATGACATGGGGGGCGATGATCATTTTCCAATCCTTACATTCATTCATGAAAGGAATAAAAATATCTTCGTCTGGCGCCCAACTTGAGCCTGCAACAAACACTTTTTTATCTGCTTTGAAAGCCTCAACTATCGGGAGTTGCTGAGCTTTCTCTTTGATTTGCAACACTCTATCGAAGCGAGTATCGCCTACGACATCGACCGTATCTATCCCTATCGTGTGAAGCAAGTGTTTGCTCTTTTCGTTTTGGACAAAGAAATGCGTAAAACATCTCAAGACGCCTGCATAACTTTTGCCATACCAACGGAAGAAAATTTGATGCTCTCGGAAGATGCTACTGACACTGTAGACGGGCACATTGCGGTGCTTGAGGATGTGCAGGTAATTGTACCAAAACTCATATTTGATGAAGAAGGCCATGCACGGGCGCACCGTCCTCAAAAACCTGCGGGCGTTGCGAATGGTGTCTATGGGCAGATAACACACAATGTCGGCATGCTCATAGTTCTTCCTCACCTCGTAACCCGAAGGCGAAAAGAATGTCAGTAGTATTTTATATTCAGGATAATCGGCGCGGATTCGCTCTATCAACGGCCGCCCTTGTTCGAATTCACCTAACGAAGCGGCATGAAACCAGATGTATTGATGGTTGGGATTGACCTTGCTCTTGAGGATATCAAGGGTCTGGCGTTCGCCCTTCCACATCTTCTTAACTTTCTTACTGAAGATACTGGCCACGGCAACACCGCACAGATAGAGGTATATGGCTACTTGATACACGATGCAAAGAGGTTTTCCTATTCAGCGTTTTTGCATCAGGCAAGATGAGAAGCCACGGTGGGAATCTCCTCAATGGCCTTGCGCAAACGCCTTAATGTTTCGTTCTTACCCAGGAAAGCCGAGATGTCGAACATGCCTGGGCCTTTGCCTATTCCGACCAAAGTCAAACGGAACGCATTCATGACATCACCCAGTTTGTAATCTTTCTCTTGAACCCAACTCATGACATGCTGCTCTTGATTCTCTATGGAGAAATCGTCAAGGCTTTCCAGTAAGTCGGCCAACTCGGTCATCTGCTCTGCCGAATAGGGTTTCCAACGCTTGCGAACGGTCTTCATGTCGTACTCCAGCGGTGCTACGAAGAAGAAAGAACATAACGGCCAAAGCTCTTTTACGAAGTCGACACGGTCTTTCATCATGTGAACCACCTGCCGGATACGATCCATCGACTCATCTACACCGTTGTTGGCGACGATGGGTGCGAAGAGATCGGCTATCTCATCATCACTCTTCTGCAACATGTATTCGTGGTTGAACCAAATGCCCTTCTGGTAATCATACTTGGCTCCGGCCTTGGAACAGCGTGTGATGTCAAAGGCATCAACCAACTCGTTGAGTGAGAATATCTCCTGATCGGTTCCCGGATTCCATCCCAAAAGGGCCAGGAAGTTAACCACTGCCTCGGGGAAATAACCGCTCTCGCGGAATCCTGACGACACTTCACCCGTCTTGGGGTCGTGCCATTCGAGCGGAAAGACAGGGAATCCCAGCCGATCACCATCACGCTTTGACAGTTTACCTTTGCCTTCCGGCTTCAGCAACAGGGGCAGATGGGCAAACGAAGGCATGGTGTCGGTCCAGCCAAACGCCTCGTAGAGCAACACATGCAGGGGCGCACTGGGCAACCATTCCTCACCTCTGATGACGTGTGTAATCTCCATCAAATGGTCGTCAACAATGTTGGCCAGATGGTAAGTTGGGAGTTCGTCAGCACTCTTGTACAACACCTTGTCATCAAGGATGTCGCTCTTGACAATCACTTCGCCACGAATCAAGTCCTGCACATGTATCTCACGACCGGGTTCTACCAAGAAGCGCACCACATATTGCTCGCCATCCGCGATGCGTTGTTGGCACTCATCGGGCGTCATGGTTAATGAATTGCGCATCTGCATGCGCGTATGAGCATCGTACTGGAAGTTTTTTAGTTCGTTTCTTTTGGCCTCCAACTCCTCCGGAGTGTCAAAAGCATAATAAGCCTTACCTGCATCCAGCAACTGCTGAACGTACGTCTTGTATAGCTCGCGACGCTCGCTTTGACGGTAAGGGCCATGCTCTCCACCGAAAGATACACCTTCATCGAACTGGATGCCCAACCATTTGAATGATTCGAGGATATATTCTTCGGCTCCGGGAACGAACCGATGAGAGTCGGTGTCCTCGATTCTAAACACGAGATCGCCACCATGCTGACGTGCGAAAAGATAATTATACAACGCTGTTCGTACTCCACCAATATGTAAAGCACCGGTAGGACTGGGTGCAAAACGCACCCTTACTTTTCTTTCTGCCATTTTAAATAAATGAAGATAAGATATTAAATTTTGTGCAAAAGTAGTCATTTTTTTGCAGTATGCCGTATTTTTTTTGTATTTTCGCATGATAGTAGGCAGAATACCCCTGCATCATGAACTGGCAAAAGGTTCATGACGCACACACAAGCCTTACAGGGATTACATCCCATCTATCAACACGTTTCAGAACAAGATATCTACTTTTAGTGACAAAATGAGTAAATTTAACATAGCAAATTCACAAAACTGGCAAAGCATATTAACGAGGATAATACTCGTGGTGGTGACCGTTGTGCTCATTGTATGGAGCCTTCCACGCGACACGTCGCAGCAGTTTCATTACGATGTGGACAAGCCTTGGATGTATCATTCATTCATTGCCACCTTCGATTTCCCCATTTATAAGACAGATGAGGCCATCCAACAGGAGAAAGACTCGCTGATGCAGTATTTCCAACCCTACTTCAATTACAAGGCAAGTGTTGAGAAAGAGCAGATAGAACGATTCAAGAACGACTTCAAGTTGGGCGTGCCAGGCTTGCCAGCGGCCTACATGCACATCCTTTTGGATCGTTTCCATCGCCTCTATCAGGCAGGCATTATCAACACACCCGAATATAATCGATTCGCAAAAGATTCGACCAACATGGTCAGAGTGGTAAATGGCAAGGCGGCACAGAGCGTTCAAGTCAATTGCGTTTACTCTACCTTATCGGCCTACGAACAACTGTTTGCCGACAACAAGTTGGCTCCTTATCGCCAATTGTTGCAGCGATGCAACCTCAACTTCTACCTACAGCCCAACTTGATTTATGACAAAGACCGGAGTGAAACCGAGCTCAACGACCTTTTGAGTAGCATTCCGATAGCCAGTGGCATGATGATCAGCGGACAAAAGATTATCGACCGGGGTGACATTGTTGACGAATACACCTATCGGGTATTGAACTCATACGAGCGAGAGATGAAACGCAGAAACGTTTCTGACCAAGAAACCAAGACCACTTTCTATGGCCAACTGCTTTATGTCAGCATCCTCATCATTCTGTTCACGGTCTATCTGTCGCTTTTCCGCAAAGACTATTTCAGCAAGCCGCGCAGCATCATGATGCTTTACGTACTCATCGCGCTGTTTCCCATTCTTGTATCACTGATGATGAAACACAGTTTGTTCAGCGTGTACATCTTGCCATTGGCCACTGCAGCCATCTTCGTGCGCATGTTCATGGATTCAAGAACGGCTTTCGTCACACAGTGCATCATCATCTTGATCTGTGCAGCGGCGGTGAAATATCAATACGAATTCATCATTATGCAAATCGTTGCGGCCCTGGTAGCCATCTATTCCCTACGCGAACTCACACAACGCTCGCAGGTATTCAAGACAGCTATCCTCGTAGGACTGTCGTATGCGGTGGTTTATTTCGCACTACAACTCATGCAAAACAGCTCGCTTGACAAGCTCGACATCGACATGTATTATCACTTTGCCGCTAATGCCGTACTGCTGTTGCTGTCTTATCCGCTGATGTACGTCATCGAAAAGATGTTTGGCTTCACATCCAATGTCACGCTATTCGAGCTGTCCAACACCAATCGGGGCATCCTTCGCGACCTCAGCGAGATAGCTCCCGGCACCTTCCAGCACTCCATTACCGTGGCCAACCTCGCCGCTGAGATTGCCAATAAGATTGAGGCCAACGCCCTGCTGGTGCGTACCGGTGCCCTGTATCATGACATTGGGAAGATGAACAACCCCGCTTTTTTCACCGAAAATCAAGTGGGAGCCAACCCACACGATGGCCTGTCGCCGAAGGAGAGTGCTCGCATCATCGTGAGTCATGTGCCTGATGGCGTGAAATTGGCAGAGCAAAACGACCTGCCTTCCTTTATCAAAGACTTCATCTTGACCCATCATGGCACCAGCACGGCAAGCTATTTTTACATACAATACAAGAATGAACATCCCGATGAGGAGGTAGATCCTGCACCATTCTCCTATCCGGGACCCGATCCCTTCACGCGCGAACAAGCCATCTTGATGATGTCCGACTCTGTTGAGGCAGCCTCTCGTTCACTTCCCGAGTACACGGAAGAGAGCATTACAGAGCTTACCAACAAAATCATTGACGGGCAAGTGAAGCGAGGTGCCTTCACCGATTGCCCCATTACCTTCAGAGATGTGTTGCAAGCCAAGCAGGTATTGATAGAACGACTGAAGGCCATTTACCACACGCGGATATCGTATCCGGAAGAAGAGAAGAAGAAAGAGAAACCTCGTGAGGACTAAATCGCGCTTCTTTCGCTAAAGGGCGTTTCTATAAATTAGCTTTGTCAGATTGCGAGGCTGTTTTTGCTGGTCAATTTGTTTGTGAGTGAAGGAGTATAGCGAGCTATACGACTGAACGAACAAGCAAATTGAACAAAAAAAAGACCGCAAGATGACAAAACGTAAACCGCCCAACATAAATAATACTTTACGGTGGTAATTTATAGAACCGCCCTATAGCGGATCCACGTCATAATACACTTGCAGGGCGGCATACCGCTTGTCCTGCAACAGTTGTTGCTGCACGGTACGCAAGTAAAGGCGCACCGCCTTCTGGTCGATACCGTTCTCCAACTTGATGACTATCTTGCGGATGTGCAGGTTTTTCACGCGCGCTATCGAAGGTTTATCAGGACCTAAAATACGCTCACCCAACCCTTGTCTGAGCCTGCTGCCCATCTCTATGCCGGCCGTTTCTACCACATCGTCGTGCCGATGACGCAAAAAAACGTATACCAACCGATGGAAGGGCGGATAAGAAAACAATCTCCGCTCTTCCAACAGTGCCTCATAAAATCCCTGATAGTCATTCTCCACTACCTGTCTGATGATGGGTAGCTCCTTGTTTTTGGTCTGCAAAAACACTTTTCCCCGCTGCCCTTTGCGCCCGGCCCTACCGCTTACCTGCGCCATCATCATGAAGGCGTGTTCGTAAGCGCGGAAGTCTGGATAGTTCAGCATGGCGTCGGCGTTGAGTATTCCCACCACACTAACCCGGTCGAAGTCAAGTCCTTTGCTCACCATCTGCGTACCAATGAGCAGATTGGTGCGCCCGGAAGAAAAATCATCGATAATCCTTCCGTAGGCATTGCGGGTGCGCGTGGTGTCCAAGTCCATGCGGGCGACACGCGCATCGGGGAACAATTGCCCCACATACTCCTCCACTTTCTCCGTTCCAAAGCCACGACCACGCAGGTCGGTGCCGCCACATGCGGGGCAAACCGCAGGTATGCGATAGGTGTAACCACAATAATGACAGGTCAACAAGTTCATGCTTTTGTGCATGGTGAGCGACACATCGCAATTGGAACACTTGGGAACCCAACCGCAAGTGCGGCACTCTATCATCGGCGCGAAGCCTCGTCGGTTCTGAAAGAGAATCACCTGCTGCCCGCTCTTCAACGCATCGTTGACGGCAGCGATGAGCGGTGGCGAGAAAGGACCCGTCATCATCTTGCGCCGTTGCAGATCTTTCGTGTCCACTACCCTAATCTCCGGCAGCTGAATGTCCTTGTACCGCGAGGTCAAGGTCACCAATCCATATTTGCCCTGACAGGCATTATAATAGCTTTCCACCGACGGTGTGGCCGTCCCCAGCAAGGTCTTCGCGCCATACATCCTTGCCAACACGATGGCTGCCGACCGTGCATGATAGCGTGGCGAGGGGTCTTGTTGCTTGAAAGAGGTTTCGTGTTCTTCGTCAATGATAACCAACCCGAGCCGCTGAAAAGGCAGAAACACGGCACTGCGCGCACCCAATACCACCTCGTAGGGATGGTGCGAAAGCTGTTTTTTCCATATTTCAACACGTTCGGCATCGCTATATTTAGAATGGTAGATGCCCAATTTGTTGCCAAACACATGTCTTAGCCTACTGGTAATTTGCACCGTGAGGGCTATCTCCGGCAACAGATACAGCACCTGCTTCTTTTCCTCGAGTGCCTTTTTAATAAGGTGTATGTAGATTTCTGTTTTGCCACTGGAGGTTACGCCATGCAGCAAAACCACGTTTTTCTTGAGAAATTGAAAAACAATCTGGTTGTACGCTTCTTGTTGAGCCTCATTCAAACGTTTTACATTTTCAAGATGTTCCTCGCCATGGTCATTGAGCCGTCCCACCTCCCGCTCGTAGGTGAACAGTATTTTCCGCTCTACCAGGCTCTTGATAACGGCATACGAACAGCGCGACACGTTCATCAACTCCTCCCGGGTGATGTCCATCACCGGCTCTGTCGTTTGAGTTCCTTCTATCGTTTCCCAGTGTGAGATGCGCAAGAAGTGCATGAGAGCCTCTCGCTGGTTGCGCGCTCGCTTCAACAGGTCAAGGGCCACGTTCAACGATTGCTCGTTGCGCAGCGGCTCGCACAGGTCGATATACGTCTCCGTACGAGGCTTATAGTTCTCCTCCACCTTCAGTCCGGCAGGCAAAGCGGCATTGTACACGTCGCCGAGCGGAGCCATGTAGTACGCCGACAGCCACTGCCACAGCTGGTATTGCTGCTCCAGAAGCATGGGTTGGTCATCAATCACGTCAACGATGTCCTTGACGTTGAAGGCGGGTTTGTCCTGATGCACCCTCACCACAATGGCGGTATGCACCTTTGAGGCACCAAACGTCACGGCCACACGCACGCCAAACCGCACCCGCTCGGCCAAGTTGTGAGGAACCGAATAGGTGAACGTGCCTTCCAAAGGCAGCGGAACAATGACATCTACATACGTTGTGAGCATGCCGCAAAGTTAAGAAAAAGCACGGAAACAACAAAAACCCAGCGTTGCAACCCATAGCTATTACAATTAAAAAAGATTGCTTGTTGACAAAACAATCATTTGATTTGCTTTAACAACGAATTGGACAAATGGAACGAATTCGATGGCTTGGTTCAATGAACGCAAGCGTTCACCGAATGAAACAAATTTGGCAAAGACACACAATATGTTTATGTCGGCTGTTTTGTTTAATTCGCAGAACGCTTGCGTTCATTGCCGCGTTTACGTCATTCGTTACGTTTGTTTCATTCGTTGTTCAACTACATAACCCGTAAACGAAAGCCTCCTTCCTTGCCGAAAAGATGTAGAAACCAACTAATAAATGGAAAATTTACCGTGAATGCGGGGCAACCTTGAATTGTCCGTCGCTGTGAATATATCCTTGTTCGCCCCCTCGAGTAGCCTCAAAGTAGGGATATTCCTCGCGCAACGAGATGTCATCATACTCAAAAGGTGCCACGATGGTGTCTTTCCCATCGGGAAGTATCAGCCCCATCTTACCCTCCTTCTGCACGATGACGGGCATGGTCACCAGGTCATCCACATAAATATAACACGTTCGAACGAAATCATACACGGGGTGAACCAAGATGTTGCCACGATGATCACACAGGCCAAACTTGCCATCTTGCTCAATCACGGTATGATATTGAATGTACTTTGATTTGATGCGGTTGAGGTAGAACACCCACTTGCGCTTGTCGTTCACCAGCTCGAGCATGTAATTGAACGTATCGCAATAGTTGGCGATGGCTCGTGTCAGCACAATTTTCAAATCCAACCCGCTCAGCACCTTGCGGTTCAGGTCGATATACCGTGCGATGGCCTCCTCCTTCTGCGGTACGCTCAGGGTGGACAACTGCGCCTCAAACTTCTCCATCATGGCCTTCGTGCCCGACATTCCCTTGATGTAGCGGTGTATCTGGCGCGACATCTCGTCACAGACAAACTTGTCTATCTGCCGCTGTTCAATGGGGTCTACATATTTTTCCTCAAAATTGTCTTGTGTGATTTTCTCCATGGCGTGTCCTCCTTTTTGGCCAAAGGTAATCATTTTTTTTAATTCAGCGGAAGAACAGTAAGACATTTTTCCATATTACAATTTGAACCGAACAACGAATCAAGCGAAAGTAACAAAAAGAAAGAATACACGTTTTTCGTTCCTTTCGCTTCTTTCGTTGTTAAATAAAAACGCCATTAGTTGTAAAAATCACAAGGAAAACATTCGTTTCTTCCGTTTCTTTCGTTGTTAAAAAACGCATCATTCGTTGTTAAAAAACACGCTTCACTTGTTGTTAAAAACATGCTTTATTCCCTGTCCATCTAAAGTCATTGACATTGCAATCCAAACCCATTGAGTTTAACCCCCAAACCCATTGACTTTGGCATCCAAAGTCAATGCAATTAAAAAGCAAGAGCAAAACTATTGTTCTTGTTCTCGCAACTGCATGGGTGTCAATCCACAACGTGTTTTGCAGAAAGCCCGCATGTTCTGCACCGTAGTGAAGTGTAGCTCATCGGCAATCTCTTGCTCGGTGTGCGCCGTTTTATGCAGCAAATCCCGCAGTCGTTTCATGCGGTTCTTCGACAACCACTCTTGTGGCGTGTCTTTAAAAACCTTGCGAAAGTTTCTGATAAACGTGGGATAACTCATGTTGAGCTGCGAGGCCATCTCTTGTACCGGCAAGTATTGGCCAGCCAACTTCATCACGTCGTTGTAAAACCGTGCGTTGGGATCGTAGATAGGGGCGATAAATGGCAGCAAATCAGCCGGCCGATAATAGGCTTGCAGCACCGCCGCCAGTTCGTGTTGCTTCATGGCATGCACGTCGCAACACATCAGTCCGTCGGTGATGTAGCCCACCATCTGCCGCATGATGGCTTGCACCTCCGGTATCATAGGCAGCACCTTGCCCTGCTCTCCTACTTGTTCACCCATCCTCTGCAACAACCCCGAGTTCACGATGCGATGGCAGAAATCCAGTCCATCGCCCTGTATGTACAGCCTCACGCACACACAATCTTCCATGGCGGTGGCGTACGACCCCTCTGTAAACACGGCAGCAACCATTTCACCAGCATTGACCACCTTCTCAACATGCTTCTTGAAACAAAGTTTAACCTTGCCACTCATCACGAATATCATCACGGGTATGGGGAGAATGTCGCCCACACGCTCACCACACATGCCAGTAATCAAAGCAAACCCCATGGCTTTAGACCCAATATAGTTGGGACACTGGCGGTGTTTGTTTAAATTGTAAAATTTCATGCGCTAAATGTTTGCAAATCTGTAGCATAAAAGCAAGCAGACTTTATTTTTGCAAAGATAAGCAAGTGGTCGATGCATGGAATGTAAACAGACGGAATATTAACACAGATAATGGTGATTTAATTATTATTAACATTATGGGGGGGGTAAGATAGAGATATCCATCGTTTTGATATTTTTGTATGCTTTTGCGCGATTTGTAATGATTACTTTTGCATTGTTCAAAATACGAGCTTTTTGTATCACAAGGTGATGAGGCGCTCACGTCCTTCCACCTTATTATATATATAATGCGCAAAGCATAGAAATGGAACACCCATGACACCTATATGCGAAATAGGATGATGGTAATGCTGAATTAACAACCCAATGTGCGACAGATACTTTGGGCGATTGTTCGGCTATAGACGTATGTAAAAAGAGAAGAATGTGCCAGCTATATTTGGCAACAAAACATAGAAAACTTATTTATTTATAAAAACAAAAAATTGAATATGGCAAAAAAAACGTATGTAAGTCCAGGAATTATGCTACTGCAAGGAGGAGGTCCAGGTGCGGATCTAATTCCGTGGAGTCCAAACGAGCACGATGACGAGTTGGCTAAGCCTGGACAATTTGAAGACTTTGATGACGACGATGAGGCGTATCGTACGCTGTGGTAACACAGGCAAAACCAGTTGGCGCATCGCACAGTTGTCTGCAAGGCACAATCACAGATGCGCAGCATAGAAATTAGAAACTAAAAGAAAAGAATTAAAAATTAAAGAACAACATGAAACATTTATTACCAGCAAGGTATATGCTGACGATGCTCCTCGCATGCTTCATGGCACTTGGGGTGCAAGCCGATGCGTTGGAGTATTTCGTGTCTGCCAAGACAGGTAACGACTTTCGCAACGGTACTTCGTGGAACAATGCTTTCCAGACCATTAAGAAAGCGGTGCAAATGGCAGAAAGCAGCGACAACCCTGAGGTTAAGATTTATTTGGCAGAGGGTGAATATGACGTAGGGCAACAGAATGCGATATCCTATAACCAAAAGTATGGAAATAGGGTAACACTCCTTACACGCAACGCGTTTTATGTCTTGACTAAGCCCGGGCAGAAGTTGTGGCTCATGGGTGGATATCCCACACCAGGCTCACAAACGTTGCCTAAAGACACATGCAACAGCAACCCTAAGCGACATGTGACGAAATTTGTGTCAAATGTCGAGATGAGTAGGTCTGTGTTCCGTACGTCCAATCATAATCAGGCATTGATTATGCACGGTATCTCGATTGACTCTAAAAACTTTATAGGTAGCCTAACTGACGGTGCATTGATAACCGTTGACAATCACAACAGAGGTGACAATCCCTATTTGGAGATGATTGATTGTTCTATTGGTTATTACAAGTCGTCCAATGGTGGTGCCATCTTCTTCTATGGCAACATGAAAAACCCCAAGGTTAAGATAGAGCGATGTGAAGTACTTCAGGGCGATCGAGTGAATGCAACAGGCGGTGGCTTCTTGATTTTCTCCATTTCCCATGCGCAGACGAACGTCCAGATCGACATGAAGCATGTGACCTTCCACGACATCCGTCACTTGGGAACAACCGAAAGATTTGCACTCGTGGGTGCATCGAATCAAAAACCAGCCGACGGCGAGGAGGACAATTCGTATGTACATCTTGACAAGGTACAGGTGAACCGTAACCTTGGTGGTACGGCTGCACAGCAAATCACAACTTTCTACATCCAGAGCTTCAAGGACGTGAAAGTTACCAATTCTATCTTCCGAAACACAACGGCGGGACTTGGTGGAGCTTTCCGCGTGCTGTCATGTCGTAACGTGTTGTTCGAGAACAACCAATTTCACAACTGTGCATCAGGTGATGCCGGTGGTGCGGTTTCTGTACAGAGAGGAGGAGATTTACAGTATGTGCCAAGTGGAACCGGTCGCCGCCAAATCAAATTCATCAACAACGAGTTTGAGGCAAACATGTGCCGTAACGCCGGTGGTGCTATCCAAATTCAGGATGAACGTACAGATCAAGTGGTGGATGTAGTCGTTGACAACTGTAACTTCAAAAGTAACAGAGTGAGAGCAGGTCAAGGTGGTGCGCTCTATATCGCATCCAGAGGTAATATCAAGGTTACCAACTCTGTGTTCTGTAAAAACAGTGCTGATAAATTTGGTGGCGCCCTCCGTGTGGCGAACGAAACGGAGAGCCTGTTGGTGGAAGGCTGTTATTTCGAGGACAACAGTTGTGATGCTGATGCCAATGCCTTGTCAATCGGTATACAGAAGTGCAAGTTCGACGTGAAGAACTGTGTGTTCTACCACAACCAAACCACAAGTACCATTGGTTCAGACAACGGCGGTGCTGTGAATGTGGAAAGTGGTTATGGTGACTTCACCAACTGTAAGTTTGTGGGCAACACAAGTACAGGATTAGGTGGTGCCGTTTACCTCCCTTCACCCCTTTCGTACACCGTAGATGGTGGTACCTTTAATTTTACCAACTGTCTGTTCGAAGGCAATAAAGCTGAAAACGGTGGTGCTATCGCACAGGTTGACAATAAACATACTGTATTTGTCAACAACTGTATCTTCAACAACAACTCGGCTTCTGCCACGGTAAAGAATGGCGGCGGTGGTGCTATTTTCGTAAACGGCAGTTGCGTTGGTACCGATATAAAGAATAGCATTTTCAATGGCAACACTGCCAATGGTATGGGTGGAGTTATCTATAGTTTCAACAATGCTTATGTGAAGTCAGCCAACAACCAATACTATGGCAACAAAGCCGCACAGGGTGGTGTCGTTCGTCTTAAGGATGACGGAGGTATCGATTGGTCAAGTGGTTTCTGGTCTACGAATGATGTGTACTATAACAACCAAGCCACACTTGAACTATATACCGGAACGGGAGATGCCAATGTTGGCGCCGGAGGTGCTTTACATCTTTACATGGCACAAGAAAGAAAATGCGAGATTGTCAATGCCAAGTTTGTGAATAACATCGCTGATGGTGATTATGGAACAGACGGAAGCGGTGGTGCCATTTATGTTTATACACGTAGTGGTCTTCAAGGAAAATTTGCACAAGATGTCATCGACAAGTTGGATGGCTGTGTGTTCTATGGTAACCAAGGAATGAGTACCAGCAAAAAGCTGAGTGCTGCTGTCTGGGGCGCAGACATCGCTGTTCCCTCAGGTAAGATGAATTATAATCCTATCACGATATCCAACACCAAGTTGCAATTAGTCTATAATTCCTATACTACCAATTTAAGGCTGAATGATAAGGGTGGCAATACAGGTTACGCTGCCGACCCGAAGGTTCCTACAAAACCAAACGTAGCTACTGGACAAGGTTATACCAAACCCACCGATGCTGAGATAGGCGATCAAGGCGAGGGCGTGAAGGTAGACTGTAAGCCAATTGTAGAGCGCCCAGAGGTTGACGTATTGAAACCACATGCCGACATCATCACCAACGACAGTAAAAAGAAAGGTGTGAGCAGAACGTTCGCATCCTACTGTTCCGATGAAACAGGATATTGGGCTAAGTTCCAGAGTATTGGTGGTGATGGACCTTACACCTTTACCTACAATGTATGGAAACAGAAAGGTCACGACATCAAACAAATTGTATCTGGTCGCGTAGCAGAGACTCCTAAAGAGAAGGTTAAGGTAAAGACCACAGTGCCTAATTATGTTCCTGTTTATGACAAGGATAGTTTTATTGTTGACTACGAACTGAAAGGTACCAAGGAAATAGAAACTTTGGAATACCCAGATCATGTTACACTAAAGGGCAACGATCTCTTCCCTGTTGACCAAGTTGAAGAGGGTTATCTCTACACCATCATCATAAAGAGTATGACCGATGGGGACAATAATCAGTATCCATACGAGTGCGTAGGAGAGTATAACACGACACGTCAGTTCGCACAAAACACTGGTGCGCAGATATTCTTCAAGGAATGCGTTGTAGCTCCCGGCGATCTCGATTGGGACGATGATGGTATCAAGAACGAGGTAGAGTGTGCGGACATTGCTGAGCCGAACATCACACTGACCGACAACACACTCACGCCAACAAATAACAAGTGGGTGCGCTATCGTGACGGTATCAAGACGCAAAAGCTCTTTGCAGACATCGTGAACGATAAGAACTATCTTAACACTGCACCAGAGGCTGGTCGCGTTGTCACACTGTTGCCATCAGTACTTGGTGCATCATCGGCAACTTCCGATCCTTTCACGGCAGATATCTCTGACAAGTTTGGTTATGAAAAGAATTCCGGTGCCGTTACAGTGACTGTCAACAACTACGCTATTGTGAACGACCGTTTCATGACCATGAACAGTAACGAAAAGACCATCACCACTTGGGAGATTGGTGGAACCATGCATCCCTACGTGCTGATGCAGAGCACACCGGCATCACTGTTCCACACGAACAACCAGTTTGGTATCAACGTCCTCACCAATGAGCATGCGTTGTCACAGACCGAGTTGTACACCAAGATGGACGATGACCGCTACACCGTATACGAGGATCAAGGCACCAAGAAAGTGTTGATAAATAACAATGACGTGAATCTTAAAGGTCAGGTAGCATTGTCGTATCTGAATACCGACCCTGGCAAGAAGTATTTTGCCTTTACGCAAAGTCCAGACCAGAGTGGACAGGTGAACACGTTGGTAACGCTGATGCTACCATGCGATGACGATATGGACGGTGTGCCCAACTACTTTGATCATGACAGTGACGGTGACGGATGTCCTGATGCAGTAGAGGGTGATGGCAACATCACTGAGGACATGGTTGAAGACGGTGTCATCAAGGGTGAAGTAGATAAAGACGGTGTACCAGTGGCTGCCAATGGCGGACAGGGAGCTGGTTCTGCTTACAATGACGAAGAGAATGCCTGCGGTAACAACTACTGGATTGGTGGCGTGGACAACGACTTCAATAAGAAAGAGAACTGGACCAACGACGTTCCTAAGGATGGGCAGAGCATTCGCTTTGCTGATGGCAGTACGGACGCCAAAGGTAAAGTAGCTGTGCGTGACCTGCACTTACCTGCTGGTAAGGTTATCTCTGCAAATAAGTTGGTGAACAACGCACCGAACGAGAAGTTTGAAAAGGGTGCTACAACCAAGACCGCTGGTCACCCAGCTGTGGTTGTTCCCGCTGATGGTGGTTTGACCGTGAAGAGCGTGGAAGGCTTCACCACAGACGCTGACAAGGACAAACTCGTGATGAAGACATCTACCGACGGCAAGAAGGTGGGTACGTTCATCTTGAACAATGATAACCCATGCGGCTCTACCGTGTTTGCTACTGTTGAGTTCAAGCCGTTGGGTGCTTATGAGCATGAACGCAAAGCAGATGATGACAAGGATAACACCTCTCCAGACTTTGGTAGAAAACTTTTAGACGAGTTTGATTGGCAGTATATTGGCTTGCCAGTGGTAGAGGCAATCAAGAATCCAGCATTTGCAGGAATGAGAGTTCGTGCATACGATGAAACGAAGAACGATCCTAATCACTACTATCAGAAGTGGAGAGCAGTGAAGAACGTCGACAAGATGACAGCCTTCAAGGGCTACGAGGTAGCTCCAGTAAGGAAAGGAAGTGAAGGAGTTCACAAGATTCAAGGTAAACTAAACCTTTGCGAGCAGACCATCACGCTGACACGACAAGCAGCTGAAGTTACTGCCTCTAAGGCTACAACCCAAGATGGAAGACGTTACGGATTGGGTTACAACATTGTTGGTAACTCGTTCATGGCTGGTGTGGACATCAAGAACATCAAGTTAGCATCTGGTGAAGATGGTGTTAAGATGGACAACACGGTTTACATCTACACCACAGGTAGCTGGAATGACTGGAAGAATGCTTATGGCACCTCTGTTACAACTAAGGGTGGCTATGAAGCCGTGAACATTGACAAGGCTGGTGAGGGTGGTATCACCCGTACATTGGCACCTATGCAAGGCTTCATGGTGAAATACAACAACCCTGTGTACAGTACGAAGACAGGTAC
The DNA here is from genome assembly GCA_963511375.1 of uncultured Prevotella sp. Classification (GTDB taxonomy): domain Bacteria; phylum Bacteroidota; class Bacteroidia; order Bacteroidales; family Bacteroidaceae; genus Prevotella. Next base: position 154,930 of record CAUPIT010000004.1, on the reverse strand, counting down.
ACTCACCATTCCTTACACGGGATTGAAGTCTGAGGCTGAACCATTGCGCGCCAAGTCATTTGTTATGGAAGATGACTTTAACCGTGGTAGTGTTATGGTAACAATGGATAACGGCAAGGTGGTTGATAAGTTCTGGACGTACCAAGAAGAGGATGCCACACCAGCTTACGACCCACAATTGGAAGGTGAGAAGCTGAACATGGGCGAACCTTCTGTATTTGCCACAACCACTGACGGTAAGAATGTACAGATATCCAGTTTGCCTTCGTTGATAGGAAGCACATTTAGCGTTGAAACCGCTAAGGATGAAACCTATAACATGGAGCTGAACACATGGAGCCTGAACTATCAGAACTTGAAGTTGGTTGACTTGAAGACGAAAACCGTGATTCCGTTTGACAACGGTAAGGCACGTTACTTCTTTACAGCAACGGTAGACGGTATCGAGCATAACCGCTTTATGTTCGCCGACACACCAGAGACTGACTTTGAGAAGGTGATGGGTGCTGTGACTGGTATTGATAACGTTTCGATTACCCTGACCAAGGGTGAGGCAGAACTCTTTAACCTCTCTGGTGCGAAGGTAGGTACCTTCAGTTTGCCTCTCGATGCGAAGAAGCTGAAAGGACAAGTTCCTTCAGGTGTTTACCTCATCAAGGCTACCGACGGCACGAATGTGCAGACCTCAAAGATTGTCATTGAGTAAGCTCAATTGAACAAACATATATTACTTTGCTCCCGCAGACTTCACATGAAGTTCTGCGGGAGCAAGTGTGTTTGTATAGTTGACGAGTTGACAAGTTCACAAGTTCACAAGTTGATAGATTAAGTTTTTAGTTCACGAGTTGACAAGTTTATAAGTTTTTAGTTGACGAGTTGACAAGTTGACAAGTTGACGAGTTGATAGCTTGAAGCTCGCACGGCTATTTCATTTAAAAGGTCGTTTGTTATTCAACAACAATCATGTTCTTTTGTTTTAACAACGAATTGAACGAATGAAACGAATCCGATTGTTAGAATCAATGAACGCTGGCGTTCACCGAATTAAGCGAATTTGGCAAGGACACGCAATATGTTTATGTTGGCAAATTTGTTTGATTCGCAGAACGCTGGCGTTCATGGTCTTGTTTAGTTTATTCGTTTGATTTGTTTTTTTCGTTGTTCAAAAACTATCTTTAGTTGACAAGTTGACGAGTTGACAAGTTCACAAGTTGATAGCTCACAACTATTGTTTACTTGACAAGTTGATGAGTTTTTAAGTTTGTAAGTTGACAGTTCAATGTTCAAAGCTCAAAGTTCAAAGCTCAATGTTGTTCATTTCACATTATTTCATATCTCTATATTGGTGAATTCCTTAATTATCGTTATCTTTGCAATGAATTCAGAGATATTATTCATTCAAAATAAATAATTTATTATGGTAATTGAAAAAGTTCACGCAAGAGAGATTATTGACTCTCGTGGTAATCCTACAGTAGAGGTTGAGGTAACATTGGAAAATGGTGTGATGGGTCGTGCCAGCGTACCATCTGGTGCATCTACGGGTGAGAACGAAGCTTTGGAGATGCGCGATGGCGACAAAGCTCGCTATGGTGGCAAAGGCGTATTAAAAGCCGTAGAGAATGTTAACAATATCATTGCTCCAGCCTTGAAAGGTTTTTGCGTGTTGGAACAACGTAAGATAGACTATAAGATGCTTGACTTGGACGGTACGCCTACTAAGAGCAAGCTCGGTGCTAACGCTATCTTGGGTGTTAGCTTGGCAGTTGCACACACGGCAGCCAAAGCTCTTCACATGCCACTATATCGTTATATCGGTGGTGTGAACACTTATACGTTGCCCGTTCCAATGATGAACATCATCAACGGTGGTGCACACTCAGATGCTCCTATTGCTTTCCAAGAGTTTATGATTCGTCCTGTGGGTGCTCCTTCTATCAAAGAAGGCATTCGTATGGGTGCAGAAGTATTCCACGCTTTGGCAAAGCTGTTGAAGAAGCGCGGCTTGTCTACCGCTGTAGGTGATGAGGGTGGTTTCGCTCCTAAGTTCGATGGTATTGAAGATGCCTTGGATTCTATCATTCAGGCTATTAAGGATGCAGGTTATGAGCCAGGCAAGGATGTGAAGATTGCCATGGACTGCGCTGCTTCTGAGTTTGCTGTTCAAGAGAACGGTGAGTGGTTCTACGACTATCGTCAGTTGAAGAGTGGCATGCCAAAGGATCCTAATGGTAAGAAGCTGACCGCTGATGAGCAGATTGCTTACTTGGAAGAACTGATTACAAAATATCCTATCGACTCTATCGAGGACGGTTTGGATGAGAACGACTGGGACAACTGGGTGAAGCTGACCGAGAAGATTGGCGACCGTTGCCAGTTGGTTGGTGACGACTTGTTTGTAACCAACACGAAGTTCTTGGAGAAGGGTATCAAGATGGGTGCTGCTAACTCTATCTTGATCAAGGTAAACCAGATTGGTTCGTTGACCGAAACATTGGAGGCTATTGAAATGGCTCACCGTGCTGGTTACACCACAGTTACTTCTCACCGTTCAGGAGAGACCGAGGACACAACGATTGCTGATATTGCCGTTGCAACTAACTCAGGTCAGATTAAGACTGGTTCTATGAGCCGTACCGACCGTATTGCGAAGTACAACCAGCTCATCCGCATTGAGGAAGAGCTTTGCTGCTCGGCTAAATATGGCTACTGCAAATTGAAGTAAATCTGATAGATTACTTATATCATCATAAAATGGGATGCGCTGAAAGGTGCATCCCATTTTTTTGTTTGTGCATACCGAGCGAAGAACCGCTGTATTCAGAGACAGTTGACCAAACATAGGTGCGTACCTTGTCACGTTCCTACATAAGGATAGAATCTGAAAACAGCCTCTAAAAGAATACTGGTACAAATGCAAACGAGAGATACTCGTTTTGAGTATCTCTCGCTCATGCTTATCTTATGTCAGTCGACTTACAGATTGTCTGGTTCAATCTGGAAGTAGCTCTTTGGATGATCACAAACAGGACATACCTCAGGAGCTTTCTTACCTACAACGATGTGTCCACAGTTGCGGCACTGCCATACGCAGCTGCCATCGCGTGAGAAGACAATCTCGTCTTCGATGTTCTTCAACATCTTGCGATAACGCTCTTCGTGGTGCTTCTCAACGGCACCAACAGCACGGAACTTCACGGCAATCTCAGGGAATCCTTCTTCATCGGCTACCTTCGCCATGTTCACATACATGTCTGTCCACTCATAGTTTTCACCGTCGGCAGCTTCGTTGATGTTGTCAGTTGTGGTAGGGATGTCACCACCGTGCAAGAACTTATACCAAACCTTGGCATGCTCTTTCTCATTGCGTGCTGTTTCTTCAAAGATAGCAGCCAATTGCTCATAGCCTTCTTTCTTTGCCTTAGATGCAAAGTAAAGGTACTTGGTGTGAGCTTGGCTCTCGCCTGCAAATGCAGCCATGAGGTTCTCTTCGGTCTTTGTTCCTTTAATTGCTTTCGGGTCAAAAGCCTTAAACTTTTCTTCTTTAGCATGGCATACTGGGCACTCTTTTGGTGCTGCTTCTCCTGCGTATGCGTACCCACATACGGTGCAAATAAATTTCTTCTTCATAATGTTTTTGATAATAATGTTTGTATAAGCTTTTCTACTTACAAAGATACAACATTATTTGATGAAGTCAAATTTATTTGTATCTTTTTCAGTTTTTAGCACGCAGAGCAACGTGATGAATCACACCCCTATGACTCTCATCACTACGCAGAGGTTGAACGTGAGAAATTACGCCCCTTCGAATTGTTTGTTATTTTTACCAAATAATGGCCTTAAAACGGTCCTTGAAAACTTTCAATCTAGAAAAATTCAATAGGCAGGCAGGATGCAAACAAGAGATGAATGGATGAGAATTATCAACGTTGGGCGTAAAAGTGATGTGATTGGTGCGTTAAAGGCATCACTTTGGCGAAGAATTGGCATGCTCTTGCACGGCAAAAGCATGTAAATAACCCGCCTAAAGCAATGCTTTTAAGGTGAAAAATAGAAAAATCAATGGCTTGAAAAGTACCACTTTCGCGCAACTACCAATACCACAACACATTACAAACAATGCTCATATTTGGCGTATTTGCAAGCAGCAGCAAGGTTGGTTGATTACACGCGAAGGATAAGAGCGATGCCTGTCAAGAAAATTCTGCATCATGACGGTCTCACAGACACCGCAGAAAGAACAGTAATTAGTCGCCCCTAAGGATTTTAATTGCCTTGTTTCTTTGGGGCTAACTTGTTCTGAGCGTTTTTCTTTTGTCTCACCTTAAACCGGTCGAAGCCCTCGCCATAAACTCCAATTACGGCACTCTGGGACACAAAGGCAGCAGGATCGATATCGTTGATCAAATCAAAAATCTTTCCCGACTCGCTCTTTTTAGCCAGTACGAACAACATCTTCATCTCGCGACCCGAATAAAATCCAGACGCATTGATCACCGTACAGCCTCGATGCGGGTTCTCGTTGATTTGGCGACCAATCTCCTCGTACCGGTCAGAAATAATGAAAAACTGCACCGAGCGACGCATGGAATTAACCACCTGATCGACACAAAACGAAGTGATGAACAGCACCACATAGCCATAAATTACCTTCTCCCAATCGTGCAAAGCCAGGTAACTGGACGAAATAATCACCAAGTCACAAATTAAGATGACCCTTCCCAGCGAAATGTCACGATACTTGTTGACGATGGCGGCCACGATATCCGTGCCGCCCGTACTGCCATTGGCCGACAAACCCAGTCCGACACCCGTTCCACAGAAGGCCGCACCGATGACACTCGCCATGAAAGGCTGGTCGCTCAACAGTCTGACATCCAGCATATAGGTTTGTGCCAGCGACGTCAACGTGGTGAGAATGATGATGCCAAAAATGGTTTTGATGCAGAAACGAAGCCCCAACAAGCGCAACGCAAACGCAATCAACACAGCGTTGATGAAGAAGTAAGAATACTGAACCGGGATGCCCAGTCCCCAATACAACACAGACGAAATGCCCGGAACGCCACCCGTGGTGATGTTATTGGGCAACAAAAAGACCGTCCACCCGATGCAATAAAAAAGCATGGCGATGGTGATAAAGAAATAGTCTTTCAGTTCTTTGGCACTGAAAGCGTTCTCTAAACCTTTGATTTTCATATCAATGTATTCATCTAAAGTTTATTGTCGGCAGCTGTCATGCCTTATAGGACATTCATTTTTCCATGACCTGTCCCCAGCAAAACCACTGGTATGCAATTGTTGCTGCAAAGATAGATGAAGAAAACAGATTGACAAAGCATTCGTTGAATAAAAATAACGAAATTGATAAAGACCATGAGGAGATCATGAAAAATCAAGAAAATTCTATAATTATTGTGAGATTAGGCCTATAGACATCAAACAAAAGTTGCATATTCCAATTAAATTGCTTATATTTGAAGTGTTATACTTAAACTTATTTTTTATGAAAAAGAAATTCTTTAATGCGAAATTTTATCGCAACTGTTCAGCAACGGAAATGATAGTGGAGAACGGCAAGATTGCTCAGATTGGCAATAATCTGCCTAAATGTGACGAGGAAATTGACTTGAAAGGTAAGTTTGTACTTCCTCCTTACGTAGACCCACACTTGCACTTAGACTATGTTTACACGCTGGCCGAGATGGAAGGTATTGGTGCTGCATCGGGTACGCTTTACGAGGCTATCGAGAACTGGCCCAAATATAAGGCAACAATGACCATCGAGGGTGTGAAGAAGTTGGCACGCAAGGGTATCGAGGACGAAGTTTCTCAAGGTGTACAGTTTATCCGCGCACAGACCGACGTAACCGATCCCAAGTTTATTGGCTTCAAGGCGCTCATGGAACTGAAAGAAGAAATGAAGGACATCGTGGATATCCAGGTTGTAGCTTTCCCGCAAAACGGTATGTACACCTACAAGGGTGGAAAGGAATTGGTGGAAGAAGCTCTGAAAATGGGTGCTGACGTGATTGGTGGTATTCCTCACTACGAGCCGGCAAGAGAGTTTGGTGAGAGGTCTATCCACGACATTGTTGAGCTGGCTATGAAATACAATGTGCTGATTGACGTTCACTGTGACGAGACCGATGACATAATGGCAAGATTCGTTGAGATTCTTAACGCACTGGTGTACTTAGAAGATTATGGTGAGAAGACCACCGCCAGCCACACCTGTTCGTTCGGTTCGGCAGACAACTCGTATGCATACCGCATGTTCGATATGTTTAAGAGAAGCAAGATGAACTTCATCTCCTGTCCCACAGAGAACGCATATCTGCAAGGTCGTCAGGATACTTATCCAAAGCGTCGCGGTTTGACACGCATCAAGGAGTTCATGCACATGGGTATCAATATTGCACTGGCTCAGGACTCTATCAACGACCCATGGTATCCATTGGGAAGCGGTAACATGATGAATATCTTGGATAATGCCATCCACCTGTCACAGTACGCAAGTCCAGAGGAGGTAGAAAACGCTTTCGACATGATTACGTACAACGGTGCTAAGTGTTTGAACATCCATAACGCATACGGACTGGAAGAAGGCAAGGATGCCAACTTTATCGTTCTGGACGGCGACAGCTCATGGGATTGCATCCGCAGACGTGTTGGTGTACTGGCTTCTGTTAGAAAGGGTGAATTCTTGTTTAAGAAGAAACCTACAGAATATGAGATTCCGTTCAAGATGTAAGGTCATTCAATTAAAAAAAGCTGCACGTTGTAACGTGCAGCTTTTTTTATGCTTGTATATGAACTTGTTCTCTACCCTATCCGTCGCAATGTATGCTTGGCGAATATAGAAATAATCATTCCTGGCACGGCTAACAGCACGGCATACCATATCAAGCTCGTCGGACCGAAGCTTATCAGCAGCAAACCTGCAATCCATGTCGTAATCATGATAGAAAGATTAAACATGCATGACTGCACCGACATGGCCACGTCTTTTCCACTTTCCACTTGGTTTCCCACTGCAGCCTGGAACAATGTAACCAACGGACCGAACGACAATCCCCACAAGAAGAAACCAAATTGCGAAATTCCCATGGCACCCTTGAAGAAGTAGAACAAGAGCATGGCTATGGCTAAGAAGGCAAACATGGCGATAGTAAGCTCGCGAAGATACAAATCGATGTACTTCGTTGCGATGATGATGGATATCAACGAACCGATACCAAATACCATCAGAGCCACCTCAATGCCTCCTGCTACGTTAATTTCTGCAACCAATTGGGTGATGTAGGTATATACTCCGTAATGTCCGCAAACACCTAACAAGGTGAGAAGGATAATCAATAAAATGGATTTGTTTTTCAACATGGCAAAAGGTGATGTGCTCTTGGTGAGCTTTTCGCCAGGCGTAGACGGTAGCATGAATAGCGAAAGCACGGCAATCAGCGCAACAAGAAGTCCTAATGCGATAAATTCAATACGCCAACCAAACTTATCTCCGATTGATGTCATCAGCGGCATACCTAAACTAATACCCAATGTATTACCAGCCATAATCACGGCTACAGCTCTACCTTGATGACTGGGATCTACCAACCGCATGCCAAAGGCCGCAATCATAGGCCACATAACACCTGCACTGATACCGCCGAGAAAACGCAACGCCAACACAACGTAGTAGTTGTGAACAAGACCTGACAACACGTTGCAAAGCGCAAATCCCACCAATAGCCACAACAACACCTTCTTGCGGTTGTACTGCATCGTCGCCGAGATGAGCGGAATACCGAATATAGCCGATGCAAGAGCATACAAACCCACCAGTCTTCCGCCTTGAACTTCGTTAACACCAAGGTCTGACATGATTTGCGGTAACACGCCCGAAGGCACCAATTCTGATAAAATTCCCACAAATGTTACTGATGACATCAATATCATCAATACCCAAGGGAATAAATCTGTAGATTTTTTTTCTTGAACCATAGCTAATAGTTTATAAATTAATGTGTTTTCAAAGATAGATATTTAAAATCTATATAACAAATATTTTTGACACATTTTCACCAGGCTTGGCAACGACTTATATATCTATAGTTTGGAAGGCAGGACAACGTGTACAATAAAGAAGTGAGCGTAAGTGTTTACAAACCTACGCTCACTTCACATTATTTTCAATTAAAAAGCCTGCATCTGCCGTTTGTTGTAACGGCACAGACGCAGCTAATACCTGAACGAACTACCGCCCAGGAACTCGCGGACGAGGCTGGTTGGCGGCAAGGCGCGACTGGGTATGGGGGTGATGTAGCTCAAGAACTTACGCAAACGGTAAGCTTCCGAATACTCCACGCAGTTTTCTGGCACCTGTTCGAGCAAAGGAGCGGCCTGCTCCTGGATGACGGCCAACTCGTAAAGCATAGCGGTGTTGAACATAACATCGGCGTTTTCTTGGAAGGGAAACACCCATTTTGTCTCGCCGGCCCGCACGCTCGGCCAGCGTCTAATGGTTTCCTGCGCACTCACTCCACGATATTTATGGTCGCGAATGATGCGCCTCAGCAGTCGGTTATCGGTGGTAGGAATGTAGTTGTGGTCATCCAATAGGATGCTGGTGAGTGCCGATATGTACACATGAAACTTCTGCCTCTTCGGGATTTGTGCCGTCAGTTCGGGGTTCAGGGCATGGATACCTTCCACCAGCAGCACCTGCCGGTCGGCCAGGCGCAGCCGCTTACCACTCATTCCGCTTCTACCTGACAGGAAATCATATTTGGGTAGTTCAACCTCTTCACCCCTGAACAATGCGCTGAGCTGTAAGTTTATTAGGTTGATATCTAAGGCGTGAATGCTTTCGTAGTCCCAATCGCCATCGGCATCCTTGGGCGTTTTTTCGCGATCTACAAAGTAGTCATCCAATGATATCTGCACGGGACGAATGCCATTGGCCAGCAACTGGATGCTCAGTCGCTTGCAGAAAGTGGTCTTACCCGATGAGGACGGCCCGGCTATAAGCACCACTCTCACCTCCGGGTGCGTGGTGATTTGGTCGGCAATCTGCGATATTTTCTTCTCTTGCAGGGCTTCGCTCACATTAATAAGATTGGTGGCATGCCCCGCTTTCACAGCCTCATTAAAGTCACCTATAGTACTCACGCCCAGAATGTGCTGCCAACGATGCTGCTCCAGGAATACTTCGAACATCTTGTCTTGCTTGACGAGCGCACCAAGTTGTGAGGGGTCGTGCTTCGAAGGAATGCGCAGTAGCAAGCCTTCGAAATACCTTTCCAGTCCGAACAGGTAAATGTCCGACGTGTTGGTGAGCAACGCACCGTAGTAATAATCCACATAATCGTCGATACGGTGGTACACCGTGTACAGCGAGCCCACGCTTCTGAGCAGTTTCACCTTGGCCTCATCACCCTTCTGCTCAAACATGCGGATGGCCTCTTCGGTACGCACCTCGAAGCGTTCGATGGGAATTTTCTCGTCAATGATTTGCTGCATGCGTTCGCGTATGCGCGTTGCATCCTCATCGGTTACCTCGCGTCCGATGTGCAAATTGATGTAATAGCCTTTGGAAACAGGAATATCAATCACCACTCTCGACCCCGGATAGAGGTCGTGAACAGCCTTGCACAGAATGAAAAACAGCGTTCGAGTGTAGTTTCTTGATGCCGAAGCATCGTGCATGTCCAAGAACTCTACATCTTTGTTGTGGTACAGTTGATAGTTCATTCCCACAACCTTGTTATTCACTCGCGCACAGATGGGGCCGTATGGCATTTTCAAATTAAATTGCTTGAATACATCAGAAAGTGTGCTTCCGATAGCTACATCTTGAGTTTTTTTGTTATTTTTGCAACAAATTTGCAATACTTGTTTCATCAGCCTCGTTCGTTTTGGTTAATAAAATGTTACGGAGCGTAAAGATAACGAATTTCTACTGAAGCGCAAAAATTATATCGCATTACAATTCAATTATTATGACAACGAGTGATTATTTAGCGATTTTTTTCAAGATCATCGGCTCATTGGCTCTGCTGATTTATGGTATGAAAGTAATGAGCGAAGCTCTTCAAAAGATGGCAGGCTCACAGTTGCGCCACATTTTGAGTGCAATGACCACCAATCGGTTCACCGGCATGCTCACTGGTACGTTCATCACCTGTGCCGTACAGTCATCTTCGGCCACCACGGTGATGACCGTGTCGTTTGTCAACGCAGGACTGTTAACCCTTGCTCAGGCCATATCGGTAATCATGGGTGCGAACATTGGAACTACCTTGACGGCGTGGATTATGTCTTTAGGCTACACGGTTGACCTGACCAGCTTTGTCTTTCCGTCTTTCCTCGTGGGTATCATACTCATCTACAGCCGCAAGATGCGGTACTTTGGTGATTTTCTCTTTGGCATCTCCTTCATGTTCTTCAGCTTGGTTCTGCTCAACACGTCGGGCAAAGAGCTGCAATTGGAGAGCAATCCACAAATCATTGATTTTTTCAAGTCGTTCGACGTTGACAGCTATCTTACGATACTTTCTTTTCTGTTTATTGGCTCCATCATCACCTGTATCGTACAGTCGTCGGCTGCTGTGATGGCCATCACCATCCTGTTATGCTCGTCTGGCGTGCTTCCCATCTATCTGGGTATCGCGCTTGTGATGGGTGAGAACATTGGAACCACGGCCACAGCCAACCTTGCAGCCTTAGGTGCTAACACCCAAGCGCGACGAACCGCATTGGCTCATTTGGTGTTTAACCTCATCGGAGTGATTTGGGTATTGTGCGTATTCTACCCATTTGTCAATGCCGTTTGCGGCTTAGTACACTACGACCCCACGGGACACAACCTGACACAGGAGCAATTGGCCGTAAAACTGCCTATCGTCTTGGCGGCCTTCCACTCGTCTTTCAACATCATGAATACAGCTGTTTTGATATGGTTCATCCCTCAAATAGAGCGGTTGGTATGCATGCTCATCAAGCCAAGGCACAGCGATGACGAAGAAGATTTCCGTCTGCAATTCATCCAAGCGGGCATCATGAAGACGCCAGAGCTTTCGGTTTTGGAGGCACATAAGGAGATACGGTCGTTTGCCGGACGCATGCAGCGCATGTTTGGGATGGTGAGAGACTTGCTTGTTGAAAAGGATGAAAATGCGTTTACCAGGATATTTGACCGGATAGAGAAATACGAAGGCATCAGCGACAGCATGGAAATAGAGATTGCCAACTATCTAGATCAGGTGGGAACGGCACACCTTAGCGACGACACCAAGATGAAGATACGGTCGATGTTGCGAGAAATTACCGAGATAGAGAGTATCGGAGACAGTTGCTACAACATTGCCCGTGCCTTGAAACGCAAGCGCACTGGCAAGGAAGAGTTCCCCGAAAAACTATACGAACAGTTGCATCAGATGTTCGAACTTACCGACGATGCCCTCACACAGATGAACGTCATCCTCTCTGGACGTAAGGCTAATCTGGATGCCGGTCTATCTTTTAACATCGAGAACGAAATCAACAGCTATCGAAATCAACTCAAGACAACCAACATCACCGATATCAATGCGCATCTATATACCTATGCCATTGGTACCATTTACATGGATATCATTCAAGAATGTGAAAAACTGGGCGACTATGTGGTGAATGTCGTTGAGGCTCGCATGGGTGTTCGACAGCACAATGGGTGATAAGCTTACGGAGATTCTGCATGCCTCAACTAATAAGGCCCTAACTAACATGCAGGTTTTCCATTAACTGTTTAGCGCTTACCTCACACAAACAGCATGCCCTGAGGGCCATACCGCTCACGATAAACGGTGAACTTGGCCATCAGGTTAGCTGCGAGATTGTTGCATAGGGGTGGCATCAATCTTTGATTTCGCCCATCTGCTTCCAAATTTCCAAGAAACGGTGGTGGTTTACTTTCTTATCGTAATCCACCTTTATGCCAGCGTCTTTGAGCCTATGATGCGCCTCTTCGCTTATCACATCAGCGTAGACTTCGGTTACACCACCATCTACCATGGCCTTGGCGGCGGTCTTACCAACTGCCTTAATGGCTACTTTCGACTTAAAAAGCGATTCGGGTTCATCGTTCAGTAGATTGTAAAGCATTCGCACTCCCCTACCTTCAAACGTGCGAATGTTGCCTTCGTGCAGCAGCACCAATGAGCAGTGCTCTATGTGCAGCTTATCAATTAATTCGTTCATCATAAGCGTTCCTCCCTGGATTGATTGGTTTTATTGATGTATAAGCTTACAGCTATGTGCAAACATCATCATGGGTTAACAGGGCAATGGCCCTCTTTATTGGTTGGTGTCCAAGACCTTCATGAGTTCTTTCATTCCTTCACTGGCTCCTTTCTGTATGTGCTTGAGATGACGGATGCCACTGGTATGCACCGCTTCGGGGTCGATAAGATAGATGGGACAATCGGGTTTGGTATATTGAACCAATCCCGCAGCGGGATAAACATTGAGCGACGTTCCGATGATGACAAAGATATCAGCTTCACGAGCGTATTCGGCTGCCACGGAAATCATGGGCACACTCTCGCCAAAGAAAACGATGAATGGGCGCAAGAGCGACCCATCTTCAGCCTTGGTCCCAGGTTCTACGGTACAATTCTCTTGGGGCAATTCGCGGATGTAGGCCTCATTGTAAGGATCACGACTGGAACATACCTTGGCCAGTTCGCCATGTAGATGGATTACTCTCGACGACCCAGCCCGCTCATGCAGATTGTCAACATTCTGAGTGATAACGGTTACGTCGTATGCCTCTTCGAGTTGCTGAATCAATCGGTGACCTTCATTGGGCTTTGCCGCATAGAGTTTCTTTCGAAGCATGTTGTAAAAGTTGGTCACAAGCGTTGGATCGGCCTCCCAACCCTCATGCGTCGCCACCTGCTCAACGGGATAGTTTTCCCACAAACCGTCACTTCCTCTAAAAGTTTTGAATCCACTTTCTACCGACATACCGGCACCTGTCAGAAATACAATCTTCTTCATGATCTTACCATTTCTTAATCCCATGCCTATCAATGGATAGACTTCGCTTTTACACTAATATTCTACAAAAATAGTATTTTTTTGAGAAATAACTCGAAGCTATGATAGTTTTTTGCTATCTTTGCCCTTGTTAAAAAGCAAAACTTATCAATATAGATTATTTAAAATGGACAAAGTAAGCTACGCTTTGGGGCTTGGCATTGGTCAACAATTGTCTGATATGGGCGCCCAGAGTTTGAATATCGATGATTTTTCACAAGCAATCAAAGACGTAATCGCTGGTGCAAAGCCAAAAATAGACAATCAAGAAGCACAGACATTGGTGCAGAATTTCTTCCAAGAACAAGAGAAGAAGCAACGCGCAGCTGCCGAAGAGAAAGGCAAAGTGGCCAAGGATGCTGGCGAAACCTACCTGGCTGAGAATGCAAAGAAGGAAGGTGTGGTGACGCTTCCCAGCGGTTTGCAATACATAGTGCTGAAAGAAGGCAACGGCAAAAAGCCGAAAGCAACCGATCAGGTGACATGCCATTACGAAGGAATGCTGCATGATGGTACGCTCTTTGACAGCAGTATTCAACGAGGCGAGCCTGCAACATTCGCCTTGAACCAAGTCATCGCCGGTTGGACAGAAGGTCTTCAACTGATGCAGGAAGGTGCCAAGTATCGCTTTTTCATCCCTTATCACCTCGGATATGGTGAGCGGGGAGCAGGCAATGCCATACCCCCATACTCGGCATTGGTATTCGATGTAGAGCTTATAAAAGTAATTTAATAACAACAAATAACAATGAAAAAACTTACATTCGTAGCCGCAATGGCTATCGCTGCTGCAACATTTACTGGTTGTGGCAACTCAACACCCAAGGCAAACCTCAAGACAGACGTGGATACATTGAGCTATGCCATCGGATTGGCACAGACTCAAGGACTCAAAGAGTATCTTATTGGCCGCATGAACATCGACACAACCTACATGGATCAGTTCATCAAGGGATTGAACGAAGGTGCTAATGCCGGAGATGACAAAGGCCGTGCCGCTTACTATGCAGGTATCCAGATTGGTCAACAAATCAGCAATCAGATGATTACCGGCATCAACCAAGAGGTATTTGGCAGCGATTCAACCAAGACCATCTCACTGAAGAACTTCATGGCAGGCTTCATCACCGGTACAACAGGCAAGAAAGGTCTCATGAGCATCGAAGAGGCTGGACAGGTAGCTCAAACCAAGATGAGCGAAATCAGAGCCAAAGTCATGGAAAAGGAATATGGCCCCAACAAGGCAGCTGGTGAGAAATTCCTCGCTGAGAACAAGAAGAAAGATGGCGTGAAGACATTGCCAAGCGGTGTACAATACAAGGTTATCAAGGTTGGTAACGGTGCCATGCCGGCAGATACATCCATGGTGAAGGTTCATTATGAAGGCAAGACCCTTGATGGTAAGGTGTTTGACAGCTCTTATAAGAATGGACAGCCTGTTTCCTTGCGTGCCAATCAGGTCATTAAAGGATGGACAGACGCTCTCGTTCACATGCCTGTAGGCTCTGTATGGGAAGTGTATATTCCACAAGAGTTGGCCTACGGCGAGCGTGAACAAGGTCAGATTAAGCCTTTCTCTGCCTTGATTTTCAAGATTGAATTAATCAGCATCGAGAAGTAAACTACTGACTACCATATATAATAAACATACGAAGACTTGCCTTGTATTTGATTGTTTTTGTGGCATTGCACCGCAAGAACCAACCATACAAGGTGAGTTTTTCTTTTGAATAAAATGTTGATAATGAAAAAGATTTTGTTACTTTCAGTGTTGTTCTTGTCGGTTGCATCGGTCAGCATGGCCGCATTAGGCAAAGAGAAGGACAAGAAACAGAAGACACAGACAACCGTTAAGCCACTGCTTACACCGCAAGATTCGCTCAGTTACGCGGCAGGATTGGCCGCAACCAATGGCTTGATGCCTTTCTTGCAGCAGGAATACGAGATGGATCCGGCGCAAATTGCCGAATTTGTCGCAGGCTTTCAGGAGGCATTAAAGCAGATTGATTCGCCTCAATTCAAGGCTCGTCATGCGGGTGCTGCCATTGCCAGGATGGTAAAAAACCGTATTTTGCCGCAGACCACCAACGACTTCAAGGGAACACCCAACGCTATTGATGCCGAAATCTTCAACCAGGGCTTCCTCGCTGGCGTACAGAATGACACGAGTGTCTATTCCGTTGAAAAGGCGAGCGAACTGTTTCAAGAGCGCAGAACCCAAGTGAAGAAAGAGAAAGAGTCGGCATACATCGCAGCCAACACAGCCTGGTTGAAGCAAAATGCCACACAGCCAGGTGTGAAAACAACTGCCAGCGGTCTGCAATACAAGGTGATTACCGAAGGAAAGGGCGAGATTCCACAAAAGGATGACAAGGTAACTGTGAAATATGAGGGCAAGACCATCGACGGAAACGTGTTCGACAGTTCGTACAAGCGCAATCCACAAACCACCTCATTCCGCTGCAATCAGGTCATTAAGGGATGGACAGAGGCCCTCACCATGATGCCAGTAGGTAGCAAATGGGAAATCTACATCCCGCAAGAACTGGCCTACGGAGAGCGTCAGGCCGGACAGATTCAACCCTACTCTACCCTGATTTTCACCGTTGAACTAATCAGTATCGAGAAAGCACCAGCTGCCTCGAAGAAATAAACACAAAGAGAAGGCGCGCTGTCATCGACCTTACACCTAAGCCATCTGGCCATCGATACAGCGCCACCCTTACACACATCAATCATCACCGTATAGACCTGACAGGACGAGAGCACACCTCTTTCTCTGTCAGGTCTATCTTGTTTTGGGGCAAACAGAGGCAAGATACCACCGACAAAATATCTGTCAAATAGGTACGATTTATCGCATTTTTATTCACATCTTGTTGCTTATTTCATTAATATTACCTAATTTTGCTATCAAAATAACAATATAACACAGAAATCTATGGCAAGAGACGCAGACAAGATCGACAAGTTGGACAGGAAAATCTTAAGTATTTTATCAACTAACGCACGCATTCCTTTCAAGGATGTAGCCGCACAATGCGGCGTATCGCGTGCAGCCATCCATCAACGCGTACAGCATCTGGTGGAAAAAGGTATCATCACGGGCAGCGGATTCTATGTTAATCCGAAAAGCCTGGGTTATTCTACCTGCACATACGTAGGTCTAAACCTCGAACGAGGCAGCATGTACAAGAAGGTTGTCGCCGAACTTCAGGAGATTCCCGAAATCATTGAGTGCCATTTCACCACTGGCCCTTATACCATGATGATCAAGCTTTACGCACGCGACAACGAACAACTCATGGACTTGCTCAACAACCGTATGCAAACCATTCCAGGCGTTGTCAGCACCGAAACCTTGATTTCGCTTGAGCAGAGCATCAAACGTGAAATACCTGCAAATGTAGACGAGGAATGAAACAGTTTGACCTCAACTCTCACCTCAACCAAATTCACTCCTCCTACCCTGCCGCCCATCACCGTCCTTTGATAGGCATTACCACCAATTATGTAGATGGCGATGCCACATTGCGCGATCGTTACTACAAGCAAGTGGTCAATGCCGGAGGCGTACCCGTACTCATACCACCCGTCAGCGACCCAGAGGTAATCATCAACACCCTGGAAAACATTGACGGACTGCTGCTCACCGGCGGTGGCGACCACAATCCCTTGTGGGCTGGAGAGGAACCCCAAAAAGAGCTGCATGGCATCAATGCCACGCGCGACTTGCCCGAACTGCTCATCACACGTCTGGCTTTTAACCGGCAAATTCCCATGTTTGGCATTTGCAGGGGCATGCAGACACTGGCCTTCGCCTTAGGCGGAAGGGTCGCACAAGACATCAACGCCACCCTCAAGCATTCGCAAGAAGCCGACAAAAGTGAACCCACACACAGCGTCATCCTCTCACCTGAGAGCATGATACGCGACATTTACGGCACCGAACAAATATTCGTCAACTCGTTCCACCATCAAGCTATCAGCGACACTGGCCCGCACTTCAAGGCAACAGCCAGCTCGCCGGATGGCATCATCGAGGCCATGGAGAGCACGGAACACAAGTCCATCTTAGGCGTGCAGTGGCATCCAGAGTGGTTAGGTGATGAGGGACAAAAACTTTTCAAATGGCTTGTCAACCGCGCCAGCGAGTTTTCAATGGCCAAATCGCTACACCACCGCCACCTTATTCTTGACACCCACTGCGACACACCGATGTTCTTTCCGCAAGGAATTCATTTCGAACAGCGCGATAGTCGCATCCTCGTCGACCTGCACAAGATGACCGAAGGGCGACAAGATGCCGTCATCATGGTGGCTTACCTGCCCCAAAACAAGCCCGACGAAGCGTTTACAGACATCGCACCCTTCCCCGTTGAAGGACCAAAAGCCTACGCCGACCTTATTTTCGACAAGATAGAAGACATCGTGCAGGCCAACCATTCTTACCTTGCCTTGGCACGCAATCCCGAACAACTGTATCAGAACAAGCAGCAAGGCAAAAAGAGTATCGTACTTGGCATTGAGAACGGATTGGCCCTTGAGAACGACATTCGTAATGTGCAGCATTTCGCCAACCGCGGCGTTACCTACATCACGCTGTGCCACAACGGTGACAACGCCATCTGCGACAGCGCTCGCAGAAGCCAGAACACCCATCACGGTGTGTCCCAATTTGGCGAGAAGGTCATCAAAGAGATGAACGATTGCGGCGTGATGGTTGACCTCTCGCACGGAGGCGAACAAAGTTTTTACGACGCATTGGACATCAGTAGGGTTCCCATCGTATGCAGCCACAGCAACTGCAAGGCGCTCTGCGACGTGCCACGCAACCTCACCGATGACCAACTTCGCGCCTTAGCCAAGGCTGGAGGCGTGGCTCACACCACGTTCTACCATGGCTTTTTACGGTCAGACGGTGCAACAGCCAGCATCATCGACGGTATCAACCACCTCGAACACGCCATCCAAATCATGGGTATCGACCATGTTGGCATCGGAACCGACTTTGATGGCGACGGCGGTGTGCAAGGCATGGCCAATTCGTCCGAGCTAATCAACTTCACCATCGAGCTGCTCCGCCGCCGATACAGCGAAGAAGACATCGCCAAAATATGGGGCGGCAACTGGCTCAGGGTGATGCGTCAGGCACAAGAGGGCAAGGTGAAATAACAAACTAAAGGCTGGTTCTATAAATTACCACCGTATATAGTCATTAAATTTTTATGAAATACGTTTTGTTATCTTTTGGCTTCTTTTTGGTTCAAAATGTAAGTTCGTTCAGTCGTGTAGCTCGCTACACTCCTTCACTCTCTTGCATTTTGACCTCAAAAATAAGCTCAAAATCTAACAAAGCTAATTTATAGAACCAACCTACACATTCACATTCTTATTGACAAGCAAACAAACCAATGAAGAAAAAACAAATCATCATGGTGACAATAATGGGTATCGTTCTGGCCGCAGCCGTGGCTTTGGGCTGGCAAGCCACGAAAGGAGCCTCGTCAGACATGGGCAACGAGGGTGAAACGTCTTTGGCACAGCAGCCGGTGGGACCGGCATTCAACGCCGACTCGGCTTACGCCTACATCCAAGCACAATGCGACTTTGGCCCGCGTACCATGAACAGCGAGGCGCACGAGCAATGTGCCAATTGGATTATCCGTAAATTTCAACAGTTTGGATGCGATGTGACCACACAAAAAACGGATGTGAAAGGCTATGACGGCACCACGCTGCATGCCACCAACATCATGGCCAAATACAAACCAGAGGCCACCAAACGCATCTTGCTCTGCGCCCATTGGGACAGTCGTCCGTGGGCTGACAACGACCCAGACAGCACCAATTGGCGCAAACCAGTGATGGCTGCCAACGATGGTGCCAGTGGAATTGCCGTGATGTTGGAGCTGGCTCGGCTACTTCAAAACGACACCACCCTGACCTATGGCATCGACTTCGTATGCTTTGATGCCGAAGATTGGGGTACGCCACAATGGGAAAAACAGTCAGGTGGCGAAGACTCGTGGGCCTTGGGCGCACAATATTGGGCGAAAAACGCATCACACGACAATCGACCCGAATATGGCATATTGTTGGATATGGTAGGCGGACAAGGAGCTAAATTCCATCAAGAGTTGACCTCTAAGCAATATGCACCCAACATTGTGGAGAAGGTTTGGGCGGCAGCCGAAGCGGCAGGCTATGGCAGTTACTTCCCCAGACAAGACGGAGGTTACATCACCGACGACCACATCCCCGTGAACGAGCATGCCAAGATACCAACCATCGACATCATTCCCTTCTACCCCGACTGCCCACAAAGCAGCTTCGGCCCGACCTGGCACACCATTCACGACACGATGGAGCACATCGACAAGAACACGCTCAAGGCCGTTGGGCAGACCATGGTACAGGTGCTGTTTAGCGAAGAATAAGGGTAGACAAATTCCATAACATTCTTGCGCTTGATTAAAAGCATTGACTTTGCCTACCAAAAGCATTGAGTTTGATAAGGAAAAGCATTGACTTTGGACTCCAAACTCAATGACTTTGAAAACGAAGTAGTAAGGTATTGGAATTCAGCGGTTTACAAACAAGCATCAGAGCTGTCCGGCTTCTACCTGTAACACCACACGTTCGGTGAGCCGATCAACACCCTCGGCATCATATTTTTTCATCAAACTGGCACCGAAGGCCCAGGCAAAGGCTTGCCAAAAGCCTGCCCGTATAGGCCCCATGAAGGCCTGTATGAGCTGATAGGATGACGAATCGCACTCGCGATACACCAGTTTGATGAGCAACTTTCCTTGCTGGTAATTCAGTTTTTTCATACGAGGCGTGTACTCATCGCGTATGCCTTTCTCCACCAATTTCATGTGTTCGTCGCGCGCTCGCTTGTTGGGCAGCGTCTGTAAGTAGTCGCCGGTCTCAATGATAATGCGGTTCACCTCTTTGGCTATGGGCAACACCAGCTTCACATTGCGCACCAATCGGTTGTAAACCGCTCGCTGTTTGGCATCCTTGAACACTGGATCGGGATAAACGTATACGTTGTTAAACTCCATGTAAGGAATGGAATCTTTGCCATGCAGCACCTTACCCACCTTCACCATCGGTTCGAAAGTGGGACTGTCCATGTCAACCTGTCGCTCTTCCGGCGGGGTTGGCTGGGTGCGATTGTTGTTCTGCGCATGCGTTTGCAAACCCGCAAACAGCATGAAGGGCAGAACAATATAGACCAATTTTCTCAGCATCTTCTGGACAAAAGTAGCGATAATTTCGCAGGGTGAAAAGAAACTCTTGTAATTATTTTGTTGTATCGATAATATTTATCACCTTTGCATACTGACTAATCTAAACAAAATAAAATGGAATCAGAAGGTTTACGGGTTAAAGAACTCGAACATGTAGTCATTCGGTTTTCCGGTGATTCGGGAGACGGAATGCAGCTTGCAGGGAACATCTTCTCTACTATTTCAGCCACGGTAGGTAATGACATATCTACCTTTCCTGATTATCCAGCGGACATTCGTGCTCCGCAAGGTTCACTGACAGGCGTCAGTGGTTATCAAGTACACATTGGTGAATCGCGCGTTTACACGCCTGGTGACCAGTGTGACGTGCTGGTTGCCATGAATGCAGCAGCCTTGAAAACGCAGTTAAAATTTGCGAAGCCTACGGCGACCATCATCGTCGACACTGACAATTGCAAGGCAGCCGATTTGCAGAAGGCCGAAATTACCAGCGAGGATTACTTGGGTGAGCTGGGTATTGATCCCGATCGTGTGGTAGAATGCCCTATTACCACACTTGTCAAGGAGTGTCTGAAGGACTCGGGCATGGACAACAAGTCTATCTTGAAGTGTCGCAACATGTTTGCACTGGGCATGGTTTGCTGGCTGTTCAATCGTGACTTGTCGTTGGTAGACAAGTTCTTGGAAAAGAAGTTCAGTAAGAAACCCGAGATATATCAAGCCAATAAGAAAGTTGTTGAGGCGGGTTACAATTATGGAGAGAACACCCAATCCAGCGTACCATCGACTTATCGCATCGAAACACGTCATAAAGTGCCAGGCAG
This sequence comes from uncultured Prevotella sp., assembly GCA_963511375.1. Classification (GTDB taxonomy): domain Bacteria; phylum Bacteroidota; class Bacteroidia; order Bacteroidales; family Bacteroidaceae; genus Prevotella. Next base: position 133,770 of record CAUPIT010000004.1, on the reverse strand, counting down.
ATACATGGATATCACAGGCAACAAGGCAACGGCTTACGGTCTGATGGCTGCTGCTGAGAAGGCTGGCGTGACGCTGTTCCTTGGCTCATACCCCATCACACCGGCTTCAGACATCTTGCATGAACTGGCCAAACACAAATCAATGGGCGTGATTACCATGCAGTGTGAAGACGAAATATCGGGTTGCGCCACAGCCATTGGTGCTGCTTTCGCAGGCGCACTGGGCGTTACATCCACTTCAGGACCTGGCGTTTGCTTAAAGTCTGAGGGCATGAATTTGGCCGTGATGGACGAATTACCCTTGGTGTTGATTGACGTTCAGCGTGGCGGTCCATCGACTGGACTTCCCACCAAGACTGAGCAGGGCGATCTATTGCAGGTGCTTTACGGTCGTAACGGCGAGTCACCCATGCCCGTGATTGCACCCACCAGTCCTGTAAACTGCTTCGACGCAGCGTACATGGCTTGCAAGATTGCCATGGAACACATGACGCCTGTCGTGGTCTTGAGCGATGCTTACATTGCCAATGGGTCGGGAGCATGGCCCATACCCGAAGTAAAAGACTTGCCAACCATCACCCCACACAGGGTTACGGAAGAGATGAAAGATAAATACACGCCATATATGCGTGATGAAAAGACGATGGCTCGCTATTGGGCTATACCGGGTCAAGAGGGTTATGCGCACATCATAGGCGGACTGGAGAAAGACTCGGCCACAGGACAGATATCCAATGATCCCGACAACCACCATCAGATGGTGCGCAATAGGGCTGAGAAAGTGGCTCGTATTCCTGTTCCTGACCTGCATGTTTCGGGCGACGTGGATGGTGCCGAGTTGCTGATTGTGGGCTTCGGTGGTACCTATGGACACCTGTATACGGCGATGGAAGAACTCTTGGAGCAAGGTAAGAAAGTGGCTTTGGCTCACTTTGAGTTCATCAATCCGCTGCCGGCCAATGCTATTGAGGTGCTGAAACGCTATCCTAAAGTGGTGGTTGCCGAGCAAAACATGGGACAGTTTGCCACCTATCTCCGCTCGAAAGTCGACGGATTTGTTCCATATCAGTATAACGAAGTAAAGGGACAGCCATTCGTAGTGGCTAAGTTGGTAGATGCATTTACAAAAATATTGGAGGATAGAAAATGACACAAGTCACAGCAAATCAATATAAAAAAGGCCTGGCACGCTGGTGTCCGGGTTGTGGAGATCATTTCTTCTTGGCCAATTTGCACAAGGCGATGGCCGAAATGGGCGTTCCACCACATGAAATAGCGGTGATTTCGGGTATCGGATGCTCGAGTCGACTGTCTTATTATATGAGTACGTATGCTATGCAGACCATCCATGGGCGGGCTGCTGCTATCGCCTCTGGGGCCAAAATCGTGAACCCAAATCTCACGGTGTGGCAAATTAGTGGCGATGGAGATGGACTGGCCATCGGTGGTAACCATTTCATTCACACCATCAGGCGCAATGTTAACCTGAACATGGTTTTGCTCAATAACCGCATTTATGGATTGACAAAGGGACAATATTCACCCACTTCACCTCGAGGATTCGTGTCTAAATCGTCCCCCTACGGTACGGTGGAAGATCCATTCCAGCCAGCAGAGCTATGCTTTGGCGCCCGCGGAAGGTTCTTCGCGCGTGCGGTTGCCAACGATACGCCGCACACCGTTGAGATTCTTCAGGCTGCTTACAAGCACAAAGGTGCGTCGCTATGCGAGATTTTGCAAAACTGTGTCATCTTCAATAACGGTGCTTACGAGCCAATATACACCAAAGACGGGCGGAAACAGCATGCCATCTATGTAGAGCATGGCAAACCATTATTGTTTGGAGAGAATAATGAATATGGCCTCGTGCAAGATGGTTTCGGCCTGAAAGTGGTGAAGTTGGGCGAGAATGGCGTGACTGAGAAAGACATCTTGGTGCATGATGCGCATGCGCAAGACGACACTTTACACCTCAAACTGGCCATGATGGACAACGAACATGGTTTTCCTGTGGCTCTCGGTGTCATCCGTGACGTGGAAGCACCAACGTATGATGAGATGGTGAACAAGCAGATTGAGGAAGTAACAGCAAAGAAATCCTATCATAACTTTGCCGAATTATTGGAGACAAATGATATCTGGGAAGTGAAATAACTTTTCTGCTTTCCATATAACGGAATATCAAAAAAAGCCCGAAGCCAATTGTATGCTACAAAGAATGCGATTGACTTTGGGCTTTATTGTTCACTCAGGCAGACAACCGATGCGGCTGATACTGGGAAAACGTCATCGCATCTATTCTTAACGATACATGAAAAAGACCTTCTTGTGCATGTTTCTTCTGCTGTTTGGCGGTTTCACCTTGGCGCAGAACAAGCTGTCTTGGGAAACCTATTATGAGCAGTTGACCGACATCGACGGCATAGAATCGGGTTCCTGGGAGACCGCTTACGAGGTGTTGAGCGAGCTGGCCGAACACCCTTTGAACCTGAATGAGGCCAAAAGAGAGGATTTGGAACAGCTGCTTTTCTTGACACCGCAGCAGATAGAAGAGCTGGTGGAGTATTTGGATCGCTATGCGCCAATACGCAGTTGGGGCGAATTGGCGATGATTGAGTCGCTCGACGCAACGCGTAGGAAGCTGCTATCCTTCTTCGTCACCCTTGGAACGGAGCGGCCAAAGGCTTTCCCTTCCACAGATGATATCATGAAGTATGGTCGTCATGAGCTGTTGTTCACGGGAAAAGTGCCGTTCTACAAACGTCAAGGTGACGAGAAAGGCTACCTGGGTTATCCCTACAAACATTGGTGGCGGTACAACTTTAAGTACGGACAGTATGTTAACGCGGGTCTTGTGGGGTCGCAAGATGCAGGTGAACCGTGGTTTGCGGGTCGCAGCAAGTGGGGATACGACTACTATTCCTACTATCTCCAGCTGAAAAACTGGGGACGGTTGAAGTCGATGGTGATTGGTCGTTATCGACTGAAGTTCGGTCTGGGTGTCAGCATGAACCGTGACTTTGGATTCGGAAAGTTGGCGACATTATCTGCTTTGGGCAACAACACCAACACCATTCGGGCGCAGTCGTCACGCTCGGAAGCCAATTACATGCAGGGCGTTGCAGCCACGGTGAGCGTCGTGCGCGGCCTGGATTTGACGGCATTCGCATCCTATCGCAAGATAGACGGCACGTTGAGAAACGACGACAGCACGGCCATTGCCACGATTGTGAAAACGGGTTACCATCGCACGGAGCACGAAATGGCTCGCAAGCACAACACAGCCGAGCTGGTGGTAGGTGGTCATGCACAGTATTTCAGAAATGGTTTTCATGTGGGAATGACGGCCTTCCATACGGCACTCGACCGCCCATTGCGACCGAAAACGGAACAGTTGTATCGTCAATACAACGCCTCGGGCAAGTCGTTTTGGAATGCCAGCGTGGATTATGGTTACGTTAGTCGTAAATTATCCATACAAGGTGAGACCGCCACAGGCGATTGTAGAGCCCTGGCCACGGTACACTACTTGAGCTATCAGTGTACATCAGCGTGGTCGGTAATGGCCGTTCAGCGTTTCTACTCCTACAAATACCACTCGCTATTCAGCCAATGTTTCAGCGAAGGAGGGAAAGCACAGAACGAAAGCGGCATCTACCTGGGAACCAACTGGCATGCCTCTCGCCATCTATCGTTGATGGCCTACGTTGATTATGCCTATTTTCCTTGGGCCAGATATCAAGTGAGCAAGGCCAGTTCAGCATGGGACTGTCTGCTGATGGGCAACTACCAGCGACGCAAGTGGCAGCTGCAAGGGCGCTACCGACTGCGACTTAGAGAGAAAGATAATGCGGAGAAGTCGGCCTTGTTGCCCGAACGCATCCACCAGGGACGCCTATCAGTGGCGTTTGACGATGAACATTGGCTGCTCAAGACGCAAGGCGTCCTATCCTATCACGACTTGTCAGCCAAAAGTTTTGGCTACATGATTGCTCAAACCATGGGCTATCGGCGGGGACGTTTGCGCGCGTTTGCCAATATAGGGTATTTCAATACCGACGATTTTAGCAGTCGAATTTACTGTTACGAGCGTGGCTTGCTCTACACGTTCGCCTTCCCAGTGTTCTCTGGAGAGGGCATGCGTTACGCCATCAACGTGCGTTGGGATGCCAACAGCAAGCTCATGTTCATGGCAAAGCTGGGCACCACGCACTACTTTGACCGTGACAAGATTGGCAGTTCGTACCAACAAATCAACCAAAGTTCGCAAACCGACCTGGAGATGCAGTTGAGATGGCGATTCTGACGTGAAAATATTTTTTACTTTTGCCACAACAAATCAAAAGCAACATGGGGTTGATATTATTGCGTTTCAGTGGTCATTGCTTATCAGCATAGGCGCAACAAGCATAACTTATAATTGCTGCAAAAGTAATACATATAATGGTTTTATATGATATTACTTAAAAAAAACATACCTTTGCAAACAGATACATCATATTCTCATCATGCAGGCAGCAAATCAATTCATGCAACCACAAGACACAAGTAGAAGTAAAAAAATATGGAATGGGATTGTAAATTTCATACAACAACATTTTCGCTTCATCATGTTAATGTTGTTTATCAATATTCCATACCTATTTAATATTTCTTCATTTGGTCGTGGCGTACATCATTTTTTATATATGTGCTTTGCCATTGTTTGCTTAACTCTCATAATATCACTTATTCCATATAAAAGAGTTATGCGTATAACCAAAAGCATCATTGAATTACTATCGGTTTTGTTGCTATTTCTCTCTTTGTATTTTCTATATTATTATCGCAGCTTACCAGATAGTGCGATTTTCGAAATACTTTTAGCTACCAATCATAATGAGGCGATGGAATATCTGCAAGCCAACGTATTAAACATACGGTTGTATGGAAGCATTTGTGCTATCATCTTTGTTTTATCAGCATATAGCCTGTTAATACTAAAATTAGAATATAAGCGTTCAGCTATTTTATGCGCATCAGCATGGCTTACTTTTGCATCAGTTTTCACAGTAGTCAATCTTGTTAAAGATGTTATTAAACAGAAAACAACTACACGAGATAGGTTGTTACATCAATGCTGCTCTGTCGTTTCTACCGTTTTCCTTACACGTAACGCTATAAATGACATGCAAGAATTAAAGCAAATGAAACAGGGGGGAGGGAATACACGCCCTAAACTGTTAATGAACAATAGTACTATACCGTATGTTGTCTATATATTAGGAGAATCTACTACAAGGAACCATATGGGGATATACGGATACCATCTCCAGACAACACCTTATTTAAGTGGCCTTGAAAAGACTGGCGATTTAGTCAAATTTACCGATGTTATCAGTCCAAATGGACACACAATTAAGGTGTTAGAAAAATTATTTACATTCTATAGACAAGGTGCAAAGGGGAAGTGGTATGAATATACCGACCTATTTAGCATCTTAAATCAAGCTGGTTATTATACCACTTGGTTGTCAAATCAAGAGTCTTCAGGCATATATGGTAATCATGGAAGATTCTTCGCAGAGCGATGCAAATCAAATTCTTTTGTGTGCGTTAGAGATTCAAAAAGTGACTTTACAACGCCTTGCGATGAGCATTTACTACCTTTATTAGACCAAACCTTAAAGCAAACTAAGCCCAAAAGCTTTATTGTACTACACCTTATGGGTACACACGGGGAATACGAAAACCGCTATCCCAAAACATTTAAGGCCTTTAGTACAAATGTAGAACAAGGTGAAAATAACAAAATAAAAGAGACAAAAGCAACTTATGATACGGCTGTACGCTACAATGACAGCATCGTCAACGCCATTATCAACCGTTTTAAAGACAAAAACGCATTGATTATCTACACCTCTGACCACGGTGAAGATGTGATGGAAATCAACAAAAGGATTGCTGGACACGATGATCTTGATACTAATAATCAGAAAGTAGAAATCCCCATGTTGGTGTATATGTCTAAGACTTTCCAGAAAAACTATCCAGATATCACAAATAGAATTCGCCTGTCTGCACACCGTCCATTCATGACAGACGACATGATACACAGCATTCTTGATCTTATGGAGATACAAACCAAAGAATATCGTCCATCACTAAGCATTTTTAACAAACAATTTAACTATAAGAGAAGACGTATTTGCGCTGAAAAACCTTACCCGATAAAATAGATTAATGATTCGCAGTAATTTGGAAAAGAATATTTCTATTGCTATCAACGCCTATGATACCGAGAAACATTTGCCGCAAGAAGATGACTCAGTGAAGCTCTTTGACGAGATTATTGTGTGCGACATGGGGACACCTACCATGTCATACACCGTGCAGCTTTGACCGTGACAAGATTGGCAGTTCGTACCAACAAATCAACCAACATTCGCAAACCGACCTGGAAATGCAGTTGAGATGCGATTCTGAAAAAAACAGATGAGAATACACTTCATTACAAATGATTGTATTATCTTTGCCGCACAAATAGATCATCCTACTGAATCGCATTTAATCTACATTACGTCAGCTCACCTGAAACATCGCAGGTAAAATGGATTTTGCAGCAAGAACAGACCGCAAGAGCCACAAGATGAGTAGCTGAAAGAGTAAAAACAAGAATGTAACATGCTTAAAGTATCAATTTTGGTGCCTGTCTATGGCGTTGGTCCGTATATCGAACAGTGTGCCGAAAGCCTTTTCTTACAAACTTATCCCACCATAGAATTTATCTTTGTAGACGACTGTACGCAGGACGACAGCATTGAAAAGCTGAAAGCCTGCATGGCCCGATTCCCGCAACAGGCAGCAAAAGTAAAAATCATCCATCATCACGAGAATCATGGTTTGGGCGCTTCTCGGCAGACAGCCTTGGAAGCTGCCACGGGTGATGCGGTGACAATCGTGGACAGTGACGACTTTTTGGAACCCAACTCCATCGCTCTACTGGTGGAAAAGATGGTCACCTCGGGTGCTGACATCGTGGAAGGGGCTTACTATAGAATGGGGTGTAAACACGAAAAGATTGTATTACCAGCACATACCTCAAAGAGAAGGCGCATCAAAACACTGCTTTGGCACAAAGGAAATGGCTTTATTTGGGGAAAACTTTATCGCAGAGACTTGTTCACCCAACATGACATCAACTTTACAGAGGGGGTAGATTACGGCGAAGATTATTCGGTTTTACCTCGTCTTCTGCTGGTAGGAAGCCGCACGTGGATAGACGACATGGTGTACACCTACCGAACCAACCGACTCAACTCATACTCCACAACACAATCTTTGAAGTCGATGATTTCATTGGCAAAGGCCATTAAAATCGTTGAAGCATTCTTCTTGCAGAAAGATTCACAAGGAATATACCGTCAAGCCCTTCATCTTGGTACACTGAGTATGTATGCGCATGCCATCAAATTTCACATCAATCGGGAAGATTTATCGCAGATAGACCAAATTATCAATTATCATCCCAACGGCATGCTCAGCAGTTTTCTCTATTGGTTGTTTCATGTTACCTATCCATCTAAAGTAACCAGAAGGTTCTTTTGCGCCGTTCGCCGCTACTATATGTATGTGCATTGTTGGTAAACAACAACGCTCTCAGTCGTTCAATTGGGCGGGATTGGTGAAGTCAAAATATTTCTTCAGCACCAACAGTGATATCAATCGTTCGCGCCGTCGATTCCTAAACTGGTCGACATACGCATGAGCATGTGCGATAATTGCTTCTGCCTGCTCCGGATGCGCTATGTAATAAGTCAGACGTTCCTCCAGGTCAGAGAAATCAGGCTTAATCTCTATGTAGTGATAGTTGGGTTTCAAGCATCCCTCCATGAACCAAGTTTCGCAGGTGGGACGTGGCATCACGGCGATCGAGTTGGACGACATGACCCATTTAAGGTTGCTGGCGACATCGTTTCCCTCTAATGCCATGATGAATTTATAGTCAAGATGTTCCTCTATGGTGAGCTTCTCGGTTCGCCATTGAGGGTATTGTGGGTCAATGACCCCGATGTTACAGAGCGGATGTCCGTAGTAACGTTTCACGAAATCGTATCGGTTTTGCTTCAAATCGGCACCGCCATCCTGCCCAATCAGACCACGAAAGATAACCAAATTTTGCTTATCTCTAAACTGCTTGCGGTCGTTTACAAAGAGGAAATGGCGCACCTTGTCAAGTTTCATCAACACCGAATTGGCATTATTTTCCGTCAACGGACGACTTTTGGTAATGGATGGCACTGCCGGAACATGGACGATATCGCCGGGAAGCAGCACCCATCGCAGCGACAATGGGAAGTATCGGGCGTAACGATACGCATCAAGATAATACACTTTCTGGCCAGTCATGGGTTGATCTTGCACGCACACCGACTCTTGAAGGAACGCCTTGCGATCAATAGCTGTAGCTGGTGAGAGCCGATTATAATAGTTCACTCGCTGCATGACATACGCCTGATCATCCCGGTTTCGCAATGCTTTCATTTCCCTTTGGCAGATCTTTCTCAGCCATGCGTGTGGCAGATGAATGGCTATGTATGAAGTGAGGTAATACCATAGCTTCGAATTCTTGCCACTATGCAAGGTATAATAGAGCTTACGAGGGAACAATGAGCGTATTTTCATGTTGTTTGATGGTTTCTACGGCTAACCGTTAAGCGCTGGAATAAATTGCTTCCAGAAGGCTACGCGCACGGGTTTGTTGAATCCATGACAAGCCATGGGCAACCGATTGCCATTGAGTTGATAGCACAACTCGGGCTTAAGATCGAACGAGAAGGTCAAAGCTTCCTTAACAGAAGGTACTTTCAAGGGTGGAACTAACGCCCAAAACAAATCCTCATTGTGCAAAGCGTCGGACTGACTGTTGTAATATTCAATCTCATCAGCATACTGCACACAAGCCTCTTGAAACGTCTTTACCTTGCGAAGACACAATCCGCCGTTGCCAATGCGACCAAACATCTGACTATGTATAATCTTATTCTTGGGTTTGAGCATCAACTTCAACTTCAAATACTGTTTCAATGGGAACCGCTTATACCGTGGACGAGTAGGCCAAGGCGCTGCCACAAGGTCAAAATCTCTATCACACCAAGTCAGCAACTCATTCTTAAACAGCCAAGCATCGACATGACAAATGAAAATATAAGTATAATCTTGGAAGAGCTTGTAAAACGATTCGGACATCATCATGCGGTTATAACCCTGAATGCCATTAGCCGTTCCCAACCAGTCGCCACTCACTTCAATCACACCCACATCGGGATACTGCGCATTGAGCGGCGACATATTCACGTTATTGGGTTGCAGAAAGGCTACCGGAAGGTCTTTCAACAAAGATAAATTATGATCAAGTGCCGCTTTCTCATACGCTTTCAGCACCGGATGATAAACGGGTATGACCACAAGTAACTTATTTTTTTTCATTTTATTGCGCTCCATATAACAAGTTGCAGCTTCAAACAGGACAGGATTTTCCTTCGTTATAAAAGGTTAAACTCAGCGCTTTCCCAACCGTTCATTGATACCATCGTAATACGCTCGATGCAACATCATCAGGTCTTTGGGCCTCCATGCCTTACTGAAGGGCATCGACAACAGAGCCGGGATGACATACCCCATGCCACTGATCCAACTTCTCAGGTAGCGCACCCCCCAGTTCTTGCCATAATGATGGTTTAAGTAAGCCGAATTACGCACCTGGTAATAACGTTTCCACTTCTTCTTTTGGTTGCGCACCGCCCATGAGTCTTCCGAGAAAAACGCATGCTTATCCATCACGGCCGACGGCACATAGAGCAAACGAAAGCCAGCCAAATGTGCTCTGAGACAATATTCCGTATCATCGTAGAAGATGAACAGCTCCCGGTTGGGCAACCCAATCTTCTCGACAACAGACCGACCGATGAACGGTCCTTCAAAGTCACAACCCACAATCTCGGTAGGCGTTGTCTCCTCACCACTCAGCTTTTCAGCGTGCAAACTGCCCAGTGGATTGGTTAGGTTGTATCGCCGAAACTCGTGCGTGAACGTTTTTCCGTTCATCACTCGCCGTGGAGCCAGGATGCCCAGCGGTTTCTTGTGATCCAATTGGGTATTCTCAAGCGCCACAAGGCTTAGCAGTTCGTCCAGACACCCATCCTTTGGAAACACATCATCGTCCATACACCATATCCAATCGGCACCTTCATCATAAGCAACCTTGATGCCAGTATGGAATCCTCCACTGCCCCCAACATTTTCTTGATGAATCACTTGCAGATCAGGTTGCCCATCCAGCCACTCTTTTGTGCCGTCATTGCTGCCATTATTCACCACGACAATCTGGTTAAGGTGCTGCTGACGGCGCAATGCTCCGATGCTTTTTTTCAGCAGTTCCAGCCGGTTGTAAGTCACAACGATTGCAAATATCTTCATGATTTTCAGTGCTTAGTCGTTCTTTTTTCTCAATACTTTCCCGTCAACCACTTCCCAGTCGCGTTCAAACTCCTCGCGGGTACGCTTCCATCGGTTATGACTCCAGAGGTAACATGCGGGTTGTCGGCGTATCGTTTCTTCCAACATACGGAAGTACATGTCCGTCAGTTCCCATTCTTTACATTGCTTTGGATCAGACGCCATGAGCTTCATTTCGCACTCGTAATAACCTCTTTTCACACGTTTCATGTCACCATAGAAACAAACTTGTCCCGTGTGCTTGATGATGCGTTCGGCCCCAGTGAGCACGGGCGTATCATGATGCAGGAAATCCAACCAGTGGTGAATGTTCCACCACAATGGCACTTGGTCGGCAATGTAACCCACCACGATTGCTCGGTTGTTGCGTTTGAACTCCAATATCTTGCGAAGCGAGTTGTGCATGGGTATGCAAAGAGCGTTTTGACGCTCCCTCACATATTTAAACAAACGGTCAAAGCGTTTGTTTTCCAATGGATGATACAGCTGACAACACTGCACCTGACATGGTAACCAATTGGGCAAGGAGGTAATCCACTCCCAATTGCCATAATGACCGAGATAGATAGCGCACGACTGACCACTGCTCAGCGCTTTATTAAACTGCTCCAATCCAGTGAACTTCATGCGTCTTTGCATTTCAGAAGCACTGATGGTCATCAGTTTGATGGTCTCAACAAGGTAGTCGCAAAACCAATGATAGAAGTCTTTCTCTATCTTCACCAGTTCCTCGTGGCTCTTTTCAGGAAAGCTGCTGGACAGGTTTTTCCAGATTACGCGATGCCTGTATCTCAAAATGTAAGCCATGATGAGATACAACAGGTCGGACAATACGTAGAGCAAACGCATGGGCAGCAGTGACAACAGATACCAGATGCCGTAAACCAAAACATATCCTACCTCATTCAGTACTTTCTTCATTCGAAAAGCGTTCTATTCATAGAATGCCACAAAGTTATAAAAAATCTTTGTATTGTCATCCCTGCACCGATGACATTTTACCACACCGCAAGACTTTGAACGCGTTAACTGGCAACGATTGCCCGTCAAATGAACTATTCTCCCCTTGCCATCACTCCTGAAAAATCCTGAAAATCAAAGATACATTTGCACAAAACATTGACAAATCGTATCTTTGCATACAACGATTGGGAACAACATTGCGTTCCCTTAACAACAACATTTAGATGAAAACAAGAAAACTCCTCTTAACCCTTAGTTTATTGATTGCAGCGACTTATGCGAACGCTCAGCAGGTATTCGACGTGAATTTATGGAATGGGCGCGCCCCACATCCCACCGGTGTTACTACCGACACGGCGAAGGTGCGCGTGTTTCTGCCCGCTGTCAAACGCGCCACAGGACGGGCGGTGGTCATCTGTCCGGGCGGCGGATATGCTCATTTGGCTTGGGAAAACGAAGGAACCAACTGGGCATCGTTCTTCAATGACATGGGCATTGCTGCCATCGTACTGAAATATCGCATGCCACATGGCGTGAAAGAAGCTCCGCTGAGCGATGCCGAACAGGCGATGCGGCTGGTGCGAAAGAACGCACAGGCATGGCACATCAACCGCAATGACATCGGTATCATGGGGTTCTCAGCCGGTGGACACCTTGCCTCAACCGTGGCTACCAAAAGCAAAGGCGACGCAAAGGCCAACTTCCAAATACTGTTTTATCCTGTGATTACCATGATGCCAGGCTATACACACAAGGGTTCACACGACAACTTGCTGGGCAAGAATCCGAGTAAGAGCACAGAACGCGAGTACAGTACCGACCTGCAGGTGAGCCGTGTGTCGCCCAGGGCCTTCATTCTCTTGTCTGATGACGATACCGTGGTGCTGCCTGCCAATGGCGTTAACTATTACTTGGAGTTGTATCGGCACGATGTACCAGCCTCCTTGCACGTCTATCCTTCAGGCGATCATGGTTTTGGATACAACAGTTCGTTCCGCTATCACGTGGAGATGCGGCTCGAGTTGCAGGCATGGTTGCGCAGTTTCTGACACAAAAACCGTCCCGGTACGCACCGGTTTAACGGTTTACACCAGCAACATCTTCACGAAAAGAGGGTGACGGCAATTCATAATCCGTCACCCTCTTTTCGTCTTTTAGAGCCAAGACTGTATCTCTGCGTCTAAATCTTTGATTTGCACATCTCGCTTCTGCAAGGTATTGTTCTTATCTATGATGAAATAAGTGGGAATGTTCTGCACGTTATAGTTCACAAGAATGGCATTCTGCTCATCAGCGTTAGCATGGACATTTATCCAAGGCAACGCCTCTGTCTTGGTCTTCCAAAAGTGTTCATCGGGGTCCAACGACACTTGATAAATCTCGAATCCGCGGTCGTGATACTTGTTGTATAGTTCGCGAAGGGCCATGATGCGCTCGGTTGACTGCTTGGAAGCGAAGATATGAAAGTCGAGCATCACCACCTTTCCCTTCAAGTCGGTCAGCTTGCGAAGCACCCCACGGTGATCCGTCAGTGCGATATCAATGAGTCCGGACGTTGCCACCTCGGTAGCTTGCAGCATCTTACGCTGGTTGTTTTGGATGATTCTCACATCCTTCATACCCTCGATGGCAATGTTGTGCAGGTTGGCTCCGCGCTCAGCCTTTGGGTAGTAAGTGTCCCAACTGGTGGCCACGGCGGCGTAAACTTTTACGTCTTCGGCACTCGTGCGTGGATTAAAAATCAGCAAACTGCCGTTCCCAACGTTGATAGTCTGGAAAAGAGCGAAATAAGAAGATGCCTTCATCGGCTCCTTGTAGATGTAGTTCATCTTCACTTTGTCCTTATAGGCCTCTACCACCTTCTGCAAACTGTCGTTGATGGTTTGCGAATTTAAGTTCAAATTCTGGGCAATATCCTGAATTTGCTGTTGCAATGCCATCTGCATCAGCGTGAGTTCCTTAATTTTCGAGCAGTTCTCCGACCCTGTCACCTCGTATTGTGAAGCCATATTAGGGTATTGGGCCTTGACGTTGACCGTCTCGGTAGAGTCGATCGACACGTTGATGATTTGCCCTGCCACGCGCAGGCGGTAGAACTCCGGCGCATCGGTTGCTTTCTCACTGAATGCGAACGAGCCGTCTTCACTCAGCCGAACAGAATCTAACACCACCGGTCCGTTCAGTGCCATGTTCTCGAAATACAAGATTGAATCCTTGGCATTCGCAATGGTACCGTTAACATTGAATTTCTTCTGCGTACACGAAACAGCACACAAAGCACCGCAGGTGATGGCTGTCATGAAAAGAATATGATGGAAAGTCTTTTTCATATTTTTCAAAATAATGGTCTTTCAATGCTGCAAAGATATAGCAAATAATTGAGATTGTCAGCCTACCCAGACAGTTTTTTGCTGGGCTATGCTTAGGCAGACTATCCATCATGCCCACCCCTGTGAGTGAATTTTCTTGACAAGAGGCCTCATCATGCTGGGCATATTTGCAAACCATCACCTGCCTGCGTGCAAATACGCCAAGGATGAACGTTATTTCTCAACTAGTTGTTACACAGCATATTGTGCATTCATCTCACTATTTTAACTCTACCTTTTACGCCTTCACTCGGCAAAAGCATTGCTTTTGGTGGTCAATAGGCATGCTTTTGCGGTGCAACCCCATGCTTATTAGGCACCAAAGTGATGCTTATTTCCAACAAATCTCATTGTTTTTATAGCTAAAAAGGCTTTTCATCCTACCAAAATGAGCCGTGTTTTCATCCTATAAGCCTATTAATTTTTCCTAGAATCAAAGTTTTGAAGGGCCGTTTTCGGGGGCTTTTTCGATAAAAATAACCAACATTTTACTGAGCAGAACGTGATAAATCACGCCCCTACCATCGATGATTTCTCACGCTTAAATTTCACAAAATCATCTTAAAAACTTAAAAAACAAAGTAAAATTGCCTATATATAAAAGGTATAAAGAAACTTTTGTTTACTTTTGCCGCAAATTATAAGATTCACAAAGAAACAATGCAGAAAAATTTAGTTATCGTAGAGAGCCCCGCAAAGGCGAAGACTATCGAGAAATTTCTAGGCGAAGACTATAAGGTCATGTCATCATACGGACACATCAGAGACCTGAAGAAAAAAGAGTTGAGCATTGATCCAGATACACTTGAACCCAATTACGAGATTCCGGAAGAAAAGAAAAAGCTTGTCAACGAATTAAAGAAGCAGGCCAAAGAGGCCAAGAAGGTGTGGCTGGCTTCCGATGAGGACCGCGAGGGAGAGGCCATATCGTGGCATCTGTGCGAGGTGCTTGGTTTGGACGAAGAGAAGACCAACCGCATTGTCTTTCATGAGATTACCAAGCCAGCTATTCTCGAGGCCATCGAGAATCCACGTCATTTGAACATGGATTTGGTCAACGCACAACAGGCACGCCGTGTGCTCGACCGCCTGGTGGGTTTCCGCTTGTCGCCCGTGTTATGGCGAAAGGTGAAGCCAGCCCTGTCTGCCGGACGTGTACAAAGCGTGGCCGTACGCCTCATCGTGGAGCGCGAACGCGAGATACAAGCCTTCGAAAGCGAGCCTTATTATCGCATCAACGCCATCTTCGTCATCACCAACGAAGACGGATCGGCATCGGAAGTGAAGGCCGAACTGGACAAACGGTTCAGCAAACACGAAGAGGCCCTGGCCTTTCTGGAGCAATGTAAGGATGCCAAGTTCACCGTGGACAGCATCACGCGCAAGCCTCTGAAACGCACGCCAGCACCGCCTTTCACCACTTCAACCCTGCAACAGGAAGCAGCCCGCAAGTTGGGATTTACCGTTGGACAGACCATGATGGTGGCTCAACACCTGTATGAGAACGGACAAATCACCTACATGCGTACCGACAGCGTGAATCTCTCACAACTGGCAGTGAACACCTGCAAGGAAGAAATCGTGAAGGCATACGGTGCAGAATACAGCAAACCACGCAAGTACCACACGCACTCGAAAGGCGCACAAGAGGCTCACGAGGCCATTCGCCCAACGTACATGAGCAAGCATGAGATAGAGGGTACGTCGCAAGAACGCCGTCTGTACGACCTGATTTGGAAACGCACGCTAGCCAGTCAGATGGCTGACGCACAACTGGAGAAGACAACCGTGACCATTGACGTAAGCGGTGTGAAAGAACAGTTTACAGCCAACGTCGAAATCATCACGTTTGAAGGTTTCATCAAGGCTTATCATGAGTCGAACGACGAGGATGAGAACAACCAGGATGACTACACCCACTCGCTGCCAGCCTTGAAGGAAGGCGACCTGTTGGAACGTCGTGAGATCACCTCAACCGAACGCTATTCACAAAGTCCGATACGCTACACGGAAGCCAGTTTGGTGAAGAAACTGGAAGAATTGGGCATCGGTCGACCATCAACCTATGCTCCCACTATCAGCACCATACAGCAAAGAGAATATGTGCAGAAGGGCGATAAGAAGGGTACTGATAGGGCATACACCATCGATTCGCTGAAGGGCGGCAAGATAACGTCCAAGACCAAGAAAGAAGTGGTGGGCAACGAAAAAGGAAAATTGTTACCTACGGACATCGGAATGGTGGTGAACGACTTCCTGATGGAGAACTTCCCCAGCATCATGGACTACAACTTCACTGCGAATGTGGAAGAGAAATTCGACAGCATTGCTGAGGGAAACGCCGAGTGGAACAAGATGATGAAGAGCTTTGACAAGAGCTTCAAGCCCACCGTAGAAAAGGTGATGAACGCACGAAGTGAACACAAGGCTGGCGAACGTGAACTGGGTATCGATCCCAAGAGTGGCAAACCGGTGTTCGTAAAAATAGGCAGATACGGACCAGTGGTACAAATCGGTACGGCCGATGATGACGAAAAGCCCCGATTCTCACAACTCCCAGCGGACAAAAGCATGGAGGAGATGACCTTGGAAGACGCGCTCGAATTGTTTAAACTGCCTCGCACCGTGGGTCAGTTTGAAGGCACTGACGTGGTGATTGGGGCTGGACGCTTCGGACCCTACGTGCTTCATCAGAAGAAATATGTGTCACTGCCCAAAGAAGAAAACCCGCTAAAGGTGACTTTGGAAACGGCCATCCAACTAATAGAACAGAAGCGGAAACAGGAGAAAGAGAGGCACATCAAGTCGTTTGAACAAGACGCAAAGCTGGAAGTGCTGAATGGTCGTTACGGCCCTTACATCGCCTATGACGGCAAGAACTATCGCTTGCCCAAGGCCATGCATAGCAAGGCAGCTGACTTGACATACGAGGAGTGCATGGACATCGTGCATGCGGCACCTGCAAAGAAGACGGCCAGGAGCAAGAAATAATCAACTCACCCCAAGCATGGACCGCATCATCATTATGGGATACATGGGCTCGGGCAAGACAACGCTTGGAAAAGCCTTGTCTAAATCCCTAGGCATGCCGTTTTATGATCTTGACTGGTACATCGAAAGTAGGATGAGAAAAACCATCAAACAGCTCTTTGAGGAGCAAGGCGAAGAGGGGTTCAGGCAGATAGAATGCCGCATGCTGCACGAAGTGGCTGAGTTTGAAAACGTCATCCTGAGTTGCGGAGGTGGCACGCCGTGCTTCTTTGACAACATCGACTATATGAACCGGCAGGGCGAAACCGTCTTTCTGAAAGCCTCGCCCGAGGTGCTTTACGGCCATTTGAAGATGGGTAGGACCGTAAGACCTCTGTTGCTGGGCAAGACACCGGATGAAGTGAAAGCCTTTATCCGCACACAACTGAAAGAGCGCGAGCCCTTTTATACGCAGGCAAAGCATACGCTGGACGTCAGTTTGATGGACTCTTACGGCAAGATACAAGCAACCGTAGACCAATTAAAAGTATTATTAAATCTATAAAAAACAGTTTCGTAAAACAACAATGAAGAAGTGGACGATTGAAGATTCAAAAGAGTTGTACAACATCAATGGATGGGGTGTTTCTTATTTTGGCATCAACGAAAAGGGCAATGCCTATGTGACGCCGTGTAAGGACAATACCGAAATAGACCTGCGAGACGTGATGGACGAGCTGGCTTTGCGCGACGTGAGTTCGCCTGTACTGCTGCGTTTCCCCGACATTCTTGACAACCGTATTGAGAAAACGGCCAGTTGCTTTGCGCAAGCTGCAAAAGAATACGATTACAAAGCCGAGAACTTCATCATATACCCAATCAAGGTGAACCAAATGCAGCCCGTGGTGGAAGAGATCATCTCACACGGACAGAAGTTCAACCTGGGTTTGGAGGCGGGCAGCAAGCCTGAACTTCATGCGGTGATTGCCGTGCAATGCCAGAGCGACTCGCTCATTATTTGCAACGGATACAAAGACCAGAGTTACATAGAGTTGGCACTTTTGGCGCAAAAGATGGGCAAACGCATCTTTATTGTCATTGAGAAACTGAACGAACTGGACATCATCGCCAAGGCTGCGAAAAAGATTGGCGTACGACCGAACATTGGTATTCGAATCAAGTTGGCATCATCCGGCTCGGGTAAATGGGCAGACAGCGGCGGAGACGCCTCGAAGTTTGGACTGAATTCATCTGAACTTCTGCTGGCCTTGAAGATGCTGGAGGAGAAAGGACTCAAAGACTGTCTGCATCTCATCCACTTCCACATCGGTTCTCAAATCACCAAGATTCGCCGCATCCAAACGGCTCTTCGCGAGGCCGCGCAATACTACATCAACCTACATAAGATGGGGTACAACGTTGATTTCGTGGACTGTGGGGGCGGACTGGGCGTAGATTATGACGGAACGCGTTCGTCGAGCAGCGAAAGTTCGGTGAATTACTCCATCCAAGAGTATGTCAACGACTGTATTTACACCTTCATCGATGCGGCCAACAAGAATGGCGTGCCACACCCAAACCTCATCACAGAGAGCGGCCGGTCATTGACAGCGCACCACTCGGTGTTGGTCATTGACGTGCTGGAAACAGCCAGTCTACCGTCCATGCCTGATGAATTTGAGCCAACCGAAGAAGAACACCAGCTGGTAAAAGACCTGTATGAGATATGGGATAACCTCAATCCGCGCTCGATGTTGGAAGACTGGCACGATGCAGAGCAAATACGTGAAGAGTCACTCGACTTGTTCGCTCTGGGCATTGTCGACCTACAAACGCGCGCAGAGATAGAAAGCATGTACTGGAGTGTGTGTCGGGAAATCAACATGTTGTCCAAGTCGATGAAGCATGTCCCTGATGAGTTGAGGAATCTTGACAAGCTGTTGGCCGACAAATACTTTTGTAACTTCTCCCTCTTCCAGTCGCTTCCCGACAGTTGGGCAATCGATCAGCTCTTCCCTATCTTACCGATTCAGCGACTGGACGAACGTCCCACACGCAATGCCACACTGCAAGACATCACCTGCGACAGCGATGGAAAGATAGCAAACTTCGTAACTAACCGCAATATTTCACACGTGTTGCCTCTGCACCCATTGAAGAAAGGCGAGCCTTACTATCTCGGCGTGTTCCTCGTTGGGGCCTACCAGGAAATCTTAGGCGACCTGCACAATCTCTTTGGCGACACCAATGCCGTGCACATCTCCGTGAAAAACGGCAAATACAGCATTGACCAAGTGATTGATGGAGAGACGGTAGACGAGGTACTCGACTATGTTCAATACAGTCCGAAGAAGCTGGTTAGACAACTGGAAACGTGGGTAACGAAGAGCGTTAAGCTGGGAAAAATATCCTTGGAAGAAGGTAAAGAGTTTTTAAACAACTACCGTTCAGGACTTTACGGGTACACTTACCTGGAATAATCCGTGGTGGCTGCACACTTTTTTATACTTGCTGCACACAATTCCACCAACGTCTACTTCTTGTAAAGAAGGCTTCACCAATAGCAAAAAAGACAAGATTCATCCTACTGATTAACCTAAAAAAATAGTTAAATCTGCAGGTGCATGTAACTTATCCCTATCTCAATCGTCATTTAATTAGAGGCAAAGATGAAGAATATCAGTTTTCGTAACGATGTCTTACCACTCAAAGATGCGCTCTACAGGTTAGCTTTGCGCATCACCCTCAGTCATGAGGAGGCCCAAGACATCGTACAAGACACACTGATAAAGGTTTGGGACAAGCGTCAAAGCTGGAATGAAATAGAATCAATAGAAGCCTTCAGCATCACTATCTGCCGTAACTTAGCGCTCGACAGAATCAAGAAGCACGACAATCTCAATGATTCGCTCGAAGAAAGACAGACAGAAAGCCCAGACACCTCCTCGACACCATTCGAGGATACCCTACAACAAGACAGAATAGAACTTGTGAGAAACCTCGTTAATGCGCTTCCAGAAAAACAAAGAAGCTGCATGCAACTCAGAGATTTCGAGGGAAAGCCTTACAAAGAAATTGCCAAAATACTGGGTATCAGTGAAGAACAAGTGAAAGTAAACATCTTCAGAGCCCGGCAAACGGTAAAAGAAAGATTTCAAAAATACGACAATTATGGATTATAAATATATCGAACAACTTTTGGAACGCTATTGGGCATGCGAGACAACACTTCAAGAAGAAGAGATTCTCCGCACGTTCTTCAGTCAGGAAGACGTTCCTGCGGACTTGCAAAAGTATCGCGCATTGTTCGTATACGCTCAACAAGAAGCAACCCAAAAGGTACTGGGAGACGACTTTGATGAGAAGATTCTGTCCATGATCGATGAGCCAACACCGGTCAAAGCGCGCACCATCAAGATGAGACAACGGCTGATGCCGCTCTTCAAAGCTGCTGCCGTGGTAGCCATCATCCTGACATTGAGCAACGCATTGCAGGTTCCGTTCATGCAAAATAACGACAACATAGGTGCATCCTATGATGGAACAGAACAGCTACAGCAAGGTACTTCTGTGGCCATTGGCGACTCCGCGACAATAGACAGCATGCAACAAAGCAACATAACACCCGCAGATGTGCAGCCAGCCACCATCATCAAATAAGATAATTTCTATGCTTTCTCAATTATAAAACATGTTTAGTAAAACAAAAACGAAGCTGTGAAGCTTCACTTTTCTCTCAAATTTTTCATAACATACTAACGTACTTAAGAAACGCCACCAAAGGGGTGGCGTTTCGCTATTTTAGTCATTTCATGTTCATGTCTACCCACCAACAACCCAACAGCTATTCTACAGGTTCGGCTTTCTTCAATCTTCGGGACAATTGGAACAAGGCTGGAAGCATGATGCACAGAGAGAAAAGCAAACTCATCCACACGGCTTGCTGACTACCTCCAAAGATGTCAACAAGATTGCCATTAGCTGAGCTGGGAATGAGATTATACACCATGAATATTGTAGAGTTGTTTACCCAATGCAAAACAATGCCAGGTACTATACTATTGGTGCGCACATACATCCATCCCAACAACAAACCCATGAGAAAAGCGTGCGGCAATTGAGCCATATTGAAATGTGCAAGACCAAAAATCAACGCCGAAAGGATGATGGACAGCCAAGCTGTACGGCCCCGGAAGAGTTGGAGCAAGGTGCGAAGAATGGCACCTCTGAAGACTGTTTCTTCGGCAATTGGCACCAAGATGCCAACGGATAGATACCCCCACCGATTGCCCATCAGGGCATTGAGCATTCGTTCTAAGCCAGAAGGTACCTCTACTTCCATCTGCTCAAGCAGCCATGCAGAGGGTATGATGGTGCCCAATGATAGTAAAACCACCCAAAACAACCCCACCCAAGGCTTACTGCGGACATACGAACGTGCCACGGGTGTCCATTTAAGCGACATGAATAAGACGATTGTCAGCACACTGGAAACGGCAGAAGTGGCGATGACCGTCGTCGAACTGAACACGCGATGCGACTGAAGATAGTGCAATGCGGTCCCGAAGTCCATGCCATTGTGCAGCAAAGACAAGATGCTGACCAAATAAGTGGCCAACACTTGAAGCATGATAAACACCACCAAATACCATGCAATGTCTAATATTCCTTTGATTGATTTGCGCATCATTTCTCTATTTTGTTAAAATAATGATTTACTTCCCGTGCATCTTCCGTTATTTTAGCATGTAACAACGCCAAACTGTCAAACCGCTTTTCACCGCGAAGGCGTTTGAAAAAGGCCACGGAAAGCTGCTTATCATAGATGTTTTCATGAAATCCTTCAAGGATATGAGTTTCTATTGTCAGGTTTGTTCCATTGTAGGTAGGACGCATACCGATGCTGGTCATCGCCCGATACCATGGTCCTGTACCCTCAACCTGTGCTTCCACGGCATAAACACCCATGGCAGGAAGCATCTGTGTGATTTCGTTTAAATTGAGATTGGCTGTCGGAAAGCCAAGTTTCCTGCCTTCTTTACACCCATCAACGACATGAGCCGTGAGCACATAGGGACGCCCCAGACAACGATTGGCCTGCTCCATTGAACCCTCATGGATGTATTTTCGAATGGCAGAAGAACTCACATGCACGGCATCTTTGCCCAAAGAAAACTCCTCACTGCGTATCACCTCGATGCCTAATGCCCGTCCATAGCGCACATAATCATCAAATCCTTCTTCCCGATTGTGTCCAAACCGATTGTCATAACCAATCACCAACTTGCGTACCTGTAACCGACGATGGAGCACATCGCCCATGAATTGTTGGGCTGTCATGTTCGCCATCTCTTGCGTAAAGGGCAATACCACGACCTGATCAACAGCAGTTGCTGACAGCAGTTGCAGCTTCTGCTCGGTCGTGGTCAGCAGTTCGGGAACATAATGACTGTGTAACACTTGGCGAGGATGCTTGTCAAACGTGATGACCAGGGATGACAATCCCGCATCACGAGCTGTCTTCACGACCTGATGTATCAAGAATTGATGCCCCAAATGCACCCCATCGAAGAATCCAATGGTTGCCACACAGGGGCTCGTTAGAACAGTTTTCTCATCCAATATCATGGTTTTCATATCCTTACCACGCATTTATCCAATCGTTACCTGTGGTCTCGTGCATCACCTGGATGCCCAGTTGTGCGGCCGATTCACAGTTTTCTTTTACGTCATCAATAAAGAGTGTCTCTGCTGCTTGCAGCTGTGAACGCCTCAAAACGGTATCAAAAATCTGGCGGTCGGGCTTCGCAAGCTGCAACTTGTACGACAGATAGACGTCTTCGAAATAATCGTTTATCCCCAGATTGTGATAGGGAAAAAAATCTTTCACGCATTTCTGCCAGTGCATGTCATTGGTGTTGCTCAACAAGAAAAGTCGATATTCCTTTTTCAAGTCAACCAAACGTTGTTTCTTCTCATCAGGAATACCTACCAAAAGTTGATTCCACGCCCAGACAATTTCCTCATTCTCGGCTTTGCATCGGCTCATGCTGCGAACCTCATCACAAAACTCTTCCGTCGTCATTTGGCCCGTTTCAATGTCAAAAAACAAATCTGCCGTGCGATGATCCCGAACATAAGAGGCAACGTCTTCTGCCCCTATCTGCTCAAAAGCACGCACGCAGCGCTGTTTATCAAGCCCTACAAGCACGCAACCTAAGTCAAATATGATGTTTTTGACGTTCTGTTTCATGATTTTCTTGCCCTTAATCGTTTCGTCCATCGCCACAGTTCACCCACCCAAAGCACCACAGAAGTAAAGATAATAATACCTAACCAGTCGCTGATCGACAGCGGTACGGTGCGGAACATCTTACCCCCGAAGGTCACGATGAGCCACTGTCCCAAGATAACCAACAGCAACACGAGCAGTAGTCCCTTGTCTTTCCACAGATAACGGAATGCCGAATGATTGGAACCGAGCGTCTTTGCATTGAACAAGTTCCACAACTGAATCATCACAAAGGTTGTGAAGAAGATGGTCAACTCACGCATACTGATGCCTTGCGACACATTACGTTCGCAATAAATGAGCATGGCAAACAGGAAAATAAAGAAGGTTACGCCGCAAAACAGAATGCCTTGGCGCATCTCTTTATTAAGAATGAACTCGTTTTCCTTACGCGGTTTGTCTTTCATCACCTCGCGTGAAGGAGGCAAAGAGGCCAATGCCATGGCCGCAAAGGTATCCATCAAGAGGTTCACCCATAATATCTGTGTCACCGTGAGTGGCATCTCCACACCGATGAAAGCCCCTCCAAGGACAAGAAGTAGCGCAGTGATGTTGACAATAAGCTGGAAAAACAGGAAGCGCTGGATGTTCTTATACAGCGAACGCCCCCACATCACGGCATGCGCGATTGAGCCAAACGAGTCGTCGAGCAACGTCATGTCGCTGGCTTCCTTGGCCACACTGGTTCCCGACCCTAATGACAAACCCACATGGGCATAATGCAATGCGGGCGCATCATTGGTTCCATCGCCCGTCACAGCCACCACTTCTTTGCGCTTTTGCAGCATTTCCACGAGTCGTTGTTTATCCGATGGACGCGCACGCGACATCACTTTGATGGTATGAGCGCGCTCGTATGCCTCTTCATCCGACAGCGCATTCCACTCTGGACCAGTCAGTGCGGCCTCCAAAGGCGTATCATCATGCCAGACACCTATCTGCCTTGCTATCTCAATAGCGGTGGCTTGCGTATCTCCCGTCACTACCTTCACCTCGATACCAGCTTGCTGACATTGGTCAACAGCCTTTGGAACATCCCCGCGAACAGGATCACTAATCGCTGCAACGCATTGCAAATTGAGGTTTTGCAAGTGATTCTTTATTTGGTTATTCGATAGATCATCTTCTTCAAGTAGCTTGCAAGCGAACGCCAAAGTACGCATGGCTTTGAGCTGATAGCCCAACAAAGTAGACTGATAGGATTGTTTCTCGGCCTCAGACAAGGTGCAGAAGTTCATCACAATCTCTGGTGCTCCCTTGACAAAGAGATACTTCCTGCCACCCAGCTCTGCAACGGTTGCCATGAACTTGTTTTCTGTCGAGAATGGTAACTGTGCAATTGTGGTAGCATTGTTACGAATGGTTTGATAGTCAACACCATGTTTTTGCAGCCATGTCAGTAGAGCTATCTCCGTTGGATTACCAATTCCAGCGCCATCTTCTCCCAGCTCTGCCGTTGTATTGAGGGCGATAGCTTGAGCCAGTGCATCGTGTTCAGAAACCTCCGTAACGACAGAAGAGCCGGCCATCTCCATGACCGTCATCTTGTTTTCCGTCAAGGTGCCCGTTTTATCAGTACAGATTACCGTCACCGCCCCCAGCGTTTCACAAGCATGCAGCTTTCTAACAAGGTTGTTGCTCTTCAACATCCGGCGCATGTTCAGCGCCAAACTCAAGGTTACGGCCATGGGAAGTCCTTCGGGTACGGCCATCACAATCAGCGTTACAGCCATCATGAAGTACTGCAACACCACCTCGGCCATCTTGAAATAATCAGTACCCTGCCATACCGCGTCATTGACAAGAATGTCGTGAATGAGGAAGATGATGAAGGCAGCAACAGCCACTACCGACCCAACTATTGAGATAAGTTTGGCCAATTTGGCTAATTGGGTGTCCAAAGGCGTTTGGGTATGCGTTATTTCGCTCGAGTTACGAGCCACCTTACCAATCTCTGTGGCGTCACCAACTGCTGTAACAACGGCTGTGCCACGGCCATTCATGACTATCGTACTGCGCAAGGCCATGTCATGAGGGTAGGTTTTTTCATGTTCTTCATCCTCCTCGTCATCGTCCACATCAATACCCTTTGAGCAAATGGGTTCGCCCGTTAACGACGACTCGTCTATCAACAAGTCCACGCCCTTGACGAGTTTTCCGTCGGCAGGTATCTCGTCACCCACCTCGATAATCATCAAATCGCCCACCACTACATCCTTTCGAGGAATCTCAACGACATGCCCATTGCGTCGAACCTTCACCAACGACTCTTCATTCAGCGCATTAAGAATGTTGAATTTCTTGGCTGCATCCCGCTCAAAGTAAAAGCCGACGCTGGTTGCAAAGAAGATGGCAACAAAGATACCAATGGTTTCTATAAAATTCTGCTCAACGAAAGCCAACACCAAAGAGACGGCGGCAGCAACCAAAAGCACTTGAATGATGGGGTCGCGATACTTGTCCAAATACAATTTCCACAATGAGGTTGTGGGGGGTGGCATCAGTATGTTTTTGCCAAATTTTATCCTGTTAGCCGCCACTTGTTCATCTGTCAAGCCTGTATGATGGTTCCTTACGTTTTTAATGTCTTGCGTACTCATAATTTGTGCAAAGTTACTTGAATTCAAGAGCATAGCAAAATAAATGCAACGATTCCTCTTTATTCATTTTGCTAATAATTGTAAAAAGATGCTACAACATTTTCTTTCTACCAATTATTCGGATTAAAATATGTAACTTTGAAACATCATTGACGACTCACAACGCCGTCATGGCTAAAAACAAAAAAGGCACATGTACTTATACTCACCTTATTTGTCTATATGGCAGCAAGGACACAATGTACAAAAACACCCATAAACAACTAAGATTTCTATGAGAAAAAGCATTAAAATCTCATTAATTACTGTCGCCATCGTTGTGCTATTAGCAATCGTTGGTGGCAGTATATACATGATAGAATACTCGTTGAGGCGCCCTTACCCCATCAACGTGTCCTACAAAGACCGTTTTGCGCACGTCATCAATGACAACCCAGAGATTAAACCCTGGATAGACAGCCTGACCCAAGGCAACCTCATCCATGACACCCTGGTAACGATGCAAGACGATGAGCAGCATCATGCCGTTTTCGTCTATGCGCCACAACCCACCCGCAAGACGGCTGTTGTGCTGCATGGTTACCACGACTCTCATACGGGCATGATGCAGATAGCCCACATCTATGCCCGCATGGGTTACAATGTGCTGCTACCCGACCACCATGCGCATGGCTGGAGCGAAGGTAAGATGGTGCAAATGGGATGGAAAGAACGCCACGACGTGCTGCGCTGGATGGCCATTGCCGACTCGCTTTTCAGCGATTCAACCGGCCATTCCGAGCAAGTGGTCCACGGTATCTCCATGGGAGCCGCACTCACCATGTGCGTTTCGGGTGAAGACACCCCCGACTATGTCAAGTGCTTTGTGGAGGATTGTGGTTACACCAGCGTGTGGGACGAGTTCAAAAACGAACTGAAAACACAGTTTGGGCTACCACCTTTCCCCCTACTCTACACGGCCAGCACACTGAACAAGCTGCTGTACGGATGGTCGTTTAGGGAGGCTTCGCCCTTGAAGCAGGTGTCCAAATGCAAAAAGCCCATGCTCTTTATCCATGGCGACCGCGATACTTATGTACGAACCGATATGGTTTATCTGCTTTACAAGGCCAAATCTCAACCTAAACAGCTATGGATAGCCAAGGGTTCTAAACACGCTGAAAGCTACAAGGACCATCGACAAGAATATACGGAGGTTGTCAAGAAATTTGTCAGCCAATACATTCCTTAACAACCCTCGTTTACTCCTGTCAGTCTTCCTGCTGTGCCATTCTGCACAGACGATTGGCCTGGAGTAACTTCTCACACGGGAAAACACCGATGAAACCTTCATTTTTGAAGTCTAACAACGCGGTCATCGGCATTAAAACGGATATGTTCACTTTCGATGAAATGGTGCAAAGTGCCATCTTCTATGAGTTGTTTCGTCGTCCCGGTGTGTAGTTTTCGTTGATCATCCAGCAGCCATATCTCGTCTGTTATCTGTAAAGCCAGTCCGATATCATGGATGGATAAGAACACTGTCTTATCCAACTCATGTGCCAATTGGGCCAACAGGCGCAGCGTGTCCACCTTGCTTTGGAAATCAAGAAAGGCCGTTGGCTCGTCTAAGATGATGATGGGCGTTTGCTGTGCCAGGGCTTTTGCTATCATCACCTTTTGCCGTTCACCATCGCTTAGGCTCGAAATGTTCCTTTCAGCCAACTGCTCGATGCCCACCAGTTGCATGGCATTCGAGACAATTTTGTGGTCTTCGTCCGACAAAACGCCCCAAAATCCCGTGTAGGGTGTGCGCCCCAACCCCACCAATTCGGTAGCGGTAAGGTTCCGAATGTCCATTCTTTCCGTGAGAACCACACTGATTTTTTCGGCCAATTCTTGGTGAGATAGCCGTTCCAAGGGCGTTCCTAGTATATATATATCGCCCGCTATGGGTGGTATAAAGCCCGCCAGTGTACGCAAAAGAGTAGATTTTCCCACACCATTTCGCCCCAGCAAGCAGGTCAACCGACCGCTGTTCAGGGTAGAATTGATATCCGATACGACCGCATGTTTGCCGTATCCGATGGTTAAATTGTATAATTGAATGGTCTGCATGTCTGTTGCAAAGATAGCGATTTACGCAAAATATAACGTTCGTAGCTCGTCAATTCTTGCTAAAAAGCGTATCTTTGTCCGTACTTATGTCATCACAATCGGCCATTTCAGAACTCAAACGTCAGAAGTTGTTACTCCAATTGGAGTACGCAACCGAGAAGGATGCTTTCCGTAAGCAGACGGAGATGATGGGTATAGCCAGAAAGGTAAAGCGCGGTGATGCATGGTTTCCCGTCCGTGTGGGCAAGAGTTTTTACAACTCGCTCAATCAGTTGGCGGTCGAAGTGTTTCGTGCTGTCGATGAAGAGATTAGTCACAATTTTGAATACGGACGCCCGGTTGCCTTCTTTCAGATGGTTCAGAAGGCAGGAAGACACGATGAAATGGGCAAAAACAATGCTTCCGTTGCTTCTAAATCACTTTCTTATTTCCCCGTAACGGGCATAGTGAGCTATGCCGATAACGACCGAATGGTGGTGACGTTGCCTGACAATGGCATGGTTACCTCCATCCAAACGGCCGAACAGGTGGGCGTACAACTATTCTTTGACGAGACTTCTTATCGGTTGATGTTCGATGCCTTAGACCGCGTGATGAATGCCAAAGACAACCGATTGGCCTATCTTCGCAACCTTTTTTATTCGACTTCGCAGACTGCCGAGTGCTTTTCTTTTGATGACATTCGGTTTCCTTGGCTCAATGACCTGCAAGCAGAAGCCGTGAACAAGGTGTTGAAAGCCAAGGATGTGATGGTAGTTCACGGTCCTCCAGGCACCGGCAAGACCACCACACTCGTGGAGGCAATCTACGAAACCCTCAAGCGTGAGAGTCAAGTTTTGGTCTGTGCGCAGAGCAATATGGCGGTCGATTGGATTAGTGAGCGGCTTGTTGACCGAGGTGTGAACGTGCTTCGCATCGGCAATCCCACGCGGGTGAACGATAAAATGCTGTCGTTTACCTACGAACGAAGGTTCG
This sequence comes from uncultured Prevotella sp., assembly GCA_963511375.1. Lineage (GTDB taxonomy): Bacteria > Bacteroidota > Bacteroidia > Bacteroidales > Bacteroidaceae > Prevotella. Next base: position 105,007 of record CAUPIT010000004.1, on the reverse strand, counting down.
AATCACATCCCGATTATCCGCAATTGTGGGCCATACGCAAAGCCCTTCGTCAACTCAAACAGCATCGTAAGACGGCTGGTTCTGGCTTCCATCAGAAGGTGGAACGCCTCCAAGAACGGGCAACCGAATTGGAGATACGCATCAAAGGACAGCTTTTTGGAGAAGCAAGGGTCATCGCTTCCACCTTAACAGGTACCGCCAACCGCCTTCTGATGGGTCAAAAGTATCAAACATTGTTCATTGATGAGGCCGCACAGGCATTAGAAGCTGCCTGCTGGATAGCCATTCGGAAGGTTCACCGCGTGGTGTTGGCTGGCGACCACTGTCAGTTGCCACCGACAATCAAAAGCATTGCTGCCTTAAAGGGTGGTCTGGACAAAACGCTGATGCAACGCATTGTAGAGAATAAACCAGAAGTAGTGACGATGCTTGGCATGCAATATCGCATGAATGATCAGATTATGCGCTTCTCGAGCGACTGGTTTTATCACGGAAAAGTTCAGAGTGCGCCAGCTATTAAGTATCGGGGAATCTTGGATTATGATGTTCCCATCCAGTGGATAGATACCGCCGAACAGGCAGAAAACGCCCATTTCATCGAAGAATCTGCATCGGACGCACCGACATTTCAGGAACATTTTGTGGGTGAAAACTTTGGCAGAATCAATGAAGATGAGGCTGAATTAACTCTCAGCACCCTGGAACAGTATTTCAATAAGATTGGTAAACAGCGTTTATTGGACGAAGCTGTCGACGTAGGTATCATCTCTCCGTATCGCGCACAAGTGCAGTATTTGCGCCGACTCATTAAAAAACGTCCCTTTTTCAAGCCCTTCCGTCATCTCATCAGCGTGAACACGGTTGATGGTTTTCAAGGACAGGAACGAGATGTGATTCTCATTTCGCTGGTCAGGGCAAACGATGATGGGCAGATAGGCTTTCTTCGTGACCTGCGTAGGATGAATGTCGCCATGACACGAGCCCGCATGAAGCTCATCATCTTGGGGCATGTTCCCACGCTGGTGCGCCATCCTTTCTATAAAAAACTATATGAATATACGCAGAGTCTGCAACAAGATTCACTTTGGTAAACATGCTATAAATCCCTAAACACCATATAATATGTTAGAACGCGACTACATCATGCGGCTTATCCGCGAGTTTCTGGCAGCCCTGGCCCGACTGTTAGAAAAGAAAGAAATGACTGACAGGCACGAGGAACTCAAAAAACTGTACGACCAATATGTTGGTCCTTACACCTTCTACCATCTGGCCCCGGTGGAAAAAGTCATTGAAACCCTTGGCCAAGAGGATGAGGAAAAGCGATTTTACAAGATGGAAATGCTGGCCGAACTCTATCTGGCAGAGGCTGACATGGTGTCGAAACCCGAAGGCGACCTGTTGCTTAAGAAGTCTTTTGCGCTGTTCGATTTCCTCGATCATTACAGCAAGATCTACTCTATAGACCGCCTCAAGAAGATGGATGCCATCCAACAAAGATTATCTAACAACAACAAAAACGAAACCAAAACAACCTAAAACGACAAGCGACAACTTCATGCGGTATGAAGGAGGATGGGGCTATCCGGGTTATCGGTCCGTTGACAGAAACCGATGGAAACCATCGTGAGACCTGCATTGACCGCATGTATTTCGATAAAAACGGCTTTATCAAACCCGTTAAGATGACCGTGGAGGGTGTAAAGAAGGTGAAGAAACGTAAGTAAAAAAGTTGAACAGCAAAGCAAGTGCTTGCTGATAGTAATTTAATTGCATTGACTTTGGGCTTCAAAGTCAATGCAATTGGCATGCAAACTCATTGAGATTGGCATCCAATCTCAATGAGTTTATTTTTGCATCTATAATCCTTTGCTTTTCAATGAGTTGCCATATCGTTTTCAAACACATTGAACAGACTTTGACAACCATGAGGGTCAGATGTCCAAGGCTTCCCCTCGACCGAACGTATCTACCACGTTACCATCGTACATCTCACGGTTTCGCAAGGTCAGACCCGCCGGTAAAACGGGCGCTTTCGTACCCCCCGAGACCAACATACGACTGGTCTCCACGCGTATTTCGTCCCACAAACCCGCATCGATGAAGCTCTGCAACGTCTTGGCTCCACCCTCTACCATCAACGACTGCACATGCTGTTGATGCAAATCTGCCAACAACCGGGGGAGCGTGATGCCGCCGTGCAGCACCAAGCGCAAGGGGTCAGGGCCTGACCACTCACGCACCGTGAGGCGTGGATGCTCGCGTTCGTCCGTCACGCGACCAACAAGAATGGCATCATACTGCGCCCGCAACCGATGCATCAGCATCTGGGTGAATGGTGTAGACAATGCCAATGGCTCTCCATCGGCATCTAAAAAGCCATTGATGGTTTGAGCCCATTTCAGTAGAATATATGGTCGTTCAAGCGTGTTGTACACGTTAAACTGCCGATTCAGCGCACGGCACTCGTCGCCCAACACGCCAACCGTCACCTCAATGCCGGCATCACGAAGTTTCTGCACACCGCGTCCGTGCACCTGGGCAAATGGGTCAATACAGCCACACACCACGCGTTTCACATGTTTCCTGATGATTAGATCGGCGCAGGGAGGGGTCTTGCCAGTGTGACAACAAGGTTCCAAACTAACGTAGAGCGTGCTTTGCGGCAGCAAAGGCTCGTCTGCGGGACGGACAGACGCGAAGGCGTTGACCTCAGCATGAGCCTGTCCACACCGCACATGATAACCTTCGCCCAATATTCTACCTTGATAAACAATCACTGCACCCACCATGGGATTGGGCTTAGCCAAAGCCTTACCCTGCTTGGCCAGCTGAAGGCAGCGCCGCATGTACATTTTATCGAGCTCTTCTTGGTTCATGTTCTTATTTTTTTAGTATATTTGTTGCCATGAAAAATTATCGGGAACTTTGGGAACAACTCACCCCCCTATACGATGAAACCGAAGCAAAAGCAGTGGTTAGGACGGTATTGGAGGTGCGTTTTGGATTGACTCTCACCGACATTCTGTGTGGCAAAGTTAACGATTTATCGGCAGAAGAAGGTCGTTCTTTGGAGAAAATCATGCAGCGGTTGCGGCAAGCAGAACCCGTACAATATGTATTAGGTGAAGCTGAGTTTGCCGGTCGCAGGTTCAAAGTGGCACCGGGTGTGCTGATTCCACGCCCCGAAACGGAGGAACTTTGCACCTGGATAGTCAGCGAACAAACACCAACTGACGGGCAGTCCATCACGATTTTGGACATCGGAACAGGCTCGGGATGCCTTGCAGTGACGCTTAGTTTGAACATTCCAGGTGCGGCTGTGTCGGCTTGGGACATCTCTCAGGATGCGTTGCGGATAGCGAACGAAAACGCAAAGGCATGGAAGGCACCTGTTAGTTTGGCGCTTCAGGATGCCTTAGTGGCACCAAAAGACTCGATGAAATGGGACATTATTGTATCAAATCCACCCTACATCTGTCCTTCAGAAGCAGCAGAAATGGCGCAAAACGTGCTGAAATTCGAGCCATCCACGGCTCTGTTTGTTCCACAAAGCGATCCGCTGCTGTTCTACAAAGCCATCGCCAACTATGCCATCCAAGCGCTTAAACCCGGCGGAAAACTGTATGTTGAAATCAATCCACTATACAAAAACGAACTGGAAGAAATGCTCAAAAACGTAGGTTTCATCGATATTGAAATCCGAAAAGACGCTTTTGGCAAGGACAGAATGGCCAGAGCGACCCGCCCTTGTCAAACCGAAAAGTCACGAAAACATTGCCGATGATGAACGAAAAGAAAGAAATGACCGAAAAAGAGGCTTGGAACAAGCTGTCTGCCCTTTGTGCCAAGGCGGAACACTGCAGCGGAGAGATGGTTCGGAAGATGAACCTTTGGGGCTTGGACAGCACGGTTCAAGAGCGCATCATGGATCGACTGATTGCTGGGAAATACGTTGATGACGAACGCTACACTCGGGCTTTTGTCAACGACAAGATGACTTACAACCAGTGGGGACGCCGTAAAATAGAGCAAGCCTTGTATCAGAAAGGGGTATCGAAGGATGTGTCAAACAGGGTTCTCGATGAGGTTCCGGACGAAGACTACATCGCCATTCTGCGGCCACTCATCCATCGAAAGTGGAAAACCGTAACGGGACGTAATGACTATGAGCGCAGCATGAAGCTCATCCGCTTTGCCATGAGCAGGGGATTTGACATAGAACAGATTAAACAATGTATCGACCAAGCTGACGATTGGATGGATGATTAGTTTTATCAGCAGACTCCTTGATTTGATATCTCCCCGCACCTGTGTGGAATGCAGGCGGAGATTGACCGAAGGCGAACAGGTGTTGTGCGCCTCGTGCAACCTACATTTGCCTCGTACTCACTACGAAGACGACGCCTACGACAACGAGATGGCCCAAATGTTCTGGGCTCGCATCCCCATCGAACGAGCGGCAGCATTGTTCTTCTATCAGGCTCGATCGGAGGCAAGTCGCATGATTTACGCCTTGAAATATGGTGACCATCCAGAGATTGGCGAACAATTAGGATGCCTGACAGCTGAGGAATTCCAGGCTAAAGGATTCTTCCAAGGCATCGATTGCATCGTACCCGTTCCGCTGACGAAAAGCCGTGAGCGACAAAGGGGATACAACCAAAGTCTTGAAATCGCAAAGGGGGTGAGCCAAGTGTGTGGGTTGCCCATCGTGAAGCATGCACTAAAACGCATAAAGTTCAAGGACAGCCAGACACATAAGAATCGGTTGGCTCGCACGGAGAATGTGGAAGACGCCTTTCAACTGGCCGAAAACGCGGGGTTGATGGGCAAACATGTGCTGATCATCGATGACATCGTGACCACTGGGGCCACCATCTGCGCCTGCGGAAAGGCTCTGCAGCGGGACGGAAGGGTACACGTCAGCGTGCTTTCTTTGGGTTGGGCAAAAGGATAGAACAGCACGAATGCCGCCAAAAAAGCCACTCATCCCTTTGGAATATAGGAGATTTCAACTATCTTTGCAATATATACTCAACAACTTACGATATGGAAAATAACACATTAAAAAGAGATTTTGCATCCAAATTATTACGCATCAAAGCCATCAAGCTACAGCCCAACGAGCCTTTCACATGGGCTTCAGGCTGGAAATCGCCTTTTTATTGCGACAACAGAAAAACGCTTTCTTATCCCGACATACGCACCTTTGTGAAGGTAGGGATGGTGCATGCCATCTTGAAACACTTCCCCGAGGCTGATGTCATCGCAGGTGTGGCGACGGCAGGCATCCCACAAGCCGCCCTCATCGCTGATGTCTTGAACATGCCTTTGATATATGTAAGAAGCAAACCAAAAGACCACGGACTGGAAAACCTAATCGAAGGTGAGATGAAAGAGGGTGCTAAGGTAGTGGTTATCGAAGACCTTATCTCTACTGGAGGCAGCTCTTTGAAGGCAGTAGAGGCCATCAAAAAAGCCGGAGGAGACGTTGTTGGCATGGTTGCCTCTTACACTTACGGGTTCCCTGTCGCCGCACAAGCGTTCACAGATGCCACCGTCAAGTTGGTTACCCTAACCGACTATGACCATGTAGTGGCTGAGGCACTGGCTACGGGATATATCCAAGAAAGTGACATCGAGTTGCTCAACGAATGGCGAAAGAACCCATCTGGCTGGCGAAAGTAAATCCCCATTTAGTAAAAATCATACATGCTACAAAATTATGTCAAGCAAATTTGAAAGTTCCATACGCGAGATTCCCTACTCACAGCAGTCTGTTTACAACATGCTAAGCGACCTAACAAACATTGAGAAGGTACGCGACAAAATACCAGAGGATAAGATTAAGGACCTAACCTTTGATGCTGATTCCATCTCTATCCATTCTCCAATGGGTGATGTACAACTCAATATCATCGAAAGAGACGAACCGAAGTGTATCAAGTTCGAGACGAAAAAGAGTCCAATCCCTGTCAATCTATGGATACAGATATTGCCTGTGACCGACCATTCGAGCAAGATGAAGCTGACGATGAAGGCCGAAGTGAACCCTTTCATCAAGGCCATGGTGAAAAAACCGCTGCAGGAAGGTATCGAAAAGGTGGCTGATGCCTTGCAAATGATACAGTATGAATAAGGTTAAAAGCAGGAAAAGAGATGGGATGAGGTGCCTGAAACGCATCCATAAGATGAATAGAAAAGGAACATTTCTATTTCTTTTCCTGCCCCTGTTGCTGTCATCGTGCGGAGAAAATCAGAACCAATACAGTTCTGTTCGGTGCTTCGTGGCAATCAATAACCAAGAACACAACGATGCAACGCTTGCCAGTGCGATGAACGCCACGTCGCCTGGCGTGTTTTGTTTGGTACAACAAACCATGAAAGGCGGTGCAACTTATTTTGCTTTCAAGAACAACCGAGGCAGCCAAAGCATGTCCATTTTCAACTCGAGGGACCAAAGAACGGCTCTTACCTTTGGTTATAACAATGGCGTAATCGTTGGCTTTGGCAACTTAGACAATCCTCCTATCTTCTATGCTTACGACAATCAATGCCCCAATTGCTTCGACTGGCTCACGATACCACGCAGGAATTACCCTCTAACCCTGTCATCCAGCGGTATTGCAACGTGTAACAATTGTCACCGTGAATACAATATGAACACGGGAGGGAATATCTCTAAAGGTTGTCGAGGTGAGAAAAATTACCTCACTCGCTATGCTGCTTCCACGTCTGGTCCATTCGGTCTGTTGACCATACACTAAGCGGAAGAGCCTTATCTGGCCCTACTTTCAGACCAATTTACTTTCTTTTCTATCATCAAAACAAACGGGAAGGTGTGAAAACACATGTAACTTCCAGTAAAAACACACATAACTTCCTGTGAAAAAGTGAGCCGATAACACGATTTTAGCTATGCTGACCGTTCCAAACCCCGCTTCCTATACGCCCAGATTTCAACGCTATTGATGATATTCTGCCATAGGATATAGCAACCAGGCCCAACGGATGAGATGGGATTGAGGTAGGAGTAGGCTATCCAGATGGCAAAGGCTGTGTTCTTTTGGCCCAGTGCTTGACCGGCATTAACGATGGCATTGAAATAGTGACCGATGAAACGTCCGACGGAAAACTGTATCACACAGAGCAGCAAGCCCAGCAAAGCGATGAGCAAGAGAAAGTGAACGGACGTTTCTGCATGCACAATATTCTTCATCGTAGTGCCCGTCACAATCATCAAGGAGCATCCCCAGAGATAATAAGAAAGATCTTTTACACCCACGACCCACCGATGAAACCGATGAAAATAGTGCTTAACGACATAAGCTAAGCCCATCGGAACGACCAAAACAAGACACACTTGATTGAGTATTTTCAAGAATGCACCCATAAAAGTAATGTCACTTGTTTTTTCAATTAGTGGGAAACAAATGGGAATGAGCAAAGCGGTGATAAAGTTAGACAAGAAGGTATAGGTGGTCATCTCCTCAAGATTGCCACCCAATTTCTGCGTAACCACTGCAGCAGCTGACGCACATGGGCCGATAATGCACGTGAGTAGTGCTTCCATCAGTATGAGACTGTTGCCCTTGAGGCGACAAGACAGGATGATGGCAATGATGACAAAGACAAATAACACTTGAAAAAAACTCACCCAAAGATGCCACTTGACTGGAATTAAACGCCTAAAATTGACCTTACAAAAGGTCACAAACAAGATTAAAAACATGAACAAAGGCAGAATGGTGTCAAAGAAAGGCGCAAACAAGCATGCGGCCTTATCCAAAGAAGGGATGAAAGCAAACACAGAATAGGCTGTCACTCCGATCACCATCGATATAGGCAAAGTCCAGTTTTTGATAAATCTAATGATACTCATAAGATGTTTAAATTAACCAATACCATCATCTATTGTAAAACAACCCCCATTAAAAGTCGGTAGATATAAACCACACGAACGAAGAACACCTGTTCCGGTGGCTGTCTGTCCTTGCGTTTAAAACCATCAAACGGGATTGCACCTATCTTAACGCGTCTTTGTTTAGTAACCGCCGTCAACGTCCAAGCGGATTCTCTCATGTGCATGGTTCATCCGTCAGCCATCGTGTTATTTCAATTTTTCGGTACACTCCGGACACAAGCCTTTCAGCACATAATTGATGCTATGCAGGCTGAATCCCTCCGGAAGTGGGACTACGGGAACGGCAATGTGCTTGAGACAGAACGTGCGATGGCAGTGCTCGCAATAAAAATGCGTATGCTCTTCGTCAATCGAACAGTCGCAATCGTCGTCACAAACGGCGTACTTCAACGCACCTGAACCATCATCAATGGCATGAATCAGGCGATGAAGGAGAAATAAAGACAAGGTTCGCGATATGGTTGACTTGTCAACAGTGGGCAGATAACGCTCCAAATCGGGCAACGATACGGCCTCATCGCCTCGCATCATCTCGCGAAGAATGAGCAGTCGGGATGCCGTTGGCTTAATTTCCCGATGGGTTAACTTTTGGGTGTAATAATCTTCATGTACCATTTTCATGCAAAAATACACACAATTCTCGTATTTTCAAAATTTTGGTGGCTACTTTATCTTGCCGAAAAATCATTGAATAATTCTGGAGTTATCGGTTGGTTTTCCTGCCTGTTTTTCAACCGTTCTGTCAGAAAAAATGACAATAAAACTAGCAATTAAAAATGATAAAATAGAAAAAAACACATCATCAGAAATCCATTTGCAATGTGAAAAAGGTTAATGAAATATCACTTTCGTCACCAATAACATAGCTTTTGCCATCCCATCTCCACCCAATTCAACGAAAAATGCATCACTTTACCGTACTATAAGCATGAGATTGAAACACAAAAGCATGCTTATTGGTAATTAAAAGCAATGCTATTGAACCCAAAGAGCATTGCAAATAACAGGGAAATCGCACTCAAAACATGGAACAAATTAACCATCAACACGTTGCAAAAACGCCGCATATTTGCCGTATTTGCGACCAGGGACATGGTTGGTTGAAAATAAGCGAATCCTGAAGGGGTTGTTGTCAAGAAAAATGTCACCTGCACATCACCCGTATGGGCATGACTGAGCAGTTTCAACCGCTGACCATGGGGCAAATTAGGTCTGATACCCTTTGCGCACAAAGGCAAGAAAAACAGGGAGCGCAAGCGTCAATAAAAGCAAAAAACAAAGTACAATATTTTGATTTTCAGCCGATTTAAAGTATCTTTGTCATCATTTAAGAGCAAGCGAAATGAAAATAGCATTGATAGGATATGGCAAGATGGGAAAGATGATTGAACAGATTGCCAAGGACAGAGGTCACGAAATCGTGAGCATCATCGACGTACAAAACCAGGAAGATTTTGACAGTGAAGCGTTTGCAAGTGCCGACGTGGCCATCGAATTCACTACGCCAACGGCTGCATACGGCAACTATCTGCGCGCATTCGCACACAATGTGAAGGTGGTGAGCGGGTCTACGGGATGGATGAAAGAGCATGGCGACGATGTGAAGCGACTGTGCAGCGAGGGCGGACAAACGCTCTTCTGGGCATCAAACTTTAGCTTGGGCGTGGCCATCTTCTCGGCCGTGAACCGTTATCTGGCTAAAATCATGAATAATTTCCCACAATATGAGGTGAAAATAGAGGAAACCCATCATATCCATAAGCTGGATGCACCCTCCGGAACAGCCATCACGCTGGCCGAAGAAATCATCGATGAAATGGGCAGAAAACGCAGTTGGGTGAAAGGAGTACAGCAGGCAGCTGACGGAAGTACGTCGGGTACGGACGACGTGGCGGCTGACCAGCTGACCATAGACAGCGTACGACGTGGAGAAGTGCCAGGCATTCATACCGTAACTTACGACTGTGAGGCCGACAAAATCACCATTTCGCACGATGCACACAATCGCACGGGCTTTGCCTTGGGGGCAGTGTTGGCGGCCGAGTACACCGCAACACACACAGGATTGCTCACCACGAGCGACTTGTTTAGGTTCTAAGCAATCTTATTTTTGAACATTTAAACATACATCTTGTTATCACTATGATTGATAAACAGAAAGCAAAACTAAATATGAAGGTACAATGGACCAAGTTTATCGTGGTTCTCGCCTTGTATCTTTTGTTTCTATATTGGGTAAAAAGTTGGTGGGGACTGCTGGTGGTTCCTTTCATCTACGACGTGTACATCAGCAAAAAGATACGCTGGCAGTGGTGGAAAGACGCCGAGGCACCCGTGCGCTTCGTGATGAGTTGGGTAGACGCGCTGGTGTTCGCACTGGTGGCCGTGTACTTCATCAACCTGTTTGTGTTTCAGAATTACGTCATTCCATCGTCCTCTTTAGAGAAATCATTGCTCACTGGAGATTATCTTTTCGTGAGCAAGGTGAGCTACGGACCGCGCATTCCGCAAACGCCATTGACCATGCCGCTTACCCAACACACGCTTCCCATCATCAATACGAAGAGCTATATCGAGTTTCCGCACTGGGACTATCGACGGGTGAAAGGTCTGGGTAACGTGAAACTCAACGACATCGTGGTGTTCAATTATCCGGCCGGGGACACCATTTGCACCGAATTGCCGTATCAAACCGAATACTACAGCATGGTGTATGGCTTCGGACAACAGATTTTCGAGCAGAACAACGGGGCGCCCATCGACCTCAACACGCTGAACAAGCAGCAACAACACGACTACTTTGAGCAGGTGTATGCACTTGGAAGACAATACGTAGCCAGCAATCCCGTGGAGTTTGGCTCTATCGACAGCCGCCCTACCGACCGCCGCGAAAACTATGTGAAGCGATGCGTTGGACTGCCAGGGCAGACGCTTCAAATCAAAAACCGTATCGTTTACTTGGACGGCAAGGCCAACAAGGAGCCTGACAACGTACAATATACCTATTACATCAAGCTGAAACAGCATATCCCAGACGACCTCATGAAAGAGCTGGGCATATCCATGGAAGACCTTGGCAGCCTGAACCAACGTGGTTGCATGCCGCTGACCAAGGCTACGGCAAAGGCTCTTGCGGAACGCAAGGACATTGTTGAGAGCATCAGCATCAACACCGATGCCACCGTGGGCGACCTTTATCCGCTGAATGCCGTGACGAATTGGACACGCGACAACTACGGTCCGATATGGATTCCGGCCAAGGGGAAAACCATCAACCTGGACATGAACAACATCGCTGTGTACGAACGTCCCATCCGCGTGTACGAGAATAACGAGCTGAAGATTAAGAACAACCAGATATACATCAACGGACGACTGGCCAAGAGCTACACTTTCAAAATGGATTACTATTGGATGATGGGCGACAACCGTCACAATTCGGCAGACAGCCGCTACTGGGGATTTGTGCCAGAGGACCACATCGTGGGCAAACCCATCTTCATTTGGTGGTCTTCCGACCCTGACCGTAAAGGACTGGGTGGCATCCGTTGGAACCGATTGTTCAACATGGTTGACAACATTAAATAGCAGTATGAACGCCGTCTGACCGCAACAGGTCAGACGAAAGTGAGAAACAAAGCATCTCTTTTGCGAAACCTCTTACAATGGATGTTATCCATCGCTGTTTGCACCATAGTCATGTTGGCTATCCGTGCATACGTCTTTACCATCTTTACCGTACCCGATGAGGGGCTCAAGCCAGTGCTTCGAAAGGGTGACAGAGTGTTGGTAAACAGGCTGGCACGCTCTGACTTCAAGCGCGGTGAGGTGGTGTTGTTCGGACGGCAACAGCAGGCGTTGGGACAAGTGATAGCACTTCCCGGCGACACCATTACCGTCAAGGGCGAAAGATATCTCATTCCCAACCACTGCAACGCACACTGTCGCTGCGGAACTTGCCAGTATCTGTTGCTGGGAATTGGCCGAAAACAGACGTTGGTTCAGCACGGTGACATCGCCGGAAAGGCTTATTCGCTGTTCAGATGGAAGCGTTGGCCACATTTTGAAAAGCATCATGAATAGCGTTCTTCTTTCATCCACCTACTTTGGTCCCGTGCAGTGGTACCAGAAACTCAATCGCTACGACGTTTGTTACTTGGAAAGTCACGACAACTACGTCAAGCAAACGTACCGCAATCGTTGCAACATCGCCATGACAAATGGCATTCAGGTGCTGAGCATTCCGGTGGAAAAGTATGACAATCTCAAATGTCCAATGCGCGATATTCGCATCAGCGACCATGCCAACTGGCGCCATCTGCACTGGAATGCACTACAGTCGGCCTACGGTGAAAGCCCTTTTTTCGAGTATTATGCGGACGACTTACATCCTTTTTTCACGAAGAAATGGACTTTTCTGTACGATTTCAACCTCGAAATCACAATGAAGATGTGCCAGCTGTTGGACATTGAACCAAACATACAAGAAACCACTACCTATGTGAACACTGACGACTTGCCGCCACAGATGCCCCAAATAACAGATCTAAGGGATGCCATTCGCCCCAAACATCCACTCCCTGATGACGCTTTTACGCCCAAACCCTATTACCAAGTGTATGCCCAAAAACACGGATTCTTACCCAATTTGAGCATTCTCGACTTGCTCATGAACGAAGGAAACGAAGCTGTGCTTTACCTCATGTAACATGGAAAGCTGGAAATGGGATAGAAATTGGATTCATCATCATCACTTTTAGACGCAGAAGAATGATCGCGTTGTGAAGATTACGTAAAAAAATACCAGCATTAACGACCATTCTTAATTATTTTGTATCTTTGACTTTTGTAATCACCTATAATAAACATCGAATTATGAAAATGAAGAAATTGAAAGTTGCCACGCTGCTATTAGCTGGTGCTATGTTAACAACGTCATGCATAGGAAGCTTTGGTTTGTTCAACAAGCTGTTGAGTTGGAACAAAACAGCCACAGACAGTAAGTTCCTGAACGAAATCATCTTCCTGATTCTCTCTCCGGCCTACGCCATCTGTGGCACTGCCGATGTCGTGGTACTCAACACCATTGAGTTCTGGACAGGTGACAACCCAATGGCCAATAACGGCAAGACAAAGCAAGTGATGGGGCAAGATGGCAAGTACTATGCTGTGAAAACCCTGAAAGACGGTTATGAGATTACAGCACCAACTGGTGAGATAACGAAGTTCTTGTACGACAAGTCTACCGACTCTTGGTCACAAGTAGCCAACGGAAAGCAAACAGAGTTGTTCCGTTTTAATGAAGATGGAACCATCAAGGCCACCCTGCCAAACGGCAAAAAGATGGATGTTGCTTTGACTGAAGCAGGCGTTTACCAGGTACACATGGCCGTGAATGACGGCACTTACTGGGCCATGAAATAAGCAAACGCACGGTAATACGAATATAAAACAGGCTGTTTTTGCAGGTAACCCAATGATGTTACTTACAAAAGCAGCCTGTTTTGCTTCTCACATCCGCTTATATTTAATCGGCTTGTCACTGAAAAATCAACGTGGTAAGCTTGTCCGCAGCCATGATGTCTTGTGCCACTTGTTGGATTTCTTGTGAGGTAACAGCATCAATTTGCTCATACAGCCAATTGATATCTTTCTCGTATCCGTAGTGTAGGAAGGTCTTCCCAAAGTCTAAAGCGAAACTCTCACGATTGTCACAAGCCACGCCAATCTGGCCTTTTATTTGTTTTTTAGCCGCCTTGAGTTGGTAATCAGTCAACGGTTGTTCTATCACTCTATCCAACTCTTTGCGCACCAGTCGCTGGCATTTCGGCACATCGTGTGGGTCACAGCCAAAGTATAGGCACCACAATCCCGTGTCTGTGTAGCTCACCATCGAGCTTTCAACGGTATAAACTAACCCATGATGCTCGCGAAGAGACATGTTGAGGCGGGCATTCATGCCAGGACCACCCAGGATATTGTTCAGCAAATACAGCGGAATCCGCCCATGATGATGAATGTCGTACGCCCGATTGCCCATCATAACATGCGCCTGATGCGTGTCTTTCTTACGCACAATGACCGTCGGGTCATTGCTATTGACCCACTGATGTGCATGACTTGATGACATCACAGGCGTTTTTTTCGGCATGTCTGCGGTGGCTTTGGAGAGCAATTTGACGATTTTGTCGAATAAGACGTCACCGTCAATGAAGAAAATAGCATTCTCCGGCCGATAAAACTTCTGCGTAAAGCGCTGCGTGTCGGCCGTCATGAAGGAGCGAACCGTATCGGTTGTGCCCAAAATATTGTGTCCGAGCGGATGTCCATGGAAGATGGTGTTCTCGAAATCATCGTATATCAAATCGGCCGGAGAGTCGTTATAACTCTCGATTTCATCGCAAATCACCTCCTTTTCTCTTGTCAATTCAGCTTGTGGATAGGTGCTGTGAAAGACGATATCCGTCAGGATGTCGATGGCTCGAGCAACGTGTTCTTTCAGAATGGCCACATGGTAAACCGTATCTTCCTTGTTGGTAAAGGCGTTGAGGTCGCCTCCCACACTCTCCAGACTGTTGATGATGTGCCATGAACGACGCCGCTGTGTCCCTTTGAACGTAGCATGTTCGCAGAAATGAGCCATGCCCTCTTCACCAGGTTCCTCATCCCTTGAACCCACATTGAGTTGATATCCGCAATAAACTACCGGCGATTGCGAAGGACGATGAATGATTCGCAGACCGTTATTGAGCACAAAAGTATGATAATTCAGCATGATTTCGTTTTTACATAGCTCGGTATCAAATCATCATTCTACGCTTTCAGACTTGACCAAGCCAATGGTTTACAAAGATAATCAATTTAGACAGATTTAATATTTAATACTTCTTTTTATTTTGAGTTATTACCTATTTACCGTATATTTGCATGAGCAAAATCAAGTTTGTTATGCGTAAGGTAATAGGAATCGGCGAGACTGTGCTCGGTATTATTTTCAAAAACGACCAGCCCATCGGGGCTTATCCCGGTGGTTCGACATTCAATGGCCTTATTTCATTGGGGCGATCGGGGGTTCACACCACGTTCATCAGCGAGACAGGCAACGACCGTGTGGGGAACATGATTCACCGTTTCCTGGAACAGAACGGAGTAGGTGCCAGTCATGTAAACACTTTTCCCGACAGCAAATCGCCCATCTCCCTGGCTTTTCTCAACGAGAAGAACGATGCGGAGTACCTTTTTTACAAAGATCATCCCCACGACCAACTCGATTTTGCCTTTCCCGATATCCAACCAGACGATATCGTTATCTTCAGTTCTTATTATGCTGTCAACCCCGTTATCAGACCTCAAGTGATTGGATTGCTCGACTATGCCCACAATCATGGCGCCATCATCTACTACGATGTCAACTTCAGACCGGCTCATCAGCATGACGTGATGCGCATCACCCCTAATCTGTTGGAGAATTTGGAGTATGCCGACATCGTCAGAGGCAGCAGAGAAGACTTTCAAACGCTGTACAAACTTGACAACGCAGCCAAAGTATATCAGGCCGAAATATCATTCTACTGCAAACGGTTTATTTACACACAGGGAGCCGAAGCCGTGCAATTGTTCGCAGAAAACAATCTCCACAAGGCCTACCCCGTGCCTGATGAAGCCCCGGTGAGTACCATCGGAGCCGGCGACAACTTCAATGCTGGCGTGTTGTTCGGGCTGCTCAAACATGGCATTACACGCCAAATGCTGGAACAAGGCCTATCGGAGGAGCAATGGAACCAAATCATCAGCTACGGTTTACGTTTCGCCTCGGAGAGCTGTAAGAGCATACACAACTATGTTGACACCAGTTTTGCCAACCAGATGAAAGCCGAATTGGCACAACGATAAGCAGATATTACCTCATTAATCACATAATAAATTCAAATATGATAGAACTCAAGAATAAAGTCTATTATGTTGGTGTGAACGACCGCAACAAGTCTTTGTTTGAAGGTTTGTGGCCTCTGCCAGCGGGTGTTTCATACAATTCGTACCTGATAGACGACGAAAAAGTGTGCCTCATCGATGCTGTTCAAGTGGATTTCTTCACGCAATTCATCGAAAACCTGCATGAGGTGCTGGGCGACCGACCCATCGATTACCTCGTAGTGAACCACATGGAACCCGACCACAGCGGCTCTTTGGGACTGCTGAAGAAGTATTATCCCAACATCAAAGTCATCGGTAACAAGAAAACGTTCGACCTGATGGCCGGATTCTACGGCATCAAAGACCAAACGATTGAAGTGAAACATGGCGAAGTGATAGACCTTGGTCATCACAAGTTGAAGTTCTTCATGACGCCCATGGTGCACTGGCCCGAAACGATGATGACACTCGACGAAACTGACCACATGCTGTTCTCGGGCGATGGCTTTGGATGTTTCGGCGCATTGAATGGTGGTATCCTGGACGATGAGATAGACACCAGCTGGGCTTGGTTGGAGATGGTGCGTTACTACAGTAACATCGTAGGAAAATATGGCGTACCCGTGCAGAACGCCTTGAAGAAGTTGGCCGATCAACAAATTGATTTCATTTGCCCTACCCATGGTCCTGTATGGCACGAGAAGGCAGCGAAAGTAGTAGACCTCTATGACCAAATGTCCAAATACGAAACCGATGAGGGCATCGTCATCTGCTACGGAACCATGTATGGCAACACCGAACGCATGGCTGAAACCATCGCAAGAGCAGCCAGTCAGGCCGGCATCAAGAACATTTGCATGTACAACATCTCGAAGACGCACCACTCTTACATCCTCCGTGACATCTTCCGTTACCGCGGATTGATTGTGGGAGCGCCAACCTACAACAACGGTTTGTACCACGAGATGTCCGAACTGCTGTCTGAAATAGCCAACCACGACATCAAGAACCATTACATCGGATGGTTTGGCAGCTATGGATGGGCCAGCAAGGCCGTACCCACCATTGCCGAATGGGTAGACAACAAGCTCAAATTTGAGCCTGTGGGAACGCCCGTAGAAATGAAACAAGCCATGTCAAAAGACGTACGCAGCCAGTGCGAAGAACTGGGAAAGGCCATGGCTGAGCGCCTAAAAGCCGACCGAAAATAGCGTTTTCAGGCCATTTCCATAGACCCATGACTTCTTTCTATCATGGGTCTATGGATTTTTTCTTTTACCGATAGGTAACCCTTCATCGGCTTATCACGCATCAACGCATGCGAAAGAAGCGAGCGCACTCCTTGTTCTTACCCTGACGGAACATCCCGTACACAGACAATCTCACACTGTCATTTCTTTTGACAACAACCCCTTTCTCCTTGCATTATTTACAACCAGCCAACCAGTTGGGCGCAAATACGCGAGTTATGAACAATTTTCATAACTCACAAATACACAAAACATTACAGGAAAATATTTGCTATTGACCTTCTAAAGATGCCCTTTAAAGGTATAAAGGCATTGAGTTTGCAGCACAAACTCAATGCTTTTGCACCACAAACCCATGTTAATTGTCGTCCAAAAGGGTGTGAAAAACGAGACTATCGCTATGTTTTTTGTTCAAAACACGGGTTTTCTTGACATTCAACGCCATAAAAACACGCAGTTTGCCCCGCCATCCTTTCTATTTCAGGAGTTTTAGAAAGCCATTTTATTGTCATTTTTCAGTACAAAAAAGAAGAAAACAGACTATTCCTCGTCCGGCCACTTGCAAGGCTTACCCGTACGAATCAGCATGGGACGCTGAGCATTCATGCCGCGCAACTTCTTGCCCAACAACACAGAAAGCTCCTTCACTTTCTGCGGATTCTGCCCGGCCACATTTTCTTTTTCCCCAATGTCCGAGGAGACATGGTACAACTCTTTCCGCCCCGTGGGATAGTCATAAATCAGTTTCCAATCCCCTTGGCGTATGGCACAGTTAAGACTGATACCCGGTCCGGAGCCATCCCATACGTTCGGTACGTTCCATACGATGGCTCTATGTTGCAGAGCCTTGTCTGTACGTCCTTGCAACGAGGGCACCAAGTCCATACCATCTATGGTCTGTGGCACCTGGTAATGGGTGATTTGTGCCATGTGAAGGATGGTAGGATACAAATCTTCTACCATGATACTGGCATCGTTTCGCACGCCTGGCTCCACCGAGCCGTTCCATTTCACGATAAAGGGAACTCGGATTCCCCC
Organism: uncultured Prevotella sp.; assembly: GCA_963511375.1. Classification (GTDB taxonomy): domain Bacteria; phylum Bacteroidota; class Bacteroidia; order Bacteroidales; family Bacteroidaceae; genus Prevotella. The sequence goes on along the minus strand of CAUPIT010000004.1, from coordinate 86,878 downwards.
TTCATAGAGCGAACCTTTTCCGCTTTTCAATGGAGCGTTTTGGGTGTACAACGGTCCGTCGCGCCACAGCTGAGAAGAGGCCAGTCCACTGTTATCTCCTAAAAAGATGATGATGGTATTGTCGGCCTCCTTGTTCTTTTCGAGCCAATCCATGATGTCGCCCAGGCTCTTGTCCATGCCCTCGACCAGAGAAGCGTAGGCAGCATCCTTGTCAGAAAGCCCCCGGCGGACATATTTTGGGAAGAAACGCATGTCCTTGTCAATAGGGATATGCACCGCATAGTGCGACATGTAGAGATAGAATGGCTGCTGGTAACGCTTAGCTTTGTCAAGCGCCTTGAGGGCTTCTTTGGTGAGAGCCTCCGTTGCAAACGTTCCTGTTCCCCAATAAGCTTGCAACCCGGGGATGGCATTGAGCGCGTATGGCTTTCCATCCTTGGTGTGACCGTAATTCAATTCGCTGAGGTAAGTGGCCAAACCACCGGCAGCTGTGCCCGTGATGTTGACCTCGAAGCCAAAATGACACGGATTCTCTCCCGGCGTGTCGATGGCTCCCCAATGCGCCTTACCACAATGAATGGTGTGGTAGCCGTTGTCTTTCAGGAGCTGGACGAATGACTTTGCCGTGGTGGTATGAGCAACCGTAGACACCTGCGCAATGCCGTTGCAGTTCCAGTCGGCAGGCTTCATGCTGTCGTTTCTGGCATCCGTCATCACATCCCGCTGCAAAGTCCAGTTGGTAACACGGTGACGTGCCATGTTCATGCCCGTCATCAGGCTACAACGCGTGGGCGAACTGACCGGACAGGCGTATGCCTGCGTGAACATCATGCCTTGACTGGCCAACCGCTCCATGTTGGGTGTGTCGTACATCTCATTGTAGCGTGTCTTCTGATGCCAAAACGGCACCGACGTATCCTGCCATCCCATATCATCGACGATGAAGACGATGATGTTGGGGCGGCTGTCTTTCGGCTGCGCACAAGCGGTGCCACACCCCAAGAAGGATGCGGCAGCCGTTGTAATCATTAACTGTTTGTTCATCGATAGCATAGAATTTGTATTGAACCATCCTACTCGGAAGGCAGCGTCCCATCCTCGGTACTCCAATATGGATTTTGATAGATAGACGAAGTTGTGTAATCGGTTGACCCGGGAACTGCCGTTGTTAATCTGAACTCCACATTGCTGATGGGATAAAGATAATTGGCAGCCGTCCAAGTCAATCCATCAAAGCCTATATTCGACTTGCTCTTGCGGTAAGGCAACAAGTATTTTCCTTGGGCATATTTGTCACTCTTTGCCGATATGTTGGCGGCCTTATTGGAGTTTCCATATTCCACGATGTCTACAGGCTTCAATGGCTGTGAGGCATCGACAGCCGCAGGATGAGTGTACAGCTGGCACATCTGATCCCAGAAATTAACACCTCGAACCTGATAGTCACGAACCTGATCCAACGACCTCCAACGCTTAAGATCCATGAGACGTAATCCCTCTGCTACCAATTCAACTCTTCTTTCACGCCGAATATTGTACAGCGTGGGGGAAATTTGTTCACCTCGAGAGTAACTCCCCCAATCTTCTTTCTCCTTTTCCATTTCCGTGCGAGCAATGGTCTTCTCGTAGTCTGCGTCCATTCCTGCCCGCTTACGCAATGCCTTCCAGTATCGGTCACACTTCCCGCCCAAGTTTCCATGAAGCTCATAGTATGCCTCAATATAGTTGAGATAAGCCTCTGCCGCTCTAAATATAGGGCAACCTGTAAACGATTCTTTTGTAGGTTGCATGCTTCCATCCGTATTCAGCCCCTTTCGCAAAGAGTAGCCCGTAGGACAACTATTCTCTACCTCGCCTTCAAAGATAGGCGAGCGATAAAAGTAACCATATCCATCCGACTTTTTGATATATTCGATTAGATTAGGATTGGTTGACAGCAGATCATTTGTCTTCAGTATCGTTTTGTCCATCCTGGGGTCTCTCTGGCCAAACACATGCAGATATGTGTCGTCACCCTGATATTGAGACCCAGCGGCATATATGGGAATTCCGGTCTTCATCAAATACGAGTCAACAAGTGATTTTGACAGTCCAGAGTTTCCACATCCATTGCGTTGCAGGTAGCTTACAACCCAATGGTGCGAAGTGTTGCCAGCCTGTAAGCCATAACGCCTCCACAGCAACACCTCCGGATTGTCACTCAGGTCTACAGAGTTGAATAATGCAGCATAATCGTGATAGAGACTATGACTGGAGGCAACGATGTCAGCAGCCTCAACCGCCTGCTGAAGAAAATACTGTATCTCCTTGTCTATGTCAATAGTGAAATGCTTTAAGTACTCGACATTTGCGCCAGGCCACTGTTTGCCTCCTGGCACGAAGGCCGTGCCACGATGGTATTTCTCCCATGTACCCTCAAACAAGGCCACCCTGCTCTTCATCAATGCAGCGCAATCGCGTGTCAAGCGGTTTGTCATGGGTGGAACGTCAGCCATGAGTTGGTATGCACGGTCGAGATCAGAAAGAATGAACCGAGCCACCTCATTGCGTGGACGGCGCTGTGAGGCAACACGCACACTATCATAGTTCTCCTCCACTACTTTCTTGACTATGGGGAAATCGCCAAAATCACGCAAAGCCGTAAAGTAGATATAAGCCCGGAAGAAATAGACCTCCCCCAGATAATGTCTGGCACGAGAGGCGTTTCCAGCTATTTTACCTTGTTCCACCCGGGAAGCCACCTTGCTCAGGAAATAATTGGCTGCACGGATTTTCTTCATGTAAGTTTTCCACAAATTCGAATTGTCTTCATTCACATGGAACTGCCCTTTTACAAAAAGTTTGGAGGGAACATTGGAGGTCTGATTGTCTGTGCCGTTATCCAACCTGAACAAGCCCAAATGGTATGCTCCAGACCCATGTGATGGAAGTATGTTGCCCGTGTGGTCTCCATCATCTCTGTCATCATAAAACTTTGCAGCATAAGCCGCTAAATCGTTTTCACTTTGAAGGTACACATTGGTACTAACTTCTGTTATTGGCTCACTGTCAAGAAAGTCATTACAAGACACGGGAATGACAGCCAACCCCAACAGTGCTGTATATACTAATTGCTTTTTCATTTTATATTTGTTTTAGAATGACACATTAAGACCAAAAGAGACCGTTTTCTGCAAGGGATAGGTCTTGCCTGTATTTGAGTCTGTGTAGTTTGAGTATGCCGTCTCAGGGTCAAACGCCTTGGGAAGGCTCTTGATGGTGAACAGGTTTTCTGCACTCACATATAAGTAAACTTTCTGTAGGTGTGCCTTGTCCACCAACTGTTTAGGCAAGGAATAGCCCAGCTGAATATTCTTCAGTCGCGCATACGCCCCATTTCTGAGATAGCGCGTTTGTACATACTGGTTCTTGTCTGAGTTCATATACACTCGTGGGAAATAGGCATCGGTATTAGGCCCGAATACGGATGTTGTATTCGCAGGGCGATAATAATCCAGCTGTTCTTTCAGACCAGTTGATTGCCATTCGCCTCCATTTAACCCCCAAAACATGTTGCCACTGAGCCAAAGGTCTCGCTTGGCCACACCTTGCCAGAACATACTGAAGTCGAAGCCTTTCCAGCTCAATCCCATGTTCACGCCAAAATGATAGCGTGGCGTACTGTTTCCGATGATTCTCCGGTCTCCAGAGTCTGCTAACGTATTCGCACCTTGATTGACAATGTGGTCTCCATCCAAATCCTCGTACATGATGTCACCTTCTGTCCAACCAGAGCCCCATGATGGCTTGTTGTCTTTTATCCAGGCGTCCATCTCATCTTGGCTTTTTGCAATACCATGGGTTACATATCCCCAAATCTCTCCCAGCTCCTGACCTTCATAATAGGTGCTCAATGATTTTGAGGCATTGGGGTATCTATCAATAAACGTACGGGCATCCGACAAGTTCAATCCTATATTATAACGTACCTCTCCTATATAATCTTGCCAAGCCATGGCTATTTCCCAGCCACGCGTATGCAGGTCAGTATTGTTGCTGTTAGGCAATTTGGTACCGAAGGCAGATGCGATTTCTCCAGCTGGCCCAACCATGTTGGATGTCTTGCGGTTATAATAGTCAAAATTAACGTTGAGGCGATTACGCAACATAGACACATCAAATCCAACATTGACGGAACGTACGGTTTCCCATGTGAGCGAGGTGCTTACCGTAGAAGGCGCAAGAGCTACGGTAGGCTTCTTTCCATTCATCAACCAAGAACCGCCATTCACTGCAATTTGCTGCAACAAATAGAACGGATAATATGAGTTTGTGTTTTGGTTTCCTAACGTTCCCCATGAGATGCGTGGCTTCAGCAAACTGATAATTCGGTCATCTATCTTGAAGAACTTCTCGCCTGCTATATTCCAACCTGCCGAAACGGAGCCAAACAGTCCCCAACGGTCTTTGCTCAAGAAGCGGGAAGAGCCGTCATAACGAATGTTGCTTGTAAGGAAATAACGATTTTCATAATTATAGTTCAATCTCCCAAAGAATCCAGCCGTAGCCCACGAATATGCACTGGCATCACGTATTTTATCGACTCCCGTTGCAGCCCCTATCTCGGGTACCAACTCTGTTATCAAATCCATTCGTTGTAAATCCACATCGCGATTATTGAACTTCTCGGTGTTCAATCCCGCCATCAGTTTAAACTTGTGGCTGTTGATGTCAAATGAATAATCCGTGTAAAGGTTGGCTGTGACCATACTCGAACGCAACCAATACTGCATGGCACCTGTCTGTCCTGTGGCATACGAGCTTCCGTATCCTAATGGGAGAGGGTCACCATTCACGTTGTGCTCATAAACTTTGTTCAGATTTTGCTTGTCAAACTGATTAACGGTTCTCAGTCCTATATTTGCTGTTATATTCCAATTCTTCAACGGATGAAATACAAGCTGGCCTTGGAAATAAGCATCGTTGGTTGATGATTCCGAACGGCTGCCATTCGTAAGTTGATTCAGCTTGCCATTACGCATATAATACCCATTGGGGTCCTTGAACGGCATCATTGGCCACATACGGGATATATCGTGGTAGAGAAGACCGTTTAATGCCGTGTACAAAGGATTGTCCAATTGTTTATAGATATATCTTGCGTTTACCTGAACCTCCAGCCACTCGTATGGAGCAGCATTGTATTTCAAATTGGTTGTCAAACGCTTGAACTTGTCCTTACCATATCGTAGATTGCCATCCTGATCAAGATAATTAGCTGAAAGATAATAACGGTTCTTGCTGTTTCCTCCATTGATGTTCAGATTATGTTCTTGCGCCCAAGACCACTTAAATTGCTTGTCCCACCAATTCACATTGTCATTAGCTTTCTCGTGAAATTGCCAGTTTCCATTTGAATTGGGAATAGTAGACGTTTTAATCTCACCTCTCATATACTTCTGGATGCGGTCAAGTGTGTCATCATTAAAGATAGGTGAGCCTCCGCCATTCACACTTCCTTCATTAAAATAGTTCGCAAACTCCCATGCATTCATTGGATCAGGAAGATTGCCTGGACCATAATACCGTAAGTTGCTCGTATATGACACGTTTGTTCGGTCTGCTCTGCCTGATTTAGTTGTAATCAGCACTACTCCAAAGGCTGCCCGAGAACCATATATGGAGCTTGCTGCCGCATCCTTCAATACAGATATAGATTCTATATCGGTGGGATTCACATCATCCATATTTCCCTCTATACCATCAATCAAGACAAGTGTCGCTGCTTTCGAGCCTGTAGAGATTGTTCCTGTTCCACGAATAGAGATTCCCATACTTTGCCCCAATTGTCCTCCAAATCCACCTACTGCCATATTCAGTCCAGGAACAGTACCCTGAAGCGACTGACTAAGATTAGTAACTGGGCGGTCGGCAAGCATTTTCGTGTCTACGGTTGTAATGGCATCCGTAATGTTGGATTTTCTTTGTGTGCCAAAGCCCACAACTACAACTTCTGACAATGCTTGGGCGTTTTCGTGCATTCTGACAGTCAAAGGCTGGCCTGATTGTGCCTTTACCTGACTGGTTTGATAGCCTATGTACGACACATTGAGCATGACACGAAGTGAAGACGTGTTCAATGAGAAATGGCCGTCAATATCAGTTATTGCCTTATTGTCAGTCCCCTGTTCCACAACAGTAGCGCCAATAATAGGCTCTCCAGTCTGATCCACAACCACTCCTTTTACTTGGTATATCGTCTGCTGGAGTGTATTGTTAGACAGGTTATGAACCGCTTGACTTTCTACAATTGCTATATGCCGATCAATAATCTTATAGGTTAGGCTTTGTCCCCTAAGCATCTCTTCAAGCAATGCTGATAAGGTCAGGCTTTTACTACTAATCTTAATTGTCCGATGAAGGTCCAATGTCTCTTGCGAGAAATCTACAGACATCTTTGTTTGTTTCTCGATAGCTTTTACAAGATTGGACACAGTAGCCTTGTTTTGTTGAAGATGGATGATTTGGCTCTGACCAAAAGCACCTATCGACATTGACAGACACAAGACTAATACTGCTGTCGTCTTTTTGTACATACTGATTTTCATTGTTTTGTTAGGTTAATTTAGATATTATAATTATTGTAACTACAAATTCGATATCACGTACACAGGGCTGAAGCGTTTGGTATCTCATGAAAGACCAATATTCATCGCTTGGAGATGAATATGCTGTCACCATCTTTGGTATAAGTCATATCTCCTGATACGAAAGTCAACACATTCATAATACGTTCTATGGTTTCGCCTTTCTTGAAATTCATCGTATAGCATCTTTTCGAATCAACATCCTTTGCTATGCTGATAGTAACACGATAACGCCGTTCTATCGACTTCAGGATTTTCTCCAGAGGCTCCTGTGTGAAATTCAATCCGCCTTTTACCCACGAGTTATATGCCATTGCATCTACCATTTGTTTGTGCATTGTTCCAGCTGTTCTACTGTATATCAGCTGTTCATTAGGACTAAGCGTTACGTTTTGGAAACTGTCAGAAACATTGACAGATCCTTCCTCAAGTGTTACCACAACCTGCTCTTCATCACTATATGAGTTGACAGAAAAGTGTGTTCCTAATACTCGAACCTTCACATTTCCCAAATGGACAACAAAGGGGTGACTGACATCCTTGGAAACTTCAAAATGACAGCTGCCATTTACAAACACGCTCCGCTCCTTGGCATGCGAACTGAAACTGTGTGGATAGACAATTGTCGTCCCCGAATTGACTACAACCTTTGTATTATCAGATAACACAAGACTGTCTATACATCCTTTTGGCACATAGTATTCTGCCAATTGCATGTCGTTGGCATAATAGCTTGCCGAGAAAAGCCAAACCAAAGCAGCAGATAGCAGTGGAAGCATAAAAATTGCAGCATATCTCAAAATGGTAGACACTCTACTCCTACGTCTTACCGACTGGCTGTAAATGGTTCGGTTTTGCCGAAAAATATCGAGTGCTTGATGCAATTCTCCTTCTGGCATTTTATTTACATCTTCTTCCCATAATGTCTGTAAATGCTTGTCTATTTTCATATCGTACTTATTTTCTTGTATTCCCTTTATTTTTATGCCTATAATAAACTTTAATATCTATGAGCAGAAAAGGCTGATATGTACGGTTTGCCTTTCGATATCTTTATATATAGCCGCAATGCTGATACATTCTGAGGCTTCCATGTATCTATCTTCTTGTGACCTATACATGTACCAGAAGATAGAATTCGCCATTTTCCGTTTACTTTTCCTTGTACTTGGTAGCTTCGCACTCGCTCTCCTTTTGTTATGTCCTCCGAGATGACGGCCGCATTGACCGTGACCGCAGGCTTGAAATTCAAACTAAACACGTTTCCAACACCTGAAACTGATGCTAAAGGAATACCGTATCGCCGTTTGATTTCATCGCCAAACTCTTTCAACCGCTTTACATCTTCATCAGGAACAAGACCACGATTGTCGGGTGCTACTCCTATGATTAAGGTTGAGTTATGTCCAACCGAGTTCTCATACATCTTCATCAGGTCGTCTAAAGGGTAGATGTGCCGTTCGTCATGGGGCTCCCAAAACCATTCATGTCTCCCTTTGTAACCTCGCAAGGGGCTGTCAGACATGGCAGGCATATAATATGCCCCATTGGCATCACCGTACTTGAGCAGCCGGTTATCGCATTTGAACACTATTGCCTGATTTTTTGAATGTGAATAGGGGAAAGGGTAAGTACCCCAGCACGGATAAGGAACCATACCCGTCTCAGAGCCTCCCCAACGAATATCGGCACGCTGACTATTATGATAGAAGATAATGTTCTTTTGATATTTCTCAACAATAGGCAAGATATCTGGACCTCCCAACTCGGGTCCATGTCCACCTCCGTCATACCAAACAATGGCTAAGTCACCATAGCGCGACATCAATTCTTTGGTCATACCTTCGCACATGTGGTTATAAAAAACTTGACGGTTCGCCTGAAACTGGCTGCCGTCCTTTGGCATCATAAAGTCATGAACACCCAAAAAGGAATTCCAACGTATGCCGATATAAACACCAGGTAGGACACCATACTTGCGGCACGAGCGAACGAAATCGCACACTATGTCACCTTTACCATTGCGCCATTTCAAAACTTTCATGCAGTAAGGATTCGCATCCGACTGATATATGGCGAAACCCGACTCGTGTGTTGCTGTGATAATAGCTATTTTAGCCCCCATAGCTTTGACCGATCGTATCCATTGGTCGGTGTCCAACTGGCTTGGATTAAAAATATTGACATCTTGGATTGGCGTGATTCGATTCAAAGTCTGGTTGTATACCACACTATCAAAAACATGCAAGTCATAGTGAAAGATAGCGGCAAGCTCAGCGTCCTGCCAAACCAATTGAGCTTGATGGGGTACAGGCACAAGTAATCTGTTTTTAGGGCTTGTGCCAAAAACAGGTAGGTTTATCAACAAACCGAGCAATAGAAATAGAACTCTCATATCATCGAATTTCCACGAATGGTTTTGATATAAAGAGTCAGAATATCCTCAACGCACGCAATCAGATTTAGTTAAGATACGTTAATAATATAAATAGATAGAATATTTCTCGCAAATATGCAATTCCCAACGATATGTGTTTCTCAACGGTTCGCTTACTAATTCCTAATTTTTCAGCTATCTCTGCGTTGCTCATTCCATCCACACGGCTCATAAGAAAGACTTTTCTTCGTTGTTCAGGCATCTTCTGGACTTCTTGCATCAGGAGTTTGTAAAACTCCTCGTAACACAACCGTACTTCAGGATTCTCCATGTCATTGCTTTCTGGAATTATTCTTGCTGTCTCATTATATGTAAACGAATCTTTCAGACAGCGAAGGGCAGCATTGCGTGCGGATACAAAGAGATAGTTGTCAATGTTCCTAATTCCAAGAAAGTGCGTATGGTTAATCCATAATTGCATGAAAAGGTCTTGTACGATGTCTTCTGCCACACTCTTGTCATGGTTGAAATGCATGACAAACTGCAGAACCTTGGGATAATATTTCACAAATAGTCCATCAAACGCCTTTTCATCACCTTTAGAAAGAGATGACAAGAAGTGACAATTGTCTGTGATTTCGTCCATGGTAACCACTGCATTTTTTTAGCACCTACGCTTCTATCTACCTTAGGTCAACGTGCTTCACTTCTACCTTCTGATGCAGAAACACTTGGGCTTGCTCTTGAAAACGCATGGGGTTTTCGGTTGTAAAGTATTGGCAAGTGCTTGTTTTCGTACACTTTTCGTTCATTTCGGGGTGACGTTTCAGATAGTCTTTCAAGCTATTGGCCACATATTCGCCTTGGGCGATGATGCGAACGCCAGGTTGTTTGTACTTCTCTATCTTGGGCATGAGCAGCGGATAGTGCGTACAGCCTAAGATAATCGTATCGATCATGGGATCTTTCTGTGCCAACGCATCCAGTCGCTTCTTGACAAAATAGTCGGCACCCGGACTGTCTGCCTCGTTGTATTCAACCAATGGGACCCAGAAAGGACAGGCAATTCCTGAAACTTGTATATCGGGAAAAAACTTTTTTATCTCGAGTTGGTAGCTCCCACTCTTCACCGTTCCTTCGGTAGCGAGCAGCCCCACGTGACGATTCTTGGTGAGACTGCCAATGACTTCGGCCGTTGGACGAATCACGCCCAGTACCCTTCTCTTGGAATCGAGCGAAGGTAAATCATGCTGCTGGATGGTTCTCAGTGCCTTGGCCGACGCGGTATTGCATCCCAAGATGACGAGATGGCACCCCATTTCGAAAAGTTTGATTACGGCTTGCCGTGTGAATTCGTACACCACATCGAACGAACGCGTTCCATAAGGCGCACGCGCATTGTCGCCCAGGTACACATAATCGTATTCGGGCAGCAACTGACGGATACTATGAAAAATGGTCAGTCCGCCATAACCGGAGTCGAACACCCCGATGGGGCCTGGCGTTTGAGGCAGTTGAGTCATAGGGTGTCTGCCGTGATTACTTGCCCCCTTGTGCCAAGAGGCTCAGCACTGCGTCATTGAGGTTGTCGCCGTAAGCCATGTCTATGTAGGGCACTGCATCGCCATCGGCGTTCAGTATGAAGGCATAACCACGCTGCTGCCCCAACTTCCGTACGGCATCAAGCACTTTTCCTTTGACAGGTGCCATGGCATCTTGCTCGGCTTGTGCCAGCAACCGTTGTGCTTCTTTCTTGAAAGCGATGTTCTTTTCCATCATATCTTGCAGTTCGGCTTGGCGTTTCTGCATAATGGTTGGAGCGAAATCACGTTGACCATCGAGAAATTCTTCATATTTCTTATTGAACTCATCCTCCGATCGTTTGGTCTCTTCGTCATACTTTACGCGCAGGTCAGCAATGTTTTTCTGAGCCGCAGCATACTCTGGAACGGCTTTCATCAAGGTGCTTAAGTTGAAATAACCAAACTTCGGCAGCATTTGTTGGGCCTGTGCCACGAAGGGCATCATCAATAAAAATAGAAATAAGAGTTGCTTTTTCATCATCCTATGATTTATGTTGTTATTATCGGAGGGCTATGTTTCCCTCCTCTTCTTGATTCTTTCATGCGGCATTCCGTCACAAGTAATGGCCATATGCCGTATGAAAAAAGCTGAAAAGAGTTAGCAAACAATTGTCTGTGTCTTGCACATCAGCCCTTGTCTGCCAACTCCTTTTCTGTTTAATTGTAAGTTTTCTCCAAGTTGACGCTTCCCATCAATTGGTTCTTTCAATGTTGATGAACCCTGGGAAGCGAGTCGGAACACTTCAAATTACTTTGTCTTGGCCAACTCAGCCTTTACCTTTGAGGTGACATCTTCGCTCAGCGTCTGACTGATGTAAGGGATGCCGGATGTGATGTCCATGATGTAAACATAGTTTCCTGCCTTTCCTACGGCCTGAATGGCGTTGACCAATTTAGCCGTGATAGGCTGCATTTTCTCTTGTTGAGCCTTCTGCAAAGCCTGAGAGTTGTCGTTGTAAGCCGTGCGAATCTTCTCATTCAGCTTCATCAACTCTTCCTCTGTCTCCTTTTGCTTCGTGGCATTCATGGTCGACTTTGTCTTCTCATATTCCTCTGCCTTGCGCTGCAATTCGTCTTGCATGGCCTTCAAGTCATTCTCATACTGCTTGGCAGTGGCTTCAATCTCACCGCGTGCCTTCACAAATTCAGGCATGTCGTTCATTACCTGCTGTGAGTTCAGATGGCCAAACTTTTGTGCAAACATCGACATTGGTGCAAAAAGCATCAACATTAAAATAAGCTTTTTCATTTTCTTTTGTTCTTTATTTGATTAATTATTAATTCGAATAACCCAGTTTCTGCAAAACTTCGTTGCTGATGTCTATCTTGGGTGAGCCGAAGATAATGCCCGAATTGGACGCACGATCAACGACCAATGAGTATCCACGCAATTCGGATATATCCCTTACGGCGTTATATATCTCTTCTTGAATGGGGTTCATCAGACTCTCACGCTTCTTAAACAGTTCTCCTTCTGGCCCGAAATACTTGCGTTTCAGCTCGCTGGCAGCCTTCTCTTTCTTCATGATTTGCTCCTGCCGAGCCTTCTTTTGCTCTTGCGAGAGAAACACTACCTCGTTTTGATAGTTCTTATACATCGTGGTAGCTTCCGTATTCAGGGCCTCTACCTCAGCTTGCCATTTCTTGCTTACCTGGTTCAATTGTTCATTGGCACGTTCGTATGCGGGGATATTCTTCAACACATACTCCATGTCAACGAGCGCAAATTTCTGCGCACCGATGCCTAATGTCGACATCAACATCAAGCTCATTAATATTATTTTCTTCATCAGCTCTCCTTTATTTTAATTGTATTATTAGATGGACGTTGTGTAATGTCCTTTCGTTTAGCCACTAAAGAGTATTTAACCACTGTCAAACCTGTTTTAACTTCCTTAAAATTCTTGACCGAGAATGAAGTGGAATTGGTTGCCACCTTTCTTTCCAAACACTTTATCAAAGCCGTAGGCCCAGTCGATACCCATCAAGCCCACCATGGGAAGGAAGATGCGTACGCCAAGTCCGGCACTACGTTTCATGTCGAAGGGATTGAACTTTCGGGTGTCATCCCAAGCGTTTCCGGCCTCAAGGAAGCCCAGTCCATAGATGGTGGTGTTACCTAAGAGGAATGGATAACGAAGCTCCAGCGACATACGGTCGTATGCATAGCCCTCGTATAGGTAAGGTGTCAGCGAGCCGTTTTCATAACCACGCAGTCCAATAGTTTCCTCCGCATAGCCGGTAGAATAGCCACTCATGCCGTCACCACCCACATAATAGGTCTCAAAGGGTGATTTTTTAAACCGATTATAGCTGCCCAAGAGTCCTAATTCCACACGCGTCATCAAGACAAAACATTTCTGTCCACCTGACAAAGCGGTATACGTCTTGGCCTTAAATTTCCACTTATGGTACTCTACCCATTTGTATTTCTCCTGTTGTTCCGCCAGGAAAGTACTTGATTGGCGGTTCAGTGCCAAGTTTTCATAGTCTTTCTTGTCCCACTTAGACCATGGTGGCGTGAGCGAAACCGATGCCGTGAACTCCGATCCACGGCGTGGGAACAGCTGGTTGTCCGTTGAGGTACGGTTGATAGAGAGGTTTAAGTTCAAGTTGTTGGCATTACCGGTCGTCATCAAGAAGTACTTCCAGTTTTTCAACATATAGCGAGTATAGGCAAGTTGAACCGACAACATGAAGTAGTCGTCGGGCCATCTCAGGCGCTTACCCCAACCCAGACTGGCTCCAAACATCTTGATGTAGGCGTCAGGGTCGAGGTAGTTTTCGTAATTATTGTAAGCATAGCTTCCGTACCCATACATGTAATTCATGTAATTGTTGCGCCATGAGCTGTTGTAAAAATTGGTGGACACATCCGTTGACTTTGAATAATAAGTACCGATGGAGAATTGGGTAGGTCGCTTACCTCCAAACCAGTTGGTTGAATAATTCATGTTGTACGACTGATAAAAACGGCCGTTGGTCTGCACCCCCAATGACAACACCTCACCATCTCCAATGGGTAGGATGCCTCGTCGCTCACTGTTCTTATTGAAAAGGTTGCGGATAGAGAAGTTATTCAGCTTCAACCCCACACGTCCAATCAAACCATTTTGTCCCCAACCGAGTGAGAATTCTATCTGGTCATTGCTCTTTTGTTCAAGGTTCCAGTTGATGTCCACCGTTCCATTCTCTGGGTCTGGCTTCACATCTGGATTCACCTTTTCCGGGTCAAAGTGTCCCATGGATGCCAATTCACGTGCCGATCGCATGAGTGCCTCTTTGGAGAAGAGATCGCCCGGCTTAGTCTTTAGCTCGCGACGCACCACATTTTCGTACAGTCGGTCATTACCATTAATGCGCACATGATTGAGTCTTGCCTGCTGATTCTCGGTGATACGCATCTCCAAATCAATGGAATCGCCCACAATGTTCACTTCCGTTGGCTGCAAGTTGTAGAACAAATAACCATTGTTCCAATACTTATTACCCACGGCATCCTCATCTTCTGTCAGTCGCTTGTTCATCAAGGTCTGATTATACACATCCCCTTTCTTCATGCCCAGCAGCGCATTCAGATAATCAGTAGCGTACACCGTGTTGCCTACCCACGTGATATTGCGGAGGTAATACTTGGTTCCTTCATCCACTTTTACCAAGATGTTGACGTGTTTGTCATCCACATTCCACACGCTGTCTTCAAGAATCACAGCATCACGGAACCCGTATTCATTGTATTTTTTGATGAGATTGCGCTTGTCTTCCTTCCATCTTTCGGGCGTATACTTCTTTGATTTGAAGATATTCCCAAACTTTCCCGACTCATGAATCTTCTTAAAGGCACCCTTGGTGAATAGGGAACCCTTGATTTTCTTGTCGCTGAGAGCCTTGTTGCCAACAATCTCGATGTGCCGAACGCGCATCTTTGCCTTCTTATCCACGATGACATCCAGGATTACACTGTTCTTATTGGACACGTCATCCCGCTGCATAATATCGATATCGGCATTGTTGAACCCCTTGTCATCAAAGTATTTCTTGGCCAGGAACTTCGCTCTACTGATGGTATTGGGTGTTACCTGTCCCCCTTTGAGCAATCCCAACTTCGTCTCCATGGCTTCGCGTTCCGACTTTTTCAGTCCAATATAATTGATTTCAGACACGCGTGGCAGCGTTTGCAAATAGATGTTCAGATAAATCTTGTTACCTACAATGGAGTCGGCCGATATCGAAACGTCGGAAAACAAACCATGCTTCCAATAGCGCTTCACGGCATCTGTAATGTCATTACCAGGCACCGTGATGGTCTGTCCCACCGATAAGCCGGAGATACCCGACAGCATATAGTCTTCATACCCCTGCACGCCAGACACCGCAATGCCCCCAATGACTACTGTCCGAGGCGTTCCTGCGTAATTGATGTCAGGATGTATAATCTTATCTTGTGCATAAACGGTCACCCCACAGGTGATTGCCGTCGCTACCATCAACACCTTATATATATGATTCATCTTGTTGAATTATTATCAATCTTAATCTGGTCTTCTATCTGACGCTCCGTCTTTCCAAACCGTCGCTGCCTACCTTGGTAGTCCATGATGGCTCTGTGCAGGTCAGCCTCGTTGAAGTCGGGCCAATAGGTATCGCAGAAATACAATTCAGAATAAGCTATTTGCCACAACAGAAAGTTGGAAACCCGCAATTCTCCACCCGTCCTGATGAGTAAATCGGGGTCGGGCATGAAGGCTGTTTCCAGATGTTGACCCACCAATTCCTCATCAACGTCATCTGCATGAACACGTCCTGCCTGCACATCCGCCACGATATTTTGCAGGGCATGGGTCATTTCCCACCGAGCCGAATAGCTCAGAGCCACCACCATGGTCATGGCTGAGTTGGCTGCGGTATGCACCTCCGTCTCACGAAGTTTTGTTCTCACACTTTTCGGCAAACGCTTTACGTCACCAATAACTCGAAAGCGGACATTGTTCTTCATAAAGATTTCGTCCTCCAACGAGCTCAACACCAAGCCCATGAGGGCCGACACCTCATCTTCCGGCCTGTTCCAATTCTCCGTAGAGAAGGTGTACAGCGTGAGGTACTTAACGCCCAACCGGACACATTCTGACGTGATTCGGCGCACAGTTTCCACGCCTGCCTGGTGTCCGAAGCTGCGTTCCTTGCCGCGTTCGGCTGCCCAACGCCCATTACCATCCATGATGATGGCGACATGTGTCGGGATACGTTTCATGTCCAGTTCGTTATTCATCGTTGTTTTTGTAGTCATTCTGTTATTCAGCATCATTATGACACGTTCGACACTTAGCTTGGAAGCTATAAGTAAGCGTCACCAGCAGTGCCGAATAGCCATCGGTGTTCTTGAACAGTCCGCTGCTTTTGACCCGATAGGGATCAACCACACCGTCGAGTTTGTCGCTCAACGAGAAGTGTGCCGCCCACTCCAATCCTATATTAACACGGTCGCCAAGCTTGTATTTCACACCCAGTCCCAAAGGTACATGGGCGGTCCACACATCTTTCGGTCCACCCGAAACATACGTACCCCCCACTCCTCCGAAGATGAAAGGGGTGAGCCGTTTGGCTCCCCGATAATCTCTGCCCGTGCCGTATGGCCAAAAATTATATTCAAAGGTAACGCCCAAGTCACCCAACGAATGATTAAACTCGTAAGGTTTGGCCTGCATGTCAGGATAATAAGTCTGCACGTCGGCCGACGCTCCTTTGAGCTTGCCATAGCTACCCTTGGCTCTTAGGGCCATTCGAGGGTTGAATACCCATCGCCACACAAGCGAACCCATGGGTTGCATGTTCTTCACTACGCTGCCATTGAAGTCGCCCAGATAGGACACCAAGCCCGCTCCGGCACCTACCTCCATCCGATATTCCACGTCGTCTTGTGCCTGCGTTTGCACAGCGGCTACGAGCAATAATATAGAGAGCAGACCTTGACGCATGTTTCGTTATGTTGTATCGCTATTCAGTAATCACCCTTTTCACCACTGGCCAACCCAACTTGTTGAGCCGCCCCCTCCAAACTTGTCCGGTTTTTCCACAGACAATCCACAGGTAGTGGTCGGCATCGGCCGTCATGGCAAACGATGTTTCACTGCTTTGAAAGCCTTCTGGGAAGACCAACGTGGCATGTTTTTTCCACGTCAAACCGCCATCCACGCTGCCATATATCTCACTAAACGCTTTCACACCACTGCTCTCGCCTTTTCCGGCACCACCCATGGCCACGAGCTCATCGTCATATCTTACCACCTGAAGGTTGGTCAAGTTGGGTAATGCGAACCGATTTCCGGCCGATGACGTATAACTTGTCCAAGGCTGATTTTCAGCCTTTTTATCGTTCTCTTCAATCTTTCCCCACTGAGAAACACGCTGGTCGGTGGTTCCTGCCATGAACAACTGATTGGCACCCGCATTGGTTTTCGAGGGTTGAGCCACAAAATTCAAGTCAGCCTCTGGCAACAGTGCGTTCGAGGGACTCAAGGTTTCCGTCGTCCAGGTAGCACCTCTGTCGGCCGAAACTACTATTTCATGATTTTCAGTCAGGGCATACAACTTGGCATCGCTGGCACCTACCAGCTGTTTCAGTGCGATGGTAGACACCACAGACCAGTTTTTCGCATCAGCTGATTGCACCACTTGGCCGTCATGATAGCCATAGAACGTGTTGCCTTGCAATACCACCTGACGATAAAAGTCACTTGTCACCTGGATGTTGGGCATGATATCTTGCCATTGGTTTGCCGCCTTTCGCGCAGCCGTATAGACCTTTGGCTCCGATCCCTTGTTGCCAAAGACATACAAATTTTCCCCATTTGCGAGCAAGCGCATGGCTGTTAGTTCGCCCAGCTTAGGCTCATTCTTTGTCTGACTGCTCCAGTTGAACGTGTCACCATCCTGCTGGTGAACGTTCACATGGACGGTATAGGTATTCATACCCGTACCCGAATTGTTGTAAACAACAACCTGACGGGGCTTGGCAAAATCGAGTGAATCGGCCGAATTGAAATATTTAATCGTATCGTTGTCAGCGTTTTTGATGCCAATTACACCCGCATTCTTAGCCGAAATGGTCGCTACCACTTTCGAAGCGTCAACTCCCAGCGGCAACGAGTCGGGATTATAAATCACCCTATTGAGTTGGTCTATGTAGAAAATATAGTCGCTTGCAGCAAAAGTCGTGATGTATGTGCTGTCGGCACCTTTACTCGATTTGGTGTGTACCAAACGTTTGACGTTTTTAACCGAGAATCCTATAATGGCCGCATCGTCGTATGACATCCGCTCATCATCGCTGCTACCAAGACAAGAAGCGAATAGCAGCATCACTGAGCACAGCATGAGAAGCGGTAAAAATCTTCTATTCATTTACTTCTGATTATGATTTTAGCTGCAAATTTATATAGAATTCCGCAAATAGCACATCTTTTTAAGGCTTAATTATGCAAAATAGTGATTTATAGAACGTTTTTTAAGGTTGTTTAGGGTTTAAGGCATACCAGCGTGAAAGGAAGCCCATTCCTCGTTTTCTGCTTCCAAGACGTGTCCAATAAGGATGCCATTCATCGTGCTATGTTCAACCTTCATCTTGACAAGTGATGCGTGCAACAACGAATAGGACGAGAAGAGCCGCATGAAAACTCAAATACGCACATCACAAATCCGCACCAGAAAGCAATCAAATCATGTATTCAGAATTAGTTTTACATTTGCTTTCGTATGCTTCGATTATTTTGAACGAGATGGCCTTCTGTTCAGAAATACGCGAATTTTGAAGCTGTTTACATGTCTTTGACTCACAAACACTTACGAAAAAACGACCAAAATAAGGACTGAAAATCAGGTGCTTTTTTGCCAAAAAACATGCAAAAACGACCGATTTCATCGCCACTTTTCAGGGAAAAGTCAATGCTTTAAGGGCATCAACTCATTGAGTTTGATCTCCAAAACGATAGAGATTGGAGAGAAATGGCTTTCCATACAACTTTTTTCTCGTATTATTTTTCCAGAATGAGTTATTGAGAAGTGTTAAATTATTGTCATTTTAATTGACAGAAACAAATAAAAACAGCGAAAGAGAAAAGGGGCTTTTTATTCTGTTTCCACATTCTTTACCGTTACCGTCTGCCGTGTGTCTGTCTGGTAGGAAGGTGCCCTCAGATTGTCAACGTCATCATAATCCACCGGTGTCCACGTGATACCACCTTTCCCTTTGCCAGAAGAGCCACTGTTGGTCCGAATCATTCCGTTACAAAAGGCAATGTCCCAGTCGGTGCGCAGCATCCATAGAGCATCCTCATGGGTATCGCCCAAGGAGCTGCTTCCCACCACCTCATGGGCAGACAGCGAGACATACGTCCACCGGTTGGGCACATCGTTGACCGTCAACGAGACATCCTGAACGCCACGACCGACTGCATCTTCTGTGGCACAGCCTGCAAGAAGCAGCATCATGCCGGCCAACATCCATAAGCATACACGTTTCATTCTGTTTTATATTTAAGGGTTACTTTTCGGTTTTTGGCATCCATCTTTTCTATTTTCAATTTAGCTGCCTTGCCATCTGCGGTCTTGAGCAAGAACACTTTGGCAGAGGATTGACCTTCGTCGGCATACCGATAAGGCGAAACGCTCACATCAAAGGTCTTGAAGGGTTCGATGGTGAAAACGTTGTCACCACCAACCAATTCGACTGGTGCTTTTGGCTGAAAGACATACTCCGTTGGCTCATGCGTACGGTAATCGATGACAGAGACACTTTCCAGGCACCCCTGTCCCACCTTTTGCCCGATGGCTGATTTGACGACATTCAGTTTGAAAGAGGCGTATTGCGCTTCCGGGCTGGACATGAACTCAGTGAAGTCCATGGCAAACTCCATGCTGTTTTCCAACCACTTGCCTTGCATGGGCAGGTCGCCACCTTGGTTGTGAAAGGCGTAGCAATAGTGATAGTTGGGCAGTGCGTCACCTTCCCCACGTTCAATGCCAGCCATGGAAAACTTCAAGTCGTCGCGCGAATCATAGCTCAACCGCACCTTGAAGACCACTTTAGGTTGATACCGCTTTGGCACCACACCCTGCAACTCACCGCTGAGCAGACGATTGCTGACACTGGGATCACGGAAGAAATCGTACGGCAGATAAAAGCGGCCATTGTCATGCGCCCACGAGCCCCATGTGTTGGCCACGATGAAGGCGCCTTTGTGCTGCCGCCCTTTCTCGTCCTCGTATTCCACCAGGTCGTCATAGCCCACAATGGTCAGCGCATGAGCGCCGCGGGTAGCCAGTTTTTTCAGCAAAGAGTGGTAGCCTGTTGCCGACGGTCCCTTGTATTGTTCATCTATCTTCCACCCGTCACTCTGCGTGGAAAAGGTTAATATTCCACCAGGTCTGCTGCCGTTTCCTGCATCATAAAGATAGCGTTTGAGCAAAGGGATGCTGTCATCAAAGACCAGAATTCGTTCCACCCGGTTCTGCATGGCCCGCAAGTATTTGTCATAGCCGGTGCACCATCTGAACTGCGTGACGGCCGATCCGCCATAATCGGCCTCGCTCATCATGCCATAGCGTTGGGCCAGGTACAACCCTTCCTCAGCAAATCCTCCCTGGTCCTCACCGCCATTCAGCATATTCCATGAAAACAGATAGTCCATGCGATTCTCAGCACTGGCCGACGCATCACGATCCAACAGTCTGTTGAGTTCGTAAGTGAGCATGTAGCCGATGGCCGAAGCCTGTGCGCACGAGCCACCACGCTGTGAAAGGATGGGTGGAAAATACTTCGTCTTGCTGTTATCCACCGAGGTGGGCAACTGAACGGCATCTTCCGCAGCCTCGCTAACGGTGGTACGCAGCTGCCGAATGTCCACCACCGCCTGCGTGAGGTGTGGTTGTGGGTAGATTTTGCGTTGTACAAATTGAGCTTGTACCCGACCTATTCCCACCGCCAGGCACAAGCTCCAACAAAAGATTATTTTATTCATTAATCCGTTTATACGTTTTCAGCGCCTCGTCTTTTACTGCTTGCGTATAACCGTCGCCATTGATGATGCGCTGGCATGCAGCCGAGATAAGTGGACGCTGATAAGAATGCGTACGCCAACCCATGGCCTCCAGCAAAGCTATCTCAACCTGCTCGTTCTTCTCTTGCTCGAGATAGCGCAACAAATCCGGAATCATGGCATGAATCATATAATTGCGCGTGAAGCGTATCCGCTGCAGCTTTTTCTTTACAGGAACGGTAGGATCCAAAATCTTCCGCGTGTCCTCAACCCAGCGTTCTGAAGCATGATCGATGGCATTGTATATCAACGTACGGACAGAGTCCTTATGTATGTAGCACACTTCAGGTCGGTCAAACTGAAGTGCGAACTCTTTCAGGAGCTGACTCTTGGGGAATACGGTCAACGAGTTGATCGCATCGAAATTGATTCTGGCTGACGTGGCATTGGCGATGGCAATGCTGATGAGCTGCGGGATGAGCCGTTCGTCACCACTCTTGCCCATCATCACCACAGCACAACGCTGCAACAATTCGTAACTGTCGTTGGCAGCCAGCTGCAACAACTTGATGAAATTGTCGTCTTTGTAATCACAAATGAGCGTAAAGGCTTGCATTCTGACGATATAAGAAGGCGAATTTCGGTAGATATTCAATAATTCGGCCGATGACATCGCCTTGAGTTGACAAAGAGCTTCCATAGCTAAGCACTGGCGTTCTGGCTGGTCTGACTTGAGTAGTTTGCGCCATGCGCCCTCTTTGTTCTCGCTCACCAACCGGTCTACGTCCACGGCCTTGCCCTCAGTGGCGAACTTAAAGGTGGGGTCTCCAATGACATGCAGCTCCAAGTAATGGGCGTACTTCACGACATCACCCACGCAACCGCCATCCGCGATCAGTCCAATAAGTTTGTCTGCCCATTTGTCTTGCAGCGCATTGACACTGTTTGCGATACACACCACGGTGTTTCCGGGCTGGAAGACATACTCGTTGGCGATGCAGTCATTCAGATGAAACGACCCGCAGAAACAGGCATCAATCACCACGACGGGCGTGTTGGGAGTGAACTGGTATGCGCGGAAGTCTTCAAGATGCAGGTCGGCAGCGGCCTCATAGATGGAGTCCAGGCGAGCCAACGAATCACTCTGCGCATGCAGAACCCACGAATCGGGCAGGTCAAACTTCTTCAAAAGGGCGGTAGACAGCGAGTCGGCATTCCTATTGCGCTGCTTAGCGTGATAAATATGCTCCCTGAGATTGCGCATGATGAAGGTCTTGGCACTGGCTACCGTGTTGGGCAAGATCAGTTTGTTGAGGTATTGAGCATCAAAAGAACCGTGATGGTGCAACATGGCAAGATCCATATCCTTGCGCATGAGCTCGCTCATCAGTCGCTCCTTCACGGGATTGACATCGTCGTGAGAGATATAACCAACTTGATGGGTGCGCCGTTTGAGCTGTGGAAAATGCTCGAAATAAGACATTTTCTCGTCTATTCGGGCATCTTTGGAAGCCGAGATATATCCATGTCCATCAAAATAGAACATGTTGTTCAGCTTTCTGTTCGTCCGTTTGAGTGCCACCAGCTTCTGAAGATAGGCCTTTAGTTTGGCATATCTACTGGTGCCACCTACGTCGGTAGGTCGTATTCTTCCCGTGTAAATGTTGGGTTGCAGACGTTGAGAGCCCCTTGCTGTGAGTGAATAGTAATAATAAGGCGTACCCTCATCATGCCCCACAGACTTGAATTGCAAGGAGAAGTCGTCATAATAGCGGTCTGAAGGAACCGACGACTCCTGTCTGGGGTTGGTTTGATTCATCTTAAAGGCAGAGGTGAGATGCTGTGCGTCGCGTATCATAGGCACAGGAATGTCACCCACGAAGACGGCTCCTACAATCGGGTCACGCTTCTGATAATAGAGTCTTTGAAGTGCGGTACGGATAGAATCGGGTATCCCCCAACGGTCAACAACCGTATAAACCTTGAGTCCATTGACTTGTTCTACAGCCTGTGCATAAGCCTTCAACTCAGCTTGGGCATGTTGGTAACTTTTGGTATCAACCACAATGGCAAATCCACTCTTGGCCATACCATGCCCTACCAACACAAGCAGGCAGAGCGATATGATGATGATTCGTTTCATTTCAATGTTTTTTAGATGTAAAAAAGTATTCATTAGGCGTTTTTTGATGGTTGCCTTACGCACGCTCATTCAGTCTTCTTGGATTTCAACATGTCAAAATTGAATGTAAAGACCGGCACAGATACCCACCCGCGACGTATGTCTCAGCGCATGAGCGAATGCGGCATCGTCCGCATGAAGCCATGCATCCACCTTGATGTTCATTCCAACATTCATCCGTTTCAGGGAACGCTGCACGTCCAACATGCCGCCCATGCGCACACGTCTCGCACTCAAATACTCAAATTGAGGAGCGACATAGCGGTCGGTGATGTTACCCGTTTCTTCGGATGCTGATGCAAATTGGCGTTCTGACAATGGGAGATAGTACCCTCCATGGACTGAAGTGTTGAGCGTATAATGCCTCCATTGTACGCTTGTACCCACTGTTGCCTGCATGAAAGCAAGCATCCATGCCTGTTTTTGTGTGCCTAAATCACTGGCATGTTTAATCCATGTCTGTGTTGTTCCTATCTTGCCTTCCACAAAAAATGGCATATCCAACCGATAACCCAAGTCGGTTGACAACCGATGGTCTTGGTGTACGCGCGCCTTTCCCAATACCTTATAATCGGTACGGTTGCCATGTTCAATGTCTGTTACTGCCTTCTGGTCGTACCAATAGCCATCTCCCTGATGCCAATGTACATGCGCCAGAAGCTGATGAGTCGTGCTGCGTCCAGAATGAAAGATAAGCCGAGCTTGTCCTTTCAGGCTTGAAAACTGATAATCTCCACCTTTGAAGACGTAAGCCTCACCACCGTCTACTGCGTTTTCATAAACCCGTGAGAACGCTATCTCTGTGAAACCGCTCCATCGAGAGGCCGTGGGCGTATAGGTAAGTTGGGTACCAACTTGTGCTGTTTGACCGTCATATTTGCGCTGATAGCCAGGATTACTGGCTGTAGACCGCCGGAAATATTCGCCAAGTCCTTTCATGAGAAAGAAACGATGGTTGTTAAGCGGATTGACAACCGTATAACTTATGTTTGTACGAACCATTTCCATACCCACCGATACGCCCAAGTGCCAGGCTGCGTTTAGTTGACATTCGGCACCAAGCAAAACGGGGAAGGAGGATGAAAGCGTCTTGGGGCGAGGGTCATCCTGGTCGGAAGAGCTGCCCATCATCAAACCGACACCGGCTCCCAACAACCATTTTTTGGAACATTGCCATGCCAACTCGGCACTCATACGGAACACTTCGGAGGAAGGTTCGCTCCAAACAGAATCGCCCAATACAAAGGGATTGTCCGGCATGAGATAGAATGACGAGTTCCATCGACGGTCTGTCTCCTGCCTGTTTTGATATTGCAAATGTCCACTAAGCTTAACCTGATTCAAATCTTTGAGCCCCCCGACATACACATCTAGCTGCCGTTGCCTTTTGGCAGCATCCACAGCCTTGAACGATCCTTTATGTTCGTCATAGGCTACCCTCGCTGTTCCTGCCGTAGACCGCTGATTATAAGCGATGCGAATGGGGTTATTGCCGGAATATCTGACATTCGTCAACTCGTTCAGATGGTCCTCATGCCATGGGTCATCGGTATGGATAAAAACGGTTTGCGCAACAACAGCCTGTGCGAAAAACGCACACGACAGGCAGCACAAGACGCGAATGGATGGAACATGTATCATAAATGACTGAATAAAGGTTCCACCGCCAAGACCTAACGTCGACGGTCTTGGCAGCGGAAATGATAGCTGAATGAATTGGATTATTTATCAACCTCCGTGAAAACACGCCCCGGCTGAAGTGGCTGGTTGTTGAGGAAGTCGACCGATGAATTATTGGTGTCCTTGAAATAAGCACGCCCGTTCACCACTTTTTCCACCTTGCGACGCAAGCATTTGCCCTCCCAAGCCTTGCTGGCCTTGACGGCTTTGGCATCGTCAACAGGCAAGAATTGTGGGAAATATGTCTCTGCATCGGATTTAGACATATCCACAGCATCCAGCACATACTTGCTTGGCATCAGTAAGTATTGCATCTTTGATGTGGTTCCTGGCGTAGTCTTTAAATTATTCTGGTCGGCAGCAAACTGCTTTGGGGTGATGCCAGCTGGCAGTTTGGCCAAGATGTAGCCACCATTGAAGAAGCCTAACCCAAAGGCCTTCATGTTTTTATTGTTCTGGAAGATGATATCCATGTTGGGAGCGGGATAATCCACCTCACCTTTTACATTGTCAATATATACCTCCCACTGTGCTTTCGACAGATCTGGGCAATGGTTTCCCTCCGGAGCCATCTTGCCATGGTCCACTGCATCACTGGCAATCACGGTGCTTTCGCCAGGCTTGAGGGCAATCGACTTACCATCCTTACCTACGGGGAAGGCGATAACAGTGCCTTGTCCACAAGCATAGCGGTCCTTGTAGCCGTTGGCTTGCCAAACGTTCTGCTCCTTCTTTTGTCCTCCAGGATTAGTCATTAGGATAACACCGTCTAGATATTGCACCTCATCAGAGTTGTTCACAATCTCAAAATAGTTATCCAACACATAGCCCTTTTTGCCTCCTGTGGTATAGATTTCCTTGAAGATGAGCGTCGACTTGCGCACCTTTTGCAGCTCAATAGTGGCTTTTTTGTTCGCATAGAGGTCTACTGAGAGCGTCCCTGTGAGGTAAGCATTGGCCTCATCCTTGACCTTTGCCGTGAGCAGCAAGTTGTACTGTCCCTGCGGAAGCGTTGTCGATAAGTCCTTCATATCCCTCAACACCAGGGTATCCTCTTTCGTTTCCTTTGTCAATACCAGCTTGGCATCGCTGATATCGTCTGCCTTCAATCCGTCAGGAAGTTGATAAGACAGCGTCAACTCGTAGTTCGCAATACTCGGCTCATCGTTTTTATTACAAGAAACGAAGCCTAAAACAGCGGTCAGCAGCAACAGAGCCGAGACCATTTTCCCAATACATTTGTTCATACTTATTACTGATTTAAATTGTTTTTTATAATTTGATTTTCACTTCCGCACCAAAATAAGGAGCAGGGTACAACTGTGTTCGTGACAGACTGTGAGGATTGGTGTGCCATCGTGACACATTAGGAAAGTTGTTGGCCGTGAATGAAAGTTCGGCCACCTTGCCTATTTCTTTTGTAAACCGCAGGCTCAACAACACCCATGGATGCGTTACATCTTTCTCAAAGTCGTATAGATAATAACGTCCCATCATGCGTTGACGCACGACATCGCGCTCTGCATCGGCCGACCAGGGATAGTAATGGCCGTCCCGCGTGTAATATCCTATAGGCGAGACGCCCAGATATTCACGCCCCTCATAAGTGAACTGATGATAGCGACTCTTGCCATCCGGCTGCCTATATACCTCCCTTTCGCTTTCATACCACACCACTTGCACGGCCGTGGTGAAGATCATTTTGACAGCCGGCACATGGGTAACGAAGCGGAAGGTAGAGTTAACGCGGTCCCGGATGTACCCTGAACCGTTTGGCATGACTGGAACATAGTCGTAGTTGTAATCAACATACCTAAGCTGGTCTTTCTCATCAGTACGCTCCGTATGGAACCAAGCGCCGTTGATGCTCAAGGATGTACGCAAAAGACTGAGCGAACCCAGGTCTATGCCATATTCTATTCCATGTTTGTGCGACCGTGTATTGTTTGTCGGTCGGCTCCAAGTAGACATATCCACCTGCTCAGTTTTGTCGGCCATCATACGCACACCATTGTGCAGATAGCTCACATCCTCTGTCTCTTCATGATATTTCGGGAGGGCAGCCTCCACCGGCAGGCTGAATTTGGGGTATCTATTCCAATACAATCTGCTTTCAAATCCAAACTCATGATGATGACGCTCGTTGTAATAAGTCACAAAGCCTCTGACCTTCCCGATTCGGAAAGTAAGCCCACACTCCCATTTTTGAGTATGCGTAGGCATTAAGTCGGGGTTGCCAACCTGCCCTATCACATCTGTCTGCAGCAGGGCCAACCGGTCTTTCTCACGCTCACCGTATTTACTCAGGCACACGTTGTCATAATAAACATTGTCGGGGTAGAGATACATCAAGGTGGGCATCTTGTTGGAAATGCCATAACCACCCGTCAAAGAGAGTTCGTCTATCCATGGATTACACGTCTTGTCCAACAGCCTATACGAAGCATTCAGTCGAGGCTCTGCAACAAACATTCCTCGCTTTCCGCCGCTCTTTCGCTTGTTCAGGAACAAGTTGCTTACCCGAAGGCCACCTTCCACCGTCAGATGCCGCTGAAATACCTGCAACGACAGCTTGTCACTGACGAATGCCGACAGGGTGTTCAGCGCAGGAATATCCTTAAAAGCACGGGGGCGAAGGGTCTGCGTTCCCATTGACTGAGGCGGATTTTGCATGTCGAACAGCAAGCCCTTGCCATGGTTGGCACTATGAACAAACTCCACGCCCAGCTTTACATTGGTATAATTGGCGGTTCCCAGTTGCAGATACTTGTTGCCCACAACCTGACCATAGAGGTTAAGTGGTGCCCCAAGAATCTCGTATTTGGAGAAATAACTCTTGTTCTTGAAGATGGCAGGATGGATACCCGGCGTGCGGACATCCGTGATGACACCGTCGGGATTGGACACAAGATTGTCGTGTTGGTCGGTGGTTTTGGAATATTGTAACGACAGATTGTACGACAATGCCGAAAGGAAGGCACTGCGCGCATGATATTTTCCGGATACAGACAGGCGCGTTCCAATGTTCTTGTTGGTGAAGCGGAGCTGCATTTCCCGGTATTGTGGGTCGTCTTTGCGATTGTTGACGTTGCTGTAGAAAGCCCCTTTAATACTAAAGGTATTACGTCCGGCGGTCTTTGAATACCCTCCCGTGAATGTCAGGCGGTCGTATCCATTGCTATGTTTGCGCGTATCAGCCCACGACTGGCTCCAGTCTGCACTGAAGTTGACCGCGCCTCCGCGTTTCAAGTTGAAGCCCTTTCCAACATAAAGCAGCTTGGAAAACGGGTCAGCCTGCGCCTTTACTTCCCACGGCGTATGCCCCATCTTGGTCTTGACGATGAGCATGCCCGACGTAAGGTTGCCGTATTCGACTGACGGAATGCCCCGAATCACCTCCACGCTCTCCACATTCCCGGCACTCACCGTACGCAAGTCGGCTCCCCGCCCGGCCGTGGTCTGGTCGCCCATACCGTCAGCTTGCGCTCCCGAAGAAGCCCTGAACCGGGCCGTACCCAACACTTGCAGATTGGCATCGTTGCTTACCGGCGTGCCATCCACCACCACAAGAGCACCAAGTGCGTTGTTTCTGTCGCCGTCTATCTCGCGGATATGGGCTTGCGCCAACTTGTTCAGCGTGGGATTCTCAATCAGATTGCCCGGCACCAGTTGCAGGATGTCGGTCACGCTCTTGGGTTGTATGTGCCTGATGGCATCTTGCCCGATGAGCGACTTCGAACCCATTGCCTGCTGTCGGGCGGTAACCTCTACCGTCTTAAGCTGCAAACCCAACTCACGCATCTGCACCTTGAGCTGTGGAGTATGGGCACTTATCGCCACCGTTCCACTGACCGTTTCGTACCCAACGAACGTGATGCGATAATCATAACGACCGGCCGGAACGTTGAGAAACTCGAACAGCCCGTCCTTGTTCGTAAATGCCACCAAGCTGTTGTTGAGGCTGACCGAGGCCAACTCGATGGCCTGGCCATGCTCATCGGTCAACTTACCTGCAAACCGACAGCCTTCCGGCTGTGCGTAAGCCTGGCTCAACAACACGCTGATACTGATAAAAAAGATAAAAACGGTCAATCTTTTCATATGAGAAATGGAATAGGACTGCTGAAAACAACAAAAATTTTTAAGATCATAACTACCAACTATTTTGCAAAAGTACTCGTTTCGCCATTTTCCTACAATACCCAAAAATAGGTATTTACTTGTTTGTCGTCTCACGTACAGTCACACTTAGCCCTCCAAAAGCCAACACCTACCTACCGCTTGTTTGGCTAATTAGAGCAGAGCGTGACAATTCATCCCCCTGCGAGAACCAGAGAAAGCTACAATAAAGTGTCCTGTTTTTTCATAAAAAAGCGGCCTTAAAACGGCACTATGAAACTTTCAATCTGGAAAAATTCAATAGGCACGCAGGATGCAAACAGGCGATGATTGAGTTAGAAAAAACGGATTTTACCACAAAAGCAATGGTCTTACACCATCAAACGCATCACTTTGATTCGCAATTTACATGCCTTTGCATCACAAATGCATACTGATTGCGCTCGAATATGAATGCTTTTGTCGTGTCAAAACCAGAAAAGCGGATGCTCCAGAACATAAGAAAGCCATAACACATTGCCATATAGGAAGATAGAAATGCCGCTCATATTTTGCGTATTTGCGACAAAGAGAGGAGTGATTACCAAATACGCGAAATATGAAGAGGTTGGTTGTCAAGAAAATTCGGAACCAAAACCCATTTAATTTTAAATTAATATTAGTGGGGTTCATAAGGAATCGCAGTATGAAAGTAAAGCCGCTCAAAAAAAATATCAACGTAAAAATTTGGCGGAAGACTAAAAAACGATTACCTTTGCACCGTCTTTTTAGCGAGTGACGCTTTTTAGGAAGCAAAACAAGAGGATGAGAAGACTTACACGTTTGTCCTATGGTGTAATGGTAGCACAACAGGTTTTGGTTCTGTTTGTAGTGGTTCGAATCCGCTTAGGACAACAAACAAAAGACAAATAAAAAAGGTGATTTCACATTGGAAATCACCTTTTTTATTTGTCTTAACTACAAAAATTAGTTGAGAGCGTCTGCAAGTTCGGCACCAGCCTTGAACTTAGCAACCTTCTTGGCAGCTATTTGAATCTTCTCTTTTGTCAAAGGATTGATTCCTTCGCGAGCCGAACGCTCAGAAACGCTGAAAGTACCGAAGCCAATGAGCTGCACTTTGTCACCTTCCTTCAAAGCTTCCTTGATGGAATCTGTTGTTGCATCTAAAGCCTTCTTCGCAGCTACCTTGCTGATGCCTGCAGCTTCAGCAATCTTGTCGATTAATTCTGTTTTATTCATTACTGTTGTGTTTATAAAATGATTAATAAAAATTCATGTGCATGCTAATTGTGGACAAATATAAGTCAAACATTTCAGAAAACAAACAAAAAACAAGAAAAATTATACGATTTGCTCAAAAAAAGCCGATAAATCAGCGATTTCATGCCGAATGACAGAGTTTTTTCGTAATTTTGTGCGCATTAAAAAGACTTTTACACAACGAATTATCTATGCGCAGTATACCCACAGTTACCAAGAACCTGCTTATCATTAATGTCTTGGCCTTTGCCGCCATGTATGTATTTAGATCCCAGGTAGACCTGAATGATATCCTTGGACTTCACTTCTTTTTGGCTTCCGATTTCCGGATTTACCAATTAGTGACCTACATGTTCATGCATGCCTCTTTCGAACACATCTTTTTCAACATGTTTGCCTTGTGGATGTTCGGCTGCGTGGTTGAACGCGTATGGGGGCCAAAGAAGTTTCTGTTTTATTACATATCGTGCGGTATCGGAGCCGGTCTATTCCAAGAGCTGGCGCAATACGGCTCTTATATGGTTGAAGGGCTCGCCGCTTACGACAGTGTGTCGTTCGACGGAATGCGCATAGCCATGGGCGATTTTCTCAACAAATGGACCACCGTGGGAGCTTCGGGAGCCGTGTATGCGCTGCTCTTGGCCTTCGGCATGATTTTCCCAGAAGAGAGAATCTTTATCTTCCCGCTGCCCATCCCCATCAAAGCCAAGTGGTTCGTGATTTTCTACGCTGGTCTTTCACTGGTCATGGCATTGACCACAACCGGCGGAAACGTGGCACACTTCGCTCATTTGGGTGGTATGGTCTTCGGATTTTTCATGATTCGCTATTGGAAACACCATCCTTACGGCGGCTCATCGCGATTAGACGGGCAGCAATTCTTTGACAACTTGCGGGAGAAGTGGGAAGAACACGCACACAAGAAGGCTGACAACACGAAGCACGATGCCTACAACGAGCGCCAAAGCGACTGGGATTACAACGCGCAGAAGCAGCGTGAACAAGAGGAAATAGACAAGATACTTGATAAGATTCGCAAGAGCGGTTACGACAGCTTGACGCCAGAAGAGAAACAAAAACTTTTTGACAGCAGCAATCGACGTTAAGCAGAAGGGGAATGGGAAAAGCTATCAAGCAGTTTGTCTTCCAGCTCTTTGCCGGAGCAAACATCGCCACCATCATTGTTATGTTGCTGGTTGGCTACGCCGACCGAATCAATCCGGCCCTCCACCCTTCACTATCCAGCATGGGATTGTTACTCCCCGTGATGATCAGCATCAATCTGGGATTTCTTGTTTTCTGGATTTTTTTCCACCTAAAACTTGTCTGGATTCCCCTGCTGGGATTTCTCGCATGCTACCAACCCATCAGGGTTTACTTCCCCATCAACCTTCCTAAGCAGACACCCGAAGGTGCCATCAAGGTGCTTTCTTATAATGTTTGGTTCTTTGGGGGTAATGGATTTGAGCACGAAAACAACCCCGTGCTTAACTTTATCAAAGAGCAAGACGCAGACATTGTATGCCTTCAGGAGTCTGACGCATGGGGTAAGTACACAGACAGGGCAAAAGCACTGATGGATTCACTATATCCCTACCACGCCGGTTCGCACGCCAAGAACAAAGGAGACATCATGGATATCTACAGCCGTCACCCCATCATCAGCCAAGAAGACATCAACTATCCCTCTGAAGGCAACCACTCAACGGCTTTCTATCTAAACATTCATGGCGACACGGTGATTGTCATCAACAACCACCTGGAATCCATTGGTCTGTCACCAGAAGACAAAGCCAACTTTAAGGGCGTTGTCAAAGGAAACATCAAGGGCGACTCAGCCCAAATAAGCACCAAAACCCTCATTAAAAAACTGGGAGAAGCGTCAAGCATCAGAGCCGCGCAAGCCGACGCCATCGCCCAATACATCGCCGCACATCGGGACAAAAGCGTGATTCTTTGTGGCGACTTCAACGACGGACCCAATTCGTATGCCCGCCGAACCATTGCTAAACAACTGCGCGACTGCTACGTTGAGACGGCAAATGGGCCTGGCATATCCTATCATCTTGGTGGGTTTTATGTGCGCATCGATCACATGATGTGCTCGAAAGACTGGACACCCTACAACTGTAAGATAGACAACAAAATAAAAGCAAGCGACCACTATCCTATCTATTGCTGGCTGAAAAAGGCTCCAAATGCTTAAAAATGTGCATTTAAATGCCATAAATTTTTCGTACTAACAAAAAAATAGTATCTTTGCACGTCTATCAAAAGTTGTGAAAAAACAATCATCAATAATAATAAATTAAAATGCAAAACAAAGGAATTGTAATTGTAACGGCTGTCCTACTGACGCTTGCAAGCATCTTCTATTTGTCATTTTCAGCAGCCACTCGCTATTACGATGGCCAAGCAGCAAAGCTGAAAGATCCGATTGCACAACAAGAGTACAAAGACTCTGTGAAGTATCTGGGCATCTATTCTTACCAAAGATGTTTGGAAACTCAAATCGGATTGGGCCTTGACCTGAAAGGTGGTATGAACGTGATATTGGAGATATCAGTGCCTG
Organism: uncultured Prevotella sp.; assembly: GCA_963511375.1. GTDB lineage: Bacteria > Bacteroidota > Bacteroidia > Bacteroidales > Bacteroidaceae > Prevotella. Next base: position 54,445 of record CAUPIT010000004.1, on the reverse strand, counting down.
ACGTAGTAGAAATGCTCGCTGACCACAAAACAGATGCCGCATTCGTGAAATCGATGAAAGAGGCAAGAGCAGAGGAAGAAACCAGCCAGGAAGATTTTATCTCTCTCTTTATTAAAGCGTACAAGAAGAATGCACCAGGCCACAGATTGGCTGAAATCTTTGCCACGCAGCAACTACAAGGTAAGGTGAACCCACAAAGCACCGACGCCGAGGTAGAGAAAGCATTGCGCCAAGAAACCCAATCGGCCATCGACAACTCGTTCAACGTCGTACGTACACGTATCGACCAATTTGGTGTCGTTCAGCCGAACATCCAGAAATTGGAGGGACAACAAGGTCGCATCATGGTTGAAATGCCGGGTATTCGTGAGCCAGAGCGTATGCGTAAACTGTTGCAAGGTAGTGCCAACCTCGAATTCTGGGAGACTTTCAACGCTGAAGAAATCATTCCTTACCTGACACAACTCGACGCTCGTCTGGCCAATGGCGACACACAAGTGGCCGATACAACCGCTGCCGACACCGCTTCAACCAAGGCCGTTGAGAAAGTCAGTGAAGAGAAAGCCGTTAAGAAAGCAGATCCTAAGTTCCAACTCAAGAAAGACAAGAAACAAGGCAACGTAAAAGTTTCGAATGAAGAACAAATTGCTGCCGCCAAGAAAGAGCACCCACTATTGGCCATCTTGAGCACCACGGGGCGCAACGCACTGAGCCTTGTGGGATATGCCAGCGTACGCGATACCGCAGAAGTCAACAGAATTATCCATTCAGACCTCGCCAAGCAGATTCTTCCTGCTGATTTGAAACTGCTTTGGAGTGCCAAACCAGCCGATGGATTGCAGGTGAAAAACTATTACGAACTGCATGCTTTGAAGATTACAACCACCACAGGACGCGCTCCTTTGGAAGGTGATGTGATTACAGATGCAGCCGATCAGTTTAATCATCTATCAGGTCAGCCAGAGGTTTCCATGACCATGAATACCGACGGAGCACGCCGCTGGTCAGCCATCACCAAGGCCAACATCGGCAGAGCTGTGGCCATCGTGTTGGATGGATTGGTGTACACCTCTCCTCGCATCACCGGACAAATTGACGGCGGACAATCATCTATCACGGGTAGCTTCACCATTGAAGACACCAAAGACTTGGCCAACACCCTGAAATCGGGTCGTATGCCTGCACCTGCACGCATCGTACAAGAAGAGGTGGTAGGTCCTACGCTGGGCGCACAGTCTATCCAGCAAGGTATCATCTCATTCGTGATAGCCTTCGTACTGTTGATGATTTACATGATTTTGATGTACAATTTCATCCCAGGTATGATTGCCAACTGCGCCTTGATTGTGAACGTATTCTTCACCCTGGGTATTCTAACGTCGTTTCAAGCCGCCCTTACCATGTCGGGTATTGCCGGTATGGTGCTTACGTTGGGTACGGCCGTTGACGCCAACGTGCTGATATATGAACGCATCAAAGAGGAACTGCGAGCAGGAAAGAATATGAAACAGGCGGTAGCAGCTGGTTACAGCAACGCCTTCAGCGCCATCTTCGACTCTAACTTGACATCAGCCATCACGGGTGTTATCCTGTTGATATTCGGTACAGGACCCATTCAGGGATTTGCTACCACATGGTTGATTGGTCTGGCTTGTTCGTTCTTCAGTGCTGTATTCTTGACACGTTTGGTTTATGAGCACAAACTGAACAAAGACAAATGGTTGAACCTCAAATTCTGGACGGGCATCTCAGAGAATATGATGCAGAACACACGCTATAAATTCATGAGCATGTTCAAGACCAGTGGCACGATTTACGTCATTGCAATTGCCATTTGCATCGGCAGCTTTATTGTTCGTGGTTTGAGCCAGAGCATTGACTTTACGGGTGGACGCAACTATGTTGTAACGGTTAATAAGAACACCCATGTGGAAGAAGTGCGCAACGCTTTGGACAATGCATTCCAAAATACAGTAGGTAAGAATGCAGGCAAACCCGCAACCACGACCGTGATTGCCATCGGTACCGATGGGAAGACCTTCCGTGTATCTACCAACTACAATCTGGAAAGCAATGACCCACAGATGGATGACCAGGCAGAAACGATTCTATATACTTCGCTGAAGAAAGCCGGACTCGTGAAACAATCCAGCATAGAAGCGTTCAAGAACCCTGATATCCGCGAAGGTGGATCAATCATCAGTTCTTCTAAAGTAGGTCCATCTATCGCTAAGGACATCACAAATAATGCCATCAAGAGCGTTGTGATTGCACTGATATGTATCTTCTTATATATCTTACTGCGATTCCGCAACATCGGTTTCTCCATTGGTTCGGTTGCAGCATTGATTATAGACACGACGATTGTGATCGGCTTGTTCTCGTTATGTTACGGATGGATAGGCTTCTCCTTGGAGATTGACCAAACGTTTATCGGTGCTATCCTGACGGTAATCGGTTACGACATCAACGACTCGGTGGTGGTATTTGACCGTATCCGTGAGAACTTAAAGCTGCATCCAAAACAAGATTTACAGAAGACGTTCAACGATTCTATCAACCAGACGTTGGCTCGTACCATCAACACCTCAGTGTCTACATTGATTGTATTGGTTCCAATCTTCATCCTCGGTGCTGACAGCATTCGCAGTTTCGCCTTTGCCATGATTATTGGTGTCCTCGTAGGTACGCTCAGTTCTATCTTCTTGGCATCACCAATCGCTTACATAGTATTGGGACGCAAAATCAAGAAAGAACAAGAAGAAGAGGCTGTCGTTGTATCATAACGACATGGAACGCTGAACAAAGCAATAAACCACTAACAAGAGCGGCACAACCTCACCGAGGTCGTGCCGCTTTTATTTATGGAATGAGGAAAACGAAAAGAGGATGAGGGGACGGAACGGACGCCTATAATCAGGTATAACAAATCCGAAAATAAAGAGAAGAACAAGTGCGATGAGTAGATAGATAATCAAGAATTATTATCTTATCGCTATCTATTTGGGCAAAGATAACTTATCTGCGATGTTCTACAACGGAGAACTTACAATTCTTCCACCAAGCGTTTTCTGCACGCTTCCAAAATGTTTTCCAGTTCTACAACGGTGGATGCCCGTAACATGGCGATGCGGGTTTGTCGGAAATCGGGGATGCCTTTGAAAATGGGACTGGCTGCCAAATGCCTCCGGGTATGCAAGATACCCCGGTATTCATCGATACGTGACACATTGATGTGCAACTGTTCCTTCAATATGTCTATCTTTTTATTGATGTTAAGCGACGCATCGTAAGGTCTTCCATCCAGATAGTCACGCATTTCTTTAAAGATCCAGGGCTGCCCAAAGGCTGCCCGGCCAACCATGACAGCATCTACGCCAAAACGCTCGAAAGCCTGTTTGGCTTCCTGGGGCGTGGTAATGTCGCCATTGCCAATGATAGGAATGTGGATGCGAGGATTGTTTTTCACCTCGCCAATCAGCGTCCAATCAGCATTTCCGGTGTACATCTGACTGCGTGTGCGGCCGTGAATGGTCAGCGCTTGGATACCACAGTCTTGCAGTTGTTCGGCCAATTCGGTGATAATAAGATTGTTTTCATCCCATCCCAAGCGTGTTTTTACAGTCACAGGCGTATGCACCGCCTTGACCACCTCTCGGGTAATCTCCAACAAAAGCGGTATGTTACGCAGCATACCAGCACCCGCACCTTTGCCTGCCACTTTCTTTACGGGACATCCAAAGTTGATGTCAATCACGTCAGGATGAGCCTGTTCAACAATCTTGGCAGCTTCCACCATAGACTCAACGTCCCTTCCGTAAATTTGTATGCCTACGGGTCGTTCGGCGTCACTAATGGTTAACTTGTTCAAACTGGCTTGAATGGACCGCACAAGTGCTTCTGCACTGACGAATTCGGTATATACCATGGATACACCAAAGCGCTTGCACAACTGCCTGAAACCGATGTCTGTCACGTCTTCCATCGGAGCCAACAAGATTGGTTGCACGCCTAAGTCTATGTTTCCTATCTTCATTTTCCTAAAAAAGTATCTGATTTTATCTATTTTAAGCTGCCAAATCTAAACGACATGGCATAGAATGTTCATGAACGATGTCAACCTATGAGCAGATTCCTATCAACTCATGAGCAAATGGTAAATGCCACCTGGTAAGGCTTTCAACACGCCTTTCATTTCCAAAGTAAAGAGAATGGCAGAGAGTTTAGCGATGGGAATGCCCGCCTGCACACTCAGCATGTTGATTTGTAAGTCGTTGATTTTTCGCAACACGCCAACAACTTGCTGTTCCTCAGCCGATAAATCAGGAAACAACTGTCGCTCAATTCCTTCATGATGTGCACGACAGAGCCTTGCATCATCTTCCCATCCCATGCTTTTAACGAAATCATAGGCATGATTGATGAGCCCTGCCACGTTGTCTCGTATCAAGTTATTGCATCCCTCACTATAGGGGCTACCCACGTTACCCGGGAAGGCAAACACCTCTCTGTTATAGGTTCGAGCCAAACTGGCGGTGATTAAGCCACCACCATGGGCAGCACTTTCTACAACGATACATGCATCAGAAACTCCTGCTACGATACGATTTCTTCTCACAAAGTTCACTTTATCCGCATTGGTCTGCGTGAGAAACTCCGTGAGCAATCCTCCTTTTTGGACCATTTCATCGGCTGTTTGTCGATGTCTGGGAGGATAAAGATAATCCAATCCGTGTGCCAGAACGCCCACTGTAGGGTATCCATTCTGCAAAGCATGGCGGTGAGCGAGGATGTCAACGCCATAAGCGAGACCGCTTACCACGAGTACTTGTGGACACAACTGTCGCAGTTCTGCCATGAACCGACGAATCAAATCCTCTCCATAGACAGTGTTTCTTCGGGTTCCTACCACGCTGATGACACGACGCTGGTTCAGGTTGACCGACCCTTTGTAAAACAACATCAACGGTGCATCATCACATTCCCTAAGCCGTTGCGGGTAGTTTTCATCATTCATGCAAAGCGGCATGACACCATTTGACACGTCCCACTCGAGCTCTTCCTCTGCTCTACGCAAGTATTGGTCTACGTTTTGAAGCGATGACACCAACTTAGGCGACGCATCGGGCAGCACCTCACGGATGTCATGTCGATGCTCTATCACGGCTGTCGCCGAGCCTAACCTACGATACAACTGAACCATTCCCGTAAGATGAAAATGGTTGATGCGTGTCAAAGCGATAGTGTTGATGAGTTCTTGTGGGTCTGTCATGTTCATAGATATTTAGCAAACGCGCGGTCATAGTCTTCGCTATGTCCCAGTCGCCCATTGATTAAGCATACTAAATCAGCTTGGCAAGAGAAACATAACTTTTCATCTGCGGCACGATATAGGTCATGATAAAACTCATATCTCAATCCTTTCTTTTTCATCGATAGTCTGGATATAAAGTGGTCATCACATTTCAGTGGCACTTTATATTCCAATTTCATACGTGCCACCACGGCATCTACACCTTCTTCGTGCAGTTTGGCAAAACTCACGCCCAATGATTTTAAGAACAAGTGGCGCGTGTGTTCTGTGTAATGCAGATAATTGGCATTGTTAACGATACCCTGTATGTCGCATTCATAGTCGCGAACTTCCATTTCCGTTTCAAAAATATATTCCATTATTTCAAATTCTTTGGTTTAAAAATAATATTCATAGAAGGCGTATAGCCATTGATTCTCTTACATGTTCTGTTGTTTACCTTTCAAGTATTCATAGCCAAAACGACAACGCAGGCATTCTTTCCGGTCACAATATTGCGTCTTGAGTTGGATTAAAGCCTGGGTGTCGCCAGCATTTTGCACGTCGAGGGCACACTGTTGCCACATGTTGACAATGTGGTTTCGCTCTGGTTTGAGCTGTTCCAGATAATTGATGGCCTGTTCACAAAGCTGCTCTGACGACTCATGCCGACCGTAGGCGAACAAAAATGGGATAGCGGTGTTGATGAGAAGAACGTTAAGTGACGCCTCCGAAAGCCGCTTTTCGCTCTTCCTACTCACCGAACCAAACACATAATGAGTTTCCCAATAGGGCGAAACAGCCGATTTCATCGCTACTTTTAAGTCGTCAAGAGTCCCACTTTCCACCAAATTACGCAATCCAAACCGACGGGAATGGTATAGATTGGCCAACTGCGCGATGCGGATGTAGGGGAAATTTTGCGGACGCAATCGCAAGAATCGCCACATTTTTCCATCGATGGGCTGTAGCGAGAACTTGCGTTGCAGATAGAGATATTCTGTTCGCAGACGCTCAAAATAGCCCTCTTCATCCATTGTTTTGTGATATTTTTGCGGGATAAGATGACGCTCCAGCAATCCGGCTTGCCCCATAAAGAATGCTTCTATCTGAAACAGGTCGTCACGATGGTGATCCACAGCGTGCAGCGGAATCGACCTTGCCCACAGTTCAAAGGCCTCGCCATTGATGCCAAAGCCATAGTTACGGGCCAACGTGATGAAGAGAGCAGCCTCCCAATCGCCGTCACACTGCTGCAAACGGCGTTCGATGTCATGCGTTTTTTGTTCTAAACGCTCTGTCTGCAAGGCCGACATCCATGCATGAATCGTCAAGATAGACAGGTTGGGAATAATCTCATAGCACGGCGGATAGGTGTCGATGGTCTGTAATTGTTCGTAATGCTGCGCAACCGAAGCTGGCACAGAAAGCTGCAACTGTGGCACAACACGACCGCTCTCGGTTTTTACTTCCGCATCAATTTCACCCGCAACATGCAGGATTACATTGTTATAGGCAGCATCTTGCTCGTGGCGATGCACATACCAGTCGCTCGACTTGACATGTATTTCCACATTACCCACCCACACTGTGTTGCCTATCTTGACTTTAGCATTGAGAAAATCAGGACCCGAATTGGCATTATGCAGCCCTACATCTATCACTTCCACCACTTGATTGTCGGTGGTAGTGAGTTGTCGTAATGGAAACAGACGATGCTTCCAACAATAATGCAATAGCTGCTCCATGATTTAAAAACTATTTTCAAGCTCAACGAAATGTAGCCAAACGAGTGGCAACGGATGGAGGCTTATCCCTATAATCCCTGTCTTTGGATGGATTCCTACATCACCTGACTACCTGGTTTGACAGGATGTTCGAGGGTTGTGACACTGAGCGAACCGTCAAAGTCCTCGGCAGAAAGTATCATACCTTGGCTCTCTATGCCCATCAACTTGCGTGGTGCCAGGTTGGCAATGAAGCAAACATCCTTACCAATGAGGCTTTCTGGCTCATAGAACTTGGCGATACCACTGACAATGGTGCGGTCTTTTCCCGAACCATCATCGATGGTAAACTTCAGCAACTTATTGGCTTTCTTCACACGCTCACAGTGTTTGATATGTCCAACACGGATGTCCAACTTCTCAAAATCAGCGAAATCAATCGTCTGTTTGATGGGTTTAGCCGTGTAGGCGGCAGCGGCATTGGCCTTCTTTGTATCTTCCAACTTTTTAAGTTGCAGCTCAATGGTCTCGTCTTCTATCTTCTCAAAAAGCAATTCTGGCTCAGCCAACTGATGACCAGCCTTCAACAAATCATGGTTCCCCAACAAATTCCAGTCGCAAGTATCCATCTGGATGAGGTGACGGAGCTTCTCTGAAGAGAACGGCAAGAATGGTTCGAACGCGATGGCGAGGTTGGCAACCAACTGTAATGAGATGTACAAAACGGTTTTCACACGCTCTGGATCGGTCTTCCAAACTTTCCATGGCTCACATTCGGTCATGTATTTGTTGCCGATTCTAGCCAGGTTCATGGCTTCTTTCTGCGCCTCTCTGAACTTGAACGCATCGAGATAGCCCTCCACTTTGTTCTTCACGTCCTTGAATTCATCAAGCGCTTGCTTGTCAACATCAAGCAATTCTCCACATGGAGGCACCACTCCATCGAAATATTTCTTGGTCAACTGCAACGCTCGGTTCACGAAATTGCCGTAGATGGCCACCAATTCCGAGTTGTTACGCTCTTGAAAATCTTTCCACGTAAAGTTGTTATCCTTGGTTTCAGGCGCATTAGCCGTGAGTACATAGCGCAGCACATCCTGCTTGCCAGGAAGGTCTTTCAGGTACTCGTGCAACCAGACAGCCCAATTATGAGAGGTAGATATCTTATCATCCTCCAGGTTGAGGAACTCGTTAGCCGGCACGTTGTCGGGCAGAATGTAATCGCCATGGGCTTTCAACATCGTGGGGAAAATCAGACAATGGAATACGATGTTATCCTTGCCGATGAAGTGTACCAGTCGGGTGTCTTGGTCTTTCCACCATTTTTCCCATGATCCCCAGCGCTCAGGATTGCTCTCACAGAGTTCTTTGGTATTCGATATGTACCCGATAGGGGCGTCGAACCAGACATAAAGCACCTTGCCTTCCGCACCTTCTATAGGCACAGGGATTCCCCAATCAAGGTCACGCGTCATGGCACGAGGCTGCAAGTCAAGGTCCAACCAGCTTTTACACTGGCCATACACATTGGAACGCCACTCTTGATGACCCTCCAGAATCCATTCCTTGAGCCATGTTTGGTACTCGTTGAGCGGCAAATACCAGTTTTTGGTCTTTTTTATGACCGGCTTTGAGCCGCTGACCGCCGACTTCGGATTAATCAATTCCATGGGTGAAAGGTCGCTGCCGCAATGCTCACATTGGTCGCCATAGGCACCTTCATGATGACAATGGGGACACTCGCCCGTGATATAGCGGTCGGCCAGGAACTGATGTGCTTCTTCATCATAATACTGTTCTGTTTCTTGTTCCAACAGTTTCCCTTCCTCGTACAACTTCTTGAAGAAGTCAGAAGCCAGCTTATGATGTATTTCTGAGGTGGTTCGGGAATAGATGTCGAAGCTGATGCCAAACTCCTCAAAGCTCTTTTTAATCAACGAATGATAGCGATCCACCACATCTTGCGGCGTTACTCCCTCTTTCCTGGCACGGATGGTGATAGGCACCCCATGCTCATCGCTGCCACCGATGAAGATAACATCTTCCTTTTTCAGGCGCAAATAACGCACATAGATGTCGGCCGGCACATAAACGCCAGCCAAATGACCGATATGAACTCCACCGTTTGCGTATGGCAAAGCGGCCGTAACGGTTGTTCGCTTAAAATTTTTCTCCTCCATGAGTATAGCTGTTTTTTAATATTTCTTCATGCAAAATTACGATAAATCAAAGAGATGGCAAAATAATGGGAGTAGTTAAAACAGCATCTTGCTGCGCTATCGCTCAGCCCAATCGCCTCTGTCCAGACTACGATAGCCTATGGCTTCAGCCAAATGTTCGGTCTTGACATGCTCACTGCCCTCCAAATCTGCGATGGTACGGGCCACTTTCAGAATTCTATTGTATGCCCGAGCCGACAAACTAAGCCGTTCCATCGCCATGCGGAGCATGTTGATTCCATCGGCATCGGGTTCGGCAAAGCGATGAATCATGCGCTCGGTCATTTGCGCATTGCAATAAATTCCCTTGCAGTCTTTATACCTCTCAATCTGAATGGCACGGGCCGCAATGACACGTTCACGGATATTAGCACTCGGTTCTCCTGGAGCTGCCTTGGAAATATCCTTGAAAGGCACGGGCGTGATTTCACATTGTATGTCAATGCGGTCGAGCAATGGACCGCTAATCTTGTTGAGGTATCGCTGAATCTGACCGGGAGTACAGACACATGTATGCGTGGGATCGCCATAATAACCACACGAACAGGGATTCATCGACGCCACAAACATGAAGCTACAAGGGTATTCAATGGTGTACTTCGCACGAGAAATAGTGATTTTCCGGTCTTCCAATGGTTGGCGTAACACTTCCAACGTGGATTTATTAAACTCGGGAAGCTCGTCACAGAACAACACGCCATGATGGGCCAACGTAATCTCTCCGGGCTGCGGCGTAGACCCGCCGCCCACCAATGCCACCTCACTGATGGTATGATGTGGGGCGCGAAATGGGCGTTGCGCAATCAACGACGTATCGGCACCCAGCTTACCTGCGATGCTGTGCACCTGTGTCGTTTCCAAACTTTCGGCCAACGTGAGGGGTGGAAGAATGGTTGGCAGACGTTTGGCCATCATCGATTTTCCACTTCCAGGCGGTCCCACCATGATGAGGTTGTGCCCTCCAGCCGCCGCTACCTCCAACGCTCGCTTTACGTTTTCCTGTCCTCGAACATCACTGTAATCAAGGTCAAACCGATATTGGTGCTCATAAAACTCTTTTCGGGTATCAATGACGGTAGGTTCAAACGATTTGGCACCCGTCAAAAACTGCACGACATCCACCATCGAGTCCATGCCGTAGACCTCCAAATTGTTGACAACCGCGGCTTCACGCACATTCTGTTTGGGGACAATCAACCCCTTAAAATGCTCCTTACGGGCACGAATGGCGATGGGAAGTGCGCCCTTCACGGCTTGCAATGTACCATCCAAACTTAACTCACCCACCATCATATACTGGTCGAGCACCTCAGAAACAATGCTGCCATTAGCAGCCAAGATGGCAATGGCCAAAGGCAAATCGAAGCTGCTACCCTCCTTACGAAGGTCGGCCGGTGCCATGTTCACCGTGATGTCAGCATGCGGAAACTTGTAACCATTGAACTGCATGGCGGCAGCAATACGGCTACGCCCTTCCTTTACGGCCTCATCTCCCAGTCCGGTGAAATGGTACATGATGCCGTTTGTTAAACTAACTTCAATGGTCACAGTTGTCACTTCCATTCCGTTGACAGCTGCACAATAGGTTTTAACCAGCATGATAAGTCGCTTTAGATCAACTCTTCCAACTTCTTCATGAGAGCCTGAGCGTCAAGTCCACATGCTACTACGCGTCCGTTTTTCAAGATGATATTATAAGGTATGGATGAAATGCCTAACTGACGGACAAGATTGCCCTCGAACAACGCTTCATCACAGATGTTCGACCAGCGGATGGAGTCACGATCCAGCGTCTCCTTGCAGGCCTTTTTGCTGGGGTCAATCGATAATCCTACCACCTTGAGGCGACCAGCATGTTTCTTCTGAAACTGATTAAGCCGCCGCTGTATATCCAGACTTTCGTAACTCCACGATGTCCAAACATTGATAACGGCCAGGGGAGCCTGACTCAAAGCTGCGCTGGTTACCACGTTTCCGTTCACATCTGTCACCGAGAAGGATGGCAATCGGCCACCTTCTGCCACATTTCCTCCCGAGAGTTGTCGTTGCAACCGGCTCAAAGCCCCATTCTTGGGCTGTTTCTTTACCATCACACCCACCAGTTGTTTGGCCTTGGGGTAGTTGGGCTTGGGGGTTCTGAGGAAGTACTTGGCAACAAGGTACCTGCCCACATCCGAGCTGGGATGGTCGTTCACAAACTGTTCTACGTATTTCAACACCTCCGGAGGAGATGCGTTGGCTATCTTCTTCTTGAACTTAGTCATCAGCTCGTTGTCATCCGTTCCTTTCACTTCCAGTTCCTTCAAATGCGAAGCATCCCCCTTCACCTCTACCTTTTTACCAGGTACAGCAAAGACGGGATGTTCTGAAAAGTTGGAAAACACGATGAGCAACGTTCCTGATTTCTCGCAAGGAATCTCGTATGTGAACCGCCCTCCCGTCACCTTGACAGTGTCCATGCCACCGATGATGCCATCGGGACTGTAAACGTAAAACTCACCTTGGTTGAGATGCAGCAGCCGGCCATCGAGTTTAAAATGATGGCTGTCGGTACCGCACGACATCAAAACCAAAGTGAGCCAAAAGAAATAGGCAATATGCTTCATAGCAAACAGTTGCCTTATCTCAAGATAGACAATTCTAAATCGTTGTCAGCGTATGTCTTTAATGAGGGGTCTTTCTTCAAAGCCTCTTTCAAATAAGATTCTGCAGCAAACTTGTTACCACGACGTGCAGCCACGATGGCGTGCAGATAGTCGGTCAAAGCATTGGGGTTTGCTACCTTGTCCAGCGTAGCAGCTGCTGCAGCATAGTTCTTATTCATCAACTGTGCAAGGGCCGCACTGTTGCTGTTAACGTCTTCGAAGTCTTTCTCTGCTTGTGCAAAATTGCCCTTTGCCAGATTCAAACTACCGATAGCCACGTTTATATTCTGTTCGCCCAGCGCCTTTGCTATGCTGGTCTCGGCCTCTTTCACGTTGCCGTTAACCAGTTCCATGATACCCAGATTAGCCAAAGCCTCAGGAGCTTGCGGATTGACACGCAAAGCACGTTCGAGATGACGGGTGGCTTCCATCTCGTCACCCTTCATGAATGCCAAGGTTGCCAGATTGTTCATAGCCCGATAGTCTTTGTCATAATATTCTGCCGTGCGCTTGTAGATTTCTTCCTTCTTGGCGATGTTGTCTTCCAAAGTAGCATAATAGAGCATTTCCTCCACGCCAAGTTTGGTAGCATCGGTGGCATACTGTGCCTTGATCTGCTCATCACTTCTGCCGATGGTCTCATAGTTAATAATCAGACGAGAACGACGCAACTCGGGCAAGATGCCGTCTGCCAATTCGCGGAAGGTCTCACTCATGTTACGAATCTGCTGCTCTCTCTGCTCGGGATCTTTATACATGGACAGCACGCGCAGGATGACATCCTTGTCTTGAATGTTGCTGGCCTGAACCAATTTCTGGAAACCATCCCAGTCTTGTGCGGTGTAGTGAGCGTCAATACCAGTGGCCACGCCTGTCTGCTTCAGCTGTGATTTAACGTAAGCCTCTGAAGTATTCTGGCGCTTGCCGGCCAACTTGTCGTTGAAGCTGAATCCACCTTCAGGTGAAGCGTATGCCTGTACCTCAACGTTGCGGATGTTCAATTTCTCGCGATCGGCGTTGATACGCTTCAACATGGCAACGAACTCCTGAACAGAGTTGTTCTTCAATTCGCTCCGGCGCAAGTTGGCTTGGTTCACCAAGAACTTGATGTTGGCCTCTTGCTTCCGCGCATTGACACGCTGGAAAGAGTCGGGAGCGATGCAACCACCGTCACTCAGCAGCAGTTGCTTGTACAATTCAGACGTAGCAACCACGCCTTCGGCCACCTTCACGGCTGGTATATTGATTTTCTTATTACCCCTGCGAGCGCTGAAAGTAAGATACATGTCGCTTTTCTGCATAGCGGGTACGAAATCAAACGCCGTCTTCATGGTGTAACGACCACCCAGACGATAAGAAATCATCTGATCGTTTCCCAGCACTTTCTCGCCTTGGAACGTAGAGCCTGCCCCTTTGGCAACCTGCCCGTTTCCATATCTTAATTCGGGAATCACGGTCACAACGGCGTTTTTCTTCATGTATTTTTCAGGAAAAGCACCGTTGATGGTAGCTGGAACCTGACCGCCTTTTGTCTCTAACGGATTGGGGGTAACCGTGAAATTGCTTGCTGACAACGGCCCCATTTTAGAACATGAGGTGAATGCCAACACAGAGCAAACTGACAAAATAAAGATGAGATTTTTGCGCATAGTAATCAATTTTTTGTTTTAGTGTGCCGCGAGCGGGACTCGAACCCGCACAGCCATTACTGGCCAAGGGATTTTAAGTCCCTCGTGTCTACCAATTCCACCATTGCGGCAATCAGCCAAAACCAACTGTATCTGCCAGGTTTTTCCACAGAAAAAGTTTTCATATCGCACCAACCTGACTACAGCAGCCTGAACAAATATTAAAATGAGCGGCAAACGAGACTCGAACTCGCGACCCCAACCTTGGCAAGGTTGTGCTCTACCAACTGAGCTATTGCCGCATTTTTATACGTTGCAAAGGTAGTACATAATCTTTATATCCACAAAAAATTTTTATTTTTTTATTGATTTAGTTTGATAAAGTAAGGTGCTGGCAGTCACTTTGCTCCAATTCAACGACGAAGTTGCAGCCCACTCATACAATTTAACTGTGAACTACGATGTCTAAGGATATAAGAAATTGACCATGTCTTATTATATAAAATATGTACAATATTTTTGAATGAAAACGCCCCTAAAACGGCCTTCAAAAACTTTCAATCTGGAAAAAATCACTAGGCAAACGGGATGCAAACAAGGCGTTGATGGAGCGGAAAAAATCATATTTCGACCCAATCACAACGAGATGATGTAGCTAAAGACATCCTCTCGGCGGTCAATTGGATTGCCATTAGGGTGCAAAAGCATAGCTATTGGTGTCCAAAAGCAATGCTTTTACCCGTTAACGGCCCAGAAATTGAAGCAACAACAGTGACGGATAAGTGTAACTTTCTGTATAACAACAGAATAGAAAACTTGCTTATTTTGGGCGAATTTGAAACAAGAAGCGGGGTTGCTGATTTACAAGCCAAGCATGAGCGCATTCGTTGTCAAGATAATTCATCACACTAAACCTTCTTCGTGCTAAAGGTGTCATTCTTACAGCAACGATGACTGCGGCTGCAGGGAATGGCGAGAAAATTCGCATTCTCAAACAAGTTTTTTTCACTTCTGCGTTTGTCCGTGTCAACAGAATTATATATTTTTGCAAACAAGGCCGACTTTATAAGTCAGACGAGCCATGAAAATGCTTGGCATCTGCAGCCCTGTAAAGGTAACAAAACCATGAATGGGCTGTGGTAATGGCATGCGACTTTCTGTATATATAATATTGTTATTACAACCATAAACATCAATTAACATGAAAAAGTATTTAGTGCTGGCATTGTTGTCGTTGACAACGCTATTCACCCAAGCACAGATTGTAGACCCCATACAATCATCCGCACAACTCAAGACGGGCAAAACTGCTGAAGGAGAAATTGTCTTCAACCTTAATATTGAACAGGGATGGCACGTCTATTCAGTAAATCTTGGCAGCAGTGGGCCTATCGAAGCCTCTTTCCATGTCAACAAAATGGACGGCGTAGAGAAAGTGGGCGGTCTGGTGGCGCGCGGCAACGAAATCTCGAAGATGGACAACCTATTTGGCATGAAGCTGCGGTTTTTTGAGCATAAGGCGCAGTTTGTCCAGAAAGTAAGGTTCACCAAACCCAATTATACCATTGATGCTTATTTGGAATATGGCGCCTGCAACGACCAAACATGCATGCCACCGCAAGAAGTAGCCTTCAAGAAAGCCGGGAAATCGCCGGCCGTTGTGGCTGCAACAACACCGCAGGAATCGACTGAAAAAGAGGCGAAAGATGAGGATTCGCCTTCATCCCTCAACCCAGACTCCATGCAGACCGCGGCGACGGACACGCTTCTTCCCGCACCGGTGGATACCAACCAGGTGGCTGTCAGCACCGATTTATGGCAGCCTGTCATCCAAGAATTGCAACAACAGGATGGCCGTAGCGAGCAGAACGGTTCACTGTGGTTTCTGTTCCTGATGGGGTTTGCCGGCGGATTGCTGGCGCTGTTCACGCCCTGCGTATGGCCCATCATCCCCATGACGGTAAGTTTCTTCCTCAAACGCACCAAGGACAAGGCCAAAGGCATGCGCGATGCCATTACCTACGGCTTGGCCATCATCGTGATATTCCTGTCGCTGGGACTGCTTGTGACGGCTTTTACTGATCCACACAAGCTCAACGAACTGGCAACCAGTGCGGTTTTCAACATCTTCTTCTTCCTGCTGCTGGTGGTGTTTGCACTCTCTTTCTTCGGATGGTTCGAGCTGCGGCTGCCTGAGTCATGGGGAAACAAGATGGACAGCAAGGCCTCTTCCACCACTGGATTGCTCTCTATCTTCCTGATGGCCTTCACGCTGGTGCTGGTATCTTTCTCTTGTACCGCACCCATCGTTGGTTTCTTGCTGGTACAAGCCGCCACGTCGGGCAACTGGGTGGGGCCAGCCATCGGGATGTTTGGCTTCGCCTTGGCACTGGCATTGCCGTTCACACTTTTCGCTCTGTTCCCCTCTTGGCTGAAGCAAGCGCCCAAATCGGGCTCTTGGATGAACACCATCAAGGTGGTATTGGGCTTCATCGAACTGGCCTTCGCCTTAAAGTTCCTCTCCGTAGCCGACCTTGCATACGGCTGGCACATCCTCGATCGTGAGGTGTTCTTGTCGCTGTGGATTGTCATCTTCGGCATGTTGGGACTTTATCTCATCGGCCACCTCAAGTTCCAAAGCGACATGGTGGGTGGCGAGAGCAAACCCATGCCGGTGGTATGCATCATGCTGGGCATGATTTCCCTGGCTTTCACAGTGTACATGGTGCCTGGTCTTTGGGGCGCACCCGTTAAGGCCGTGAGTGCTTTCGCACCGCCAATCAACACACAAGACTTTAACCTGAACAACAAAGAGGTTCACGCTGCCTATACCAATTACGAAGAAGGAATGGCGGCCGCCAAAGCACAAGGCAAGCCTGCTTTCATCGATTTCACCGGCTTTGGGTGCGTCAACTGTCGAAAGATGGAAGCGGCTGTGTGGACAGATCCATCGGTTGCGGAGGTATTGACAAAAGATTATGTGCTCATCTCCTTGTTCGTGGACGACAAAACGCCGTTGAAAGAACAGATAGAAGTGATGGATAATGGCAAAAAGCGCACGCTTCGCACCGTTGGCGACAAATGGAGTTATCTGCAAAGTAGTAAGTTTGGCGCCAACACACAGCCCTTCTATGTGCCATTGGACAATGCTGGAAAACCGCTGACTGGCTCGTACAGCTATAAAGAAGATGTGTCGGCGTACCTCGATTTCTTGAAGAAAGGACTGGAGGCTTATCGCAATCGCGACTGACCTTGCACGCCCTTGCCACGCAAGACAGACTGTGCTGCGTGGCAAGGCAGCCTGCTTTGCACGGGTAAAGCTATCATACATACAAACAAACCACGATATAAAAACCATTTGAATCTACAAAACCATGCTTGAAGAACATATCCGAAAACAAATCATACAGCTCATCCACCAGGAAGTAGTGCCTGCCGTTGGATGCACAGAACCCATGGCTGTGGCGCTATGTACGGCCAAAGCGACGGAGTTGTTGGGCTGCCGACCCGAGAAAATAACCGCCCTACTGAGTTCAAACATCCTGAAAAACGCCATGGGTGTGGGCATTCCAGGAACCGGAATGATAGGACTACCCATCGCCATTGCCTTGGGCAGCATTGTAGGAAAGAGTGAATATCAGTTGGAAGTAATCAAGGATCTCACGCCTCAGACGCTGGAAGAAGCGAAGAAATACATAGAGGAAAAACGCATAGACATCCAACTCAAACAGGGAATTACCGAGAAACTGTACATCGAGGTGACATGCCAAGCAAACAATCAAACGGCAAAAGCCATCATCGCAGGTGCGCATACAAACTTTGTACACCTATGTAAAAATGGGGAAATCCTGCTCGACAAAGGGCTGAGGAAACAAGATGAACCGGAGGAGAACGGCATACAGCTTTCCTTCAGGATGGTCTACGACTTCGCCACCACCACCCCCATCGACGAAATCAGGTTCATGCTGAAAACCAAAGAGTATAACATGAATGCTGCCAATCAATCGCTGAAAGGCAACTACGGACACTGCTTGGGCAAGACAATGGATCGCCCATTGAGCCGAGGGATATTCGGTAACAGCATCTACTCGCACATCATCGCCAAGACAGCATTGGCCTGCGACGCTCGAATGGGTGGGGCCATGATACCGGTGATGAGCAATAGTGGGTCGGGAAACCAGGGCATCTGCGCTACAAACCCAGTGGTGGTGTATGCCATGGAAAACGAGAATACGGAAGAAGAGCTTATCCGTGCCCTGACACTCAGCCACCTATCGGCCATTTACATCAAGCAGAGCCTGGGCAAACTGTCGGCTCTGTGCGGCTGTGTGGTGGCCAGCATTGGCTCAAGCTGCGGCATCACCTACCTCATGGGCGGTGACTATGCGCACATCTGTCATGCTATCAAGAACATGATTGCCAACCTTACCGGCATGATTTGCGACGGAGCCAAGCCCAGTTGCTCATTGAAAATCAGCTCAGGTGTCAGCACTGCGGTACTTTCGGCCTTGCTATCAATGGAAAACAAGCATGTAACGTCGGCAGAAGGTATCATCGACGAGGACGTGGATCGCTCGATACGCAACCTCACCAGCATTGGCAAGGATGCCATGGGCACGACTGATGAGATGGTTCTAAGTATCATGACCAGCAAACAACGGTGTTAAATACCGTTGCCAAACCTGCATCATTCCCCCGTAAAGTCCATGAATATTCAACGCTGGCGATGACACCAAAGTCAATTAGTGTCATGAGCAAGCACTCACTTTGCTGCTATTAGTGGCAGCAAAGAATAAGACATGCGCCATTGAGGAAATACCACAAGGGGTTTTATGTTCTGTCCCGTCTTCGCCTGATTTCATCAGTTCAACGGCCTTGAGGACAATGTCGTTGGTCTCATTGATAATCTGGAAATACTCATTCATGTCCCATAAATCGCGTGCAACCAATGCCTTGAGTTGGTTTTTCACAGCGGGTAAGGTCGTTTGTAATTCCTCCTTATCCTTCGGTTTAACCTTTTCTTTCTCACCAGAGCGAATCACTGCATCCACCAACTGCTGCGGAACGTCAAACTCACGCACAAACTTTGCGAAGGTAGGATATTGTTTTTGCAGCTGTTTACGGTGTTGATCAACATACTTGAGATTCTCCGTAATGATGATTCCCTTGGCTGCCAACTGCCGATGATATGGTGTGAATTTGGTCGTGTCGAGTGGAACAAAGTAATCAGGCATGATGCCTCCACCACCGTATACCGTTCGTTTGAGGCGTAAGGTCTTATACTTCAGCGAGTCAGCGAAATGAATACTGTCGGCACTATACAGCTCTCCATGCTTGAAACGAGTGTCCAATTCACGGGCATAGCTTTCGTTATCACCCTTAGTATACGGCTTCTGGATACAACGCCCCGATGGCGTATAGTAGTGAGCGATAGTGAGTCGCATCATACTTCCATCAGGAAAATCGATCGGACGCTGCACCAAACCCTTCCCAAACGAACGCCGTCCAACCACTTGTCCTCTGTCTTGATCCTGGATAGCGCCTGTTACAATCTCGGCAGCAGATGCTGAAAACTCATTCACCAGCACCATCACCTTGCCCGAAAGCAAACTACCGTTACCGTGTGCCGTATATTCTATACGCTCTGCGCGTCGTCCTTTGGTATAAACAATCAAGTCGTTGCGCTGCAAAAACTCATTGGCAATCTTCACCGCAGCTTGCAAATAGCCGCCTCCATTGTCCTGCAAATCCAAGACAAGGTCACGCATTCCCTGCTTTTTCAGTGCAGTGATACAGGCCATAAACTCATCATAAGTGGTCGCACCAAAGCTCCCTATACGCACATAGCCTAATTGAGGGCGGAGCATGTAACTGGCATCAACGGTTTTAACAGGTATCTTATCGCGCACTACTGTAAAGTAAAGCCGCTCACCAATGCCCTTACGGAGGATGCCCAACTTTACTTTTGTTCCTTTCTTTCCACGCAACCGCCGCATAATCTCCTCGCGTGCCATCTTGACACCCGCAATGCTACTGTCGTTAACACTCACGATTCGGTCGCCGGCCATGATGCCCACCTTCTCCGACGGACCATTGGTAATGGTCTGAATGACCATGAGTGTGTCTTGCATCATGTTGAACTGAATGCCTATACCTTCAAAAGATCCCTGCAAAGATTCAGTCATGGCCTTAGTTTCTTTCGCCGTTGTATAAGAAGAGTGCGGGTCCAACTTCTCCAACATACCACGAATAGCATCTTCAACCAGTTTGTCTTCGTTCACCGTATCAACATAAAGATTGTTGATGGCCATCTCCGCAATTTGTAACTTGCGAAGAGGTGAATCTTTTCCGAAATTAATATTGATTTGAGCGGATACTGAATAAACTATCAATAGTGCCCAACATGAAGCAACGAGTCGTCTCATTTGTCTGATTTTAAATAATAGAATTGTTCGCCCAAAAGACATAGATTCTCCGTCTAAACAACCTTGATTGTTCGTCTAAATGACAAAGATTGTCAGTCAATTGGTTTGAGTTCGTCTTCCGGAAGGTCTTCCTCGACCACCAGATTATCGATGATAAAGTTTTGTCGTTCCATGGTATTCTTGCCCATGTAATACTCCAAAAGTTTTTGTACTTGGTCGTTTTTGTGCAGCGTCACCTGTTCCAGTCGCATGTCAGGCCCGATGAAATGGACGAATTCGTCAGGAGATATCTCTCCCAATCCTTTGAATCGGGTGATTTCAGGTTCGGGTCCAAGATCCTTAATCGCTTCTTGTCGCTCTTCATCACTATAACAGTAGCGGGTGATGAAATCGCTCTTTCGCTCTTTTTTGTCACGACTGGCGTCCGCATCTGCTATCACTTGCTTATTTTTAATCTTCGTTCTGCGGTTACGAACACGGAAAAGAGGCGTCTGCAACACATACACATGCCCTTTCTTGATAAGCTCAGGAAAGAACTGTAGAAAGAAAGTGATAATCAACAGACGGATGTGCATGCCATCAACATCGGCATCCGTGGCAACAATCACCTTGTTGTAGCGCAGCGTGTCCAAGCCATCTTCAATGTCGAGAGCCGCCTGCAAGAGGTTGAACTCTTCGTTTTCGTACACCACTTTCTTGGTCAAGCCATACGAATTGAGTGGTTTTCCCCGCAACGAGAACACCGCTTGCGTGTTCACATCCCTACTCTTGGTGATGCTGCCGCTGGCCGAATCGCCCTCGGTAATAAAGATACAACTCTCCTCTTTGCGGTCATTTTTCTCATCACTGAAATGAATTCGGCAGTCACGCAACTTCTTATTGTGCAGGTTGGCCTTCTTGGCACGCTCTCTGGCGAGCTTCGTTACCCCCGCCATAGCTTTGCGTTCGTGCTCGCTGGCCTTGATTTTAGTCTCCAGCACGTCCGCACAATCTTCCTTGTGGATGTGCAGGTAGTTGTCTACCTCACGTTTGATGAAATCGCCCACGTACTTGTTGATGGTCTCACCGCCAGGCGCCATGAGCGTCGACCCCAGTTTAATCTTGGTCTGACTCTCGAAAACAGGCTCTTCCACGTTGATGGCTACGGCCGCCACAAGGCCGTTTCGAATGTCGGTGTACTCGTAGTTTTTGTCGTAAAACTCTTTGATAGTCTTGGCGATATGCTCCTTGAAAGCACTCTGATGCGTGCCTCCCTGTGTGGTATGTTGCCCGTTGACAAACGAATGGTATTCTTCTCCGTACTGATTGGTATGCGTGAAAGCAATCTCGATGTCATCGCCAACCACATGAACAATGGGGTATAATCCGTCCGTTGTCATGTTGTCGTTGAGCAAATCCTCCAACCCGTTACGACTTTTGATACGCCGTCCATTGTACATAATGGTGAGTCCGGCATTCAGATAGGTATAGTTGCGCAGCATGTTTTCCACGATATCATCGTGGAACGAGTAGTTCTTGAACAGCGTGTTGTCAGGTTCAAAATACACATAGGTACCCGTTTCATCCTGCGTTTTATCGGTCTGATCGGTCTTGAGCTCACCTTTTTCAAACGTGATGGAGCGAACTTTTCCTTCCCTGTACGACTTCACCTCGAAATGCGCACTCAAAGCATTCACGGCTTTGAGGCCCACACCGTTCAATCCCACACTCTTCTTAAACGCTTTCGAGTCGTATTTTCCACCCGTATTCAGCATGCTCACGGCCTCTACCAGTTTGCCTTGCGGAATACCACGACCGTAGTCGCGCACACTCACGCGCAAGTTGTCTTCCACGTCAATCTCAATTCGGTCGCCCGACTTCATCTTAAACTCGTCGATGGAGTTGTCAATCACTTCCTTCAACAGCACATAGATGCCATCCTCGGGTAAGTTACCATCGCCCAATCGGCCGATGTACATGCCCGGACGGGTACGCACATGCTCCATATCCGACAGGTGCCGGATGTTGTCGTCTGTATAAGAAACGGTTTCTTCTGCCCCAATCGGAGCAGAAGCGGTATTGTTATGAATGTTTGATTGCAATTCTTGCTTGTTTTTATCAGTCATCGGTTTTTTGGTTGTTATTCGTTTTCAGCAGTTCCGTAGGGGATGGTTTCTACCAAATCAGCACACCCTACATACCATCGGCACGCACGAAAGAGCGTTTAAAACCCCAAAAAGAATCTACTTACCCGATACGACTGTGGGCAAGAATTAAATCTTCTTCTTGAAACAGCTGCGACGCTTATGATTCGTAGGCTTCAGCGGTCCCCATTGACTTTGCACGCCCTCATTGGTTTCCAGCTCCACTTGACTCTCGGCCCAAGTGAATCCATACTTGTTAAACACAGGTATCAGGTCGGTGAACAACAAGGCGTTGGCACCCTTGGAGCGATACTCGGGCAGCACACCCATCAACAGCAAGTCGCCGCCACCGCCTGTCTTTTGAAACTTGATGGCCCGCAACAGATGCCACCACCCCCAGGGGAGCAAGCGGCCTCTACGGCATTTTTGCAAGGCATACGACAGGGATGGAATTGAAATGCCCACTCCAATGAGCTTCCTGTCCTTATTCCAATCCTCAATGAGCGTAATCATGTTCAAATCGGCGAAGCGAAGATACATATCCACATAGTGATCAATCTGCTTCGCACTGAGTTCAGAATAGCCGTAAAGGTCTTTATAAGTCTCGTTGATGATGGCGAAAATCTTTTGTCCGTAATTGTACTTTTTCACCTCCCTGCGGGTAAGTTTCTTGATGTGCAGGTTGTAGCGCGTTTCCACCACCTCGGCTATCTTCGCATATTTCTCGGGGATTTCTTTTGGAACGTCCAAGAAATATTCCACATAATTCTGATCAACATCCCATCCACCCAACTTCTGTAAATGCTGTGGGTAGTAAGGATAATTGTAAATAGTGATCATCGTGCTGAGCTTATCAAAGCCCCAAGTAAGCATTCCTTCTGGATCCATGTCGGTGAAACCCAATGGCCCCACCATCTCGGTCATACCCTTTGAACGGCCATAGGCAGCCACTTCATCGAACAAGGCGCGAGATACGTCCAGGTCATCTATGAAGTCAATCCAGCCGAACCGCACGCACTTAGTCTTCCATTTCTCATTGGCTCGATGGTTGATGATGGCTGCTACCCGCCCCACTACTTTACCTTGTTTGTACGCAATATAATATTCTGCCTCACAAAACTCAAATGCAGCGTTCTTATCTTTACGCAATGTATTCACGTCATCCAGGAAAAGATTCGGAACATCGTATGGGTTTCCCTCATAAAGGTCGTAATGAAAGTCAACGAACGTTTTCAAATCGCGCAGCGACTCGACCTTCTTAATTTGTACAGATGGCATTCTTTTTAATAAGATTGTATGCAATATAGGCTTGCAAAGTTACGCTTATTTGGCCTATTTTCAAAATAAAACGCCTACATTTTTTTACCGCTCGCGGGGTGTGAGCATGACAGTGAGAATCACGCCCCTGCTGAAGAGCATTTCAATAGCAATGAGTTTGGCGGGCAATTGCATTGAGTTTAGCAGCCAAAGTCATTGAGTTTGGCACCCAAAGTCATTGAGTTTGGCGGGCAAGTGTTTTCGAATATTCTATCAAATAGCGAGAAAAAGATATAAACGTCTGTTTATCAACAACATACATTTTCATGACGGCGATGTAAAACAAGCTCGTCATCCACCAACATGCGCATATCGAACAGCCGATTATCGACCATCTTACGCATCAGCGGATGATGACAACGTCACTGATTATTTGCTGCAAATCAACAGAACATGCCGCCCATCTGCCTGTGTGGTAGCGAAAACATAAACCGCTCCCCCATCCTTCAGCTTGAGCCGTTTGCGCAACTCGGCCACGGAAAGGGGAAAGTTGCGGGTGGTGATGTTGGCCTGGCGCACGTCACAAAGCACTGACCTCAGTTCTTTCTTGTTCATCGATGAGAGGGCTTGGATGCGGAACTTCCGCCCTGGAAACAACGGGAGGTCACGCTCAGAAATAAAGAGATGCGAGTTGGGCGCTATCTTCCAAACACCCAATTGGGCACTCACGGCCGAGAAACAACCAGCCTTCATGATTGACGCATGAGGCTCGTAGAGGTACAGTCCCGGCCGCATTTCTTCCGGACTGACGTAAGGAGGCGGTACGTCAGACGGCTTATCGGCCGAACAAACAAAAGCCTGGTCGTCGTTTACGCAATGAATGATGAGCGGCTTATGCCGTTGCTTGCTCAAGACGAAGAGCAGTTCTTTGCACTCGTTTCTCACCGACAGGACATGTATCTCGCACACCTTCACCTCATCAGTCTCGAGTTGAGCCACGGCTTGGTGCCAGTCGAGCATCGGAGAGAGCTTCACCATGACAAAAAGGCTCTTGTCCGTGAGCTGTTCTTTCAGGCTCAACAAATCAGGTGTACAGTCGCTGATGGCCACCGTTTTGCCGCCCTGTCGATCACGACGGGCAGGGTCCAGGTAGATTACCATAGCGTGATTCATCCGCCGAAGATAGTCCACACCGTCGGCACACACCACTTCTGCCTGTTGCAAACCTAAGAGGGAGAAATTGTGTTGAGCCATCTCGCACAACGCTTGTTGCCGTTCTACGTAGATACAACGCTCGAATTGACGGGCCATAAAGGAGAAATCAACTCCAAAACCGCCTGTCAAATCGACCAAAGATGGCTCTGGTTCATGGGGCAGATGGGCTTTCTTCGGGTCTTCTGACCATGATTCTTGACCGAAATCTGCACAGAGCCGCGCGGCCAACTGCGCTTTGTAGCGCGCCGTTTGCTCGGAAGAGCATTGCTCCATAGACAGGTGGGGCGGATACAACAGTGCGTCTATGGCTGCCCAGGACGGCAGTTTTTGTAGGGCAGTCTGTCGCCCCGCAATCTGTTGTAAGGCCAAAGGCATGTCTACGTCCGGATGTTGATCACCCTTGAGGGCCAGCTGTCGCACGTCTTCTTCGGCGTGCCGGCGAATGAATGCTACAGTTGCTTCGTTCATCATACCCATCTCTTCATCGAAAATAAAATAAAAAAAGTAGCCAGCGGGCTACTTGATTACCTGATAATAACGCTTTGCCTGTGCCCGTGAGCGGAAGTTGAAATGCCACCATTCGGTACGCAAGGGCTTGAAACCAGCGTATGTCATGACGTCACGAAGCAGCTGACGGTTCTTGCGAGCCTGCACACTGATGCGCTTCTGCGCTACCAGTTGGGCTTCGTTATCAATGTGGGCCGCAGCTCCCATATAGTCTATTTTGGTGCCCATGTCAAGGGTATCGCCCTTCAAGTTGCACAGCGTGAGGTCGACAGCCAGCCCATAGTTGTGCAAACCACCGCCGCGTGCGGGATTGGACACATAGAAATATTTGGAGGTATGCTTCACCTTGTCCCACATTTTTTGCTGAATGGACATGGGACGGGCAGCGTCATAAATCTTCAATCGAAGGTCCGGACGCAACTCCCTGAGTCGCTTTTGCGCCTTAACCAGCGCCTGAGCTGCGCGCGGATGGAGGTAGGCTTCGCACAAATCGTCGTACAACACGCTGCCAGTGAAGTTGTCTGCGCGGGCGTACATCAAGGATACCTGGATGGTCTTGTCGAGTTGTTGCACGTTAACATAGCCCCGACGCCCGAGCGACTGTGCCGTTTTACTAAGTTTTTGCTTGTCTTGAGCCACGGCAAAAGTGGTGGTCAAGACAAGCAATAAGATGATTTTTCGCATGCTTTGAGTGGATGTTCTGTTAACGATGAGATGGATTTTTTCTTTCCATCAACCTCATCACCGCGTCAAATCGATGGCCAATACGGGTTCGTTGGTGGTGATGTAATCCACCCCAGCCTTATTCATTTCTTCAATACCGGCCTTGTCACTAACGGTCCATACGTTGACTGTCATGCCCAGGTCGTGCGCCTCTTTGATCCATTCGGGGTGCTTGCGCAGAGCACTGATATGGTAATCAATGCCTGTGATGCCATCCTGATGGAGCTGAGCCGGCGTTTTGTTGCCCGAAAGATAAGCTACTTTCACCTGCTTGTCCAGTCGCACCAGTTCCAAACATACGTCATGACTGAACGCAATGTATTCCACTTTGTCTTGAATTCCATATTTTTTCACGGCATTCACCGTAGCTTGGACAGCGCGTTTGTTAGCTTCTAACGTTGAATGGGTCTTGATTTCAATGATGAGTTTGGTCTTGCTTTTGGTCTTTTTCATCATCTTCAGCAAGTCCTTCAGCTGTGGCATCTTCTCACCATTCTTAAGTGTTAGGTTCTTACACTCCTTGTAAGAAGCTTTTTCAAGCACCACGCCATTGAAATCAGCATCATGATTCACCATGAGTTTTCCATCGGTCGTGATCCATACATCTATTTCAGAACCATACACATTCAAGTCGAGAGCCTTTTGAAGCGACGTCCGTGAGTTTTGAGCCGAGCCTGGTGTGGTCCAGTAACCACGGTGAGCAATGACTTTTGAACCTGCAAACATGCTGACTGTTGCAAAGGCAGCAAGGGCCAGTGTACAAAATAATTTTTTCATAATGGTATGCTTATTGATAGTTGATGATTTACGTATGTATCTGCAAAGATAAGAAGTTGGCTTGACACAACCAAACCAAAACACGAGTAAACAGGGCGAGGAAGCACGAAGTTTGTGCTACTTTAACTGATAAAGCAGGCCCAATCTCACTTCGTATGTACGGGCAGTAGCATCGTTTCGATAGGTATAGTGGGTATCACGATGATAATAAGCGCCCGACAGATGAAGGCCCCATTGTCGCCAAACTGGGATTTTAAGCATGGGACGCAATATCCATACGGATGATTGGTTGCGCTCGCCTTGTGCGCTGAAGGTTTCGTATGGCGTGCCAGCTGGCACATCTTCGTAGCCACGCCAACTGTACATTCTAAAAAAGCGGGTATCCAGAGAGAAAGAAAAGCGGTGGCCTACCGAGAATTGCGTGCGTGACAGGGCGGTGAAACCGCTGCCCATGTTGTAGGATCTGTGAAAGGGATTGTCGGTATAATCGCTCCAAAGTCCGCCCAACAACATACCATTGAGGAAGAAAGATTGATCAAATTTCAGGTTTTGATGGATGGAAGGAACCCTACAAAGCCACCCCACTCCGATGCTGGCTGCTTCGGAAAGCTGGTAAGGGGGCAAGCCTCCGTTGCGCCCATTGGTATGTTCGTAGTTGAAATGTTGATAAACACCGAAGCGCGACTGCATGCCCCGGTGCTCCATCACAGGAGCTGCAGCCAACTGTCCGATGATGTTGATGTGGTTCACGGCATGTTGTTGATGCCCCACAACCACACCCGCATCGAGGGTAAAGTAATCGAAAGGCTTATTCTCATCATTGAAAACGTCGCCATAGCAGACCGATAAGTCCAAATAAGGCGTATGAAACCGCATCGTGGAAGCATCGTGGCCCGATACATATCTATCGCCAACAGACATCGTCATGCGTACGGGTAATCGGTCGTCATCATGATAAGCTACTTTTTGAGGACGTATCTTCCAAGCCTCACCTGTGAATATGCGATTCAATGCGCGGATGGGATTGATAGCTGCTCCCAATAGTTCTTGGGCAACACGCCGCCACCCTCGCTGGTCATCATGGTACACGAGGTTGGACAAACGATAGGTGCTCTCGCCGATAGCCAACCCACCTATGCCGGTAGAAATGGCGTCATTGATGGATGGGAGTTCGTTTTCGCCGGCAATTTCCCACATCAAATCACCAGCCAGGGTATAAGGTATCGACTCCCAGAAGTTCATACCATTACTGCGAGCGGCATTGAAGAATAGATTGCCATGATAGGGATGGTACCATAAATTGGTGTGAAACACATCCCCATCCCAAAACCATTGATTAAGCCGAACGTTGCGTTTGAGTGTTTTACTGGTTACCTTGGCGAAGTCAGCATCTAATATAAAATAGTCAACGGCCAGGAAAGTAGCGTTAATCCCCACTACTTCAGCGGCTGCCCGCCATGAATATTTGGGGGGATTGGCTGATTGTTTGTCCATCAGTGAGTCAACATGGAACACATAGGGCAATTGATTTAACAAGGAATCAGGTAGCACTACGCTGTCAACCAATACGCTTGAATGGCTTTGTAGATAGCAGGTCTGCGCTTTACTTTCTATCGAAAATAAAGCAACAAGAACACTCATGCCAACCCAGCACTTGGTTTTAGCCAAACAATCAATAACAGATAAGCAATTCAAGAATATCGAACATCTTAAGCATGTTTCAACATAAGCGGCACTTCCCTCACCAACCAAAAAGCCTACCTGTCACTGAAACGATGTCTAAAAGGCACGATTCCCAGTGACACATAGGCCGTTTATGGTTCTAAAAACAGAACTGAGAGTAACCTGTTGCTGTTTTATTTTACGGTAATAAGGAAGTAATTCTTCTTTCCACGCTGCACCAAAAGGTACTTACCGTCTATCAAGTCGTCTGCCGTGATGACCTGATCGAAGGACGAAAGTTTCTCCTTGTTGAGCGAAACGCCGCCACCTTTTACCAACTTCCGCATCTCACCTTTGCTTGGGAACATCTCCATTCCCTCCTGATTGAAGAGATCTACGGCCGTAGAACCCAACTGTTCCTTGCCAATTTCGTATTGCGGAACTCCATTGAAGACATCGAGGAAGGTAGCTTCATCGAGCTTTCGAAGGCTCTCTTTGGTGGCTTTTCCGAACAAAATGTTGCTGGCTTCAATGGCCATGTCTAAGTCTTCCTGCGAATGAACCATCACCGTTACCTCCTCAGCCAAACACTTTTGAAGAACACGGCGGCCGGGATCTTGCTGATGTTCGGCCACAAGAGCTTCGATGGTTTCACGCTCCAGGGAGGTAAATATCTTGATGTATTTCTCGGCATCATCATCACTAACGTTCAACCAGAATTGATAGAACGCATAAGGTGTTGTGCGGTTTCTGTCCAACCAAATGTTACCGTTCTCCGTTTTGCCGAACTTTTTCCCGTCAGCCTTCGTGATTAAGGGGCACGTCAGACAGTAAGCATTCTCCTCAGCACCAAGTGTTCGGCGAATCAACTCAGTACCCGTTGTCATGTTTCCCCACTGGTCGTTGCCGCCAAGTTGCAGTTTGATGCCATGCTTCTGATAGAGATGAAGGAAATCGTAGCCCTGCAACAGCTGGTAAGTGAACTCGGTAA
The DNA here is from genome assembly GCA_963511375.1 of uncultured Prevotella sp. Classification (GTDB taxonomy): domain Bacteria; phylum Bacteroidota; class Bacteroidia; order Bacteroidales; family Bacteroidaceae; genus Prevotella. Next base: position 25,253 of record CAUPIT010000004.1, on the reverse strand, counting down.
ACGACAAACCATCACTGGCTTCACCGTTCAAACGCTTCTTCACACTGTCTTTGGCCATCATATAATTCACGGTAATGTGCTTGCCTACCTCGCGTGCAAAGTCAAGGAAAGTGAAGTCTTTCATCCAGTCATAGTTGTTCACCAGCTCGGCTTTGTTGGGTGTGTCACCATCAAAGTTGAGGAATTTGGACACCTGTTGCTTGATAGCCTCTTGATTATGGTACAAGGTAGCAGTGTCCAAGAGGTTGCGTTCCAAGCTTTTTCCTGACGGATCTCCAATCATTCCCGTCGCTCCTCCTAACAACAGATAGGGCTTGTGGCCACATCTTTGCAGATGACGGAGCATCATAATGCCACACAAGTGGCCGATATGCAAGGAATCGGCCGTTGGGTCAGTGCCCAAATAAGCCGACACGAGTTCTTTTTCAAGTAGTTCTTCGGTGCCTGGCATCATCTGTGCTAACATGCCACGCCATTTCAGTTCTTCAACAAAGTTCTTTGTCATCGAATCAAATTTATATTTTTCGTTTGTATTATGAAGTTGGGGCCTCTACTCAAAGAGAAACTTACGGCACTGGATCATATCCACTACCACCCCACGGATTACATCGTAAGATGCGCCATACGGCCAACGCTAACCCCTTGAACGGGCCATGCTTGATGATGGCCTGCCGCGCATATTCCGAACATGTCGGTATGAATCGGCAAGATGGGGGCGTGTAAGGCGTGATGAATTTCTGATAGAACAAGATGGGAGCCAGCAAGATTCCTTGGAGAATCCGCATCATACCATGACTTATAGACTTGAGAACATTCACAGTTTATCAGCTACTCGTTTTAACAAAATCTGCATACTTCGCTCCACGGCGTCCGTATCATGAAGCTCATCAGACATCCAGATAAAGCCCAATAACAGCTGACGATTGGGGGAATCTGCCATGGATGACACCACAATCTCTTTGTTCAGCCGATATGCCTCACGCACTTGTCGCTTCACGCGGTTGCGTTTAACGGCTCGCTTGAAGTGCCTTTTCGACACACTCACCATCATCTTGACGGACGCTTCATGTTGTAAATCACCATCAGGTTGATCGGTCAGCAAATAAACAACCCTTAAAGGAAACACCGAAAAGGATTTACTTTTGCCACCTGTAAAGAGCTTTTCCAGCAGTGTTCTACCGCATATCCGCTCCCTCTTACTGAGTTTAAAAGGTCTAACGGTCGGCAATTTACTTTTTATTTTTTATGTTTTTTCAGATAAGCCTTCAAGGCTCCCGTCATCGAAGGATTGTCTGCATCGGGTGCTTGCAAGTCCAATCGGAACCCTTCTGCCGTAACTGCCTTGCATGTGGCAGGCCCAAAGGCGCCAATCTTAATGTCACCTTGTTCAAAATGAGGCAGGTTTTGTTGCAATGCTTTTACGCCGGTAGGACTGAAGAAGATAATCATATCGTAATCAAACGTCTTCACTTCCTCTTCTGTCATGTCATTGCTCACCGTTCGATACATCACACATTCGGTATGTTTGATCTTCTTTGCGTCCAACAGGTTCTTGAGATCATCGTTGTGAACACTACTCATCGGAACGAGATATTTCTCGGTTTTATGCTTGGCCATCAACGGAACCAGGTCGGCAATCTTGCCACTCGTGCCAAAAAACACCTTGCGTTTGCGATATTGTACATACTTCTGGATGTACAGCGCAATGGTTTCAAGCACGCAGAAGTACTTCATGTCTTCTGGTATGGTGATACGCAGCTCCTTGGCCAGCGTGAAAAAATGGTCTATCGCATTGCGAGAAGTGAACACAATAGCTGAATAATCGAGGATGTTTACGCGCTGCTTACGAAATTCTTTTGCAGAGAGTCCCTCCACTTTGAAGAAAGGTCGGAACACACACTTCACACCATATTCCTTCTCAATATCATAATACGGCGACTTCTCACTTGTTGGTTGGGGCTGTGATACTAAGATTTTTTTGACCATCAGTGTCCTAAAAATTTACTTTAAAATGATTGTTTGCCAATCCAAAAACGCCCCACAAGGCGAGCATTGGAATGATTTCAAGTGCACAAAAGTACAAAATTATTTGCACAAAAGACCCCGTTTGACGGAAAAAGATGGCATACGACTTATAGAGTGTAAGCAATTTAATCAGCACGATGACGATAATTGCATAAATAACAGCACTTTTCATCGAGACATCGAAATATGACAATAACATGACAATGGGAAACAATGCCACGCCTTCCATCGACACCAAGAACAACCGCACTTTCATCCATTGTCCGTTTTTTTTCCTGTCAAAGAACACCCAATTGGTGAATGCGTAGACCAAGGTCTTCGCCATGAAATACAAAACGAAGGCTGCGGTATAAATACCCCTCATCTGATAGTATTCCAGCACAAAGATATCGGTGACATAGGTGCGTGAATAAAAAAAGAACAAGAGGGCCAACAGCAGGCACGTCTGAAAGACAAAGAAGAACTGGAACCGTATTTCTTCGCCCGTTTCCGTGAGTTCTGTCGTCCGTCCGCGTGGTTGATAAAAGAAGGTTTTGACCTGCTTTTCCAAGAACCGTTTAGACTTTGAAAAGGCGAGCATGGCCAGGATAAAGCATCCGAGCAGCACACCTGTAATCAAGTCGTCACCCGACACCGTGTATGGAACAGGGTCGCCGACCACTCCCACACGTCCTCCATCGAGTTCAGGATGGAACATCGAGTCTTTTGAAAAGAACGACTCTTTGTAATATTGCGGCAGACTGACATCGCGAAAGCTCTTCCCTACCGGATGGCCCGGCAAGTGAAGGGTGTCCGGCATCTGGCTCCAACTGATTTTGCTGGGCTTGATATGGGCCTGAATGGCCGAGTCTTGCTGTGCCGGAGTGGCATCTTTGGGCAACCACTTCAGCACCTGTGCCGGCGTAAGCTGCTTGGCCTGTCGCGCCATTGAGGACCCAGTATGCGCAGTATCGGCAACGATTGACTGTGAAAGAGAGTCGGTCTGCAACATTTACTATTTAATGCCAAAGGCTTGTTTGATGCGCTCCACGTCGTCCAGCTTCTCCCAAGTGAACAGCTCTACCTGCATGACTTTCGTTTCATGATAACGACTTTCAAACGTTTTCTCCTTCACTTCGTACTGTCGTCCCATGTGTCCGTAAGCCGCTGTCTCGAAATAAATAGGATTGCGAAGGCCAAATTTCTTCTCAATGGCTTTCGGTCTAAGATCGTACATATCACCAATCTTCTGGGCAATCTCGCCATCTGTCATCCCAATTTTGCCTCGTCCGTACGTATTTACATAGATGTTGATGGGCTTAGCCTCACCAATGGCATAACTAATCTGCACCAACACCTCGTCAGAAACGCCCGCCGCCACCAGGTTTTTAGCAATATATCGCGAAGCGTAAGCTGCCGATCGGTCTACCTTACTTGGGTCTTTGCCCGAGAAAGCTCCGCCACCGTGGGCACCTTTCCCACCGTATGTGTCTACAATAATCTTCCTTCCGGTGAGCCCGGTATCGCCATGAGGTCCGCCAATGACAAACTTTCCCGTAGGATTCACATAATACAAGATGTCATCATTAAACAATGCGCGCGTCTTGTCATCACACGCTGCCTTGACACGGGGTATGAGAATGTTGATGACGTCGGCCTTAATTTTGGCCAACATGCGGTCGTCGTCGCTGTCAAACTCGTCGTGCTGCGTGCTCACCACAATGGTGTGGATGCGACGGGGCGTGTGGTCGTCGTTGTATTCAATGGTGACTTGGCTCTTCGCGTCGGGGCGAAGATAAGTCATTTCCTTGCCTTCCTTGCGGATATCGGCCAACACGCGCATGATGAGGTGAGCCAAATCAAGCGATACCGGCATATAGTTCTCGGTTTCGTTGATGGCGTAACCAAACATCATGCCTTGGTCTCCGGCGCCCTGTTCGTCCTCATTCGCCCGATTCACCCCACGGTCAATGTCGTCACTCTGTTCGTGAATGGCCGACATGATGCCGCACGAATCGCCGTCAAACTGATATTCCGACTTGGTGTAACCTATCTTCTTGATGGTTTTGCGCGCGATGGTTTGCAAGTCAACGTATTCTTTCGAGCGAACCTCTCCCATGATCACAACCTGTCCGGTGGTCACAAAGGTCTCGATAGCGCAATGTGCGTCACTATCGTAAGCCAAGAACTGATCGAGCAAAGCGTCTGAAATTTGGTCAGCAACTTTATCTGGATGTCCCTCTGAAACTGATTCTGATGAAAATAAATAGGCCATATCTATAATTCTTGTTGTTTGTTGAACATGCAAAGTTAGCAAAAAAAACACAATCTGTCACGCATCTGCTTTATTTTAACTCCTTTATAGCGTTTCCGCATGCTCGCCAACCGAAGCCTACTCGCAACAGGCCATTGGTATGGAAGCACTATGTTTACACGCCTTTGAATGATGGTTCTGCGAAGCGCCGACCAAAAGATGATAACGGCAAAAAGTGGACATGTCCAAATTGTTTTCATACGTCTTTGGCTCGTTTGACTGACACTTTATGTCCTAAAAAAGTGCCTATAAAACGGCATGTGTAAAGTGATGAAATAGAAAAATTAACTATGCTTACAGGATGCATCAATGGGATGAAAAGCGAAGAAAATCAATATTTTTCGCTTAAAACATCGAAACTTACGGCCTATTTGCCTCCGTTTGGGCTGTCATTCACATGGGTTTGCGGCGTAAAAAGCATGGGTTTGCAGCGTTAAAGCATTGCTATTGCCAGCCAATCTCAATGCCTTTACACGAAAAACAGGCGTCAAAAAGGATTGAGAAGCCAGCAATTTCACACAACAAATTGATACACACAGCATTACAAAACAGCCTCATATTTCCCATATTTACAGCAAGCAGGGATGTTGATCGCAAATACGCCAAAGATGAAGAGGTGTTTGTCAAGAAAAAGGACAAATGAAATTCTACTTTGAGCACGGACGTTTTGTGCCGCTTTTACGCTCCAATCTTTTGACTTCATCGTTGTGTCACACGGTTTGATTCAAACACACAGCGCATCAGCAACCTATAGGTACAAGTTGGAGTTATGTCAAGGTCAGGAAATAGTCCACAACTTACTCTATTGAAAAACGGTATGAGAATGACACGGGCTGAAAGCCCAGAAGCCTACAGCCCAGGGCAGCGCCCTGGGTAAGCGTGTGATTAGGTGTACGCCCTGCAAGGGCAAAAGCAAGCACAACACAATCATGTTCAAACGCTTTTGCCCTTACAGGGCGCATATTCCACAACGTAATCCATTCCCAGGGCACTGCCCTGGGCTATATGCTTCTGGGCTTTCAGCCCGTGGAGAACTGCGTCTTTCAAACAGAAAAATACAAGATAGGTGAGCAATAGGTTACAAACTTTTTGTGAGAAAGTGATGAAGTTGAAATAAGGACAATTCACATTCTACTTTGAGCATGGACGTTTTGGTTCGGTATGATGAAACGGTTACGGTGCCGTAGGAGCGTGATGGCGGTCGGAAAATGTTGAATTACGCCTCTACGTAGAGCTTATCTTTTGATGTGTCAACATCGTAACGTGCCGTTACCTGCCACAAAGAAAAATGCCATTGAACTATTGATACAGTTCAATGGCAATACCTGTGAACAAACAAGCTAACCACTCCCCTCCCTTTTGGGGAGGGGTTGGGGGTGAGGCCGTCACCCTATCGCTTACTTCTTTTCTTCCGGCAACATGGTTACCGAGATATAGTTTCCGGCCTTCAAGAATTCTTTCATGAAGGCGGCGATGGTCTGTGGTGTCTGTGCACTAATCACCTTTTTATAGTCAGTGTACGAGTCAATACCGTGCTTACGATACAAATCCACCACACCATTCCAATAACGATTGAGCTTAGCATCGTCATCCGCCTGCTTCAGCATCACGGCCTTCACCTTGTCAACCATCGAAGCGTCCACCGTCTTGGCAAGCTCTTGCACGGCACTCTCCATGATGCTCAGGGCCAAATCCTTCTTCTCTGGCTTCATGGGGCAAACGCCCAATAATTGAATCACGTGATAATCATCATCGATGGTTGCTGCACCTTGTGCCCCACACGAGTAGGCTGCACCAGCATCCTCACGAATCTTCTGCAAATAAACCATTGACAACACCTGTCCGGCGATAGATGCTTTAACATCATTCTCCACGGTGTAAGGCATGTCTTCGTTGTACCATATCTTATAAGCCGTTGACTTAGGTGTTTCCATCTTGCGCTTGAAGGTGTTGTCTATCTTGCCTTTCTGCAGGAAGGTCACGCGATGTCCCTTCACAATTTTATTCTGTGAGGGCAGACTGGCAATGTATTGACAAATCAAGGGTCGGATGGTAGCCTCGTCATAGTTTCCAATGAGGGTGAATGTCCATGCTGCCGCATTGGCTGTACACTCCTTAGCCATGGCCAAAATACGGTCGTAAGATACGTTTGGCAGGTCATCTGCTTTGACAGGAGTCAACCGTGGATTGTGTCCATACATCGTTGCCGTGAGCGAATCAGAGAGGGCCACCTCCGGCGAGAGCGAGCGGTTTTTCAGACTTACCTTGTACTGACTGATGAGGTTGTCGTACGATTTCTGGTCTTTGTTGATGCCAGTGAAGTAGAGATACAGCATTTGCAGCATCGTTTCTACATCCTTGGGCGTGGATGACCCCGATGCCTCCGTATTTTTAAAGCCCAATGATAGGTTGACATTGGCAATCTTACCGGCCAATGCTTTGCTCAGTTCGGTCAGCGAGAACTGTCCCAATCCGCTGTTTCCAATCACGTCATTAAACATCTTGGCATTGAGATAATCCTTCTCACCGTATAACGAAGAGCCTCCAAAGCCCTCTGCCGACAGCAGCACCTCATCCTTCTTCAAGTCGGTATGCTTGAGCACAACCGTCGCACCGTTAGACAGTTTCAGCTCCGTATACCCCAATTTGTCGTTCTTCTTCTCACTCTTGATGGTTCCAGGGGTCGGTTTTTTCGTAATCAACGGTTCGTTCTTCACATTGTCAATGTATGCCGTTACCTGCTGTTGTTTGGCCGTTTGGAGGGCGGCGAGCAGTTCTTGCTGGGTTGGATAGACGGCACCCTCTTTCTCGTTGTTAAAGTTTATAATCACAACGTTGCTGTCGTTCTTGGGAATCAGCTGCTTCATGTATTCGTTGACCGCTTCAACTGGAATGGCTGGAACCATCTGCTTCATCAGTTGATAGGTGTAATCGATGGACGGCATTGGCTCGTTGGTCAAGAAATAACCTAAACATTCGTTGAAAAACTGCGTGTTCTTGCGCTTGTCTTTGTTGCTATATGCCTTATCCAAGCTACTCAACAGGTTGGCTTTATAGCGATCGTATTCGGTCGGGGTGAATCCAAATTCAACTGCACGGCGTGCTTCTACCACCGCAGCGGTGAGCGAAGCGGCAAGTTGCGAGGGGTCTTTGGGTTGGGCAAAGATACTGAACGCATCTTTTGTCTTGGCGAAAATATAGTTACCATCACTGGCTCCAGCACCCACGTATGGACAGTCTGCCTTTTGTGCTGCTTCGGTATAACGATTGTTCAGCATGTTGAGTGCGGCTCCTTTCAAATAACCATAGACGATATATTCGACGGAGTTTTTCAACGAATCGGGGTAAGTATCGTGCTTGAACATCACCTGTACATCGCTGGTGCGCTGCTCCTTATCCTTGTCAATAATGACGATAGGTTCAGAAGTGTCGGGTACTGGCTCGTTCAACACAGGAGCTTGGTTGACTGGGTTCTTGATACCGCCAAAGAGTTTCTTGATCATTGCCTCGGTATGATCAACATCCACGTCGCCAATCACAATGATGCCTTGGTTAGAAGGATGATACCATTTCTCATAATAGTCACGCAATTCCTTGGGCGAGAAGTTGTCTACGACACTCATCAGACCGATAGGATAACGCACACCGTACTTACTTCCGGGATACAGTTTGGGCAGATTGCGCTCAAACATACGGCTCTGTGCGCTGGTACGTAGTCGCCATTCCTCATGTATCACACCACGCTCCTTGTCTATCTCCTTTGGATCGAGTGTCAAACCCGTAGACCAATCGCGCAATATCAACAAGCAAGAGTCGAGCGAACTCTGTCGAGTAGTGGGCACATTGTCTATATTGTAAACTGTTTGGTCGATGGATGTGTAAGCATTGAGGTCGCTACCAAACTCCACACCAATGGAACGAAGGTACTCAATGAGGTCGTTGCCCTTGAAATTGTCGCTGCCATTGAACGCCATGTGCTCCAAGAAATGCGCCAATCCTCGCTGACTTTCTTCCTCTTGAATGGACCCCACCTTCTGTGCAATGTAAAAGTTTGCACGGTGTTCGGGCCAGTTGTTGTAGCGAATAAAGTAAGTAAGACCATTGTCAAGCTTACCCATTCGCACGGCAGTGTCTACCGGTACGGGCGGCATCTGCATCTGGGCATGCAACATACCTGCACACAACAGAAGCAAAGCACTAAAAAGATGTCTGATTTTCATAGGTGAAATAATTTTATAAAATGAAACTTCTTGTTTGTCTGCAAAGTTATACATTATTTGCTAAATTATCAATTTAGCACAATAAGAAAATGTTACAACTCTTTGAAATAAAGATAATAACAAAGAGAGTTTCCCCATAATACCGCAATTTTTTTTGTACATTTGCTCAGTGAGGTCAATGGGGGTCTTTTCATCTTCCTCCATGTATCAACCCAAAAATACTACTATTAGAGCGATATGAAACCATTAAAATTCAACGTAAGACTTCTTGTAACAGGACTGGCAGGATGCACTATCACGGCTACCACCGCAAAGAAACCTGTCAAACCCAACATTATTTATATCATGTGCGACGACATGGGCTACGGTGACTTAGGCTGCTACGGTCAGCCGTTTATTGAGACACCCCACATCAACCAACTCGCCACCGAGGGCATGCGTTTCACACAAGCCTACGCAGGTGCCCCTGTGAGTGCTCCGTCGCGTGCCTGCATGATGACAGGGCAACACACTGGACACACCAAAGTACGTGGAAACGAGGAATTTTGGAAAGATGTTCCAATGGTGAAATACGGTGAAAACGAAGACTTTTCAAGAGTAGGACAGCTGCCGTACGATGCCCATCACGTCATTGTACCAGAAATCATGAAAAGCCAGGGGTATCGAACAGGAATGTTTGGCAAATGGGCTGGTGGCTACGAAGGCTCTGAGTCGCCCCCCGACAAGCGTGGCATTGATGAGTTCTTTGGCTATATTTGCCAGTTCCAAGCACATTTGTATTATCCCAATTTCCTCAATGAATACAGCCGTGAGCGTGGAGATACCGCTGTCAACAGACTGGTGCTGGACAAAAACATCCGCTACCCCATGTCGGGCAAGCTATATTATCAACGTCCTGAATATTCTGCCGACTTGATTCATCAGCGTGCGATGAACTGGATAGATGCGCAAGACAGCCAGCATCCCTTTTTCGGTATCTTTACTTATACCCTACCACACGCCGAATTGGTACAGCCCGACGATTCGCTTTTGGCGTATTATAAGCAGAAATTCTTTGTGGACAAAACATGGGGCGGACAACCTCATAGTCGCTATAACGCCACCGAACACACCCACGCTCAATTTGCTGCGATGATTTCAAGGTTGGACATTTATGTGGGACAAATCATGCAAAAGCTGAAAGAGAAGGGGTTGGAAGAGAACACCATCGTCATCTTCACCAGCGATAATGGACCTCATGAGGAAGGTGGAGCCGACCCTGCATTCTTTGGAAGGGACGGAAAATTGCGCGGTCTGAAGCGACAGTGTTACGAAGGCGGCATCCGCATTCCATTCATTGTACGGTGGCGCAACCACATTGCAGCTGGCACGGAAAGCGACTTGCAAATTGCCTTTTACGACCTCATGCCTACCTTTTGCGAGCTGGTGGGAGTGAAGAACTACCAAAAACGCTACGCCAACAAGAAACAAAAGGTGGATTATTTTGATGGAATCTCGTTCGCTCCTACGCTTTTAGGACAACCACAACCCAAGAAACATGCCCATTTGTACTGGGAATTTTCTGAAACCAACCAGATTGGAGTACGCATGGGCGACTGGAAAATGGTCGTCATCAAAGGCATTCCACACCTCTACGACCTGTCCAAAGACTTACACGAAGACCATGACGTGGCAGCCGAACACCCAGAAATTGTGCAACGCATGACGCAAATCATTCAAGAAGAGCATGTAGACAGTCCGCGCTTTCCTATCACACTGCCTGCAACTGCTCAAGCACCTGAACACAAAAAGCAACGGTAAGTCATCGCTCTAAACCCACAAAACAGGCTATATTGGACAGCAAAACTGTCTATTTTGCTCACCAATATAGCCTGTTTTGTAGGCATATATCTTTCGGTTTCAAAACCAAAGGGATGACGATTGTGCCGCTCCCTCAAAATATATTGGGCGTCCAGTCTTCAAGACGAGACAAGGACGGCATGCGCTCTACCCCTTACGAGGCTTGCGACGTGCCCAACCTTCTTCGGAGAAATCGGGGGTCTCGCCCTTGAATTTCACCTCTGGCTGCTGGAAGAACTGTCGCCAGTCGCCGGTATCTTGCTGCTGATAAGAGGGGCGTTTCACGCTTTTTCCATTCTTTCGTCCGCTCTCCGCACGTCTACCTGCTGCCCTTCCGCCACCTCTTGTGACTTGCGCTTTGCGTCCATGACCCTCTTCGTTGGCATCATTGCAGCGCACCTCTCTACCCTTGTAGGTCGCTCCCGACAAAGAACGCATCACCTTGTTGGCATCTTTTTCGGGTACTTCGATATAGGATATTTTTCCCAACAGGTCAATATGTCCCACCTGCTGCCTACCTTTTACATGCTGGTTAATAAACTGCATCACCTCTCCGGGATAGAATCCGTCGTCCTTACCCAAGTTGATGAACAGCCTTCGATAACCTCTCTCGGGCGTACGAGAGCGGCCTCCGCCTCGCTCCGAACGAGCTTTCCTGCCACCACGCATACCCTTTTCCTCCCCTCTGTCGCCACGTTTGAGCGAGGGTTTCTCTATCTCTGGCGCATTCGCGTAGTAATCCAAGAAGCGTCCAAACGTCAAACTGACAATCTTCTTGATGATATCATCCTTGTCGACATATTCAAAGTGTCGGTTAATTTCAACCATGAAGGGCGCAATCTGCTCTTCGTCAACATCAATCTTCTCGATGTCGTGCATGGCTTTATACAACTGCTTGGCGCAAATTTCCTGTGCGGTAGGCAATGTTCCATCAACAAATTCCTTGCCAATTATTTTCTCTACGGCACGCACTTTGGAACGCTCACGGGTGTGAATGATACATATAGAAGTACCTTTCTTCCCCGCACGTCCCGTTCGTCCACTACGGTGCGTGTAATTCTCGGTATCATCGGGCATGCCATAGTTGATGACATGCGTCAGTTCGTCCACATCCAATCCACGTGCAGCCACATCGGTTGCCACCAACAACTGGGTGACATGTTGGCGAAACTTCTGCATGGTGAGGTCGCGCTGTTGCTGACTCAGGTCGCCATGCAGCGCCTCTGCGTTGTATCCATCCTTGATAAGTTTGTCGGCAATCTCTTGCGTTTCAATCTTCGTTCGACAGAAGATAATGGCAAAAATGCGTGGGTAGTAATCCACGATGCGCTTCAGAGCCAAGTATTTGTCACGCGCATTCACCATATAATAAATGTGGTTCACGTTTTCGGCACCCTCGTTTCGGCTTCCCACTACAATCTCCTTGTAGTCACGCAAGTAAGTCTTGGCAATCTTTTCTATCTCCTTGCTCATGGTTGCCGAGAACAACAAGGTGTTGCGGTCGTCGGGAACACCTGCTAAAATGGTATTGATGCTCTCCGAGAAACCCATGTTCAACATCTCATCAGCCTCATCCAACACCACATTGTTCACTTGGTCAAGCTTTGCTACCCCACGGTTCATCAGGTCGATAAGTCGTCCCGGAGTCGCCACAATGATTTGTGCGCCATGTTTGAGTGCATGAATTTGGGTGACGATACTGGCACCTCCGTACACGGGTTCTACGTGTAGATTCTTGATATATTTAGCGAAATCCTTCAAGTCATCAGCGATTTGCAAACACAGTCCGCGTGTAGGACTTAAAATAATGGCTTGCGTATGCTTGCTGTCAACATCTATTTTCTGCAAAAGGGGCAAGCCGTATGCTGCCGTTTTACCTGTTCCTGTCTGTGCTAATGCAATTACATCGTTCTTGTTTCCCAACAAATAAGGGATGACCTCTTCTTGTACTGGCATGGGATGTACAAACCCCAGCTCCTCAATGGCGCGTCGAATCTCTTCGCTAACGCCTAATTCATCAAATGTCTTCAAATTCTTTTCTTTAATCGGGTGCAAAGGTACGGCTATTCCATGGATACGCAAAGTAAATACCTTTATTTCTATCTACCGTGATACAAACATTAACATTCGGCATCGTTTTGATTATCAATGCCAAACAAACATGATATGTCGGCACGACACCCTGCGAAGAACAAAAGAAGAACCAACGCCTCATACCCATAAAAAACACGACACGATTCGCTCCTATTTCATTTTTTTTGTAAAGCTAACCCTTTGATATTCGCTGTTTTTAAGTATCTTTGCCACAAATAAGGTACATACGATGACAGATATATGTTGTTTGGGTCATATCACGAGAGATAAGAATACGACACATAAACAGACCGTCTCCATGTCGGGAGGTACTGCTTATTATTTTGCTTATGCGTTCAACCATCTTCCCTCGAAGGTTAGTTTTCAGTTAGTAACCAAAGTGGGTAGCGAAGATATGCCAGTGACACAAGAGATGAAAGAGGCGGGTATTGACGTGAAAGTGTACCCCAGTGAACACACTGTTTTGTTTGAAAACATCTACGGAGAGAATCAAAATACCCGTTCACAACGTGTTTTAGCGAAGGCTAATCCCTTCACCATTGAGGAGATGAAGCCGTTAACGGGAAAGATATACCACATCGGCTCTCTTCTAAATGACGATTTCTCACCCGAGGTAGTGAAGTACTTATCTACCAAAGGACAAATCTCTATTGATGCACAAGGCTATCTTCGCGAGGTTCGCGGACAAGATGTGCACCCCATTGACTGGAAAGACAAGCTGGAAATTTTGGCATGTACGGACATCATCAAGGTGAATGAACACGAAATGGAGGTCATCACAGGACTCAAAGACGCACGCCAAGCAGCCAAACAATTACACGCATGGGGTGTCAAAGAGGTCATCGTGACACTGGGAAGTGAGGGCTCTATCATTTATGCCAACGACCGTTTTTACGACATCCCCGCCTATGTACCTCGAGAAGTAGTAGATGCTACGGGGTGTGGCGACACCTACTCGGCTGGTTTTTTGTACTGTCGCTCACAGGGAATAGGCTTTGAAGAAGCAGGAAAGTTTGCCGCTGCCATGTGTACACTCAAGTTAGAACACAGCGGACCTTTTGACAGAAGTATTGAAGAGGTGCGAGCTATTATCAGAAAGCACGAGAAATAAGGACACGTCATCACCGGAAAAGATAGAACAACGCCACTTGGTTTTACTGAAACCAAGTGGCGTTGTTCGTTAAAAGGACTTTTATATCAAGTACCTTATATATTCATCATCATAGGAACGACATATTTAGCCAAGCAATAACCACCGCCAATGAGCCAAACAAATAAGATGGCTGCCAACAGGAAAGGCTTGGCTCCTGCTTTCTTAAACTTGTCAAAACTGGTTTCAGCTCCCAAAGCTGTCATCGCCATGGTTAAGAGAAAGGTATCAAACTGATTAATCCACTCTACCAAAGCAACGGGCAACAGATTGAACGAATTGAACCCGATGACCACCAAAAACAGAATGGCAAACCATGGAATGGTAATCTTTCCTTTAGCTTGTTCGGCGGCATCGCGCTTGGTAAGATTGCGGGCAACCGTCCAACTGATAATCAACAAGGCGGGCACGAGCATCATCACCCGAATCATCTTCACGATGATGGCGGTGTTGGACACGCCCTGTCCCATGGCATTGCCTGCGCCTACGACATGCGCAACTTCATGAACGGTAGAACCGGTAAACAGCCCCATCAGCTCGGGCGACAGGTCAAAGACTCCGTTGCGATACAACACTGGGTAGAGAAACATCGACAACGTACCAAAGATGACCACGGTAGATACGGCCACAGCCGTTTTGTAGGGCTTGGTGTTGATGGCCGACTCGGCACCTAACACAGCCGCCGCGCCACAGATGCCACTGCCAACGGAAGTGAGCAGAGCGATGCTTCGGTCCATTTTTAACAACTTACCAATCAGCACACCGCCACAAACGGTCACGGTTACGATGATGGCATCGATGAGAATGGCAGGCAGCCCCACGGCCGTGACATCCTGAAAAGTGAGCCTGAAACCGTACAAGATGATGCCAATTCGCAAGATGCGTTTGGAACAGAACAGGATTCCCGGAACCCATGTGTCAGGTAAATTGTTGCGTAAACTGTTGGCATAGAGCATGCCAAGGATGATGCCGACTATCATCGGACTGAACGATAGGCTTTTTACAAACCCCATGTCGCCGATATAGAAAGCGGCTAACGAAAACAAGGTTATCAATAGCACGCCATGCAGCATGCTGCTTCTTTTTTCACTAAGCATTGATTTTACTTTTTAATAATTGAGCAGCAAAGGTACACAAAAATCACCAATGGGACATATCGATAATCAATTTAACCCATAATTTTTCACTCAAAAAACAAAGGCTACGCAACTGTCGTTTCCCTACATATCTATACAACCACACTGAAAACTTTACATTTTTTAACTAAAATCCTGAACATATTCCGCACGAGGCGTAAGATTTTTCAAAATATCGCAAAAATGTACCACGCTCATTACCAGTACTTTACAATTTAAACGCCTACAAAATACTAGGCAAAAGCAGCCATTTTGCCTCATCAGCTCTATGCTTTTAGTCATCAATCTGTACGTCTTTGGGACATAAAAGCATAGAGATTGGTTGGCAAAAGCATGTTACTAAGTTTTCAACACGCAAAATGTACCCTGAAAAACGCATATTTGCGATCTTGTTTTTTCTATTTGAAAGAAAACTCGAGGCAAAACCTGCATGTATAAAAATGAGTGTTCGTGCATTTTTAACAATCATAGCAACCAATGCATGTTCATCTCGCCAAGATGCATCGGCTACATCGTTTCAGAATTATCTGCAGATGTTCTGCCGCTCTCATCAGCCTTATCTTTGGCGTTTCGCGGGTGATGGAGGAGTATCTCCTCACGCAGGGTCGTGGTATCGATGTGCGTATAGATTTCAGTGGTGCCGATGCTTTCGTGTCCCAGCATCACTTGAATGGCGCGGAGGTCGGCCCCACCCTTCAGCAGTTCGGTGGCGAACGAGTGGCGAAGGGTGTGCGGAGAGATAGTCTTCTGGATGCCAGCCGCCTGGGCTTGTCGTTTTAGCATGATGAGAATCATGGTGCGAGTAAGATGAGCGCCACGGCGATTGAGGAACACATAGTCTTGTTCACCGGGTTTTATCTTCATCAAATTGCGGTCGAGAAACCAAAGATTCAACTCTTTGATGGCTTTGGGCGAGATGGGTACGAGCCGTTCTTTGTTGCCCTTTCCGGTGACGCGGATGAAGCCTTCGTCCAAATAAAGATTGGAAAGTTGCAGATTGACCAGCTCTGACACGCGCAAACCGCACGAGAACAACACCTCGATGATGGCCTTGTTGCGCTGTCCTTCGGGTTTGGACAGGTCGATGCTGTTCTCTATCATATCAACTTCTTCGGTGGAGAGCACCTCGGGCAGATGCTCCCCAAGGCGCGGAGATTCCAACAACTCGGTAGGATCTTGTTCGATGTAGCCATCAAGAACCAGGAAACGGTAGAACGAACGCACGCCACTCAGGATGCGAGCTTGCGAGGTAGGCCCGATATGGTGTTCGTGCAACTGGCCTGCAAAGTGCTGCAAGTCATCCAATCGCACGTCTAAGGGGTTTATCTCTTGCTGCTCACAGAACGATAAGAGCCAGCCCAAATCGTTTTGATAAGCAATCAATGTGTTGGGCGAGTAATTGCGTTCCAGCTTCAGATAGCGAGTATACGACTTCACGATATCTGTTGTTGTTTTCTTGTTGCTTTCCATTTTTATGCGTATTTTTGCATCATACACATCCCTTGCAGGCACGCAGATGATTTCGGCTTGGCAAGACATATATGAACGATACAAAGATAACTAAATCATGCGAATTATGAAAGTTCAAATTATCAATGGGCCAAATCTCAACTTGTTGGGAAGTAGAGAGCCAGACATCTATGGCCAGACCTCTTTCCAAACTTTTTTTGAAGACTTGCAAAGCCAATATCCAGCGATAGAACTATCCTATTATCAAAGTAACATTGAAGGCGAGTTGATTGATAAAATGCAGGAAGTAGGGTTCACCTACGACGGCATTATTCTCAATGCTGGTGCCTACACCCACACCAGCATAGCCTTGCTCGACTGTATTCGATCGCTCACTACCCCAGTGGTTGAGGTTCATATCTCGAATGTATACGCCCGAGAGGAGTTTCGACATAAAAGCATGATTTCATCGGCTTGTCGAGGGGTGGTTATGGGTTTTGGACTCAACTCGTACCGACTGGCCTTAGAGGGAATTGTTGGATAGTGGACAAGGGTACAAGTTCACAAGTTTACGAGTTCACGAGTTCACGAGTTAATGGCTTGCAAGTTGAACGCTGATGAACTGGTCTGTCAAAAAAACTATCAACTCGTAAACTCGTAAACTCATAAACTAAAAAACTCATCAACTAAAAAACTTCCCGTGAATACTGAATTAGAACGCTATCTGCTCGCACACATTGATGCCGAAGGCGATTACCTATACCGCCTATATCGCGCCACAAACATCCACACCGTGCATGGACGTATGGCGAGTGGACATCTACAAGGGCGACTGCTCAAGATGCTGGTAGAGATGATTCGGCCTAAGAATGTTTTAGAAGTAGGTACCTTCAGTGGCTACAGTGCCATTTGCATGGCGGAGGGATTGGGTGAAGATGGACGATTATATACGTTTGAAATCAACGATGAAATGGAGGATTTTACACGGCCATGGATAGAAAACAGTGCTGTGGCGTCAAAGATTCATTTCATCATTGGCGATGCAAACGTGGAAGCTCCCAAGCTAAATGTCGTGTTTGATATGGCGTTTATCGACGGCGACAAGCGCACTTATATAGAAACATACGAAACGGTGTTGAAGCTATTGCGGCCAGGTGGATTCATTCTTGCCGATAATACGTTGTGGGATGGACATGTGATTGATCCGCACTATCAACACGATGCACAGACACAAGGGATTGCCCAATTTAACGATTTCATCGCACAAGATGCACGAGTGGAGAAGGTTATCTTGCCCATTCGCGATGGTCTGACCATCATCAGGAAGAAGTTAAACGAGTGAAAACAAGCTTCTAAAAAGACTAACAGATGGGTGATCATTTGATAATCCTTGACTTTCCAAACACATACTGCGCTATATGCAACTTTTGCAAGGTATAGGCAACGGTAAAACTGCCAACTACCGTAAACAGCAAAGCCACCAACATGAAAAGCATTCCTGACGGTTCGAACAACAGATAAGACTGAAACAACTTGGAAAGCACCGTAAACATAGGAGAGAAAAGTAACAGGATAAGTGAGTTTCTACCGATGAAATGGGAGATTTTCACCACTTCTTTGGGTAAATAGGGATACAGCCAAAGAAAGAAAGAGATAACGAAATACACGATGAGCATGCCCCCTATGGTGTGCCTTTGAAGCGCATTAGGCACGCAAGTGACAACTAACACAACACCTATGAACGACCACCATGCGGGATGGAATGTATTTACGAACGGCCGATGATACAGACGCAATGCGACACCTACACAAAAATACACGGCATTAATCCAGGTAACAAGTCCCAAAAGTGCCAACACCCACAAACAGAACAACACGCCCAACAGCATCAACACACGATGACGACTCGCAAATTGGGCTATTACATAGGTAACGATTCCACACAACATCAGCGTGTGCAGATACCAATAAGGTCCCAAAGGGTGTAAAAACAGTTTATCAAGAAACAAGCTAAAGGTGAGCTGCTGAATATGTTCACGAATGGGTAAGATAGACGCCATGGCCACATACCCACTCTCCATCAGCAAATAAGGTACAAAAATCCACTGTATATAGCGCAAGAATTGCGGAACAGGCTTGTGAACATTGAGCAGATAACCCGAAATAATGAGAAATCCAGGCATGTGGAATGTGTACACAAAAGCCTTGGCAACAGGATAGCGATTGCCAATATAGACACGGTGAAAAACTATCATCAAGAGAATAAACACACACTTGAGATAATCTAACTCCAAGATTCTTGTCTGTGGTTTTGTTGGAGGAGTTGTCACCATCGGCACAAAATTACGAAAAAAGAATTAATTGTCAACTATTATAATTATCTTTGTCTTCCACTAAGTTTTCCACTAAATTGTACACCCTTAAAATACAAATTTTATGCAAGAGACAAGACAAAACCGCATCGCGCGACTGCTTCAAAAAGAACTCGCCATCATATTTCAATCGCAAACAAGAGCTACCCATGGTGTCATGGTAAGCGTCACCCGGGTACGAGTGAGCCCGGATTTGAGCATTTGCACGGCCTATCTAAGTATTTTCCCATCAGAAAAAGCGGAGGAAATCATTAAGAACATCACTGCAAACGAGAAAACCATTCGTTACGACTTGGGCACACGGGTACGCAATCAGCTGCGTATTGTTCCCGAATTGCGATTCTTCATCGACGACAGCCTTGACTACATAGAGCACATCGACGAACTGTTGAAGAAATAAAACAACGACTCAGAGTACAAATATTCCAGTAGATGAACTTTCCTTTATTTGTCGCACGTCGTTATCTCTTTTCAAAAAAGAGCACGAATGCCATCAATGTCATCTCCATTATCTCCATGATAGGTGTGGCGGTGGCAACGATGGCATTGGTCATTGTGATGAGCGTTTTCAACGGTTTTCATGACTTGGTGGCTTCTTTTTTGACCAACTTCGACCCACAACTCGAAGTAGTTCCTACGGAAGGGAAATCAGCCAACGCCAACGATCCCTTGCTAACGAAGGTTAAACAGCTTCGTCAGGTGGATGTAGCCACAGAAAATGTGGAGGACATGGCAATGGCCATGTATGGCGACAAACTAACCATGGTGACCATCAAAGGCGTGGATGACAATTTTGATAAGCTCACTCACATCAAGGAAATCCTATATGGCGACGGCGAATATGAATTGCACGCCGGCAATTTGGAGTATGGTATCATCGGCATTCGATTGGCACAAACACTTGATGTAGGCGCAACTTGGAACGGTTATCTCAAGATCTACGCACCCAAACGGTCAGGACAGTTGGACATGAGTAATCCTGCCAGCGGGTTTGCGGTAGACTCTCTTCTGTCACCAGACGTGGTGTTTTCGGTGAATCAAGCCAGATATGACAAGGGACATATACTCACTTCCATTGAATTTGCACGCAACCTTTTTGACATGAAGGGGCGCATCTCCTCGCTTGAACTGCGGCTTCAAGAGAACAGTAACCTCAAGGAGGTGAAGAAAGAGATACAAGCTATCGTAGGAAGTAGGTACAAGGTGCTTGACCGTTTTGAACAACAAGCGGACACATTCAAGATTATGCAGATCGAGAAGATTATCGCTTATTTCTTCCTTACGTTCATCTTGGTGGTGGCATGCTTTAACATTATCGGTTCGCTTTCCATGCTCATGATTGACAAGAAGAACGACGTGGTGACGTTAAGAAACATCGGAGCCAGCGACAAACAGATTACTAAAATCTTTCTTTTCGAAGGCCGAATGATTTCAGTCATAGGCGCTATCATAGGCATTCTGTTGGGTTTGTTGCTCTGTTGGCTTCAACAGACCTTCGGTTTCGTATCACTTGGGCAAAGATCTGGCGACTTTGTTGTCAATGCTTATCCCGTTAGTGTACACTATTTGGATATTTTCTTAATCTTCATCACGGTGATTGCCGTTGGTTGGATGGCTGTATGGTATCCCGTAAGATACTTTAGTAAACGCCTACTCGCCAATCATTAAACCACGAACAAGCATCCAATTGGTGCGTCACCTTATTGCGAACATTATAAAAGCCCATACGTCAAAGATGACGTATGGGCTATATTTATGAGCTTAAGAATTGCAAATACGCTCGTTTAAAGCGTGAATTTGCAAAACAAGCGCAGCTTAATCCTTAAACTTTGCTGTGATGTATTCACGGTTCAGTCGTGCGATGTTAGCTATCGACTCGTTCTTTGGACATACGGCTTCGCATGAACGAGTGTTGGTACAGTTACCAAATCCCAGCTCATCCATCTTGAGAACCATGGCTTTGGCACGCTTGGCAGCCTCTGGACGGCCTTGTGGCAACAATGCTAACTGACTAACCTTGGAGCTCACAAAGAGCATCGCAGATCCGTTTTTGCATGCTGCAACGCAGGCTCCACAACCGATGCATGAAGCACAGTCCATGGCCTCATCGGCCTTCTCCTTTGGAATAAGGATGGAGTTGGCATCCTGTGCCTGTCCTGTACGAATGGTATTGTAGCCACCGGCAGCAATGATTTTGTCGAAAGCGTTACGGTCTACCATACAATCCTTGATGACTGGGAAGCCTGCTGAACGCCAAGGTTCAACAGTTATAACATCGCCATCGTTGAAACGGCGCATGTACAACTGGCAGGTTGTTGCACCTCGTTCTGTCTTTCCATGTGGCACACCATTGATATAGAGTGAGCACATACCGCAGATACCTTCACGACAGTCGTGATCGAAAACAAATGGTTCTTTCCCATCCTCTATGAGTTCCTCGTTGAGGATGTCAAGCATTTCGAGGAAAGAAGTATCGTCAGGGATATTCTTCATCTCGTGAGTGTCAAAATGTCCCTTGTCTTTAGGACCGTTCTGACGCCAAAATTTAATTGTAAAACTTATATTTTTTGACATGGCTTGTATTTTTTTAGTTTACGAGTTTACGAGTTGACAAGTTGACAAGCTAATAGACTTTTTTTCAATAGTTACAAGAAATTTATAGATAGCTATATATTTTAAATGCAACGGTTTGATGAATATGTTGTCTATTGTTGTTGACTTTTAATGAGTGCTGTTAGCATTTTTAAGACTTCTATATTTAATTGATAGAGTTCTTGGTAAGCCTCCAAATCAATAATAAAGCCCAGCTCTTTACAGAGAATAATTTGAGTATCCAATTCAGAAGCTGAACCCAAAGCTATATATAAGAAATGTAACAACTCTTTTGTTGTTCCTCTGCCATAACCTTCGGCTATGTTCGAAGGTATTGAAATTGCAGCTCTACGCATTTGAGAGGAGATTCCCATGAGTTCTTCATGTGGAAAACATCTCGTTACTTGATAAATCCTTTTCACAAGAATGATGCTCTTTTGCCAAACAATCAAGTCTTTGTGCGTAGATTTCATATCCAATTCGGATTACATATTAGCTATGAGAAGAACCTCACGAATTCACTATCATCTTGTCTACTCGTCAGCTTGTTAACTCGTCAACTCATCAATTTAATTCTTATAATTACGTGTTTGTACCTTGATGGCCTCGTACTCGAGTGGCTCTTTGAGCAGCTCGGGGGCGGTTTCATCATTGTTCTGGTACTTCCAACAACCTACATAGAAATAGTTTTCATCGTCACGCTTTGCCTCTCCCTCAGGTGTTTGGTACTCCTCACGGAAGTGACCTCCACAACTCTCATTACGAGAGATGGCATCATAAGCAACGAGTTCGCCCATCAATAAGAAATCACGCAAATGGATAGCTTTATCCAACTCAACGTTCAGACCTTCCTTAGAACCTGGGATAAACAGGTTGGTATCAAACTCTTTACGCAAGTCTGCTATCATCTTCAAGCCTTCTTCAAGACCTTCCTTGGTACGACCCATACCCACGTGTTCCCACATGATGTGTCCCAACTCCTTGTGAATAGAATCGACAGAGCGCTTACCCTTGATGTTCATCAAACGGTCAATCTCTGCTTGTACCTTCTTTTCTGCCTCTTCAAACTCTGGAAGATCGGTAGAAAGACGTGGCCAAACAGCTTGGTCTGCCAAATAATTTTGAATGGTGTATGGCAACACAAAGTAACCATCTGCCAAACCTTGCATCAACGCTGAAGCTCCCAAGCGGTTAGCACCGTGATCAGAGAAGTTGCATTCACCGATGGCAAACAGTCCTGCGACAGAGGTCATCAACTCGTAATCTACCCAAATACCACCCATGGTATAATGGATAGCGGGGAAGATCATCATGGGCTTGTAGTACTTTTCACCATTGATTTCGTTCGCCATGTCACCGGGGAATACGTCAGTAATCTCTTCATACATCTCGAAGAGGTTTCCATAACGCTGCATGATTTCATCAAGTCCCAATCGATTGATCGACTCAGAGAAGTCGAGGAACACAGCCAAACCAGTGTTGTTCACACCAAAGCCCTTATCGCAACGCTCCTTCGCAGCACGCGAAGCCACATCACGAGGCACTAAGTTACCAAATGCTGGGTAGCGACGCTCCAAGTAGTAGTCGCGATCCTCCTCTGGTATTTCCCAGCCTTGTTTCGTTCCTGCCTGCAATGCCTTGGCATCTTCAATCTTCTTAGGAACCCAAATACGTCCGTCGTTACGCAACGATTCTGACATCAACGTCAGCTTCGACTGCTTGTCACCATGTACAGGAATACAGGTGGGGTGAATCTGTACATACGAAGGGTTAGCAAAATAAGCTCCCTTACGGTAGCACTGAACAGCAGCAGTACAGTTACATCCCATTGCATTGGTAGAAAGGAAATAAGCATTTCCGTATCCGCCAGTGGCGATTACTACAGCATTGGCAGAGAATCTTTCTAACTTACCAGTCACCAAATTCTTGGCAATGATACCACGAGCACGACCGTCAATGATGACTACGTCCTCCATCTCGTAACGCGTATAGAGCTTTACTTTGCCTGCATGTACTTGACACATCAGTGATGAGTAAGCACCTAACAGCAGCTGTTGACCTGTTTGGCCTTTGGCATAGAACGTTCTACTTACCTGTGCACCACCAAACGAACGGTTGGCGAGCATGCCACCGTATTCACGAGCGAATGGTACGCCTTGTGCCACACATTGGTCGATGATAGCATTCGACACCTCTGCCAAACGGTAAACGTTAGCTTCGCGAGCACGATAGTCGCCACCTTTTACGGTATCATAGAACAAACGATAAACAGAGTCACCATCATTCTGATAATCCTTGGCAGCATTGATACCTCCTTGTGCAGCGATAGAGTGTGCACGGCGAGGCGAGTCTTGAATACAAAAATTGAAAACGTTGAATCCCATCTCGCCCAATGAAGCGGCGGCACTGGCACCTGCTAAGCCTGTACCAACAACGATGACATCCAATTTTAATTTATTCTTTGGGTTAACCAAACGCTGGTGAGCCTTGTAATTGGTCCACTTCTCAGCTACTGGTCCTTCAGGTATTTTTGAATTTATTTGTGTCATAATATTCTTCCTTACATGTAATCAGATTAAACAATTACGCACAGCACAAACTTGGCGCGCAGCCAAAGGCAAATGCGAGAACAACAACAAGGAAGCCCAGCATCAGCAACGTGGCGTACACCTCGCCGATGGTCTTCCATCGATTGAACCAGATTTTGTTGCTGATTCCAAGTGTTTGCATCGCACTCCAGAAGCCATGCGTGAGGTGGAACCAGATGGCAACCAGCCAAATGACATACAGCACCACGTACAGAGGTTGTGCGAATGTTTCACGAATGTAACCAAATCCGTCAGCAGGATTGCCTAACGGGTCGGCAATGTGAAAGATCTCGGCAAACATCATGTTGTACCAGAAATTGTACAAGTGAAGAAGTAAGCCCAAAAGAATGATGATGCCTAACACCAACATGTTTTGAGATGCCCACTCTACCTTAGAGCTTCTTTGCGTAACGGCATAACGTTCGTTGCCGCGAGCACGCAGGTTTTGTGCCGTCAGGATGAATGCGTAGACGATATGACAAACAACCAAAGCTGCAAGTGCAATCGTAGCTACCACCGCATACCAGTTGGCACCCAAAAGTTCACAAATCATGTTGTACGCTTCTCCTGAAAAGAGGGCGACAACATTCATTGACATGTGAAATGTCAGGAACAGAATAAGCGCAATGCCGGTAACCGACATGACCACTTTTCTACCAATAGATGAATTGATTAACCACATAAATGATTGATAATTAAAGTATTTAAATGTTAGTATATTGATGTGTGCGTTTAAATAGTTGTTCCTTGGCTGGTGTTCTTTACAAATGTTCATCATCAAACATCCTCATTTTTAGGTATCAGATACCGCCAGCCGTTGCAAAAATACTACAATTTAATGATAACTCAAAGCTTTTCGTTAAAAATACGAGAAAACTCATCAAGGGGCCGAGAAAGACAAAGATGAGGAACCGATTTTACGCAGATACGTCTTAACGAAAACAGCAAGAAAACGTGAAAAAAGTTTCACGAACGAACCGCAGTCTTAACCATATTCGCCGAAGGGAGAACTATCTATCGCCAAAGGGAGCGTAATCTACGCTTCCCCCTTGGTACCTTCAAAAGGAGCAATGGTGCGGCCAGCCATCTCTGGCAGTTGAATCTTGCCAAACTGTTGCTCATATTTATAGACGTTCTCCTGCAAGGCCATGAGAAGTCGTTTGGCATGTTCGGGCGCCATCACCACGCGACTCACCACCTGGGGTTTGGGGATGCCGGGCAAAATACTGGTAAAATCAAGTACAAACTCTGAGCTGGAGTGTGAGATCAGGGCCAGATTAACATACTTACCCTGAGCTACCTCGGGATTCAACTCCAATTGCAATCCCTGTTGCTGCGTGTTATCTTCCATATCGACAAAACATTTTTTAGTTGTTTCAAAATGAATGTAAATATAGTGAGTTTTTTCTATATGCAAGGCTGAACTTCATGATTTTAACACTTTTAACCCAAATCGGTCATTAGGATTTCTCTGTGTCGTACGGCAAAGAGAAAT
>CAUPIT010000003.1:0-222445 GCA_963511375.1 uncultured Prevotella sp. | reverse complement strand
GGATTTCTCTTTGCCGTACGACACAGAGAAATCCTAATGACCGATTTGGGTTTATTTGTATCTTCGCCTGGCAACTCTTTGGGGTGACCTGCAGGATAACCGGCCTACAGGATGACGTAACAGGGCTTTACTACGGTAAAAATACAGTCTAACCTTCACACCTAAAAAAGAAACTTATGTCAATCAAGAAATGGAAGACCTTAAAGTCGGATTACATCATCAAGCGCCCTTGGCTCACGGCTCGTCGAGACGAGGTGCAACTGCCCAACGGCGTGATTCATGACGAATACTATGTACTGGAATATCCCGATTGGATTAATGTGATTGCAGAAGATACAGAAGGCAACCTCATCATTGAACAGCAATGGCGGCACGCACTGGGCATCGTGTCTTCAGAAATCTGTGCTGGCGTGATTGAAAAAGATGAGAAACCCCTTGACGCCGCCCAACGAGAACTGCAAGAAGAGACTGGCTATGGCGGTGGAACATGGACAAAACTCATGACCATCTCTGCCAATCCCAGCACCATGACAAACCTTTGCCATTGTTATTTGGCAAAGGGAGTGAAACCCGTGAGCAGCCAACACTTGGACCGCACAGAAGATATCGAATTCAAGTTGCTGCCCAAGGAAAAAGTGTGTGAGATGTTGAAAAACGGGGAATTCATGCAAGCCCTGATGATTGCGCCACTCTGGAAATACTTTTCTGAATATCTTTGACCAAGCTCCTGTTCATGCAGGATGGCGCACTGAGGCGCGAAAGCACAACAGCATTAAGTCATACCGTCGATTTCACGAAGTATGCTCAACCCTTCATTGGCACTTTCCACCTCACTGACGTGCATCATGCGCCTACCTTTTATTTCTTTCAAATCACATCGGCGAGGGTGCCTACCGATATAATTGAGCACATTATCAAATGCCTTGCTCTTATAGTAAGCACTCATGGGATTGCTCACAAACTGCATGGTCATTCTGCCTTGTTTCAGCATGAGCTTCTCACACCCTAAGCGCTTACCCACGCGTCGCAATGCAACAACATTCATGAGTTCTTCTCCTTCGTGGGGAATAGGACCGAAACGATCGATCAACCGCTGCCGATATGCTGCCAATTCGTTATCATCTTCAATATTATCCAATTCCCTATACAACAACATACGCTCGCTGCTTCCCGGCACATAGTTATCAGGGAAATACATTTCCAAATCGCTCTCCACGGCACAATCATCCACGAAATCGGCTCCTGATACCACTTCTCCACTTGCAATAGATTCTTCGTACAGATCGCTGAACTCATCGTTTCGCAGCTCGGTGACAGCCTGCGAAAGGATTTTTTGATAGGTTTCGTACCCCAAATCCTCCATGAAACCGCTCTGTTCTGCCCCTAAGAGATTTCCTGCCCCACGGATATCCAAGTCTTGCATGGCGATGTTGAACCCACTACCTAATTCAGAGAACGTTTCAAGAGCTTCGAGACGTCGGCGTGCCTCGGGCGTAAGAACCGACTTAGGGGGTGCCAACAGATAGCAAAAGGCTTTGCGATTGCTTCGCCCCACACGTCCCCTCATTTGATGAAGGTCTGACAATCCGATGCGATGGGCATTGTTGATGATGATGGTATTGGCATTGCTGATGTCGATCCCATTCTCGATGATAGACGTCGAAAGCAGCACATCATAGTCGTGATTCATAAAGCCTATGAGGATGTTCTCCAACTGTTCGGGCGGCATCTGTCCATGCCCAATCGCCACGCGGCAATCGGGTACATATTTTAAAATCATCTTCTCAATCTCGGGCAGCGTAGAGATACGGTCGTTCACGAAATACACTTGTCCGTTTCGGCTCATCTCAAAGTTAATGGCATCAGCAATGATTTCATGTCCATAAACACCAATCTCTGTGTGAATGGGATAGCGATTGGGCGGCGGCGTGCGCATAACGCTCATGTCGCGGGCACCCATCAACGAGAATTGTAGGGTGCGCGGGATGGGCGTTGCCGACATGGTAAGCGTGTCGACGTTAGTCTTGAGCTTGCGAAGCTTCTCCTTTGTGGACACGCCGAACTTCTGTTCTTCGTCGATGATGAGCAAACCTAAGTCGTGCCACTTCACCGACTTGCTAATCAACTTGTGCGTCCCGATGATGATGTCAATACGCCCCGCAGCCAAATCCTCCAACACCTGACGGGTCTGTTTTGCCGTCCTGGCGCGCGACAGATAATCCACTCGCACCGGCATACCACGCAACCGCTCTTGAAAAGTCTTGTAATGTTGGAAGGCAAGCACCGTGGTTGGCACCAATACTGCCACCTGTTTGGAGTCGCAAGCGGCCTTGAACGCTGCCCGAATGGCCACCTCGGTCTTACCAAACCCTACGTCGCCACACACCAAACGGTCCATGGGACGCGCTTTCTCCATGTCGGCCTTCACCTCTGCCGTGGCCTTTACTTGGTCTGGGGTATCCTCATACAGGAAGCTGGCCTCCAGTTCATGCTGCATATAGTTATCGGCACTGAAAGAAAATCCCTTATCATGCCGACGCTTGGCATACAACTTGATGAGATCGCGCGCAATGTCCTTGATGCGCTTCTTGGTCTTCTCCTTGAGCCGTTCCCATGCCCCCGTGCCCAATGTCGACAGTCGTGGCGGCTCGCCCGTATCGCTGCGACGATACTTGGAGATTTTATACAGCGCATGTATCGAAACATCTACAATGTCGCCTCGCTGATAGATGATGCGAATCATCTCTTGATACGTATTGCCTGTAGGAACTCTCACCAAACCACCAAACTTACCAATACCGAAATCAACGTGCACGATAAAGTCGCCAGGCTCCATCTCCTGAAGTTCTTTCAGCGTGAGTGCCATCTTGCCTGAGCGCGCCTTATCCGATTTGAGATTGTACTTATGAAAGCGTTCGAATATCTGATGATCGGTAAAACAGCATATCTTCAGGTTGTTGTCCACGAACCCTTCATGCAGCGAAGCATCGCCCGTTCCCTTCAAAGAAAGCGGCTCCTGGAGCCGGGATGATGTCCTTGGGGCGCCATTATCGTCACGCAGGGCGACATCGGGCGTAGCTCCCAGTATCTCACGAAGGCGCTCTACCTGCTTCTTGCTCTCGGCAAAGATGTACAGACTGTACCCTTGCAGCGCATAGTCTTCAAAAGTTTGGCGCAGCAAGTCAAAGTTCTTATGAAACAAGGGTTGCGGCGTAATGCTGAAGGTAATAGTGGCCTGTGGCGTGATGGATGGCTGCTGTCCAAACTGGATACATTGAAAGCCGGCCACATCGCATGCGAATTGCCGTGCCGTAATCAGTTGTTGCTCTCTTCGCAGCGTGCGAATAATCTCCTGTTGCTCTACCTCTGTGGCTCCTTCCATGCGCTCTTGCACCACCTGCGATGCAAAACCTTCATTGTAAACGCGGTCGATGGTGTCGTGAACGTAGGTGAAATCTTTCATCACCAACAGCGCGTCGGCGGGCAAGAAGTTTAAGAACGGCACTTTATCACTGTCCGCGGTGGCCAATTGAGGTACAATTTCAATAGCCGTTTGCTTGTCCTTGGACAACTGGTCTTGTACATCAAAGGTGCGAATAGTATCCACCTCATCGCCAAAGAAGTCAATTCGCAAAGGCCATTCGCTGCTGAACGAATAGATGTCTACAATGCTCCCGCGCACGGCAAACTGACCAGGTTCATACACATAGTCCACCTCTTGAAACCCAAAAGTCAACAAGTTTTTTTTCAGTTGCATGAGGTCTACCGTCTGTCCCACGTTCAATTTGATGGTACCCTCGTCCAGTTTTTGCTTCGACACCACCAGTTCGCAGAGCGATTCGGGTGAGGCGACGATGTAAAGAGGCTTGCCCGCCGCCAGCTTGGACAACACTTCGGTCCGCAATATCTCGTTGGCGGCATCCCGTTGCCCATACTTTACGGCCCTACGGTATGACGATGGGAAATACAGCACCTGCTGATTGCCAAGCGCCTGTGTCAGGTCGTGATAGAAATAGCCCGCCTCATCGGCATCCTGTAGAATGAAAAGAATGGTTTTGGACAGCTGTTTGGCCATTCCGGCGAACAGCATAGGGGCGGCAGAAGCCATGAGCCCTTGCAGGAAAACGGTCTTAACCGACTTGTATTCCAGTGCTTTTCGAAGCGCACCAGCCTGTGGCGACGCTCCATATAGTTGTTGAATGTCTTGTATATTCATCGCAAATGCGTTGAGCATACAAAGGTAATGAAATAAGCTGGAATAATGGATAAAAGAATGAGCAATATCAGACGGTCTTCCAAACCCATTGACTTTGACCCCCAAAGTCAATGAGATTGGCAGGCAAAGTCAATGCTTTTAGTGACCAAAGTCAATGCTATTCATTCATAACCTGCATCGGATTGTAAATCAACAGGTTACCATCAGGATAATCAGCTCAATCCTTGGGCATGGGTGGATATTTGCGCAACCAGCCGTCTAAGCGCAAACGCATCACGCCAAAAAAGGCCTCTCCAAAGATACCGCCACTCATCTTGCTCACGCCCTCGCGACGATTGACGAAGACCACCGGCACCTCTTTGATTTTGAACCCTATCTTATAGGCAGTGTATTTCATCTCAATTTGGAAGCCATAGCCCTTGAAACGCACCTCGTCCAATGGAATTGTTTCAAGCACACGACGCTTGTAACACTTAAATCCGGCCGTGGTATCATGCACGTTGAAGCCTGTCACCATCCGCACATACTTGGATGCGAAATAACTCATCAACACTCTTCCGATGGGCCAGTTCACTACATTAACACCACTGACGTAGCGCGAGCCAATGGAAAGGTCGTATCCCTCGTCGTGACAGGCGGCATACAGGCGCGGAAGGTCATTGGGATCGTGGCTGAAATCGGCGTCCATCTCGAAGATATAGTCGTATTGATGTTGCAGTGCCCACTTGAATCCAGTGATGTAAGCTGTGCCCAACCCTAGTTTACCCGACCGCTCGATGATGAACAATCGGTCGGAGAACTCGGTTTGCATCAGCCGATGAACGATGGCTGCGGTGCCGTCAGGACTGCCGTCATCGATGACCAGGATGTGAAAACACTTATCCAACGCAAAGACGGCACGGATGATTTTCTCCATGTTCTCTTTCTCATTGTACGTCGGAATGATGACGATGCTGTCGGTTTTGTTCATTGCTTTATTATTTTATGGGTTCAAGATGTGGTGAAAAATGAGTGCGAGACAAACGCAATCAAGATGGCTCGAAATTTCTGAGGCGATGCCTGTCTTATGCAAAGGTAGCGCGAGCCGAACGTAATCAAGCTTGCTTGAAATTGCTAAGGCGATGCCTACCTTATGCAAAGGTAGTGGAATTAGTGTGATATGCAAAAACATTTCACGGCATTTTTACAGTCGGCAGTTGTTGCCGCACATGCCGTTCACTGGTCAGGGTTCTCGACAAAACCCTGATATTCGGGAGCCAGAGCACTCATGATGGCTTGATAGCTCTCGTCGATGGTTTGACTGATATGCCCGGTGTCACGCGCCTTTGGTGCGATAGGCTCGTGAATTGTCAGACGCAAAGGATGCCAGGAAACCCATTTCATGTCGCGCATGCGAGGCATAACGTTGAAAGATCCGTTAATGGTCAATGGCACAACGGGCAGTTGAAGGTCGTTGGCCAGCATGAAAGCCCCCCGCTTAAAAGTAGCCATGTGACCCGTGAACGTGCGCGAACCCTCTGGGAAGACCACGAGTGACATGCCATCTTGCAGCGTCTCGCGCGCCTTATCGTAGGTTTCTTTGACCTTACTGGGACTGCGTTTGTCCACAAAAATATGGTGTGCCGCCACACAAGCGCGTCCGATAAACGGCATCTTGCGCAGTTGATGTTTCATCATCCACTTGAAATTGCGCCCTAAGAATCCATAAATCAAGAAGATGTCGAAAGCGCCTTGATGGTTGCTGACGAAGACATACGATCGTTTCGGTTCCAGATGCTCACGTCCTTCCACCTTCACGGGCAACAGCAGCACACGAACGACCAGTTGCCCCCACCATCTTCCGGGATAATAACCCCAGAAATGTCCGTTACCAAGCGTACACCCAATGGTGACGACCAATGCCGTGAGCAGGGTGAAGAGAGCGATGATGGGTGCTGCAAAAAACAATTGATAGATACGGTACAGATATTTCATACGTCCTATTTTTTCTGATTATTTCTGCCGATACAGGGTGATAACGACTATTTCTGCCGGCACACCAAAACGGAAAGGAACGAGTCCACCCAGTCCGGCTGTCACATAAAGGAAACGGTTGCCCACCTGATAAAGCCCCCAATCTTCGGGATACATGAACTTGGAGGGACGGATACCCAACACGCTTATCTGCCCGCCATGGGTGTGCCCACTGAGCGTGAGTTGTGCTTTCGACTCGGGTAGGATGTGCCGTCGCCATGCCGATGGATCGTGCTGCAGCATCACAACGAAAGCATCATCGCCGACACCTCGCAAGGTTTGGTGGATGTCGCCACGCATCGGATGCGGTGGAAGGCCATCGTTCTCTCCGCCAGCGATGACGATGGAATCGCTTCCTCTGTAGATTGAACGGTTCTCGTTCAGCAAGACTGTCCATCCACATTGTCGCTGACGCGAAATGGTTTCACGCTCATTGGCCACCTTGACGGCGGCATCGGCATGGATATATCCACTGTAATCATGGTTTCCCAGAACGGAATAAACGCCATCTTTCGCCTTGATGGATTTGAAAAGTCCGATAAACGGATAGAGTTCTGAGGGTTGAATGTTTTGCAAGTCGCCCGTAAAGACAACCATATCGGCTTGCTGTGCCCGAATACAATCCACGGCTCGTTTCAAGATGGGGCGGCGTGATTTGAGATAACTCCCCACATGCGCATCAGACCAATGCACGATGCGATAGCCATCAAACGATGCAGGTAGGTCCTTGAAGGTGACCTCTACATGTTTCACTTTCAGCTTTCTGATGCCGAACGTAGACCCATAAACAAAAATATAGATGAGCAACAAACTCAGAACGAGTCCCACCAAATTGCCCCAGTTGCGGCGTTTTTTACGCAATCGGCAAAAGAACAGTCCGATAACCGAACAGATGGAAAACATCGCTTTGGGCACGATGAGCAGGCAAAGCAGCAACAAATAGTTGTCAATCCAAGCCGGATTGTCGGGGATGAAGTTAGGTTCGATGGCCATCTTGATGGTGTAAGCAAGCATCAAGAGAGCGGGAAGCCACCATAAAAGGCGCTTCCACCAGGTGTATTTTTTCTTCTTCCGCAGGTAATGCAGGTCAAGATACACATCCGGAAGGATGATGAGAAAGAGAAGAAAGATGAATATTCTTGCAATCATAGGGTCGATGTGGCAACGGATAAGCTATTGAATAAGTGGACTGCGGACGAAAGTTATCGTCGGAAACACAGGGCTTCACCCCGATAATCCTCGTCAAACACGCCATCATCATAGACCAGATGACCATTGCAGAAGGTCTGCATGACCTTCCATTGATAGGTGTGTCCCGTCATTGGACTCCACTTACACTTGCTTTGAATCACGGATTCGGTCACTGTCCAAGGCGTGTTTGGCTTGACAATGGTGATGTCGGCTTTGTAATTTTCGCGCAAGAAGCCCCGCTCGTTCACGTCGAACAACAGGGCTGGATGATGACACATCAACGTGACCAACCGCTCAATAGTGAGCAAACCCGCATCTACCAACTCCAACATCGTGGGCAAAGAGAATTGTACCATGGGCATGCCAGAAGCGGCAGTGCATGCTCCGCCTTGCTTATCGGGCAGCAGATGAGGTGCGTGGTCGGTCGCTACGGTATAGATTTCTCCTGTGGTAAGCGCTCTTCTTAGCGCCTCACGGTCGGCTTTTGTCTTGATGGCTGGGTTGCATTTGATTAGACTTTTCAGGGTTTTATAATCATCATCATAAAACAT
Source organism: uncultured Prevotella sp. (assembly GCA_963511375.1). GTDB lineage: Bacteria > Bacteroidota > Bacteroidia > Bacteroidales > Bacteroidaceae > Prevotella. The sequence continues at coordinate 214,474 of CAUPIT010000003.1, read as the reverse complement.
CAAATGCGGTATCACGGCTTCGGCGGTGATGTTGTCATCGCTACCAAAGAACGTTAGCTCCTTCGCAGTGGTGAGATGAGCTACATGCAAGCGTGTTCCATACTTCTTTGCCAATGCCACTGCCAAGGCAGTTGACTTGTAACATGCCGCCTCACTGCGTATGATGGGATGCAAAGAGATGTCCACCTGCTCCCCCAACCGCTGTTTGTATGCATGCATGTTGGCGTTAATGAGCGTTGAATCTTCGCAATGTGCAATGATGGGAAATGGACAAGTACGGAAGATTTGCTCTAAGGTTTCCCGTCTATCTACCAACATATTGCCTGTACTGGCACCCATGAACAACTTGATGGCCGGCACTTGATGGAGGTTGAGTGTTGGAATGAGGTCGGCATTCTGATTGGTCGCACCGAAGATAAAGGTATAGTTAACGTGGCTATGCTGCCGTCCCAACTCGTGTTTAGCCAGCAAAGTTTCCAGCGAAGTGGTTTGCGGAACCGTGTTAGGCATGTCGAAAAAAGACGTCACACCACCGTAAGCCGCAGCTCGGCTCTCACTGTCAATATCGGCTTTTGCCGTCAATCCCGGCTCACGAAAGTGCACATGCTCGTCGATGATGCCTGGTAATACGAAACACCCTGTGGCATCTACTTGCTTATCGTAGTGGCCACAGGGAGCATTCTTTCCTTCAATGATTGAAGTGATACGGTCATCTTGAATCAGCACAGAACCTTCGAAAGCCCTACCTTCATTAACGATTGTTCCACCGTATATAACTATTGTCATGGTTATGGTTTGTTTCTACTCTGTCTTTTCCGAAGGTTTTGCCAAATCAGCAGGTGATGCTGGAGGTGGAAGCTGCTGTGCATTCGGTGCCGATTGACTGGCTGCAGCAGGCACATCCTTCAAACCATTCATGATTTGTTCGTTCTCCTGTGCCTTTTGGTAGTAATCTTTAACGTACGGATCGTTCTTGAATTGGTTGGTAGCCTTGCTCATGATGTCCTCAATCCATGGCGTCAGCTCGGGATATTGATTGCCGATGGTCATCATGAAGAACACGCCCGGTCCCAACACATTGTCGAAATTATCTGTCACGAAGGTAGTAACCAGATGGTCTTCCCGCTGACTCAAACTTTCTGCTTCAGCATTGAGCTGCGCGTTAACCACATCCATGTTGCTTCCATTCATGATGGCTTGGTCATGTCGATGCACCAGTTCGGCTTGTTGACTCTTCAATTGATTGTACTCATTGAAGAACTTAAACAGCTTGTCATTCAAGGGTGTGCCGCTCACAGTCTGCTGGGTGTTGTTGATTTTGATGTTGATATCTCCCTCTTCCAACACGAAAGTAAGCACGCTCCTATCATCCATGAAGATGTTGGCCATGCGAGCCGAATCCAATGTTCCTGCGAACTGAAACTGCCCATGTACCACTTCACTGGAGTCGATGTTCTTGAAATCGTTATCTTGCAGCACCTTGAGGTACAACATTCTACCATCCAAGTCGGTTACGTTGGATGACCCTTGCACATGATAGCTGTTCGCGCAAGACGTGAACACTACAAGAGAAATAAGCAGGTATAATATCTTATTCATATATGTATTCTTGTTCTGTTTCTTTCAGGGCACCTTGTCAGCACTTTCTGGAAAACCTCATTCACTCACAATCCTGGTCGTCCATTTTTTGCAAAGATGGTGCAAGCCGAAGGCAATCAAGCTTGTTTGAAATTGCTGAGGCGCCGTCCATCTTCTGCAAAGATAATATGTATTGTTTGTGAACAAAATTATTTAATGCTATTTAATTTGTTTATGGGTACCTTTTAGCATTTTTTTGGAATACAGAGCCTCATCTATTCCTCTTTTGACAACTCGTGCCCGATGCGGTGCATGGTGTACATTTCCAAGATGGCCGCAATGAGCAGCAGAACCACCCACTTGTTATAAATGGTGTTATAGTACGTCAGATAGTTGTCAAAGGCTGATTGCAGAAAGCGATAGACCATGTCCACCATCAGGAAACCAGACAGGATGAAGAAGATGTCGGCCAAGCTCATGATGCGCTTCAGCCGCTTCACGATGAAGTTATTGCCTTGGTATTCCTGCATCATCTGCATGACACCGAACATCAAAGCGCCCGCAAGATAAATCCAACAAGCGATTTTCTGCTGCCACATCAGGGCGAAGCATCCGGCACCAACCACCATCATAGCCCCACCAGTGAGGAATATCAGGCTCTGGAGTTTATTGAGTTGTTTCATTTGTCGATTGAGGTTGTTCTGTTTTAGGGTCATCACTCAACACGAAAATGTCTTCATCATCGGCCTTCATGAAATAGTTCTCTCGGGCTATCTTCTTGATGGCACTAGGGTTACGCTTTAGTTCTCTTAGTTTCTTCGTGTTGATTTCATTCAGCGATTTGTACTTGTTGATATCTTCTTTCAAATCAATGATTTGCCATTCCAGTTGGACACGTTTCATGAAACTGTTCTCATCAAGGACTCCAACAACAAGGAATCCGCCAACAATCACGATAAGGTATTTATAGTGATTGACGAAGCTCAGTATGACATTGACTCGTTTCAAGAGTGGTAGGATTTAATGATTGCAAAAATAAACATTATAATTGAAAACGAAAAATGCACCTGTCATAATTTCATCTTATTAACAAATAATCAAACAAGGCGGTCCAAGGAAGTCTAATCTTTTTGCTATCTTTGCAAAACAAAATCATCCACAATGAAAGATTACATTGTTTCAGCGCGCAAATACCGACCGATGACTTTTGACGCTGTCGTAGGCCAATCCGCGCTTATCACAACCCTTAAGAACGCCGTAAAGAGCGGGAAGCTGGCTCACGCCTACCTGTTCTGCGGCCCGCGCGGTGTCGGTAAGACCACCTGCGCGCGCATCTTTGCCAAAGCTATCAACTGCCTGAACCCCACAGCAGATGGTGAAGCCTGCAACGAGTGCGAGAGCTGTCAGGCCTTCAACGAGCAAAGGTCGTACAACATCTTTGAACTTGACGCCGCCAGCAACAACTCGGTGGAGAACATCAAGTCGCTGATGGACCAAACACGCATACCGCCACAGGTTGGTAAGTACAAGGTATTCATCATCGACGAGGTGCACATGCTCTCTACATCGGCCTTCAACGCCTTTCTCAAAACGCTGGAAGAGCCGCCCGCACACGTCATTTTCATCCTGGCAACGACCGAGAAACACAAGATTTTGCCTACCATCCTCTCGCGTTGTCAGATATATGATTTCGAGCGGATGGCTACTGCAGACATCATCAACCACTTGAAAAACGTGGCTCAACAAGAGGGCATCACCTACGAAGACGCCGCCCTGAACATCATCGCAGAGAAGGCTGACGGCGGCATGCGCGACGCCTTGTCGGTCTTTGATCAGGCTGCCAGCTTCTGTCAGGGCAACATCACGTACGACAAGGTGCTGGAAGACCTCAACGTGCTCGATGCAGACAATTATTTCAAGATAGTAGATTTGAGCCTCGAAAACAAAGTGGGCGACGTGATGGTGCTGCTCAACTCCATTCTTGCGAAAGGCTTCGATGGTGGACTTCTCACCAACGGATTGGCCTCGCACATACGCAACGTGCTCATGGCGAAGGATGCACAGACGTTAAGTTTGCTGGATGCAAGCGAGCAACAACGACAGAAATATCAGCAGCAGGCGCAGAAATGCCCAACGAAATTCTTATACCAAGCGTTAAAAATACTGAACCGTTGCGACGTAAACTACCGCCAGAGCAGCAACAAACGCCTATTGGTAGAACTTACGCTTATCGAAGTGGCGCAAGTGACACAGGCGGATGACGCATCAGACGGGGCGGGGCGCAGCCCCAAACGCTTAAAAGCCTTGTTCAAAAAGTTGGCTCCCGCGATGGGCGGCGAGATCAATCAACGTGTGGCGAGCTCAGAGACCGGCAAGGTGTCTCCAGCAAATGCCCGCCACACCCCCATCACTTCAACACAACAACCATCAACCTCAACGCCGGCTGCGACAAGCAATCCTGCCGGCCAAAGGCCGCGGCTGACACTCTCGGACATAGGAATGAGCTTCAGCGACCTGCGTAACGGCGGCAAAAAACCATCCTACCAAACCAAACCCGAACAGCAAGTAACCACAAAAAACACGGCTTTCAGCGAGCAAGAACTGATGATACAGTGGAAGATGATGTGCAACCGAATGCCCCAAGAAAAGATAGGTTTGGCGCAACGCATGAAGAATTTGACTCCCCGTATCACCACCTTCCCCAACATAGAAGTGGTCATCGACAACGACATTCTGCTCAAACAGCTGCAAGATGACAAGGAAAACATCTTGGCAGAGATGCGCACACTGCTGAAAAACGCGCAACTCAACATCAACCTGCGCCTTGCTGAAGCCCAGGAAGTGACCAAGATTTACTCGAAACGTGAAATCTTTGAAATGCTCAAAAAGGAGAACCCACAGTTCTCCAAACTATGTCAGAGCTTAAAATTGCAGTTGGGATAGGTCTGTTTTCATTTGATTCTTCAAAACTTTCACGCACCCTAAAATGGGGCATTGGACGATGCTCGCCAAGTAAATTTATTTAACACGAGTTTTCTGTAAAATAGGATTTCTCATCACGGAAAAATGCCTTTTTTATCCCTCAAAATTGCACTTTCACACCTACTGTCATGCTTTTGCCGTGCAAAAGCATAGCTTTTACCATCCTATTTACATGAGTTTGCACGCCAATAGATACCATCTAATCGCCAAAAAGCGGCGTTTTTCAATGCTTCCGAACATGGAAAAATAACACAAACGATTAATTATCAACGATTTATATTTTAAGCGTATTTCCAACAGAAGATTGTTTTGTGAGAAATACGCGAGTTATGAAGGGGGTAAAACCGCAAAGTTTTCTGTTTTTAACACTTGTGACATCCCATCACATGTATATATAATAAGGTATTTAACTACGTTTGAGAGTCTTTTTTGAAACAGATGTCAACCCAAGAAAAAACATTCTTGAAAAAAGCAAAGGAAGATTGAGATTTTATTACTACTTTTGCAAAAAGATTACAAATATAACACTAATTCGCAGAAATTATGAATAAATTATTACTTGTGATGTCTTTGCTCATCAACGCCATTGCATTATGTGCACAAGAGAGTGAAGTGGTTCTCCAATCGAACATGGAGTATGGAAAAGCGTTAGAGTTCTCCGTTGACATGGTGCAAGGCAGCACCGTGAAAATAGATTGGGGTGACGGAAACGTCAAGGAACACAACACCAAGACAGCATGGGGCACCCCGGCCGGCATTACCGGCAAGTCGTTGGGCGGACCCATCCACATCTACGGCAACCTGATGAAACTAACCGTCAGCAAAAGCAAGCTCAATTCCTTACAGCTGATCAACCAAGACGGATTGACACTGCTAGATGCCAGTGACAACGAATTGACGTTCGAGAATTTGGATTTGAGTGGCGCACCCAACCTACAGAACCTCAATTTGGATAACAACGACATCGTAAGGCTCAACCTGATGGCCTTTGAAAAGCTGCAATTGTTCTCAATCAACAACAACCACAGGTTCACTACAGCCGTATTTGCCGATAAGAACGTTTTACAAAACATCAGCATCAACAATGGCGACTTGGCTCACTTCTATCCGAAACCCATGCCAGAATTGCTGTACCTGACGCTCGACAATGGTGACTTGACCGAACTTGAGCTGAATGACAACTATCCCAAACTGCAAAAACTGTCATTGGTCGGGCACAAAAATCTTGAGCGGTTGGACGTCACTACCTTGCCTCAGCTGGAAGATTTGAACATTTCTCACACAGCCATCTCGGAAATCAATACCACCCAGAACAAACAACTGGTTACCTTAAAGGCTGCCCACACCCAACTAAGAAACCTGTCGCTTACCTACAACACGAACGTTCAAAACATCGATGTTGCATGTACAAAGATATCAAGACTGGACGTCAGCAAGCTAAGCAGATTGAGGAACATCACGATTGACAGCACCGATATTGCCCGTCTTGACCTGACCGGCAAAATTTATCTCAACACCATCTATGCGCGAAACACGAAGATAGAATTTCTCGATATGCACGATGAAGTGGGCTATAACGGCCTGAGGTGGCTCGATCTTCGCGACAACAAGAACATGACGCCACAATCACTCAACTTTACGTTTAAGATGATGCCGTTCCACCGTGGCACATCTTGGTCGCCCAATGTGCTGATCAGTGGTATTCCCGGAGCTGAAACAGCAGACACCAGTTTGCTATCTTACGATGAGGACAGCAATTACAAGCCAGACGTCAAGGGTGACGGATCGGCTTCGATGGCTCCCGTCAACATCACAATCAGCAACACTACAGGTGGTTCGATAGAACTGACCCAGATGCAGGATGACTACTCCTGGAAGGCTGTTTCGACAAAGGCTACACCCGGTTACCCCATCTCTGTTAAGGCAACTCCACAAGCAGGTTACAATTTTGTAGGCTTTAAAGTGAACGGCAAGCAACATGAGGACACCATATTTGTTACCTCTACCGACGCAACCGTTGAACCGATATTCCGATCATCAGCAAATGACGAGGTCATTAAACTGACGGTAGAACCAGGAAGCAAACAACAATATTTCTTGGGTTGTGACCAACTAAGTAGTGTTATATTTGTTGATTGGGGTGACGGAGAAAAGAAGCCTTATTTTATCAACAATGGTATGACAACGATAGCAAACGAGACAGGAGCAGCCGGCAACACCATCACGATTAGCGGACCGGTGACACACGCCGACTTCGGAAGTTTCCCCGACTATGGCATCAACAACAACATTACAGCCATTGACTTAACCAAGGCGAACAAATTACGTACCATCAGCCTGTATTTCAATGACATCAAGAAAATTGATGTGAGCAATCTAAGCAATCTAGAGGATCTTGACTTGGCCTATACAGGCATATCAGTTCTTGACATCAGCCACAATCCGAAGCTGAGAAAGCTGCGCGCCTACGGTAACAACTTGAGTAGACTGGACATCACACAGACTCCTGATCTGACTTATCTGGACGTGAAATCGAACAAGCTCAAAGAACTGAATACAACCAACAACAACAGGCTGCAAACGCTTCTGGTTCAAAACAACCAGCTCACAGCATTAGACGTATCAGCCATGAGCGACCTCATTGAATTGGATTTCTCTAACAACCAAATCTCGAATGTGAATGTCACGAATGCGGAGAACCTGAAGAAACTGGGAGCCAGCAACAACAAACTGACCTTGGTTGACTTGAGCAAGAACACGAATTTGCAAGCCGTTCTTCTGGATAAGAACCAACTTGAAGCACTCGACTTGAGCCACCAAAACAGCTTGACACTTGTTCAGGTTGGTGGAAATGGCTGGGATGCATGTACTTTGAATGATTTGTACTACTCTTTGAACGAATATCCCGAACTTCAAGATCAAAGCACACCTACTGGCAACACCTTGTGGGTGACTGACACACAGTCTACACACGAGAACGATGCGGAACATGCCGAGAGTGACATTGCCGCCAGCAAAGGTTGGAAACTGAATCAAGCAGGCGACGGAACTGGATGCAACATGGCATACATCACTGTCTTGGAAACAACCAATGGCACCGTGAAACTGAAGGATGCCAAAGGCAACGAAGTGAAAAGTGGCGACAAAGTTGAAAAGAACAGCATCGTCACCGTTGAGGCTATACCAGCCAACGGATACGCAGTGGCATCGAGCAGGGCCAACGGCAAGAATATCGAAAACAACCAATTCACCGTAACCAGGGCTACCGATGTAATGGTAAGGTTCACTATCTCCAACGGTATTGAGACCACAGAGACAGGTTCAGTCACCGTGACCGTAGCTCAACAGGCCGTAATCATCAAGACTGACAACGCTGCAAAAGTAGCTATCTTTACGGCAAACGGACAGCAGGTACACGAAGCAACCATTGATGGAACACAGACGGTACAACTCATTCCTGGCTTGTACATCGTGAAAGTGGGCAACGTGAGGAAAACCATTCTGGTGCGATAAAACCTGGTAACAGCCATTGTTACACATTAAAAAAGAACCCCAGCTTGCACGTATGCAGGCTGGGGTTCTTGTTTATGAAGATTCGTTCGGAGCATAAAAAAAGGCATCGCCACATGTGACGCTACCTCTTTACCGTATTACTAAATAAAATAAATTCTTCTTTCAAAAGATGAAAGGCAAGATTTTTACTTGCTATTCAAGTTAATCTTGCTTCCCAAATGAATGGCCTGTGCTACAGATATAGCCACAACAGCCAAAGTCATAATTGTTACCATAATCTTTTTACCTTTCTTTTAAATTTGTTATCCTTTTGTCTTAATGACGATGCAAAGATACAATCACCGCACTGTGTGCGCAAACATTTTCAGTCATTAGACGCATTTTATGCTGTTTTGTTGATACAAATCAAAGAAAACAGTCATTGAGGTACCTCAAAAAACCCGTTTATTTATTTGGATATCCCCTAATATTACGCTACATTTGCATAGTATATTTCACATACCAGTATATCAAACAAACAATACAACAAACGGCTCTACATGAAACAAGCCACCCATCAAACCTTGAACGTAGCACTGTCATTACTCCTTGGCAGTGCCATTCTATACTGGATGTACCGCGACTTTGATTTTCAACTCATCAAGAATGTGGTGCTACATGAGATGGATTGGACCTGGATGTGGCTGTCGTTTCCGTTCGGAATACTGGCCGAAGCCTTTCGAGGTTGGCGTTGGAAACAAACGCTGCAGCCCATGGGTGAGCGTTCCAGGGCATCAGTCAGGGTTCATTCTGTATTCCTATCGTATGCCGTCAGCTTGTTGATTCCGCGCATAGGCGAGTTCGCCCGTTGTGGCATTTTAAGCAGATTTGATGACGTATCGTTTCCCAAAGCATTGGGAACCGTGGTGACCGAGCGCATCATCGACTCTCTCTTGGTGTTGCTCATCACCGCACTCACGCTGACAGCCCAAATCAAGATATTCGATACTTTTTTCGTTCACACGGGCACCAGCATTGACGCGATACTGCGACAATTCTCTACTGCTGGCTACATTGTCACGGCCATCTGCGCCATGGCGGTGTTGGTGCTGGCATTTTTCCTACTAAAACGTTTGTCTATATATAACAAGGTGAAAATCACCTTGCATGACATTGGACAAGGCATTGCTTCACTTCGACAGGTAAAAAGCATACCTTTGTTCATTGCTTTCACCTTATTAATATGGTTATGCTATTTTCTGCATTACTATCTCACCTTCTTTTGCTTTGATGCCACCGCCCACTTAGGACTGTCGTGCGCATTGGTAACGTTCATCGTAGGCTCCATTGCCGTTATCGTACCAACGCCAAACGGAGCCGGCCCATGGCATTTTGCCGTCAAGACGATGCTGATTTTATACGGAGTAGCTGAAACCGATGCCCTATACTTTGTGCTGATTGTACACTCTGTGCAAACTCTTTTAGTGGCCTTGCTGGGCATATACGCGTGGATAGCCCTATCGTTTACAAAGAAAAAACTTAAATGCGTGAAGGCAGGAAAAATCGTTCTGCCAGCGCAAGAATAATTGAAAAACCTATTTATTCACCACGAGTTGGAAGCAATGTGTATTAAAACTCACCAGCAACAACTCTAAAAAAAACAAAATACTATGAGTGAAATTAAAGATCTGAAACCGACCTGTGTATGGCGAAACTTTGACGCACTGACGCAAGTGCCACGTCCTTCCGGACATCTTGACAAAGTACATCAATTCTTACTCGACTTTGCAAAGCGTGCAGGTGTCGAGGCTTATGTAGACAAAGCCAAAAATGTAGTGATGAAGAAGCCCGCCACAGCAGGCATGGAGAACAGAAAGACGGTGATTTTGCAAGCACACATGGACATGGTTCCACAAAAAGCACCGGAGAGCAACCACAACTTTGAGACCGATCCGATAGAGACTTGGATTGACGGCGAATGGGTGAAAGCAAAGAATACCACCCTGGGTGCCGACAATGGAATGGGCGTAGCCGCCATCTTGGCTGTCATGGAAGACAAGAATTTGAAGCATGGTCCGATAGAAGGTCTCATCACCGCCGACGAAGAAACGGGTATGTTTGGCGCCAACGACCTGCCCGAAGGCGAATTAGATGGTGACATCCTCATGAATTTAGACTCCGAAACATGGGGTAAATTCGTCATTGGTAGTGCTGGTGGTGTGGACATCACCGCCGAATTGGATTACAAAGAAGCAGCGACTGACGTTTCAGATAAGGCCGTGAAGGTAACACTTTCGGGTCTTCGTGGCGGACACTCGGGCTTGGAAATACATGAGGGTCGTGGTAATGCCAACAAACTAATGGTTAGATTGGTACACGAAGCAATATGCGAACTTGATGCCCGATTGGCCACATGGCATGGTGGCAACATGCGCAACGCCATTCCTTTCAAAGCCGAAGTGGTGCTCACGCTGCCGAAAGAAAACGTTCCTGCGCTGCAAGAGATGGTAGCCGACTGGAAAGAAGAGTTTATACAAGAGTACAAGGACATCGAGAGTGGCATCGAATTGGTAGCCGAAGAGGTAGACACGCCGGCCACACAGGTTCCCGAAGCCATACAAGACAACCTCATTGATGCCATCTACGCTTGCCACAATGGCGTGATGCGCATGATTCCTTCCATCCCTTCAGTGGTGGAAACCTCATCCAACTTGGCCATCATTGACATAGAAGCGGGCAAAGCTTCATTTAAGATTTTGGCTCGTTCATCCAATGAGTCTATGAAAGCTTACATCGGTGAAACCCTGCAAAGCTGCTTCAACATGGCAGGAATGAAGGTAACGTTCAGCGGAAGTTATGGCGGATGGGATCCAAATCCTGACAGTGAGGTGCTCGATTTGCTGATGAAACTGTACAAAGAGCAAAACAATGAAGAAGGTATCGTGCAGGTAGACCACGCCGGTTTGGAGTGTTCCATCATCTTAGGTAAATACCCTCACCTGGACGTTGTATCGTTCGGACCCACCATTCGCAGTCCGCACACTTCAACAGAGCGTTGCCTTATCAGCACGGTAGAGCCTTTCTGGAACCTGTTGAAGAAAGTGTTGGAAGAGGTTCCGATGAAATAACAGAAGTAAAACTGATTCATAATAACAATTAGATTCATGGAAGAATCCACATTCTTCCATGACATCAAACCTCTCATAAAGCCGATGTGCGAGCCAAAAGCCCTGCACATCGGCTTTTGATGTTTACTAACTTGAATGCCTATAAATCTTAAAAAAGCAACGAGGTCATGGAAAAATTGATTTTTTTTGCGTAATTTTGCAACACCTTGTAAAGGTTGATAAGGAGAAAATTATGAAGAAAAAAATACAGTTTAGTCTCATTTATAGAGACATGTGGCAATCTTCCGGTAAGTTTCAGCCACGCAAAGATCAATTAGAACGCATTGCTCCAGTCATTATAGAAATGGGTTGTTTTGCTCGTGTAGAAACAAACGGAGGCGCTTTTGAACAAGTAAATTTGTTGGCAGGCGAGAACCCTAACGACGCTGTCCGCGCTTTTTGTGCGCCCTTTAATAAGGTGGGTATCAAGACACACATGCTCGATCGCGGACTGAATGCATTGCGCATGTATCCCGTACCCGATGACGTTCGTGCCCTGATGTATAAGGTGAAGCATGCCCAAGGCGTGGACATCCCGCGTATATTCGATGGTTTGAACGATGTTCGCAACATCATTCCAAGCATCAAGTGGGCAAAAGAAGCGGGCATGACACCACAGGGAACCCTGTGTATCACCACCTCTCCCATCCATACGCTGGAATATTACGCCAATATTGCCGACACTTTGATTGAAGCTGGCGCAGAAGAAATCTGCCTAAAAGACATGGCCGGCATCGGTCAGCCTACGTTCTTGGGACAGTTAACCAAGATAATAAAAGACAAACATCCAGAGATTATCCTCGAATACCACGGTCACTCGGGTCCTGGACTGTCGATGGCATCGATGTTAGAGGTGGCCAAGAACGGCATCGACATCTTGGATGTAGCCATCGAACCCCTATCATGGGGCAAGGTACACCCTGACGTTATCTCCGTGCAGAGCATGCTGAAGACGGCTGGTTTCGATGTTCCAGACATCAACATGGATGCCTATATGAAGGCTCGTGCATTGACTCAAGAGTTTATAGACGACTGGTTGGGCTACTTTATCAATCCACAAAACAAGTTCATGAGCTCACTCTTGCTGGGCTGTGGTTTGCCTGGTGGCATGATGGGCAGCATGATGGCCGACTTGGCCGGCATTCATGGCACCATTAACAACATCCGCAAGAAGAAGGGAGAGGATGAACTTTCCACCGACGATATGCTCATCAAGCTGTTCGATGAGGTGGCATACGTATGGCCTCGCGTGGGTTATCCACCCCTGGTGACACCTTTCTCACAGTATACCAAGAACATAGCACTGATGAACCTGTTGACCATGGAGCAAGGCAAGGGCAGATTTGTCATGATGGACGACTCGATGTGGGGCATGATTCTTGGCAAGAGCGGCAAGGTACCCGGCAAGGTTGACCAAGTATTAGTTGACCTCGCAAAGGAAAAGGGATACGAGTTCACCGATGCTGACCCTCATACTCTGCTGGAAAACAACTTGGATGACTTCAAGAAAGAGATGAAAGAAAACGGTTGGGACTTCGGCAAAGACGATGAAGAGCTGTTCGAATTGGCCATGCACCCCGAGCAATATCGCAACTACAAGAGCGGACAAGCCAGGAAAAACTTCTTGGCTGACCTGCAAAAGGCGAAGGATGCGAAACTCGGCAGCAAGGTGTCGAAAGAAGAACTCACAGCATTCAAGCACGCAAAAGCTGACGCTATTGTGGCTCCGGTCAAGGGACAAGTGTTCTGGGAGTTCAATGGTGAGGGCGAATGTGCTCCTTCTGTTGAGCCATATATCGGCAAAGAGTACGCCGAAGGCGATAAACTCTGTTACATTCAAGCACCATGGGGCGAGTTCGTAGAGATACCTGCGGCCTTAGGAGGTAAGTTGGTTGAGATCAATGCCAAGCAAGGAAGCAAGCTGAACAAGGGCGACGTGATTGCTTACATCGAGCGCCCACAAGCTTGATGATTTTATTTTAAAGCCAAACAAAATACAACTCATCTTCGGGTACTTTCATGCCTGAAGATGAGTTTTTTTTATGATTAAAACACTTTTTCATGGACTATTTAGCCATCATCAATCAGTATTACCCGCAAGGAAGCAAGGTGCGGGACATCCTCTTGACGCACAGCGAATGCGTAACCCGCAAGGCATTGCAAATTGTCGACAAGCATCCGGAGCTGAAACTCGACCGTACCTTCATCCAAGAGGCGGCCATGTTGCACGACATCGGCATCGTAAAATGCGACGCGCCAGGCATCGAATGCTTTGGCACCGAACCGTATATTAAGCATGGCATCATTGGAGCAGACATGCTGCGCGCGGCTGGTTACCCCCGACACGCGCGGGTTTGCGAACGCCATACGGGTGCCGGAATCGCCTTGCAGGACATCATTGACCAGCACCTGCCCCTGCCTCATCAAGACTTTTTGCCCGAGACCATGGAGGAACAGGTGATTTGTTATGCCGACAAGTTCTACTCCAAAACGCACCTTGACCGTGTACGAACGCCCGAACAGGCGCTAAAGAGCCTCGAGAGATTCGGCAAGGAGGGTGCGAAGAGATTTACCAGATGGATACAACTGTTTGAATAATCGCCACCCACTCCATACATCATCGAGCATCGCACCAGCTGTCATTTTCTTTTACAACATACGCTTAAATACGGCCATATTTTCAAACAACCTTGCTGCTATCTGCAAATACGCGAGTTATGCGTTAGTTTTGTATCTAATTAATGATCAGACATTTACAGTAAGACTGTCATTCTTTGCACATTTTTCGCATGCTATTTCATGCCAATAGCATTGCTTTTGAATCGCAATATGTATGCTATTGAGTGGTAAAAGGTATGCTTTTACCACCCAATCAGATTGAAATAGTAGTGAAAAGTGATGCAAACAGGGCCATTATCACCCTATTTTTGACGGTAAAAGTCTATTTTGCAGCTCCCAAAATACATTTTTTCGGCCTGAAAACATGACCGCTTTTTCTAGTTCACAACTTTGCAATCATCGTTTTTTTATCATTTTTTTAGACAGAAGCTAACAAGAGGTTGCGCACAAGAAGAAAAGCAATCAAAGCGCAAGTTTAGCACGATGTGTTAAGTTAAAAATAAAAAATTGTATATCAATTCGTTGTTATTTGTGTAATTTTGCACATTAAATGAGAACTCCGTCGGTTATAGTTCTGCTGCTGTTCATCTTTGCCTTCGTTATGGCAGACATGAACAGGTTTGATTCATACGCCAGGCAACAAACGCAACAACGTGACACGCTGGGTGTGGGCGACACCTTGGTACCAATTAGGCGCGATTCTACACTCGACAAACTCCCTGACTCCGTTGCCGCCGACACCACCACATTAGACTCGCTCCAGCTGGCTATCCGCAAGCATAATCAACTGATTGACGACTCGATTCGGCTCGACTCGCTCAACAGAAGGAGGGCTAATGGCATCGATGCACCGGTAGAATATACCGCAGAGGATTCGCTGATTTATGATGCGAAGAGCAAAACCACGCACCTCTACGGCTCGTCTACTGTGAAATACGAGAACATGGACCTCAAGAGTGAGAAGATATACATGAGCATGGACAGCAATCTGGTGCACGCAACTGGTGCCATCAAGGACACCACAACCAAAGCGTTGGAAGGCACTCCCGTGTTCAAATTGGGGCAAGACTCGTACGAAAGCGACACCATGGCCTTCAACTTCAAGACCAAGAAGGGTCTTATCAACAACGTTTACACCCAACAAGAAGAGGGATTCTTGCGCAGTGAGCGGTCAAAACGCGACTCATCGGGCGTGGTGTACATGGAACACGGCCGCTATACTACCTGCGATAAAAAGCATCCCGACTTCTATATCGCGCTGTCAAGAGGTAAGGTACGCCCGGGCAAGGACGTGGTTTTCGGTCCCGCACATTTGGTAGTGGCCGACGTTCCGCTGCCTCTTGCCGTTCCATACGGTTTCTTTCCCTTTACCAAAAGCTATTCATCAGGCTTCATCATGCCGTCTTACGGCGATGAGATGGATCGTGGTTTCTATCTTAGGGACGGCGGATATTATTTCGCCATCAGTGACAAAATCGACTTGAAGGTGCTTGGCGAGATCTATACCAAGGGTTCTTGGGGCATTTCGCTGGCCAGCAATTACAATAAAAGGTATCGCTATAGCGGTAGTTTATTTCTTAGTTACCAGGATTCAAAGACGGGCGACAAGGGCTTACCTGACTTCTCTCGGCAGCAAAGTTATAAGATACAATGGAGCCACCGACAAGACCCAAAAGCCAATCCTTTTAGCTCGTTGTCGGCCAGTGTCAACTTCGCCTCCTCCAGTTACGAGCGCAACAACCTCACGAGCTTGTATAATCCGCAGGCACTCACGCAAAGTACCCGTACATCTTCCGTGAGTTGGAGCACCACTTTCTCAAGCATTGGCTTGTCACTGAGCAGCTCCATGAACCTTTCGCAGAACATGCGCGACTCGTCTATCGCCCTGACAATGCCCGACCTGAACATCAGCATCAGCCGCTTCTATCCTTTCAAGCGCAAGCATGTGGTGGGCAATGAGCGCTGGTACGAGAAGATTGCCGTAAGCTACACGGGTCGTTTCTCCAACTCTATCCAAACAAAAGAGGACAGATTGTTCAAGTCGAACCTCATCAAAGACTGGAGAAACGGTTTCCAACACGACATTCCCATCAACGCCAACTTCACACTTTTCGACTATCTCAACGTCAATCCGTCATTCAATTTCACCGACCGCATGTACTCAAACAAGATACATCGGTCGTGGGACGCAGCCTCTCAAAAGGTTGTGAACGACACAACGTATGGCTTTCACAACGTCTATAACTGGTCGCTCAACTTGGGTATGTCTACCAAGCTCTATGGTATGTTCATCCCAAATCGCAAGATTTTCGGCGATAAGGTGCAGGCCATCCGCCACGTCTTGACCCCTTCCGTTTCGTTCAGCTATGCTCCTGACTTTGGTGCGCGCCGCTATGGCTATTACGATTACTATCAAAAGACCGACGCTGACGGCAATGTGTCGCTCGTAGGATATTCACCTTACGAGAGCGGCATGTACTCCGTACCGGGCAGAGGACGCAGCGGAAACATATCATTCGACCTGGGCAACAACGTAGAAATGAAGGTCAAGAGCGACAAAGACTCAACGGGAATGAAGAAAGTGAGCATCATCGACGAGCTTGGGTTATCGATGTCGTACAACATGGCGGCCAAAGAAAAGCCGTTAAGCGACCTGAATATGCGCATCAGACTGAAGTGGTGGAAGAACTACACCTTCAACCTCAACGCGCGATTTGCATCGTATGCCTACGAATTAGATGAGAATGGCAGACCCTACGAGGGCAACCACACGGAATGGGGAATGGGCCGTTTTGGTCGTTTCCAAGGCGTGTCGCAGAACATCTCCTACACGCTGACGCCTGAAAAGCTGAAAAAACTCTTCACTGGCAGTCATGATGACGAGGATGAAGACGAACAAAATAAGAACGATATTGAAGGTCGTGACACCGACATCGAGAGCAACATTGATGACAATATGATTGAGGGGCAGCGCGGAGCGAAGAAGAAACAAAAGGCTGGCAAGGCCGAAACCGACGACGATGGCTACATGGCGTTCAAGTTACCTTGGTCACTCACCTTCGGTTATGGTATCACCATGAGTGAGAATAGGGACCTCAAAAAGTTCAATTATAAAACCATGCGCTATCCCTACAAGTTCACTCAGACACTTAATGTCAGCGGCAATATTCGCATTAGTGATGGATGGAACATCAGCTTCTCATCGGGTTACGACTTTGAGAACCATGCCATGTCCATGACAACGGCATCACTTCAGCGCGATCTCCACTGCTTCAACATGAGTTGCTCCGTGGTGTTGGCTCCTTATACCAGCTACAATTTCACGTTTAGGGCCAACGCTGCCACCCTAACAGACGCACTGAAGTACGATAAACGCAGCGGATACAGCAATGCCGTGCAGTGGTATTGAGTGATAGTTGACAAGTTTACAAGTTGACGAGTTTACGAGTTAATAGTTCATAAACTCACATTTTGCAACCTCAAAGTTCAATGTTCAAACCTCAAAGTTCAAAGTACATCTTTCTTTCTCGTTACATACAATCCTACAAAGGTGAGCAAACCGTTGAGCAAGAGCAACTCGTAGCCAAAATGATAATGCCACAACTGTTGTGCAACGGCATCCAACACATAGCACAACACGGGTGCGGCAATGGCTAAATAAGGTACCCATCGGTCGTTTACCTGGTACTTCGTGAGCAGTCCAAACGCAAATAATCCCAACAAAGGTCCATAGGTATACGATACCAATATATAGATGGCATCAATCAGGTTGGTCGAGTTGAACGCCCTGAACATCAGGATAAACAAGACAAACACTACGCCCATGGCGGCATGAACACGATGTCTGAGCCGCTCATCGGCAGGTTTTTGGCAGATGTCCACACAGTAAGTAGTGGTCAAAGCCGTCAAGGCAGAGTCGGCACTACTGAACGATGTAGCCACAATGCCAATGGTAAAGAACACCACCACCATGGCACCTAACTCGCCCGTCGCTGCAAACATGGGCAACAACTCATCGCCTGCGGATGGCAGAGGCACACCCTGTTGCCCAGCTAACATAGACAACAGCACACCTAACGCCAAGAACAACAAGTTGACAGGCACAAAGGCAAGTCCGTAGGTACACATGTCTTTCTGCGCCTCACGCAAGGTCTTGCACGTCAAATTCTTCTGCATCATGTCCTGATCGAGCCCCGTCATCACGATGACGATAAAGATACCACTCACAAATTGCTTCCAAAAATTCTGTTTAGACAGCCAATCATCAAACACAAAGATGCGACTTCTGTCATCCTGTGCGATAGCTTTCACGGCCTCAACGACATTCATATCAAGCATGAACATCACCTGTACAATGATGAAGATGAGCGCTGTGAACATGCAAATGGTTTGAAACGTATCGGTCCACACCAAGGTCTTAATGCCTCCACGCCGCGTATACAGCCAGATAAGCGACACCAGCACCAATGCAGTAACCATGAAAGGCACCCCGATGGCATCGAGTACAAACCGCTGCAAGAGCATACACACCACATAAAACTTAACCGCCGAACCCGACATTTTGGACAACAAAAAGAACCAAGCACCCGTTTTATACGAACGAGTTCCCAAGCGTTGTTGCAGATAAGTGTAGATGGTGGTGAGATTCAAACGATAGTAAATGGGCAACAACACAAAGGCCACCGCCACATAACCCAGCACAAAGCCCAGGCAAGTTTGCAGGTAAGTCATGCCAATGGTATTGACCATGCCCGGAACGGACACGAAGGTGACACCCGAAACCGACGCACCAATCATGCCAAAGGCCACCAAATACCAGGGCGACTGTCGGTTTCCGCGATAAAAAGTATCATTTGTGGCATGCCTTGTCGTCACCCTACTCAGTAACAACAAGGCCGAAAAATAGCCTAATAGCGTAAGAACAATCGTCATGTTTTTCATGCAAAATTAACAAATCTCGCATGTATTGACACACAAATACAATCTTTTTCTTACCTTTGTTGGTGATAAAACCAGGCTTATCGGCCTATTTCGGGCCATCTGAATCATCAACCCAACAAAAAAAAGACAACAATGCTGAGCAAACAAAAGAAATTCATACTTCAGGAAAACGATATTCCTACACAGTGGTACAACATACAAGCCGACATGGTGAACAAGCCTTTGCCGCCGCTTAACCCAAAGACCAAGCAGCCAGTTACGGCAGAAGACTTGTCGCACATCTTCAGCTTAGAATGCTCCAAGCAAGAACTTGACACCGAACACCGATGGATTGACATTCCCGAAGAGGTGCTGGACAAGTACAAATACTACCGCTCCACCCCCCTGGTTCGTGCCTATGCGCTGGAGAAAGCCTTGGACACACCCGCGCATATCTATTTCAAGAACGAGAGTGTGAATCCGCTTGGCTCACACAAACTCAACTCGGCGCTGGCCCAATGCTACTACTGCAAGCAAGAAGGTACCACGAATGTCACCACCGAGACGGGTGCCGGACAATGGGGAGCAGCCTTGAGTTATGCGGCAAAAATCTTCGGATTAGAAGCTGCCGTGTACCAAGTGAAGATTTCGATGCAGCAAAAACCCTACCGCAGTAGTATCATGCGCACCTTCGGAGCCACCGTGGAAGGCTCGCCATCGATGTCAACCCGAGCTGGAAAGGACATCATCACGCGCGATCCACACCATCAGGGAAGCCTCGGGACAGCCATCTCTGAAGCGATCGAGCTGGCTACTACCACGCCTAACTGCAAGTACACGCTCGGCTCGGTGCTTAACCATGTGGCGCTACATCAAACTGTTATCGGCTTGGAAGCAGAGAAACAAATGGAGATGGCCGGCGAGTATCCCGACATCGTGATTGCTTGTTTCGGCGGAGGAAGCAACTTTGGCGGTCTAACCTTCCCCTTTATGCGCCACACTATCTTGGAAGGAAGACAGACAGAATACATCGCTGCCGAGCCCAGCAGCTGCCCAAAACTAACCCGAGGCAAGTTTGAATACGACTTTGGCGATGAGGCTGGCTACACGCCTCTGTTGCCCATGTACACGCTGGGACACGACTTCAAGCCCGCCAACATTCATGCCGGCGGTTTACGCTATCATGGTGCGGGCATGATTATCTCGCAATTGGCAAAAGACAAGCTGATGCATGGTGTTGACATTCCACAGTTAGAGGCATTCGATGCCGGTATTCTTTTCTCTCGAACCGAAGGCATCATCCCTGCTCCAGAGAGCTGCCATGCCATCGCTGCCACCATTCGTGAGGCACAAAAATGCAAAGAGAGTGGTGAAGAGAAGGTGATTCTCTTTAATCTCTCGGGCCATGGACTCATCGATATGACGGCATACGATAGTTATTTGAGTGGCGACTTGCGCAATTACAACATCACAGATGAAGAGATTGCGAACAGCCTCAAAGATGTTCCCAAGGTGTAATTTTCTTGACAACACACCGCTTCATATTTGGCGTATTTGCAAACCAACCTACCTTTTGGTGCAAATACGCCAAATATAAGAAACTTTCATAAACAACTACCTCACAGTGAGTTATAGCTTTTACAGCCACTTTTAGCATTCAATTAAAAAACTATTTCAAGCCAAAAGCATTGCTTTTAGTGCGTAATTCACATGCTTTTGAAGCACAAACTCATGTTGATTGAACGCCAAAGTGATGCTGATTGACCGCCAAAGCCATTGCTTTGAAGGAAAAACAGGATGTTGATGACAGAGCAATCGGATATTTGCTTCCTTCCCGCCTATCGATTTTTTCTATTTCATCACTTTTCAAGTGCCGTTTTTAGGGCTTAAAATGATGAAAATATCCAACATTTTTTGGTGTGTAATGGCACGAACTTTCATCTGGCACACTGCTCCTTTGATTTGTCGAGTCCTGAAATTCGTTGCAGAAAACCATGATGGCGGATCGTGTATAGCGACACAAAATAGCAGTCAGCTTGTCACGCAATTATAAAAAATATGAAAAGGTAGGCACATTCAGATTTATTTCGTACTTTTGCATAAAATAGGCTGCGCCTTAACATAGAAAGTAAACTCTCTCTATACTCGGCTTGCACTATCTTTGCATAAAACAGGCTGCACCTCAGCAGTTCAAACGTAGTTTGACTGCCTTCGGTTTGCGCTATTTTTGCATAAAATAGGCTGCGCCTTAACAAAGCAAACTGTCTTGAATGCTTTTGGCGGGCTCTATCCATCAGAATTGGGACAAAATAGCTATTTTATCATATATGAACATCTTAGAATTGAGTGAACAGGAGATTGGTCGCAGACAAAGTCTCCAAGAGTTACGAAATATGGGCATCGACCCTTATCCTGCCGCAGAGTTTCCTACCAACGCGTTCAGCACAGAGATAAAGGCTGACTATCAAGACGGTGAGGAAAAGCGAGAAGTGGTGATAGCAGGCCGCATGATGACGCGACGCGTGATGGGCAAGGCCAGTTTTGTAGAATTGCAAGACTCCAAAGGCCGTATACAAGTGTACGTTACGCGCGATGACATCTGCCCCGATGAGAACAAAGATTTGTACAACGTGGTGTTCAAACGCCTGTTGGACATTGGCGATGTCATTGGCATCAAGGGTTTTGTGTTCAAAACTCAAACAGGTGAAATATCGGTACACGCACAAAGTTTAACACTATTGAGCAAGGCCTTAAAACCCCTGCCTATCGTGAAATACAAAGACGGAGTGGCCTACGACAAGTTTGACGACCCCGAATTGCGCTATCGCCAACGCTATGTCGACCTGATTGTCAACGACGGCGTGAAAGATACATTCCTCCAACGTGCTACGGTGTTGCGCACCATGCGTAAGGTACTGGACGAGGCTGGCTACACAGAGGTGGAGACTCCTACCCTGCAAGCCATTGCCGGTGGTGCTAGCGCACGCCCATTTATCACACACTTCAATGCGCTGAACACCGACATGTACATGCGCATCGCCACCGAACTGTACTTAAAACGACTGATAGTGGGCGGTTTTGAAGGCGTGTATGAAATAGGCAAGAACTTCCGCAACGAGGGAATGGACCGCAATCACAATCCTGAATTCACTTGCATGGAATTGTATGTGCAGTACAAAGACTACAATTGGATGATGGCATTTACTGAAAAACTGCTGGAAACCATTTGTATTGCGGTCAACGGTAGTGCCGAACGGGAGATTGACGGACAGACAATCAGCTTCAAAGCTCCTTACCGACGCTTGCCCATTCTGGATGCCATCAAAGAAAAAACGGGCTATGACCTCAACGGAAAGAATGAAGACGAGATAAGAGAAATCTGCAAAAAGCTCGACATGGAGGTGGATGAGAGCATGGGTAAAGGCAAGTTGATTGACGAAATATTTGGCGAGTTCTGCGAAGGAACGTTCATTCAACCCACGTTCATCACAGATTACCCAGTGGAAATGTCACCGCTTACCAAGATGCACCGAAGCAAACCAGGACTGACAGAACGCTTTGAACTGATGGTGAACGGCAAGGAATTGGCGAACGCTTACTCTGAATTGAATGACCCAATCGACCAAGAAGAGCGTTTCAAGGAGCAAATGAAATTGGCTGACAAGGGTGACGACGAGGCCATGATTATCGACCAAGACTTCCTGCGCGCGCTGCAATATGGTATGCCTCCCACATCGGGTATCGGCATTGGCATCGACCGTTTGGTGATGTTGATGACCGGAAAGACGTTCATACAGGAAGTGCTGTTCTTCCCACAAATGAAACCTGAGAAGAAAATACCGCAGAGTACGGTGGAAGAATGGGCAGCCATTGGTGTTCCGGAGCAGTGGGTTCCCGTGTTCAGAAAGGCAGGATACAACCTGATTTCGGACATCGCGCAGGTAAAGGCACAGGCCTTGCAAATGAATGTTTGCGGGGTGAACAAGAAATATAAATTGGGCTACGACAATCCGAAGGTTGAACAATTCCAACAATGGATTGACAACAGCCAGAAATAATTCATCATGCACACTTCATGATTCACACGCTTCTCGCTAACTATCAATTGGATTGAGAACCGAAGAATCATGACTTGTGAGCAATCATGATGAATTATGAATTAAGAATTATGAATTACAACTGCGGCAAGATAGCGATCATCGGAGGCGGAAGTTGGGCCACAGCCATAGCCAAGATCGTGGTGAGCCATGCTCATCACATTGGGTGGTACATGCGAAGAGACGACCGCATCGAGGATTTTAAGCGTCTGGGACACAATCCCGCCTATCTGACAAGCGTGCATTTCAACACCGATGAGATTTTTTTCTCATCAGACATCAACACCATCACCGGTGCTTACGATACGCTGGTCTTTGTGACACCATCGCCCTACTTCAAGAGTCATCTGCGAAAGCTCAAGACCCGCCTGCGCGACAAGTTCATCATCACCGCCATCAAGGGCATCGTTCCCGACGAAAACCTGGTGTGTTCAGAGTATTTCCACCAAGTGTTTGACGTGCCATACGAAAACTTGGCCGTCATTGGAGGACCGTCGCACGCAGAGGAAGTGGCCATGGATCGCTTGTCTTACCTCACCATCGGCTGCGCTGACATACAGAAAGCGGAGTCGTTCGCCGAGTTCATTGCCAGCGATGTCATCAAGACCAAGACCTCATCGGACGTGATTGGCATCGAATATTCGTCGGTTTTGAAGAATGTATACGCCATCGCTTCGGGCATTTGCAGCGGACTGAAATACGGCGACAACTTCCAAGCCGTGCTCATCGCGAATGCGGTTCAGGAGATGTCTCGGTTCCTCACAGCCGTCCATCCCATTGAACGCAGTGCGTACGATTCGGTTTATTTGGGCGATTTGTTGGTGACATCGTACTCCAATTTCTCGCGCAACCGCACCTTTGGCACCATGATTGGCAAGGGATATTCGGTGAAAAGCGCGCAGATTGAAATGGAGATGATTGCCGAAGGATATTTCGGAACCAAGTGCATGAAAGAGATCAATCGCCACATGCATGTGAACATGCCGATTTTAGATGCAGTGTACAACATTTTGTACGAACACATCAGCCCACAAATAGAAATCAAATTATTAACAGATTCATTTAGATAACTTGAAGATGAAAAGTATTAGTTTAGACATCACGAAGGCCACTCAGTTCTTGAAACCTGGTACAATACAGGCCTATGAAGAAAAGGTAAAAGCTGTACAAGAAGCGCTTGAAAACGGCACTTGTCCGGGAAACGATTTCTTAGGATGGTTACATTTGCCTTCATCCATCACACCTGCGTTTCTTGACGAAGTGCAGGCATGCGCCAACACCTTACGCGAAAAGTGCGAAGTGGTGGTGGTTGCCGGCATTGGCGGAAGCTACTTGGGCGCTCGTGCCGTGATAGAGGCCTTGGGAAACTCATTCGCTTGGCTGGTGAACGATAAGAAGAATCCTGCCATCCTCTTTGCAGGAAACAACATTGGCGAGGATTATTTGGCTGAACTTACCGACTACTTGAAGGACAAGAAGTTTGGTGTCATCAACATATCTAAATCGGGTACCACCACGGAAACGGCTCTTACTTTCCGCTTGTTGAAGAAACAATGCGAGGCACAACGTGGCAAAGAAGAGGCTAAAGACGTGATTGTGGCCATCACCGACGCTAAAAAAGGTGCCGCACGCACATGCGCCGACAAAGAAGGATACAAGAGTTTTGTCATTCCTGACAATGTAGGCGGTCGCTTCTCCGTACTCACTCCCGTTGGATTACTGCCCATTGCCTGCGCTGGTTTCGACATCAAAGCCTTGGTACAGG
Source organism: uncultured Prevotella sp. (assembly GCA_963511375.1). Taxonomy (GTDB): domain Bacteria; phylum Bacteroidota; class Bacteroidia; order Bacteroidales; family Bacteroidaceae; genus Prevotella. Next base: position 189,854 of record CAUPIT010000003.1, on the reverse strand, counting down.
GCGCTGCCGACATGGAAAAGGCAACGGGGAAAGACGTAGCTTTGCAGGAGAATATTGCCGCACAGTACGCTGTTGTGCGTCATGCGCTGTATCGCGAAATGGGTAAGAAGATTGAGATTATCGTCAACTTCCAACCTAAACTGCACTTCATCGGTGAATGGTGGAAACAACTTTACGGTGAGAGTGAGGGAAAAGACCATCTGGGTATTTATCCTGCCGCATGCGATTTCACCACCGATTTGCACTCCATGGGACAATGGATACAAGAGGGCGAGCGTTCAATCTTCGAAACTGTGATCAGTGTTGAGCAGCCTAACAAGAAGATGTTGTTCCCCAAAGACGACGAAAATCTGGACGGTTTGAACTTCTTGGCAGGTAAACGAGTGGACGAAGTGAACAAGATGGCCGAGCTGGGTACACGACTGGCACACGTTGACGGTGGCGTTCCCAATATCCGAATTAGTCTTCCAGAACTGAACGAGTATTACATCGGACAGCTGCTTTACTTCTTCGAGATAGCCTGTGGCATCAGCGGAAACCTCTTAGGCGTGAATCCTTTCAACCAACCTGGTGTGGAAGCGTACAAGAAGAACATGTTCGCCTTGCTCAACAAGCCTGGTTATGAAGCTGAAAGCAAGGCCATACAAGAGCGTTTGGCCAACGAAAAATAAGATTGAATGTTTGAAAACGAAATACATGATTATTTGAGAAAGCATGACTTTGCGGCGTTCCAACCCAAAGTCGTGCTTTTTGATATGGACGGTGTGCTGTACAATTCCATGCCTCATCATGCCGTTGCATGGAAAGAATCAATGAAGACTTTCGGTCTTGACATGACCGAATCGGATGTGTATGCCACTGAAGGAATGAAGGGTGTAGACACCATCAGAATGATGGTCAAGCAACAACAAGGTCGTGATATTTCAGAAGAAGAGGCGCAAAAGATGTACGATGAGAAAGGCAGACTGTTCCATCAAATGCCCGAAGCGCCTATCTTTGACGGGGTACTCGACCTCATGAGCAAGATAAAGAAGAGCGGAATGAACATTGGGATTGTTACAGGTAGTGCGCAAAGAAAATTGATTAAACGACTTGTGAACGATTTCCACCACTTCGTATCTAAAGAGAATATTGTCACAGCCTATAACATCAAACACGGAAAACCTGCGCCCGACCCATATTTGAAGGGCTTACAATTGACGGGAAACCACCAGCCTTGGGAAGGAATTGTGGTGGAGAATGCGCCTATGGGCATACGAGCAGGCGTGGCGGCTCAAATCTTTACCGTAGCCATCAACAGTGGTCCCCTACTCGACAGCACGCTTAGAAAAGAAGGTGTCGACCTACTTTTCCATCAAATGACCGAGTTCTGTGCGGTTTGGGAACAGCTTCTAGATGCAGCCAAACACGCTTAAACTCAGCTTCAACCAACGGTCAAGAAAAGCAAGATGCAAGATGTCCACCAACAAAATGTTGGGTGTCTACTGGTAAAATGTAAGACATTCACCAACAAAACGTAAGATGATCACCAACATTTACTTATCACATACCATCATTCTGCGGCGAATTTTTGTTTTAGCCACCGTACTATTGCTTGGCGGAATGAAGCTCCAAGCACAGCAATGTTTGGTGTGTGACGCCATTACCCGTGTCCCCATCCGCGACGTGGAGGTGCATGCAAACGGAAAATTTGTTGGAAAAACCACCTACAGAGGACTGGTATCCTTACCTTACAACACAAAGAATGCCACGTTCTACAAACGCAACTACCTGAAAGAAACACTCTCTGCAGAAGAAATTAGGAAAGACACTGTCTTCCTCTTCCCCGCAGAATACAGCCTTGGAGAAGTGATTATCTGGGGAAAACACATGCAAAATATTGACAGTCTGAAAGCCAATCGCCCCTACATGCCACCAGACCATGACGCATCCCATGGATTCTTTGAGTTCGATTTAGCCAAGATGCTCGACTTTAGGAAGAAGAGAGACATGAAACACCTCAGGCAATTGAAGGAGGCATTTCGCAAGATAGATGCCGCAGAAGACCCTATAGAAAAGGCCTACCGCGAAACGTTACGCGAGCAAGAGAGACAAGAGCAACGGGAAAAGCGGCGCTAAATGAGCACCGCTGTTCCGCTTACTGCCACCATTAACATACTCCCCGACTGCCCAATGGTTTCATAATCGATGTCAATACCCACGACAGCATTCGCACCCAATGCCTCAGCTCGTTCTTGCATCTCGTGCAGAGAAGTATCCTTCGCCTCACGAAGAACCTTCTCATAAACATTGCTATGGCCGCCAATAACGTCGCGTATACCGGCAAAGAAACCCTTCAATACATTGGCACCAATAATGGTTTCGCCCGTTACGATGCCTTTGTACTCTAGGATTTTTCGTCCTTCAACAGTAGGAGTTGTGGTTAACAGCATTTATTATGACTTCCTAAACAGCGATGCTATCCAAAGCAATAAGACAGCACCCACTACAGCTGTTCCTAAAGAGCCGATGGTTCCACCCCAAGAGATGTTCAACAAACTCAGCGTCCAGCCACCTACGACACCGCCAACGATACCCAGCAGAAGGTTCATCCAAAAGCCGAAACCGCCACCACGCATAATCTTACCAGCTATAAAGCCAGCCAAACATCCAATAATAATTGATCCAATAAGTCCAAACATAATCTTTATTTTTTAAATTAATACAAATTTCTTTTACTTCCGTTCCATGCGACCATCAGTTATATGGCCAGACGGTTAAAGAAGAACTAGGTTAAGGCCACCTTGAAAGATGAATGAAACTCTGTAGCCAGAACAACATTCATTCCATGCGTCATCCGTCCCTTTAGGGAAGAACAGGTTTGCCTGCGGCTTCCCAACCCATGATTCCGTCACGGAGATTAACCACCTTAAAACCGGCCTTGACAAGTTTCTGAGCGGCCAACATACTGCGTTTGCCTGAACGACAATAGACATACACCGGATTGGTGTGATCCAACTTTCCCTGCGCCTTGTCAATAAAATCAGGCTGCTGCACGTCTATATTTTCGGCATTGGCGATATGTCCTTGCGCATATTCATCGGCCGAACGCACATCCAGTAATTGAACATGTCCATCATAGAGGGCGTTTTCAAACTCGTCTGCTGTAACAGACTCGATACCTTGATGACTGGAACAGCTTGCAAATAGCGTACTTAAAATCACTATAATAAAACCTTTCAATAAGTTAATCATCCGTTTCGTTGCTCTTAATCTTCCTCAAAATTACAAAGAAAAATTGAATCCATCAAATAAATCTTACTATTCATTTATTATTTTTTTATAACAAGAAAGCAAATGTGATTGTCCGAACCTCCTCCGTAATTGCAATTCTTACCTATATTAACAGCAAAAACGAGAAGGAAGACACCTGGTTCTTCTTTCTTTCAAACAGCTGGTAAAAAGCTTGCTTTGCACTACAAATGGCTTGAAGTTCGGAAAAAAACATGTAATTTTGCACACAAAAGACTCAAAAAGATGAGATCCATCCTACTTTCATGCTTGCTGATTGCAACGACAATAGCCCATGCCATCCCTGCGAAAAAAATGTGGAGAACCTACACCCAACGTGATGGTTCGACCATACGCGTACTCATGGTGGGCGATGAGCATCTGCATTATTTCCTGACAGACGACCAGGTTCCACTGGTCCAGCGTGACAACAACTTCTTCTATGCGAAGATTGAGAAGGACAAATTGGTTTCCTCCAACATCCTGGCACACGAAGTTTCCCTGAGGACAGCCTTTGAGAAAAAGAACATCCGCACCGTGGAAGAGATAGAACCGCTGCGCGAGAAGGCTCCTACCCGACTGTACCAATTAAACAAACTGCCGGCTATGCGCAAGAATCAGTATACGGGAAAGAAAAAAGGACTCATCATCTTGGTGAATTTCAGCGACAACTCTTTCAGGGACGATGACCCACAGAAAGTGTTTGACGAAATCGTTAACAAGTCGGGATACAAAGACTATGGAGGCGTTGGCAGCGTCCATGATTATTTTTATGACCAAAGCAACGGACAGTTCGACCTCACTTTTGATGTCATGGGGCCTGTGCAACTCAAGCATCCCCTCGCCTATTACGGCGGAGATAAAGACGGTCAAAAAGACGTGAGGGTTTCTGAAATGATTGTCGAAGCCTGTCAAGCGGTCAACGACAAAGTTGACTTTCGGGATTACGACTGGGATAATGACGGTGTTGTAGACCAAATAGTCGTGATCTATGCCGGCTATGGACAGGCCACATCGGCGAAACCTGAAACCATCTGGCCCCACGAATTTAACATCAAAAATAAGAACCTGGTGCTGGATGGGGTAAGAATCAACACCTACGCATGCAGCAACGAGCTGTACGAATATTACACCGGAACGGGCATAGGGCGCATACGCAACACCCTCATGGGCATAGGCGTTATCTGTCACGAGTTTTCCCATTGTCTGGGATTACCCGACTTTTACGATACCGGAGCATCTAAAAACTATGGAACGGGCGACTGGGACATCATGGCAAGTGGCAGCTACAACGGTCCTTTAGGTATCGGATGGGTACCACCCGCCTATACCAGTTATGAGAAAAACTTTGCTGGCTGGTTGGATTATACCGTCTTAGGGAATGAACCCCAGAATGTTACCGGCATGAAACCTCTGCTGGAAGGGGGTGAGGCATACGCCATTTACAATCCACGGAACCAGGATGAATACTATTTATTAGAGAACAAAGGACGTAGTAAATGGGACTCTTATCTACCCAAAAACGGGCTGCTGGTGCTTCATGTTGACTATGATGCTAAACTGTGGGCATACAACATAGTGAACAATACCGAACAGAAACAATACAACACGCACCAACGACTGACCATCGTTCCGGCCGATGCCAGCTACGGCAACGATGACCGCGACACCTATCCCTTGGGCGAACGCGACAGCTTGACGGCAAACAGCACTCCTGCGCTGATGCTTTACAATGCCAACTGGGATAACAATTATGTACTATATAATAAGGTGTTGAACATTAGAAAAGACGCCAACGGCCTCATCAGCTTCAACTATTTACCCGACCCGCATTTCAACACGGCTGGAATAGAGTCAGCCTTCAACGACAACCGCACCGTAACAATCGTTTCAATATATAACATGCGGGGGCAGCGAATGCCCACAAAGCAACTCAACGGCCTGCCTGGCGGCCTATATCTTCTGAATTTATCGGATGGCACCACGCGCAAAGTCGTGGTAAAATAACAAGAAGTTCGTATACAGCACCCCGTTTCTTTTTTTGATTAGGTATAAAGATGATAGATGAATCATCAGCCATTCAAGAAGTGACGGGGTGGCGTTTTTGTCCAAAAAGATGACAATAAAACCAGCCATGGTGAATGGGGTTTCCAGAAAAAATCAATAGGCTTACAAGGAGCATAAACCTTAATTCTTGACTGAAAAACTCACAATTATACCCCAAAAGCATCAAGATGACGCTACTAGATGCACGCTTTTGTTCGGCAAAATGCATGACATTGAGCTTTAAAAGCATGCTTATTGCGGTCCAAAAGCTATGCTTTTACGAACAAAACAGGCAACCATGAGGGCTAAAAATCACCGTAATACATCTAATACACTGTAAAACAATAAATTACAAAACTCGTTCATTTTGACCATATTTTCGACTGGTTGCCAGTCTACTGATAAATATCGCAAACACAGCGAGGTGTTTGTCAAGAAAAAAGATGGATGATGCAGCAGCGTGAAGTCCTCATCTGCGATGCGTAGTAGTACGATTGCCCATGGTATGCCAATAGCGGAAGACCGTTGGAACACGGCTCCTTTATTTAAGTAAGATTATTTGCTGAAAAAACGAACCTTTTCTTTTGTTTCAATAACGATTCTAACTCTAAGTTTGATATTCAACAACATACCGTTAAAATAAAAGTGCCATGCAGTTGGTAAATAATTTTATGTCACTCAACCGCTTTTATCATTTTTTTTGCTTATCTTTGCAAACACTTCATTGTCCGTCGGCAGATTCCATCGCCAACAACAAGGGTTTGGAAACCTGAAGAGCGGATAAAAGGTTATTTTTAACAAAAATTTATGGACGACTATCATTCGGAAAAATGTAACGAAAGGTAGAAGAGTAGTCTCCAGGAGGCTAATCTTCGACCCCATGAACCATGGAGATTAGCGAAAATGAGAACTTACTGGAACATCAACGAAATACTTAGACCCATCGAGGAATGGCAGCCTAATTGCTGGATTCAGGTGACCTGTCCAACAGAGGAAGACCAACAAGAACTGGAAGAACGCTTCCAAATACCCGATTATTTCTTGCAAGACGTCAGCGATACCGACGAGCGTGCCCGCTACGAATATGACGACGGCTGGATGCTCATCATCCTGCGTATCCCCTACGTCAAAGAGATACGCTCTCGCACTCCCTACACAACGGTTCCTTTGGGCATCATCCACAAGCGCGACGTGACCATCACGGTGTGCTATTACGAAACTAACATGATGATAGACTTTGTGAGCTATCAGCAAAAGCGAGGCTCGGGCTTCACCGACTATGTTGACTTGACTTTCCGTTTGTTCCTCTCCAGCGCCGTATGGTACTTGAAACGGCTGAAGCAGATCAACACACTCATCGAGAAAGCCAAGCACAACCTGGATCACGAGGTGAACAACGAAAGCCTCATCGGACTGAGCCGATTACAGGACTCGCTCACCTATTTCATCACCTCCATCCGTGGCAACGAAAACTTGTTGGCCAAGCTGAAGTTCAAGTTGCAGGTAGACGAACTGGATGCCGACCTGATAGAAGACGTCAACATCGAGATGACGCAGGCCCGAGAGACCACCAGCATCTACGCCAACATCCTCGAATCGACCATGGACACGTACTCGAGCATTATCAACAACAACGTAAACACGGTGATGAAAACCCTTACTTCGGTTTCCATTCTGATGATGTCAACTACCCTGGTGGCATCGCTCTATGGCATGAACGTCATCAACGGCATGGAAACCTACAAGTACGGTTTCATAGTAGCCTTTGGCATTTCCATCCTCGTGGCCGTGGTTTCATGGGCCATCATGCGCCGCAAACGACTGCTGTAGACCGAGCATGGACAGACTCTAAAACAGACAAAACAATAAAAAAATCACTATTGTTTAGGAAATTAGCATATTTTTATATAAGTTTGCAACATCTAATGCCCTTACTATCGGCATGACAATCATCTACATAGACGAAGTGAAGGCAAACAAGTGACACATCCAGGATGTGTCAAAGCACCGGAAAACCAAATCATAAACTTAAAACAGTGAACTGATGGACTCTCAAGAAAGCACCCCGAAGCAGGGTAATTTAGAAAGCGAGAAACAAGTTGTAGGCACCGAAAACACGGTTGAACCAGCAAACAGTGAAACATCCGAAGAAGAAAAGGAAACGAATGTAGAACCACAACAAACGACCGTGGAAGAGGCTGAGCCGCAAGAGGACAAGGCCGAACAAGAGCCTGTGAGCGAACCTACCGAAGAGCAAACAGAGCAACCTGAGGCGACAAAACAGGAAGAAGAAACGCCAAAAGAGGAAGAAGCTCCGAAGATTTACGCAACGAAGCAAGAGGTTTTGGACAGACTGAAGGAGATTGCCAACAGCGATGAATACCCACAGAAGAGCGAACTTGACTTGCTCAAGACCACCTTCTATAAGCTTCATTTGGCCGAACGAGAGGCACAGCAGAAGGAATACCTTGAGAATGGTGGTGATCCGGAGCGTTATCAGGTAATACCTGACAAGCTTGAAGAAAGCCTCAAGGCTGAGATGGCCATCATCAAAGAGAAGCGAGCCAAGATATTTCAACAGCAAGAGGCAGAGAAAGAAGAGAATCTGAAAAAGAAACTTGAGATTATTGACAAAATCAAGGCGATGGCCACATCGCCTGACGAAGCCAACAAATCATTCCAAGCGTTCAAGTCATTACAACAGCAATGGAAAGAGATTAAGGCCGTCCCCCCACAGAACGCCAGCGAACTGTGGCGCAACTACCAGCTGTACGTTGAGCAATTTTACGACTTGCTGAACCTCAATCGGGAAGCGCGCGAATATGATTTCAAGAAAAACCTGGAGCTGAAGACGAAGCTGTGTGAAACGGCTGAGAACCTCGCCAACGAAGAAGACGTAATTAGTGCCTTCCACCAATTGCAGGAATTGCATCAGCAATACCGCGAAATTGGACCAGTAGCCAAAGAACTGCGCGAAGAGATTTGGGCACGTTTTAAGGCTGCGTCTACCGTCATCAACAAGCGTCACCAGCAACATTTCGAAACATTGCGCCAGGAGGAAGAAGAAAACCTGACGAAAAAGACAGCACTTTGCGAGAAGGTGGAGAACATCGTTGCACAGGAATACAAGACGGCTGGCGAATGGGAAAAGCATACAAAGGAGATTATCGCCATTCAGGCAGAATGGAAGACGATTGGGTTTGCCCCGCAAAAAATGAACGTCAAAATATTCGAACGTTTCCGCTCAGCCTGCGATCAGTTCTTCCAAAACAAGGCAGAGTTCTTCAAGCAGATGAAACAACGCTTCGCTGAGAACGCCGAAAAGAAGAAAGAGCTTGTGGAGAAAGCACAGGCTTTGGCCGACAGCACGGATTGGAAGTCGACAAGCGACAAACTCATTGCCTTGCAGAAAGAATGGAAAACCATTGGTATGGTACCCAGAAAACAAGGCGACCGTCTGTGGAACGACTTTATCACGGCTTGCAACACCTTCTTCGAGGCGCGCAACAAAGCCAATGCAAGCACGAAAAATAACGAGTACGAGAACCTGGACAACAAACGATCCATCATCGCTCAACTAAAAGAGTTGGCTGAAAAACCTGATGAAAACACCAAGGAAAAGGTACAGGAACTGGTGGACGAGTACAGCAAGATTGGACATGTGCCGTACAAAGAAAAAGATAACGTTTATCAGGAGTACCACGACATCTTGGACAAGCTGTATAAGGACTTGCACATTTCGTTTGCCCGCCGACACCTTGACAACTTCAAAAACAACTTGAAGAACATAGCCAAGATGGGCGAAGATGCGCTGGACAACGAGCGTGGCAGACTGATGCACCGCTACGAACAGCTGAAGTCGGAGATAACGACTTATGAAAACAACCTTGGTTTCCTGAACGCATCGAGTAAAAAAGGCAACAACCTGCTGGACGAAATGAATCGGAAAGTGGAGAAATTAAAGGATGACTGTAAGATGATTCGTGAGAAAATCAAAGCCATCGATGCTGAAAATAAGAATGCTGAATAACGCTAAAATAGCGATTTACATTAATTAAATAAATCCCAGTTGGCTTGATGCCTTCTGGGATTTATTCTTGATTGTCACTCGCAACACACGATGTTTAAGCCTACTCAGACAGCTGGTAAATTAGCAATTCATCAACTTACCTGCCATCAACTCGTCAACTCGTTAACTTGTCAACTCGTTAACTATCACACTTGATGGTACACCTGCTCGAAAGGAAGGCGGTAGCGTTCGGATCGAACACCGTCAGGTAGACGCACGCCACACGTGATAACCATGTTGATTTCCGTGTGGTAAGGAAGTCCTAAAGCCTTCTTGACCAGCCAACTGTCAAATCCCTCAACAGGACATGTGTCATACCCTTCCTCGCTCATGGCCAACATGAACGTCTGAACGACAAGCGCGCAACTCTTATGAACCGTGATACGCGTATCGCCTTCGGTCACTTGTTTCACGATAGGACGGAACAATCCGATGGTTTGCGCCAGCAATTTACGGAATAATCCCAGCAACCAAAAGAAGCGAGTGTAAAACAGTGGCATCACAAAATCGTAATATACCTGCCATTTTTTGATGCGTTTGGCTTGTTTCTCCTTCGGACTGTTTTGCATGACATTCTCTATTTCGAACGCCTTCACAGCCTTGGCATGCGCACGATGCTTGTCCCTACGTGTGACGAACACCACCATTTGCTCTGCGGTTTCTGCCGTTTGCTGATCTAAAAGAGCATGGGTCAGCTTTTTGAGAATCTTCGGTTGGGTGACATGATAACACTCCCAAAGTTGCATGTTCGAACTGGTTGGTGCCAAAGTAGCCAACTCCAAGCAATGACGTACACGCGCTGTGTCAAGTGGTTTGGCAGGGTCGAAATGACGGATGGCACGTCGGTGATTCAATATATCTTGTAAACTCATATCTTTTGGGTTTAGTTCTTGTTTTAGAGAGAACACCCTATCGTTTCCAAAGCAATGCTTGAAAGACCATCATCCCATTGACTAAAATCCCTTAAGCCAACGGGACTACCCGTCTTTCTCAATGCTCCAGCAAAATAAGATACTTTTCGTATCCTTGCGCTTTCATTTCCTCTTTGGGTACAAAGCGCAAAGAAGCACTGTTAATACAGTATCGCAAGCCACCTCGGTCTTTAGGGCCATCGTTAAAAACGTGTCCCAAATGGGCTTGTCCCTTTGCACTACGCACCTCAGTACGCTGCATGCCGTGAGACAAATCTTGCTTTTCTTCCAAGAAATGTTGGTCAATTGGCTTGCTGAACGCAGGCCATCCACAGCCCGACTCAAACTTATCGGTACTCAAAAACAGTGGCTCGCCAGTAGTTACATCAACATAGATGCCTGGCCTAAATTCATCATTGTATTCATTATCATACGGACGCTCGGTGGCAGCTTGCTGGGTAACCTGGTATTGTAAAGGTGTCAACTGCTGTTTCAGTTCTGCATCCGTTTTCTTCACATAACGTGAAGATTCGGTTGTATCCTTGTTGGCTACACGCGCATACTGCATCAATGCCTGTGGAACATGGCAATATCCTCCGGGATTTTTATCCAGATAGTCTTGGTGATAATCTTCCGCTGCATAGAATTTTCTAAGTGGCTGAACTTCTATTTGTATCTTCTTCGAATATTCTTTGCTCAACTTTGCCATCTCAGCTTGAATCATGGGCAAATCCTGTGCATCGGTATAATAAATTCCAGTGCGATACTGTGTACCAACATCCCCACCCTGTCTATTTAAAGAGGTAGGGTCTATCGTCTTAAAATACAATTTTAAAAGTAGAGAAATAGGTAATACTTGAGGATTATAAACAACGTGTACAGCCTCTGCAAAACCTGTTTGATCTGTACAAACCTCCTCATAAGTGGGATTTTGTCCACGCCCATTTACATATCCAACTTCGGTACTGAGAACTCCATTAATTTGCTTCAAAAAGTGTTCTGTACCCCAAAAGCATCCACCTGCCAAGTATAATTCAGCCTGTTCTTTCATGTTTGATTCTTTTTCTACTGTTACTTGTGCTCGTCCATGACAACCCATTAAAAGGAAAGCCAACATCAAGCTAAGTATTTGACAATTAATTATTTTCATACGTCTTATAGTTTAATGATGTACAAAACTATGGAAAAAAAATGAAGTAGCTTCAAATAATACACTTAAAAAAGATGAAAAAGTAACCGTTATCTAACACCTTTAATGGATGAACTAAGATAGCGTGAGCCCTTCAGAAATCAAAAAAAAAGTGCTTTCTATGATAAGAAAACACTTTTAAGCGGTTGGGATACTCGGACTCGAACCAAGAATGACAGGACCAGAATCTGTAGTGTTACCATTACACCATATCCCAAAATCAAATACGGTCATTGCCTATTTGCGTTTGCAAAATTACTATTTTTTTTTGATAACGCAATAATAAGTGGTGCTTTTTTCTTAAAAAAACAAATTTATTTCATATTTTATGCCTTTTGTAGTTATTTAGCACTAACTTTGTAGAATAATAGTACCACATATTATACATCATTTTTGAAAGGATGAAACAATCAAAACAATTAGTCGACATCATTACAAAAGGAATACAAGAAAAGAAAGGTCAGGACATCGTCATTGCTGACTTAAGCAACATCGAAGGGGCAATAGCCAATTACTTTGTCATCTGTCAAGGCAACTCTCCCACCCAAGTGGAGGCGATTTCCGAATCAATTGGCGACACAGTCCGTGAGGATTTGAAAGAGAAACCGGTCAACGTAATCGGCCTTGGAGCGAACCAATGGGTGGCCATCGATTTCACTGACGTGCTGGTACACGTCTTCTTGCCTGAAACAAGAGCTTTCTATGATCTGGAGAACCTCTGGGAAGACGCCAAACTGACGAGAATTCCAGACCAAGACTAAATTGGCATGGCATTTGATAGTCCTATCCTATTATAACAGAATTCATCTTTATGGACAATAAAAACAACTCCTACAACAATAACAACGACAACCAACCCAAGATGCCCAAGTTCAATATGAACTGGATTTATGCCATTGTTGCCATTACACTGGCCGTATTTTTCATGACCGGAGGCGGCAACTCTTTGGGCAACGCAAACGCCAATAAGAAAGCCACTTATTCGAAATTCAAGCAGTATATCGCAAAAGGTTACGCCAAGAATGTGGTCATCAACAAGGAACAGAATATATTGAAGATGTACGTTAAACCCGAACACATCCGCGATGTCTTCAACATGACGGCCAAGCAGACGGGCACTTCTCCCTACGTTGAGGTGGAATTTGGATCGGTTGACGAACTGGAAAAATACCTAACAGCAGAACAATCATCTGGTAAAATTGCCGACTTCAGCTACGAGAACGAGAAAGGAAGCGACCTGATGAACATTCTTCTCAACCTCTCATTCCCCATTTTTCTCATCGTGATGTGGATTTTCCTGATGCGAAGAATGGGTGGCGGAGGTGCCGGAGGGTCTGGAGGTGTCTTCAGTGTTGGTAAGAGTAAGGCCAGGATGTACGAGAAAGGCAACGACCTGGGCATCACCTTTAAGGACGTAGCAGGACAAGCTGGCGCCAAACAAGAGGTGCAAGAGATTGTTGACTTCCTGAAGAATCCACAGAAATACACCGATCTGGGCGGTAAAATACCTAAGGGAGCACTGCTCGTAGGACCTCCAGGTACGGGTAAAACCTTGCTAGCAAAGGCAGTCGCAGGTGAAGCTGGTGTGCCATTCTTCTCCATGAGTGGCTCCGATTTCGTAGAGATGTTCGTCGGTGTTGGTGCCAGTCGTGTGCGCGACTTGTTCCGACAAGCCAAGGAAAAATCACCCTGTATCATCTTCATCGATGAGATTGATGCCGTGGGTAGGGCCCGCAGCAAGAATCCTGCCATGGGCGGAAACGATGAAAGGGAGAACACGTTGAATGCCTTGCTGACCGAAATGGACGGCTTTGGTACCAACAGTGGCGTCATTATTCTGGCTGCCACCAACCGCGCCGATATGCTCGACAATGCCCTATTGCGCGCAGGACGCTTTGACAGACAAATCAGTGTAGACTTGCCCGACCTGCCCGAACGCAAGGAAATATTCCTGGTTCATCTTCGTAGAGTGAAGGTGGCACCTGATTTGGACATCGACTTCCTGTCACGACAAACACCGGGATTCTCGGGTGCCGACATCGCTAACGTATGCAACGAAGCCGCATTGATTGCCGCAAGACACAATAAGACACAAGTTGGAAAGCAAGACTTCCTGGATGCTGTTGACCGTATCGTGGGTGGACTGGAAAAGAAAACCAAGATTATGACCGCTGGTGAGAAGCGCACCATCGCTCTTCATGAGGCTGGACACGCCACCGTTTCATGGTTCTGCGAGCATGCTCATCCGCTTGTTAAGGTTTCTATTGTGCCTCGTGGAAGAGCCTTAGGTGCCGCATGGTATCTACCCGAAGAGCGACAAATCACCACGAAGGAGCAGATGCTCGACGAGATGTGCGCCTTATTGGGTGGCCGAGCTGCCGAAGAACTGTGCGTAGGACAGATTTCCACTGGTGCCATCAACGACTTGGAGCGTGCTACAAAGAGTTCGTATAGCATGATTGCCTACGCCGGTATGAGCGATGTACTGCCCAACATTTGCTACTACAACAACCAGGAATATCAGTTCCAGAAGCCTTACTCAGAGACCACGGCAAAGATTATTGACGACGAGGTGCTGAAGATGATTAACGAACAGTACGACAGAGCCAAGCAAATACTCACTGAACACAAAGAGGGCCATGCCAAGCTGGCAGAACTTTTGCTCACTCGCGAGGTCATCTTCGCTGAAGATGTTGAAAAGATATTCGGCAAACGCCCATGGGTTAGCCGCTCACAAGAAATCATGCAGGACAACGAACCCAAGTTGGAAGACATGCCTGAAGAAGTAAAAGCGGCTGAAGAAGAGCATCAGAGAGCATTGAAAGAGAATCAACAAGAGAGCTAAAAACAGAAGCCTCTCCCCCCTGCCCCTCCCCAAAAGGGAGGGGAGTAGATAGCTGACTTGTTAGTTTACAAGTTTACGAGTTGACAAGTCTACAAGTTGACAAGTTAAATCTTAAGCTAATAATAAAGTTCAAATCTCAAAGTTCAAACCTCAAAGTTCAAAGTAATCCACTAACTACTCCCCTCCCTTTTGGGGAGGGGCAGGGGGAGAGGCTAAATTTCTTTACATCCATGACACCAAAACTTAAAAATCTCATCACTCGAACCATCACTGGTATTTTGTTCGTTGCCATCATGACAACCTGTTTTTTGCGCCCTGTAGCCATGATTTTCGTCTTTACACTCATCACTGGCATGACGATTTGGGAGTTTACAGGATTGGTAAACGACCGTGAAAACGTGACCGTTAACCGATTCATTACAACGGTAGCTGGCGTTTATTTCTTTCTTGCCGTGGCAGGTGTCAATAGTGGTTTCATCCAGACCAATGCAGTATTTGTCCCCTATCTCCTCACCATCGTCTACCTATTCATCAGCAACCTGTACACACAAAGCAAGGATGCCGTGAACGACTGGGCATACACCACGCTTTCGCAACTGTACATTGCGCTGCCGCTCTCGATGATCAATGTGCTGGCTTTCAGACAATCACCAGACGGTGTGACCCATTTTTATTACTTACTACCACTGAGCATCTTCATTTTTCTATGGACCAACGACACGGGAGCCTACTGCACAGGCTCGCTCATTGGTAAGCACAAACTATTTCCTCGCATCTCTCCCGCCAAGAGCTGGGAAGGCAGTATCGGTGGCGGCGTACTGGTGTTGATTGTAGCTACCATCATTTATTTTTTAGAGTCGCAAGGCGAAAACTTATCCACCCTGAACCTTTGGGAATGGTTGGGCTTGGGTTTGGTCGTGGTTGTATTTGGTACTTGGGGCGATTTAGTCGAATCGTTGTTCAAACGAACATTAGGAATTAAAGACAGTGGTAACATCCTACCTGGCCACGGAGGCATGCTCGACCGCTTCGACTCCTCCCTGATGGCCATCCCAGCAGCCGTTATTTATCTTTATTCCATCACCTTGTTGTAAGGTTTCCACATACACAAAACCAATACAGGCGATTCATCTCAAGAATCATCTGCACCACATTTCGCCTCTGTTTGCTTGCATAAACATTTTTCATATCTTTTGTTTGTGCTTTATACTTTAATTTTCTAAATTTGCAAGACACAATGAGTTAACATGACAAAACTACATACCAATAACATTAATCTCATACTTATGCGTCATTTCAAAGTCATCCTTTTCCTCCTCGCCTTATTGTCACCTACACATGTGTTTTCACAAATCACCTACTACAACGCCGATCAGTTTCCAGTTATTGGAAAGATATCCAATGATACCGAAACCAGATACGAGCGTTTGCCGCGTGAACTAAAAAACACCTGCCGACCTCCTGTTTGGCATTTGGGCAAAAATACATCAGGCCTCGCCGTGAGGTTCAAGACCAACAGCACCACGATAGCGGCCAGATGGGAAACCTTGAACGATGCCTACATGAACCACATGTCACCCACCGGAACCAAAGGACTGGACTTATATACCTGGGATCATGGCAAATGGGTATTCATGAAAACAGGTAGACCCACCGCGAAAATCTCCACGCAAGTCATCATCGATCACATGAAACCCATCGAGCGAGAATACATGCTCTACCTTCCCTTGTATGACGGAATTGTTTCACTTGAGATTGGCATCGACTCTACCAAGACCATCACCCACCCCACACTGCCATTTCCGAGGACAGAAGCACCCATCGTTGTGTATGGAACGAGCATCACTCAAGGAGGCTGTGCGGCCCGACCGGGAATGAGTTTTACCAATATATTAGAACGCTGGCTCAACACCGAGGTAATCAATCTTGGATTCAGCGGCAACGGCAGACTGGACATGGATGTGGCTGAAGTCATCGCCAAAAAGACAAATGCGCAGATGTTCATCCTTGATTTCGCACCGAACAACGGCCCAGAGGATGTCAAGAACAAGACAATGCCTTTCGTCAACATCATCAGAAAAGAAAATCCAAATACACCAATCGTGCTCATCGAAAACCCCATATTTCCCCATGGTACCTACGATCAAGAGATTAGTAAAGTTGTCCACGACAAGAATATCGAGCTGAAAAAATGTTTTCAGGCACTCAAGGCCAAAGGAGACAACAACCTCTATTACATCAGCAGCGACAACCTCATTGGAAACGATGGCGAAGCAACGGTCGATGGCATTCATTTTACAGATCTTGGTTTCATGAGAATGGCGGATGTGCTGTTGCAAGAAATGAAAAAGATGGGGATTGTTCAATAAACCGAAACATGACCTTCATACCACGGCATAGACCGTACTAAAAGAGGCAGTCGTCACGATCCGTCCTTCGGTCAATTACGAATTGAATTGCGTAATCTGTGATTCGACATTCTTCTCTGACGAAACATAAACTGCATGCCATTACCCTCACATATTAATAGCATTGAGTTTGCCCGCCAAAGTCATTGGGTTTGGCGGGCAAACTCAATGACTTTACAGGTCAAACTCATTGACTTTGGAACGAAGCTGTGAAGCACTGACAGACAAGGAGTAAAGAGACTCATTAAAAGATCGGACACCACTCGGTTACTGCCGTTCGCCCTTCAACAATGAAACCATGATTTTTGCGGCATTTTCTGGGGCTACATGATCGCCCAACTGATGACGCACCTCGGCATAATCGGCGAGCATTTTCTGGCGTTCTCCGCCACCCGGCAGGATAAGTCCCAGTTCTTTGACGATGTTTGCGAGGGTAAAGCGGTCGGCAAACAGTTCTCGCACCACTTCCCGATCAGCGATGAGATTGACCAAAGAGATGTACTTTACCTTAATAATATGCTCGAACGCAAAGCGTATGAGTCGAGGTACAGGCGTCTTGTAACACACCACTTGCGGCACATCAAACAAAGCCGTTTCAAGTGTTGCCGTGCCACTGGTCACCAAAGCTGCCGCAGCATGGGCCAACAGCGGATAGGTCTTGTTTTTAACCAAGGCGACGTTCGTGCCGGTCAGGTACTCTTCGTAATAAGCATTCTCAATAGCTGGCGCACCCGCCAGCACGAGTTGGTAGTCTGGATAAGCGTTGGCTGCCTGAATCATGGCCGGCAAATTGTCCTTAATTTCCTGCTTTCTGCTTCCAGCCAGCAAGGCAATGACAGGCTTATTTTTGTCAAGATGATTCGCAAGACAAAACTGCTCGAAACTTTCGGTATATGAAGCACGGAACTGACGCACCTCATCGGCCGTCGGATTGCCTACATAATGAATGGGATAATGATGTTTATGCTCGAAAAAAGGAACCTCGAAAGGCAGGATGGAAAACAGCTCAGCCACATCGCGCTTGATGTTCTTGATGCGGTATTCCTTCCAAGCCCAAAGCTTGGGCGATATGTAATAATAAGCTGGTATGTTTGTATTGTTTTTCAAGAACTTAGCAATATTCAGGTTAAACCCAGCATAGTCGACTAAAATCACCACGTCGGGCTGCCACCGAACAATGTCTTCTTTGCACATTTTCATGTTCTTGAAGATGGTTTGCAGATGCAGCAGCACGGGGATAAAACCCATGTACGCCATTTCCTTGAAATGCCTCACCCGCTCTCCCCCAACCGCCGTCATGAGGTCTCCGCCGAAGAATCGAAACCGAGCGTCATTGTCCTGTTTTTTCAAAGCCATCATCAAGTGCGAGGCATGCAAGTCTCCACTGGCTTCGCCAACAATCAAATAATACTTCATAAGCTCATGATTTTGGAATATAGTATGGTGCGCACGCTCGTCAATATGCAGTGTTCAGCAAGCGGTGAGCGGTTCAAAGAACCTTCATGGATTAGTCTTGGGCGTTGAAAGTTGAAGGGGCAACTGGTTTTTCCCACTCTCTAATCTCATCCATAAACTCGTAAGCGGTGACATCCATCTTAGTGGGCGTGATAGCAACGTAGCCATGATTGAGTGCCCACTGGTCGGAGTCCTCGGCATCAGGCTCATCGTTCTGATACTCACCCACCACCCAATAATAATCGTATTGGCGCGGATGATGCTGTTTCACAATCTCGTTGATCCACCGGCCCATCGTCATTCGGCACGCTTTGATACCCTCAAACACCTGTCGGGCAGGAAAGTTGACGTTCAGGCAGATGCCCTTGGGCAATCCGTCCGCCAGCACCTTCTTCACCACCATCCGCACGTATGGACGCAACGGTTCAAGGTTGGCATCCTCCTCGTAATAACAACTGGAGAAAGCCACCGAGGGGATGTACTTCATGCAGCCTTCCATGGCGATGCCCATGGTACCCGAATAGTGATTGTTTACAGACGAATTGTCGCCGTGGTTGATGCCGCCCAGGATGAGAGCCGGCCTCCTGTCGGGGCACAACTGGTCGAGAGCCAGCTTCACACAGTCGACCGGCGTACCACTGCACGACCACACTTGAGCCGTTCCGATGTCCTTCCTGCGCTTTAACCGCAGATATTCCACGGCCGAAAAAGCACACGAAAAGCCCGAACGAGCTGCCTCTGGTGCGCAGACCAGTACATCTGCTAAATCGGAAACCATGTCTACCAAGGCATGAATGCCGGGCGAATGATAGCCGTCATCGTTTGAAATCAAAATCAAGGGTCGCTCTGTCTGCATGTCTTTTAACGCTTTTAATCAAGCCGAAAAGCTCAAGGAAAACTTTCTGAAGCGAGAAAGTAAATTTGCTTGATTCGGCTGGTGATATTCCTATTAATTCTCATGCAAAAGTACGAAAAAAAGTTTAAATGGGTACTTTGTCATACAAAATATGTAACTTTGCAACAATTTAATGTCTTTAGAAGGATACTGAAAATGGGAAAAATCATAGCTTTAGCGAATCAAAAAGGTGGTGTAGGCAAGACCACCACCACCATCAATCTGGGCGCATCATTGGCTACGCTCGAGAAATCGGTACTCATCGTCGATGCCGATCCACAGGCCAACGCCTCCAGTGGTTTGGGCGTAGACATCAAGGAGGTTGATTGTTCGCTATACGAATGCATCATCAACAAGGCTGACGTGCGTGATGCCATCTACACAACAGACATTACCGGACTGGACATCATACCGAGCCACATCGACCTGGTGGGCGCCGAGATAGAGATGTTGAACCTGGACAACCGAGAAAAAGTAATCAAGAACATCTTGGATCCCATCCGCGATGACTACGATTACATACTCATTGATTGCAGTCCGTCACTGGGTTTGATCACGGTGAACGCACTCACGGCATCCGACTCGGTCATCATTCCCGTGCAATGTGAATATTTCGCCCTGGAAGGTATCAGCAAACTGCTCAACACCATCAAGATTATCAAAAGCAAACTGAACCCGAAATTGGAAATCGAAGGTTTTCTCTTGACGATGTACGACAGTCGTCTGAGGCTGGCCAATCAGATATACGACGAGGTGAAACGGCACTTCCAGGAGCTGGTCTTCAAGACGGTGATTCAACGAAACGTGAAGCTCAGCGAAAGTCCGAGCCACGGATTGCCAGTCATCCTGTACGATGCCGACTCGTCGGGGGCCAAGAATCACCTGAACTTGGCCAGGGAAATCATCAGCAAGAACGCTTGAGTAGTAGACGCCAAGATAGCGGAATATCAGGACTCTACAGCTTTCTTCGGCCAGCGTTAACACACATTTTCCGTTGTTCTATTTAAAACTAAAACCACTATTTTCCATCCTTCCAATAAGTAAAACAGACCCATGGCAGTACGAAAAAAATTTAGTCATTCACCAAAGGCTCCGGCATTAGGGCGCGGCCTTGACGCTCTCATTTCGACAGATAATATACAAACGCAAGGCAGTTCGACCATCAACGAGGTGCCCATCGAACAAATTGAAGCCAATCCCAACCAGCCTCGTCGCGAATTTGACCAAGAGGCGTTGGAAGAATTGGCATCAAGCATTCGAGAAATTGGCATCATTCAACCCATCACCCTACGCCAAGTGGCTGCCGACAAATATCAAATCGTAGCTGGTGAGCGTCGTTGGCGCGCCTCACAAATCGTTGGTTTAGAGGCTATACCCGCGTATATTCGGACGATAGACGATGAAACGGTCATGGAGATGGCATTGGTTGAAAACATTCAGCGCGAAGACCTCAATGCCATCGAGATTGCACTGGCTTACGAAAAGCTGATGGAAAAGAGCGGCATGACGCAAGAGAAAGTGTCTAAGCATGTGGGAAAGAGCCGCACGGCCATCACCAATTACCTGCGCTTGCTGAAGCTGCCGGCTCAAGTACAGATGGCTTTGCAGAAGAAAGAGATTGACATGGGGCACGCGCGGGCTTTACTTGCCGTAGAAAGCCCGTCGATGCAAATCAAGCTGTTCAAGGAAGTACAGAAGAATGGCTACCCGGTTAGAAAGGTGGAAGAACTGGCTCAACAGCTCAAGAACGGCGGAGATCTGCGGAAATCAGAGAAGCATAGCTCGGCCAAGGGCGGCTTGCCAGAGGAGTTTGACGTGCTGAGACTGCGCTTATCAACATTTCTGAAGACAAAAGTTCAAATGACATGTAGCGCCAAGGGAAAAGGCAAAATCAGCATTCCTTTCGCCAATGAACAGGAATTGGAACGACTGATGAACATCTTTGACAAACTGAAAGACTAAGTTACTTTCGTGAAAACCATGCGTGACAACCTATCATCGTCCCTTCGTATCAGCTTGACATGCGCCATTCTGCTGTGTGCAGCATGGTGTCAGGCCCAGATTCAAGTGGGCGACAGCATCAAGGACACCGACCCACGCGTCATCATCGGAGAAGACAACGCCAAGGCCATTCCCGCAGAAAAGGCCGTCAACCCATCAGACACCCTTGTCTTCGCACAGACAGAAAAGACCGCAAAGAAAATCAAGCGCGACTGGAACACCTGGCGACCCGATGCCAAACGAGCCATGTGGCTGGCTGTTGTTCTGCCAGGAGCTGGTCAAATCTACAACCGCAAATATTGGAAGCTGCCCATTGTCTATGGTGGTTTTGTGGGCTGCTACTATGCCATGCGCTGGAATAACCAGATGTATCACGACTATTCGCAAGCTTACATCGACCTGATGGACAACGATCCGCAATCGCAGAGCTACAACCAGTTTCTGCATTTAGGCAACCAAATCGACGCATCGAACATTGATAGATACAAGGAACTGTTTAGAAAGCGCAAGGATCGCTACCGTCGTTGGCGCGACTTGAGCTTCTTCACGCTCATCGGAGTCTACGCTTTGTCGGTAATCGACGCCTACGTTGACGCCTCTTTGTCAGAGTTTGACATCTCTGACGACTTGAGTTTGCGCATTGAACCCACGGTTGTCAACACCAATATGAATAGGAATCCCTTGAAATCAGGCGGTCTGGGCATTCATTGTAGCCTCAGCTTCTGAAACAAAAGATAGCCAATCAAATAAACAGACAAGAAACCAATCATGAAGAAAATTTATTTATTCATAGTCACCCTGCTTGTTGTATTCTCATCATCGCTGCAAGCGCAGGTCGTCGATGACGATACAGAAATCACCGTGACGAATGATAAAGGTGAAAACGAAACATTTGACTTACCCGAAGCTATGACGTCTGAGATTGACAGTCTGCTTCACTTGTATAACACAAAAACATACCTGAAACGTGATGCTGATTGCAACTTACCAAATGTAAACAAAACTTACGAGCCCGATGTTTACAAGGATCGCCTGCGCCGTTTGCCCACAATTATGGAGATGCCATACAATAACGTGGTGCAAAAGTTCATCGATCGGTACAGCAACGAGCTGCGCAACGCAGTAGGAATCATGCTGGGCGCTTCCAACTTCTACATGCCTATCTTCGAACAGGCCTTGGAAACGTACAGCCTGCCACTCGAGTTGAAATACCTTCCGGTGATTGAATCAGGACTCAACCCCAAGGCAGTGTCGCGTGTAGGTGCCACGGGACTATGGCAATTCATGTTGGCTACCGCCAAGAATTACGGTCTGGAAATCAACTCTTTGCTTGACGAGCGATGCGATCCCATCAAGTCTTCGTACGCCGCAGCCAACTACTTGAGCGACCTTTATCGAATCTTTGGCGACTGGAACCTGGTTATCGCAGCCTACAACTGCGGTCCGGAAAAGCTCACACAGGCCATCCATCGTGCCGGTGGCAGCAAGGATTACTGGAAAATATACCCTTACTTGCCGCGCGAAACACGAGGATATGTACCGGCATTCATCGCAGCCAACTACATCATGAACTACTACTGCGAGCACAACATCTGCCCAATGACCACTGACTTGCCTGCCAAGACTGATACCATCCTCGTCAACCACGACGTTCATTTCAAGCAAATCGCACAAGTGTTGAACGTGGATGAGGAGCTTGTTCGGTCGCTCAACCCACAATATCGCAAGGACATCGTCATCGGATACACCAAGCCATCCACTCTTCGTCTGCCCGTTGACAAGATTAATTCGTTCATCGATCAGGAGGATTCGGTATATGCTCACAACGCCGACGTGCTGCTGACCAAGCGTTCAGAGGTGGAAGTAGCGCAAGAGATACCCAGCTATTCGAGTGGAAGAACATCGGCATCCAGCTCACGCAAGAGCTACAGCAGGAGCAAAAGCAAACGCAGCAGGCGCAAATCATCGCACAGCAGCCGAAGAAGACGTTCGTCAAGCAAGTCAGTTACCGTTAGAGGAGGAGATACATTATCCGAAATCGCTGCTCGCAACCATACGACCGTTAAGAAGCTTAAGCAGCTCAATGGCCTAAAAGGCAACAACATCAGGAAAGGAAAGAAAATAAGGGTGAGGTAACGCTCAACCATCATGGGGAGAATTGAGTATGGACAATCAAGAGATTCAAGATAAAGAAAGGAAAGACGAACTGGAAGAAAAAACCATCCAAGATGCATTCCAACATCTGCTGGACACCTATCTGGTTTCCCGTCACAGAAAGAAGGTAGACATCATCACCAAGGCCTTCAACTTCGCACGTCAAGCACACAAAGGCGTAAGACGTCTCTCGGGCGAGCCGTACATCATGCACCCCATCGCCGTTGCGCAGATTGCTTGTGAGGAGATGGGACTGGGGTCAACCAGCATCTGCTCGGCACTTCTGCACGATGTGGTGGAAGATACCGACTATACCGTTGAGGACATTGAGAACATATTCGGCCCCAAGATTGCACAAATCGTCGATGGACTCACCAAAATTAGTGGAGGCATCTTCGGCGACAGGGCGTCGGCTCAGGCGGAAAACTTCAAAAAGTTGCTGCTCACCATGAGCGATGACATCCGCGTCATCCTTATTAAAATATGCGACCGCCTGCACAACATGCGGACGCTACAGTCGCAACCAGCCAACAAACAATACAAGATAGCCGGCGAAACCTTATATATATATGCGCCATTGGCGAACCGATTGGGCCTGAATAAGATTAAGACCGAACTGGAAAACCTCAGTTTCCGGTTCGAACATCCCGAGGAATACGCCAACATTACCAACAAGCTTTCCTTCACAAAGGAGCAACGTGACCGCCTCTTCGAGCTGTTCACGGCGCCCATCAAGGAGACTCTTGATGCCATGGGCATTGACTATGAGCTGAAAGCAAGGGTCAAAAGTCCATACTCTATATGGAACAAGATGCAGACCAAGCATGTCACCTTCGACGAAATTTACGACATCTTGGCCGTACGAATCATCTTCACACCAAAGGTAAGGGCCGACGAAATTGACGAATGCTTTAAAATATATGTGGCTATCAGCCGCATCTACAAGTCGCATCCCGACCGACTGCGCGACTGGTTGAGCCACCCAAAGGCCAACGGATACCAAGCTCTCCACGTCACTTTGATGAGCAAACAAGGCCGTTGGATTGAAGTTCAGATACGCAGTGACCGCATGAACGAGGTGGCCGAACAAGGCTTTGCGGCTCACTGGAAATACAAAGACAAAGGTGAATATACCGAGGATGAGAACGAACTGAATGAATGGTTGCGCACCATCAAGGAGATTTTGGACGACCCACAGCCCGATGCCATGGACTTTCTCGATGCCATCAAGCTGAACCTCTTTGCCTCAGAGATATTCGTATTCACCCCGAAAGGCGAAATCAAGACCATGCCTGCTGGCTGCACTGCGCTCGACTTTGCTTTCCAGATACACACCCTACTGGGCAGTCATTGTATCGGAGCCAAGGTCAACCATAAGTTGGTTCCGCTGAGTCATAAGCTACAAAGCGGCGATCAGGTAGAGATATTAACCAGCAAGTCGCAACATGTGCAACCCTCGTGGCTCAACTTTGCCACCACAGCCAAAGCTAAAGCAAAGATACAGGCCATCCTCAGGCGCAACAACAGAGAGATACAAAAGCAAGGCGAAGCCTTTCTCAACGCCTGGTTGGAGCGCAATGACATGGAAATGACCACATCTGTCCTCGACAAGTTATGCGAATTTCATAACTTAAAGAAACACGAGAGCCTGTTCTTGTGCATCGGTAACAAGTCGGTTATCTTGACAGAAAAAGACTTAGACGAGCTGAACAAGAAAAAGAAAAGCTCCTCAGCCAGCAATTGGCTCAAGTATGTACCCTTCATCGGACATGACAAGAAAGACGAACAGGATAAGAAAGCCGAGCCATTCACCGTCGATAATACACTCAATCGGAAGAAGGCTATCGTCATCAACGACGGCAACATCGACACCTACCTCTTCCCCTCCTGCTGTCATCCCATCCCTGGCGACGACATACTAGGCTACATTGACAATCAGAATCATGTAGAAATACACAAGCGCAACTGCCCTGTGGCCAGCAAACTGAAGTCTAGTTACGGCAATCGACTTCTGGATGCCAAGTGGGATATGCGCAACATCCGCCTTTTCAACGCCACCATTGAGATTAGAGGCATCGACCGTCAAGGCATGTTGCACGATGTCGTGGATGTCATTTCAGATGAGATGAACGTCAACATGCACAATCTTTCACTAACCAGCAAGGAAGATATTTTTATGGGTAAAATCGAGGTTCTCGTTCATAATCGACAAGAAGTAAAGAACATCATCAACAGCTTGAAAAAGGTAAAAGGCTTGCAAGAGATTCAACAAATTATGTAAGTTTATCCTAGTTTACAAGTTCACGAGCTTACGAGTTGACAAGTGTAGTGTTTATTAAGTTTTGGATTTGCGAGTTGATAGGCCATTTGGGGGTTTGAGGTGAGGCGTTAACGAACGAGAAACCGAACCATACGGTTTCCTTAGTCAACTTAAAAACTCGAAAACTTACCAACTCAAAGACTCATCAACTCAAAAACTTATCAACTCAACCCTCACACAATCATATCCAGCTGTTTGCGCAGTTCTTGCAACTGATCACGCACAGACAGCAACGTTTCCAGCACTTCCGAACTCTTTTCAGCACCTTTTCTGTTGGCACCCAACATCTTTCTGGCGGCCGACAGCTTAAAACCGCGCACCCTAACCAAGTTATAAATCACGCGAATCTCCTCGATGTCGGCATCTGTATACTGCCGCACCTTGGTCGAACTCACAGTCTTTGGCTTCAACTGGGGGAACTCGGTTTCCCAGTATCTCAATGTACTTTCATTGATACCAAACTGCTTAGCCACCTCCTTAATGGAGTAGTAAAGCTTCACATTCTTATTGGGATTCAGTGCCATTGTCGTTAATTTTTAAGTCAAAAGCTGGATTTCTATTGCAAATATACTTATTTTTTTTGAAAAGTCGCATTTCTCTAAGCCATTCTTTTAAAACAAGTTTTCATAGAATACCTCGCCATGTCATGTATTCAACCACGTCTTTCAAAACAACAAGAAATACTTTCCAATGATTGGAGGGTACAGACAGCTCACGGCACAGGGTTACAATGAAGAGGAAATGCCTACCTATACGAGGTTCTCAAACTTCCCTAACCGACTGAATTTAAGCGATATCTTTGGCGCTTTATCCTTTTTTTTATAATTTTGCCGCTAATTACTTCAGGTGCTACACCAGCACTTTACGAAGAATAAAAACAATCATAAACAAGATAAAAACAGATGATGACAGCAAACGAGATACGTGAATCGTTCAAGAAATTCTTTGAGTCGAAAGGACACACCATCGTGGCTTCGGCACCCATGGTTATCAAAGACGACCCCACCCTGATGTTTACCAATGCAGGTATGAACCAATGGAAGGACATCATTTTGGGCAACAAACAACCAGAACCACGCCGCAGAGCCGACTCGCAGAAATGCCTCCGCGTGAGCGGAAAGCACAACGACCTTGAGGAAGTGGGACGAGACACTTACCACCACACCATGTTCGAGATGCTCGGCAACTGGAGCTTTGGCGACTACTTTAAGGAAGGTGCCATTGACTATGCGTGGGAATATTTGGTGGACGTGCTGCACTTGGATCCAAAAGATTTGTATGTGACGGTGTTTGAAGGCTCACCCGAAGAAAACATCCCGCACGACAGCGAAGCAGAAAAGTATTGGCGCAAGCACCTACCAGCCGACCATATCATCAATGGTAACAAGCACGACAACTTTTGGGAAATGGGAGATACGGGACCTTGCGGCCCTTGTTCTGAGATACATGTAGACTCGCGTTCTGATGAAGAGAAAGCACAACTACCCGGACGGGAACTGGTGAACAAGGATCATCCACAGGTCATCGAGATTTGGAACATCGTATTCATGCAGTTCAATCGCAAGGCCGATGGTTCTTTGGAGCCACTCTCCATGAACGTTATTGATACCGGAATGGGATTCGAGCGATTGGTCAGAATGCTGCAAGGAAAGAATTCCAACTACGACACCGACATCTTTCAGCCATTCATCCATGAGATGGAACGCCTGTCGGGCAAGAAATATGGCGAACAAGAAGATGTAGACGTGGCGATGCGTGTAGTGGCTGACCACCTTAGAGCCGTAGCCTTCTCCATCGCTGACGGACAACTACCCAGCAATGCCAAGGCAGGTTACGTCATTCGTCGCATTCTCCGCCGTGCCGTTCGCTATGCTTACACGTTCTTGGGGCAGCGCGAAGCCTTTGTATATAAGTTGCTCCCGGTACTCGTAGACGAAATGGGAGGAGCATATCCTGAACTCGTTGCCCAACGTGAGTTGATTGGCAAGGTGATGAAAGAGGAGGAAGACTCGTTCTTGCGGACACTCGAAAAGGGTATCAACCTGTTGAACAATGCCATGGATGAGCTGAAAAAAGCAGGCAAGACGCAAATCGATGGCGAACAAGCCTTTCGCCTTTTCGATACCTACGGCTTTCCGCTCGACCTCACAGAACTGATATGCAGAGAGCACGGATTCAGCGTTGACGAGCAACAGTTCAATGCAGAAATGCAGAAACAGAAAGACCGTGCCCGCAATGCAGCACAAGTGGAAAACAGCGACTGGGTAGAAATAAGACAAGGCGAACAGCAGTTTGTGGGCTACGATTATACTGAATACGAATGCCATATATTGAAGTATCGCAAGGTAACCCAGAAAAAAAATAGTTTTTACGAGGTCATCTTGGACTTCACACCCTTCTATGGAGAAATGGGAGGTCAGGTTGGTGACCAAGGTGTCTTGGTGAGCGAACACGAGACAGTGGACGTGATAGACACCAAACGTGAGAACAACCAAAGCATTCACATCATCAAGCAACTGCCACAACATCCCGAGGCTGACTTCATGGCTTGCGTGGATACCGACAAACGTGATGCCTGTGCGGCAAACCATACAGCCACTCACCTGCTGGATTATGCACTCAAGCAGGTGCTTGGCGACCATGTGGAGCAAAAGGGATCGTATGTATCGCCCGACACGCTGCGCTTCGATTTCTCGCATTTCCAAAAGGTAACCGACGAGGAAATCAGACAGGTAGAGCGGATGGTGAACGACCTTATACGTCAAGACATCCCCTTGGACGAACATCGTGATACGCCGATAGAAGAGGCGAAGGAAATGGGAGCCATTGCATTGTTTGGTGAAAAATATGGCGACAAGGTGCGAGTAGTGCGCTTCGGACCGTCATGTGAGTTCTGTGGAGGCATTCACGCCAAGAGTACAGGACGCATCGGACTGTTCAAAATCCTATCCGAAAGTTCGGTAGCTGCTGGTGTTCGTCGCTTTGAAGCCATTACTGGTCGCAAATGCGAAGAAGCAATGTATGCCATAGAAGACACGGTGAAGGCCATCCGCAGCTTGTTCAATAACGCCAAGGACTTGAAAGGAGTTATCGAAAAGTACATGGACGAACACGACACCATGCGCAAGGAGATAGAACTGTTCCAAGCACAAGCGGTGCAAAGAACCAAAGACGAACTCATCAGACGTGCTGAGACTATCAATGGCGTTACCGTTATCAAGGCGGTATTGCCTATCGATGGCAACGCCGCCAAGGACTTGGTGTTCAAGATTCGGGAGGCCATACCATCGCATTTACTTTGCGTCATCGGTTCTACAGCACAGCAGAAGCCACTTCTGAGTGTTATGCTGAGCGAAGACATGGTGAAAGACCACGGATTGAATGCAGGTCAAATGGTTCGTGAGGCAGCCAAACTCATTCAGGGAGGCGGTGGCGGACAACCTCATTTCGCATCGGCTGGCGGCAAGAATGTGGATGGTATCAGGGCTGCAGTCGATAAAGTTATCGAGTTGGCCAAATTGTAATTGTCCATCAACGGTGGCTCTCTGCCAACCGTACAAGCATGACCATAAAATAAAAACATGTTTCCCTTTGTGCGAACAAACGTTTTGGAAGCATGTTTAATTGAAGCGAAATTCCACTCCTTGCGAGTGGGGTTTCGCTTTATTCTTGAGCAAACAAATACCATGTAATTATGGGGATGATGAGGCTGGCCAATGGCCACGTCATCATGGTCATTTGCACTTGCGAAACAAAGTCATTGACTTTAAGTGCCAATCTGTATGCTATTGACCTCCAAACTCTATGCTATTGGCAACCAATCTCCATGCTATTGAAAACGCGCCATAAAGACCTTTTCCAGAGCGTGTTACGAGAACGCGATAATAACTCATTTTAAAACAATTTCTCCCTCAAGCTCATCCCACCCGCGCGCCGTCATTGTATGATATCAACAAATAATTCACAGTCACCGTTTTGCTGTTTATACAGAATTCATTATTTTTGCATAGCTGTAAAGGCAGGCTCATCTGCCAACCCGCAGTTTGTTGCATATAGACAATCCCTACATATCGGTTTCATCATGAGAAACATTGGCTCATTACTTTTCTTGCTCGCCATGCACCTTCCTACGCTGGCGCAACAACTCCCCATGCACCTGTGGTACGACAAGCCTGCGCAGTATTTTGAAGAATCGATGCCCATCGGCAATGGGCGGATGGGGGCGCTGGTCTATGGCGGTACGCGCGACAATCTGATTTATCTCAACGACATCACCCTTTGGACGGGGCAGCCAGTAGACCCGAATCTCGACCAGGACGCACACCAATGGATACCGGCCATCCGCGAGGCCTTGTTCAAAGAAGACTACCGAAAGGCCGACTCGCTGCAACTTCATGTGCAAGGTCCCAACTCGCAGTATTACCAACCACTGGCCACGCTGCACCTGTTGGACCCTCGGGGCGGGCAAGCAACCAACTACACCCGCACGCTCGACATCGACAAGGCCTTGCTCACAGACAGCTATAGCCTGAACGGCGTGAAAATCAAGCGAGAATATTTCGCATCACATCCCGACAGCCTCATCTGCATACACATCACGGCCAACAAGCCCAGAAGCATCAACCTGGAAGTCAACCTGTCTGCTCAGATACCGCACACCGTCAAGGCTGCGGGCGACCTCATCACGATGAAGGGACATGCCATGGGCGACCCAGAGAACAGCATTCACTTCTGTTCGGTGCTGCGGGCAGTGACCAAGCAAGGAAAGATTGAAGCCACCGACTCTACACTGTTGATTACAGACGCAACCGAAGCCACCCTGTATTTTTTCAACGAAACCAGTTTTAACGGTTTTGACAAGCACCCTGTACGGCAAGCGAAGCCCTGCGAGCAGCTGGCTCTGGCACACCAAAAGACCCTGGAAAAGAAAAGTTACCGGGACATCAAGAAACAACATGTGGCCGACTATACCCACTTCTACGACCGGATGAAATTGTTTCTGGGCGGATCGGTGGCCGATTGCAACCGGACAACCGAGCAACAACTCAAAGACTATACCGACCAAGGCGGGCACAACCCTTATCTGGAAACGCTGTACATGCAGTATGGACGCTACCTGTTGATAGCCAGTTCGCGCACCAAAGCCATTCCCGCCAACCTGCAGGGATTGTGGTCACACTATCTGCGGGCACCGTGGCGATCGAACTACACGGTGAACATCAACCTCGAGGAGAACTACTGGCTGGCCGAGGTGGCCAACCTTAGCGAGATGGCAGAACCGCTGTTCACCTTCATGCAGGCGCTGGCCGTGAACGGCAGGCATACCGCCAAAAACTATTATGGCATCAAACGGGGATGGTGCTCGAGCCACAACTCGGACGTGTGGGCCATGACCAACCCCGTAGGCGAGAAGCATGAGAGTCCCGAATGGAGCAACTGGAACATGGGAGGCGCATGGCTGACGCAGAACTTGTGGGAACATTATCGGTTCAACCCCGATGCCCAATTCCTCAACGACATGGCTCTGCCCCTGTTGGAAGGTGCTTCTGCCTTCATGTTAGATTGGCTTGTTGAGAACCCAAAGAACCCCGCTGAGCTGATTACCGCACCCAGCACGTCACCCGAGAACGAATACAAGACGCCCGAGGGCTACCATGGCACCACCTGTTATGGCGGAACAGCCGACCTGGCCATCATCCGCGAGCTGTTCATCAACACGGCGGAGGCCATCAACAAGAAGGGGGCCGACTACGCAAGACAGTCACAACTGCTGAAAGAGATTGAGGCATCGCTCAAACGACTGCATCCCTACACCGTAGGACATCTGGGCGATCTCAACGAATGGTACTACGATTGGGACGACTGGGACATCAAGCACCGCCACCAATCGCACCTCATCGGACTTTTCCCCGGTCATCACCTCTCACTGAAAGAAACGCCCCAACTGGCCTTGGCTGCTGAAAAAACGCTACAACAGAAAGGCGACCACACCACGGGATGGAGCACGGGATGGCGCATCAACCTGTGGGCCAGACTGCGAAAAGCCAAGGAAGCGTACCACATGTACCAGAAATTGCTGACCTACGTATCGCCTGATCACTATCAAGGTGCCGACAAACGAAGCAGCGGCGGCACCTATCCCAACCTGATGGATGCACATCCGCCTTTCCAGATAGATGGAAATTTCGGTGGCACTGCTGGCGTTTGCGAGATGCTGCTGCAAAGCACCGACAACGAACTGTATCTTCTTCCCGCCCTTCCGGATGCATGGAAAGACGGTGAAGTGCGGGGCATCAGGGCGCGGGGAGGCTACGAGGTGAGCATGAAATGGAAGAACGGACAAGTGGAATGGGTTCAATTAAAACCATGCACCCAGCACCATGTTAAAGCCGTAACCGTGTACATGAACGGGAAACAGACAAGAGTTGGACTGAAACGCAGCAAAGCCACCACGATAAAATGAAGACAAAAGCAGGATGAGCCTCTTGAAGAAAGCCTCAAGAGCGCATAGTCATGTAGCAGAATAGACGATTGATTCATGAGAAAAACTATTATACTTGCGATGGTCATGTTGTGGACACTGATTGCCCATGCACAATCTTTCTACACGCATTGGATTGCCACCCAGCAGGTAGACAGCACTTCTGAGATTTGGTTCAGGCAACAAATACGGTTACAAGAGCTGCCCGTATTTGCCTCAGCGACAATAGCCACCACGGGCAAGGTGGACGTGTATATTAACGAGCGCAATGTATCCACCGCCAGTTGGATGCCATGCAGAATAGTTAACGACAATCTTCCGGTGAGCATCAACATGGAAGTGACCAGGTTTCTGCAACCAGGCGTCAACACAATAGCCATCTGGTATTCGCCCACTTTTCCACACATCAACCAGCAACAGATGGCGTTCTCGTTGTGCGGAAGGATGAAGAACGGGGAGAAGAGGGCCTTCTGCTCGGATGATGGATGGCTAACGAGGCGGGCAAACGTATCTCTTACCAGAGATGGTGGTGAGCGGTATGATGCCAACGCCTACATGTTGAAATGGAACTCAGATGATGTTGACTGGGGATTGTGGCAGCCTGCACGCAACACCAACATGCCTGCCATTGCTTCGAGGTATCATCTAACGGGCTACCCTGCAGTAAAAAGAAACATGACCTATACGCCCCGCTATTTCGACTTGGTAGGTAACGGCGTGTATTATCAATTCGACAAAGCGTTTAAAGGTCAACTGAGAATCACGTTGCGCGATGCCAAACGCGGACAAAAAATATACATCGACGGTTTGGAATATACCTGCACGGGTGAACTGGACGAGCAAGCATGTCGAAAATTTACCGTGGCTGATCACCAAAGAGTGCTGATTCATGGCGACCAAAACTTCAAAAACGAACAGATTCAATCGGTAGAAGGCATAGAAATTGTTCCATATTTCCATGAAAGCCTGCAATATTAACATCTGTTTTCATAGATTGTTGTATTTTTCCCCTATCTTTGCAAGGAGAACATCAAAGCGCATTCATCTTCTTTGGAAAAACCAGATGGAATTCAGAACGTATAAGAATTAAAAAGTAATTGGAATATGCAGGACAAGACGATGAAAGAAGTGACGATTGAACATATCAAGTCTGTCACAGGAGAAAACTGTTACATTGATAACGACCTGATACTGTTTGAACACTTTGAGGATTTGCCCTTACCGCTAGAACCGCACAAAATGAGCTGTCTGCTGATTGGAATGTGTGTCCAAGGGCGTGCAGAATATCTGGTAGACACCAAGAAGTGTACGATTCAAGCGAATGACATGATTGTCCTAAGTGAGGGACAAGTCATCAGTGATTACATGCTGAGTCGCGACTGTAAAGGCATTGCCATTCTGGCATCAGAGAACTTTCTGCAAGACACCGCTCGCGGAATCCATGAGATGTCATCGCTCTTTATCTTTACAAAGACGCATCCCGTGCTACACCTAACGAGCAAAGAAGCCAAAGCGTTTGATGAATTTTTCCAGATAACCAAACGGAAAGTTGACGACAAGTCACATCACTTCCGTCGCGAAAGCGCATGTGCCATGCTGGGAACCTTAGTATACGACATGGGTAACCACATCTGGCGCACCCAACAAATAGGAGGTGATGCCCGCTTGAGTCGTGGGGAAAAGATATTCACCGATTTCATTAAACTGGTCGAACAGAACTACCGGGAGATAAGAAAAGTAAGTTGGTATGCCGAGAAGCTGTGCACTACGCCTAAATATCTTTCGGAAACGGTGAAGAAAGTGAGCAAGGAAACGCCTAATAGTTGGATAGACAGCTACGTGACGAAAGAGCTTCGGTTGCTGTTGAAGAATTCTTCCAAAAACATAAAGGAAATAGCTGTAGAGATGAACTTTCCCAACCAGAGCTTCTTAGGAAAGTACTTTAAAGACCGAACAGGTCAGTCGCCATCTGATTACAGAAAGTCTTGACGACTCAATTGTTCGGCTACGGCGCACAATTCTTCATACCATTGCTGTCCAAAGCGGCGTATCAAAGGCTCTTTGAGAAATTGGTAAAGTGGCAAATTGAGCTCTTTACCTTTCTCTACCGCACATTGGCAAATTTTCCAACGGTGGTAATTCAGCCCAACAAGTCCATTTCCCAACGCCTTTTCCCGAATAGGGTATAACGCACAGGAGATGGGCTTACAAAAGTTGGTCTGCCCATTTCGGTAGGCCTTCTCAAGCGCACACAGACACGTGCCCTGCTGGTAACAAGTAAAAACACAATCCTTGCGGCCGACGATGCTGGTTACCATATCGCCCTCTCTATCGACATAGGCCACGCCTTGCTGGTCAATGACCGATTGAGCCGAAGCAGAAAGCTCGTTCCACACAGCATCCACGTTCTCTTCTATGCTTGCAATTTCCTCAATAGTGACAGGAGCTCCTGCATCGCCTTCTATGCAACAAGCCCCATGACACGCCTCTAAATCACAGCAAAACTTTTGCGTGAAAACATCTGGAGACACCAAGACGTTGCCTACTTGTATAATGGGAGGATATGAATGATTCATACATTGAGGAGTTTTTACCATTTCACGGGTTCAATGCCCTGCTGTATTAAGTATTCATTACAGCGTGAGAAATGATGATTACCAAACCAGCCGCCTCGATTGGCCGATAGCGGTGAGGGATGTACGCTTTCCAAAACACAGTGTTTGCGCTTGTCAATAAGATAGGATTTTGAACGCGCATAACCGCCCCACAACAAGAACACCAAGTGCTCTTTATGATCGCTCAACACCTTAATGACATCATCTGTAAACGTTTCCCACCCTCTTCGCTGGTGGCTTCCTGCTGCATGCGCGCGCACGGTGAGTGTGGCATTAAGTAGCATCACGCCCTGTTTCGCCCAGCGAGTCAAGTTACCTGTTGTCGGAATAGGCATTCCCAAGTCGGCTTGTATCTCCTTAAAGATGTTTTGCAACGAAGGTGGAAACGGCACACCGTCATTAACCGAGAAACTCAAACCGTGCGCCTGACCCTGTTCATGATAAGGGTCTTGCCCGATAATCACCACTTTCACCTGATCGAACGGACAGAGATTAAAAGCGTTGAAAATGAGTTTTCCGGGAGGATAGCACGCAAATTGGCTGTACTCGGCATGCACAAACTCGGTCAGTTTGGCAAAGTAAGGCTTGTCAAACTCTTGCTGTAAATGCGCTTTCCAACTTTCTTCTATCTGTACTTCCATATCCTCAAGATTGATACAGCTTGACTGCCATATTCAAAAGAGACAAGAATTGAACCAACAAGTGGTTCAATTCTGATGCTCTTTTGTGCTTAAAAATTCAAGAATCAGTCTGTTATCAGATTTTCACCTGTCATGGCTTCTGGTTGTTCCAAGCCCATGATGTGCAATATAGACGGTGCCACGTCAGCCAATCTTCCGTCCTTCACGGTAGCACTGTTGTTGTTTGTCACATAAATAAATGGTACAGGATTGAGCGAGTGTGCCGTGTTGGGCGTACCATCCTCGTTGATCGCGTTGTCAGCATTACCATGGTCGGCAATGATGATAGCCTCATAATCGTTGGCTTTGGCTGCCTCTATCACCTCTTTCACACAATGGTCGATCGCCCAAACCGCTTTGGCAATGGCGTTATAGACACCCGTATGTCCCACCATATCACCGTTGGCAAAGTTTACCACAATGAAATCGTACTGCTGTGTACCAATGGCATCCACCAGTTTGTCTTTCACTTCGTAGGCACTCATCTCGGGTTTTAAGTCGTAAGTCGCTACCTTGGGCGAATTAACCAAGATGCGATCCTCCCCCTTGTAAGGCTCCTCACGTCCTCCATTGAAGAAGAATGTAACGTGTGCATACTTCTCCGTCTCCGCTGTATGCAATTGTTTTTTACCCAGACTGCTAAGATATTCGCCCAATGTCATCTCTACATTTTCCTTCGGGAACAGCACATGTACATTCTTAAAGTTAGCATCGTAGGGCGTCATCGTGTAATATTGCAAATCCTTGATGGTGTGCATTTCCTCATCGGGCATATCGGTCTGGGTCAACACCTGTGTGAGTTCTTTGGCACGGTCGTTACGGAAGTTGAAGAAAATCACCACATCACCCTCTTCTATCTGTCCTTGAACAGTAGCGTTGGTAATGGGCTTGATAAATTCGTCGGTCACATCTTCGGCATAACTCTCATGCATCGCCTGCACCATGTCCGTTGCTTTCTTGCCCACACCACTTACCAACAAGTCATAAGCCTCTTTTACTCGATTCCATCGCTTGTCACGATCCATGGCATAAAAGCGCCCTATGATACTGGCAATGTGTGCATCGTTCGTCTCACAAACATGCTGCAAAGCCTCAATAAAGCCAACTCCACTCTTCGGGTCTGTGTCGCGTCCGTCCATGAAACAATGCACATACGTATTTTTAAGACCGTATTTTTTAGAGATGATCAACAACTGATATAGATGATCCAAAGAAGAGTGAACACCGCCATTGCTGGTCAATCCCATTAAATGAAGCTTCTTTCCCGTTTTCTGTGCATACGTATAGGCAGAAACGATTTCAGGATTTTGTAGGATTGACCCATCTTTACAGGCTCTGTTAATCTTCACCAAATCCTGATAAACCACACGTCCTGCACCAATATTCAAGTGTCCTACCTCCGAGTTACCCATCTGTCCATCGGGCAATCCTACATTCTCACCCGAAGCCTGCAACTGCGAATGCGAGCATGTAGCATTCAGATAATCCAAATAAGGTGTAGGCGTATTGTTAATCACATCACCTTTACCCTTGTTTCCTATTCCCCATCCATCGAGGATCATCAATAAAGCTTTCTTTGCCATAATTATTGTTACCTGTCTAATATGTAATTTTCCTTTTGGCAAAGGTACTGCAATTTTCTGACTTACGCATCATCTACACCTTATAAATACAAGAATCCTTCACAATTTTCATCCATGCAAAAGCCCCACAATCCGTTAGGATTGCAGGGCTGCGGTTATATAGACACCTAAGAGATTGATTACTCTACGGTGATTTGCTTGCCTAATGTCTGTACGATTTCCTCACGTTTCGGCAAGGTTACTGTCAAGACACCATCCGACATTTTTGCGCAAATTTTCTCTTTGTCTACGTCATCTGGCAAAATCAGTGTCTGCTCAAAGCTCGAGTAACTAAACTCTCTACGCAAGTAGTGAGCCTTCTTGTCCTCTTCCTTGTTCTCCACCTTCTTTTCCATCTTGATAGTCAAATTTCCATCGTTATCGATATTCACGACAAAATCATCTTTCTTCAAGCCAGGTGCAGCCAACTCTACTACATAATCACCATCATGAGCAATTACGTTGATGGCGGGTGCTGTACTGTTCAATCTTGGTGCAAGACCTGTATCAAAAAAATCATCAAACACACTTGGTAACCATGAATTTCTGTTTCTTACTGGTAACATAATCATTTCCTCCTATTTTTATATTGTTTATTTTTATTTGCTCTTTCGAGTTCACTTACCATTGTTGCAAGGAGCGTACCAGTGAAGAAATCGCGCCATTATGACACATATTCCATTATTTAGCCCAAAAATCAAGCCATTATGTCAGCTATTTGAGACTTTTCATCCAATTCAGTACCAGCGTTATTGACGTGCAGATCAAGGTTTTTCCATGCGCTTCACCCTACATGTTTGCTTCACCTGCATTCTAATTCTCACGTTATAACGCATACTGACTGGTCTACCCACTAACATGCCAGGTGTCCAACGTTTCATGTGTTTCATTTCTCTAATAATGATTTTATCAAACCTTGGGCCTTTCGAACGATACACTTTGAAATCTTTGCAACGACCTTTTTTATCGATAACAAAATTCACCATCATGGTTCCCGTTAACGTAGAGTCAGCCTTCATCAGCTTAGGAATCACCCTATCGCTCACAAATGCCATCAACGCTTTTTCCCCTCCGGGATAAACTGGCATCACCTCGGGATCGGAAAATATCTTTTCCGACGGTTCAACATTCTTCGATGAGTCCACACACTGTGCCGACATTGCCGCCCAAACAGCCATCATAAGCCAAAATAACAACACACTTCTTCTCTTCATCATATTTATTCTTTAGTTTTGGAAACAGTATTTTCTTCATTCTCACGCTCCCTCTTAATCGTGATAGGATAGATAAATTTTACAGGCATAGCCTTGCCTCTGTGCTTACAAAGGGTCCACCTCCGCATCCTTTTCAGTCCGTTTAGAAATAAGGTATCAATCTCGGGATCCACCGATTTTACCACTTTAAAACTGTCACAAGCGCCATTTTCCAGAACGACAAACGAGATCAACAACTTTCCTTCTGCCGAGCTTTTAATACTGTCCAGCCCGGGAGCCACAGAATCTATCATCCATTGGCGCAAGGCGACTGTTCCACCAGGATAAACAGGTATGTCGTCAATGACAGACCAACATATGTTTCCATCTGGTCGTGGCAAGCTTTTCTTGTGACTTTGCGACCACGTCATCTGAAGAACAACGAAGCAAAACATAACCAACAAAATACCATATTTCTTCATATCTTATCTTTTTTAAACATTGTTCCATCCTTTCAAAAAGTACATCCGCACCGTCTATGACCGAGGAAACCAAAGACAGGTGCGAACTGTACTTCAGATTTGCATATAGCTTTCGTAGACAAAGATACAACTTCAGACTGCCCTTGTCAATAGCCCGATAGACATTGACACACGCAGAAAACGCAAGCATCTGACTAACAGGTATTTAAAATACCGCCAACATCTCTTTTGACACATCAAAGAACGAATATGAATTGTTTTTTATATCTTTGCCCTGAACAAAAAAGACCAAAACACAACCGTATGCAAAAGATATTCGTGATGCTGCTTTCTGCCACACTTCTACTCGGCGCATGCAACCCGAGCAGCCAAAAAAGCGCCCTCCCCGCACCCGAGCAACAAGCCCGCACCTACATTGACAGCGCCCTGCAGTATATCGACCAACACAACTTAAAGGCTGCCATGGTGCAACTGAAGCAAGCCGAGCGACTGGTTCCCGCACTCGACAGTGCCAAAACCATCTTCCATATTTACCAGTACATCGGGTGGATCAACGAGAACAGCGGTGCCAACGAACTGGCCCTGCAATACCAAAACCGCGCCCTAAAATATGCCATGACGTATGGAAAGCCCGAACATATCGTCGACGTTCTGGTGAACAAGGCCAATACATTTTTCAATATGGAGCTGCCCGACAGTGCCCGCAACGCCACCAAAACAGCCATGTTGTATTACCACAAGGTTGGCAGAGGGCAACAGTCGGTCATCCAAAAGCATCTGGCTCATTACGACCTGCTGCGCGATTCGCTTGCATCAGCCGAGCATCACGCCTACCAGGCGTTCATGCTGGCACAAGACTCGTCAGCCCTTGGCAACGCACTCACGCTACTCAGCCAAATCTACACGCGGCAAAACCAGCCCGAGAAGG
Source organism: uncultured Prevotella sp. (assembly GCA_963511375.1). Taxonomy (GTDB): domain Bacteria; phylum Bacteroidota; class Bacteroidia; order Bacteroidales; family Bacteroidaceae; genus Prevotella. The sequence goes on along the minus strand of CAUPIT010000003.1, from coordinate 150,290 downwards.
TAAGGCTCGTCATGTCGATGATGTCGAAAAAAAACAACTCTACCATGGCGTACAACCGACTGCTCGCCGAAACGCACTTGCACGAGACACACGGTGACTACCGCAAGGCATACGAATCAATGCTGCGCCTCAAAGCACTCGACGACTCGCTTTACTCGGAGAAAACGCACACCGACATCATCAAAGTGCAAAACGATTATGACAATGCCGTGCTACAATTGGATCGTGCCCGCCAACGATACCGCTACTCGGTCGTCATCATCGCCCTCTTGCTGCTACTATTTGTTCTCTCCTACGGATACTACCGACGCAACCACCTGCTATACAAGCGATTCCAAGAGCAAATAGCCGACATCAAAGACGAACTGCACACACGGCTCTCGGCCAAAAACCTCACGATAGAAGAGATGAAACAGGCGATGGACAGCCGACTGAAAGAGTTGGAGCAGTTGAAACACAAGCTGCCCCCAGCCATGCAGGCAGACCGCAATTATGAGTCGGTGGCACAAATCAAGCTGGGCATCGACGTGCTTGATGCCATCTTACACAATGGCAACATCAGCCAGTTTGGCAAGAAAGAGCAGGTTGCCGTGGCCAGCATCATGCCCAATATCGATGCCGAACTGGCTGAACTGCTCAACAACCAGTCGTTGGCACTGACACCCAAAGAAACATTTTTCTGCATCATGGAACGCAACGGCATGGCCGACAGCGAGAAAGCTAAGGCATTTTGCTGCTCGGAACAAGCCGTAAGGTCTACCAAAAGTCGGCTCACTAAAAAACTGCGCACCATGCCCCACCTGCATGGCATGGCACCTGTGCCACGACCAACAAGCCCAATACAACGTGACATGGAGAATTGATAAAAAGGTGTGAAGAACTGGTTTTGTCCGTTTTTCTCCCCTATTTTTAACACTTCTGGAACCTTACAAATAGAAAAAATATAGGGGATATTTTGGATGTTCCGTAGCCTTAATTGGGCTATAAGCATGACATTGATTGGTTAACCCATTGAGTTAACTGGCCAATATCAATGCAATAACACGCCTAACCCTTTGCTTTTCCAACGCAAAATCATGTTTTTTACGGCCATTTCGTACCGTTTTTGCGACTAAATGATACCCCTATTTTTATAACACGTTGAGTATCAACTATTCCTATTTTTCGCGTATTTGCGAGCAAGTATCCACTTCGTTACAAATATGCCCGTATTTAGAGAGCGTTTGTCAATATATTTCGGATTTTTTAAGACGATTTTTCATTGCATCGGAATGACACGGAACGTCACGGATATGCAGTGAAATTCCGTGAAACTCCGTTGCAACATAAATCATATTCTTACAACTAAACAACCTGTTCAAAACAAATGAAAGAAGTGTGACGACAAGACCTTATAAAAGAAAAAAACTTGTACTTCTGCCTAAAAACAAGTACTTTTGTAACCAAATTCCCTGCGGATGACAGAGACACTCAAAGAGAAAACGACAAAAGGTATATTTTGGGGGGCGATGAGCAACATCACCCTGCAATTGGTAGGCGTGGTGTTTGGCATCATGCTGGGTCGTATCCTGTCCGACGAAGACTATGGCATGATGGCGATGATAGCCATTTTTCAGTTAGTTGCCATCGCCCTTCAAAACAGTGGATTCACGGTAGCCATCACCAATATGAAATCCCCTACCCACGATGACTACAACGCTGTGTTTTGGTTCAACATCTTGGTTGGCGGCACCTTGTACATCGTTTTGTTCCTATCCGCTCCTCTGATAGCCTCTTTCTACGACACGCCAGCCCTGACATCCCTATGCCGATACAGTTTTTTAGGCATCCTCTTCGCCTCGTTCGGCACCGCCCAATCGGCATGGTTGTTCAAGAACTTACACGCCAAGCAACAAGCCAAAGCCAACATCGTTGCCGTATTGCTGTCGAGCATCACGGGAGTACTGATGGCGTGGGGCGGTTTTCGCTATTGGTCATTAGCCACCCAAAGTTTGGTGTACATCCTGCTGTGCACCCTACTCTATTGGCATTATTCGCCTTGGCGACCCTCCGTACATCATATTTCGTTTGCTCCCGTGAGACGAATGTTCAAGTTCTCATTCAAAATCCTACTCACCACGCTCATTACCCAAGTCAACAACAACGTGCTGAACATTCTGTTGGGCAGGTTATACACCAAACACGACGTGGGACAATACAACCAAGCCTACCAATGGGACAGCAAGGGATTTCAGTTGGTGCAGAGCATAGTGAACCAAGTAGCACAACCTGTACTCGTTGAACTGAAGAACGAGGCCGACCGACAGCTGCACGCCTTTCGCAAGATGATGCGCTTTTCGGCATTTCTCAGTTTCCCCCTCTTGTTGGGACTGGGACTGGTATCGCGCGAATTCATCGTGCTTACCATTACCGAGAAATGGCTTCCCAGTGCCCAACTCCTTCGTCTGTTGTGCGTGAGTGGGGCAGTTTTTCCCCTTATCACACTGATGTCAAACCTCATCATCAGCAAAGGGAAAGCCAATGTCTACCTTGGTTGCACCGTTGCCTTGGGCGCATTACAAATCGTCCTCATGCTATTGCTGTGGCCATACGGCATCCGCAACATGGTTATTGCCTATGTATGCCTCAACGTGAGTTGGCTTTTTGTGTGGTTCTACTTCGTGAGAAAGTCCACGGGATATACGCTTCCGCAGTTTTTTAAGGATGTGTTGCCCTTTGCTGTCAGTGCATCAGGGGTCATGGTTGTGACCTACTATGCCACGTTGGGCATCACTCATCTGCTTCCATTATTAATCATTAGGGTGGTAATGGCAGCTGTTTTGTATTACGTCATCATGCGCGTTGCCAAAGCAGAGATACTCCGCGAATGCCAAGCAGCCATTCTTTCTAAATGGAAGAAAAAGCACTAAGGTCATCTCCTAAATCCATATTTTTATGTATATTTGCTCATTATTGAAAATCAAAGCAGAAATTTAACACATGCAAGCCATTATATTAGCCGCTGGAATGGGGCGTCGCTTAGGAAGCTACACCAAGGAGAACACCAAATGTATGGTACCCGTTAATGGGGTAAGGCTCATTGACCGCGTACTCACGCAACTCTCCGCATTGCATCTAAAGCGTGTACTGATTGTGGTGGGCTATAAGGGAAAAGAACTCATCCACCACATCGGAGAGCGATATGCAGACACTCTAAAGATAGAATATGTAGAAAATCCCATTTACGACCGCACCAATAATATTTATTCATTGTCGTTGGTAAAGGAGCAAATGCAAGAAGACGACACGCTCTTGATAGAGTCGGACCTCATCTTCTCTGACCGACTTTTCTCCATGATACTTGCCGACGAGCGTCCCAACATTGCTCTCGTTGCCAAATATGAAACATGGATGGACGGTACCATGGTGCGCATTGACCAAGATGGCAATATCGTGAACTTTGTTCCCAAAAAGGCTTTCAACTATCAGGAGGTTGACTCGTATTATAAAACGGTGAACATTTACAAGTTTAGCAAAACGTTTTCGCAAACACAGTACGTTCCTTTTCTTGATGCTTATTGTAAAGCTTTGGGAAATAACGAATATTACGAACAGGTATTGCGCGTGATTACGTTATTAGATAAAACCAACCTCAAAGCACTTGACATTGGTAATGAGAAGTGGTACGAGATAGACGATGTGCAAGATTTGGACATTGCAGAAACCATTTTCGCTAAAGACGACGAGATGCTCAAGCGGTATAACTATCGCTATGGTGGGCATTGGCGTTTCCCAAAGATGCTGGACTACTGCTATTTGGTAAACCCCTACTTTCCTTGTGAGCAGATGAAAGCCGAGATGAAAGCCAACTTTGACACTCTTTTGACCGAATATCCTTCGGGCATGTATGTTAACTCGCTGTTGGCAGGCAAGTGTTTTGGCATCAAACAAGAATACATGGTGGTGGGCAACGGTGCAGCAGAACTCATCAAGAGCCTCATGGAGAACGTTAAAGGTAATGTGGGCATGGTGTTCCCCACGTTCGAGGAATATCCGCATCGACTGCGAAAAGAGCAGATAGTAGCGTTTGTTCCGCCCTTGGACACGCTGCGATATACTGCCAACGACTTGATGAATTTCTACAAAGACAAGTCCATAGACATGCTGTTGCTCATCAATCCAGACAATCCCTCGGGCAACTTCATACCCAAAGCCGATGTTGTGAGACTGGCAGCATGGTGCAAGGAGCGAAATATACAGTTAGTGGTTGACGAGTCGTTTGTAGACTTTAGTGATGACTTTCTACACAACTCACTTCTCTGTGATGAGACATTGGAAGCATATCCCAATCTGTTGGTCATGAAAAGTATTTCAAAATCGTACGGCGTACCCGGACTTCGGTTGGGCATCTTGGCTACCTCACAACAAGAAACTATTGCTCGCATCAAGAAAGACGTGTCAATATGGAATATCAACTCGTTTGCCGAATTCTTCATGCAGATATACAATAAATATCAAGCACAATATGGAAAAGCATGTCAGCAATTTATTGACGAGCGCAATCGCTTTGCCCTTCGCTTGAAGGATATACACTTTTTGCGAGTTCTGCCAACCCAAGCCAACTACTTCTGCTGTGAGGTAAAACCGCCTTATACCGCAGCCGAACTGACTAAACAGCTGTTGGCACGCTTTGACATCATGATTAAAGATTGCAACAGCAAGACATCGCTCAAAGGATTGAACTATATTCGTATCTCTATCCGCAACCAAGCGGACAACGACCAACTGATTACAGCATTGCTCAACCTACAAAACGAAACCATATAAATGAAAATATGTATTTGCGGAGGAGGTAACTTAGGGCATGTGGTAGCTGGTTTTTTGGCTGCACAGCCCACTCATCAGGTGAGTTTGTTGACACGACATCCCGAACGGTGGACGCATCATTTGCTCATTGACACCCCCAATGGAGAGGTGTTGAAGGGAGAGTTATGCCACATCAGTACGCATGCCAAAGAAGTAATACCTTCTGCAGAGTTGGTTTTGCTGTGTCTCCCAGGATATGCACTGCACGACACACTGGAGCAAATAAGTAAGTATCTGTCGCCCCACGTACCTGTGGGAAGCATCGTATCGAGTACAGGCTTTTTCTTTGAGGCGTTGGACATATTGCCCGATACCACACCTCTTTTTGGCTTTCAGCGCGTACCTTTCATTGCCCGAACCACTCAATATGGACATCGAGCATCGCTGTTGGGCTATAAACCTCAACTCAATTTAGCAATTGAACGAGGTGGCGAGGCTACTGAAGCATTAAGGGAAACATTGCAAGAAATGTTGCATACCCCCATCAGTTTGTTAGATAATTATTACGAAGCGAGTTTGACAAATAGCAATCCGCTGTTGCATACCGCTCGCTTGTACGAGCTATGGCACACTTGGCACAAGGAGATTATATATAAAGAGGTGCCGCTCTTCTACACCGATTGGACCGATGAAGCCGCACAATTATACATCCAAATGGATGAAGAACTTCAAACTCTATTGAGCAAATTAAAGGTAAAGCAGGGCGCAATACCCACTGTTCTCGATTATTACGAGAGTACGGATGCACATAGTTTAAGCAAAAAACTGTCGTCCATTGCTGCCTTTCAAGGCATACCTGCACCCATGAAAGCCGTTGAGGGAGGTTATCAACCTGATTTTTCCAGTAGGTATTTCACAGAAGACTTCCCTTATGGACTGGCTATCATTCACCGATTGGCGCATCAACACGGTGTAGAGGTTCCCCATATCGACAAGGTTTATGAATGGGGGATGCGTCAATTGTCAAAATAAAACAGCACTCATGAACACACCACTCATACCACACGAGGAACTGCGCCAACGATATAATCCTGACGGATCGTTGCTGCGTCGCCAACAAATACGCATGCTGCACATCCTTGTTGAGGTTGACAAGATATGCCAACGCCACAACATTCGGTATTGGCTCAGCAGTGGAACATTGATAGGTGCCGTTCGACATGGCGGCTTTATACCTTGGGACGATGACTTGGACATTGAGATGATGCGCTCAGACTACGAGCGACTTTTGGAAATACTACCCCACGAACTGCCCGATGACTTAGCATTACAAGCCCACAGCACCGACCCAAATTATTGTTACCATTACGCAAAGGTGCGCGACCGTTGTTCTTATATCGAAGAGAAGCCCAACTACGACCGTTTTTTTAAGCATCGCGGCATCTATATAGACATCTTCCCTTTGGAGAAGCAACACATGTGGACACACAAACTTTCGGAACTTTCCTTCGGTCATGCGTATAAACTCATGCGTACTTACAAGGGAAGCGACGAGGAGTGCATGAAAAAAGTGAAACGACTGTATGCGTGGAATGTAAGATTTATATACCCATTACTGCGCTTGGTGAATCGCATCACGGGTGCAAAGACCATCACCAGCGGACTTGGAATTCCGTTTCATAATCCCCGATACGAGGAGGATATATTCCCATTAACAACCCTTGTGTTTGAGAACCGACCCTTCATGGCTCCCCATGACAGCGACCGCATGTTGCGACACATTTATGGCGACTATATGAAGCTACCCGATTTAAGCCAACTGAAGCCTCATACAGGCAGCATTGAAATATACAATAACGAAACCAACAAACATTGATAGGACATGAAACAGCCTGCAAAAACAGACGTGGCGGTACTAATACTCTTCTTTAACCGTCCCAAGGAACTGGGCAATCTGTTTGAACAAATCAAACTGGCTCGCCCCAGCAAGTTGTATCTGTATCAAGACGGACCACGCAACGACAGCGACTTGCCACGCATGGAAGCGTGCCGAAAGCTGCTCGACGATGAACAGATTGACTGGGAATGTGAGGTACATCGCAACTACCAAGAGGTGAATAGGGGCTGTGACCCTTCCGAATATCTCTCCCAAAAGTGGGCATTCAGCCATGAAGACAAGTGCATTGTCTTGGAAGATGACAACGTGCCTGCCCTCTCGTTCTTCCCTTTTTGCAAAGAATTGCTTGACAGATATGCTCATGATGAGCGCATTGGCATGATTGCGGGCATGAATTACGATGAAGAAACACAGGGGATTCCCGATGATTATTTCTTCACAACCACCTTTAGCATCAGTGGTTGGGCCTCATGGAAACGGGTAGTTGACAAATGGGACGCTACATATTCGTTCCTTGACGACAAGTACAATCGGCAGCAGTTGGAAGCCCTTATTAAAGAAAGGAAATACCAAAGCGACTTTATTGAGTTTTGCGAGTATCACCGTTCGGTGGGGAAAGCGTATTACGAAACGATTTTTCATGCAGCCATCTTCTTCCATTCACAACTCTGCATCGTTCCCCGAGTGAACATGATTAGCAATGCTGGAGCTACCGAAGACGGTGTTCACCTCAGTGGGAGCAACGACGACTTGCCCAAAGCCATTCGAGGAATCTTCACCATGCAACGCCACGAACTGTCGTTTCCGCTGAAACACCCTCAATATGTCATTGAGAATGTGGGCTACAAGCACCGCATGTTCCGCATCATGGGCTGGGGACATCCTTGGCTCAAGATAGGACGATCGGTAGAAGAGCTGTTCATCAACTTGCGTAAAGGAAATTTCAAACGCATCAAAGAGGCGATGTTCAATCGGATGCGCAAACTATGTGGCAAATCCAAATGGGACTAACAATAGCTTAAAAGAATAAACATCTTAAATAATAAAAAACCTACATTTATGAAAAAAACACTCATTTTTGCTGCCCTCACACTATCTCTATCTGTGGCAGCTCAAACCAATCCGTTGTGGATGAGACACACTTCAATCTCTCCCGATGGGCAAACCATTGCGTTTTCGTACAAAGGAGACGTGTTCACCGTACCCGCTTCGGGCGGTCAGGCACGACAGCTTACCTCGAATGCAGCATACGATTCCTACCCCATTTGGAGTCCTGACGGCAAAAAGATTGCTTTCGCATCGAGCCGTGAAGGTAGCTTGGATATTTTCGTAATGAACAAATTCGGTGGCGAACCCAAGCGGTTGACCACCCGAAGCACCAACGAAACTCCCATTGCATGGCGTGACAACGAACATATTCTGTTCAGTGCAGCTATCATGCCAACGGCAAAATCTATCTTTTTTGCCAGCAGTCAGTTCCCACAGGTGTACGAGGTAAACTTGAAAGGCGACCGCCCAAAACTCTTCTCTGTTGTGAACATGGAGGATTTGAGCATCAACCAAAAGGGTGAGATATTGTATCATGACAAGAAGGGATACGAAGATCCCTTCCGTAAACATCACCGATCGCCTATCACAAGAGATATATGGCTCAACCAAAATGGCAACTTTAGCAAACTAACTACTTTCAATGGCGAGGATCGTACACCACGCTGGGCACCCGATGGCACCTCCTTTTACTACCTAAGTGAGGAAGCCGGGACTTTCAATGTGTACAAACGAGGGGTGAAAAGCACTGAAAAGACGCAAATTACTCATCATACCAAACACCCTGTGCGTTATCTATCAGTGGCACAAAATGGGCGAATTTGTTACAGTTACGACGGTGAGATATACACCCAAATGGGGTCGGCTGCACCACAAAAAGTAAACGTGAGCATTACTGCCGACCGTAATGACATCGACTTGAGTCGGCAGATAAAGACATGGGGAGCGACAGAGATTGCTCTTTCCCCCAACGGAAAGGAAATAGGATTCGTGCTACATGGTGACGTGTATGTAACTAATATCGAGTATCGAACCACCAAACAAATTACCGATACACCCGAACAAGAACGTTCTATTGAATTCTCTCCCGACGGACTGGCGATTGTCTACGCATCAGAACGAGAAGGGTTGTGGCAGATTTACCAAACCACCATGAAGAACAAAGCGGAGAAACAGTTTGCGTATGCCACCGACTTACAGGAAGAACGCCTTATCCATTCGGCTTATACCTCGTTCCAACCGCAATATAGTCCCGATGGGAAAAGCATTGCTTTCTTTGAGAATAGGGGTACGCTCAAGGTGCTTGATGTAAAGAGCAAAAAAGTAAGAACCGTAATGGACGGCAAATATGTTTACTCTTATAGCGACGGAGATATTTGGTTTGAATGGAGTCCAGACAGCAAATGGCTCATCTCCAATTATATCGGAACAGGAGGATGGAACAACCAAGACATCGCCTTGATTGATGCAGAAGGTAAAAAGCCCATTTACAACCTTACACAAAGTGGCTACAACGCTGGTAATGGAAAATGGGTGTTAGGTGGAAAAGCCATCATCTTCCAAAGCGATCGGGCTGGCTATCGCAGTCATGGAAGTTGGGGAACGGAAGACGACGTGTACATCATGTTCTTCGACTTGGATGAATATGAGAAGTTCAAAATGACGAAAGAGGAAAAGAGTCTCCTCGATGAAGCAGAGAAAGAAAAAAAGAAAGCCGAAGAGCCAAAGACGGTAGACGTGACGGTGAAGAAGAAAGAAAAGAAGGAAGAGCCTATTAAACTGGACTTGGACAACTGTCGCGACCGTGTGCTTAGGCTCACTGTCAACTCATGCCGATTGGGCGATGCTGTGCTAAGCAACGACGGAAACGCCCTCTATTATCAGGCTGCCTTCGAAGGTGGTTACGACTTATGGAAACATGATCTACAAGATAAGAGCACCAAAATTGTGTTGAAAGGTGTTGGAGGCGGCGGTATGCTGGCAGACAAAGACTTCAAGAATCTGTACCTATGCTCTGGAGGAGGCATCAAGAAGATAGATATAGGCAGCAACTCGTCGAAAAATGTTGACTTTGAAGCACGCTTCAACTACAAGCCTTATCAGGAAAGGGAGTACATGTTCAACCACATCTGGCAACAGGTGAAGGATAAATTTTATAAGGTTGACTTGCACGGTGTCGATTGGGACGGCTACAAAAAGAGTTATGCACGGTTCTTACCTTATATCAATAACAACTATGACTTCAGTGAAATGCTGAGCGAAATATTAGGCGAACTGAACGCATCACACACAGGTGCGCGCTATTTTGGCGGTGGTGCCAACCTTAGCACAGCCACCTTGGGCTTGTTCTACGACCAAACGTACGATGGAGATGGACTGAAAGTCGAGGAGATTATCAATCGTGGACCTTTCTCAGTGAAGAAAACAGGGGTTACGAAAGGCTGCATCATTGAGAAGATAGACGGTGAACCGATATTGAAAGACAAAGACTACTACTATATGTTGGACGGAAAGTCGGGTCGCAATGTCAGGGTATCGGTGTACAATCCCACCACCAAAAAGCGTTTTGATGTAACGGTCAAGGCCATTAGCAAGGGCTACCAAGACGAATTGCTGTACAGACGATGGGTGGACAGGAACCGTCAATTGGTAGACAGTCTGTCACATGGACGGTTGGCATACGTACATGTGAAAGCCATGGATAGCGAGAGTTTCCGCACTGTATTCCATGAATTGCTAAGCGATAAGAATAGAAATCGCGAGGCTGTGATTGTAGATGAGCGTCACAATGGTGGCGGCTGGTTGCACGATGACTTATGTACGCTGCTGTCAGGCAAGCAATATCAGAGTTTTGTCCCACGTGGACAGTTCATTGGCAAAGACCCTTGGAACAAATGGACCAAGCCTTCGTGTGTCATGGTGTGCGAAGATGACTACAGCAATGGACATGGATTCCCATTCGTGTACAAGGAGTTGGGTATCGGAAAGCTGATAGGTACGCCTGTTGCTGGCACCATGACCGCCGTTTGGTGGGAAACACTCATCGACAATACTATGGTCTTTGGCATCCCACAGGTAGGTTGCCGAGACATGCGAGGCAACTTTGGAGAGAACACACAACTCAATCCTGATATTGAAGTGTACAACACTCCCGAGGATTATATCAATGGCAACGACCAACAGTTGAAACGGGCTGTTGAGGAAATGTTGAGAAAATAAGTCAGGAATTGACATGATTTATCCATAAAAGGCTTCCATTTTAGGAAGCCTTTTTTGTTGCGCATTGATGCATAAAGACAACGTTATCGCTGATCAAAATCATGCAACAAAAGATGTCACATCGTGACTAAACAAGCCATTCTCACTCTCAATATTTCACAAAAACAACAACAAAACAAACAAAATAGAAAGTTTTTATGCATATTAGTAATCATTTTGATTTATTTTGGTTACTTTTGTAACTCTATACATTTACACATCAAAATGACATACCTATGAGAAAATTATTACTTAGTTTGATGAGTTTATTCTCCCTATGTAGCTTTGCTCAAGGCGTAAAAGCCTCTTTCATGGCTGACGAAGCAATGAAGCCCTACTACCAAATGGGCTGGGACTCGGTTGAAGAAGCAAACACATGGAAGAATTTACGAGTAAACTCCAGTGCCACATGGACCTTAATAGCCAAACCTCGGGTAAAAGGTTTGCCCGACTTTACAGCCTTTGACCCCAAGAGCCAGTATTCCTTGTTTATCCCATACAGCAATGGTAATCAAAACGAAACCACCATTTCGCCCGAAATAGAGATACTCCCTAATAGCAAATGTCAGTTTTACAGCTGTTTCAGTGGCATTTTCTTGTTCAGCGCCCGATGGACTCTTTCTGTCATTGACGTAGCCTCTTCCGAGTCAAAAACCTTGCTTGATGCCTTCATGTGGGCGCAGGAAATGAGGTATGATGGTCCCAACTGGCAGAAATTTGACATCGATTTATCCGAATATGCCGGCAAAAAAGTGCGTTTCAGTTTCAGCTATAAAGGCACACAGGGCGAAGATGTCTTGATTGACGGATTCAAACTGATGCAAACAGACTCTTCAGAAAGCTCCTCTGTAACGATTAACGAAGGTGAAAAGGTACACTTTCAAAACACATCAGAAGGCAACATTCAATCATACAAATGGACGTTCACAGGTGGAAGTCCAGCAGAGTCGACAGACCAGAATCCCACTGTTCGCTACGACCAGGCAGGCACCTATCCCGTGACACTCACCGTCAGTGATGGCAAATCCACCAACACTTATACGCGTAAGGAGTATATCCATGTGGTTACGGTTGCACCCAAAGCATGGATTGGCCTACCAGAAGAAGGTTATCAATCACCCTATATCGGTTGCTTTGTACCAACGGATGTCCCCGTACAATTCAAAGATTTATCTGAAGGAAAGCCTACGGAATGGAATTGGACGTTCAATGGAACAAACATAGAGAGCAGCACTGAACAGAATCCGGTGGTGAAATACATCAAACAAGGCGTATTCAGTGTTTCCCTTAGATCTTTCAATAGTGCAGGCGTGAACACCGACATCTTGCAAAAAGCCATACAGGCTGGTGGCGAACAGTATGTCTGGAACATCTCACCGGATGAAAGCGGGAGCATGAAGAAAATAGCTCTTGGATGGTATGGCAACTATGCTGGCTCTAATTTCCTAGGCATGAGGAAATTTGCAGAACATTTCCATCAGCCCCTGGTCAAGTCAACCATCAAGGAGGTAGGCATCTTCTTTGTGTCAACAACCAGCATCTCTCCCGACTCCATCATCACTGTCAGCATTGCGAAAGCTGATGCCAAGGGCATGCCAGGCCAAGTCTTGGGAAAGAGTTCGCTGAAGGTTTCCCAACTAGCCCTATTCACAAACGACAATCCTGTGGCGACAAAGTTCAAATTTGACACACCAATCGAGATTAATGAAGAATTCTTTGTAGTCATCGAAGGCATTCCTGGCGTGGCTGATAATAATGGAGTTGACGACATAGCCATATTGGCTCTCAAGCGTGATGATAACGGTAAGTCGACCACCTACCACGAATTGGCCGAAGAAGATGAGCGACATCAATATACAGGTAGATATTTCTGGTACAAGAGTGAGGACTCAAAAGTATCGCTGGGTGTATGTCCTCTCCTAACCTACACGAATGTTCCGACAGGAATAAAGGCGGCCACGACCGATGCGTCCACCACCGGTTTACGCTTTGACGGCACACAACTCTACCTCGATAAGCAATTCGACCGATTGGATGTGTATACGCTCAGTGGTAACAGCGTGCTGTCCATCTCGAATCCCAACACTCACTTATCCCTCCAAACGCTGCCAGCGGGCATGTACATCGTAAGGGGGATGTGCGACAAGAGCCCTGCTGTGTTGAAGATTGTCAAGAGATAATCCCTCATAACACATAGAACAGACCCATCCCTATCACCGATCCATCGGTGCGGGATGGGTCTGTTTTCTTATTTTCATTGAAAGAACAACCGAACCAACTCTACCACGGTGCGTGGTGCGAATGGCACGAGTAACACGAAAAGAGAAACGACAAAACAAATCAAACATCCTTCAGAGGTGTGAGTTTGGCAATGAGTTCGTTTCGCGTTTCCACCGTTATCTTCCTGCCCCGAAGGCTTCTTACCACCGGAAAACTGTCAAAATAAGCATCTGAAGACAGGTACCATGCGTGCTGTTTCACTTCTGCCAGCCGTTGCAGCTCGTGTTCCATCACAGACGCGTACTTGGGGTTGACCGCCGAAACGAAATGCCCCCGTCCCCGTACCTCAAGCAAGAGGATGAGACGAGGCGTGGCTGATGATTGCACCGAGGTTGGCTTTGCCTCACTCATCCGAGAGCTGACGCTGATTTCCCAACCATACTTTTCATTCAAGTTTTTCATCATCTGACGAAAAACCTTGCCATGTGGCGAGGTGTCCACAATGCCTTTGTAGGCGATGTAATAATGAATCATCTCGTGCAACAGCACGTTCTGATATTGTCGTTCGGTCTGATTATAATAGGTACTGACGTGAATGGCATACTGGTAAGACTTGCAACCTCTCCAGGTAAGCTTGTGCTTGCACGACATACTGCCGAGCCTTGTGCGCGACTGCGATAACGAGAGTCGGGGACGGGGCAGCGCATTGTCAAAATACAAGCGGTTGAAAGTGTCAAAAGACGCATGCAACCAGGCCTTATCAATCACAACTGTATCATTCATGTTGACATCAATTTATAGAAGTCGTGGGCGTCAAAGTTACTACCAGATACTCGGATTGCGTACCAATTCTGAACTTTCCTCCCCAAATACCAAGGCCACTTGTCACGTAATATTGTGTCTTGCCCTTCTGTAAAGATCCGTAGGCATTCTCGTAAATGCCCTTTTCCACCCACGATGCCGGCCACACCTGCCCATAGTGGGTGTGCCCACTCAACTGGAAATCTACACCAGCCTTCTCGGCCTGACCAAGATGAAAGGGCTGATGATCGAGCAAGATGGTGTACCGAGAGCCATCAACGTCCTGCATCAATTCGGGCAAAGACTTTCGATGAACATTGAACCTGTCGTCGCGTCCAACTACCTGAATCCCATTAACCAACGTGACACTATCTATCAATAGATGGATGCCTGCGTCACGATAGAATTGCAATGCGTCCTCGTACTGGCTGTAATATTCGTGATTACCCAAACATGCATAGATGGGAGCCTGTAGCTTTTTAAACTCCTCGTGCATCCTCTCTTCCAGCAGCGGTCGCATGCTGCGGTCGATGATGTCGCCGGCAATCAAAATCATGTCAGGCTTTTCGGCATTCATCAGGTTGACCCACCGGGCCAATTCAGCCCGACGGTTGTGGTAACCCAAATGCAAATCGCTGACCATCACCATCTTCAACGGCCGTTCAAGCTGTTTTTCGGTCTTCAAATCTATGGCGACTCGCACCTTATGGCGATAGTTGAAATAACCATAAACAAAGATGCCTACCATGAACCCACACACGCTCAACGTGCCTACCACACTGTGATGAGTAAACGATTGAGGGATGAGATGCACCCATCTTCCCACGTCCAGCACCAAAAACACCATGAAGAGATAAAACAAAATGATGAGCCATGACGTGCTGACGTGATAAACCGTGGTTGCCAACCACATGGGTAGCTTGTCGATGGTGCCGCTGAAAGTGACGTAAACCAGCATGAATGCCAATGCCATGAGGAGAAGTATGAGCGTTTTGGCAAGCGTACAGAATGGCAACAGCTGCCAGCTTCGCCAGAAAACATAGGCACTTCCCAGCAAGGGAGCCACCAGAAAAAGAATGCCCCAGAGTTTCATGAATGAAAAATAATTGTGCGTAAGAAGAGGGTGATCAGGCACGCTGTCCTCCGCTCTCATCCGCACATGAATGTGAATTGCACCACAAAGGTACACAAAAAACCAGGAAGTGTGAATTATTTTTCATGCTTTGTGCACGCATAGGCCAACCTATCCATTCAAACAATACAAGTAGGATGCCGCCTAGGTCGTTGTGTTTTTTTACCAATTATCGCCCCAAAAACGGCACATAAAAACTTTCAATTTAGAAAAAAACGATAGGCAAACAGGGAGCAAGACAGGAGTTAAGTTGGCAAGAAAAATCCTTTTTTTGCCATAAAGCATTGACTTTGTTCGCTTAAAAGCATCCCTTTGGCTCGCAATGAACATAGGTTTGCTGCGCAATAACATGCCTATTGGACCCTTAACTCAATGCTTTTCACGAATAAAAGCAGCAAAAGTAGGCATGCAGCGAGCAGATATTAACGTAACAAATTATGTATTAATTATTTACAAAACCATCTCATTTTGAGCGTATTTGCGACAAGACGCCCAGTTGTTGGCAAATTCTTCAAGTATAAAGAGGTTCATTGTCAAGAAAATTCATACAAATCGGAGGCTATCGATATAGCCTCGTGGCGGTTTGTTACTCATCGTTTTTTTGATTACCTTTGTATCGTTCGTTGGGATGTCAATCAGCTTAATCCACGACAATTACGATATGGAACAGAATAAAGAACTGGAACTTGCATGGGAATTTGTGGAACATACCGCCCAGTGCATCTTCCTTACGGGAAAGGCGGGAACAGGTAAAACCACATTCTTAAAGAAGGTCAAGGAGCGCAGCAGCAAGCGCATGGTGGTGGTTGCGCCCACGGGTGTGGCTGCCATCAATGCCGGAGGCGTCACCATCCACTCGTTCTTTCAGTTGCCGTTGTCGCCCTTCGTGCCCAATGCAGTGGTACAAAACCGATATGATTTTGGCAGGGAGAAGCGCAAAATCATCCGCACGCTCGACATGCTCGTTATCGATGAAATCAGTATGGTGCGCAGTGACCTGCTCGATGCCATTGATGCGGTGCTCAGAAGATATCGTCATCGCGACCGACCCTTTGGTGGCGTGCAGCTTTTGATGATTGGAGACTTGCAACAGTTAACACCCGTTGTCACGCCTGCCGATGAGGAGTTGCTCCGTCCATACTATGACACGCCTTATTTCTTTGGCAGCCATGCGCTGCGACAAACGCCTTATGTCACCCTACAGCTGCAAAAGGTTTACCGACAGCAGGATTCGGCTTTCTTGGACATCCTCAACCATTTGCGCGACAATCAATTGACGCAGCGTGACCTCGACTTGCTCAACAGTCGTTACAACCCAACGTTCCGCCCCCAACAGGAGGATGGATACATTCGACTGACCACGCACAACAGCATGGCCGATAGCTACAACAAACGTGAGCTGAACAGCCTAACCACCAAAACTTATCAATACAAAGCCACCGTCGAAGGCAACTTCCCAGAGTACTCTTACCCCACCAGCGAGTTGCTCACGTTAAAGGTTGGCGCTCAGGTGATGTTCATCAAGAACGACAGCTCGTTGGAACGACTGTATTATAACGGTCGCATCGGCCGTGTTGTGTATTTGGATGACGACCATGTCGAAGTGCTTTGTCCAGGCGATGAGCAGTCTATCCTGGTGGAAAGACAAACGTGGGAGAACACCACCTACCAAATCAATGAGCAGACCAAGGAGATAGAACCCAAGGTACAAGGCACCTTCAGCCAATATCCCCTGCGCCTGGCATGGGCCATCACCATTCACAAAAGCCAGGGACTCACCTTCGACCATGCCATCATCGATGCCGCATCATCGTTCGCCTCGGGACAAGTGTACGTAGCTTTGAGCCGCTGTAGAAGTCTGGAAGGATTGATTTTGGCATCGCCCATCCCCGCACATGCGGTGATGAACGATGAGCGTGTCATGTCGTACATCCGTCAGCAGGAGGATGAGGCCCAACGAAGCATCGAGCAATTGCCCCAACTCAAGGATGAGTACGAGCGCCATCAGCTCATCGAACTCTTCAATTTCTTAGACCTTTGGCGGGCCGAAGACATGCTGTGCCGCCTGTTCATCGAGTTCTTTCACGCCTATCCAAAGCTCACGTTGATACACAAGGCTACCGTCAAGGCCTTGCAAGACAAGGTGAACGTCATTGCCTACAAGTGGACATCGCATATCGGGCGGTTGACGGCAGCACAACTGCGTGACCCTCAATTCTTGGAAAGAGTAGTGGCGGGAGCCGACTATTTTCGCAAGACATTGAAGCAGTATCTGGCCGATATCCTTGAGCAATCGAAGGATGTCACGTCGAACAACAAGTTGGCCATGCGCCGTTTAGACACTTATCTCACTGATTTGCGCGAGCTGTATCTATCCAAAATCTTCTTACTTGGGTACATCGTTGAAAATGGGTTTACCGTTCAAGGTTATCTCAAGGCCAAACAAGAAGCACTCTTGATGGCCATGGACGAGCTGACACCGCATGCCAAAAGCCGGTCAAAGGCGCAGAAGGCACCCAAAAAGAAGAAAGAGAAAACGAAAGACATCACCTTCAGACTCTACAAAAGTGGGCTGTCGCCCGCTCAAATAGCTGCAGAACGGCAGCTGACCATGGGTACCATATACACGCACCTGGGCCATTTTGTCCGGCAAGGCGACATAGAGTTGCTGCAATTGATAGACGAGAAGCACCTTCAAAACATCCGGCAGGTCATTGAGAAAGTAGGTCTTGACAACGGCAAGACAGCCATCAAGGCTCTCTGTTCACCCGATGTGACGTTTGAAGAGATTAACTTAGTGACAGCTTCACTCAAAAAGAAATCGTGAAAACGGACTGTCATACCAGCTTGATGGCGACAAGACATGAACCACGATAACAGTATGTTGGATACATTGCTTTATGGCTACCTGGTTTGATTTTCGGGTAAGAATGCTTTAAACGTCTTGCCGTTTCCATGAATAATCTTTACTTTTGTACCAATTAGAAATCATCTTTAAAAAACATAATCAATGAAAAAGTACACACTCACACTCCTGTTTCTGGCAATAACGCTATGCGTTAGTTCACAAAATCTGTTCGTTGGAACCTACAACATTCGCAATGACAATTCGGATGACCGTAAAGAAGGTAACGCATGGCCTAAGCGATGCCAGGTGATATGCGACATGATGAATTTTGAGCAGCCCGATATTTTTGGCACACAAGAGGTGCTAGTAGGGCAGCTGCGTGATTTGAAACAAGGACTGGACGGCTACGATTGCATCGGCGTGGGGCGTGACGATGGCAAAGAGGCAGGTGAGTATTCGGCCATTTTCTACAAAAAAGACAAGCTCAAACGTCTGGACTATGGCAACTTCTGGTTGAATGAAACGCCGGACAAACCCGCTTTAGGTTGGGATGCCGCTTGCATTCGCATCTGCACCTGGGGAAAGTTCAGGGATGTGCAGACGCGGCTTGAGTTCTATTTCTTCAACCTCCACATGGATCATGTGGGTGTTGTGGCTCGCAGAGAGGCTGCCAAACTGGTTGTAAGGAAAATCAAAGAGATTGCAGGTTGCAATGCACCTGTCATTCTCACCGGCGATTTTAATGTTGATCAGCATGATGAGATTTATCAAATCTTCACCCAATCGGGCCTCCTGAAAGATTCATACACCGCTGCTAAAATACGTTTTGCCGAGAATGGAACGTTCCAAGGTTTCAAGTCTTCCTTACTGACAGACAGTCGCATCGACCACGTCTTTGTTTCCAACAAGTTTCAAGTGAACCAATATGGCATCCTAACCAATGGCTATTGGACAGAGGGAACCAGTCGTGAGGTAAGCAAAGAAGGTGCTGCGCCACAGGAGTTGAACTTCCGTCAGTATGTACATCGCTTGCCTTCTGACCACTATCCGGTCATGGTCAAGTTGAACTATCAGAAGTAGAAACCGTCTTCTGGGGTATCTGTTGCTGTCCTGCACACGATGATACCCCAGGTTGACGTTGTAAATTATCATAACCGAAGATACGTTTCTGACGAGATTTATTTATACATTTACAGAAACGTTTTACACCATAATCATTTAATAAGATGAAACACATACTCATTGTTCTGCTAGGATTGACCATACCTTGTGCGAATGTTGCTTGGGCGCAGAAGCCTAATCAGTATAGTGCCAAACTAAAATTCTATAACCTGCCGAAAAACAAAATCTACCACAAAGGTTGGATAGACTACAATAAGAATGGCAAAAAAGATGTCTACGAAGATCCTACGGCTGGAATTGATGAGCGCATTGACAATCTGATCAGTCAGATGACCCTTGAGGAGAAGACCTGCCAGATGGTGACTCTTTATGGCTACAAACGTGTGTTGCAAGACGATTTGCCCAACGAAAGCTGGAAACAAAAGTTGTGGAAAGATGGAATTGGTGCTATAGACGAACACCTCAATGGCTTTCAACAATGGGGCTTGCCGCCTTCAGACAATCCATGGGTGTGGCCTGCCTCAAAGCATGCATGGGCCATTAATGAGGTTCAGCGATTCTTTGTGGAACAAACGCGTCTTGGGATTCCCGTTGATTTCACCAATGAGGGCATCCGAGGCGTGGAGAGTTTCAAGGCTACCAACTTTCCTACGCAGTTGGGATTGGGTACGACATGGAACCGAAAGCTCATTCATCAGGTAGGCTATATCACAGGGCGTGAGGCTCGCTTGTTGGGCTATACCAATGTGTATGCTCCTGTTTTGGACGTGGGACGCGACCAACGCTGGGGGCGTTATGAGGAGGTTTATGGGGAAAGTCCGTTTCTCGTTGCCGAGCTTGGGATACAGATGACACGAGGGTTGCAAACCAATTACCAGGTAGCCTCTACAGCCAAGCACTTTGCTGCCTATAGCAATAACAAAGGAGCGCGTGAGGGTATGGCTCGCGTGGATCCGCAGATTTCACCCCGCGAGGTGCAGAACATACATCTATACCCATGGGGCAGGGTGGTGAGAGAAGCGGGATTGTTGGGTGCGATGAGCTCGTATAACGATTATGATGGGGTACCCATACAGGGTAGTTTTCACTGGCTCACTGAGGTGTTGCGCCAACAGTTTGGCTTTAAAGGTTATGTGGTGTCCGACAGTGATGCGTTGGAATATCTCTTTTCGAAGCATCGCACCGCTGCCAACATGAAGGAAGCCGTGTACAATGCTGTCATGGCGGGTTTGAATGTGCGGTGTACATTCCGCTCACCCGATTCATTTGTTTTGCCATTGCGTGAGCTGGTCAAAGAGGGACGCATCCCAATGAAGGTGATAGATGAACGGTTGAGAGATATTCTTCGGGTGAAATTTATGGTGGGTATCTTTGATCGTCCGTACCAAATGAATCTGCAAGCAGCTGACAAGGAAGTAGATGGGGAGAGTCATCAGCAAGTGGCGTTGCAGGCATCACGCGAGAGCATTGTGTTATTGAAGAATCAAAACAATACGTTGCCCTTAAACAAGGCGTCCATTAAAAAGATAGTTGTATGTGGTCCTAATGCCAATGACACAACGTATGCGCTTACCCATTATGGTCCGTTGGCTGTTGAAGTGACAACGGTCTTTGAAGGAATACGCAACAAGGTGGGAAGTGATGTTGAGGTGACTTATACCAAAGGCTGTGATCTTGTGGATGCGCATTGGCCCGAATCAGAGTTGATAGATTATCCCATGACGGCCGATGAGCAGAACGAGATTGACAAAGCCGTGGAACAGGTGAAGCAGAGTGATGTGGCTGTGTTGGTACTTGGTGGCAATTCGCGTACTTGTGGCGAAAACAAGTCACGCTCTTCCTTGGAGTTGCCGGGCAGACAATTGCAACTGTTAAAGGCTGTTCAGGCTACGGGAAAGACGGTGATATTGGTGTTGATTAATGGCCGACCACTGTCTGTTAACTGGGCTGATAAGTTCGTTCCGGCCATTGTAGAGGCATGGTATCCTGGTTCTCAGGGCGGAACAGCTATCGCCGATGTGCTGTTTGGCGACTACAATCCAGGTGGTAAACTTACCGTTACTTTTCCAAAGACAGTGGGGCAGATTCCTTTCAATTTCCCTTCTAAGCCGGCTGCCTTGGTCGATGGAGGAAACAAGTTAGGGTTGCATGGCAATGCATCGCGCGCAAATGGTGCCCTTTATTATTTCGGACATGGTTTGAGTTACACGACTTTTAAATATTCGAACCTTCGGTTGTCAGCGCAAAACATCAGTGCTACCGACTCAATAGTAGTGAGCTGTGACATCACGAACACCGGCAAACGTGCCGGAGATGAAGTGGTACAGCTTTATATTCAGGATGTGTTGAGCACGGTGACCACGTATGAGAAGAATCTCAGGGGCTTTGAACGAGTGCATCTCAAGCCTGGTGAAACACGCACTTTGTCGTTTGTCATCAAGCCAGAGCATTTGCAACTCATCAATGAGCAGTACCAACATGTGGTTGAACCCGGTGATTTCAAGGTGATGATGGGTGCCTCGTCAGAGGATATACGATTGGAAGATACGTTTACGGTCACCGCTCCTAACGCTTCAATGGTTGCCAAGAATCGTGCTCATCGCCTGGATGTGGTGGCAGTTCCCGCAACTCCAACCGCCCAATATGCGGTGGATGGAAACACTTCCACTTACTGGCAGGGGCAGACTAATGCCTCTCTGACCATATCTGTGCCAGCCTCTGAGAAATTAGGAAGTCTTACTATTGTGTTTGCGAAAGGCTGTTCAACTGATGCGGAATTCACGATTCAGCTATCGTCGGGTGGTGGTCAGTTCTTGGATGTCTATACAGGAAAGGTTTCGGGACACGAACAAAAGCTGCAAATCAATCGGTCTGGCGTCAGTGATATTAGGGTACTTTGCCAGCAAGGCACGTTGAATATAGCCGAAATCAAAGTGGATAAGTAGCACGGGTATGGACGGATTGTCCGTCGTATCCAATCGTGCATGACCTATGTTTCATGGAAAGTTGTCCATACATCTGATGCAAGAGCCGTCCAAGATATGCTTTACAAATAAAAATGGCTGTTCGAAATAGATACGAACAGCCATTGTTTTCTTGCAATCAAGAAGAGGTTTTACTCTGCTTCTTGCTCCAAGGCGCGATAGTTGATCAAGTCTTCGGCGCGGAAGTTCTTGATGAACGTGTAGTGCCCTGTATTCTCTTCTTCCGTGTGACGCATATAGACGTGTGCGCTCTTGCCGAACAATTCGGGTGAACGTGATGCATCATCAATGAGCAATACCGACATCAAGAGATTGGCTGTCATGTTATATAGGCGACGAGCTAAGAAGTCTTGCATCTCCTGGTTGTCAGCCTCTTTCACTATGTTGACAGCTTCTTCGTACTGCTTGGCCAGCACTTTCAAGCGGTCGTGTAAAGGCTTCCATGCGTCTTCAACCTCTTTGTCGAGCATTTCTTTCATGATGTTGAGGTAGGTACCATTCATGATGTAGCGTATGGCGGCTACCACTTGCAGCTGTGTCGTGCCCTCGTAGATGGAGAAGATGCGTGCGTCGCGGAACAAACGCTGGCACTTATAGGCCATGATGAAGCCCGAACCACCATGTATACTGATGGCATCATAGGCGTTTTGGTTGGCATATTCGGAGTTCATGCCTTTGGCCAATGGCGTGAAAGCGTCAGCCAATCGGTTGTATTTCTTCATCTCCGCACGTTCTTCGGCACTCAGTTTGCGGTCGCGTTGGATGTCTTCCAATGCCTTGTAGAGGTCAACGTAACGAGCCGTTTGATACAACAAGGAACGGCCTGCATCGAGTTTGGCCTTCATGCGCGACAGCATGTCGTACACGGCAGGGAACTCTATGATGGCTTGTCCAAACTGTTGACGCTCTTTGGCGTATGTCAAAGCTTCGTTGTATGCCTCTTGTTCAACACCAACCGACTGTGCCGCAATGCCCAAACGAGCACCATTCATCAGCGCCATGACGTACTTAATTAGTCCCATGCGCGTGCTTCCGCACAGTTCGGCTTTGGCATTTTTGTACACCAGCTCGCAGGTTGGCGAGCCATGGATACCCAGTTTGTTCTCAATGTGGCGCACATCCACCCCGCCATTGCGTTTGTCGTAGATGAACATGGACAGTCCTCGGCCGTCTTTCGTACCCTCTTCCGACCGTGCCAGCACCAGGTGGATGTCCGAGTCGCCGTTGGTGATGAAGCGTTTCACGCCGTTCAGTCGCCAGCAGTCTTCTTTTTCATCGTAGGTAGCCTTGAGCATCACGCGCTGAAGGTCAGAGCCAGCGTCGGGTTCGGTCAGGTCCATCGACATGGTGGCACCCTCACAAACGCGTGGGATATACTTTTCTCGCTGCTCGTCCGAGCCGAATTCATAGAGCGTGTCGATGCACGATTGCAGCGACCAGATGTTTTGAAACCCTGCATCTGCTGCGGCTATCATCTCCGACATCATCGAGAAAGTGACGTTGGGCAGGTTCAGTCCGCCATAACGCCGTGGCATCGATACGCCCCACAGGCCTGCCTGCTGGGTTGCTTTGATGTTGTCAAGCGTTTTGCTGGCATACTTCATGCGCCCATTCTCAAGATGTGGGCCTTCTTTGTCCACGTCTTCCGAGTTGGGTTCGATGATGTTTGCCGCCACGTCGCCTGTGATTTCGAGAATGCGTTTGTAGTTCTCGATAGCATCATCGTAATTTACCGGAGCATCATCATGGTGCTCTTTGTCTTGGTAGTTGCGCTCCTTGAGCTCAACGATTCGCTTCATCAACGGATGATCTAAATGAAATTCAATCTCCGGATGGTCAGTATAGTAATTGGACATAGTTTGATAATCAGCCTCTCCCCCTTACCCCTCCCCAAAAGGGAGGGGAGTGATTAGTATGGCTAACAGGGAGATTTAGAGACCATTTTGTTTATTCGTTATTATTATAATATACCATATTCACTTGTGGCTTACTCATCTTGCTCATCTAAGATATCATAGATTTCATCTACAACCCTATCTACATCAGTTATAATCTCTTCGTTGGTAAACCTTACAACCGTGTATCCCATCTTGCTTAAAGCATCGGTTCGCATGTCATCTTCTGTCTGTTGTTGAGGCATGTCATGATATTTTCCGTCTACCTCTATGATGAGATGAGATGACAGACAAATAAAGTCGGCAATAAAATCATTGATAGGATGTTGTCTCCTAAAATGATAACCATCAAGCTGTCTAAGCTCCTCCCACAAAATAGTTTCAGCTTCTGTCATGTTCTTTCTCAACTGTTTGGCGTATTCTTTCAGCAGCTGATACCTGTCGGGTGTTGCCGTAGCATATCCAAAATTATGCTTTTTATGTTGCATCGTGATTCTGCTATAGGTATAATATACAAACTCTGAGCATGAATTGAAACCATCAAATAACAGAAGTTCATTCTCTGCCATATAAGCTATCTACTCCCCTCCCTTTTGGGGAGGGGTCGGGGGAGAGGCCGCTCTTGATTTATTTGCTGTTCTCCTTATAATATTTAATCATTTTGGGCACCACCTCTTCTATTGAGCCAGTGATGACATAGTCAGCCAACTGGTTGATGGGGGCGTCGGCATCGGTGTTGATGGCGATGATGATGCCCGCATCTTGCATGCCAGCCACATGTTGAATCTGCCCGGAAATACCGCAGGCGATGTACACCTTGGGATGCACCGTAACGCCCGTTTGACCAATCTGGCGATCGTTCTCTATCCAACCTGCGTCAACAGCCGCACGACTGGCACCCACCTCACCGTGTAATACGTCGGCCAATTCGTATAAAAGATGGAATGCCTCTTTGCTTCCTACACCGTAGCCACCCGCCACAACGATGGGCGCACCCTTTAGGTTGTGCTTGGTTTCCTCAACATGTCGTTCGAGTACCTTGACGACATACGACTCTGGACTGACGTATTCCGTTACCACGGGATACACCACCTCGCCTTTCGCCTCGCCCTCATACAGCGCCTTCTTCATCACTCCCGAACGCACGGTGGCCATCTGTGGACGATGGTCGGGGTTGACGATGGTGGCCACGATGTTGCCGCCAAAGGCCGGTCTGATTTGATAAAGCAAATTGTCATAGTGCTTTTTGGCTTTGCGGTCGTCGTAATCGCCAATCTCCAGTTGCGTACAATCAGCCGTCAGCCCACTGGTGAGCGATGACGACACGCGCGGTCCCAGGTCACGACCGATTATCGTCGCACCCATCAGACATATCTGCGGTTGCTCTGCCTGGAACAGTTTAACCATGATGTCCGTGTGTGGTGCAGACGTATAAGGATACAATCCTTCTCCGTCGAAGACAAACAATTTATCAACGCCATAAGGCAATATCTGGTTCTCTACGTTGCCCTTGATGCCCGTTCCCACTGCCAGCGCATGCAGCTCAACGCCCAGTTGGTTGGCCAGCGTGCGCCCTTTGGTGAGCAGCTCTTGAGATACTTCGGCAACGGTTGTGCCTTCTATCTCGCAATATACAAATACGTTGTTCATATACATTTTGGTGTTAAAAAGCCTCTCCCCCCAAAAAAGCCTCTCCCCCTTACCCCTCCCCAAAAGGGAGGGGAGTGATTAGACTCGTTGGTTGTAGGTGATGAGGATTTTCTTACTTATTATTCCTTGTTTTGATAATTATTGATTAAGTCTCCCCCGTCAACCTTCTTGTTAAAAAAAGCTAACTACTCCCCTCCCTTTTGGGGAGGGGTCGGGGGAGAGGCTCCTTTTATTTACCCAATAATCTTTTCTTCAATCAACTCTTTCATCAGTGCTTTCACATCCTCATCAGATGAGGTAAGCGTTTTGCTCTCCTTGGCTTGGAACACGATGTTCTGCACCGACTTCACCTTCGTTGGCGAGCCTGAAAGACCACACTGCACAGGATCACCGTCCACATCGGCCACCGACCATTGATTCAATGTGAGGTAAGGACGCTGCTCGTAGAGTTCGGTCCATGCCTCATCGCCTTTCCGTTCCATCGGACAGGTGGCGTACTTGTACTTCATCACCAGTTTGGCATGGCAAGGACGGCATGGGGCCGCGCTGCCATTCACCGTGACAACCACGGGCAATGGAGCCTCTACCGTCTCGACACCGCCATCAATCAAGCGGCGAATAGTAGCCTTACCGTCTTCTATTTTCAATATTTCTTCGGCGTAGGTCACTTGGTTGAGTCCTAGTTTCTGAGCAACCTGCGGACCTACTTGAGCCGTGTCGCCATCGATAGCCTGACGGCCTCCAATCACCAAGTCTACATGTCCTATCTTCTTGATGGCCGTGGCCAGCGCGTAAGACGTGGCCAACGTGTCGGCGCCGGCAAACAGCCGGTCGGTCAGCAGCCATCCGGTGTCGGCGCCGCGGAACAAACCTTGGCGAATGATTTCAGCTGCCCGCGGTGGTCCCATGGTCAACACGCCCACGGTAGAACCTGGATTTTGCTCCTTAATTCGCAGTGCTTGTTCCAGGGCATTCAAGTCTTCGGGATTAAAAATGGCGGGCAGTGCGGCTCGATTCACCGTACCTTGCTCGGTCATGGCATCCTTTCCGACGTTTCTTGTGTCAGGTACTTGTTTGGCAAGTACAACGATTTTCAGTTTCATAGAATATATTCTGTGTTATAATATAATGGTCGTTAACAGATTCCTTTTAGGACTTTTGTCTGCTCGCAAATGTACTAACTTTTTGGTTCTTACCCAAAAAAATGGTTGCATAAATGCACTATCAGGATTCGGTTTCACATTCCTTATGCATCAAGGGCAAAACATGATAAATCAAGCCGCTATTTACATGATTTCCAATAGCAATGACTTTGTGTGCCAAACTCATTGACTTTGATGGCCAAACTCATTGACTTTGACTGCCAAAGTCAATGAGTTTGGATTGGTAAGTCATGGGCAAGAGGAATGTATCAAGTAGGAAAACAAGCTAAGTACTTTATTATGAATCAGATAAAGACATAGAGTGGTATCGAAAACCGCCTTGTAAGGATGCCCCACTTTCGTGTTTTCAAGAGGCGTGATGACAGGCTTGCCAGTAGCTCTTCATGGCAAAGAAATAGGACACAGCAAGCTCAAGACAGCTGATGACGTAAGTAATGAAACAGCTACAAACGTAGATAAATATTCTGAAAAATAGCGAAGAGAATATTCGGCGCTTCATATTTTATTCGTTAACTTTGCATGACTATGATAGACAGAGCCACCGTTGAACGGATAAAAGACACAGCCAACATCGTGGATGTGGTGAGCGAGTTTGTGACACTTCGCAAGAGTGGCGCCAACTACAAGGGTCTTTGTCCGTTTCATAACGAGAAAACACCCTCGTTCATCGTTTCACCTGCCCGCGGTACCTGCCATTGTTTCGGGTGCGGAAAGGGTGGAAACGCCATCGGGTTTATCATGGAACACGAGCAGATGAATTATCCCGAGGCCCTACGTTGGCTGGCCCGCAAGTATCATATTGAAATCCGTGAACGCGAGATGACGGATGAGGAGCGGCGCGAACAGAGCGAGCGCGAGTCGATGTTCATCGTCAACGAGTGGGCAGCGGGCTATTTCAGCGACTTGTTGCACAACCACCCGGACGGACAAGCCATTGGCATGCAGTATTTTCGCAGCCGTGGTTTTCGCGACGACATCATCCGGAAGTTCCAGTTGGGGTACGACTTGCCCGACCGAACGCTGCTGTCACGGACGGCCATCGGCAAGGGTTATCAGGAAGAGTTCTTACTGAAAACGGGCATTTGTTATAAAACCGACCGTGGTGATTTAATCGACCGATACAGTGGGCGGGTTATCTTTCCGTGGATAGGACTCAACGGCAAGGTGGTAGGTTTTGGCGGTAGGGTGCTCGACTCCCGCACCAAAGGGGTTAATCAGAAATATGTCAACTCGCCGGCATCAGAGATTTACCAAAAAGACCGTGAGCTGTACGGCATCTACCAGGCCAAGAAGGCCATCGCGAAAGAAGACTGGGTGTACATGGTGGAGGGCTATACCGACGTCATCTCCATGCACCAGTGCGGCGTAGAGAACGTGGTGGCCAACTCAGGAACGGCCCTCAGCATGCATCAGATTCACATTCTGCACCGATTTACGTCCAACATTACCTTATTATATGATGGTGACGCCGCTGGCATCCATGCGGCTTTCCGCGGAATGGACATGCTCTTGAGTGAGGGCATGAATGTGAAGATACTGCTTTTGCCTGACGGTGACGACCCTGACAGCTTTGCGAGAAAACATTCGGCCGATGACTTCAAGGCATACATCGACAAGCATCAAGTTGACTTCATACAGTTCAAGACCGACATGATGGTGAGCAACGTCGCCGACCCCTTCAAGCGTTCGGAGGGCATCAACTCCATTATCAGCAGCATTGCCGTAGTGCCCAATCAGATTCTGCGTGATACTTATGTGCAGGATTGCGCGCGCAGAATTGGGATGAGTGAGCAGACTTTGATTAACACCATGAATCGTTACATCCGAGAAAATCGAGGTGCCAGAACCACAGAGCAGCAAAGAACGGCCATGCAGGCGGCGCAATCCGTGCCCGCTTCCCACCCAGCGCAGTCTGCAAAGCCCATGGCACAGGCTTCGAAGGTAGAACTGATGCTCATCCAACTGGTGATTAGAAAGGGCGAACAGCTGGTTTACGAGAACGTGGAAGATGATAATCACAACATCGTGAACTTCACCGTGGCTCAATATATCGACTACATCTTGAATGGTGACCAGCTGCAATTGGGCAACGAACTCTACAGGCGCATCCTGTCAGAGGCTGTCAGTCACAGCGGAGAAGAAGGCTTTGTGGCTGAACAATACTTCGTGCATCATGACGATATTGAAATCAGCAAACTGGCCAGTAGGCTGAGCATGGATGCTTATCAGGTGATGGAAACTCAAAAACCGGCATCTGAAACAAAATATGTCGACGAGGACCAATTGGCGAGAGAGGCGCAAGAGGATCTCCGAAACCATGCTATTCATTTAATCAATGATTATCGCATGGACTATTTGGAACAGCGGTTGAAAGACCTAATGCGCGAGATAGCTGAGGTTTCTAACGACCAAGAGCGCATGCAACAGCTCATGATGGAGTATAAAGACACGCACCAAATTCGCAATGCTTTGGCCAAACAGTTGGGCAACAACATCATCGTGTAACACCGTAAATGACACGCTGGTGCGACTTTGTCGTGCCAACCGACCGACAAATCGGACTTGTCAGCAGCATAAACAATACTATGGTTTACCTTCATTGGACGCTTATCTTGATCTATTTGATCATCATTATCGCCACCATTGTCACCGTCTTGTTAGACAACCGACAACCGTCAAAGACAATGGCGTGGTTGCTTGTGCTCATTTTCTTGCCCATCGTGGGCATCATCCTTTATTTCTTCTTCGGACAAAACACGCGCAAGCAGCGGATGATGAGCCAGCGAAGCATCGACCAACTCACCAAGCGTTCGATGTTGGAGTTTGCCGAACAGAAAGATTTAATGCTACCCGAACGGTATCAACCGCTGATACAGCTGTTCGCCAATCAAAACATGTCGTTGCCATTCAAGGACAACGAGGTGGAAATCTATACCGAAGGGGCCGACTTCTTCCTTGGGTTACTCAAGGCGATAGGCAGTGCCAAGCATCACATTCACATTGATATGTACATCATCGAAGATGATCCGCTGTCGCAGTTGATTGCCGATGCCTTGATTGATAAGGCTCGGGAGGGTATCGAGGTGCGACTGATTTACGACTATGTGGGTTGTTGGAAGGTTCCAGGCAGATACTTTGAGCGGCTTCGCAACGCCGGTGTTGATGTGCGTTCTTTCATGCCGGTGCACTTTCCGGCATTCACTGGCAAGGTAAACTACCGCAATCACCGCAAGCTGGCCGTCGTAGATGGGCAGATAGGTTTTATCGGTGGAATGAACATTGCCATGCGCTACATACGCGGCTCGGCCAAACAGCCATGGAGAGATACGCACATGAAGGTGCGCGGGGGAGCCGTGTACGCCATACAGCGTGCCTTTTTGGTAGATTGGTATTTCGTGGATAGGACGCTCATCAGCAGTCAAAAGTATTATCCACCCTTTGAACAACCCATCGTAAACAATTGTCTTGCGCAGGTTGTTACCAGCAGTCCTATCTCCCCTTGGCCTGAAATGATGCAGGGATATGTGCGCATCTTGCTCGAAGCCCGCCATTATGTCTACATGGAAACACCTTATTTTCTACCCACGGAGCCAGTGCTTTTCGCCATTCGCACAGCGGCCTTGACAGGCGTTGACGTGCGACTGATGCTGCCAAGGCATGGGGACGTGAAGTTAGTTGAATGGGCCAGCAGGTCGTATATCCCTATCATGATTGAAGCGGGCGTGAAGGTTTATTTCTACAAAGCTGGATTCAATCATTCTAAACTCTTGGTGGCTGATGACAGTTTGTGTACATGTGGATCCACCAACATCGACTTCCGTAGCTTTGAAAACAACTTCGAGGCTAACATTTTCTTTTATGATGAGGAACTGGCTTTGCGCATGAAGCAGGTCTTTTTGACCGATCAGGAATCGTGTGTGCTTATCGACAGACTGGCAGATTTCATGCGTAGGCCGTTCTTAAACAGGCTTTGGGAGTCGCTGGTACGTCTGCTTGCTCCGCTTCTATGATGACGTTTCCCTTCGTCAGCGATTACATGTCTTTGGATTGAAATATGGTAAAGTTGACGCTGCCGTAGTGTCTGTGTTCGACATATTGCGTCAATGTGCTGAAATCATTCTTCTTTCCGTGTTCGAATACGAACACGCCGTTTGGCTTCAGCAGGTCACATTGCAGAACAAGTGAGGGTATCTTCTCCAGTTCAGGCAAAGTGTATGGAGGGTCAGCAAAGATGAAATCGAACCGTTGGTGGCAATTTTTTAAGAAGCGAAACACGTCCCCTTGAATCAAAACGTTCTTCTCCGTTCCTAATTTTTGCATGCAATGGCGAATCAAGTTGGCATGGTCACGGTCGGCTTCCACGCTCACCACCTGCTCACACCCACGCGACAACAGTTCCATGGAGATGCTGCCAGTGCCAGCAAAGAGGTCTAAAGCCATGGCTCCTTCAAAGTCAATGTAGCCGTTCAGCACGTTGAAGATGCTCTCTTTAGCATAGTCTGTCGTGGGTCTGGCTTTGAACGTGTGGGGTATGTCGAAGTGTCTTCCCTTGTATAAGCCTGTGATGATGCGCATTATTTTCCTTTCAAAAAGAGGGTGATAAGGTCGAATGTGATTCCTTTAATGTTGATGATGGGAGCACGGTTGAACTCTGCTGCGGGATTGATGTAATACACTTTTTGCAAATAGCGGTGCAGGTTGTCGGTCAACCATTTGCGTTCAGGAACGTCGCCCGCTATATGCAGCTCGTCTTTCTCGGTGTCCAAAGCCAATAATTTCCATGCGTACAGCAGGAAGTAGATGGCATCTTGCGCACTTGCCGCATTGAACGTGTTGCAAAACTTGAAGCGGTTGTGCTGAAAACAGAACACGTCTACCTTCTTGTCATGAAAGTATGCGTACAATTTTTGATACGCTCCCGTGAAACTTCGCTTATGTAGATAGCTCCAAACTGGCTGCAACATGGGGTGGAAGCGCACGTCGTTGAAATGGTCTGTGATAACCAATTTCAAGTCTTTGTTCATGGAGAACACGGCCACTGCGTTGAGATTGGGCAGGATGGCGTGCAACACTGCGCTGTCGCCATGCCCGATGAAGGTATGATGGTAAAGGATTTCGATGGCACTTTCATCAAATTCGTCAATGGGAATCATCAGAACGGGCGAGTCGACCATCACCTGTGCCCGTTGGTAGCCATACGAGAGCAGGTCGCTTTCTTCAAAGGCTTCGCGTAAGTTGGCAGCCAACGAAATGCCACTCTTGAGGATATAAGGCTCGAAAGCCAATTGGCTCTCCGTGGAATTGTCTATCACGGAGAAACTCAAGGAGTGCTGACTGACTCTGAAAGTCAGCCTTGCTCTCTTTCTTTGTATGTCATTCCCAGTTTCCGGCATTGTTGTTTGAAGTGTTAAGGTCACCAATTTTCAGTCCGGGAAAGCGTCCCGCTGCATTCTCGTCGTCAATCAGTTGTTGGATGGATTGTTTGTCCAATCCCTGTAAAAAGTCAGCATAATAGGCCCTGCATTCCATCAATGGCAGCTGTCGTCCCGACTTAGTGAGTTGCATGGCGGTTTCTATCTCGAACTGCTTGTGGTTGGTATGCGGAACAAACCGCAGGGAGTCGGTCAGCAAGCCCCGCCGTATCAGGGTGTCGAAGCTGGCGGTATAGGCTCCCGTGACCATGCGGTATTTCTCTTCGGCCAAGCGTATTTGCACCAAATGGCGCTTCACCTCCGTTTCCCGTTCAGTCAGTTGCTGCTTGAAGTGAATGGGATCGTAGATGCTCAAGATGCACAATATGGCCAAAATCAAGACGCAGCAGGTTAAAAGATAATTATGCTTTACTTTGACTTTCATGACCGATTTTTGTTGTATCTTTGTGCGTATGGCGAACCATCTTACACTTGCAAAAGTACAAAATAGTTTCCAATAAACCGACAAATCGGTGAATTTCTCATTCTATCTCTTTCTGAACACATGCTCACAGATGAACTTATCTTCCAAATCAAACGACAATTCGCACTCGAACCTACTGCCGAACAGGCCGACGCTCTGCGCACCTTTGCCTGTTTTATGATGGATGACGACCCTCATGCATTGATGATTTTGCGGGGTAGCGCAGGCACCGGGAAGACCTCTTTGGCTGCGGCTATCGTGCGTACCATGGTGATACTGGGGCAAAAGGTGATGCTCTTGGCTCCTACCGGACGCGCCGCAAAGGTGTTTGCCATGAACAGTACGCACCCGGCTTACACCATTCATCACCAGATATACCGACAGAAAACCTTCGCGAGCGATGGTGGTGTGTTCAATCTCAACTACAACCGGCATGCCGACACGCTGTTCATGGTAGACGAATGTTCGATGATTTCCAACCGCGGCATGCCCGACTCGTCGTTCGGAAGCGGGTGCCTGTTAGACGATTTGGTGCAGTTTGTCTACGGTGGACGCAACTGTAAGATGTTGCTCATCGGTGATCAGGCGCAGCTGCCGCCTGTCGGTGAAACCGAATCTCCGGCGCTGAACGCCGACTTCCTGCAAGGGTACGGCCTGAAAACCTACGAGTGTACGCTCAGCGAGGTGTTGCGGCAGAGCCGACAGAGCGGCATTCTGTACAATGCAACGCTCATCAGGCAGATGATCACCCGTGACGAGTTGACCGAATTACCCCAGATACATTTCCATGGATTCGCTGACATCAAGATGGTGCCGGGCGATGAATTGATCGAGACGCTCAATGACAGTTACACGGAAGTGGGAATGGACGAAACCATCGTTGTAACGAGAAGTAACAAGCGGGCCAACATCTATAACCGCGGTATCCGTAACACTATTCTGGACAGAGAGGAGGAATTAAGCTCCGGTGACTGGCTCATGGTGGTGCGAAACAATTATTTTTGGTTGCAACAAGCCATCGAATCATCGGTGAACGATGTGCCGCTTGCGAGTGATGCCGCCGCCTCTTCGACCATGCGAGAGGCGGAGAAAGATGGAAACGGTTCCAACGGAATCTCCTTTTTGGCCAATGGCGACCGTGCTTTGGTGCAGCGGGTGAGGAACGTGCGCGAAGTGTATGGCTTCCGTTTTGCTGACGTCTGGTTACAATTCCCCGACTACGACCGATACGAATTGCAAGCAACGGTCGTGCTGGACAGTCTTAACACAGAGGCGCCGGCGTTGACGCAAGCGCAAAACGAGCGATTGTTTCAGGAGGTGATGGCCGACTATGCCGACATTCCCTTGAAGCAGGAACGGCTCAAAAAGATGAGGCAAGACAAGTTGTTGAACGCCATTCAGGTGAAATATGCATACGCCATCACCTGTCATAAGGCGCAAGGTGGGCAGTGGGCGCATGTCTATCTGGATCAAGGATATATGACCGACGACATGCTTACGCCCGACTATGTGCATTGGTTGTATACCGCTTTCACCCGCGCCACCGAGCACTTGTATTTGGTCAATTGGCCTAAAACGCAAACGCACGATAACGATGATTGAGCGAGGGCGGCCATCAAAAACCACCCACCGCCCCGCTTTTCGTTTTTTGTAGACCACGGGGTCGTCCGTGATTTCATCACTTCTTACCCTCACTTGTGTCATGAGGCCCATCTCGTCGCCCACCCTTAAAACGACAACAAACGCTCTTTGACGGGCATGGTGATGCTCAAGAGCAGCTTGTAGGATGTATAGGTGTGGAGATTCTGACCGAAAAAAAACTAAAAATCATGACAAAAGCACACGTTTCTGCATTTTTATTAGTATATTTGCATATAGAATGTTTCACTAAATAATTAAAGAATATGATTTCAAACACATTGCAAGAAGCTTTCAACAAGCAGATTGTTGAAGAGATTTTTTCAGCTAATTTATATCTTTCCATGTCTTTCTACTTAGAGAAAGAGGGTTTTGACGGTTTTTCAAACTGGATGAAAAGACAGTCGGAAGAGGAAATGGATCATGCCTATCAGATGGCAAGCTACATCATCAAACGTGGCGGTGAGGCCATCATCAATCAGATTCCGGCTGTGAAGCAGACATGGACCAGCCCGCTGGATGCCTTCGAAGATGCTTACAAGCACGAGTGCCACATCAGCCACCTGATTGACAACTTGCTTGACAAGGCTGTGGAAGAGAACGACAAGGCTACCCAGGACTTCCTCTGGCAGTTTGTACGCGAGCAGGTAGAGGAAGAAGCTACCGCCAGCGGTATTGTGGACCGTATCAAGCGTATGGGCGACACGGCTATCTTCAACCTTGACCAGCAGTACGGATCACGCGTGAAGTAGACCCTACACATGTAATGTAACATAGAAGAGATTATCAGCCCTACAGGGGGAAGATAATCTCTTTTTCCGTCACTTGGCTGTGGATCGCAAGCTACACCAACAGCACGAAAACCGAAATCAGCAACAAATGAAGAAAGAAAACGACATGGGAAGCAGCCCTTTCACACTGGCCTTGCTGCACTGGTTCAGCGAGAACGGGCGTAGCATGCCATGGCGCGAGACAACCGACCCATACGCCATCTGGATTAGTGAGGTGATTTTGCAGCAGACGCGCATACAGCAAGGTTGGGCCTACTGGGAGCGTTTCATGGCTCGTTTCCCGAAAGTGGAAGATTTGGCAGCGGCTTCTGAGGACGAGGTGTTGCGTCTATGGCAGGGACTGGGCTATTACAGCAGGGCGCGAAACCTGCACCATGCAGCCAAACAAGTGGTGGAGCTGGGACATTTTCCCAACACGATGGAAGGACTGAAGGCCCTGAAAGGCGTGGGCGACTATACGGCCGCGGCTATTGGATCGATAGCTTTCGGACTACCTGTTGCGGTAGTTGACGGAAACGTGTATCGGGTGTTGGCGCGTCATTACGGCATCTCTACGCCCATCAACACCACCGAAGGAAAGAAAGAATTTGCCGCACTGGCACAATCGTTGTTGCCCGCAGCTGAGCCATCGGCCTACAACCAGGCCATCATGGATTTCGGTGCGATACAGTGTACACCCACATCGCCTCGCTGCTTGATATGTCCTTTGACGGACTCCTGCATGGCTTTGCGGACAGGTAAGGTTGATGAACTGCCCGTCAAACTGAAAACTTTAAAGATTAAGACGCGCAAATTGGTATATGTGTATGTGCGATGGCAAGGAAAAACAGCCATTCATCGCCGAGCGGCCGGTGACATTTGGCAGGGCTTATGGGAACCGTTGCTCTATGAAAACGAAGAACTGCCCGACTTCCCCGGACAGCTATTGTTGCTGAAAAAAGGTGTGAAGCACGTGCTGACGCACCGCATCTTGCAGGCTGACTTTTACCTGTTGGAAGCCGATGAACAACCAGTATTGCCGGATGGCTACATCTGGGTGGAAGAAAGTGATCTGGACCAATATGCCTTGCCGCGCCTCATCGAACTACTATTGGAATCTCTTCCAGACAGCAATACGTAATCATGGAGCCGCAATAGCAGTGTCCATCTTGATTTCACCTACCTGTTTGACAAGTTTTGTACTGTCTTTTCCCATCACAAATACGATGCGGACCACGCGGCCATACTCTGCGCTACCCGTCACCTTCACTGGGCGTTTCTTGCCAAAGAGCATGGTGTCGCGGTGCGACGGGTAAGAGATGAGCTGTAGTTTATCGCGAGTAGAGCCTTCACCAATGATGAAGATGTTCACACTGTCTTTTGCTTTCGACATTTTCTCTCTTTGCTGTTGTTTCAAGACGGCCGTGTCGATTGGTTCGAAAACCTTGGCTGCGACAGTGTCGCCCAATTCTTGTGAAGGTGCAAACTTGCAAGAAACGGAGAATCCTAAAACAAATAGGAAGATGGGGAAAAAGAGTAATAGTTTTTTCATTATATAAGAACGTGCAGGATAGAACATTTGTCAGCATCCGCAAACAAGAACAAACGCAAAGATAAAAAATAAATCCCGGATTCTTCATTGAATTCGGGATTTTATTGAGTACATAACCAAGTAGGTTATTGCTTTGTATAAGTTCGCTTCACGAACCGGGCTCTTTGGAGGTATCGAGCACACTGTCTGACACCTTCCATAATGTTCATTCCGCCCTCCGTTCCTTCCATTTCAACAACGAAATCTTGCAAACCGGCCTTGTCAGCGTATTTAAAGATGCCATCAAAACCTACCATGCCGCTCTCTCCGAGTACATACTTGTCTTTGATGTGGAGCATCTTAAAACGTCCAGGATGTTTTCGGAACCACTCAGTAGGACTTTGCTGCGCCATCATGGCCCAATACACGTCCATTTGGAAGAACACGTATTCGGGGTTGGTGTGGCTCACAAAGTATTCGTACCAGTCCTGTCCTTCCACCTTGGCGAACTCGTGTGAATGGCTGTGATAGCCATAAAGAAGTCCTGCTGCTTTACACTTTTTGCCAATTGCGTTGTGATAATCACAAAGTGTCTGAGCATCTTTGAGTGTTTTTGGAACAGATGCCCATGGTGTTACGATATACTTCATGCCCGCAGCCTTGTGCGCCTTGATTGCTTCGTCCCACCACTTCAACGCTTCTGTGAAATCATGATTCTTCAATTCTTTATCACTCAATGCACGAGTCGTATGTGAAGAAATGGGCTTGAGACCTGCTGCCTCGACATCTTTACGATATTGTTCGGGAGACACGCCATAGAACTTACCGTCACCATAGTTAGCTGCTTCAACACCTGTATAACCCATAGCCTTAAGACGTTTGAACACATCAACATGGTTCTTGGCATACTTATCGGCATCACCGAGTACCTCACGAATGGAATAAAGCTGCAAAGCCATTTCTTTCTGAGGCAACACTCGACGCTGCATTCGGCCACGACGTTGTGCGAAAGTGGTGGTACTGCCAAGGAGCATCAAGGCAATGAGCGATAAAACTAGCTTGTTTTTCATGTCGCTCTAGATTTAGTCTGTAATCTTAATGCGTACATTACGATACCAAACATCGTCTCCGTGATCTTGGAAGCCGATATAACCTTCATGCTTGTCACCACCCATATTCTTCAGAAGCTTATAAGCAATGGGGAATTCACCATCCTCTTTGAACTTGCTGTTCTTCAACATTTCGTTCCATTTTGGTGTCCACAAGTGGTATTCCACCACGTTTTCACCATTCTGAGCGTGGATGACTGTACCCTTGAAGACAGTGATTTTACCCTTGTTCCACTCACCAAATGGTTTTGCATTCTGTGGTTTTGCAGGAATCATGTCGTACAAGGAAGCCGACTGACGGTTGCCATCAACACCAAGTTTGGCATCTTCGTGGTTGGCATTGTCAAGTACTTGATATTCTGAAGCCGACTGCCAGATAGGAAGATATTCGTCCTTACCGTCAACATTCGTCGTAACTTCTTGTGCCAAATAGAACACACCAGAGTTACCACCCTTTGATATTTTGTATTCAAACTCAAGTTCAAAGTTCTTAAACTTATGTGCGAAGATGAGGTCTCCTCCACCTTCCATCTGTGCTTCACCTGTGCCTGAACCCACCAAGTGGATAGCACCGTCTTCTACATTCCAGCTTTTAGGAGCTGCATCCTTGCCGTATCCGCGCCAACCATTCAAAGTTTTGCCATCAAACAACGTG
The DNA here is from genome assembly GCA_963511375.1 of uncultured Prevotella sp. Lineage (GTDB taxonomy): Bacteria > Bacteroidota > Bacteroidia > Bacteroidales > Bacteroidaceae > Prevotella. The sequence goes on along the minus strand of CAUPIT010000003.1, from coordinate 111,890 downwards.
ATGAAGCCATCCTTGTCTACTGGAAATTTGCTCAAATCAACGTTCTGCTTGTCAGCTACTTTAAAGTCTAAAGCACCGGCAGCGACTGCTGTGGAGTCGGCTTTGCCACAGCATTGCTTACATTCACAATTACACTTTTTATTATTGCCGCAAGATATGAATAGCAAAGAAGCTATTGCTAAGGTTGATAATGTGTATTTCATTATTTTGTATTTTAATTGGTTACTATAATTCTTTCACACGAATGTTACGGAACCAAACATCGTTTCCGTGGTCTTGCACACCAATCAATCCTTCACGGTTAGGACCTCCACAGTCGTTGAGAAACCTGAAAGCAATGGGCCATGCCTTTTCACTAAACTTGCTCTTCTGCAAGAGTTCAGTCCATTCGGGTGTCCACAACTTGTATTGCAGCACCTGAACGCCGTTTTGGAAATGTGTAACTGTACCGTTCAATACACGGATTTTTACATGGTTCCACTGTCCATAAGGTTTTGCATTCTGTGGTTTAGCAGGAATCATGTCGTAAAGCGATGAAGATTTACGATTGCCGTCAACGCCCAATTTTGCGTCTGGATGATTCTCATTATCGAGAACTTGGCACTCGGGACAGGAGATATAGATAGGTTGCAACTCACCCTTCTCATTGACAGTTTCTTGTGCCAAGTAGAAAATTCCAGAGTTAGCACCCTTTCCAACCTTCCATTCCATGTCCAATTCAAAGTTCTTGAACTTGTGTGCAAACACCAAGTCGCCACCTTCTTTGCCTTTAGACTCAGGACTCTCGTTGCCGATAAAGTGAATGGAACCATTATCAACAACCCAGCGTGAAGGCACGTAGGTCTTGCCATAGCCACGCCAACCCCTCAACGTTTTGCCGTCAAAGATGTTGATAAAGCCTTTTTTGTCGACCTTGAAAGTATGTTTTTCCCACTTCTCGGGGCCTTGAAAGCCTTGCGAGAAATACAATGTAACTGCTCCTTTGTTGACATAGTTTGATTTTGGTGTTGCCGCCGAAGCGTTCAACACCAAAAAACAACATGCAACAGTACATAATAATTGTTTCATGTTTGATTCTGTTTCTTTTATACGTTAGGCATTTCAGGAAGTTTCCAACCCTGGCGATATACTGGTTTGATGAGGCGTGCAGCCCATTCATTAGCATTAACCGGTTTGGTGTATGTGCGGTCGAATGTAGGATGACCGTCATGAATTTCAAACTTATCCTCAATGACACTACGCAAAGTTGCATTTGCCGGGATGTTGGTGAAGCGCATGTTCCTTGCATCATACTTCAGCCACTGGCCAAGATCTTGCAGACGAACAGCAGCGCAACCCAAGACAATCGCTTCGTTCATAGGAGCCGCAAACTTGAAATCTGACTCGCTAGGAATACGGTTCTCTGGACTTTCTTTACAAGCCCTAATCCAGTCTTGCTGGTGATTATCGTTCTTAACGATACGGTTTAGTTCGGGTACAACCGGCTTTCTGCCAGACAACAAGTAAGGCTCATAGCCGTAACACTCTGCAACCAACGTATCTTTAGAACCGTAGAAGATACAGCTACCGTCAGCCTTTAGCTTCTTACCTTGAGGCATTCCATCTGGATATTGTGGGATAAGGCCACCATCATACCATGCCAACTCAACCTCTGGGAGAGCCAATTTAGGCATGTTTTCACGCGCAGCAAAGCGATAAGTAATCTTTTCTGCAGACGGACAAGAGTCGGTCATCAACATGGTTGAGCTGCCAATCAATTCAGCAGGGGCGCCAAGGTTCAACCCCTTGAAGGCAACCTGCAGGATATGGTTAGCCATATCACCTAATGCACCTGATCCAAAGTCCCACCATCCACGGAAATTCCATGGTGTATAGGCTGCATTGAAATCACGGTATTTTGCCGGACCGATAAAGGCATCCCAGTTCATCGTCGAAGGAATAGCCATCTTCTCTGTAGGAGTTGGCATGCCTTGTGGCCAGATAGGACGATTTGTAAAGGCCTCAATGCGCCTTACCTCACCAATTTCACCGTTCCAAAGCCAATTCAATGCCTGACGGGCACCACTACTGGAAGCACCTTGGTTACCCATCTGGGTTGCCACCTTATATTTCTTTGCAAGCGCAGCCAGCAAGCGCGATTCGTAAGGATAGAGTGTCATTGGCTTCTCTACATATACGTGTTTGCCAGCAGTAATGGCGTCGGCGCAAATAATAGCGTGTGTATGGTCGGCCGTAGCACACATCACAGCATCTGCACTTTTAAGCATCTCGTCAAACATCTTGCGATAATCGTTGTAGCGCTTTGCCTTGGGATACTTGTCAAAGACATGCTTAGCATACTTCCAGTCAACATCACAAAGACCAATGATGTTCTCTGTTTCCATTGCACTAAGGTTAGCGGCGCCACGTCCTCCGATACCTACACCGAGGATATTCAGTTTGTCACTTGGTGATTTCTTTCCGCGTGCCTTACCCAACACCGTGTTTGGTACGATGTTTGGAGCCACAATCATTCCTGCCAATGCGGCGCTTCCTCTCTTAAGGAAGTCTCTTCTTGAAATGTCTGCCATAATTGTTTAGTTTGGTTAATATAGATATAAAATTTAAGTTGGTTAAACTTCTGAGTTATTAGGTAACAGTCCATATCCATCGGTCATGTGCCTTCTACGGTATCTAATTTGTTCCAATGTCTTCAGATTTCCAATGGCTGGAAGGTCGTGCTTGGCTGCATCGTCCAGACAATCCCATGCGAATTTGGATGCGATGGCCGAATCTTTGAAGGTGGGTAGATGTGGATCACGCACTCCTGTTTCTATCGAGTTGGCCATGCGCTCAATGAGCACATCAATATTCTTACCACCAAAAGGTTTTTCAATATGCAGTGTTTCGTTCACCCCTCGCACGTCAACAACTGCCGTTTGGAAGTCGTGTGTCATGTGAGCAATACCTTTGGTTCCGATAATGTCTATATAAGAATTGTGTGTCTGATCCTTCGAAAGCTGTCCGTAGACAAAACCTTGCGTGATGTCAAACACGATACCGTTTTCAAAGGTACCATGCACCTGCAACCACCAAGGGTCCTTATAATCCCACATTCGAATGCCTTGGGCATGATAGGTCTTGAATTCACTGCCGGCATACCATCGCGCCACGTCTACATAATGCATGCCACAGTCGTGAAAGCACGGCCCTTCCGACTCATGTCCTTCACCTGGAGCCAAGCCTGGCGTCATGTGACAAATACGAAGAATGGCCAAATCACCTAATTCACCGCTAGCCACGATATCCTTCAACTCGCTGTGATACCATGAATTACGCAAGTACATGTTCACCGTACAGATGCCATCGTAGTTTTCCGTCATCTGCACACAAGCTTCTTCTGCTTCTACAGTATCAGCAATAGGTTTCTCTGCAATGATGTGTTTTCCTTTAGAAACAGCTAAGGCAATGCGATTTCTACGATCACTCGCAAATGCGCTTAAAACGACGAGTTGTACGTCAGGGTCATCGAAAACCACATCGCTGTTGGTGATAACTTTTGAGTTTGGAGACAACTCATGCGCCAATTTACAGCAGTTTTCATTAATATCACAAATATAAACTACGTCATATCGGGTACTCTTTTGAAACTCCTGAAGGTAAAACCTCCCCATTCGACCGAATCCGATAATCGCAACTTTTATTTTCATCCAAAAAAATTACCTAAAAAATTTTGAGTTATTAAACATTTAACTGTTTACAAATATAGCTAAAAAATATCAGGAATAGGCAGTGCTTTTGTGAAAAAATAGTTAATATTTGCTATAGCACTAAGCAAGGAAAGCAACAAACAATCACGGTCATCCCCCTATGAGTGGGCCGATACGATTAGCTGTGAGTTTGTTCTTTTGGGTGATATTTTCACGGTCGCACCTATATAATTCATTTTTAATATCTATCTTTGTCCTACGAAAGTGATATGTATGACGGTTCAAACGCAGAGAGTTGTAGCGCCATACCTGCCTACTGAAAACAACTGACCCATGAAGATAGTAAAACCAAAAAAGAACTTAGGGCAGCATTTCCTGACCGATTTGAGCATTGCCAAGCGCATTGCCGACACCGTAGACGCATGCCCACACATCCCCATCTTGGAGATAGGCCCCGGCATGGGCGTGCTGACACAATATCTAGTTGAAAAGCCTCGAGAAGTAAAAGCGGTAGAAATAGACCGCGAGTCGGTGGCTTATCTCAGGGAAAACTATCCCAAATTGCGTGACAACATTATCGGACAGGATTTCCTACGTATGGACCTCCAACAGGTATTCAATGGCCAGCAGTTTGTTTTGACGGGCAACTATCCGTATGACATCTCCTCACAAATCTTCTTTAAGATGCTCGACTACAAAGATCTCATCCCCTGCTGCACCGGCATGATACAGCGCGAAGTGGCACAACGCATCGCTTCTGAACCAGGCAGCAAGGCGTATGGCATCCTGTCGGTCTTGATACAAGCTTGGTATCATGTGGAATATCTGTTCACGGTAGACGAACATGTGTTCAATCCGCCACCCAAAGTAAAGAGTGCGGTTATACGCATGACGCGAAACGAGGTGTGCGATTTGGGTTGTGACGAAATGTTCTTCAAACGAGTTGTCAAAACCGTTTTCAATCAACGGCGCAAGATGTTGCGGGTAAGCTTGCGACAACTGTTCCCGGGTGAGGGTGCATCAGCCGAATTTTATACAGGAGAGCTGATGACCAAACGCCCCGAACAGCTGACAGTAGAACAATTCGTAGCATTGACAAACATGGTGGAAGTCGAGCTGAAGCGCCTTCACCAACAGCAAGTATGATGAACCGAAAAGCCTTCAAATTGTGATGAGAAGCAGCCCTCCGGACTGAAGAAAGCCAACTACACCGCCCCTCGTTAGTCCCATAACGTAAAACAATTTCCAGCAAACAGTTGTTTATTTCCTGGTATTTGCTTATTTTTGTACAATACTAACTCTAATGCAAGAAAAGATATGATTGACGTAAAATCTACATTACAAAGCGCCGAAGAGCGCATGCAGATGGCTACCACATTTTTAGAAGAGCAATTGAACCGCATTCGTGCGGGACGCGCAAACGTAGCTATCTTGGACGGAGTGATGGTCAGTTCGTACGGATCCATGGTTCCTCTCAACCAAGTTGCCAACGTTTCTGTACCTGATGCACGCACCATCGCCATCAAACCGTGGGACAGAAAGGCCATACGGGACATCGAAAAGGCCATCATGGATTCTGACGTGGGCATCACACCAGAGAACAATGGCGAGATAATCCGCCTGGGAATCCCTCAACCTACTGAGGAGCGTCGTCGTGATTTGGTGAAGCAGTGCAACAAGATTGGCGAAAAATCGAAGATAGAAGTGCGCAACGTGCGCTCTGAAATCAAAGACAAACTCAAGAAAGCCATTAAAGACGGACTGTCGGAAGATGCGGGAAAGGACGCCGAGAATGAGTTGCAAAAGATTCACGACAAGTTCATCAAGCAGGTAGACAGTCTGCTGGAAGACAAGACAAAAGAAATCATGACGGTGTAGGGAATTTGAGTTGATGAGTTTGTAAGTTCATGAGTTGATGAGTATATAAGTTTGTGAGTTTATGAGTTCGTAAGTTGATTCGTTTATTGAGTCACGAACTACTCATCCCTTAAAAAGCCCACTCTTTTGTGAAGAATGATAAAAGAGAAAGTCGCAAGACTATTCAACAGTATAAAAGTCTATCCACTCCCCTCTCTTTTGGAGAGGGGCAGGGGGTGAGGCTTTAAACTAAATCCATCCATGCACGGTCTCATTATCAAGAATACAGGAAGCTGGTATACCGTCAAGACCGATGACGGACGTATCGTAGAATGCAAGGTGAAAGGTAACTTTCGATTGAAAGGTATTCGCAGCACCAGTCCTGTGGCTGTGGGCGACTATGTTGACATCATCATGAACGCCGAGGGAACTGCACTGATTAGTGCCATAGACGACCGCAAAAACTACATCATACGCAAAGCGTCTAATCTCTCCAAGCAAAGCCAAATCATCGCAGCCAACCTCGACCAGGCTCTCCTGATCATCACTATTAAGCAACCAGAAACATCCACTACTTTCATCGACCGCTTCCTCGCCGGAGCTGAAGCCTATCGGGTACCTGTGGTCTTGGTGTTCAATAAGACCGACTTGCTCAACGATGACGAACGTCGCTACCAACAACAAATGGTGGAACTGTACGAAACCATCGGCTATCCGTGCATCGAGATATCGGCTGAGACGGGCATGGGCATCGACCAACTGCAAACTCTCCTAAAGCAAAAGGTAACGCTGGTCAGCGGGAATAGCGGCGTTGGCAAATCGACCCTCATCAACGCCATCATCCCACACGCCGACCAACGTACGGCCGAAATCAGCAACGCACACGGCACAGGCATGCACACCACCACTTTCAGCGAAATGATAGAACTGGCAGAGGGTGGTTACCTGATTGACACACCGGGCATCAAAGGCTTCGGAACCTTTGACATCGAGCGAGAAGAACTGACAAGCTATTTCAAGGAAATCTTCGAATTTTCCAAAGATTGCAAATTCAACAATTGTACGCACACCCACGAACCAGGGTGCGCAGTGTTGCAAGCTGTTGAGAACCATTACATCTCCGTCAGCCGCTATCAGAGTTATCTCAACATGTTGGAAGATAAAGATGACAGCAAATATCGTGCGGCGTATTAGCATAGAGCCATCCGAACAGAATCTTCACACACGGCCCTATAGACAAGATGGCACTCGCATGGAGTGCCATCCTATCTACACATGAAAAGCAAAACAAGCTGCTTTATTTGTATGTTCTTTTTAATGTAATCACATTTTGTCCAATGAAGTAACAACTTCAGGAAACAAACGACAAACTATATTACGCCCCTAATCCTGTCGTCAAAGGCTGAAAGGGCTGCTTTGGCGCCTTCGCCCATGGCAATCATGATTTGTTTATAAGGTACGTTGGTCACGTCTCCAGCGGCATAAACACCAGATACGGAAGTCCTACAATAGTTGTCTACCTCTATCTCGTGACGTTGATTTAACGGAAGAGCCTCACGGAAAGGGTCGGCATTGGCAGCCAATCCTATCTGTACAAAGATGCCGTCTACGGCTATGTCTCGTTCTTCATCGTTGTTACGGTTCTTCACACGAATGGCGGTTACGTTCTGTCCGTCGCCCACGATAGCCGTGGTTTGTGCCATGGTGAATATTTCCACGTTATCTAAACTCTTCGCTTTTTCTTGTAAAACGGTGTCAGCTCGTAGGGCCTCGCCAAATTCAAGTACGGTTACCTTTTTGCAGATGCCTGCCAAATCGATAGCTGCTTCTACGCCAGAGTTTCCTCCTCCGACCACTGCCACATGCTTGTTCTTATAGAAAGGACCGTCGCAGTGGGGACAGAAGTGTACGCCATGCCCCATATACTTTGCCTCATCTTGTACGTTGAGCTTTCTCCAGCTTGCACCTGTGGCAATAATGACCGCAGGTGAGATAAATATTTCACCGCCTTTTACATGTACCTTTTTTAATTTCTCGTTGAAAAAAGCCTTGTCAACCTTTCTGTTGTCAAACACATCAATAGGATATTCCTTGAGGTGGGTAAGGAGATTGTCAGCCATCTCCGCTCCTGTTGTCTTGGGAACAGAGATGAAGTTTTCGATACCAACCGTATCTTTCATCTGTCCACCGATGTTATTTGCAACGATAGCTACATGCAAGCCCTTGCGTGCAGAATAAATAGCTGCCGACGCTCCAGCAGGACCACCTCCCACAACTACAACATCGTAATTGCGCTCCACTGGTTCTTGGTTCTCATCCTCTTCGCTGCCAATCATGTCTTCTAATTTGGTAAGCAGCTCTCCCAAGCTACCTCGCCCTATGTGCAACAACTCTCCGTTGGCATATACCGTTGGCACAGCTTGAATATTCAGTTTGTCTACCTCGTCTTGAAACAAGGCACCATCTACCATTTCGTGCGTAATTTTTGAACTGGTCAGTGCCATGACGTTCAACGCCTGTACGATGTCGGGACAGTTGGTGCAGGTTAACGAGACGTATGTTTGCAGTTTGATGTTTCCTTTGAGACGCTGGATGCGCTTGCAAATCGCCTCATCGGGCAGGTTTTTGCCCTTACCATCGGCATTTAGGACAGCCAAAAGAAGCGACGTAAACTCATGACCGTTGGGGATGCCACGAAACATAACGCCTGTTTCTTCATTGTCTTTCAGCAGAGAGAACTGAATAGTTATGTCATCGGTCTCCACAAATTGTGCCTTAAAAAGCTGGGATGTTGAGACAAAGTCGTTGATGAATTCTTTTAGTTCTGCGGCTTTTTCATGTTGCGGCTGCGCCGTTACTTTGAAGATATATTGATGGGTTAAGTCTTTAAAGACATCTTTAACCTGTTGTAGAATGGTTGTATCTAACATTGTGCTATAAATTGTTTATATATGGGTAATTTTTCATTACGTTTCTAACAGAAATGTAAAAGGTATAAAAAAAGGCAGCTTGAGAAAGCAACGACGATACTTAGCTCGTAGGTGTTTTCTCTCAGCTACCTTTCAAGTTGGGTTCCTGTTTCTTTCTACAGTTTTCCTACCAAATCAATACTTGGCTTCAACGTTTCTTCGCCCTGCTTCCACTTCGCTGGACAAACTTCACCTGGGTGAGATTCTACGAACTGTGCTGCTGATACCTTACGTACCAACTCGTCAGCATTGCGACCAATACTGTTGTCTTGAATCTCTGCAATCTTAATCTTGCCCTCTGGATCTACCAAGAAAGTACCGCGGTAAGCTACACCTTCATCCTCTTTGTACACGCCAAAGCCTTTTGCCAATACTGCCAATGGGTCGGCAAGCATGGTGTAGTTAATCTTCTTGATGCTGTCAGATGTGTCGTACCATGCTTTGTGTACAAAGTGGGTATCGCAGCTAACAGAGAACACTTCTACGCCCATCTTCTTTAATTCTTCGTACTTGCCTGCCAAGTCAACCAACTCGGTAGGGCATACAAAGGTAAAGTCGGCTGGGTAGAAGAAGAAGATTGCCCATTTGCCTTTGATATCTTCGTTTGAAACTGTCTTAAACTCTCCTTTTTGGAATGCCTGAACCTTAAACTCAGGAATTTGTGCATTGATTATTGTTTCCATCTTTATTCTATTTATTTAATGTTATGCAATGAATGAATAACTCACTATTTGTAATTATTACAAAGTTAATCATTAAATGATAAAAACAAGAAACATCTAACAACAAAAATGCAAATAATAACTATAATTATGGTTTCTTCTTCAATCTTAACAGATTTATAGCTACAGTCCTCCTTTTTAGTTGCTCCTCCGCATATAAGATTGGCAATCTGCCACAGAGTCGAGAGTCGCAACATCCTTGCCCAAGCCATCAAAACAACCAACATCAGCAACGCTTACAGCACAAACATGCACACCACCTCTTTCAGTAAGATGACAGAACAGGTTGAGGATGACTTCCTGGTCAACACATCAGAAAATATTATAAACAATGTGTAGCAACTAATGAACAACGAAATATTTTGACAAGCACCCTCAATACTCGCGTATTTGCGACCAACAGAAGGAGTGATTGAAAAAACGCAAATTTTGAGCGTTTTTCGTATCTCATTATCATATAATTTGTTACAGAATCTCAACAGTTATCACTTCTCAATAGTATTGCTTTTCTTCCTCAAAAGCACGCAGTTTGGCCCTCAAACTCAATGCTTTTAGGATGCTATTGCATGTAAATATGGAGGACAAATCATACAAACAGCACACTAAAAAGCATACAATGACCTCATTTTTTACTTGTTTTTTGTTTTTCAACGTTTCAAAACAAGCTAACAGGCGTCCTATTTTTTCTATTTCACGATTTGAAAATTTTGAAACAAATCAACAATCGCGCGAATCTTAGGCACATCTCTCCACACTGCTTATAGTCACCCTTGGAGCTGGACACTGGTTTAATAGCAGGAACACTGGCAGCCAATCTGAGCGACGGCCTCAAGGGCGTTGCGGATGCTACCCAAGCAAAAAGCCTGGCATGAACAAATTCAAGCCAGGCTTTCAATAAACGTTTTACTCGGCAACTACCTCAAAACCTTACCAATTTCTGATGGAAGTTTACCAGATAGAGGATGATTACGAAGCTGCTTTCTCACTTTTTCGAGAACAGCCTGCTTAGATACTTCGTCTTGATTGGCAGACTTGCCAAATTCGAGGATGGTACCCTTGGCTGACTTTGGAGTAATCTCCAACATGAAAGGCTTATAAAAGAGAGATGCCACGCCCTGGTAACTTTTCTTCGTTACCTTATTGGAATTGAAGATAAAGAAACCCAACGCATTGGCATCGTACTCGGCTGTCGGATCCTTCGTCAACTGCTTAATAAGGGCATCATTAAATTTGTTGTCACCCATAAAAGCGATTGTTGCGTTTTGTTTTTCACTATAGTCAAAGTATCCAGAGATACTCAACTTTGACTCTGCGCTTGCAAACGCAAAACTTATCTCGTTCTTCTCGAAGGAGGCCAGGTATGCATAATCAACTACACCTGAGAAAACATGGTAGTAATTGTAATACATACCCATGCGTTCACCAGCGTTAATATCGAAACTCAACGAACCTTCATCGAGCTTCATCGGTAAAATCCAGTTGGTATCAGGGAAATAAATCAGCAACTGCCCTTTCACTTCAGCCACCATCACTTTCACAACAGAGAATACTTCATCGATACTCTTCGTGTTCTCTGTAACCTTAGACAAATCGTAACCACCAAGATAGTAAGTCTTGTTAACGATATCTTTCTTCTCTCCTTGACACACATAGATAGAGTCTGTATAAGGTCCTGTGGTGTACTTGATGATACCAGACCGGATATGTCCCGTCTTGTTCTCAGAGAGTTTGATGTTGATGGTTTCATCATTGATGCTTGCCTCAGCCCAATCAAGCCCCTTGATGGAGAGGTTAGACCCTTCGTTCTTCACTGGGATGCTGATGGTTCTGGCGGCATCGTTATAAATAAACTGATTAGTCTTACCACCGTATTTGAACATCATTCCACGTTGTTGAACGGTAACCTGCGTGGAATCACCTCCACATTTGATGGTCAATAGTGCCGAACGTCCTTCCAACTTAGGATTTTTCTTAACACTCACATCAACCTTGTTGCCATTGACCACAGCCGAAACCCATTGGGCATCAACAGACACCGTTGCTGTTGAAGGAGCTTCAAACACTAGCGTACCAGTACCGGCAGCTGCAGAGAAAACAAGGTTAGAACTGGTTACCTTGACAGTAGACGCGCGGGAATACTCGCTGCCAACTTGATCTTGATCGTCGCTACATGCACTAAAAGCCAATGTAAAGGCCGCAAGTAGCAGGAAACTATATATTTTCTTCATGTTGCTTGATTTATTTTTCAATCATTTTGATAGATGCTGGGACGGAAGAACGCTTTACCTGAGGCATTCTTTCTTCCAGTCCATAGAAGCTCTTGGCAGGCTGACTCCCGTCCGTCATCTTGACAATGATAGGTGATTCGAACCAGAACAGGACGCCAGCCATATCTGACAAAGACTTTGGTGACTCTACCTCAGAGGCAAAGACTGCAAGTGCCTCGATGGGATTGCCTTCAACCTTACCACCGAAGATGGCATAGGTGCCATTCTTCTCGTCATGCTGGAACGGTGCAGACATGTAAGCTGTTGGACTCCATGTAGCATAGCTTCTATTCCCAAACACGAAAGTGCTTATCATATAATAGGTAGAATTGAACTTACCCAGGTTTCCTCCTTGTATTCTCAACGAACCAGTAGCCTGGTCAAAGGCCACAGGAATGCTGTAAGTCTTTTTGCCCTCTGGGTCCATGAAAACAAACTTCATTCCCTTGCCAGATGCAGAGAGCGATGCCTTAGTCATTTTTTGGTTTCCTTTATTATCCTTATAAATGAATCCATAGTTGCCAGTCACATCGCCAACCTCACATTGTGTCACGACGAACGATGAATGGTAATTGCCATTCACAACAAAGACTTCGGTTGAACGGACATCGCCTGTGGTATTTGGAGTCATACTAACAGTCAGGTCGTTGCCATTGGTCGTCACGTTTACCCAGTCGGCACTCGTAACAAATTTGAATTCTCCTAGCTTATCAATATTGCGATAGGTTCTGCTGAAGGCCTCATCATCCGAACCAATGCTCTTAATCTCATCAACGACTGTCTGCGGATTCTGCCAGCCCTTGGCCAAATCTACCCTGTCAGCAGTCAATGAGAGTTTTTCCTTAGAGTAAGTCAACTCAGAAACCGATACGCCATTAACCGTTAATGGTTCGTACAGTCGCAACCCGTTGTCGGTATAGTTGTAGGCTGTTTCAAGGGTGTCAGTATCCGTTGTGATGGTAAGCTGACGGGCAACAACATCATATTCAAAATGAGCCTTCTTGCCACCGATAGTGCCATCAGAGCCAATGAGGTTGAAATTATCGCCCACGTCAACCACTTTTTTCTGGTAGGCTGCGGCACTCTCTTTCAGGCGGCGCATGTACATCACATTCTGTGAACGTTTGCCATGGAACTTGATGGCATCCTGCCCAATGCTGTCGATGACAAACTCAAAGTCACCGCCATAGGCTTCATTCAATTCAGACGAAGGCGTTGCGAAGAAGTGCATCATCGGACTGTAGGTATCAAAAGATAACTCCGGTCCATTGTTTGTCTTCATGGCATACAGGCAAGTTTCCTTCGCATCTGGATTAATCTCAGATCTCACTTCAGCCTCATCCTTAGTAAACTTCAATGTATAAGTGAAGCCGCCATACTTGCGGTGTGTTTCAGGATAATATTCAAGTACCCAGCCATTCTCCGAACTCATCAACACACGCTGTGCCTCATTTAGGTAGTTCTCCATACGAGCGGCTGAAGACTCGTCAAACACATCCTCCTGATCTTTCAAGCACGACTGGAACAGCAGTGCTGAAAGCATCAAGGCCAAGCCTGTCAATATTTTATTTGTTTTCATCATGATGATCTCCTTTACTTATCTATTTTCAAATCGGTCAAGTTCACATATCCATTGATGACATCACCCTCACGACGCAAAATCTCATCGCGAAGCACATCGATATCAATGTTGAATTCATCACGCATGTAAACCCTTACCATCTCTAATTTCTTGGCAATGTGTCCAGCACCTGGTGCTTCCACTTTGGTCTCAGGATCTTTTGCTCCTGCCTCTGCCATCCACTTCGCCCACTGCTCAGGTGTATTCGTAATGTACATAGACAACATCTCGGCAAAGTCTTCACGAGCCTCCATCTGCGAATAGGCAGAGATGAAGCCGCGCTGTAGATAGCCTGTCTGTCCTTCGGGTGAGCTCCACGCGTCGCCGATATACAGACTTCCGTTCACTTTCTGGTAATCAGCCGTGTAGCTCTTCGTCTGATTCAAGATGTGCGTGAACTCATGATGGATGGTACGCAGATAATATGTGTTCAAACTTTCGACCGTTGTAGAAAGTTTATTCAAATGATTTGTTCCAGCCAAGAATATTTTCTTTCCGCCTTCAGCGGTACCCAAAATCATGGTACCGTTGTTACGATACTGGAACTCACCCGTTGCATAGAACAACTTGGGGAAGTATGTTCTTGTAAAATCCACTCCCGCCACCTGGTCGTAAGCCTCAATACTGGCATATTTCACGATGTGTGCCAGTTTCACAGCTTGCTCATAGTCGGCTGGTACGTTGTAGTAGTTCATGTCTGTCTCATTATGATCGTACCGGTACACGAACTGGATATTATAGGGATCTGTTAAATTTGCCTTGATCCACTTGTCGAAGTCGGTTTGCTTTACGTTTGAGTCAACGATGACACTTTCAGCCTCGAGCTTGTCTTCTGAACAGGATCCAAACCCTAAGCATACCAGGCAAAGCGACGCGCATACTATATATTTTTTCATATACATATTCGTTTTTATTGATTAAATTAACGTGGATTAGCCTCAACACCGGCCTGACGAATATCCAATGGTATCTGGACGGCACGGCGATTATCATCCTTCTTCAACACATCCGTCAATGCGGCTGGCTTTCCATCGGGTCCCATGGTTCGGCGAACGATTTCAATACCATAACGCTTCACGTCAAACCAGCGCAAGCCTTGATGAAGAGTTTCCATACGACGGAAGCCCAATACACACTGTAACATCGTTTCCTGAACGGAACCTTCTGCGTCAATGGCAAATGCCGGATGCAGATGTTTCTTCACGGTTGATGCCATCTTCGAAGCGTCATCGTAAGAATAGGGAACCGATTTATAGAAAGTCTGAATCTTTTCAGGTGTCAATTTCACATTGGTTTTCACAATGTTGTGCATCCATGCATCCAGGTCGGCCGCAGCCTTGTCATATTGTTTGAGCATGATGTAGGCCTCTGCGCGGTTTAACAGCACTTCATCCGTAGAGAACACCACATTCACCGTGTGGGGAAGACCGGTCCTCGCAACAGGGTCATCAATTTCGAACAGGTAAGGCAACTTCCATATTTGCACTACATCAAAGTTGTTACCTCTGCGCGAAAACGGTTTATAATAGTATCCACCCTTGCCCCATACATTGGTTGCCTCGAAGTCTTCGTTGTTGGAAATGTATGATCCATGTGCGTAACGCTTGTAATAAGTATACGGACCAAAGTACACACCCAGCTGAGAAACATGCGTACTTATCATCAAGTTGGCTGCAACATCTGCCGCAACATAATGCTGCGAGATAGCTTTGAAGTCAGAGGTCATCTCACTCATAGCTTTCCAGTCACGAAGAGTTGCTGCAGCATTACTGCCCAAACACATATCAGCATACTTCACAGCCTCGTTCCATTTCTCATAATAAAGATAGAAACGGGTAGCGAAAGCGTATGCTGCCCGCTTGTTGAAGTGATACTTAGGCACGGTATAATTGTCCGTCACGATAGGAAGTGCCTCTTTCAAGTCTTGTTCGATGCGCGCATAGACATCAGCAACGGTTCCGCGACTGTGCTTCTCAGTGATGTTTTCTACCTTGTCTGAGTAGTGTATACCCAGCGCTTTGCTGCCTTCACTGTAGTTCATGCAGAATTCGTTGACGAGCAAGAAGTGTGCGTAAGCCCGGCAAAGCAATGCCTCTGCTTTGGAGGTCTGCAATGCCTCTGTCTTGGCACCACCCATCTCTTCAATGGATGCCAGTGCTTGGTTTGCGCTTGCGATGGCATCATAACAAGATAGCCAAAATCTCATGGGCGACTCATTATCACTCTCTGTCACGTCTTGCCAGAAGTAAACCTGGTCACCAAAGCGGTTACCATTTGGGTTTTTGTCACCATAATAGTCAGCATTATCCGACATCGTCTCGTTGATCAACAAATTAGAGGAATGAGGATAGGCTGACACCAATAGATTGGCCACCTTCTTCTCGGTATCAATCGTCGTACGGTTATCCGGCATGGTGTCCAGATACTCGCCGCACGAAGACAATGTCAGGGCCGAGAATGTCAAGGCCAATGCTGTATATGTTATTTTATTTGTTTTCATCTTTGCTGTATTTTAGAGTCCTAATCTAAGTGTAAGTGTGAACTGCTTTGGTACCGGAACGGCCACACCACCCGTATTAAAGAATTCAGGATCCTGCCCGTTCAGCTTGCTGTCTGCATAGAGCAAGAAGAGATTGGTGGCCTGAAGTTTCAGCGAGAGCGTGTTTACGTTCAGGAACTTGCGTACGCTGTTTGGGAAATCATAGCCCAAAGACAATTCTTTCATGCGAATGAAATCTCCCTTGGCAATACGCGCATCCGAATAGTTGTATGCGTTGTAAGCATAAGACAGGTTCGAGTCGTACTGGTTCTGCTGCGCACTTGCTATCACGGGGATGCTGGTTTTTCGCTCATCGCCAGGTACTTCCCAGCGGTTACGGAACTCCTTAGGCATCGACGAGAGGTCGTCGTATTTATTGGAGAATACCGGATCAAGACGCACCACGTTACCGAACGAGTAGGTCAAGAACACGTTCAGCGTCCAGTTCTTGTATTTAAAGATGTTGCCCAGCGAGCCCACGTCAGTAGGTTCAGCCGACCCTTCATATTTCAAGAACTTCACCTTTTCCGGATCACGTTCCTGGAAGTAGATGCCCGTTGTTGTAACATTACCATTTTGATCGAGGAAGGTTGGCAATCCTTCGCGATTCAACCCGCGGAATGGAATTGAGAATACCGAGCGAACGGGATAGCCTTCCTTGGCAAAACCTGTACCCTGCACCATGTCAATAACACGAGACAGCGCATTGAGTTCGGTAATCTCGTTGTGCGAATGCGAGTAGATCAGGTTGGTACTCCAAGTAAAGTCCTCCGTCTTGATGTTGGTAGTAGAGAGTGTGAACTCCATACCATTCGACTTCATGGATGCCACGTTGGCATACTGCGGGCCATACAACTCGGTGTTGGCGATGCCAATCAAGTCGTAGTTGTTACGCCAGTAGAAGTCGGCACTCAGGTTGATACGATTCTTCAGGAAGCCTAAATCGAATCCAAAGTTCAGCTCGTGCTTTTTCTCATAGGTCAACTCCGGATTACCCAACACCTGATCCAATCCCGGTTCCTGCACGTTGGTGAAGGGTCGCCATGGGTTGGAACTACGGAAGATAGGCAGGGCATTGGTGATAGCAGGGCGGTCACCAGTCAACGAATAACTCACACGGAAGGTACTGTGTGTCAACACATCCTTAAACAAGCCTTCGTACCAACTTTCCTCATGTGCGTTCCAAGCACTCGAAAGGTTCCATGTAGGCATCCAGCGTGCACTGGTAGCCTTGCCCAGATAGTTGGTTCCCTCATAGCGAATGGTACCCGTCAATTGATAACGTCCTTTATAAGAATAGGTACCCGTACCAAAGAATGACGCACTGCGGATGTGGGTATTGTCCATCGTAAAATAATCAGAGCCGTTTTCCTGACCTTTTTTGAAAACCTGGTATGCATACAGTGGCACCTCGCCTTGGCTGTACTGCAAGCCCCAACCGCGAAACCAGGTAGACTTACGGTCAACCAAGTTGGTTTCCATACCGCCATAGAGGTTCAAGATATGTGTATCGTTGAACACGTCATTGTAGCTGGCTGAGAGTCGTGTGTCCCATCCAAAGAACCTGTTGTCGCGACGCTCGTAGATACCACCGTAAGGCAACACGGATATTGGCAGCGCATAGACGTTGTCCGGGTCTTTGTACAAGAAGGGGTTCCTGTCACGAATAGCGGCCGTAGGCATGGCACGGTAAGCCATGGCCTGGTTCGATTCGTCCAGAATGTTATGTTCCTGAGAGGTGGAAGAACTCTTAGCCGACCCCAACAGGGTTATCTTCAATTTCTGAATAGGCCTGTAGTCGATGCTGGCCTGCACACGGAAATCGGATACATGCAAATCCATATAGTTGTGATCCAACTCATGGAAAATATTGAATGGCGCATAGTTGCGGGTGTAATATTCATTTGGATCCAACGTACGCGAGGTGTTCAACGCATAAGAATATGGGTTGATGTCGAAGTCGCGCTTCACCTCTCCCGTCACCAAGTCAACGTCCGAGTTCAACGTACCCGGTGCCTGTTGCTTACGATACGACGCATTTCCAATCAAGTTAATGTCAAAATGCTTGTTGAGGTTGTAAGTGGTATTGATGTTAGCCGTGTATCGCTGCACCCTACTCTGTTTGGTCCATCCTGGGTCAAACATGGCCGAAAGAGAAGCATAGTATTGCGATTTCTCCGTACCACCCGAGATACTCACCGAGTGGTTGTGCATGATGGCTGTTGAAAACAAGTCCTTGAACCAGTTAGTGTTGCGGAATTCGGCCGCACGCAGATAGGCATTTTTTGCCTTCTCCGTATTGGCCAGTGCAAACTGACCGGTCTTTTTGTTGTACTCTGACAGCATCTGGTACATCTTACCATACACACCACTGTTCATGGCGTTGGCCGTCTCGGCATAGTTTAAGAAGCCCTTCTTCTCCAACTCGCGGTAAATAGACATCTGGTCTTGCGAGTTCATGATGTTGAAGGTGCTGTAAGTTGGCCTGAGTCGCATGGTGTATTCACCGGTATAACTGATGTGCGACTGTCCAGCCTTACCCTTCTTGGTGGTGATGACGATGACACCAGCCATCGCACGCGCACCATATATAGATGTAGCCGAGCCATCTTTCAATATCTGGAAGCTCTCAATATCGTCTGAGTTCAGTCCAGCAATGGCCGATGAAATCAGCGTATTGGCATCTCCCGATGACAAATCTTCTGCCGAAACATCTACCACGTCCTCCATAATCACGCCGTCTACCACCCACAAAGGCTTTGAGCTACCGTGAATAGAGGTGGCACCACGCACGCGAATCTTGGGTGCTGTACCAAACGTACCTGATACGTTTTGCACGCTGACTCCGGCCGCACGGCCCTCCAGCGAGCGGCTGATGTCAGCCATACCGCTAATCTTCGCCTCCTTGGCATCAATTTTCGTAGCGGCTCCGGAAAACAATCTTTTGTCTGTACTGGTCATACCCGTAACAACTACTTCATCCAAGACCAACTTCTGATCGGGTCTCAACGTCACTTTCATTCCATTCTTCGCCTTCAGCGTCTGGGTCTCCATACCCACATAGCTGATCACAATGGTTGTGCCTTCAGCTGTGTTCAAGGTGAAGTGACCATCAATGTCAGTGACCGTTCCACCAACGGTAGTCCCTTTAATCAGCACCGACGCGCCAATGATGGGTTCACCGTCTTCACCGGAGATTACGGTTCCAGTAATTTTGGTTTGGGCAAAGACCATTCCTATGCATAGGAACAGGCCGACCATAACCATCCCAAGTCTTTTCTCCATAATTTCTCTCTTGCGTTAAAAATAATTATTTACTAAAATGAATCGCAAAGTTAGTACAAATTAACAAGACGTACAAGAAAAAACATAAAAAAGTAGAAAAAGTAACGATAATTAAAGTATAAATCATCAAAAAGCACCTTTTTCCTTATTACGAACTTACAAATTGTCACTATAAACAGTATATTTATTCAACAAATGTATGATAGATTTCTTAATTTAGTGGCTTAAAATTCATAAAAATTTGCATCGGTGTAGCTCTTTATCTACACTATCATCTATCAAAATAAAGCGGTTGTTTACTTTCGTTTGGTTCATCAACACAATGACGTTCCTACGTCATAGAAAATATGCCGACCAGTTAATGGAAATATCCTTACGCATGTGTCGCCCCTAACTCAAAACGAACGACAGCAGATGGCTAACTACCTGAAAATCAGCAACATTAAATTACCCCTCCAAAGTCAATGCTTTTGGCCTTCAAAGTCAATGCTTTTGGACACCAAACTCAATGCTATTCCCCACCAAAGTCAATGTGATTGGTACGGTAGAGCAAAAAGCCATGTGTCACGAAGGAAAAACACAAGCAGTTTTAACCTATACGGTAATCTCAGCAGAACCGATGCAACGATGATGCTGTTCATCGTAGACCACGCAGAATTGTCCGGGTGCTACGCCGTGGATGGGCTGTGCGGCATGAACGGTATAGCAGCCTTCAGCCGTCTTTTCTATGGTTGCCAGATGATATTCGGGCGTATGTCTGATTTTGAACGTAATGTGCTCCATATCCAAAGGCTCGGTGAGGAAATGGAAATCGTGTACCTTAAAGTCCGACTTGTAGGCCGTCTTCGGGTCGTATCCCCTACTGACATAGAGTACGTTGGCCTGAACATCCTTCTTCACCACAAACCAAGGACCGCCTCCAAAGCCCAGTCCGTGGCGCTGACCAATGGTGTGAAACCACAATCCGCGGTGCTCGCCAATCTTCTTACCCGTTTCTAATTCTATCACGTCGCCATGCTTTTCGCCCAGATAGCGGCGCAGGTATTCGTTGTAATCAATCTGTCCCAGGAAACAAATGCCCTGACTGTCTCTGCGCTTGGCGTTGACCAGATGCTCGCGTTCGGCAATCTCGCGCACCTCATTCTTTTGATAATGCCCAATAGGGAACAAGGCCTTTTTGAGCTGCCAGTCGTATATCTGGGCCAAAAAGTCGGTCTGGTCTTTCACAGGATCGGGACTGGTGACGAGCCATTTCTTACCATCAATCACCTCGGTTTGTGCATAGTGACCCGTCGCAATCAAGTCATACTGATGACCAACCTTTGCATCAAAGGCGCCAAACTTGATGAGTCGGTTGCACATCACGTCGGGATTGGGCGTGTAACCCGCCTTCACCTTCTCCATGGTGTACTTTGTTACCTCGCTCCAATACTCCTTGTGACAATCAACAACCTGCAACCTGCAACCATATTTTGCAGCCACTGCGGTGGCCATCTCCAGGTCTTCTTCCGACGAGCAGTCCCACTCTTCGGTTTCCTCGGGGCCTATCTTGATATAAAAACAATCGGGATGCAGTCCCATTTGCGCCAATTCGTACACCACAACCGAGCTGTCTACACCGCCCGAAAGCAGCACAGCGATTCGCTTGTCCTTGATATCTGCTACGTTGATTCCCATTTTTAGCCTCTCCTATGCTTAGTTTCATCGGCAAAGATACGCATTTTTGCCGGTATGGTTGGGTGGCTTTTCGTTTTTTACAAATATTACCACACGCAGCTGCAATATAAATGCAAAAAAAGAGTTATCTTTGTATTATTCTATAAACAAACGGAAATATGAAAAAGTTAGTATTTATGTTCGCTGCCGCAGCTATGTTTGCTGCGTGTCAGCAAAATGGTAAGAAAGCAGCCAATGCAGAAGGTACAGATTCTTTGGCAGCCGACACAATGATTGTAGCCGACACATTAGTTTATGAAGGTGAAGGTCCTGCCGCTGATGGCACATACCAGTACAGCCTTTCGATCTACGGAGACAGCATCAAAGAGTTTGCTTATGAGCAGGTTGCTGTTACCCCAAAGGGCACACAAACCATGGCTCGCACTACTGGTATAGCCAGATTGATTGAGAACAACGGCAAGAATTATGTACGCGTACAGTCAGAAAAAATGGATTCAGTGACCTTCCTTCAGTTGGACGATCAGACACTGCGTCTGGTATCCGACAAGTTTGAAGAAGCAGGAGAAGGTACCAATACCGACCTGAAGCTGAAGAAGTAAAGCATACGACACAAGCGCATTTAAACCAACATGCCGAAGAAGGTTTTTCCTTCTTCGGCATGTTTATTTTCTCTAATCAGCCATTGCGTGTGAGCCTACCCATGCGCTTGATTGATTTTTTCCATGTTACGGATTATAAATGAAGGTAAGAACATTCATCCATCCGCTAAGACACTGGATGCTTAGGCGAACGAATCTTCAGCGTTTTCATCCGGCTTATCTTCCTCCACCTCCTGCATTTTTCGTTTTTTGAGTCGCCCATTCTTGCGTAAAGCCTCACTAATAATCCATTGTAGTTGGCCGTTGATAGACCGAAACTCATCGGCGGCCCATTTCTCAACCGCATCCATCGTGTCTGAATCAATACGCAGAATGAAACTTTTATTCTTGTTTTCTTTCTTTGCCATTCGCCTTACATGTTCAACGTACCCGTGTTAACAACAGGTTGAGCCGTATCATCACCACAGAGAACCACCATCAAATTGCTGACCATTGCCGCCTTCTTGTCATCATCAAGATCGATAATGCCATCACTGGAGAGCCTGTCAATGGCCATTTTCACCATCGAAACCGCTCCTTCTACAATCTTCTCGCGGGCCATGATGACAGCAGATGCCTGCTGACGACGTAGCATCACGGCTGCAATCTCGGGCGCATAAGCCAGATAATTGATGCGAGCCTCCACGATTTCGATACCGGCCATCTCCAACCTTTCGGCCAACTTCATTTCCAACTCCTTGTTAATTGACTCATCACCACCACGCAAGGTCAGTTCCTCTTGATTGGACTCGTTGTTATCATAGGCATACTGACCAGCGACTTGTCGTAGGGCAGCCTCACTCTGTATCATCACAAAGTTCTCGAAAGCCCGCATGATGCTACTCACATCCTTACCCACTGAGATGCCAAGACCTTGTGCCATGGTCTGCGAATCGATTTCGAACATCGCTTTATATGTATCCTTCAGCTTCCAAACCAGCACCAACCCAATCATCACTGGGTTGCCAATCTTGTCGTTCACCTTGATGGGTTCGGCGTTTAAGTTCCTGGCACGAAGAGACAATTTCTTCGTACTGATAAATGGATTGACCCAATAAAAGCCCACTTCCGAGAAGGTTCCGCGATACTTTCCGAAGAACATCATCACCCGAGCTTCATTGGGTTCTACCTGAACAAAGCCCATTAACAAGATCAAGTCTGCGACGCAAAGACTCACACCTGCCCCGATGAGCCCATCCGAAGAGTCGACACCAGCTGAAATAAGGAACACGCCCAAGGCGAAAATGGCTAAAAACACGAACAACATGACGAATCCGTTGACCTTCATTCCCTTAAAAGTAAACTCTTTGTTTTCCATAATTTTGTTGATTATTGATATTATTTTGATATCACAAATATATGTATCAAAAGGCATATCCTCCAACTATTTTTCGTCATTTATGCTCTTAGTTAGCATTATTTAACACGCCACACAAAGCCATCAGCATAGCTCCTTCCACCCTACCCTCCATTTATGTCGGCATTGGCTACGGCAGATTGATTTTTAATTCCATTCTATTGTCACAACCAATCATTTTCATTACTTTTGTTCCTGTAATCATCATCGCATCATGAAACTCATTTTTCAGACAGGAACAAGGCTTTCATTGAGCATTCTATGGATTGCTCTTTTTGCCAACAGTGTTCATGCAGAAGATGCTGACACCTTGCAAGTGCAGCAGAAGACCATTCACCGACTGGAATGGGACGTTGTTCCATCAACCATTTTGCACACCAACCCGTACCTCAAAGGGGCTAACGATGAGCGACGAACGATGAACCATGCCTTCACCACTCGCCTGAAATATGCCTTTCAGATGCCACAAGCCAGTATGCAAGCACAGACGTACAAGGATGCTTACCAAGGCATTGGTTTGGCTTACCACAACCTGAATCCACAATTGGGGAACCCGCTGTCGGCTTTTATCTTTCAGGGTGCGCCCATCAAGAAATTCACCTCCAGCCTGTCGCTCAATTATGAATGGAACCTGGGGCTTACCTTCAATTGGCATCCTTACAATCAGGAAACCAACCCACAGAATAAGGTCATAGGATCGAAAGTGACCGCCTATATCGACGCCGACTTCTATCTGAGGTGGCGACTCTCCAACCATCTGGACTTAAACGCAGGAATTTCGCTTTCCCACTACTCTAATGGTAACACCTCAATACCCAATGCTGGGCTCAACATTATAGGCGGTCGAGTCAGTCTGGCCTACTACCTGAATCGTAAAAATGACAAACTGATTCCGAAAAGAGCCATTCCGCCGTTCAACAAGCACATCAGCTACGACCTCTTGGTTTATGGTGCATGGCGCAAACAGGGCATGTATTTGGATGGCAACCCCGTGGCTTTGCCTGACAGATACGGCGTGATAGGTTTCAACTTCACACCGCTCTACAACCTGAATCACTGGTTCAATGCCGGCATTTCACTGGATGGCGTGTACGACAGCAGCTCGAATCTGTACATTGAAGATCACCTTGTGGGCATTGGCGAATCGCACAGCGACCTGGATCATGTCGTGAGTCCGTCCGCCATCCGACAAATGTCTCTCGGACTTTCTGCCAGAGCTGAATTTGTGATGCCTTATTTCACCATCGATGCGGGCATTGGAAAGAACATCATCAACGCACATGCTGAACTGAAAGGATGGTATCAAACACTGGCCTTGAAAGTTGATGTAGCACATTCTGTTTTCCTCAACATCGGTTATAGCTTATACGACTTCAAAACTCCCAATCACCTCATGTTGGGCGTTGGCTATCACTTTCATCACAAACGAGGCCGTTAGTGCGGTTTCCTACCCTCATTAAAAATGCCGAACAACAATTGTTGCCCAGCATTTACTTGGCCCGCATCGGGCTAATTTATGTATGTTGTCTAACTGGAAGAGAGCAGCAATGGCGCCATAGACGACTGGCTTTCGATTATTTCTTCGTCGGAATATTAAACTCGCAAACCTTCGAGATGGCTTTGTTGCCTTGCACGACAGACGCGCAAATCTTGACCGTTCCCTTCTTCAACTTATTGTTGGCACGAACCACAGCCGTATACCGAATGCCTGTACCCGGTTCAATTTTCTCCACATGCAGACTGGGTGAAATAGACAGATGCTTATTGCCCGACATCTCTACCACCGTTGGTTGGATGTCGTACAACGTCTGAGTGCCACGATTGTACACTTCAAAAATCACCTTACAGATTTCACCACGCGAAATGACATTATCTTGATTGTCGTCTACAAAACGAGCGTTACGAATCTCGATGGCTGGGGTATAACTGAGTCCCTTGGCCAATTTTTCCACACTTGACGACTCGGGTAGATGGGTGGTGGGCTTCTGTGCGCTGTAATCACCCGTGTAATCACTGCCCTCGAAATCGTACAAACGGTCGTCACCACTATTCGTCTCATCGAAGCCGCTATACGCCTTGCCTTGCTGCTCGTAATTAGAGCTGCGGTCGTCGCGCTGTTCATTTTGTCGTTGTCGGCGCTGCATTCGCTGATAAGCGCGTTCCTCTTTGTCGCGTTGATATTGTTCCAGGTCGGCTTGACGCTTCTTGTCGGCCTGCGCACCGATGGCACCACCCACGATGGCACCACCCGCCATACCGACAATCGTGCCGACATCACTGCCGCGGGCACCATTACTAATGCCACCAATAGCACTTCCCAATACGGATCCAAGGGTGCTACCCGTATAAGCACCGCTACCCGTATAAGTGCCGCAGCTACTCAACAGCACTGTAGCACAAACAGCCGTAACCAAACCTCTTCTCATGTTTCTTGTATTTATAAATCCGAATTTTCGTCTGTCAAGCATACCCAACAGACCTCAGCTTAACGCCAGGGCATGACCTGAACAATATCGTCAGGCCCGTTTTCCAGCACTACAAAGATAGCAAACAAAACTTTCATGCAGCGGGGATTTTCCCGATAAGGCGATAGGGAAAACCCTACTCTAAAGGACCCCATTACCTAACGAAATCCAATAGGCGACACCTTCGCTTACAAAGTCATTGACTTTAGCGTCCAAGGTCATTGAGTTTGAGGTTCAAAGTCATTGAGTTTAACGTCCAAAGTCAATGATATTGAAAACGAATAATTAACGCATTTATTATCAATGTATTACAAAGACGAACAACAGCGAAAACCAACCTTGCCAAAAAGGCAAACCGTTAGATGGCCTCAAAGCCTTTGATGCTGTTGGTCTTCAGAATATCCCTCAGGCTCAACTCGCCATCCGAGGCGTGTGCGGCGCTGTTAAACGCGTCCTCCTCATCGGCTGTTGGGCAGTAGTTGAACCATTTGTCGTGCAGTACGCCACACCCCCAACCAAAGAGGGCAATAGCTATAAACACCAATAATGCTATGATTTCCATACCTTATATATTTAATTGTACCTTGCAAAAATAGGAAATAAAGATGAATCGGCCATGGATTCTGTTGAAAACATTCGACGTGGCCGCCATTTCACCCGCACATACATCGAGCTGACCATCCACACGAGAGGAATCACCCAGAGCGAGCGACGACGCGACGAGACATTTTCTTCCCCACAACATCATGTCACATAAAAGGGCATGTTTTGCCATCGTTGCCTCACATTGAAGCACAGGATGAACATCATCCAACAACTTTTTTTGAAAAAAACGTTTTTACGCATTGCATTGAAAATAGGAAGAAGAATGTCAAATCGTCACCAATGCGCAGCAAATAAAAATAAAGGTGACTAAATATGACACTTGTCATTGATGAATTGCGCGACTGCCGAAAACAACATGGCACATGTTGCGTGATTTTTTTCCTTGTTTTTTTTGTTTCCTTTGGCGAGAATTGATATATTTGTAGCGGTTAACAACCTACTACAATCTACAACCCAACCGCCACCAGCCCTTGAAAAGTGCGAATGCAAACCACTATTGGCAACTGACAAGGGTAAGTATGCGGGTACGTGCGCAGCACGAGTGAACAAGACTATATTACTAACCTAATTCTATAAATATGAGAAGACGACTATTCTTGACGATGTGTTTCCTATTCTTACTGATGGGAACAGCATTTTCACAAACAGACGTATCAGGAACCATTATTTCAAAAGAGGATGGACTACCCGTCGTGGGTGCCACCATCCAAGTTGTTGGCTCCGGAACGGGAGCTATCACTGACATCGATGGTAAGTTTAAACTAACGATGCCACAAGGCAAACGAACACTGCGCATTACCTATGTAGGCATGGAGCCACTGGATGTAACGGCCAAGAGCAACATGCGGATAGTGATGGAGCCAGTGCAGAAGAGCATTGACGAAGTGATCGTTGTAGCCTATGGTACTGCAAAGAAATCAGCCTTTACCGGTTCGGCAGGCGTACTGAAAGAAGATGAAATATCTAAGGTACAAGTAACCAACCCAGTAGACGCATTGCGCGGAAAAGTATCTGGTGTACAGATGACCAGACAGTCAGGACAGCCTGGTGGATCTTCTCCTGCTATCCGCATCAGGGGTATCAGCTCCATCAACTCGGGCAACGCACCATTAATTATTCTCGACGGTGTGCCATTTGACGGCGACATGAACTCTCTCAACCCCGCCGATATCGAAAGTGAAACTGTGCTGAAAGACGCTGCCTCAGCTGCTTTGTACGGTGCGCGTGGTGCCAACGGTGTGATTATTATCACCACCAAGAACGGACGCAAAGACCATGCTTCCATCACATTTGATGCCAAATGGGGTTCAAACAGCCGAATGCTGCCCGACTATGAATATATCAACCACCCTGCCGCATATTACGAAATGTGGTACAAAGGCTTGTACAACTACGCCATTGACAAACGCCAATCCTCTCCTTTGGAAGCCTATAGATTTGCCAATGAGAACTTAACCTCGGACACCAGCTTTGGCTTAGGATATAATGTTTATAACGTCCCCGCCAATGAATATTTGATTGGTAAAAACGGAAAGTTGAACCCTAACGCTACGTTGGGCAACGTAATCACAGCTCCCAACGGTACCAAATACATGCTCTATCCAGACAACTGGATTGACGCAATCTACAAGAACAGTATGCGTCAGGAATACAACTTGTCTGCAAACGGCAGCACAGAGAAATCAACCTTTTTTGGTTCGGCAAACTATCTGAAATATGATGGTATCTCGCCCAACTCTGATTACACCCGTTTCTCTGGACGTATGAAAGCAGATTATCAAATTAAACCTTGGCTGAAGCTCGGTGGAAACTTCAGTTACTCGCACTACGAGAGCAACTCGTTGAGAGACGGAGGTAACGGTGGTGCGCCTGATAACGTATTCGCCATGGCTACCATCGCTCCTATCTACCCGCTCTATCTTCGTGATGAGAATGGCAATATCATGACCTTCGCTAATGGAGGAATCCCCGCATACGACTACGGTGATGGCCAAACATTAGGCATACCAAGAGCTTTCTTGCCCAACGCAAACGGTCTTTCAGACAACATGCTGAATCAAAACGGCGAAGAGGGCAACTCGTTCAGCGCGATTGGTACTGCTGAAATACGCTTCCTCAAAGATTTCAAGTTCACCACAACCAACAGTGTTTTCGTGGATGAATACAGAGGAATCACTACACACAACCCTTGGTTGGGTCACTATTCCGCCCAAAAGGGTGCCGTACAACGTTCACACAAAAGAACATGGAGTTACAACTACCAACAATTGCTCAACTGGCATCACGAGTATGGCGCACATGAGGTTGAGGCCATGTTGGGACATGAATATTACCGTTCACGTGGTTACAACATATTTGGCGAACGCCAAAAAACCTTCTCAAACGAAAGTAGCGAGATGAACCAAGCTATCTTAGTTATCGACACAGGCTCTTCTATGAGCGACTACAACACTGAAGGATGGTTCGGTCGTGTTCAGTACAACTATGACCAACGTTATTTTGGTTCGATGTCCTATCGTCGCGACGCCTCCTCTCGCTTCCATCCCGACCATCGTTGGGGTAACTTCTGGTCTTTAGGTGGTGCCTGGTTGGTAAGCAAAGAGTCTTGGATGAAGACTAATTGGATTAACGAATTAAAACTGAAGGCATCGTACGGAGAGCAAGGAAACGACCGAATTGGTAACTTCCGCTACGCTTATATGTACAACATTGTGAACTCAAACGGTGAGCTTGCTATTACACCAGCAACAGTAGGTAACGAGGAAATCACATGGGAGAAGGGTGGAAACTTCAACACCGGTATTGATTTCACGCTCTTCGGCAGCAGGTTAAGTGGTTCTTTGGAATACTTCTACCGTACCACAACAGATATGTTGGCTTGGTATACATTGCCAGGAACAACGGGTTACACTGGCTATTACAAAAACATTGGTAATATGGCCAACAGCGGTGTTGAGATAGAACTCAACGGAGACATTGTGAGAACAAAAGATTTCACATGGTCGGCACACCTTAACTTTACAACTTACAAAAACCGCATCACCAAGCTGGCTAAAGAAAGCAAGAATGCTGTAGTAGACGGCGTTGAAGGTTATATGTCAGGTGGGTACTTCTATGGCGAGAATCAGCCACTCAACGTATTCCGTATGTATCGCTATGCTGGTGTTGACCACAAAACGGGCGAAGCCTTGTATTACAAGAACGTTTACGAGACCGACGCTAATGGCAAGCGTGTATTGGACAGCAAGGGGCAACCCATTGTGAAAGAGTTAACCACTGTAAAGACAACAGGCGAGGCCGACTATTACCTCTGTGGCACCTCACTGCCAGATGGCTATGGCGGGTTTGGTACATCTGTTAACTTCAAAGGCTTTGATTTCTCCATTGACTTTGCTTACCAAATTGGCGGTCAGTACTACGATGGCGCCTATGCCAGCGCCATGTCGCTCAGCCGTGGCTACGCTTTCCACACAGATATGTTAAAAGCATGGTCGCCAGAAAATACACAATCGAACATTCCACGCATCCAAAGCAATGACGAGTTCTCGACAGCTTATAGCGATCGCTTTTTGATGAACGCATCAAGTCTGTCATTGCAAAACATCACCTTGGGATATACACTTCCAGCAAAATTAACCACTTCATGGGGTTTGGAGAAGATACGCATTTATGGTGTTGCTGACAATGTATGGTTGTGGTCGAAGCGCCAAGGTATGGACCCAAGACAAAGCATTGACGGAACTGGTAACAATGTGAACTATTCACCCATACGCACCATTACAGGTGGTATATCGATCACATTCTAACATAAACAAATAAGAAGATGAAACTTACAAATATAATCACAAAAGCATTTGTGGGCTCGTTAATATGTTCTTCGCTGCTCACAAGCTGTATAGATGAGACCTTCCCAACGTCTCAAGCTACAAAAGACCAAGTTGGCAAATCGCCCACGGCAACCGAGGCGATGGTTAACGCCATCCCTGCTTATGCCAAAGCTGTATGGTGGTCATGGGACATTTCATACAGTTGGGGAATCGGTGCCATGATGCACATCCGTGATGTCATGACCGAAGATTTGGCCACCTTGGACAATGAGTTCGATTGGTTTTGGATGTGGGCAAACTGTACTCTCCTCGGTCAAGACAGACTTAGCACGCAATTCCTGTTGCAATATCCCTACAAATATATTTTGAACACGAACAATGTCATTGGAACCATCGACCCCAAAACCGCGACTGATGAGCAAAAAGGATATTTAGGCGTGGCACAAGCCAACCGGGCCATGATGTATTTGGATATCGCTCGTATGTTCGAGTTCTTACCTAACAAGGTAACCAGCAACATCAATGCTGACGGGAATGACGTTACCGGGCTAACCGTTCCTATCATCAAGCCCAACATGAGCAATGACTCTGCACGTGTGAATCCGCGTGCTACAAAGGAAAAGATGACTGCATTTATTCTTGAAGACTTGAAAAATGCAGAGCAAAACATCATTCATTTGAAGGACACCCGTGGGCAAACGCTTCCCGATTTGGCCGTTGTCTATGGTTTGGAGGCACGTCTCTATCTTTGGATGGGCGACTATGCCAATGCTGAAAAGGCGGCTCGAAAGGCTATCAACAAAGCAAGCGTGCAACCTATGACAGAAAAAGATTGTCTAGACCCAGCAAAGGGTTTCAACCAAGCTGACAAATGGATGTGGGCTGTTCAATACACCAAGGATGACGAAACGGTTAAAGACGGATGGCTGAATTGGACGTCATGGAAGAGCAACGAAATTACATACGGATATCTCCAAAATCCATGTAAGCAAATGATTGGTAAGAGCGTTTATGATAGAATCGGTGATACCGACTTCAGAAAACTGATGTGGAAAGCTCCAGACGACTCACCTTTGGCCGCTAAAAACGTCTATGTTGACAATAAGTTTAAATCTATTCTTCCCACATACGCTTCCTTAAAATGGAGACCGGGAGAAGGCCGATTTGATGACATGATTACTGGAGAGTCTACCGCTTACCCACTCATGCGTGTTGAGGAAATGTATTTTATCGAAGCCGAGGCAGCCGCACATCAGGATATGGCACGTGGAAAGAAGCTCGTAGAAGACTTCATGCGCAACTATCGTGATAAGCAATATTCGGCCACAGCATCCACGAAAGACGCTTTGGTAGAGGAAATTGTTTTCCAAAAACGTGTGGAACTTTGGGGCGAGGGACAAACATTCTTCGATGTAAAGCGTTTGAACTACTCTGTTAAACGTGGCTATCCTGGCACAAACTTCTATGAGAGATGCAGATTCAATACCGACGGTCGTCCAGCCTGGATGAACATCGTGTTTGTAGACCAAGAGCAAATTAACAATAAAGCGCTTGTAGGATGGAACAACCCTGACCCATCCAACAAATACACGCCATGGGTGAAGTAATTAATATTGTAACATCATATCATTAGAAATTATGAAAAAGACATATCAAACCATGAAGGCTATTCTACTGTTTGTGAGCGTAGCACTTCTCGCTTCTTGCGTAGAGGAGTACGAGTATGAGCCTGCCACAGCTGATAGTAGCGTTGCCACACAAAAAGCATATATCCTCACTGCAAAAACAGTCTTAGACTTGGAAAACAGCGAGCCACAAAAACTTGAGCTGACGGTAGGGCGTCCTGACGGTTCTGCAGCCGCTGCTATTCGTTTAATATCTAATAACAGCAAATTCAAAGTGCCACAAAGTGTGGAGTTTAAAGCTGGGGAAAAGACAAAGAAGATTAACGTCAACTTTGACATGCAACCCGCAAGCACTGAGAAAGTAAACATCAAGGTGGATGATGCGCAAGCTTACGATTATGCTAACACCGAGCTTGACATCACCGTGAACCGATACATCCTGCACCACGCCAATTGGGACAGCTGGTATTATGGATGGATGTTTAAGAATATTGATGTCATGGAATTTCCTAAGGGAACTTACACCATCAAAGGTCTACATGCAAAGGCTGAATGGATTGACAGCGACATGGGAACCATTACTTTCTGGAAAGATAGTGAAAACATACTTCACATGAAACCCCAGTACATCCATACGCAGAAATGGAACAACGATGGCATGAAAGATTTTTGGATTGTTGGTTTATATAGTGATAGCGAGAAACTTTGGAAGAAGGCCGATATTGACGCTTTGACCAAAGACGAATGTGGCAAATATTATCCAGATGATGACACCTTTGAGTTGTGGCTACACTGGTACTCGCCTGATTGGGGATGGTGGACCAACAATGGGAATCCAGAATGGATTGCGCTTTTGGACTAAAAAATGAACGAACAATAAAAAGATAACACACACTGTGTTGTCATCAATTGCAACCCAATGGGCGGTGGGAGAACTCTTGCCAATGCCCATTGGTTTTTTCTATCAACTGTAACAAATATGTATATAATGAGATTCAGATTATTTACTACTTTTTTCCTTAGCTTGCTGCTTAGTCTTTCGTCATCGGCAAAGCCTCGCACCATGGCACAACTCAAGGCCATTGCTGCTCGAGAACTTTCAGTATCTACGACTATCGAAGATACGAGAGCCACAAACACCGGCAGTATGGCTACGCTTCAGCAACTGTCAGACTTAACCGTGATTGGCAACCGCCATGCGGGTTTTGTGGTTTTGGCCAACGACGATGCCATCGAAGCCGTTGTCGGTGTGTCAAACAAGCCATATACTAACGACACAAACATCAATCCCGCCTTTCAATGGTATTTACGGGCAGCCAACGCTGCTATTGCCTCGCGTATAGCCAGTGGACATGGCTACAGTGGTGCCATCGCACCAACAGCACCCCTACCCGACCATGTAGACCCACTCATAAAAACCAGATGGCAACAAGAAGCACCCTTCAACAACGATGTACAAAAGGATGATAAGGGCAAACCTTATCTTGTGGGATGCGTGGCCATCACCATGACGCAGATTATGCGCTATTACAAATACCCCGCTGTGGGCAAAGGCTCAAACAGTTATACGATGAACGGTGAGACACTCTCCGCCGACTTTTCCGCATCCCCTTATCAGTGGGACAAGATGTTGCCTATCTATGAAAAAGGAAAATATACTGACGAAGAGGCGAAAGCTGTATCAGAACTGATGCGACAGGTGGGCATTTCCGTCAATATGGATTATAAACCAGGCTTCAGTTCCTCATATACAAGCAGCGCACAAAACGCGCTTATTAAGTATTTCGGCTACAATCCCGACATGAATCGCTACACCCGCAACTACTATTCGGAACAAGAATGGATGGACATGGTGTATAAAGAATTGTCTGAGCAACGCCCCATTTACTATTCGGGCAACGATAGTAACTGGAAAAATGGCCATGCCTTTGTTATTGACGGCTACAACAAAGACGGCAAAGTGCATGTCAACTGGGGCTGGGGAGGTTATCAAGACGGCGACTTCGACATTGGCATCCTGACACCTGCTCGCAGTAACTATAGCTACTACCAAGACATGATTGTTGGCATTCAACCAGAGCAGCAAGGAGCGTGGAAGAGTCACCTCACCCTGTATTATGGCAGCCAGCTCACCATCGAGAAATTCAGAAAGCAAGCTATCAGAATGGGTGAAGCGAAGGTTTGGAACGTGAGCAGCACTCCTGTCAATGGTACACTGGCTTTAGTTATCGAAGGCAATGGACAACAACGCAACCTTAAGACAACAAACTATCAAGCCGATGACAGCCAGTGGTACTCAATTTCGTGGCAAAACATTAGACTTCCTAAAGACCTACCCGATGGCGATTATCAAGTCTATCTACGTTTCAAGGATGATCGCGATGCCAACTGGCAAGTGGTAAGATCAGAGTATGGCAAACCCAACAGTGTGGTGATTAACATCGCCAATGGCACCTTCACTATCAAGGACAACCGCACCAATTACGACTGGGTAACAGCCATTGAAGCACCAACGGTAAGTGATACCGAAGCACCTGTCAGCGTGTACGACTTGCAGGGTCACAAGCTATTGCAACTCCCAGCAGCAGCCTTCTCTGTAAACCAACTGCCCATGCATGGCCTCTACATTGTCAAGCAAGGTAAAAAGACCATGAAGATAGTGAGGTAGGAATCGTTTTTCCTCTTGACTTCTTCGTTGCGCCACCCGGTTAGATTCAATCGCATACTGCCTCTGGCGGTGTACGATGCGAATGTTGATCGAGATGACGACGGGCTGAAAGCCCATAAACACGTTAGCCCAGGGCAGATGCCCTGGGCTAACGTGTTTACAACTCCACCTATCCAGTTGGTAGAGCTTCTGGAATTACAGCCCCAGTCCTTTTCGGATTTGCCCCCTGGCATGGTTTACTTTCTTGTTGGCTTCCTCTGCGCTTTTGTCAAGCGCCTTGCCGGCTTTGTCTTTGGCCTCATTCATTTTCGCATTGGCCTTGTCAGTGGCTTTCGTGGCTTCCCGCTTGGCCTTATCAATGGCCTTGTTGGTTTCAAATTCAGCCTCTTTCATCATTTCCTCCGCATTGTTTTTTACAGCTGCCTCAGCCTGTTCGGCTGTTGCTTCTGCTGTTGTAGGAAGGTTCTGAATGCCCGATACAAGCGCAGCAATAGTGGCATTGTTAGCTGTGGCAGCCTTGATTTTCTCTGCATTGTCGTTCAAAAACTGCTGAATCTTGGCGGCATAGGCCTTGGCCGTGTCCAGCTTGCCAGAAGCCACCAACTCAGCATACTTGTTTTGCAACGATGTCAAGGTAGCCTGAACGGCATCCGTGTTGTTCTGCGACAATTGTGTATCAAGTTCAGAGGTCAGGGAGTCGGCGGTTGCGTCTGCACTTTCATCCATCACAATCGTAGTGTCTGCCTGATTGTCGTTAGGTGATGTCTTCTTGTTTTCGCAGCCCGCAAATATAAACGCTATGGCTGCCATTGCCATCAAAAATACTTTCTTCATCTTAAATAATAGTTTGGTTAGTCAAAGTTATAGTTGGTAAATATAGTATTTTTGCAACATGCTGTGCTGCTTGTTGGGAATCATTAACAGAAAATTGTGTTTTCACTGACAACCCTATAACCAATTAGAAAACTAACACAACTACAAAGTAAGCATACAATATTTAGGCTTTCACAAAGTCTGCACAGGACTTGACTAAAATGCTTTTGCCGAGTGTACTTATAAAAAACGCTCTCAACCCAATTGGATGAGAGCGTTCATATTAAAACCAATATGGTAAAATTTACTTAGCTTCCTTTTCGTCTTGTGCCTTTGCTTCAGAAACATCTTCTTTAGCTGTTGCTTCAGAAACATCTTCTTTAGCTGTTGCTTCAGAAGCCTCTTTCGAAGTTTCTTCGGCTGGCTCTGCCTTAACTACATCGTCTGTTTCAACAGAATTTTCGGCCTTAGCAGCTTCATCATTCTTCTTACCTGAAGAACGACGGCTACGACGAGTTTTCTTAACTGTTTTCTCAGTCTTTGCCATATTGTCATCAAAATCAACTAACTCGATAAAAGCAATCTGAGCAGCATCACCTTGACGAGTACCCAGCTTGATTACACGGGTGTATCCGCCTGGACGGTCTCCTACTTTTGGAGCTACAGTCTTGTACAGTTCTGTTACAGCTTCTTTTTTCTGGAGGTAGCGGAAAACAACACGACGCGAATTGGTCGTATCGTCCTTTGAACGGGTAATCAATGGCTCTACATATTTTTTTAAAGCCTTTGCCTTTGCGAGGGTCGTAGTGATTCTTTTGTGCATGATCAGGGATACTGCCATGTTAGCAAGCATAGCATCACGATGAGATGCAGTACGACCTAAGTGGTTGAATTTTTTATTGTGTCTCATTTTTTGTTTTGTTCATTTTGGATGAGAGTGGATTTACTAATATAGACGTTCTAGATTCAAGTAGATAGAAGGTTTACTCATTATAGTTATGATTATTGATTACTCAATACATCCAAACCTAAACTTATAAACTTAAAAACTTAAAAACCTAATAACTCACATACTAAAACCTTACTCTTTATCCAGTTTATACTTTGATGTATCGGTTCCAAATGATAGATTCAGACTTTCGAGCAAATCATCAAGCTCTGAAAGCGATTTCTTTCCAAAGTTGCGGAACTTCAATAAGTCTGTCTTGTTGTACTGCACCAAGTCACCGAGTGTTTCAACTTCAGCTGCTTTGAGACAATTGAGTGCGCGAACACTAAGGTTCAAGTCAATAAGTTTCGTCTTAAGCAATTGACGCATGCGCAACACTTCCTCATCAAACTCTTGGTTGTCGTCCTGATCCGGATTTTCGAGTGTTATCTTTTCATCCGAGAACAACATGAAGTGATAGATAAGAATCTTGGCAGCTTCTTTCAGTGCATCCTTTGGGGATAGGGAACCATCCGTTGTTACCTCAATGACAAGCTTGTCGTAGTCGGTTTTTTGTTCAACACGATAAGGCTCTACTGAGTATTTAACATTACGGATTGGGGTGTAGATTGAATCGATTGGGAGGACATTGACATCCGTGCAGAATTGACGATTCTCATCAGCGGGGACGTATCCACGTCCTTGATTGATGGTCAAGTCTATCTGCATGGAAGCTTTAGCATCTAAATGACAAATCACCAAATCAGGATTTAACACTTCAAATCCAGTCAGATACTTACCGATATCGCCCGCTTTGAACTCAGTGGAATTCTCTACGGTGATACTAACTTTCTCATTCTCGAATTCTTCTACTACTTGCTTGAATCGAACTTGCTTGAGATTCAAGATAATGTTGGTAACATCTTCCTTCACACCAGGTACTGAAGAAAACTCATGCTCAACACCAGCTATACGGATGGTATTGATAGCATAGCCTTCAAGTGATGAAAGGAGAATGCGGCGCAATGAATTACCGATGGTAATACCAAAGCCAGGCTCAAGTGGACGGAATTCGAATTTACCGAACTTGTCGTCAGCCTCCAACATTACTACTTTATCAGGTTTTTGAAATGCTAATATCGCCATTAATTTAATGATTTATTTAGAGTACAACTCAACGATTAACTGTTCCTTAATATTCTCAGGGATGTCAGCACGTTCTGGCAAATGCAAGAACTTACCACTCTTTGAATTCTCATCCCACTCGATCCAAGGATATTTACTATGGTTGAAACCAGCCAGAGAAGCCTCAATGACCTCGAGAGACTTTGCTTTCTCTCGTACGCCCACTATCTGACCTGGTTTAACTGCATAAGATGGTATATTGACAACACTTCCATCAACAACGATATGCTTATGCCCAACCATTTGACGAGCTGCGGCACGCGTTGGGGCAATACCCATACGGAAGACCACATTGTCAAGACGGCATTCAAGGTTCTGAAGGAGAACCTCACCGGTAATTCCATCAGACTTTGCAGCCTTCTCAAACATATTACGGAACTGGCGTTCAAGTACACCATACGTGTACTTTGCCTTTTGCTTCTCTGCCAACATGGCACCAAACTCAGACATCTTCCTGCGTCTGTTATTACCATGCTGTCCAGGAGGGAAGTTTCTCTTGGACAAAACTTTGTCAGCGCCGAAAATTGGTTCACCAAATCGACGTGCAATTTTAGATTTCGGACCTATGTATCTAGCCATAATATAAAAAAAATAAACTTATTCTAGTGATAATATCAGGAGCCTGACAGTTAAACCAGGCTCAAGATAAGAATTTATACCTTACGTCTCTTTGGTGGACGGCATCCATTGTGTGGCAATGGGGTAACATCAATAATCTCTGTAATCTCAATTCCTGCAGCATGAACCGCACGAATGGCCGACTCACGACCGTTACCAGGCCCTTTGACGAACGCCCTAACCTTACGCAATCCCAAGTCGAAAGCGACTTTAGCGCAATCTTCACCTGCCATCTGTGCAGCGTAGGGAGTATTTTTCTTAGAGCCACGGAAACCCATCTTACCTGCTGAAGACCAAGATATAACCTGACCTTCGCTGTTTGCCAATGAAACGATAATATTATTAAATGAGCTGTGAACATGCAACTGTCCCAGTGCATCAACTCTTACATTCCTCTTCTTTGAAGCTGTTGT
Organism: uncultured Prevotella sp.; assembly: GCA_963511375.1. Lineage (GTDB taxonomy): Bacteria > Bacteroidota > Bacteroidia > Bacteroidales > Bacteroidaceae > Prevotella. The sequence goes on along the minus strand of CAUPIT010000003.1, from coordinate 74,121 downwards.
TTTCTTTGCCATAATCTTTTTTAGTTTAAAAGTTAGGAGTTTAAGTTTTAATGTATTGAGAAAAATGTATTCTCAACCCTCAACTCTCAACTAAATTTACTTAGTAGCCTTCTTCTTATTAGCAACAGTCTTCTTTCTACCCTTACGTGTACGAGCATTATTTTTGGTGCTCTGACCACGAACTGGAAGACCATTACGATGTCTAACGCCACGATAACAACCAATATCCATCAGTCGCTTGATATTCATCTGGATCTCTGAACGAAGATCACCTTCTACTTTGAATTCAGCACCGATAATTTCACGGATTTTGGCTGCTTGGTCGTCAGTCCACTCACTAACCTTCAAGTCACGGTTTACACCAGCCTTATCCAATATCTTTGCTGAACTACTTCGACCAATACCATAGATATAGGTCAATGCGATTTCGCCACGCTTATTCTGGGGCAAATCTACTCCAACAATTCTTATTGCCATTTGTTGATAAAATTAATAAAATAAATAACTTTGATTGGATTTGAGCTGCACTCTTCAATTCTCATTGAATAGAACAACTCTTCATCTTTTTAGCCCTGACGTAATTTAAACTTCGGGTTTTTCTTGTTAATGACGAACAGACGACCTTTACGACGAACGATCTTACAGTCGGGTGTACGTTTCTTTAATGATGCTCTTGTCTTCATATCTTATACTTGATTATTTATATCTGAAAACGATTCTGCCTTTAGTTAAATCGTAAGGACTCATTTCGACCTTTACCTTGTCACCAGGCAGGATCTTGATATAGTGCATTCTCATTTTTCCTGAGATATGTGCTATAATCTCTACACCGTTTTCAAGCTCTACGCGAAACATTGCGTTAGATAAACTCTCCACGATGGTTCCGTCTTGCTCTATTGCGGACTGTTTAGCCATAATTAATTATTTCTTTCTAAAAGTTCAATATTCTTAAACGTTGATAAAATCTCCACTTGGCCATGATGAATGGCAACTGCGATTGGGCTGATGTCACCCTCACGCAAAATCGTTGCTTGTCTGAAATACCATGTGGAACTACAAAATTGATAGAGGCAGAGATGTTCTCCGGGAATGAATCTCCATACGAGTATGGATTATTCAACAAGTTCGGGGTGCTTCGCAATCTCTAACAAAACACGTTAGTTAAGCAATCCAACAGAGGTGTCGTGACACCTTCATTGACAGACTTACCAACATCAGTGAGCGCTGCTCCTGTCAGATGTTATGTCTAACGCATCAAGTCTATTTTATCTTCAGTCTTTAAGAATATATTCACTCTCAGACTAAAGATTAGTAGGCTGATACATGATTTCCTCTAGTGTGTCCCACGTTTAGCAGTCCATCGTAATGGCGCATCAATAAGTGGCTCTCAATTTGCTGCAGCGTATCTATAACGACACCAACGAGAATCAAGAGAGACGTACCTCCGAAGAACTGTGAGAAACCTTGTTGTACGTTCAACAGACCAGCTAAAGCTGGCATAATCGCTATAAAAGCAATGAACAACGAGCCAGGGAAGGTCAATCGAGACATAATCGTATCAATGTACTCGGCTGTATCCTTACCAGGTCTAATCCCCGGAATGAAACCATTATTGCGCTTCATGTCTTCTGCCATCTGAACAGGATTCAAAGTAATGGCCGTATAGAAATACGTAAATGCTATAATCAGAATCACATAGATGACATTATACAACAAGCTGTGAGGGTCCATGAGAGAACGAACTACCGGAGATGCATTATCAGACTGATACTGAACAATAGCCAAAGGAATGAACATCAATGCTTGAGCAAAGATGATAGGCATTACGTTGGCCGCGAACAGTTTTAATGGGATGTACTGACGTGCACCTCCATATTGCTTGTTGCCCACCAGACGTTTGGCATATTGCACCGGAACTTTACGTGTTCCCTGTACCAGCAAAATTGCAGCACAGACCACGCCAAAGAGAATCAGCAACTCAACGATAAACATAATCAATCCACCACCGCTAATGGCTGTTAAGCGTGAACCTGCCTCTTGAACGAAAGCCTGAGGAAGGCGGGCGATGATACCAATCATGATAATTAATGAGATACCGTTACCTACACCCTTATCTGTTATCCGTTCACCTAGCCAAAGGATGAACATGCTGCCTGCAGCCAGGATAATGGTAGCCGGAATCATAAAGACTGTCCATGAGATACCTGTAGCCAAAGCCTGTGAAGCCTGATACTTCAGGTTCATCAAGTAACTAGGAGCCTGTAACAGCAAAATAAATACTGTCAGATACCGAGTGTACATGCTAATCTTCTTCCGACCACTCTCACCCTCGCGTTGCATCTTTTGGAAATAAGGTACAGCAACAGCTAGAAGTTGCATAACGATAGAAGCTGAGATATAGGGCATAATCCCAAGTGCGAATATGGACGCATTTGAGAATGCACCACCAGAGAACATGTCAAGCAGCGACATCAAGCCGCCTTCAGTCTGCTTTTGGAGTTGTCCTAACGAAGCAGGATTAATACCCGGCAGTACTACAAACGAGCCAAAACGATAGATGGCCGTAAATAGAAGAGTTATGAGGAGACGCTGGCGCAAATCCTCAATCTTCCAACAGTTCTTTAGTGTCTCAATAAACTTTTTCATTACTTAGATTCTAGTTGTGTTACCACCTACTGCCTTGATTGCCTCTTCAGCAGTTTTTGAGAATGCATTTGCTTCTACATCAATTTTAGCTGTCAGTTCACCGTTTCCTAAGATTTTTACAAGCTTCTTGCCATTGGTTAGGCCAGCTGCCACCAACTCGGCGATTCCAATCTTGGTAAGGTTCTTTTCTTCTGCTAACGTCTGGAGTGTCGACAAGTTTACAGCGAAATATTCCTTGCGGTTGATATTCTTGAAGCCACCTTTGGGTACACGGCGTTGTAGTGGCATCTGACCACCTTCAAATCCGATCTTCTTTTTATAACCAGAACGAGATTTGGCTCCTTTGTGTCCACGGGTAGAAGTTCCGCCGAGCCCAGAACCTGGACCACGACCAATACGACGACGTGAATGAGTAGAGCCTTCTGCTGGTTTCAAATTATATAATTTCATGATTTTACTTCTTAAAAGATTACTATTCAACGACGGTTACTAAATGATGTACCTTCCGAATCATACCACGCATACTTGGAGTATCCTCGACTTCAACAATCTGAGAGATTTTATGAAGTCCCAGTGCCAGCAGTGTTTTCTTCTGGTCCACAGGAGCGCCAATTTTACTCTTGATTTGCTTTACTTTTATTGTTGTCATTCTTCAGTCTCCTTATCCGTTAAATACCTTATTCATCTCAATGCCACGTGCGCCTGCGACGGTGTATGCATCACGAACCTGACTCAACGCTAAAATCGTGGCTTTAACCAAGTTGTGAGGGTTAGAAGATCCCTTCGACTTAGCCAACACATCTGTAATACCAACACTATCCAACACTGCGCGCATAGCACCTCCGGCAACCAGTCCTGTACCAGCAGCAGCCGGACGCAAGAATACGCGTGCACCGCTATAACGTGCTTCTATCTCATGAGGAATAGTACCTTTCAATACTGGAACCTTCACCAAATTCTTCTTGGCAGCTTCAGTACCCTTGGCGATGGCAGATGTTACTTCACCAGCCTTACCAAGTCCGTAGCCAATAATTCCGTTGCCATCACCTACGACGACAATAGCAGCAAAAGTGAATGTTCGGCCACCTTTTGTCACTTTTGTAACACGGTTGATTGCAACCAAACGATCTTTTAATTCTACGTCGCTATTTATCTTTACTTTATTCATTGCCATAACCGTTTAAAAATTAAGTCCACCCTTGCGAGCAGCATCAGCCAACTCTTTAACACGACCATGGTAGAGGTAACCATTACGGTCAAAGACAACAGCTTCTATTCCAGCTGCTTGAGCCTTTTGTGCAATGAGTTCACCAACCTTCTGTGCCTGTTCATCCTTTGGCATCTTTTCTAAGCCTAAAGAGGAAGCAGAAGCAAGAGTTGTACCAGTTATATCATTAATTACCTGAGCGTAAATCTGTTTATTAGAGCGGAAAACACTTAGACGTGGGCGCTCAGCTGTTCCGTTTACATTCTTACGAATACGGAACTTTATCTTCATTCGTCTTTTTTCTTTCTTTGTTGTCATAATCGTAAAAAATTAAAATTACTTAGCCGCAGCTGTCTTTCCAGACTTTCTACGAATAACCTCTCCCTTGAAGAGAATACCTTTTCCCTTGTAAGGCTCAGGCATACGGAAAGAACGAATTTTAGCACAAATGAGACCTAACAGTTGCTTATCACACGACTCTAACTTAATGAGCGGATTCTGGTTTCTTTCTGACTTAGTTTCTACTTTCACTTCACTAGGAAGCTGGATAAAGATTGGGTGAGTATATCCGAGAGAGAACTCTACAAGGTTACCTTGATTGGATACACGGAAACCAACACCGATGAGTTCGAGTGTCTTACTATAGCCTTCGCTTACGCCAACGACCATATTGTTGACTAAAGAACGATACAAACCATGGTAAGCTTGTTTTTGCTTATAATCTACCGGACTTTTCTCATCTACCTCGAAAGTAATTTGTCCATCGCTAATGGATGGTTTGATAGAAGGATTTATCTCCTGAGACAATTCGCCTTTGGGTCCCTTGACGGTAAAGACATTAGTCTTCTCGTCGAAATTCACTGTTACTCCTGCAGGAATACTAATTGGCAATTTTCCTATTCTAGACATATTCTAACCTCCAATTAATATACGTAGCAAAGAACCTCACCGCCAATTTTTTGTGCGGTAGCTTCCTTGTCAGTCATTACACCCTGAGACGTAGATAATATTGCAATACCTAGTCCGTTAATTACTCTCGGCATGTCTTTGTAACCGGTATACTGGCGCAAACCGGGTGTAGACACTCGCTTCAATTTCTTGATAGCGTTCTGCTTTGTAGTAGGATCATACTTCAAAGCAACTTTAATTGTTCCCTGAGGACCATCTTCAATGAACTTATAGTTCAAGATGTATCCCTTCTCGAAAAGGATCTTAGTAATCTCCTTTTTCAAGTTAGACGCAGGAATCTCAACGACACGGTGATGTGCCATAATCGCATTTCTGAGTCTTGTCAGATAATCTGCTATTGGATCTGTCATTTTATAAAAGTTTAATTAATCGGGACTACCCCGACAATATTAAATTAGCATCATTTGATGTATGGTGTCAGTATTGCGTTAACAATTACCAACTAGCCTTCTTAACGCCTGGAATCAATCCTGCCGAAGCCATTTCTCTGAATTGAATACGAGAAAGGCCGAACTGGCGGATATATCCTTTTGGACGTCCCGTTACCTTGCACCGGTTATGAAGGCGGATAGGATTCGCATTCTTAGGAATTGACTGCAATTTACGAGCAGCCTCGTAAGCTTCTGCAGGATCCTCTGTTGTTGCAATAACCTTTTTAAGAGCTGCACGTTTTTCAGCGTAGCGAGCTACTAGCTTCGCACGCTTAATTTCGCGAGCTTTCATTGATTCTTTTGCCATATTCTTTTAATCGTTTTTTGCGTTCTTAAATGGAAGACCGAAACCTTTGAGCAATGCATATCCCTCTTCATCAGTCTTGGCAGACGTAACAAAAGTGATGTTCATACCCTGTATACGATCAATCGCATCGATATTGATTTCCGGGAAGATGATTTGCTCTTCAATACCCAGCGTATAATTACCGCGTCCATCAAACTTGCTTTCAATACCTTTGAAGTCACGAATACGAGGCAAAGCTACACGTACGAGTTTTTCCAAGAACTCATACATACGCTCGCGACGTAAGGTTACCATCACACCAATCGGCATTTTCTTACGAAGTTTGAAGTTAGCAATATCCTTCTTAGAATACGTCGTAACAGCTTTCTGACCGGTAATAGATGAAATTTCATTCATCGCAACGTCAATAATCTTCTTGTCCTCAGTTGCATTACCAAGTCCTTGATTGATGACGATTTTTTTGAGAACGGGAACCTCCATGGTTGAAGAGTAGTGAAACTGTTCCTTCAATGCTGGAGCGATTTTCTCTTTATAAGTTTTCTTGAATTGCGCTGTATCCATATTATTTGATTTCCTCCCCTGATTTTTTGGCGATTCGTATCACTTTCTTTCCATCTCGTTTGATAGAAATACGAGTAGCCTTGCCACTCTTTGGGTCAATTAAACTCAAATTAGAAATATGTATAGGTGCTTCCTGCCTAACAATGCCTCCTTGAGGAGTCTTAGCAGAAGGTTTTGTACTCCTGGCTACTATATTCACTCCCTCAACGATGGCACGTTCTTCGTCGACCAACACTTTGAGCACCTTTCCAGTCTTGCCTTTATCCGAACCGGACAGTACAATCACTGTATCGTCTTTCTTTATATGTAACTTACTCATTTGCTTGTTATTTTAATAATTAAAGAACCTCTGGCGCCAAAGAAACCACTTTCATATTTATTGCACGCAGCTCACGAGCAACAGGACCGAAGATACGGCTTCCTCTTATCTCCCCAGCATTGTTCAACAAAACACAAGCATTATCATCGAAACGAATGTATGAACCATCCGGACGACGAATCTCTTTCTTTGTACGAACGACTAAAGCCTTAGATACTGCACCTTTTTTCAAATCGCTTGATGGGATTACGTTTTTCACTGAAACAACGATAACGTCTCCCACACTTGCATAACGGCGACCGGTACCACCGAGTACACGGATGCAAAGAGCCTCACGTGCGCCGCTGTTATCACATACTGTAAGTCTTGATTCTGCCTGTATCATAATTACTTAGCTTTTTCTACTATTTGAACTAATCTCCATCTCTTTGTTTTCGACAAAGGACGTGTCTCCATAATGAGTACTGTATCACCTACATTAGCCTCATTCTTTTCATCGTGTACATGGTATTTTTTTGTTTTCTGAACAAACTTACCATATATAGGGTGTTTCTCCTTGAACTTTGATGCAATGACGATGGTCTTATCCATGCTGTTGCTAACAACGACACCCTGTCTTACTTTTCTTAAATTTCTTGTTTCCATCTGAACCATTGTTATTTATTAAGTTCTCTCTGCTGCAGTTCAGTTTTGATACGTGCGATGTCACGACGAGCTATCTTAATTTGAGATGGATTCTCCAAAGGAGATACTGCATGATTCAGCTTCATCTGACTGTAAGCTGCCTCTGCGTTCTCTAGCTTCTCTCGCAAGTCTTTTTCAGCGAGTCCTTTTAATTCTGTCATCTTCATAGCTTAAGCGTTTTTATCGTAATCACGTCGTACAACAAACTTTGTCTTCACAGGCAACTTCTGAGCTGCTAAGCGCAGTGCCTCTTTAGCTACATCAAAGCTTACACCTTCTACTTCAAAGAGGATACGTCCCGGTGTAACCGGAGCCACCCATCCCATGGGATCACCTTTACCTTTACCCATTCGGACATCGGCAGGCTTACGAGTGATTGGTTTGTCCGGGAAAATTCGAATCCAGACTTGTCCTTCACGCTGCATGTAACGGTTTACTGCTACACGTGCAGCTTCTATCTGTCGGCTATCGATCCATTTGGGCTCAAGCGTCTTGATACCGAACGAACCGAAAACGAGCTGTGTTCCTCTGTGGGCGTTTCCTTTATTTCCACGTCCATCTTGAGGTCTTCTATATTTTACTCTTTTGGGCTGTAACATGATAACTTTTTCTTTTAACGGTTATTGTTTCTTCTACGATTACCACGACCACCGTTACGGCCACCGTTTGGACGACCATTATGCGTCTTATCCTGTGTGAAGTTTGGTGTCAATTCTTGTTTACCGTAAACTTCTCCACGACAAATCCAAACTTTGATGCCGAGCAAGCCTACTTTCGTAAGCGCTTCTGTCTGGCAGTAATCGATGTCAGCACGGAATGTATGCAAAGGTGTACGACCTTCCTTATACATTTCCTTGCGTGCCATTTCTGCACCATTCAAACGTCCAGAAATTTGAACCTTGATACCCTCTGCACCAGCACGCATGGTATTTTGGATGGCCATCTTGATAGCACGGCGGTAAGCGATTTTACCCTCTACTTGGCGAGCGATATTGTTAGCTACAATATTAGCGTCGAGCTCTGGCTTCTTCACCTCAAAGATATTGATTTGAATATCTTTATTAAAAAGATTCTTCAATTCCTCCTTGAGTTTATCTACATCTTGACCTCCTTTACCAATGACGATACCAGGTCTTGCTGTACAAATAGTAATGGTAACGAGCTTCAAGGTACGTTCAATGATAATGCGTGAAAGGCTAGCTTTTGCCAAACGCTCATTAAGATACTTGCGGATTTTCCTGTCTTCTACAAGGTTGTCGCCGAAGTCCTTACCACCGAACCAATTTGAATCCCAACCACGGATAATTCCAAGTCGATTGCTTATTGGATTAACTTTCTGTCCCATTCTATTTATTATTTTTCGTCATTAGTTTTGGCATCAACAAACAAAGTAACATGGTTACTACGCTTACGAATTCTGTACCCACGACCCTGCGGTGCCGGTCTCATACGCTTCATCGTAACACCTTCATCTACGAAGACACGGCTGACGAATAACTCTCCATCTTCAGCCTTACGATCATTCTTAGCTTCCCAGTTAGCAATTGCAGAAAGAAGTAACTTCTCTATATCTTGAGCAGCTTGCTTTTTTGAGAATCTCAATACTCCGAGAGCGCGGTTAACTTCCATACCTCGAATCATGTCTACTACATAGCGCATTTTCCGGGGTGATGAAGGAACACCTTTGAGCTTTGCGAAGTATAAATTTTTGCGGGCTTCTTTTAATTTTTCAGCCGCTATATGCTTTCTTGCTCCCATTATTAATTTTTACTTTTAAATGGTTTGTCCCTATTATTTCTTGTTACCGGCGTGGCCACCAAAACGACGAGTTGGAGAAAACTCTCCCAACTTATGCCCAACCATATTTTCTGTAACGTAAACAGGGATAAATTTATTTCCGTTATGGACTGCAACAGTGTGTCCCACGAAATCAGGGGAAATCATTGAAGCTCTTGCCCATGTTTTAACAACGCTCTTCTTTCCACTCTCATTCATAGCGAGAATTTTCTTTTCCAGAGCTACGTTGATATACGGACCTTTCTTAAGTGAACGACTCATATTTTACTCTTAGTTTACTTGATTATTTGTTAGCTCTTTCAATAATGTACTTATTAGAATGCTTCTTAGGTGCGCGTGTCTTGAGACCCTTAGCATACAAGCCCTTGCGTGAACGTGGATGTCCACCACTCTGTCGGCCTTCACCACCACCCATTGGGTGATCAACAGGGTTCATCACTACACCACGGTTGTGTGGGCGACGACCTAACCAGCGTGAACGACCAGCCTTTCCTGACTGTTCCAATGCATGGTCAGAGTTACCTACACTACCTACCGTAGCCTTACAAGCACTCAATATCTGACGAGTTTCGCCAGAAGGGAGCTTAATCACACAATAACTGCCCTCACGAGAAGTCAACTGAGCAAAATTACCAGCCGAACGGACAAGCAACGCACCCTGTCCTGGACGCAATTCAATGTTGTGAATCACTGTACCAACAGGAATGTTTGCTAAAGGAAGTGCATTACCTACCTCAGGTGCAGCATTAGCACCAGACATCAGCGTAGCACCTACCTGTAGTCCATTAGGAGCAATAATGTAACGTTTTTCACCATCTGCATAAAACAACAAAGCGATACGAGCCGAACGGTTTGGATCGTATTCGATTGTCTTTACTACAGCTGGAACACCATCTTTCTCACGCTTGAAATCGATAAAACGAAGTTTTCTTCTATGACCTCCACCCATGTAGCGGACAGTCATTTTTCCGGTGTTGTTTCGACCACCTGAAGAGCGTTTACCGTAAACGAGAGACTTCTCTGGCACGGATGCAGTAATCTCCTCGAACGTGCCAATAACCTTGTGTCTTTGTCCCGGAGTTACCGGTTTAAATTTACGTACTGCCATTTTTTATTTTAAATATTGCTGTAAAAATCAATTGTATCGCCCTCTTTCAGAGTGACGATTGCTTTCTTGAACGCAGCTTTTTGTCCCTTCACAAGTCCAGCGCGCGTATAGCGGCTTGAGCGCTTCCCAGCATAGCGAGCTGTGTTCACATTTATTACTGTAACGTTGTACAGACTTTCAATCTCTTTCTTAATTTGGAGCTTATCGGCTTCTGGACGAACGATGAAGCCGTACTTCAGTTCTGCAACCTTTGTGCGGTCCTCGCCCTTCACCTTATAAGTTTTTTCAATAGAAGACTTGTCTGTAATCTTAGTCATCTTCTCAGTGACCAATGGTTTAATGATATATGCCATGTTCTATTGTCTCCTTTTATTTAATTAAGATATTGTCGATCACCTTCAACGAGTTTTCTGTCACAACAAGAACATCTGCATTCAAAACTTTATAAGTATTGAGTGTAGATGCCGTCATTACATCTGCTTGTTGCAGATTACGAGCCGACAAATATACATTTTTATTTGCTTCTGGCAAAACCAGGAGCGACTTCCTGCCCTCTACTTTAAGATTTTTTGCAATATTTACGAAATCTTTAGTCTTTGGAACATCCAAAGTAAAGTCTTCCACGATAACGATTGCATTCTCCTGTGCTTTGTATGACAAAGCCGATCTACGTGCAAGATTCTTTACTTTTTTATTCAATTTAAAGCGATAGTCACGTGGTTTTGGACCAAACACACGAGCGCCACCAACAAGCAATGGCGAGTTGATGTCACCACGACGAGCACCGCCACCACCTTTCTGGCGACCGAGTTTGCGAGTAGAACCACTCAACTCACTTCTCTCTTTCGACTTAGCTGTTCCTTGACGCTGATTTGCAAGATACTGCTTTACATCAAGATATAGCACATGGTCGTTTGGCTCGATTCCGAAGATAGCTTCGTTCAACGTAACCTTTCTTCCAGTTTCCTGACCATTGATATTTAATACGCTAACTTCCATTATTTCTCAATTAAAACAGTTGAACCATTGCATCCAGCAAACGAGCCCTTGACAATCAACAGGTTCTTCTCTGGAATCACTTTTAACACTCTCAGATTCTGAGTTGTGACTCTGTCACCACCCATCTGGCCGCCCATGCGCATACCCTTAAACACTTTAGCTGGATAAGAACATGCACCAATAGCACCCGGCTTACGAGCTCGGTCATCCTGACCGTGTGTACGCTGACCAACGCCACCAAATCCGTGACGCTTAACTACACCCTGGAAGCCTTTACCTTTTGAGGTGCCTATTACGTCAACGAACTCTGTATCGTTAAACAACTCAACAGTAATAGTGTCACCTAGGTTATACTCCCCATCAAATTTGAACTCGACCAAGTGCTTTTTAGGTGTTGTACCGGCTTTCTTGAAGGTTCCCAACAAAGGTTTGGTTGTTCTTTTTTCCTTTGCTTCTCCGAAACCTAATTGAAGAGCCTTGTAGCCGTCTTTTTCAACGGTCTTTACCTGTGTTACAACACATGGACCAGCTTCGATAACAGTGCACGGTACATTCTTACCGTCGGCACTGAAAACGGATGTCATTCCGATTTTTCTTCCAATTAATCCTGGCATTTCAATTTTTTATTTTAAATTATAATCTTGATAAACAAGCTACTGTTTCAGAAACCCACCATCCCCAACCGATGTAAATAAGTTATATTTCATTTCAGTACTTTAATCACTATAAAGATAATAGAAACAAGCAACACTAGAGAAGATTCTATGATACCACTTACATTGCGATTTTTTGGTTTTTGCAACTCGTTCCATAATCTATAAATAGAAATAGGTGTAAGCACAATCCAAAAAACATCCAAATAAATGGATTCAAAAAAACCTCTATGTCCATTGCACAACTATATCACCTTTACACCTTGATTTCTACCTCAACACCACTTGGCAAATCCAACTTCATCAAAGCATCAACTGTCTTGGCTGATGAGCTATAGATATCTATCAAACGCTTGAAGTTTGAGAGTTGAAACTGCTCACGTGCTTTCTTGTTCACGAAAGTACTGCGGTTCACGGTGAAAATTCTCTTGTGAGTAGGCAATGGAATAGGACCACTGACAATGGCACCTGTCGCCTTTACTGCCTTCACAATTTTCTCGGCTGATTTGTCAACCAACTGGTGGTCGTAAGACTTCAGCTTAATTCTGATTTTTTGACTCATCTTTGATATTTGTTAGTTATTTATTAAGAGGAGAGAGATACACGTCTTAAGAGTCATACGCTAAGACGTGATTCTCTGTCCTGATTTTGATTTCTTACAGAAGATCTGCTTTACCATTAACCTCCTCAAGCACCGTCTTCGCAATAGAAGTAGAGACGGGTGCATGATGATCATATTCCATCGAACTGGTTGCACGTCCTGAGGTGATGGTACGCAATGCGGTTACATAACCAAACATCTCTGCCAATGGCACCATCGCTTTAACGATACGGGCACCACTGCGTGCTTCATCCATGCCTTGTACAAGACCGCGGCGTTTGTTCAAGTCACCAATCACATCACCCATGTTCTCTTCTGGTGTCACCACTTCCACTTTCATGATAGGCTCCATCAACACAGGACCAGCTTTCGGACAAGCATTCTTAAATGCATTGTGTGCAGCAAGCTCGAAAGACAATTGGTCAGAGTCAACAGGGTGGAAAGATCCATCTGTCAACGTAACCTTTAAGCCAGTTACAGGGAAACCACCCAAAACACCATTTTTCAGGCAATCTTGGAAACCCTTCTGTACAGAAGGAATAAATTCCTTAGGCACGTTACCACCTTTAACCTCGTTAACGAACTGCAAGTCGCCTTCGGTATAATCTTCGTCCTTAGGACCTACAGTAACGATAATATCAGCGAATTTACCACGACCACCACTCTGCTTCTTGTAAACTTCACGCAAGGTTACATCCTTGGTGATAGCCTCCTTATAGTTAACCTGTGGTTTACCCTGGTTACATTCAACCTTGAATTCACGCTTCAAACGGTCAATAATGATATCCAAGTGCAGTTCACCCATACCAGAGATAATCGTCTGACCACTCTGCTCGTCGGTGCGAACTGTAAATGTTGGGTCTTCTTCTGCCAACTTGGCCAAACCGTTATCCAACTTAGCAATATCTGCCTGGCTCTTTGGTTCAACGGCAATCGATATCACGGTATCGGGGAATGTCATAGACTCCAATACGATAGGCTTAGCCTCATCGCACAAGGTGTCACCCGTACGAATATCCTTGAATCCAACACCGGCGCCGATATCACCCGCATCAATTGAGTCCATCGGAATTTCTTTATGAGAGTCCATCTGGAACAAACGACTGATACGTTCTTTCTTACCAGTGCGAGGATTATAGACATACGATCCTGCTACGACTTTACCCGAATAAACACGGAAGAATACCAAACGTCCCATGAATGGGTCTGTCGCAATCTTAAATGCCAAAGCAGATGTCGGCTCTTCTTCTGAAGGCTTACGATCTTCTTCCTCATCTGTATCAGGATTAGTTCCTACTACAGCCTCAGTATCCAAAGGCGATGGCAAGAATGCACAAATATAATCCAATAAAGGCTGAACACCCTTGTTTTTATAGGATGATCCCAGTACCATCGGAGTCAGCTCCATGGCACAAGTTCCCTTACGGATTGCTTTGATCAACTGCACCTCATCGATTTCTTGACCCTCAAGGTATTTCTCCATCAAGTCATCATCAAAGCTAGCAGCTGAATCTAATAATTTCTCTCTCCACTCGTTTGCTTCGTCCACCAATTCTGCAGGGATATCAGCAATGTCGTATTGAGCACCCATGGTTTCGTCGTGCCAATACATCGCCTTCATTTTAATAAGGTCTACTACCCCTTTGAAGTTTTCTTCTGCACCGATTGGTATCTGAATTGGACAAGGATTCGCACCCAAGATGTCTCTCATCTGCTGAACCGTCTCGAAGAAGTTTGCACCAGAACGGTCCATCTTGTTCACATATCCTATGCGCGGTACATTATATTTATCAGCCTGACGCCACACTGTTTCCGACTGTGGCTGTACACCATCGGCAGCAGAGTAAGTTGCCACTGCGCCGTCGAGCACACGCAAAGAACGTTCCACCTCAGCGGTAAAGTCGACGTGACCCGGCGTATCAATCAAGTTGATTTTAAAAGCTTTGCCCAAATATTTCCAGGTACAGGTTGTCGCAGCAGAAGTAATGGTAATACCACGTTCCTGTTCCTGGGCCATCCAGTCCATGGTAGCTGCTCCATCATGCACCTCACCAATCTTATGAGTTTTTCCTGTATAGAACAAGATACGCTCAGAAGTTGTTGTTTTACCGGCATCGATGTGGGCCATGATACCTATGTTACGTGTTAAATGTAAATCGCGATTTGCCATTGTCTTTTTACCTTATTTTTATAGTTAAAATCTGAAGTGAGCGAATGCGCGGTTAGCCTCTGCCATGCGGTGCATATCTTCTTTACGCTTATAAGCGCCACCTTGGTTGTTAAAGGCATCCATAATCTCTGCTGCGAGCTTATCTGCCATGCTCTTTCCGCCACGCTTCCGTGCGTACTGTATCAAGTTTTTCATCGAAACACTCTGCTTACGATCAGGACGGATTTCCGTTGGCACCTGGAATGTGGCACCACCGATACGACGGCTTTTCACCTCCACCTGCGGAGTGATGTTATCCAACGCCTGCTTCCAAATTTCTAATGGAGACTTCTCTTCATTGCCCATCTTAGCCTTAACGGTGTCCAGAGCTTTGTAGAAAATTTCGTACGCTGTATTCTTCTTTCCATCGTACATCAAGTGATTGACAAACTTAGATACATTCTTGTCATTGAAGACTGGATCTGGCAAGATCACACGCTTCTTTGGTTTTGCTTTTCTCATTTTTACTTAATAAAAAATTGTGTCTGCGGAGGCTGTTATTGTTTTGATCTTCAACACTCACTCTTGAGCATTTACTCAACCTTGATAATAATTCTCCAGCAAAACGATAAATATTATTTTAATGGGATAAAGAAAAGATTCTAAGTCACTGGACTCTTGAGCTATTTCCAATCTCCGGTTCTGAAGTCATGTATCACCTACATTCTTACCAACCACAGAACCCACTGATTTAGAATCTTTCTTGTATTCAGCTTACTTCTTAGCTGCCTTAGGACGCTTCGCTCCATATTTAGAACGTCGCTGTGTGCGGTTTGCAACGCCGGCGGTATCCAATGTTCCGCGAACGATGTGGTAACGCACACCAGGAAGATCTTTCACACGACCGCCACGAACCAGCACGATGCTGTGCTCTTGCAAGTTGTGTCCTTCTCCTGGGATGTAAGAGTTTACTTCCTTCTGATTGGTCAAACGAACACGGGCGACCTTACGCATCGCCGAATTAGGCTTTTTAGGAGTGGTTGTATACACGCGCACGCATACGCCACGACGCTGAGGACAGTTGTCCAAAGCCGGCGACTTGCTCGAGCTTTCAATCACTCGTCTGCCTTTTCTTACTAACTGTGAAATAGTAGGCATAATTTTACTTTTTAATTTTATATATTATTTTGTATATTATCGAAGCAATATCGAAAGAGGACACAGCATCCCCTTTAATGAATTGGATACAATGAACCTTTTCGGACTGCAAAGGTACAAATAATAATTAAAACTCGCACAAAATAATAAGTTCAATTTTTCATGAGCTTAAAAAATTAACAAAATATAGCATTCGTTTCAATAATTTGCACTATGTGTGAGGTACACGATGCCACCTTTCCGTTCATGAAGATAGATGCAAAAAGTTATCCAACACTTATTTTTTCACATGACGTTCTTCCACCCATAAACAACACGGATGGGTCTGTGAAAAAAGGGTATCATAAAAATAAGTAGGTATTTTTAAGCTCAATAACACTACATATTGATACTCTTATTCCTATTCCCACTAAAAGGTATCTCACGATCAAGAGGTATTTTGTTGCTGTAGATTTGCTTATCTCCTATTCTTTCCTGTCGGGTTATTGTATTTCATTTCTTTACTATAACGCTATCAATAGGTCATTACTTTTCCCGTTTGTTGCTCATCTGATATTTTTTCAGCAAACAATTTTCCCAAAGCAAATGAATGGCTGTATGAATTTCGCTTCCATCACAGCTAACAAAACGATGAGCTTCCTCTCCATGAGGCTTAACGATTCGCACAACAATATTCTTTCCCTCAATCTTATAGTAAGCTACTGCATCATGATAATACGCTTTCACGGGCAGAGGTGTAAATTCCGAATTTAACAGCTGGCTGAAATTAGATATTTCGTGTCCATTCATCGGATCATAGTGGTCTGACCGTATTGGCACAGAATTGTTGCCCGTTACTTTCACCTTCAAAAGTCCCTTGCTTCTTTCAAAACCTGCAATGGGTATAAGATGTAGAAAGTTATCCACGCCGTTGAGATTTATTTCTTTCACATAGCGTTCTTCCAACCATGCGCATTCCTTATTAGGAATCGGCGGAATTTCGCAAACCGATTGACTTGTTGCATGAAACTTTTTCTCTTCAAAATGTTTTTTTAACAGTTCACTTTGAAGTTTCTCCTTTGCCAACCAGATATTCTCGCCCGCACAAGTAACATACCGGTAATGCTCAGTGCCTGCAGGTGTAACGACATGCACCTCTATGGCATCAGACAACTTATTGACATAAAATATGGATTTACGATAATGTGATACCAACTGCTTAGGAAACCACATTAAATTGAATTGGAGATAGACGTCTTTTAAAGCTCTTCCATATTTTTTATGACGTTTTGTTGAAAATGGAACTGGTACGCATTTACCCGCAAAGGTTTGCATATACAATTTACCTTTGCTTTCTTGGAATCCTTCTATAGGTACCAAATAGAACGCGTTCTCTTCGCCCTTGTTTTTCATGGTTGACGTATAACGTTCTTCCAACCACACTTGTTGGCCATTGACAGATATTGCGAATAAACAAATGTATCCAACCAGAATAAATTTTAATTTCTCCATTATAACTTTATTTTTCATGATCGTCACAGCTATGTGTCAGGACTGGTCTTCTTTTGTTATTACTGCCAGAATGAAAAATAGAAAAAATATCGCAATCGCTAAAAATGCCAAGATGCACATCATTAAGAGGTCGCAACATAGAAGTATAAGGCAACGCATTTGGGTATATTCAGCGGTTATTTGTCCTGTGATTCTTTAAAAAGCCAAAACATCAATATAAGTTGACCTCAACTGTTCGACGAGCCTTGGATAACATCCCTGATTTCCTTTGTTTACGGCTTTATGAATACCCTTATTAAAACAAACGACCTCACGGATTTTCCATCTTTTTGCGCCGGCTGCCATCGAGGCATATCTATAATCATTTTGGTAAATCCAGAAATGCTGTTAGGCGGAAAGCATTCAGGTTGATCCCCATAATATAGATAATGAGGATGGGTTACACGTCCGTCGGTTTCTACTACGGCTCTCACACGATAGACTACAAACGGACCTTCCCCAAACAAGAATTTATTTAAAGATTCGTAAATATAGCTGTCCATGGCTAAGATACCACCTGGAAATTTCGCTTCTTGGTCAACATCTCTGTATACTGGCTTTCCACTAATTGTATCACGCCGTACTTCATCCTTCATGTTATTCTGATGTTTCCCACGTTCAATTTGTATCGTATCATTTCTATCTGGCAGCCAGTCACCCAGCCAATGTCCAGAGAAAGGCTTTTCATACCCAACCATGCGCATTGAAAAATGCGCCTGTTTATAATCACGACTATCTACATCCAGTTGCATGCGATAAACCTTATTTTTGGGAATGATGATATGTGTGCACATTGAATCAGTGGCATCTAAAACAAAGGATTTAGATTTTATCAACTCATTGCCCTCGTTCTTACCCATAAAGGAAACTGTACTGGGCCTGAAAACACACATCACCGCCAGCTCTCGAGGCGAGATGTTCGTCATCTCTATCTCTATTTTCTTAGGAGCAATATAGTATGCACGAAGCTGATAAAGATCGGTGGCGTGCACCGTGCATGCATTCAACAAGATGAATATAAAACCGAAAAAATTAATAAATGTACCATCATACTTCTATATTTTATCGTTTATAATATTCATTGGCAAAATACTCTAACAAACTATAATACCAAATTGCATATCTACGTTCTTTCTCATATTTAGGAGATACATTCGGAAACAACTGAACCTCCCGTTCGTATGCATTTACTTCATTTCGATATTTTTCCGGGTCTTGTAAGTGCTCGATAGTACAAAAGTTCTGATACTCATTTTCACTAATATTAGGTTCACATAAAACGACTATCTTTATATATGTTTCAATTTCCTGAGCTATCATTTTATAAAAAGGTATGTGTACCCGTTGACTTTCATAACTGTATCGCTTAACATCGTCATTAATGTGGATGAATTCATGCCCTTCGATTTTGAATCTGAAGGTTTAGCGACATGCATCTATATTGTGTCGGACAACTTATGGACGTAGTTGGTTTACGCCCTAAATTTACGAAAAGTGCATCCATCTTCCAAATAATTTAACTTCATTAACCTATTGATAATGATGACGATAAAATTCATACGAGCATTTACATATCGCTAGTTCGTAAGTTTCAACTTTTGACGATTGCATTTGGGATGGTGACTGAGGATTAGCAATAGCTACCCGCATGTGTTAACAAACCTTTCGTTTGTTAAATTGATTCATTTTCTTTAACAAAACAAAATTGCGAAATAGATAAAATAGGGGGATGCTTTAGGTGTTCAAAGCCTTGAAATCACCATTTTTTACCACATTTACACAGAACAAATTGGCAATATGCATGCTTTTTCCTTACAATAGGTATGCTCTTGGCGCTTAATGTGCATGCTTTTATGTCCCAATTTACATCATATAGTAGCCCTTTTTGTACAAAAAGAAGGTATTTCCCCTTCAATCTACTTCATCTTTTCATGGTGTTTTAGTTTTTCAAATCGCATAACCAACTAATAATCAGCAAAATAACAAAACGCCTCTATTTTTCGCATATTTTCACCGAGTGAGCAAGTTGGTTGAAAAAACGCCCCGCATTTGTGTTAAAAAGTCGTTGCAGCGGAAGCCATTTCACCGAAGAACGCTCCGTTTGATAGGATACAAACGCAAACCGACATTATTAAATGAAAAAGCCTTGTAATTCTTGAAAATTTTGCAACCCTATTGATACATCATCTAAAAAATATTCATTAAATTTGCAAATGGCGGAGTCTAATACCGCACAACATCAAATTTTAAACATCATATCACACACAACAACCTATGAAAAAAAAGAAAAACCAAGTAAGTGAATTACCATCAGAGTGTACTACCATCATAGTAGGTAAAGAGATGACAGCAGACGGTTCCATGATTGTAGCCCGCTCGGAAGACTGGGATGCCATGGAAGCCAAAAACTACGAACTGTACGAAGATACGAAAGAGGGGCCGAAAGAATTTATCGCCCTGGACAGTCCGTTCCGCTGTGAACTGCCCAAAGAAGCATTGGGTTACAGTGCATTGGCACCCTTCAACCTACCACACCACTGGGGAAGCGCAGGATTCAACACCGCTGGCGTGGGCATGAGTGCAACTGAAAGCATATTCAGTAGCGATGAGGTGTTAAAACATGACCCCTTGGTAGAAACGGGTTTGGCAGAGAATGCCGTGTTCAACGTCGTACTGCCCTACGTTCACACCGCACGCGAAGGCGTAGAGCGCTTGGGCATGCTCATCGAGAAACATGGTATTGCAGAAGGTTTCGGCATCGGATTCGTAGATGCACAAGAAATATGGTACTTGGAAACAGCCTGCGGACATCGTTGGTTGGCTTGCAGAATGCCGAAAGAGCAATATTTCGTCACGGGCAACCAGAGCCGTTTCCGCCAGTACGACCCGAACGACAAAGAAAACTATTTGGCATCTGCCGACTTGATTGAATTTGCCGAAAAACATGGATTACACGACCCGAAGAAGGGCGAATTTGATTTCCATGTATCGTATGCACGCGACGTCAAACTCGACACCACCTATAATTATCCGCGCGTATGGGGTCTGCAAAAGATGTTTTCACCAGCGATTAAGAATGACGTAACCAAAAATACATTCCCTGTTTACGCCAAAGCCGAGAAGCCTATCAGCATCACAGATTTACGTACAGCATTCCGCTTCCACTACGACAATACCGAACACGATCCTTATCTACATAGCAATCCAAAAGAACCTTATCGCCCGGTATCTATCTTCAGAACCACACAGACACACATCCTACAGGTGCGTCCTGAACTGCCTCAGGCCATTGGCTGTGTTGCTTACGTTGCCATGGGCATGGCCGACTTAGGTTTGTTCTTGCCGCTGTATCAGGGCATCAGCTCATATCCAGTTGAATATACGCAGGGAACCGACCAGTCGAGTGCCGATTCTGCTTATTGGAAATTCCGTAAGGTGATGGCGCTGGGTATGGTGAACTACAACAAATATGCGCCCATGATTAAAGAGACGTATCGCAAATTTGAGGAGGAAACCGACCAACGGCAACGTGAAATGGAAGAAGAGTATTTGCGTATATACAAAACACAGCCGTTACGTGCGAAAGACATGCTGCAAGAATTTTCTGACAAGGTGTTGACTCGCGCACTATGTGTAGCCGACAAACTGCAAGAGTGGTTGTTCACAGAGCTAACCAAAGACATTCAAGCCGAATATCTGTTCCACGGTGCTTGATTGAACCGCAAGGTTTATTTGAGGGCGATTCTATAAATTACCACCGTAAAGTTTTTTATGTCAGTCGTTTTACGTTTTGTCATCTTGTGGACTCTTTTTTATATAAAACAGGCTGCGCCTCAACAATTCAAACAAGTTTGATTGTATTCGGCTTGCTCCGTTTTTGGTTCAATTTGCTTGTTCGTTCAGTCGTATAGCTCGCTATACTCCTTCACTCACAAACAAATTGACCTCAAAAATAGTCTCACAATCTGTCAAAGCTAATTTATAGAACCGCCCTTGAACCATAACGAAAACCTGATGAATCCAATTCTCCTATCTTATGTTAAGACAGAACCTTTGGTTTCATCAGGTTTTTTTTCTTGGCGTCATCAATACATCAACCACAATGCAATAGAGTTAGTGAGAGCTTGATGGTGAGGTGTTACTCGGCAAGAAATAACGTTTTCGTAAAACTGGGGAAAGAGCTTTCCCCATATGTAAGCTTTGTATGCACCTAGCGTCATTAAGGTGCGGCGTTGCTATTCATGCTGAAAGGAAACAGAGGGAGCCCAGCCATGTTCGCCACATTCCCTAATTGGAAGTTTCTATAGCAATATCTCACAGCTTTGGGGTGTAACACCTGAGGAGAGGAAAGAATGAAAATATCATTCCCTTTATAGGTTGCTTTAGCTGGATAATATATTTTATCCTCCCCCGCAATATCAAATCCGGTATATTCTTTTTGTTGTTTCACACCATGATAAGTGTCTTTAAGCCGAACTATGCATGTGTCATTTTGAATAGTTAGCTCGCCCAACGATGGACTTTTATACATAATATTATCGTAGCCATAATCACGTGCTAAAGCTGTAAATGCTAATCGCTCACCTATCTGTTGTTTTTGTGAAGGATGTATTTGATTTTCTTCTTGTGGATAAACCAAATCGTTCGTACAAACCAAACTACTGTTCTTGATGTTAGCCGCAGCTATCATTTGCTGTTCTCTTAAGTAAGCTGCATCGGTAGCAAGGGCGTTACCATAGAGATAGGGAGCTATTTGTACAAAATAGAAAGGCAGTAGGGGTTGAGCAAAAGCTTCACGCCATTGATTAACGAGAACTTCCAATCTTCGTGCATACTGTTCACTTTCGTTACCTACATTAGAACAACCCTGATAGAAAAGTATTCCTTTTACCGTGTACTTTTGAATAGGATGAAATGTTCCGTTTCCCCACAACATGGAACACAACCATTCCTGAGGGAATTTTTTCACAATCAATAAAGAGTCTGTAGGATCGTTGGTGTATTGTCTCAGATTTTTTTCATTGAGCCAACTCTCAACTCTTGTACCACCTTTGTTGGCCAATATCAGTCCGATTGGTATATTCAAGCACTCTCGAAGTGTTCGGGCGAAGAAGTAGCCTACAGCACTACAGTTATCTGCTCCTCGCATATCAGCCTCCACCCATCGACAGCTTGCGTCATCCAACGGTCGTGCACTCATTCTTGCAGGTACTTTAAGGTATCTTATACCTGGTGTGCGATTGGCATTTTTAATAGCCTCCAAGTATCCTTCCACAGGACATTCATCGAATCCACGCAAAGGCATCTCCATATTACTTTGTCCAGCACACACCCACACTTCTCCAGAAAGTATATTAGAAAGCGTCAATGGTTCTCCGTCATCAAAAGTTATTGAAAGAGGTGTATATCCAGCTTGGGGCGTTTTGACCATGATAGACCACTCTCCCTGTTGATTCGCTGTACAGGTTTTTCCCTGCATGCTCCACGACACGTTTACCTTAATAGTGGCATGAGGTTTACTCCATCCCCACAGGCGTATCTTACTTTGCTGCTGCACTACCATACCACAGCTAAGTATGTGAGGCAACTTTACCTTTGCATGAACGGTAGTTGCCAAAAAGACAACTACTGTTAATATTGTTAATTTTCTATAATTCATCTTATTACCTTGTGATGACGTACTGTGAATTCATCGTGGTTTTCCACCAATCATCAGTAGCATGTTTAGGGTCGGAGCTGGAACCTTCATACCAAGGCATAAACCACACCCATTTAGCATCTGCTTCCCATTGTTGCGGTATATCCACTACCGTTCCACATTCGCTCAAAGTTATCATCTTGGTAGGATGATGATAGGCTAGATTATTGAATCGCTCGGCTGCCTCATCGGCTGTAACGGCAGAATCATTCTGCCCATACATATCGGTTCCAATAATGTCTACGTAAGCATCTCCTGGATACCATGCAGCATCATTCCCTTCAGATGTCCACACCCAAATAAGATTATTAATGCCTTTACGTTTAAAAGTATCATACATCATTATCCATAGTTTCTTGTACGAGTCAGCTGTACCAGCTCCCCACCAAAACCATTTACCTGATGCTTCATGCAGCGGTCGCCACAAGATTGGTATGTCAGCATGCTGGAGTTGTAGCAAATATGGAGCTATTTTCTCCAAATCGCTTTTGATAAAATCGTTCTCCCAAGTACCTTCCGTCACGGCATTGTCTATCTTGAAATCATTCTTTTCCGCATAAAACTTATAATCTACAGTGCCTGCAGCCTCAACGGTGACACCAGTTAATACATAACCCTGCCCGCTGATAATGACTCCATTTTTCTTCATTTCATTCAATGTGGTTTGGTCGAGTATGATGGAATACGAGTCACCACTTACTGAGAAATATTCCCAGTTGGTGCCACTTTCATCCACGAATCCTACCCATGTACTGTTCTTTAACGAACCTTGAGCATTGCCCTGGACATCCTTCATCTGTACAGTGAGTTTACTTCCAATGGATGCATTTGCAAGAATATCCTTGTATTTTTGATCAGTAAGTTGCAAATAACCACTCCAACTGCCCATGTCAACCTCTGGTCCATCGTAAAGATGCACAGGAACTGTTGAAACATTCGGATTGGAAACGGGTACATTCCAATGCCATCCAATAGTAACAAGTCCACCAGCATCGTGCCAGTTCTTCACGGGTGAGATATTACCATAATCAATCCACCCCCCTGGAGCGGATGATTGTAGATGAATATAGTCATATCCATTTATCGCTGGATACTTACCCGTAAGTTGATGAATTCTTTCTGCTTCGTTCGTATTCCATGCCACATCAGCCATTGTAGCAGAATAAATCTTTTTTCCATAATTTGCTAACAGCTTCGCATATAAAGCTTTTGTTTCGGCTGTAGCATTAGGATTAACAGGTTGTTGGGCTATATTCTGACTTTGTGCCTTCAGCGTTTGGGTTACAGCAGCAACGGGCATTTGGTTAGGACCCGTTACTACACCTTCTGGAATTTGCAACTCATAGGTTGTTCCACGCTTGATGTTGGCCATCACGAGGAGCGTGTTGGATGAGCCAATAACATGCGCACTCTCCACAGGTTTTCCATTGAGCGTAATTTTATTGTAGTCTTCGGATACAAAGAAAATATTTTTATCGTAAGTAACCAGAATTGAATCGAGTCCCGCCTTTATGTTTTCTTGTGGACTTACACTGACGAACGTGGGTGCAGAGACATCCGCAATATGATGCTCTACTTCATCAGAGCATGCAGTAAATGAACACATCAAGGCAACTGCTATGATTGCGTTGCGGAAGATTTTATTATTTTTCAAATCAATTGCTTTCATATTTACTACTTTATTTGATGGGTACAACACGCACGTTGTCAATTAATATTTCTGGATTACAGTCAGTTCCGTCAACACCTCCGTGCCATACAAAGAAAGTCAATCCCGTCATACGGTCCTTGGTGATGGTGCTTCCAGCAGCCTGTCCTTCATGAGTCTTATTGAAAGAAGACAATGGGATGGTTACTGTTGACCATGCGTCGCCCGTTGTATACGATCCTGTTGATAGCCACGGATACCACAATCCGCGGGGTAGGTTAGTGTTCGTATAGTAACCGTTATTTTGGTTCGAACCCGACACATCACTATTTCCTGTGAACATAATTTGTAAGGCAGACGAACTCCAAGGAGAACTTGTGGGAACTCGGCACTCAAATTTGATAGCCATTTCGTCTATGGCACATGTGTCAAGCATTTCAGCAAAGCTTTGTATAGACGAGAGTTCTGGCTTCCCATTTGCAGGATCGGGCCAGTAGTTCATAGCAAATTGATCTTCAGCCCATGTTGCTCCAACCTTGCCAGCCATTTGCACGCCTCCGAAATACAGGTAATTACCATCAATTCCATCTGTTTTCACCACACCCGGACGCCATCCATTGCCACTTGTTTGTCCGCCATGACTTCCGTCAAAGTCGAAAAGAATGTTGCGAGTGTCCTTGTAATGGAACTTAGAACGACTGGTTCCATAAACTGTTTTTACGTAAATAGGACCTGATGTAGCTCCTTCGGGTATGGTGAAAGTGACACTGTTTTTGTTGATTTCCTTGATATCGGTAACAGCCAACTTGCTTTCATTGAACAATATCTCCAAGGGTTTATAAGCATCTTGAATGAAATAGTCGCCCGTAATCGTTACTTCCTCTCCTGGTTCTGCATATTCATTGTTCATAGCAGACACCGTTGGGGCTGGAACAATCACATGAAAGTCGTATGTCGTTGTGTCACCAGATGTATTAATCATATAGATTTTATCTGTTACCGCAGCGGGTATTTTGCTTGGAATATCAACTAACAGGTAATTGTCGGTGATGTAGCTGGTGTTGAGAACTGCTACTTGGTCATTGAAGAGCATTTTAGTAATGCTTTTCAGGTTTTCACCTACCAGGCAAACTGTCGTTTCCATGTAGCTTTGTTGGATAATTGAGTCTGCACTTTCAGGAAGTCTGACATACTTGATTTCAGGCGTTCCTCCTGTCGGTTCGTACTTGTCGGGTTGATCATTGCAGGCTATGAAGCTCATTCCAGTCATCAACAAGAGGGCGAACATAAGCCCATTGAAATATCTATAACGTTTCATATACTTCATGATTTATAGTTAATAAGAATAAGTTTTACGTACATCCACATGAACAGCATCTTCCAGCAAATGTTGATTGAAAACAACATCTTGAGTAGGATAAGGCATGGTGAATGTTTGTTTAGTAACATTCGGAGCTTGCGTATCTGTGTCATACCGCATATCTGTAGTATTTACACTCCACGCCCCACTTAAATAATAATTCTTGTAAAGCGCATCCAAGCCAAAAAAAGCATTGCGCTTTTGGTGTTTCAATTCGCTGATAGCACCATTCAAATCATAATAACTGCGGCGTACAAAATCGTACCAACGATCTCCTTCCATTGCCAATTCAAGGCGACGCTCTTTCCACACATCGTTCCAGGTGATGCTCGTTGGCCGCGTTGCTGACTTGATAGCACGAGACCTTACCGCATAGAATGCATCAATGGCATCGGAATTAGACGTACTTTCGTTATTACCAATGACGGCTTCTGCATAAACCAGATAGATATCAGATAATCGGAGAATAGGAGTTGGTAGACTACTATGCATGTTGGAAGCAGATATTCCGTCGACGGCATACGTCTTGTGGTCGTATGCATCGCCATAAAGATGTTTCACTGCGTTAACACCTGTTGCACTCTGAAGTTGTCCCGGGCCGCCACTTCCATAGTTGTCAGAGTCATACAGGAACTGCAGATAATTGAAGCCTTTACGCCCTTTGTTATCAGTTTTATCCGTCCAGAAATATTCATAGAAGTCGCCTGGCATCATCATCGTTGCTTGGCGTCGTACATCTACATTCGCTCTGTCATCAGGATTGTCGATAGGGGAAACACCAAAGGCCTCTTGTAAATCTACAGATGGACCATTGTATCCACCCCAGCAGTCGCCAAACTCATCGAATCCCTGTATCCCCAAGTCACTTTGCAGCGTATTCTGTACGGTCCATACACTTGTATCAGCTGTCCAAAACCAAGAGAAAAGAGCTTCGCTGTTCAGTGCATTCTGCAACCTAAAGACATCTGAATAGTTCGTCATCAATTTACGTCCACTGTTCGTGATGACATCCTTTGCATACATGGCAGCCTTTTCCAAGTCTTCTGCATTACGTGACCCGTTTCCGTTTGCAGACAAGCCACTTTTTGTTAAATACACTTTTGCCAGCAATGCTTCAGCCGAATAATAGTCAATTCTACCTGGCGAACTGGATTTGGGAAGCAGTTCCATTGCCTTCTCCAATGTCATGATAATGTATTCGTAAACATCAGCCTTCACAACTTTTTGCGTATTGCTATACGAACCATCTGCCAGCATGGTTGAGTTGTCATGAACAATTGGTATCTCTCCAAATGTTCGTACCAGGAAGAAATATGCCATTGCCTTCCAAGCAAGGCATTCGCCCATACATTGGTTCTTTACCTTTGCTGAGGCAGAGGCATCCTTGAGATTGTTATAAACAGTGTTAGCATGACCGATAGCCGCCCATAGCGAGTATGACATGTTGACTAAGTCTTCATCCGTGCCGTTAACAGTGAGCGTCATATAGGGACTTGCACTCCAATAATAATTACCCGACATGACCTCGCCCACCTTGATAAAACCACGTTGAAAGTCGTACCATGGAGAGTTATATAAATAGTTGACACCTTGAATACATTGGTTATCGTCTTTATAGAACGTCCCAGCACTGTACGAGTCTTCAGCTGGCCGGTCAAGGAAATCACTGCATGATGCTAAAAGCATACTCATTGCAGCCGCCAACACAATACAATTAATATGTTTATAGAGTTTCATTTGTTGATGGTTTTAAGTTAGAAAGAAAGATTTAAGCCAAAAGAATAGGTCGTAGGAGATGGATATCTACCATTGTCCAATCCGTACACATATCCGCTAATGTCTGAAGTAGATGCACCAATTTCGGGATCATATCCATCATATCCTGTGATTGTGAGCAAGTTTTGGATGTTCATATACACCCGCAGATTCTCAATTCCCCATTTGGATATCCACTTTTTAGGGAATGTATAGCCCAGCGCAATGTTCTTTAATCTTAGATAAGAGCCGTCCTCTATGTATCTGTCGCTGATAGCATCGTTGTCATTGGGGTCGGTGAGAGTGGCACGAGGGATGACCGTTGAAGGATTGGCTACACGTATGTTATTCACATCTGTGTACCAATAGCTAACTTCCTCATACGTTTTCGTAGGATCGATAGGCTCAAGACGCGCCCTGTCATTCACGTCGGTAAGCTGATTGTTCCACAATGTGTTCATGCGAGTGAGCCTCATCTTCATGTAATTGAACACCTTATTGCCGTATGACCCGTTCACAAATACATTCAGGTCGAAGTTCTTATATCTGAAGGTATTCGTCCAGCCGAAGGTAAACTTTGGCATAGGCGATCCAATATTTGTTTTGTCATAATCATCGATAACACCATCGGGAACCCCGTTTGGTCCACTGATATCCTTATATTTCATATCACCAATCCACGGTGTGGTATTAGGGTCAAAGCTTTTGCCGTCTGCGGGATACTTGGAAGTCTTAGGTGACGTTTCCAAGTCTTTCAGATCTTTGTACACACCATCTGTTACGTATCCATAAAAACTATACAGCGATTCGCCCACATTCGACATGCTTACCACATCGTTCCATTGTCCGTAACCCACGATAGCAGCGCTCTTGGTTCCCGACAGTGCCACCAGTTTATTCTTGTTCCATGATATCTGAAACTCAGAATCCCATTGGAACATACCAGTGATAGGATGTGCATTGACGCTAAGCTCAAATCCTGTATTGCGGATTGTTCCATAGTTTCCATAAGGTGCTGCAAGAGCAGACGAAACGTTTCCCGATGTTCCCATGTACGAGGGCAACTGCAAAGGCATCAACATGTCTTTCGACTCCTTTCGATACCAGTCGAGTGTGACGTTCAAACGATCCTTGAGTACGCCCAAATCAAGTCCAACATTCCATTGTTCCTGACTTTCCCATTGAACGTCAAGATTAGGGATGTTAGCTGGTCGATATGCTTTGCCCAGCAATGTGGGTATAGCCGTCATGAGTGTTCCCCACTTGTACGAACCGATGTTGGCATTACCTGTCTGTCCCCAGCCCACACGCAGCTTACCATTGCTCACAATATCATTCAAAGCACTCTGCCGGAAAAATGCTTCATTCGTAAACCGCCATGAGGTGGCAAACGAGTGGAAACCTGCCCAACGCTTGTTAGGACCGAAGTTAGAACTACCGTCGTATCGATAAGTATAGGTGGCATTATAACGGTTGTCGTATCCGTAGGTCAAGCGAGTAAAGAAGGATGACATTGCTGAACTGCCGAAACCCACTGCAATAGCTGGCGTACCAGTACCCAAAGCTGGGTTGTTCACCGTGTTTGAGGGCAGGTCTGTATTGGCAGTTCGGTTAAAATCATACTTACTTTCCCACGCTTCTTGGCCAAGCATGGCAGAAAAAGAATGCTTGTCTATCGTATTGGTATAGGTAAGATAATTCTTAAGTTG
Organism: uncultured Prevotella sp.; assembly: GCA_963511375.1. Taxonomy (GTDB): domain Bacteria; phylum Bacteroidota; class Bacteroidia; order Bacteroidales; family Bacteroidaceae; genus Prevotella. The sequence goes on along the minus strand of CAUPIT010000003.1, from coordinate 44,832 downwards.
CCAGAAAGTACCAGACGACTTTTGTACAGATGCCGAGTTCTTACTACGTTTCCATGTTCCTAAGTCTACGGTTGGCATGAAATTACGTGCTCTATCCGAACTTAAGTCGTAACCTACCTCGGCATGCCATACAAGATTTTTTATAGGGGTTACTTCAAAAAATAGGTTACCATTGAGTTTTCTTCTGTCGAGCTTAATCTCGTTGAGCATCGCCATGGCGATAGGGTTTGGGTTGGAAAATCCTTGTCGTGAGATGGACGAATAGCCTCCATCAATATTATATATTTGAATATCGGGTGGAGTGGTCAGCGAATAATTGATGATGCCCTGTTCGCTGTCTGCCAATTTCAAGTCGTCGTTGGTGTTGGAGAAGTTGACGCTCATACCCAACTTCAACCACGACTTAAGCTGTGCATCGAGATTAGCACGCATACCCATGCGCTCAAACTTACTGCCAATGATGGTACCGTCCTGTTGCATGAAGTTGCCAGACACATAGTATTGCACTTTGTCCGAGCCTCCTTGTGCTGCCACCTGATGCGAGTGCTGGAAGGCAGTTTGGAAGATAGCGTCTTGCCAATTCGTTCCTTTTCCCAGTATTGAAGGGTCTGAATAATGCTTATCGGCTGTAGCTTGATTGATTTGACCTGTTGACACAAAGTCGTTGTAGTAATTGGCAAAGTCCTGTAAGCCCATGATATCGAGTCGTTTGGTTTGCCTGCTCCAGGCTGCCATTCCATCATAAGTAAACTTGGCTTCACCCGATTTTCCTCGCTTGGTGGTAATCAATACTACACCATTGGCACCCTGCGCACCATAGATGGCAGTTGCCGAGGCGTCCTTCAGAATCTCCATCGACACGATATCATTGGGATTAATAGTCGAAAGTGGTGAAACGGTAGATACCTTTCCATTGCCGAGGGCATCGCCTAAACCAAGTGAGGCACCGCTCGCTCCGCTACCTTGCATGATGACACCGTCTATCACATAAAGAGGTTCTGCATTCGCATTGATGGTTGCCTGTCCACGCACACGGATGCTTGTAGAGGTTCCCGGTGCTCCCGAAGTACTTACTGCCGTCACACCAGCGGCACGTCCTTGGAGCGTCTGATCTAAAGAGGTAACGATAGACCCCCGCAACTTCTTCTCGTCCATGGTGACCGATGCGCCGGAAATGTCACTCTTCTTCATCGAGCCATAACCCACTACAACTATTTCATCGAGTAAAGTTTTGTTTTCTGATAATACGATAGTATACTCAGACTCACTGGTAACCTTGACACTTTGTGTATCGAAGCCCACATACGAAACTTCGATAATGGAACCTTCAGGAGCCATGAGGGTAAAATTCCCATCAAGGTCAGTAACGGTGGCGTTGTTCGTTCCCTGAACTTTGACCGTGGCTCCAATAATAGGTTCGGTTCCATCGGTTACTTTGCCTGTTACTTGTTTTGATTGTTGCATGACAGCAGACACGCTGTTGCCGTTGCTGGCATACACTTGTGTAGAAAGCCCCATGGGGGTTAACGACAAGACTCCTGCCAATAATGCAATTTTACTGCGGTTAATCTTCATTTGTTATTTAGGTTTGGTTATTAATTCCTTATTATATGCAATCTGTCTTGATTCCTCACGTATCAACAACGTGGTTTGGCATCCTTTTTTAGGTTTATATTCACATTTTGAGTTAAGGTAAAGGTTTATTAATTTTCAATTAAAATATCTGGTGCAAAGATAAAGCATTATTGTTATCGTTGTTAATACTATTTTATTATTTTATAATACTATATTATCAAACAAATGAAAAAAGAAACGAAAACCAACAAAATAACACGCAATAATTGCTAATAACGTGCAGGCAGGCACATTGACTCACCTATTCTTTTTATGGTTTAGCAATATAAAAGTGATTGGATGAATGCCATGCTAAAAAACTACTTCCTTGTCAATTGTCACCCTCAGTTACCTATCTATCGAAAACAAGTTGCAAATGATTAACTAATCTTTTCCAGATGTTAAATTTCAACTCATTTCCTTGTTGTTTTTCCAGCGAACTGTCCTACTTTGTTCAAATAATGAATTCTCATGATAATTTGCAAAATATTATCGGTCAGGCATTTATGAAAACATTTTGTTTTTAGATTGTGAAAAGAGCTAAATATTCTACCAAAATAGCGCCAAAAGCAATGTTATAACCTGTCTATTGCATAGCTTTTACCTAGTAAAAAGTATGCTTTAGGAGGACAAAAGCATTGAGATTACATAAGAAGGTGGCACTATATCAGGGTGAATGGGTCGTGATGTGTCGTAAAATACAAATTTATATCTTCTCGCTCTTTCTATTTCGTTCATTTTTAGCGGTATTTTTCAATCTTGGTTTTAACTTAAAGTGTTTAATTGGGTACGACGTGGATTTCACTGCTACCCTACCTTATTATATATAGGTAGAATAATGGAAATTGGACAAAATTACGTTGTACCGTTTTCACTAATCAGTATTTGTGCAAAAAAGTATTATCTTTTAGCAAGAAAGTATTAACAACATATCTTTTTAAGTTATATCTTTGCATTGACAAATAATTAAACCTATTACCTGCTAATGAAAAAAATTAATCTTTTATGGCTCTTCATGGCTTTCCTCCCTACCTTTTTGTATGCGCAAAAATGGAATGAATTGTCCAAAACGCCACAAATGGGTTGGAGTTCTTGGAACAAGTTTCAAGGCAACATCAACGAAGAAATTATTGTTGGTATTGCTGATGCCCTTGTATCATCAGGCTTACGCGATGCTGGATATACCTATCTCAACATTGACGATTGCTGGCATGGCGAACGTGATATGAATGGATTTATACAGCCCGACCCACAAAAATTTCCTAAAGGAATGAAGTGGTTGGCTGAATATGTACACGCACATGGTTTAAAATTAGGTATTTATAGCGATGCAGGAACCGAAACTTGCGCTGGCAAGCCCGGTTCACTGGGGCATGAATACCAAGACGCACTGCAATACGCACGATGGGGCGTAGACTATCTAAAATACGACTGGTGCAACACAGTCAATATTAACCCTAAGGGAGCATACCAACTCATTAGCGATGCACTTAGGGCAGCCGGACGCCCCATCTTTCTCTCTATGTGTGAATGGGGCGACAATCAGCCTTGGCGCTGGGCAACGGAAATAGGCAACTCGTGGCGCATCGGTCCTGATATCTGGTGCTCATTCGACTCTACGCGAGTGTTTCCTACCTATGTTCAGTATAGTGTGATGGATTGCATTAACCGAAACGATTCGCTCAGACAGTATGCTGCACCTGGACATTGGAATGACCCCGACATGCTGGAGTGTGGCAATGGATTAAGCGTCAATGAAGACCGTGCTCATTTCACCATGTGGTGTATGATGGCAAGTCCACTTATCCTGGGAAATGACATCAGGAATATGAGCGAAGAAACGAAAGCTATCATCACCAATCGTGAACTCATAGCCATCAATCAGGATACACTCGGTGTCCAAGGACTCAAGCTTCTAAGCAAAGAGGGGCTTGACTATTGGTTCAAACCATTAACAAATGGTGACTGGGCCATGGCCATTCTCAATTCAACGAAGAAAGATATTAAATGTGAAATTAATTGGCAAAACTTCAATTTTACTGATACGCAAGTAAGTCAACGAAGTACATCGTTCAACAAATATACTTATCAAGTAAGAAATATGTGGACCAAACGGATGGAAGGAAAAACTTCTAAAAAATCAAAGAAGCAGCGGACAATTATCGTTCCTTCACACGATGTGGTAGCCTATAGACTAATAAAGCTATGATGAGGAAAAAAACTTTATTACTGGGGTTGGTACTCCTCGGATGGATAACAAGTTTTGCCCAAGTCAAGGGCAACAATATACAAATTAGCATTACGCCAAATCATACCGATTGGAATTATCAGGTGGGTGAGGAAACTGTGCTAAAAGTAACCGTCATGAAAGGAAGATGTCTGCTGAAAGACGTCAAAATTGATTACGAGGCAGGGCCAGAGATGTACCCTGACGTAAAGAAACAAAACATAGTCTTGAAAGACGGAACCATGACATGGAAGGCGAAGATGCACCAACCAGGTTTCTATAAATTAAAGGTTTGGACTGCCATTCATGGTAAGAAGTATGAAGGCGTGTGTACCGTGGGCTTCTCTCCAGAGCGTTTACAACCCATTACAACCTGCCCAGCCGACTTTGATAGCTTTTGGCAGCAATCGCTGAGCGATGCAAGACGCATTCCGCTGGAGGGGAATAAGCGACTCTTGCCTGAACGATGTACCGACAAGGTGAATGTGTACGAGGTGAGTTTTCATAACAACCAATGGGGAAGTCGTACCTTCGGCATCTTGTGTGTTCCCACCAAACCGGGTACCTATCCTGCATTATTGCGTGTTCCTGGTGCAGGGGTGCGCCCCTATCAAGGCGATATATGGACAGCGTCTCAGGGTGCTATAACCTTAGAAATTGGTGTTCATGGTATTCCTGTCACAATGCCACAGGGTGTTTACGATAACTTAGCGGCGGGAGCATTGAATGGTTATTGGGATTTTAATACTGACGATCGCGACAAAATGACGTACAAGCGCATCTTCATCGGAGCTATCAGAGCCATTGATTATATCGCTACGTTTCCGCAATGGGATGGTAAAACGCTTGGTGTTACAGGCTCGAGCCAAGGAGGTATGCTCTCGCTTGTCTGTGGAGCACTGGACAAACGGGTAACTTTTATTGGGGTGGTGCACGGTGCAATGTGTGACCATACGGCTTCTTTACAAAGCAGAGCATGTGGCTGGCCACATTATTTTTATGGACAAAAACATCCCAATGATATGAAGGTAAAGGTGAGCAGGTATTACGATGGGGTAAACTTTGCCAAACGGATACACTGCAATAGCTGGTTTTCATTTGGCTATATTGATGAAGTGGTGCCTCCTACCACATCCTATTCTACTTATAATGTAGTACCAGGCAATAAGGTATTGCGACCTTACCAGGCCACGGGTCATTTTTTATTCCAAGAACAATGGGACGAATGGCAGCAATGGATATTCAAACAATTGAACATTCAACAGTAATGAAATAAGTTATTAACTAATATCTATAGAAATGAAACGTTTGGTATTATTTTTATCCATGGTGACAATATCAATGATGATGCAAGGAAACGAGAGAAAACCTCTGTATAAAAATCCCCAAGCTCCTATTGAGCAAAGAGTGGAAGACCTATTGGGAAGAATGATGTTAGAAGAGAAAGTTGGACAAATGAACCAGCTGGTGGGAATAGAGCATTTTAAGCAAAATTCAGCAACGATGTCGACAGATGAGCTTGCTACGAATACAGCCAACGCTTTTTATCCGGGAACAACAGTTAAGGATATGGAAGATTGGACCCGAAAAGGACTCGTTTCTTCCTTCCTTCACGTTCTTACTATGGAAGAAGCCAACTATCTTCAACGCCTCAATATGCAGAGCAGACTGCAGATTCCACTCCTCATTGGTATTGATGCTATACACGGCAATGCCAAATGTAAAGACAACACTGTTTACCCTACCAACATAGGATTGGCATCGTCGTTCGATGTGGATATGGCTTATACAATTGCCCGTCAAACAGCTTTGGAAATGCGTGCCATGAATATGCACTGGACATTTAATCCCAATGTAGAAGTGGCACGTGATGGACGATGGGGACGATGTGGAGAAACCTTTGGAGAAGATCCATACTTGGTGTCCCTAATGGGTGCAGCTACCAACAAGGGTTATCAACGCAATTTAGACAATATCGAGGACGTGTTGGGATGTGTAAAACATTTTGTGGCAGGGTCGCAATCAATTAACGGAACCAATGGGGCACCTGCTGATTTGTCAGAACGGACACTGCGAGAGGTGTTCTTTCCACCATTTAAGACTGCACTTCAACAAGGTGGAGATTGGAATGTCATGATGGCACACAATGAATTAAACGGTATTCCATGCCATATCAACCACTGGTTGATGACAGATGTATTGAGAAAAGAGTGGGGATTCAAGGGCTTTGTAGTCAGCGATTGGATGGACATAGAGCATTGTGTGGATCAACATCGTACGAACATCAATCATAAAGATGCCTTTAAACAAAGTATTCTTGCTGGCATGGATATGCATATGCATGGTCCAGAATGGTTAGATACGGTAGTTGAATTAGTGAAAGAAGGACAAATTTCAGAAAGAAGAATTGATGAGAGTGTACGCCGAATCCTTACTGTTAAGTTTAGATTGGGCCTTTTTGAGCATCCATATAGCGATGCCAAGACAAGAGATAGAGTTATCAACAATCCCGAACATAAACAAATCGCACTGGAAGCAGCACGAAATAGTATCGTACTTCTGAAGAATGAAGGTAACTTGCTGCCCTTAGACATGAAGAAATATAAACGCATTTTGGTCACAGGAATCAATGCTAACGACCAAAATATTATGGGAGATTGGAGTGAGTTGCAACCCGAAGACAAGGTTTCTACCCTGTTGAAAGGTCTGCAACAGATTGCTCCCCAAACAGATTTCTGTTTCGTTGATCAAGGTTGGGATCCTCGTAACATGTCGCAAAGCAAAGTAGATGAGGCAGTAGAAGCAGCCAAAGACTGTGATTTAAACATTGTTTGCTGTGGCGAATATATGATGCGTTTTCGCTGGAACGATCGAACTTCAGGTGAAGATACCGACCGTGACAATCTCGATTTAGTGGGATTGCAAGAACAACTTATTCAGCGTATCAATGAAACAGGCAAGCCAACGATTGTTGTCATCATCAGTGGGCGTCCACTCAGCGTACTGTACGCAGCCGAAAATGTACCCGCCCTCATCAATGCTTGGGAACCTGGACAGTTTGGTGGACAAGCTATTGCCGAGATAATATATGGAAAAGTCAATCCGTCGGCTAAGCTTGCTATGACCATGCCACGCAGTGTAGGACAGATTTCCACTTATTACAATCATAAGAAATCAGCCTTCTTTCACCCTGTAGTATGCGGAACAAGTAAACCGCTCTATCCTTTCGGTTTTGGTTTGTCGTACACTACATTTGCTTATTCCAATCTTTCATTAGATAAAAAGACTCTAAAGTCTGGGAGCAATGAGACAGTGAATGCAACGATAACAATACAGAACACAGGAAAGAAAGACGGTGTTGAAATATGCCAACTTTACATCAATGACGTGGTGGCCTCTGTTGCAAGACCCGTCAAAGAATTAAAAGATTTTAGAAGAGTGGCTTTGAAAGCAGGTGAGAAGAAAACTATCACCTTCGAAATTCCTCAAGAGAAGTTAGCTTTCTATGATAAAGATATGAAATATGGGGTAGAACCAGGCATGTTTGAAGTGCAGGTAGGGAGCAGCAGCGATGACGGCGACCTGAAGAAAGCCTCATTCGAAGTTATTGAATAATAAAACTCACGAACATGAAAAGATTAGTAATGACATTAGCTTCTATTAGTTTGTGTTTCGGGATAATTGCCAATGCCCATACACCAGCACAGAAACTCATCAAGAAACTCACGATATGGCAGCAAAAAGGCGTCATGATGGGGCATCAAGATGCTTTATTCTACGGAACGACATGGAAATGGGAGTTTGGTAGAAGTGACGTGAAAGACGTTTGTGGCGATTACCCGGCTGTATTGGGTTGTGAATTAGGCGGAATTGAATTAGGGCACGATAAGAATATTGATGGTGTACCTTTTGAAAATATGCGTGAACAGATACAGGCTCACTACCAAAGAGGAGGTATAATCACTATCAGTTGGCATCCGCACAACCCCGTTACCGCTGGCACTGCATGGGAAATCGAAGGAAATGCTGTTGCAGCATCATTGCCAGGTGGAAAGGAACACGCTAAGATGAAACTATGGCTGCAACGTACAATGAACTTCATGAAATCGTTGAAAACAACAAACGGTGAAGCTATTCCAATCATATTCCGTCCGTGGCATGAAATGAATGGTGATTGGTTTTGGTGGGGTACTAAATCGTGTACCTCACAACAATATATCCAACTCTTCAAGATGACAGTTGATTACTTCCGTCAAGCGAAGCTCACTCATATCGTTTGGAGTTATTCTCCTAATGCTTCTTCGGACGATACAACAGAAAGATTCTTCACATTTTATCCTGGTGATAAATATGTAGACTTGTTGGGGGTGGATTTGTATCAGCACACCACAAAGGAGGAATTTATCAAACAGGGACAACAGGAAATGGGTATCATGCACGACTATGCTGAAAAACATAACAAGCTGTATGCCATCACGGAAGGCGGATATCGCAACACACCAGATTCACAGTGGTATTCGTATACATTGCTGCCTGCACTTCAAGGTTATAACCCCTGTTATGTTCTCTTTTGGAGGAATGCATGGGACAACAAAGAAGAAAATTTTGGACCAGCACCCAATAAAGTTTGCGTTGAGGACTTTAAACGTCTGTACCGAGATAAAAAGTTACTCTTCTTGAAAGATATTAGCAATGCGACAAATAGAAAGAAATAAAATCAAACATACAACAATCTCATGACAGATTTTGCAACAAAAGTAAAAACGCTTCGACAAAAACACGAAGCATTACTTAAACGTACCAATATTTCTAGCAAAGACAGAAACGGCATCTATACACGTTACCAACACCCCATCTTAACAGCAGAGCATACACCGCTCGAATGGCGTTACGACTTTAACGAGAAAGACAATCCTTACCTCATGCAGCGCATCATGATGAATGCTACGCTTAATGCGGGCGCAATGAAATGGAAAGACAAGTATCTTTTGGTGGTTCGTGTGGAGGGAGCAGACCGTAAAAGTTTCTTTGCCATTGCTGAAAGTCCTAACGGCGTAGACAACTTTCGCTTCTGGGAAGAACCTATCACCATGCCCGACACAGACGATCCTGCAACCAATATTTATGATATGCGCCTTACAGCACATGAGGATGGATATATATATGGTGTTTTCTGTGCCGAGAGGCACGATGACAACTTGCCAAACGACCTCTCTGCAGCCATAGCCACTGCGGGCATTGCACGCACCAAAAACTTCAAGAAATGGGATCGACTACCCGATTTGAAGACCCGTGGCCAGCAGCGAAATGTGGTGTTACATCCTGAATTTGTGAATGGTAAATATGCTTTTTATACCCGCCCACAAGATGGTTTCATCGATACTGGATCGGGTGGTGGCATTGCTTGGGCTTTAGTTGATGACATCACTCATGCTGAAGTTAAGGATGAACTCATCATTAACGCACGCCACTACCATACTGTCATGGAGATGAAAAACGGCGAAGGTCCGCATCCCATCAAGACAAGAAAGGGCTGGCTACATCTTGCACACGGTGTGAGAGGGTGCGCCAGTGGACTGAGATACGTATTATATATGTACATGACAGCACTCGAAGACCCAACAAAGGTCATTGCTCAGCCAGGTGGTTATTTACTTGCTCCACAGGGTGAGGAATATATCGGTGATGTGATGAATGTGGTATTCTCTAATGGTTGGATTGCTGATGACGACGGAAAGGTGTTTATTTATTATGCTTCTTCTGATACTCGGATGCATGTAGCGACATCAACTATCGATCAACTTGTAGACTATTGCCTTCATACTCCCAAGGATGGCTTTACTACAGCTGCAAGTGTGGAAACAATTAAACGTCTGGTTGCTAAAAACAAAGGTTTATGATAAAATGGACAGAGAAAGTAGGCTATGGATTAGGTGACATGTCCTCATCCATGTTCTGGAAACTTTTCGGAGCCTATCTTATGATTTTTTATACAGACGTGTTTGGTATTTCGGCTGCGGTTGTCGGTACGATGTTTGCCATAACCCGTGTCTGGGATTCTTTCTTCGATCCGATAGTAGGTATTGTTGCTGACCGTACCGAAAGTCGTTGGGGAAAGTTTCGTCCCTATTTGCTCTATTTGGCAATACCTTTCAGCGTCATCGGTGTGCTTACATTTCTTACGCCACCCTTCGATAATACGGGTAAAATCGTCTATGCTTTCATTACCTACGCCTTAATGATGATGGTTTATTCGGCTATCAATGTACCCTATGCCTCACTGTTGGGCGTAATGAGTGCTGATATCAAAGAGCGAAACAGTTTGGCAACCTATCGTATGATGTTTGCCTATTTGGGGTCGTTCCTTGCCTTGTTACTATTCATGCCATTAATTAAGGCTTTTGGAGGAGAAGACACCAGCGGTACAATGTATGGCTGGCTCACAGCACCGCAATTTGGTTGGTTGATGGCTGTAGTCGTTATTGGCATCGCTGCGTCAGCTTTATTCTTGGGTTGTTTTGCCCTGACGCGCGAAAGGGTGAAGCCTGTGAAAGAAACGAAGACATCTTTGAAAGAGGATTTAAACGATTTGTTTCATAACAAACCGTGGTGGATATTGCTGGGAGCTGGTGTGTCTTCACTTATTTTTAACTCGATAAGGGATGGTGCAACTGTATATTATTTTAAATATTTTGTCAACGAATCCGCTTTTGGTGACATTCCTTTCCTCGGTATTCCCTTTGTTTTAAGTGGTTTGTACTTAGCGGTGGGACAAGCTGCCAACATTGTTGGAGTGATACTCGCTGCACCTGTGAGCAATCGCATCGGCAAGCGTCACACCTTTATGCTGTCGATGATGATAGCTACCATACTGAGTATTATCTTTTATCAATTTGACAACACGCAACTTATTCTCATCTTTGTTTTTCAAGCATTGATAAGCGTATGTGCAGGAAGCATCTTCCCATTGTTATGGAGCATGTATGCCGACTGTGCCGATTATAGTGAATTAAAGACTGGAAATAGAGCCACAGGCCTTATTTTCTCATCTTCTTCTATGAGTCAGAAGCTGGGATGGGCATTAGGAACAGCCGTTACTGGATGGATGTTAGCAGCATTCGGATTTGAGGCCAACGGCGTTCAAAGCCCAGAAACTATCCAAGGTATCAAAATGTTTTTAAGTTATCTTCCTGCGATTGGAGCTTTATTGAGTTTTGCTTTCATTTATTTCTATCCGCTCTCAGAATCTCAGATGCAAAAGATTTCTGAACAACTTGAAACGAAAAGACGTGAAATAATCAAATGAAATTCTAAAGATAAAAGATGGCTATGATAACAATTGATCGCTTGAAGGAGCAAATGCGAGAAACGCTCGAAGAAAATATTCTACCTTATTGGTTACAGCGTGCACAAGATCATGAATATGGAGGGTTTTATGGACGGATTACTGGCCATGACGAAGTGATGCCGCAAGCTAACAAAGGTGCTGTTATGAATGCCCGTATCCTATGGGCATTCTCAGCAGCTTACAGGATACTGAAGAAGCCAGAATATCTCAAGGCAGCTACGCGAGCGAAGGATTACATACTCGAATATTTCATCGATAAAGAGCAGGGTGGCGTGTATTGGAGTCTTGATGCCTGCGGAAAACCTGTGGATAGCAAGAAGCAAACATACGCCATTGGCTTCGCTATCTATGGTTTGAGCGAATATGCACGGGCAACTGGCGACCGCGTAGCTCTTGATACTGCTGTAGGTCTTTATTATGATGTCGAACGGCATGCATTCGATCAAGAATATAACGGATATGTGGAAGCCCTGACACGTGACTGGCAACCAATTAATGACATGCGTCTGAGCGAGAAAGACGAGAATGGTTCAAAAACCATGAATACTCATTTGCACATTATCGAACCATATACCAACCTCTATCGGGTGTGGAAAAACATGATGCTGGAGAAAAGGCTTCGAAACCTCATTGACATCTTTCTTCAAAAAATTCTCAACCAAAAGACATCGCATCTCGACCTATTCTTTGATGACCGATGGCAAGGTAAGCGTAACATCCAAAGCTTTGGACACGACATTGAAGCCGTATGGCTCTTGCACGAAACAGCTTTGGTATTGCAGGATACTGAATTGATTGCAAAAGTAGAAGACAAGATACGTCATATCGCTGCGGCGGCACAAGAAGGCATTCAGCCCGACGGTTCTATGATATACGAGCGATGGACAGATACAGGAGAAACAGACACCCAACGTCAGTGGTGGGTGATGTGCGAATGTATGATTGGACACTTAGACCTTTACCAGCATTTTGGCGATAAACATGCACTCAATATAGCCATCAATTGTTGGAACTATATTCAGGCACACCTTATCGACTACGTCAATGGAGAGTGGTTTTGGAGCTGTGATGAAAATGGAATACCGAATAAAGAGGATGATAAAGCTGGCTTTTGGAAATGTCCGTATCATAATACACGAATGTGTTTAGAAGTTATAGAGCGTTTCTGAACACGCTGCAAGTCAATAAAAAAGAGGGTGCGTTAAAGTTCAAGACATTGGTCGCCTTATATTTTTACCAGCCAACTAACCAGTAAGGCTCAACTTCTTAGTATCAAATTCTTGTCGTTTCATATATCTCTATGTCAAAAAACATTTAATTTTGCAATCAACATTACTTATTCTCTAACTATGTCAGACGGCTACGTATTACACGAGATTACACCACTCATGGAGCAAGATGCACTCTATATAGCAGATCGCATCAAGAAAGAATTTTCATATCCTGTGCACAACCACGATGTCTTTGAACTTAACTTTGTGGAACATGCCGCAGGCGTAAAACGCATCGTTGGCGATAATAGTGAGGTCATCGGAGAATATGATTTGGTGTTGATAACCAGTCCAATACTGGAACATGCATGGGAACAACACCAGTGTGTGAGCGAAGAAATACGAGAAATCACTATTCAATTTCAATTCGGAATGGGCGACAATGATTTATTTTTCGCCAAAACTCCTTTTGCTCATATCAAGCGAATGATGCTTGAAGCCCGTAAAGGCTTGTGTTTTCCCATGCCAGCGATTATGCGCGTGTACGACAAACTTGACACCCTGAGCAAGGTGACCGACCGCTTTACAGCTCTTATGCAATTTCTCGAAATCCTCAACACCTTATCGCGCAGCGAAGGATCGAGAACCCTTTCTACCAGTAGTTATGCCAAGGTAGAACTCGAAGACGACAGCAGACGTATTCTGAAGGTAAAGAAATATATTAATGATAATTATATGCATGATCTCCGCCTCAAGACAATTGCCGATGTGGCTAATATGAGTGAGAGTGCTTTTTGTCGATTCTTCAAGCTGCATACAGGCAGAAAATTAAGTGAATACGTTATCGATATTCGATTAGGGTATGCCACACGAATGCTCATCGACACCACCGAAACCGTTGCCGAAATAAGTTTCAAATGTGGATACAATAACATGAGCAACTTCAATCGTATGTTTAAACGAAAGAAAGGATGCTCACCCACTGAATACCGCACTAATTATAGAAAAATTAAGGTAATCGTATAGCGACCTTAGCACATGCCTTACCTATTGATGAAAACTAAAGAATGAAAAGGATTTGTGTGGCGATGCGCAGTGCAAAGATAATGACCGTGGTCAGCGTACAAAGCTAGAGAACTACCAATAGGGCGGAGTGGGATGAACCACACCCCTACCCTTCGCATTCAGTTGGACAGAACGTGATGAATCGCACCTCTACTCTTTGTAATCAATAAGGCGGAACAGGATGAACCAAGCCCTTACTGAATGTACACGAAATTTGTTCATTTATTTGACTAAAAAAGGCCCTTAAAATGACCTGTTAAAACTTTCAAACTAGAAAAAATCATTAGACTAACAAGGTGCAAAAAGGGGATTGAACAGCACGAAAAACCGATTTTTCTTTCTTAAGCAATGAGATTAAAGCCCAAGATGCATCACTTTATGGGTTCATTTGCATGGTTTTACTCTTCAAAAACATGCAAATATGGGCCTTAAACCAATGCTTTTGACGTTCAAATCAACCGGAAACAGCAACAATTCGGGGCGCTGAAATCGTAACACATTGAATGATAAGAATATGCAAAACCTGCCTATATTTTGCGTATTTGCAACGCAAGAAACATCTATTGACGAATACGACAAATATAAGAAGGTTCTTTGTTAAGAATATTTACCACCAAGGATCGATATTCCCTGATTGGCGCATCGTTTTTTCGGCACAATGAACATCTGCTCAGGAAATTTCTACAGAACTTTCATTGCGCGTAAAGAATTTGGATAAATAAAAATCCTAACTGCTCATATTCAAGCAGTTAGGATTTCATTAAGTGCGCCCGATAGGACTCGAACCTACACGTCGCAAAACACTAGATCCTAAGTCTAGCGCGTCTACCAATTTCGCCACGGGCGCTCAGGCGGATGCAAAGGTAATGAATAATATTCTATTTTAGTTTGTTTTGAGCTGTTTTTTTGCTTTCCAACGAAATATCCTTGATGTTTCTAACAATCATTTTGTATTTTTGTAAGCAAAAAGAATCGTCACATGCAAATACTCCTTTCGTGCGCCAAGGACATGACGGATACCGTTGCCGTCACGGACTTGGGCGCCACACAGCCCCTCTTTCAGCGAGAAGCCGAGCAAACGGCCGTGCAACTCACAAGATATAGCGCCGACGAGTTGGCTGAAATGTTGCACGTCAACCCACAGTTGGCGGCGCTCAACAAATTGCGCTATGCTCATTTCTTAGACCCCAGTCCTACTCTTCCCGCCATTCTTGCTTACAACGGAATCGTATTTAAGAAGTTGGATGCAGCATCAATGTCGGTTCATCAACTTCAATATGCCGACCAACACTTATGGATTACCTCGTTTCTGTACGGATTGCTCCGCCCGCTCAACGGCATCAAAAGCTACCGACTGGAAGGCAACGTGCGGCTGTCCGAATACGACGACCAAACGATGTTTGACTTTTGGAAGCCGCGTCTGACCGATGTTCTCATCCAATCGGTTCTCGATGATGACGGCATCTTGCTGAACTTGGCGAGCGGGGAGATGAAGAATCTGTTCGATTGGAAGCGCATACGAAAGGCGGTGCGCATCATTGAGCCAGCCTTCAAGGTACGCAAAGGCGACAAACTGCGCACCATCGTGGTGTACGCCAAGATGTGCCGGGGAGCCATGGCGCGCCATGTCATTGTGCAACAAGCGTACAACCTCGACGCACTCAAAGCGTTTGAATACGAGGGATTTGCATACGATGAACAAGAGAGTAAAGGCGATCATTGGGTGTTCACCATGCTTTAAGGCCAACCATGCGGTTTAACATCTACCCTGTTGTGCTGACATTTCAGCTGCAAAGCGAGCTGCCTTTTGCATATTTGGCTTATTTTTCTTACTTTTGCATATTGACTTTTCATCCTCTTTTTAATTCACGACAATGAGCGATAAAACAATAGATATAGACAACCTGGAAACTGAAGACGACGAGTTGCAGACCGACCAGCATTCTGATTACCAACCAGCCGACCGATTTGACGCTTCGGCAGTACATCATTTGAGTGGAATGTACAAGAATTGGTTCTTGGATTATGCCTCGTATGTCATCTTAGAGCGTGCGGTGCCACACATCGAAGATGGCCTGAAACCTGTTCAGCGGCGCATTCTGCACTCAATGAAGCGCATGGACGACGGCCGATACAACAAGGTGGCCAACATCGTTGGACACACCATGCAGTTTCATCCTCACGGCGATGCGTCCATCGGAGACGCCTTGGTACAGATGGGACAGAAAGACCTCTTGGTAGACACGCAAGGTAACTGGGGAAACATTCTCACGGGCGACCGCGCCGCCGCACCCCGATACATCGAAGCACGACTGTCGAAATTCGCACTTGACGTGGTGTTCAATCCCAAAACCACCCATTGGCAACTAAGCTATGACGGGCGCAACAAGGAGCCCATCACACTGCCGGCAAAGTTTCCTTTGCTGTTGGCACAGGGTGCGGAAGGTATCGCCGTAGGACTGAGTTCGAAGATTCTGCCACACAACTTGAATGAGATTTGCGAGGCGGCGATACATTATCTCCGAGGCGAAAAGTTCCAACTGTATCCCGACTTCCCCACGGGTGGCAGCATTGACGTGGAGAAATACAACGACGGACAGCGGGGCGGAACGCTGAAAGTGAGGGCTAAGATTGAGAAACTGGACAACAAGACGCTGGTCATCAAGGAAATTCCGTTCAGCAAAACCACCACCACCCTCATCGACTCGATACTGAGAGCGATAGACAAAGGTAAGATTAAGGCCAAGAAAGTGGACGACAACACGGCTGCTGAGGTGGAAATTCAGGTGCATTTGGCGCCAGGAGTGAGCAGCGACAAGACCATCGATGCGCTGTATGCTTTCTCCGATTGCGAAATCAACGTGTCACCCAACTGTTGTGTTATCGAGGACGACAAGCCCGGTTTTCTGACCATCAGTGACGTGCTGCGGCACAATGTGGACAGCACCATGGGACTGCTTCGCAAGGAATTGGAAATACGTAAGAACGAATTGCTGGAACAATTGTTCTTCGCCTCGTTGGAGAAAATATTCATCGAAGAGCGTATTTACAAAGACAAGAAATTTGAAGAGGCTAAGGATTTAGACACCGTGGTGGCTCATGTAGACAACAGGTTGGAGCCGTTCAAGCCCAGTTTTATCCGCGAAGTGACCCGCGACGACATCTTGCGACTGCTGGAAATCAAGATGAACCGCATCTTGAAGTTCAACAAAGATAAGGCCAACGACTTCATCGCACGCACGAAAGCCGACATCAAGAGCATTGACCACGACTTGGCTCACATGACGGACGTGACCATCCATTGGTTCGAGTTCATTCGTGACAAGTACGGAAAAGACCATCCCCGACTGACCGAAATCAGGAGTTTTGAAACCATTGAGGCCACCAAGGTAGTGGAGGCTAACGAGAAGTTGTACATCGACCGACAAGAAGGATTTGTGGGAACCGGACTGAAAAAGAACGAGTTTGTTTGCAACTGCTCCGACATCGACGACATTATCATCTTCTACAAGGACGGAAAGTTCAAGATCATCAGGGTGGCCGACAAGATATTCGTGGGCAAGAACGTGATTCATGTGCAAGTGTTCAAGAAGAATGACAAGCGCACTATTTATAATGTAGTGTACCAAGATGGCAAAAAAGGCACTTACTTCATCAAGCGTTTCAACGTGACCAGCATCACGCGAGACAGGGACTACGACCTGACACAGGGCAAGCCTGGGTCGAGAGTGATGTATTTCACGGCCAATCCGAACGGTGAGGCCGAAACCATCAAGGTGACGCTGGACCCCGATCCGAAGAAGAAAAAGCAGAACATCTTCTTGGAAAAAGACTTCTCTGAGATACTTATCAAGGGCAGAGGAGCCAAAGGCAACATCCTGACTAAGAAGGCTGTTCACCGCATTGGCCTGAAGAGTCATGGACACAGTACGCTTGGTGGACGAAAAGTTTGGTTCGACCCCGACGTCAACCGCATCAATTACGAAGAGCATGGACGGTTCTTGGGCGAGTTCAACGACGATGATGCGATACTGGTCGTGCTGACAAATGGTGACTTCTACATCACCAACTTTGACCCCAACAACCACTATGAGGACAACATCCAAGTGCTGGAGAAATGGGATGAGCGCAAGGTGTGGAGCGCCGTGTTGTTCGATGCCGACAACCAAAACTATCCTTATGTGAAGCGATTCATGATGGAAGCGACCAAGAAAAAGCAGAACTACATCGGAGATAATCCAGACAGCAAGCTGGTCTTTCTCACCGACGAGGCCTATCCCAGGCTGTTGGTGACCTTCGGTGGTAATGATGCCACGCGCCCTGCACAGGAAATTGACGTGGAAGAGTTTATTGCCGTCAAGGGATTCAAGGCCAAAGGCAAGCGCATCACCACATGGGAAGTGGACAAGATTGAAGAACTGGAACCCACACGTTTCCCCGAACCACCGGCTGACGAACGCGACAACGATCCAGAGGAAGAGGGCGAAGACCAGCAGGATGCTGATGCAAACGAAGAAAATCTCGACCCGGATGCAGGAAAAAGTCAACAGCAGGTGATTGACGAAATATCGGGACAACTCAACCTGTTCAGCGATGAAGACTTGGGATAATCACAGGAAACCAACATGGCAATGGGCGTGTATCGCACTAATGCTATGCTGGTCAATGGGCATGGCGGCACAAACAGACTCCACGCCGTTGGACAAAATAACTACCAATGCCAAGATGATTGGCTGGGGGTATGTGGATGTGCTCGACACTTATCTATCTCCTGAACGCTATAAGGGTTGGCAAGTCAACTACCTATCGCATACCACAAACGAGCGCGAAGACCGCCGCATCAGCACTTTGAGCGTGCACCAAGGTAGTTTTGCACACGCCGACAACAGGGCAGGCAACGCAAACAAAATGCAGGCGATGTACCATTTTACATACGCCTGGCATTACAATTTGTACTTATTGAACCGGCGTTTGAGCGTCAAGGCCGGCGGCATGCTCAACACACACCTCGGCATGTTGTACAATGCCCGCAACTCAAACAATCCCATACAGGCGAAAGTGGGGCTAAACGTGGCTCCATCAGTCATGGCAAGCTACCGATTCAGCATCAAGAACAAGCCGCTGACGGTGCGCTATGAGGCTGACGCACCACTGTTGGGCATGATGTTTTCGCCTAACTACGGTCAGTCATATTACGAGATTTTCTCAGAAGGAAATTACGATCACAACGTCGTTGTCACTCATCCAGTCAACGCTCTCTCACTACGACAGATGCTCACGCTCGACTTCTCATTATGCAAAACCACGTTCAGAATTGGTTATCTGGGCGACTATCAGCAAGCCCATGTGAACCATTTGAGATACCACACCTATTCGCATGTGCTCGTATTGGGCCTCGTGAAGAAATTCACCATAAACCATCTCCGCCCATGAAACAGTTGTTCTACCTATTGATGGCCTGTTTTTGCTTGACTGGCTGCGTCGATGAAGAGCCGTTACCAGACACTCCTCGGGGCAATATGGAAGCCTTGTGGCGCATCATCGACGAGCATTACTGCTTTTTTGAATACAAAAACATTGATTGGCAAGAGGTGTATCAGCGTTATTCCAAGCAGATGGAAGATCGCATGAGGCCAGAGCAACAGTTTGAGGTACTGTCGAACATGCTGGCCGAACTGAAGGACGGACACGTCAACCTTTACACCAGTTTTGACCATGGACGCTATTGGAAGTGGCACGAAAACTACCCATCCAACTTCAGTGACACCCTGCTGAACAAATATCTCGGCACCGATTACCGCATCGCTACGGGCATGCGATACCGCATATTGGACGACAATATCGGCTATGTTTACCTGGCATCATTCGGTAACAGCATGGGTGCGGGCAACCTGGACAACGTGTTGTACCACCTGGCACCGTGCAACGGTCTCATCATTGACATCCGCAACAATGGCGGGGGCATGCTGACATCGGCCGAACAGTTGGCCGCACGATTTACCAACAAAGAGCTGCTGGTGGGCTACATGCAGCACAAAACGGGGAAAGGCCATCGCGATTTCTCCGAATTGCGAGAACAACGTCTCAAGCCGAGCAAAGGATTGAGATGGCAGAAGAACGTGGTGGTGCTGACCAACCGACAGGTGTACAGTGCGGCCAACGAGTTTGTAAAATACATGAAGGAGTGTCCAAACGTCACGATTGTGGGCGACCGTACGGGCGGCGGAGCCGGACTACCATTCTCCAGTGAGCTGCCTAACGGCTGGGGCGTTCGCTTTTCAGCCTGCCCCATGTACGATGTGAACAAACAGAGTACGGAGTTTGGCATTGACCCGGATTATCGCGTGGACATCTCCCATGAAGACTTTCTACGAGGAAAAGACACCATCATCGAGTTCGCACGCCGCATTCTCAGCACGCACGACAAGCAGACACCAATAACGAACCATGCCAAAGTCTGCGAAGAACAAATGAGTCGCAACAATCCTATAACCGAACATTGACAATGAAACAAACGGTTAGTCGCATGAAACAATGGCTGCAAGGACTATCTTTCCGCACTGGCGTGATAGTACTTTGTATCTGCATCCCCTGTTACATTCTCTCTTTCGCCCAGATGCTGCTTCCCATCAGCCAAGCCTCCAAAGGTGCGTTGTGGGTGGTGTTCTTTGGATTGGCCAAAACCCTCCAATATGGTGGCCTCACGATTCTTGGAGTAGATGGCTACAAACGATTGAAGAATAAATTCGGTCATCACAATGAGAACAAAAAGCCACGAACGCCACAAAACTAAGACGTGCACTTCGATTTTGAATCTTCAGATTATAGTCGTTGTGAGCGGTTACGATGAATGAGCTGTTGCCGTACTCGTATCGCCACCTGTTTTGGTGTATCTTTACTACGGTGCCATCAGAGAAACCATCTTGCGGAGCATCAAACAAATATTGCACAAAAGAGGTAGAAGCTATTAAAGAATCTCTGGATAAAACTTAGCTCCTCTTCATAGACCTTGATTTCTCGTTGTTGTTCTGAGATTGTTTTGTCTTTTCCCTTGATGGTATCCTATAAGAGAATCGCCTTCCTACGGATTTCGTTCTTCTCCTTCTCTTTGAGGGGCGTTGTTGCCCTACCTTCTTTCTCTAATTCCGTAATACGCTCAAGTTCAGCGTTTCCAAAGAACGAGTAGAGTATTCCTTCTACTCGCAGTTTACTTAATGCTTTTATACGTAATTACATTTTCTCTAAATAAATATGCTTCTGACGAACCCAAATCAACCATCCGGTTTAAAATCCAAACATAGTCATCTATTAGAGTTTTGTCGTTTTTGATTTTTGAAATATGATTATAGAAAAGTCGCTTTATCATTCTCTCCGCTGACACAGATGTCAATGACAAAGAGGCGATGTTATTTGATTTGAAAAGGCCTGACAGCCAACTTATTCCTTCGGGCAAAAATTCTTTTCCTCCAATTGTAGAAAACACGTTTATTACTGATGAAGCATTGTTTTTCCCTTTTTCAAGAAACACTTTTTTATAAAACTCTTTTTTCCCATTTAAAACGCTCCAATCACTTTCATTCGGATTATCTTGATAATCCCATAGCAAATATCTAATGTCCAACAAAAGTTTTTGAATTAGCGGGTGTGTTCCATCACTTGGGATTAAATCAAACAGAACTTCCCATAGATTCCAAAAGTTGGTTTGTTGCTGTGAGTATTTTGTTTGGTCAATTTTTGAATTTCTATTGTCATATAATTTCAATACAAAATAATCCAAAGTAGTATTCACAAATTGGAACAAATCGTCTCTTCCAAATCTTTGCCTTTGCGTATTTTTTGACAGTGAATTGACCAATGTAGTTAAAACAGATTTTGAAAAATCAAAATTTGCGCCCAAAAATAAATTGGCAAGATATTGTTCAATATCTGAAATTGATTCGTGATGAAATTGTCGAGATTCTCTTCCTCTGTTATATGAAAAATCTTCTTCTTTAGTTAAGTCGCCAATAACTATCGGTAATATGTGGTTTATGAAATATGTAAATTCTTTATCTGCTGTGTCATATGGCGTAATTACAAAAGCTCTTGCCAATAAATAACCTTCTGATTTTTCTAAACTTATTTCTGCAAGGTCTAATTTTAAGTTTTTGTTAGATGCAATTTCCTGAACAAAATCATTTTCCATTTTTAAACTTTTTTCATCTTGATTTCCATAGAAATTAGGATTTGCTTTTTTGAAATTAGAATACATAATGAGACCAAGCCAAACTCTTTTTGCTTCATTAGGAAATTGTTTGAAAAATACTTCTCTAAAGTATCGTATGATTTTCTTAAATTCGTGGTCGTGGAACGGTGCGAATAGCATATAAATCATTGTAGCTATTATGCCGTTTTTATCTTCTTCGCTATCAACATTTTGCAAAAGTAAATGGAAAGAAGATAAAGCAATTTCTTTTTCCATTATGCTGACACTCATATTAAGGCTATAATCTCTGCTAAATGTATCTTGAAGAATAGAAGTTGTTGCATCAGTAATTATTTTTATACACTTTGTTTTTTGCTCTTCATTTATGTTTGTTGCAAAATCTCTCAGTCCTAATACGGCTAACGTGATTGGTCTGTCATAAAGAATATTTAAAAATCTTGATGAAGAATATTGTTCATAGCAAGATAACCAAGATGAAAAACCAATAATTTCTTTCTTTTCGTAAGATTTTGAAAGTTTTCCTGAAATATTCAAAGACTTTGTATCTGCTTCAAAACTTTCTTTATTGGCTTCAATAAACTTTACAACTTCATCATCGTATTCTGGTTGAATAGGAAAACCACCAAGTTTTTCATCATATTCTCCAACTTTATGGTTTCTGATATCCATTTCAATTAAATTCTTTTTCCATATAACATCTTTACCATCATTTTGTGCTTTTAGTTTGTCAATTATTTGGTGAATTTCTTTATTTAATTTTCTAACATTAAATTGGTAGTCTAAAATAAAATCTCGAAGCCCTCTTTTATATTTTTTTCTATGTGGAAGTTGATTTGATTCCAAACGCTCTTTTTGTGCAAATGAAATATCATAATTCATTGTGGCAAACGAAGAGTATTCTTCAAGTGCTCGACTTAAATCCCACTCATAAAATTCCTTGACAGACAATAAAGGCAACATCGTTTCTTCAACTTCTCTGGGATAAGCAATAGCAACACTCGTTAAAACTGCTAATGGAGCAACATTATTGCTGTTTTTAAGAACATAATCAAATATAAACTTCAAGTTCTCTCTACTAACATCTGTCTTTCTTTTAGCCGTTTCTAATAAAAACTTCTCAAGGCTCATTAGCAATGATTCCAATGCGTAGTTTGTAACGCTTAAACCTCTGTAAGCCGCCCATAATTCCCACGCCGCATATAGTTTTGTTTTTGTTCCGTCATTCTGTTCTATTTCAATTTGAGAAATTTTATGCTTATATTCACAAGTAGCGTTTACATAAAATTCAACCGAATAATTGATAAAATCAATGATGAACTTCAAACCAACGATTGGGTGAATCCACAATAAATTGTAAAAAGGCGTTTTGTAAATTCCCGAAGGGAAAAACGAATGTCTATCTCTTATTCCCCAACATTCCTCATCACGCAAAGAGTGTCTTGATATAAATCTAATTTCATTTGGATAATCAGATTCTTTTGGTGGTATATATTTCCAATTTTTCCAAGCTGTTTCAATAATCAATTCAGGCAATTCTTTTATCAAACGCTGGTTTCCTATACCTGAAAGACAACTTTCAATTACATTTTCGTAAAAAGAATTTAATCTCCAAGATTCCCGATTTTCTTTCTTGGTAAATGCTCTTGCAATAAGTTGTTTAATTTCTTCCTTTGAAATTGAAGCCAAGTCAAACAAAATTGAAATCAAGTTTGATGATTTACCTTTGACATTTTCATCTTGCCAAAATTCTTTTTCTTCTTCAACTTCTTTCAAATAGGTTAGCACAATAGATTTTGCCGTCTCTAATTCTGCGTTTTCAATTTTTTCGTATTGAAAAAGTAATCGGTAATACCAATTAGTGAGAAAATTGAGTATTGTAAGTTTTATTGATTCTAATTGAGTATTGTTCTTTTGAATAAAAAACAATGCTTCTTTCCAACCCGAACCAATCGGCAAAAGCAAATTGCTGTTGTTCTTTTTTTGGTTGCTTTCTTTGCAGCAAGTTTTTATGATATGCAAACATCTATTGAAGAAAACAGAGTTGTCTTCAAGAAGTTCTTTTTCAAAAGAAGTAAAAAATGAATTACTTTTTTCTGACTTAAATACAGCTACCAACAATTCATCTGCCCAATATTTCTCAATAGTTTGGTCAGCAATTGTTACCTTGATCAGTTCATTTATTTTACCATTGTTGTCAATTAAATAGTCTTCCACCCAAAGACGAAATGCTCGTCTAATAGCCGGCTCGTTTCCTAAATTGTTGAAAAAATCTTTTGGATTTGGAAAGTCTTCAAACTTTGAAGAAACATATTTTACTAATGCCCAATCTTCTAATATATCGTGAGTGGGGGAATACTTTCTGTTGTTGTTTTCCTGAAATACAATTTCATCATTTTCTAAACAAGCTATAGCCTCTGCATCAGACTTATCAGGTTTAGTAAAGAGTTTCATTTCCTTTGCTCTCTTTACTGCAATTTCTTTAAAGGCTTCTTCACGTTTAAGTGGAAGTCCATTTTTTGTATTGGTTGAATCTACAACTAATGAATTCCATAACTTGTCTTTAAACTCTGTCTGCGAAACATTAGCATAATCATCGTTTGTTTTACTAATTGCTAAGATTGAGAAGTCCAAATATTTTGGACTTTGCAACAACTTTTTGACTTTGTCGTTTTTTAGAACACTATTTAACTGCGGAAACTTTTCAGCTACAAGTTTTAATTCTTCTTCATTAAGCGTTGGAATGTCAATTATACATATATTGTCTTTATCAATACTAAATTTTAATGTAATTAAATCAATCGCATATTTCCGTGACGAAGCAATTAATTTAATTTCTGGGTGCTCTTTAAGTAACGCTAATAACTGTTTAAAGGCACATTCGGGGTCTGCTTCCAATAGCTTTTCCAAGCTATCAACGAAAATAATTTTTTCAGGAATAAGGGAAATACATGAGAAAATATTTTGTATTGTTTCATTTACCCCTTGACTTGAGAAAACATTGGCGAGCGTAGATTCATTGAATTGGTCTGCTCTGAAAACAAACACACTTGCATTCGGATAATCTTTTTCAAGGATTTCTTTGATTTCAGCTGATTTCCCAACTCCAGGTTTTCCTGTCACAATCGTTAGTTGGGAATTACTTAGACCAACTAAAATTTTTTCTCTTAATTCTGATCGTTGTAAATGAAATTCGTTTTCTCCTTTTCCAATATAAGTTTTTATTGGTCGTAAAATCTCATTGCTGTCTGATTTAAGTTTTTCAACGGCTTTGAAGTATGGAGTTAAATGTGTGTTATCAAAATGCTGAAAGAAATCTTTATCTTTAATACTTTCAAGTGTCACACTTCCACCATTTGGATTAAGCGTAGCAACATAAGCAAAAATACTGTCCCAAATATCTTTTTCGGTTGTTGCCGAATTTTTGTTTTTACTGAGCTTAATCAGATTGAGAAAATATGTTTTATCAATACTCCCTTCGTTTAGGAAATCATATTCCAAAACATCAACACATTTCAAAAACTCCCAAAGTTCTTTATCTGTCAAATATGTATTTTTATTTGCTTCTTTTAGCACCTCACGAAAAACATCTAATCGGTCTTTCTTTCCTTTTATCCTGTTTACTTCGGTAATAAAATCTGTTTCTGTTGCGTGATTTTTTGCCCAATTAAAAAGCGATTTAAGATGATTTCTTTCATCTTTAGTTAAACCATTCTTTATTATAATAAGTTTATCTTTTGATTTGTCAAAAATTGAAGTATTATTATAGTCTTTCCAAAAAGCATTAATTACCTCTTTGAATATTTCATTATCAACAGTAAATGATATATCGTGTTTTACCTGAATCAATATACGATGTTCACCACTTGCTGATTTTGCCGTAACCATAAAATCATCAGTTTCATAGCCTCTGTTAGTTACTTGTAGTGCAACCTCCGATAATTCACCAGAATCAAGACATGGAGCATTACCATGAATGATAAGAGTTGTAAGAAACGCCGTTTGAACGAGTTGTTCAAAGTTTGTCCCACCTCCTCCTTTTTGAAATACGCTTCCCTTTTGTGACATATTAATTTATTCCTTTAGTATTCTCCCCATTTTAGACAACAGGTTGGTGTTTATTTTACTGTTACAAACCTACTTTTTTTCTTTCTATAACATAGTTATTTGCTGTTGCTATGTAGTTGCTACTACCCATATTATATGCTACCAATTATTTTTAATACTTTGGCAGGGGAGTTTAAAGTTGTAGAACTTTATATTCCTCCCAATACCTTATGCAAAAGTCAAGAAAATAAACTCGTCAGGGCGAGAATTATTGACCACCCAGTAAGGCAAAAATAGTTTGCTCCCCTAAAAATATGATTTCGGACTAGATGGCTAGATTACAAGGTTTTGCGATTAGATGCAGGTCGTATAGAACACTCACTATTTTAGTTGCAAAAGTAACACTTTGTGTGGAAAAGTGAGCGTTCTTTCGTGTTTTTCTTCTTTGGCGATGAAAGAAAAAGCGATTACAGCCGTTGTGAGCGGTTGTGGTTAATGAGTTGTTGCCACTTCTGCTCACACCAGTCGGGGACGGACAGACCATTGATGGTAAGGGTTGGTTGATACTTCTCATTAGTCGTGATACGGAGTTCGGCATTCTCCTCGGTGAAAGTACGCTTGTACATTCCCGAATAAACATCAGCCGTACTACGTATCGCTACCTGCTTTTGGTGCATTCTGACAAAAGTATCGTCATCAACGCCCATCTTGCGGAGCAACAGACGGATATTGAGCAAGAGGTAGAAACTGTGGAAGAAATGCCGAATGAAACTTCGCTCCTCCTCATACACCTTGATTTCCTTCTGCTGTCCGGCTATGGTCTTGTCTTTGGCTGCAACGGTATCCTGCAGGAGAATAACCTCCTTGCGGATTTCGACTTTCTCCTTTTCTGAAAGGAACTTCTGTCGCTCCATCTCCCTCTCCAACTCTCCGATACGCTTTCTTTGCCTTGTCAAGTTCCGTGTTGCCAAAGAGCGAATAGAGCATACCCTTTACCCGAAGTTTACCTGTCTGCTTCTCCAAATCCCTTACCTTTTCGATAAGGTCGGCTTCTTCGGCTTGTTTCAGTTCCGTCTCCTTGAGTATCTCCTTGTAATACTCCATATTAGAGCGGTGCTTGGCTTCCGAGCCATATATACCTCTCTCCAACCCGAAAGGTTTCATCTGTTCTGCGTATGTGGTTTGGTACTCCTCCAATTTCTTCGGGGTAAGCACATCATCGGCACAAAGCCGTACCTTGTCTTTCTTTGTCTTGTACTTGCGTTTTCCGTTTTCGGCTTCGGTCTTGGCTTTCCGTCTTTCTCCTTGCACGATGGGTACTATCGTTGCATGGATATGCGGTGTTTCCTCATCAGCATGGAGCGTAGCTGCCACTACATTTTCCTTACCAAAGGTGGAGTAAAGCCATTGCATCGTACAGTCGCTCCACTCTCCCAAACGCCCCTCGCTTTCAAGCCGGAGCATATCCTCGTGCGAGCCAGAAAGGATAAATCGCAAGGCCTTGACTTGGTTGTCTGCCACCTTACGGTAGATGTTTGCCGTGGCAATGCAGTGTTCTATGGCTTCCGTGCGGTTGGTGACACCTGCGGAGAATTGCACCAACTCACGGTTGAAGTGCGTGCGGGTGGCATCGACGTTGTTCGGCACGAATGTACGCTCGATGTGGGCGGTCATTGCCGAGTCGTTGCCCCGAGCCTTGTCTATGTGTAATACTGCGTAGCCCATAAGTTGAATATTGCTTTAAGGGGTATCCAAAGGGGCAGTGCCCCTTGGCTCAGGAGGGCTTTTTCAGCGGTGACGGAGTGGAGCGTGAAGAAAATGCCCTAATGAGCTATGGCATTTCTACTAAATGCCGCTCCGCCCTGTCCGAAGCCCACCTTTACGGTATTTGCATTCTCTGAATGCTCAGAGGGCTTTGTTTCTAAGTTTCTTTTGGAGAAACTTGCAGTTGAGCAAACTGCCTCGCTATCGAAACAAAGTCATCTGTCAGCTTATTGTTCTCTTTTAGTCCCTAAGGATACCCGATTGATACTTGGTTATAATTGCATTCATTTGCCTTATCTGCGAAATCCCCGTTTGACAACCGATTGAGTTTTCTTCTGTTTCTGTTCCATCGCTTTCTGACGTGAAACGTGGTACTCGTTGAGGTCTTTATATCCGCCATAATGTCGGCTCATATCCTCTGCGCTCATTCCTGCCGATTGAAGAACTTGCATGGCTCGCCGTCCTGCTTCATCGTTGTCAAGAAAAGCACGGACGCAGCCAATATGATGTTCTCGGAGATATGTAACGGCTCTATGGATGTTGCTTACGGAGTTCAGCACAAGGCTGGGAGCGATTTCTTTTCCTTTCATCGTGAGATAGGAAAGGAAGTCCATAAAGCCCTCGAAGATGCAGTGAGGGACGTTGTTCGCATCTCCTGCAATCACGGATATGTCCTTTGGGGCAATTGTTCCCTTGAATGTCTTGTCGTCCCGAAGCTCATATCCTCCTGCACGGTTGGCAAATCCTATGGCGGTGTAAGTTCTTCCTCCCACCTCATAGCATACGAAACGCAGATAGGGTTTGGCAAGTGAAAGTACCCTTCGACATGGATATAAGTAATTGACAGTGAAAGAGAAAAGTATAACACTTCGTTTGGTTTTATCCTTCGAAACCTCCTATCTACACCTTTCCTCATTTATTCTCTCTTGTAGAAGCGTAGAAAGATGGTAGTAAGCCGTGTCGCAAGATAAATATCCCTTGCAATCCTTTCTCTTTCACTGTATTATCCTTATTTGTAGTAACGTAGTAAGAAGAATAGGAAAGAGAAGAGAAAGGAGTATTGCAAAGGAGGTGATAATAAAGGAGCGTTATGGCGGTTGCTCGGGGTAAATCTTTCGGACTGCATAGACATATACGGGATTGCCGTTTATTCTGCGACATTCTCTCGCATAGCCTGCCTTTCGCAGGGCTTCGCCCATCCGTTTGGCGGAGAGGGATTGTCGGGTATAGCAAGAGAGGTAACCCACTATCTCCGAATTGGTCATATAGAAGCGTTTCGTTGCCGCCTCCGCTTCCGTGGGAAAGGTGAAATAGCGGAGTAACAGTTCCATCTCTGTCGTATAGACTTGGAAGGCTTCGCTGTTTCTATGCAACTCGGCAATCTCTTCATCATTGAACCAATAGCGAAAACCTGCATTCAATAGGATCTTGGCTTCGCTGTAAACGGCATTCATCGAAATGCTCTTGGCTCGGTCTATCTTTATCGCCAATACTTCAAAAGGAAGGAATCGTCTACTTCCTGTCGGGTCGGTGAGGAAGTCATTGCCATTGACCGAAGCCACAAAACTCGCCAAGTGTGGTCGCTCCTCAATATGTTTCTCGTAAGGCATGCGGTACTTCACCTGCGGACAGGTAATGAGGTTCTTCAGTTCGTTCTCGTCCCGCTTGTTGAGGGCTTTGAGTTGGTCGTCAATGTTGATAATGAGATTTTGCCCGATAAGGCTCAATACATCTTTCTCCTGTGGGTATATCTTTCCTGTATAACGGTAGTCGGATAGAGACGGAGGGCAGAGGAGATCAAGGAACGTAGTCTTGAACTTGCCCTGCTCTCCTGTCAGCACAAGGCAGGTATGGTTGCGACACTGCTTGTTGTCCATAGCATTGGCAACCACTGCCACCAGCCACTTGGTAAGGTATTCTTTCCATTTCTCGGGGTTGGTTACGCTCACGCTGTCGGTAAGGGCGGTGATAGCTTCCGTATTTCCTTTCGTCAGCGGTAACGCTTGGGAATAGGCTTGTACGGGATTGACACGTGGGGAGAAATCGCTTTCAATGATGCTGTACAGGTTCTCGGGCGAGGTCTGTACATTGACTTCCTTGTCCAACGTTCGCTTGAGGGTATTGATGCGGTAGCGGTCTATGGCTGTGTAATCGCCCGTTCCCGCGGACGGTACTCCGTCCGATGCAATATGGTATTGTAACGGAACCCGTACCGAGCCGAAAGGAACTCCTCTATTTGGGTATTCCTTGAAGTGTTGTCGTTGTTTTCTCTTTTCATTGTGCGGATTGCTTTCTATTACTTGGTTTTGATATTTGGCACGTTTTCGAATGCCAAATCCAAGTTAGGCAGCCTTTCTCGCAGAGCCAAAGGTTGCGATGTTCTTGCATCTGAGTACATCACTTTTCTCTGTTACGACACAATAAAAAGCCCTTTCTCGCTCAATAACGGAGGGAAAGGGGCAAAATGAGTGTGCGGATTGCACGGTGGAAAAGTGTGAGGTCTGCAACCTTTTGAAAGGTTTCGCACTTTCTGTAAGGAACAAATGGATTTTCGGGCGGTGCAGGAGGATTTGAAAAGGAAAAACAGGGGATGTATGGTGTGCGGACTTCCTGCCGTTTCCCTCTTCTTCCCTGCTTGAGGACTATCGGGACAAAGGCATTTTTTCATACACGCAGATTGCAGGGAAGATACTTTATCGATTATCTGACCTGCGACGAATTTTGAAAAAGAATTATCGGAGATAAAACTTTTGCAAGGGGACTTGCCATTTCCATACAGAAAGAACTTACCGAAAAAAGAACACGCTTAAAATGGCACGAAACACAAAGAATTACAGGCGAGATGTCCGCTTACTCGAAAATAATCAGTACCTTTGCCAGACGTTATAGAATCAAAAATTGAAATAGATATGGCACAAGAAGATGTTTTCAAAAAGATTGTGAGCCACTGCAAGGAATACGGTTTTGTGTTCCCCAGCAGTGATATATACGATGGTTTGGCAGCCGTTTACGACTATGGACAGAATGGTGTTGAGCTGAAAAAGAACATCAAAGAATATTGGTGGAAGAGCATGGTGCTACTGCACGACAACATCGTGGGCATCGACTCGGCCATCTTCATGCATCCCACCATCTGGAAAGCCAGTGGACACGTGGACGCCTTCAACGACCCTTTGATAGACAACCGCGACTCGAAGAAGCGCTATCGGGCCGATGTGCTGATAGAAGACCAGATTGCTAAGTACGAAGAAAAAATCGATAAAGAGGTGGCCAAGGCTGCCAAGCGGTTCGGTGATGCTTTCGATGAGGCACAATTTAAGTCGACCAACAAACGTGTTTTGGACTATCAGGCCAAGCGTGATGCCCTGCACGAGCGTTACACACAGGCCATGCAAGGTCCCGATTTGGCAGAACTGAAACAGATTATCGTGGATGAAGGCATCGTAGACCCCATCAGTGGCACCAAGAACTGGACCGACGTTCGCCAGTTCAACCTGATGTTCTCCACCGAAATGGGCTCGCTCTCAGACGCTGCCAATAAGATATATCTGCGACCAGAGACGGCGCAAGGCATCTTTGTGAACTATCTCAACGTGCAGAAAACGGGGCGCATGAAGCTGCCTTTTGGTATCGCACAAATCGGTAAGGCTTTCCGCAACGAGATTGTGGCGCGCCAGTTTATCTTCCGTATGCGCGAGTTCGAACAGATGGAGATGCAGTTCTTCGTGAAGCCCGGCACCGAGTTGGAGTGGTTCAAGCAATGGAAACAAACACGCATGGCGTGGCATCAGGCACTGGGTTTCGGCGCCGAAAACTATCGTTTCCACGACCATGAGAAGCTGGCTCACTATGCCAATGCGGCCACCGACATCGAGTTCAAGATGCCATTTGGATTCAAAGAGGTGGAAGGCATACACTCGCGTACCAACTTCGACTTGTCACAACACGAGAAGTTCAGTGGCAAGAACCTGAAATATTTCGACCCAGAGACCAGCGAAAGCTATGTGCCTTACGTTATCGAGACCTCTATTGGCGTAGACCGCATGTTCCTCTCCGTGATGTGCCACAGCTATCAGGAAGAAGAATTGGAGAATGGTGAGAAGCGTGTTGTGCTTCGTTTGCCGGCGGCTTTGGCACCGGTAAAATGTGCGGTGATGCCTTTGGTGCGTAAGGAGGGCTTGCCCGAGAAGGCGCGCGAGATAGTAGACCTGCTCAAGTTCCACTTCAATACGAGCTACGACGAGAAGGATTCTATCGGTAAGCGTTATCGCCGTCAGGATGCGGTTGGCACGCCTTATTGCGTGACGGTTGACTTTGACACGCTGAAAGACAACAAGGTGACGCTGCGCCATCGTGACACGATGGAACAGCAGCGCGTGGACATCAGCGAGTTGTGCTCGGTGATAGAAGAAAAGGTAAGTATCACCAGTTTGCTGAAAAAAATGCAATAAATCCCACTGCCCGCAAGCCATCTAAGGCTTACACAGGCAGATTAGAACGAAACGACAATGAAGAAAAATTCAATATGCTACCTTCTTCTGCTCATGATGGCTGTCTTCACGATGGCATCGTGTAGCGAAGACAGCGGCGAGGTGGAAGAGTTTGCCGATTGGCAACATAAGAACGAAACCTATTTCGCACAGCTTCATGCCGCCACGCAAGAGCGAATTGCGAAGGGCGACCAGAACTGGAAGATCATTCGCAACTGGTCGTTGCCAACCGATGGACAGAACTTTCATGCCGATTTGAACAATTATATCATCGTGCATGTGTTGGAACGAGGCAACAGTACCTCGGGTAGTCCGCTGTACACCGATTCGGTGATGGTGAACTACCGTGGCCGCCTCATCCCCTCAGCCACCTATACAGCAGGCTATTTGTTCGACCGTAGCTATTCGGGTGCGTACAATCCGCAGACCATGAATCCTGCCAAATTTGCGGTGAGCGGACTTGTCGACGGCTTTACCACGGCTCTGCTGCACATGTCTGTTGGTGACCGTTGGGAGGTTTACATACCTTATAAATTGGGCTATGGTACGGAGAAAGCTCCCAAAAGCGAAATCCCCGGCTATTCAACGCTAATCTTCGACATCGGTTTGGCGGGTTATTATCGCCCCAAAGCTCCTACCCGAGCAGGTGCTGTGTCAGGTTCTTGGATCAAGAAATAGACTGAATGCCAATTAAAAAGGCCAAGCAAGTCCTTCGAATTCGGACGACTTACTTGACCTTTTGTTGTTATATGGATATATCAATTTCATTTTGATTTACATCAAGAAACACTGTTTTTGTGTAAAAAACCACCTGCAGTTTCTTGGTTGTGTGCGGAAACAGCAGTATCTTTGCAACGTCAATGAGACAAAAAGGATGTCGGGAGACGTTCGAAAACAAATTGATTCAATTGAAAATTTGAGAGATATCATAGGTATTAGACCCAAAGGTAAAAGATGAAGATATCAGGTATTAGTTGGTAAAGAGAAGGTTTGACAGAGGATAACATTGAAGAGGTATTGGTTTAGGTAAAAGATTTTAGGATAGACACAGAAGAGGTATTAGTCAAGGTAAATAAGATTTAGGATAGACAGAAGATAGGTTTAGTCAAGGTAAAAGTGTTTTAGGATAGACGAAAATAGGTTTAGTTAAGGTAAAGTTTAAGGTTGTTAGTAAGGAGAAATCTTCAATAGTAAAAGGCTCCAACCACACGATAAGCGTTGGAGAAGGTTAGGTAAAGGATTGTTTAGGATTGGATGAAAAGCCTAGTCGCAGCTAAGTGCTGCACTGGCTACGCCGGGGGAGGGGCGTGAGAGAAACAAAAAATACTTCCCTTTTTGAGAGATTATAGAAAGAAATCAATATGATAAGGAGCGATTACACTGAAGAGGTGAATCGCTTTTTTTATGTCTTGTTTTCACCATCTGCTCGTTTGATGATGCCCCCTGCGACGTTGTAGTTGAGCAGGCAATGGCACCTGAAAAGAATGATGCGTAGTGGAAATATTCTTGACAACAAGCCCTCTATAATTTGCTTCTAAGTCATCAACCTCTGGCCTGGTCGAAAATACGCCAAAAATAAGATGGTTTTGTAAATTGTTGAATGTCAGCAAATTGAGAATTATTTGTGGACTATTCAATAAGTTTTCGCTGCCCTTATGCACAAAAGCATTGCTCTTGAGGCCCAATAAGCATGCTTTTACCCCTCAATATGGTATCTATTACATCGCAAAGTGACCCTATTAGTTGGGTAAAACTAATGGTCTTGCCCTAAAAATGTTGATTTCTTACTAGGAGAAGTGGCCGCTTGCCTACCATAAGCCTATTGATTTTTTCTAGATTTCACATTCACACGTTCAATTTTATTGTCATTTTTTTGAACAATGTAGGGACGTGATTCATCACGTTCCGCCTCGCCGGACGATGTGTTGATACATGGAACGTAATCGTAAAGGATTTTCTGAAAAATCTCACACAAAACAAATTATAATCCGTACCTTTGCAGAAGATAGGCTTCGCCTCAACAAAGCAAGTAAACTTTCTTTGCACTCGGCTTGCACTAT
The DNA here is from genome assembly GCA_963511375.1 of uncultured Prevotella sp. Classification (GTDB taxonomy): domain Bacteria; phylum Bacteroidota; class Bacteroidia; order Bacteroidales; family Bacteroidaceae; genus Prevotella. The sequence goes on along the minus strand of CAUPIT010000003.1, from coordinate 10,803 downwards.
CTTTGCAAATGATAGGCTGCGCCTTAACAAAGCAAGTAAACTTCCTTTGTCTTCGGCTTGCGCTATCTGTATCACAGAATTAAACGAGATGTTTTCAACGAGCAAAACAGATGCGCTGCTGGCCAGCATTCGTGAGGGAAGGGTCATGACGAATGGTGAGAAACTCAACTTGATTGTACAGTTGAGTATTCCGTCTATTCTTGCCCAAATCACCACCGTACTGATGTTCTTCATCGACGCATCGATGGTGGGGCATTTAGGAACCAATCCTTCAGCATCTATTGGTTTGGTAGAGAGTACTACCTGGTTGTTGGGCAGCATCACCGCTTCGGCATCCATGGGCTTCTCCGTGCAGGTAGCCCATTTCATCGGAGCCAACGACTTTGTGAAAGCACGACAAGTGTTCAGGCATGGACTTATCTGTTGTCTTCTGTTAAGTGTGGGCATTGCGGTCGTTGCACTATTTATTTATCAACCATTGCCTTATTGGTTGGGTGGAACGGAAGACATCGCACACGATGCCTCGCTTTATTTCCTGGTTTTTGCTTTAGCCATGCCCTTCATCCAACTGGCCAACCTCACTGGGGCCATGCTCAAATGCTCGGGCAACATGCAAATACCCAGTATGATGAGTGTGGGCATGTGCATCATGGACGTGTGTTTTAATTATTTTTTCATCTACATCTTGCATTTAGGGGTGTTGGGAGCGGCTTTTGGAACCGCAACTGCCTATCTCATTGGTTCGGTGATGCAGGCTTACTTCGCCATCTTCCGCAACAAGATATTGGCTTTGAAGCAAGACGAGGGTCCTTTCAGATGGATGTCTAACTACGTTACGAACGCCTTGAAGATAGGTGCGCCTATGGCTGCGCAATCCATTTTGATGAGTGGCGCGCAGATTGTCAGCACTATCATCGTGGCACCTTTGGGTAAGGTGTCCATCGCAGCGAATACTTTCGCCATCACCGCCGAAAGCCTTTGTTACATGCCAGGGTATGGTATCGGTGAAGCGGCAACCACGTTGGTGGGACAGAGTGCTGGTGCCAGGCGCTATGACATCTGCAAGAGCTTCGCTCACATGACGGTGTGGCTGGGCATGGGCGTCATGGCTTTCATGGGCATACTGATGTACATCTTCGCTCCCGAGATGATTGGTGTGCTCACACCGGTGGAGGAAATCCGTGTGTTGGGCATCCAGAGCCTGCGCATCGAGGCCTTTGCCGAACCCTTCTTTGCCGCTGCCATCGTTGTTTACAGTGTGTGCGTTGGGGCTGGTGACACCCTCAAACCTGCCATGATGAACCTGCTGTCCATGTGGTGCGTGCGCCTTACCTTGGCCGCCATACTGGCTCCTCAGTATGGATTGGCGGGCGTTTGGACAGCCATGGCCATCGAATTGGCCTTCCGGGGCTGTATTTTCTTGTACCGATTGTTCAGTGGCAAGTGGCTCCATAAGATGCAACAGGCATCTTCTTAGTCATCGCATTTTGTCGTTTGAGAATAATTCTGTATTTTTGCGGTATCTATTACGATCATGAACAGGAGACAATGGAACGGTCTTGGAATGCACCGTATCTATTGAAAAAATGAACCATCAAACAACAAGATTCATGGAAAACGAACAACTTAAACAGATTGTTTCTCACTTTGAAACCGTGGGGACGGTAGACCGCATATTGCCTTTAGGCAATGGTTTGATTAACGATACGTATCGAGTGGTGACACAAAATCAGGACACTCCTGACTATGTGTTGCAACGCATCAACGACGCCATCTTTACGGATGTAGACCTGTTGCAGCGCAACATAGAGGTGGTGACGGCGCATATCCGCCAAAAACTGGAAGAAAAGGGTGAGGACGACTTGGATAGAAAGGTGCTGCGGTTTGTCCAAACGGCTGAGGGAAAGACTTATTACAAGGATGATGAAGGCCTGTATTGGCGGATCTCTTTGTTCATTCCTGATGCCAAAACTTATGAAACCGTCAATCCCGAATACTCTTATCACGCTGGAAAAGCCTTTGGAAACTTCGAGTCGATGCTGGTAGACGTGCCTGAACAGTTGGGCGAAACCATTCCCGATTTCCACAACATGGAACTGCGCATGCGCCAATTGCGCGAGGCCGTAGCCGAAGATAAGGTGGGGAGAGTGGCAGAGGTGCAGCCCATCTTGGACGAACTGGAGCAGTATGCCGAGGAGATGTGCAAGGCCGAACGCTTGTATCGCGAGGGAAAATTGAAGAAACGCATCTGTCATTGTGACACCAAGGTGAACAACATGATGTTCGATAAGGATGGAAAGGTGCTGTGTGTCATCGACTTGGATACGGTGATGCCCAGCTTCGTGTTCTCCGATTACGGCGATTTTCTGCGCACAGGTGCCAATACCGTTGCCGAAGATTCAAAAGAATTTGACCAGATAGACTTCCGGATGGACATCTTTGAGGCATTTACGAAGGGCTATCTTGAGTCGGCTCAAGACTTCTTGGAACCCATCGAAATAGAGAATCTGCCGTATGCCGCCAAGCTCTTTCCGTATATGCAGTGCGTGAGGTTCCTGGCCGATTACATCAATGGTGATACCTATTATAAGATTAACTACGACAAGCATAATTTGGTGCGCACGCAGAATCAGTTGTGTTTGTTCCGTCGTGTTTGCGCTCATGAACCCGAAATGGTATCCTTCATTCATACTTGTCTGAATCAATAAATCTGTCATGGAAAAACTAACAGTTAAAAAACTCAAGCAGCATCCTTATGCCGCAGCCATCATTCCTTCTATGATGGATGAGGAGGGGGTAGAATATCATGTCATTGATCAAGCCAACTGGGCCGAGAAATATCCCTATACGCCACAGGTAGTCTTTCGGATTGCTTATAGTGACCGTGCTATCTTCTTGCACTTTCGTGTGAAAGAGGATTTCATCCGCGCGGCAGCTCCTCAGGATAATGGGCGTGTGTGGGAAGACTCTTGTTGCGAGTTTTTCTCACAACCTGCCGATGATGGCACCTATTATAATATAGAATGCAATTGTGGAGGTACCATCTTGGTGGGATGTGGCAAAGGAAGAGAAGGCAGAACGTTGGCCCCTCAGACGGTATTGGATCAGGTTGACCGCTGGTCATCGCTTGGTCGTAGACCTTTTGAAGAACTCAAAGGGCCTTATGATTGGCAGATGGCTTTCATCATTCCGCTCAAGACTTTCTTCTTGCATGACATCAAATCCCTGACTGGTAAGACCATTCGCGCCAACTTCTACAAGTGTGGTGATGCCTTGAAGAAGCCGCATTTCCTATCATGGAACCCAATCAACATCGAGAAGCCCGATTTCCATCGTCCCGATTTCTTCGGTGAAATCACGTTTGAGTAGATGAGTACCTGGGCGGTTTTCATTCTTTCCTTGGCGATAAGTTGTTTAGGAAAGAAATGATTACCTTTGCAACCTATGAGGAAAATCTTTAGAACGATGGCGGTTGCGCCAACTCCGTTGATGATTTTGATGAGTGTTGCGCTGCTGTTCGTGGCTTGTAACGATAAGCATCAGAAAGAACCGAAAGAAAAGAAACTTGATATAGCGATTGACAATAGCTTGCGTTCGCGCCTGGCAACGTTCGCACAAGGCCCCAGAGTGCAGGGAAAATTCGCCTTTCATGTGTACGACCTTACTGCGGACAAGCCCGTATATGGCTATCAAGAAACCTTGTCACAGCCTTCGGCCTCGTGCCTGAAGTTGCTCTGTGGCGTGGCAGGTCTTCATCTCTTGGGCAGCGACTATCTGTATATTACGGGCTTATATCAGCGGGGAAAGGTGTCTGATGGCGTCCTGCAAGGCGACCTAACATTCAAGGGAAGCCTGGATCCACAGCTCAACGAACAGGAGTTTGTGCGATTTGGGCAGGCTGCAAAGAAGAGAGGAATCAATAAGGTGAATGGCAAGATCTATGTTGATCTTGTGATTCAGGAACCTGTTAAAAGCGAAGAGCATTGGTATCCTTGGGATTTATCTTTCAGTCGATACGGTTTGTTTTACAAAGGTGCGCCTCGAGTGATGAAGAGTTTGAAGAGTGTGATGCGCGCTCAAGGTATCGCTTTCGCTGACAGTCAGGTGGTATTAGGTACGATTCCTGCTGGTTCAAAGGCCATTTACAGATACGGTACCCCCATCCATCGCATTGTCAAGCGCATGTGGAAGAACAGTTCCAACACGCAGTCCACCGCTCTACTGTATACTATTGGCCACCATATTAACACGCAAGCCGACCCAACAGCCACAGGGGTAGAATATCTTAGAAAGTTTTTAAGAGAAGATCTCGGCATGACCGACACCTCATTGGTCGTGCATGATGGATGTGGTTTGTGTACCTACAATCATCTCTCTCCCCAAGCATTGACGGCGATTCTCGTGTATGGCTATAAGGATAAGAGTATTCACACGATGCTTATGCAAAACTTGGCGATAGCTGGCGTTGATGGTTCGTTGGCACATGAGATGAGAGGCCCCAAGACACGGGGCAAGATACACGCCAAGACGGGTACCCTGTCGCATCCTTATGGCATCAGCTCACTGGCGGGTTATTGTCGCGGTAGCAACGGACACGACTTGGCATTTGCCGTGATGAGCAGCGAGATGTCTGTCCTTGATGCCCGCGTGCTGCAACGTAGGTTGTGCGAGAAACTAGTTGAATGACAAGTGGGTTCTTACGAAAATGCCGTGTATCAATACCCCAATTGCGCTATTGATACACGGCATTTCGCATGTTTTGTCTTCCTATCCTATCACTCGTATAGGTGCGGATATCGATCAGTTCCGTAAACATGAACTGGTATTGACTTCGAAGTGTAGAATCCCACCAAGCCTGTTCCACCCTTTACATTGGATGGCATCTTGATGGGACCGGTCAAATCGTTATAGTCACTATAATACGTTGACTTCTTCAAATTCATGGCTTTCAGATAGTAATAGGCCGCTGATGTGTACGATGAGATGGTTGCCACCAGGTCAAGCGATGTCTTCATCTCTGGATCAGATATTTTATTGAATTGATACAGTTTGGAATATACGCTGATGGAACACTCCTGTCCGTTGAACAAAAGGTCGTTAAAGACACCCATCTGGTTCACCACATTGTTGGGTGAGGCAAAGCCCATGTCTGTTGAAGGTGTGCATACCCTGCCTTCCATGATGATTGGGTCGCCCGTAGCAATGTACGAACTGCCCATGTCGCTGACGAAATACCGGTAGGTGGCCTCTTTTCTTCGCAGCGTGTAGTTAAACTGTGTGTTCATGATAGTCTGGTATCCTGTTAGTGTCAGACGGTAATAATCGGCCTGCTTTCCATTGTCTTGAAATGAGAGATTGATTTTTTGCAAGTCGTCTACCCGCGCCATTTCATATTCGTCCACATAGCTTACATTCTTGACAAACTCGGTGCTGATGCGCTCAATCTTGTCAATGGGTTGTGGCACCGTTTCCTCAATAGTAGCCTGATAGTTGTTGTCAGGTGTGGATACCTCGATGCGAACATGGTCACCTGGGTTGAAACGACCATGAATGATGTATTGTTCCGAACCCGCTGGAAGCTCATGAACGATCTCTCGCAAGTTCCCGTTGACTGACACTTTGATGGTGGCATCGGTGACAATCGTAGGATGGTCAATGCCTGTGAACGACACCAACAGCCTGTTGATGGTGCTGTCGGCATTGATGAATCCATTCACCGACAGTTGCTTGCTGGCCGTCTTCGTGTCAAGTTCCAACTCGTTCTCGCATGCTGACAAACCGAAGAGCATGACTGAGAGGCAACAATATATGTAAATTTTCATTCTGTTCATTGTCATTAGAATTTATAGGTGAGTGTGAACGACGGCAGACAGGGCAGCAACGTGTATTTAGTCAGCTTGTTCGGCACTTCCTTTCCGTACTTGTCAGTCTTTCTCAGTATGAAGTTTGGGTTCATCGCATTATAGGCGTTGTACACGCTGACGTTCCATGTTCGCTCAACGCCCCGTTTCAGTGTCTTGCGGAAGTTGATGCCTAAGCAGAGCAGGTGCGTAGGTGGAAGCCTGTAATTGTTGCGACTTGATACATAACTACTCTCTCCGATGCTTTCGGGAGTCATCTCGTATCCTCTCTGCAAGGATATCGTTGCGGTTGCTCCAGAGTAGAACGACCATGTCGCATCCAAGTCGATGCGCTTGGTCATCTTCCAGTTTGCCACCATATTCACATTGTGTCGTCTGTCGTAGGTGAAGGGGAATCGCTCTCCACCATTCACGCCACTGTCCTCACTGAACTTGCGGTCGCTCTTGGAAAGCGTGTACGACAGCCAACCTGTTGCGCGTCCTGTGGTGCGTCGCAACATCAGTTCGATGCCTTTTGAACGTCCCTCACCCATGCTGACCAGACGTTCCCAGTTGCCCGAGAATCCCATAAAGCTCATGCCATCCTTGTATTCCAGCACGTTGTCGAGCTGCTTGTAATAGCCTTCCGCCGACAGTTCCCATCCTTTCCAGCCCGTGTAGTAGGCGCCAACACTATATTGTCTTGACCTTTCTGGTTTGATGTTGTCGGTGATAGGAACCCACAAGTCGGTGGGAAGGGCAATGGGCATCGAAGTGAGCAGGTGGATATATTGCGACATCTCGCTGTACGATGCCTTCAATGCCACGTCGGACAGGGCTTGCCAGCGCAGCGAAACACGCGGTTGAAACGTGAAGTACGACTTGTTTCTAACATGAAACATCGACACAGACCCACCGGCATTGAGGGTAAGAGACGGGAGAATCCGCCAGTCGTCCTCGGCATAAGCCAAGGCCTCGTGTGCGTAGATGGGATTGCTGGGGGAAGAATACTCGCCCGATCTGCTGACCTTCCCATCCTTTCCCTCTTCCGTGAAACTGCTTCCAGAGGTCTCTGGGCTGAAGGTATGATAGGTGTAGGACGACCCGAACTTGATTCTATGTGAGGGAAGCGGCTCGTAATCAAAGTCGATGGCTGCCGACCAGTCCCGTATTTTCGACCGGTAGCTGGCGCTGTTCTTCTCAAGTACATCGGTACGCCATGAATGATCGTAGCTGTCCAGGTGCATATTGTAATGGTTATAGGCCGCCGTGATGTTGGCAAAGAGGTTGTTACTGAAGATGTGGTTCCATCGCAGTGAGGCGATGGTGTTTCCCCAGTTGATGTCGTCGCCGTAGGCAGAATTGATTTCGAAGCTGGATGAGCTGTAGCGATCCTTGTAGTCTTCTTTCAACATGTCGTGTCCTCGGTACACACTCAGATACAATCGGTCTGTATGCGAGAAGCGGTGGTTGAGCTTGAAGTGAAGGTCGTAGAATTGATAGCCAAACTTTTCGTCGTCCTTCATGAACGGTTGCAACACCCAGTTGATGTAGGTGGTGCGCGCCGAGAAGTTGAACGAGGTGCGATTCTTTACGATAGGCCCTTCCAACTGCACCCTACTGGTGAGCAAACCCAGCGACGCCGTTCCGTGAAAGTGGTTCATGTCGCCATCCTTTGTTCGCACGTCAATGACCGATGACAACCGCCCGTTGTAGCGTGCGGGGTAGGAACTTTTATAGAAAGTGACCTTCTTCAAAGCCTCTGGCGTGAACACCGAGAAGAACCCAAACAGGTGGTCAATCTTGTAGATGGGCGTTCCGTCAAGCAAAATCAGGTTCTCGTCGCCATTGCCTCCCCTGACATAGAGCGCCGATCCACCATCGGATCCCGGCTGCACGCCAGGCATGAGCTGAATAGTTCTGATGACATCCGTTTCACCGAGCAGTGAGGGCGTGTGCTCTATTTGGCTCACACCGATGTCTGTCACGCCCATGCCGGTGGCGAGGATTCCCGCATTGTCTTTCGCCGATGACACCACTACCTCGGGCAGGTTGGCCGATGGTGTGAGCTGGATGTTGATGACGGTATCTTTGTCCAGCACAAATGACTTCTGAACGCGTGCGTAGCCTACATACGAATAGTCCACCCGAACCTGTCCAGCAGGGAGCGTCAGCGTGTAGAATCCATACGAGTTGGTTGTGGTCCCCATGTGGCTGACAGCGTCTTGGATGGTTGCTCCGAGGAGCGTTTCACTGGAGTGGATGTCCTTGACATATCCGCTGATGGTGAACCGCTTTTGGGCTGAGGCCGCAAGACACAGTAAGGCGGCCAAGCATAATACACATTTCTTCCAAATGTTCATAAATACAAAAAACATCTTGCCTTCTTGCTTCGAAGGCGTTACTATAGAATTAGTTATAAGAATATTGGTTGCAAAATTACTAAAAATGTTGGATGCAGCCCCTTTGGCTCCATCTTTATTTTGACCATCGCTTGTTTTTTGATGCACATCAGTATTGATGATAATTTTTTATTTACCTTTGTACTCCCCATAAGCCATGCCGTTTGAGGCTCTTGGTCGCAGGGAACATGGATGTAGGCAGTTGTAACTTTGCTTGCATTCATTAATTGATAGGAGAAATAAACATGGATCATTTACCATTGCATGATACGCCGATGTTGGTGTCCACCATCAACTTTTTGTTGCGTGATGAGGAGTTTGATAATCTTGACCAAATCTGCTATCACTTTAATGTAGATAGGGAAGAATTGGAAAAGCGTCTGGCAGCTGGCGGGTTTCAATATTCAGCCGAGCTGAATAGGGTTTGGTAGTTGTTGATGTGCCATCAACGGTGCGTTATGCGTCGATTGAGTAAGTTCTTAATGCATAACCTTTTAACTCATTAACCCACCAACGAAATAACTCAAGAACTCACCAACTTACCAACTTAATAACTCAAAAGCTCATCATCTTACCAACTTATCAACTCACAAACTCAAAAACTCACCAACTTACAAACTCACCAACTCACCTCATGATTCCCAAAGACAGTATAGAAACAGCCTATAGTTTTTTCCATCAAAAGTGGCAGGTGTATCGTTATTCAACCATGCAGTGGCAGAAAGAAGATATTGAATATGCCATCAGTTCGTATGTGGATGGCATGAACAAAGAATTGTATGCCCTGCTGGCAAGGGGACGTGAATCCTTTTTGCAGCCATCAGAAACATTTGCAAATGAAATGGCTGAGGCTGTACAACAATTGGAGAAAATGATAAATGGCATAGCAACATGAGTCCTCATGCCCTCACGAGTTTCGCCAAGCCATACCGCTATGTCTTTTTTAGGGAGAAAAATATAGGGAAACACGGATGGTGCTTCCCTACTAACTTTGCAACTAAGATGTAGTTGCGAATGACTATATGCCGACCAATTGACATGAATATTTTTTGACAACCAATCTCTTCATGCTTGAAGAATTTGCAAACAAAGCTGCCTCTTGCCGTGAATACGCCCAAAATGCAGCATGTTTGTATATCGTTAATATATAGCGATTTACGCTTCTATCGCACGATTTTGGCCCCGCATGGCAAGCCTTTTGAAGGGCAAGAGCATTGCATTAAGAGTAATATCTGCATGCTTTTGCGCAGCAAAGTCATGCAGATTGTCAACCAAAGTGATGCTGTTTAGCAGGTAAAGTCAATGCTCTACCGCTAAAATTTGCTGTTTCTGGCCAAATCATCTCCACCTTGCAGCCTGCTTGCCTATCATTTTTTTCTAGTTTGAAAGTTTACAGGTGCCATTTTAGAGGCGATTATTGGTCAAAAAACACAACAACGCGTGCGTCCTGTCACGCATGTTGCCATCATCGAACGATTCGCGCTTACGGGTTATTTAAACCCAAAGATGTCTTTCAGTTTCTGCCAAAAGCCAGAGCGTTCTACCTTGTCAGCGGCCTTGTCAACAGCCTGTGAAACGTCGTCGCTCTTCTCTTTAACAAACTTAGCTGCGTTTTGCACCTTCTCGTTTTCTTTCTGCTTGTCGGCCACCTCATCCGTCTTTTCTTTCACAGTTTCAGTGATATCTTTTGCTTTATCTCGCAAATTTTCAACGGCGTCCTTGGTAGTTTCTTTTGCGTTTTCAACCGCATCCTTGGCCTTCTCCTTCACATCGTCAGCCGTTTCTTTTGCTTTTTCTTTTAAGTCTTTTGCTGCTTGCTCAACTTTCTTTTCAGTTTCTTTCTTGCACTCGGCTTTGTTGTGGTCGTTCACCACTTCCTCTACCTTTTTCTTGGCATCCTGTACATGCTCGTTTTTCTCCAAGTCATCAATTCCTTTTTCAACCTTGTCCTTGGCTTTGTCAATAGCTTTGTCAGCCTTTTCTTTTGCTTCATCGGCCTTCTTGGCGATGTCGTCAGCCGCCTTTTCTACTTTCTTGTCAGCTTTATCTTTCGCATCATCGGCCTTCTTGGCCATGTTTTCTGCTGCCTTTTCCACTTTCTTCTCAGCTTTATCTTTCGCTTCACCGGCCTTCTTGGCGATGTCGTCTGCAGCTTTTTCTACTTTCTTTTCTACTTTATTCGCTTGTTTTTCTGCCTTGTCTTTCACTTCTTCAGCAGTCTTTTTCACTTCTTCTTTCATATTTTTATGTATTAAAAGGTGATGCCTACAAACCATCGAGGCAGTAGGACTTATATGTTAATTATCTATACAAATATAATAAAAACAAATGAATTACCGGTATATTTTTACGAATATTTATTAAAAATATCATGAATAATTCACGATTTGCTACTTTTTCATAGGGATATCAACGTTTTGTAGGCATTCAATCCTTCTTTTCAGCTTTACCCTCTACCTCCAATAGCTTGCGATATACCTCGTAAGTTCAATTAAGAAATGGCAAGTTTAACCCAAATCGGTCATTAGAAAAAGCTTCTTGTCATTTTCTAATGACCGCCA
>CAUPIT010000002.1:0-253635 GCA_963511375.1 uncultured Prevotella sp. | reverse complement strand
CAAAATCCTGAGCAACTTTTTGTTGCTCAGGTACTTAAAAAGTTTATTTTATAATAGTATTGCGGAATTAAGGGTTTATAAAAAGATGTAGAAAAGTTAAATATGTATATAGTGAACAATAACAGCATTAAAAAAATTACCATATTTGGGAATTTCTCCCTTATCTTTGCAGCATAAAGGCTAAGATACATTTCACCGCATGAATATAATCTTCAAGGAAGAAGCCTTATCTGAGCTGTATGAACAGGCAAAACCAAAGACAAGAAATACAAGCAGATATGCAAGAATAAACGTTTGGTAGATGGCTACTTCCGGGCAGTAGGAATCATTTATGATGTAGAGTGTACAGATGAACTAAAGAATTTCAGCTTCTTACACTATGAGAAATTGAGATATCAGCAGAAAGAGCCTCTAAGCTCTGTTCGACTTGTAAACGGTTTGGTAGAACGCCTGTTGTTCAAGGAGATAAAGGATGGCATCGAAGTAGAACTAATTGAAATTGATAGTACACATTATGGCAACAAGAAGTAACAGATTGGTTCCTGTTAGGGCAATCCACCCAGGAGAAATCTTGCGTGAAGAGTTGCGGGAACGTGGTATCAAGCAAAAGGACTTTGCAAAGCAGATAGGTATGCAAGCTACCCATCAGAGTGAGTTTATTCGTGGCAAACGCAATCTGAACGACGATCTGGCCATGAAGCTGGAAAACCATTTAGGGATTCCCTATAAAACCTGGATGAGCTTGCACAATGGTTATATGTATGACAGCAAAGCTGTCAGCAAGCAACAATCGGAAGAACAAAATGCACGTTCGTTTGAGGACGCATGTGCTCGTGTGTTCAATCTTAAACTTCTTTATAAGAAATTGAATTTAGCAGTTCTTCCCCTCCTTGAACGGGTGAAAGAAATAAAATCGCTTTTCTCCTTTGACCTGCTATCATCTGCAGAGATGAGTAAGCAAGTAGCAGGATTATATAAGCACAGCGGCAAGGTTCAGATTGACGAAAAGAATATGCAGACTTGGCTTCTGCTGAGCTGGTTGGCAACTTCACATGAAAAAGTAGAAAGGACTTATGTACATGGCAATGGAATAAAGGCCGCCGATGCAATCGCAAAATTGGCTAATGAGCGGAAACTTACAGCCAAGGCCATCAAGGATAGTCTTTATCAAAACGGTATAGGTTATGTTGTAGTGGAAAAGTTGGATAAAACCCCTGTTGATGCTTTCTCTACTTATGTAAACCAACATCCTATAGTGACGGTTACCTATCGGTATAATGATATTGATAAATTAGCATTTGATGTTCTTCATGAATTGTGTCATATCGAAAAGCATTTCTCAGAAGAGCACACATCGTTTATCTCTATCGAAGGAACTATCTACTCAAAAGATCCAAGGGAAAAAGAGGCAAACAACTTTGCTAAAGAGCATTTAATTCCATGTGAAGTTTGGAATAAAATACTTTCAGGTAAAAGCAGTAGCCTATCGCCGCATATTGTAGTGAAGGCTATTGCAAAAGAAGCTGAAAAGTATGGAATCAGTCCGACTATAGCAGTTTCAAGGTATAAACATGATACCAACTGGTATCAGACCTCGGCTTACAAGTCATCTAAAATTTATTGATAGAACATGAGCTGGGCGACTTGCCCGGCTCTTCTTGGTCTATGGGCTTACAAGTCTATCGTTTCAGGCTTCGTTCGTCATCAACCTCATAGCTATTTTTACTACCCACTTCCCATTCTGCATTTCTTTCGGAAGCCGATGTCTGGTATGAAAGAATATTTTTCAGGATGCTATTAGAAAGATGAGTGTCGTGGATAGGAATAGGTTGGAGCACTTGCAGAACTGGGAGCAAGGCTTTGAAGTTAATACCTTCTGAAGCCAAGTTAAAAATGCACTTGTGCGAGAAATCGACACAATAGTATTCGTCACCTTGTCTGAAAATGGCAAGATGATTTTCTTTTAATGCTGCCCACAAGTCTTGCTTCTCGGTTGATGCAGCCAGATTGTTCAGCACTTCTACGGCAAATCCATTGTTGAGTTTGCTGTGAGGATCTATATAAATAAGGTCGGGATTTTCAATCTTCCAGATACGACAGAGTATATCACGCTCCACCTCGTTGGTGGGGCAAAAGGCCTGGACACAGCACACCATAAAGTTGAATTTTAATACCTTTTGCACACTGTCGCTCAGGGCGACCTCCCTGCCATTGAGCAGCCTGAAACGGTCTTTGGAAATGCGAGTACCATACTGTCGCCATAACATTCTGTTGAGTTCGTAAGCAATCATCCGGGGATTATCCTCCAGCATGGCATCCACGTAGAGCTCTACCTTATTGATTCGTTCTTTTTCGCTCATGAAGTGTTGCAGTTGTTTGATAGAGAGCACACTGCTACCTTTATACACCGTTTGTTTGGAGTGATCTACTATCATGTAACCGTATGGTTTGTCCTTTGAACCAAAGAAAACGAGCGATACACCAAACTTCTTTTGCAAGATGTCTGACAGTTCACTGCGGCTGGCAACCATGTTGCGATACTTTTTCATAACAGCCCCCAGTTGCCTACGACGTTTGTAGGTTTTCTTTTCATCAATAACAGAGAATTTTGCGGTCAAACCTTCCATTCCTATTTTTGTTCGTACCCGTCCGCCACGTGCAATTTCGAGGTTGCCGTCACGCTCGAAACATTCATAGCCGGATGCCTCCATGATGGCTTGGAATTGAGTAAGCGAATTGAAATTGTAACCAAGGGCCTCCTTCAAAAACAAACCAGCGCGCAATTCCTCATCTTCGCCAACAATTTTGTTGATGGCCTCCTGCGAGCGGATGCGCTCGTGGTTGTGGTCTATTTTCTGGCCATTGGGATTCACCCGGCTGGTGATGATGTGCAGGTGATTGTTGTCGGTGTCATTGTGCGCATAGATAAGAAGCGGCTGCCCCTCATCATCATAGTCCATTTCGTGAAGATACTGGTGAGCAATATCCAAAAGTTGCTCTTGAGAATATTCATGTCCCCGGCAGGAGATGGCCACATGGAACTGAGCCTTGCGGATATGCTCGTTTCTTGCCGAATAATCAATCAGGTATTGTTGCAGCTGTTCGGGAGTGTAGCCATCAGCGGCTCCCACATAACCGAAGTTCTTCATTTCAAGGAGTACTGCCTGGCCTTTGGCAACTTTTCGCTCGTTGTACTCGACGGCATGGAAATTTGTGCTGGAGGGTAGTATGGTTGCTATCATATTGCTTTCTTGTGATTTTACGTTATCGTGAGACGATGAAAACGGTAAATCGGTATTTCCCGATGACGGTTTTTCGGCTTATCGTGTTAATCGTTTGGCTATCTGATTCTGTTCCTGTTTTACCGCTGTTAAGAGCTTTTGCAGCTCCATGATTTTGGGGTAAAGCACTTTCTCAAAATAGGGAAGTGTCAGCTCATTAGCTATCGCCAGTTCGTTGGCACGCTTGACCACCTGATTGAAGTTGCCGCCCATCCATGCCAAGTCCTGCTGATACTTTTTGTAAAGAGCTGTCATCTCGTTGAGCGCGGCTATCTTCCGCTTTGTTCCCGTGTCGTCAAATTGTTTGATGGCATCCCATATCATACTGCTGACCGTCTTGTAGTTGACCGCTTTCTGCTTAATCAGTTCGGCATCCTGTGCTGAAATCCTTATCCAGAGTCTTTTCGTTTTCCGTTCCATATTCTTCTGTTTATATTCTGAGTTGCGAAGAATAATCCCCAACTTGACAGAGTTGGCAAGTCACTTTTGTCCGCACAAAAGTACAACTTGCTACCCAAACTCCGTAAGGGAAATGTAGTCCCGCCACTTGCTTGTCTGTAATAAAGTTAGCAAGAAATGATGAGTTGCAATGTCCCTCGCCCTTTTTTCAATAAAAGAGTTTTCGTGAAGTTGGAATATCGAAATCCCGATTTGTTGATATTGGGATAAACCGAAGTCACGAGTCCGTTGCTTCGAGAAAAACCGAAAAACCGAAGCCGTGAAATAGTGACATTACGAGAATATATAACCACAAAAAAACTACTGATTATCAATGTTTTAGATGTCGTTTTTCTTGCTTTTCTCAGTTATTTTTCGTACCTTTAGTTGGACTAATAATGTTTTATGATGCAAGTGTTTCTCTTCGTATATATCATGGTCAGGGCCATCTTCCAGCTGATAGGTTGGGTGATTAAAGGCTTTTTGTATGTCTTGTGGATGATTTTTGGTGGCATTGCCTACTTGGTGAATTATCTGATGGAGCGTAAAACATAAAGCCATACCTCGAAGTGGGAGATATGGCTCTATGTGGTGTGTCAATAAATCATCTGATTGCTCGCTGAAGATTCTCAGCGTGCCGTTCTATCGTGGTCTTTAGTACTTTAGCGTAGATTTGTGTAGTCCGGATGTTCTTGTGTCCGAGCATACGCGATACATTCTCGATAGGTATGTCATGTGCGAGAGCCAATGTTGCGAATGAGTGCCTGGCAACATGAAAAGTCAACGGCTTGTTCAACTTCAGGGCAGTCTCGATGAGGTGAAGAAAGTCATTTGCCTTCTGATTTGAAATCTTAGGAAGGACAAACTTGTATTTCTTTAGCACTTCCATGGCTGGTCCCAGGATAGGGGTGAAAAACTTCGATGCAGTCTTGATACGGCTTCCATCTATGTAATACAACTTTCCCTGCTGTTCTGTCATTTTTTCAAAATCAAAGGCCTGCACATCACAATAGGCCAGTCCAGTGTATGCAGAAAAGACGAACAGGTCTCGAACCTTATCTAATTTTTCGTCCAACTTAATCTTTCTCAACTTTTGTAGCTCAGCCTCTGTCAGAGGCTCTCTTTCCTTGCACTCTCCACGTTTGAATTTGACCTGGGTATATGGATCTACTCCAATCTTACCCTCAATATATAATAGGTGAGAATACTTTTTCAGATGTTTGTGATAGGTATGTATTCCGACATCTGATCGCGTACCGTCGTGTAGCCATTCATCAAAAGCCACCAGATTGTTGCTTGTCAGGTCTGTCAGCTTCTGAATCTTGCCAAATCTCTTCAATGCGTCTAGCGTGCATTGCTTGTGTTTTTGAGTACCCTCACTAATATCTTCAGCCTCGATATGCTCTTTCATGTATTCTATGAGGTTGATGGAAGGCTGAATTTTCACCTTGTACTTTGTGGGGGCTATCTTCTTAGGAGAGGAAATGAAGGTAGGCTGTTGTTCTGCACCATAATAATAAGCATCGAAAGTGGCAATTGTCATTTCATTGCCCAGTAGCTCCATAGCTCCGACAATCTGTTCACACTTTCTTCGCTCAGCTTTCACCTGTGGTGAGGAAGCAAATTTTTCCCACTTTTCAGCAGGGAAGTCACCTAAAGAAATGTACTTACGCTCAGTTCTGCCAAGATAGATGCGTAATTCTACCTTGCCAGAGCCACGTTTCTCTACTTGTTTCTTTCGGTCAAAAATAACCGTTACATTCTCTTTTAGCATAATTTAACTAATTAAATCGGCTAAAGGAGTAATTTTGGGGTCAACATGTACAAGTGGTAACACATTTTTGGGGGGTGGTAACACATATTGGTAACACATTTTGTTCCCGATAGGGCTTTTTAATTCCCGTTACGTCCTGTTAGCCGCAGGTTCAACATTTATCATAACTTCCTCTAAATGTGCAACTTAGCTAACAAGTGGCTTGTATAAACGGAAAAGAGGACTTCATTGCTGAAATCCTCTTTTTTAGTACTTTGTGACCCGCATGGGGCTCGAACCCATGACCCCAACATTAAAAGTGTTGTGCTCTACCAACTGAGCTAGCGAGTCTAACCAAAAACTTTCATAAACGATTAATCATGAAAGCGAGTGCAAAGGTAAAGAGTTTTTTTTGAAACACAAAACAAAATAGTGTTTTTTTATCGGAACGTCCGTAAGTTCCTACTTCGATTTTGAATTTGCACCCCCAATAACTCGTTGGTGAAATAAATGTCATGACAATATGTACATGTGATTTTTTTTGACAGTCAGGGGCTTCATATTTGGTGTATTTGCAAACCAACTTTATGTTGCCAGCAAATACGCCAACTATGAGCGGTTTTCGGATAGGCTTGTCAGTCAATGTGTTGCGGATGTAGTGTATGGTGGCGTGTCTGTTTAACACGGATTTTTTTTTAATAGCATTGCTTTTGGGGTATTGTTTACATGCTATTACGCCCCAAGCGCATGCGGTTTTTTGGTCAAAGTGGTGTTTCTATCATGTTTAAAGTCATGACTTTTGTGGAAAAATCAGATTTTTCTTGCCAAACAGTCGCTTGTTTGCATCCCGCATGCCTATTGATTTTTTCTAGATTGAAAGTTTATAAGAGCCGTTTTAGGGGCTATATTCGGTAAAAAAGTCAACGAAATGTACAAATATCCAATTCGTGAAGGATTAGGAACCCCCATTGAGTTTTAGCCTTGTCAACCGAGTGGATTTCACGCTATCTATCGCTTTTGTGCACAAGGGGAGTTGTATCTCTTGGCAGAAAAACCATCTTCAATTGTGCCTCCGATGAAAAGGAAGGCACGCTCATTTGATTTGTACCTGCTGATACCCCACCAACCGGTCGGTACGTTCGCCGGTTCCGCGATAGTAGAGTAGTGCTTGGAACTTGTTTTCCGTTTGATAGAACGACCCCTCGGTGCTTACCGGAGCGGTCGTTCCGTCTGTTTTTGCAACCACATACTGGTACGAATAGTAGCCCTGCTTCAACAGCACTGCCGCCTCGTAAACGCCGTCTTGCTCGTTGTAGTGCATCTTATATTCCGGCCTCAGTTGGTCGTTGGTCCATGTTGCGTTGAGATATACGTCCCCATTCTGCCTGGGTGCCTGCAACTTGAAATGCACGATGAGATAATCAGAGCTGGTGTTGTTCTCCACATTGTCGCTGTTGCGGATGTAAAATGCCCCGTTGGCATCCTCATCGTAAACGTAATTTGCGCGAGGCTCATCGGTCCAAACGTATGCGTGATAATCGTTGCCGTCCCAGTTGACAGATTCCAATCCCATGGTCGTATGGTTCACGTCCAGCATTTCGAACTTTCGGTATTCGTTGCCTCCGTCAAAAATCAGCTGCTTGTTGTGTACCCATTTCAGCGCGTCGGGCATGACGTATTGCGGCTTGATGTTGAATCGTTCTTTGTTCCACCGACCGTTTTGCAACACGATGGTCTTGATTTGGGTTGCCGGATCGGTTACTTGCAGCATGCCATAGTTTACCTCCATGTTCACCTGTTGATGCGTTCCGTTGATGTCGATGTCTGTGTTGGTCACTACCTCCATCTGGATACCAGCGAGAGGTTCCACGACCATGAAGCACGCAGACAAGATTTTCTCGTTGTCGTTGTTTTCGTCGAAGACCGTGAGGCGATAGTTCCCGCTCATCTTCAGTCTGCATCTTTCGTTGGGTATTTGCAGTCGATAGTGGGTGTAGAGCGTTTTCGTGTTGATTGATTTTTGCACGTCATCGATGGTGTTCCCCTCTGCGAAGCCATCCAGATAATCGCTTGCGAACAACTGAGTGGTGGTATTCCAGTCGGCTTCGCAATGTTCTATGGTGTAAGTATATCGGTGATATTCGTGGGTGAGGTCGTCAAACGCGATGGTTATTGGCTCACCATCCAACTGAGTAATGGGGGGTGAGAGCCAATCATCCCCTGCAACTACTTGCAAGGAAGCAATCGATTTTTTGTAAATCTCGTTCTTCTGTGCAGTGCAAACGCTTGCTGTCAGCAAAAGACAAATGCCTATCAGGGTTCTATTCATCGTATTCATTTCCATGATGTGTTTTGCAGATGGCTGCGTGATAGCACCTGTTAGAATTCGAGTATAACCTTTCCGTTGATCAACCGGCCAGTCAGATAATTGGGTACGGCGTATTGTTGGTTCGTCACATCCGTAATCCAATAATACGAATTGACGTTGCTGATGCCGAAGAGGTTCAGCGCATCAATGCCCAACCAAATGTTCTTGAAGATGGATTTAGAGCGACGGTCGTCATTGTTCAGCAGTCGGTAACTCATCCCCAGGTCCACTCGTCTGTATGCAGGTGCACGAAATGAGTTGCGTTCCAATTCGCGGTGCGGGGCTGCAAAGGGAAGACCGTCGGCAAAAGCCAGCTTCAATGACATCTTCCATCGGTCGGTTCCGGGGAAGTAATCGGTGAAGAACAGGTTCACGGCGTACCGCTGATCGGTAGGCATGGGAATGGTCTTGCCATTTAGTTTCATTTTCGTGTCCATCACGGAGAGGCTAATCCACGAATCGGTTCCTGGCACAAATTCGCCATACAGCTTCAAATCCAGTCCCAAGGCATGTCCCGAGCCCATGTTGTCGCCATAATATACCACCTTGACGTTGTTCACACTGTATGGCACCAGGTTGCCCAATGCCTTAAAGTAGGCTTCGGCAGTGAACTTGAATGGCCGCTTGTTCATCCTGAATCGGTAGTCCATGGCGGTGATTAGGTGGATGGAACGTTGGCTCTTCGCCTTCACGTTAAGTCTTGCGTACGTCGTTCCGTTGACGGTTGTGGTATCTCTTATCTCTTTGTAGAAAGGCGTTTGGTAGTACAGTCCGGCCGCCAAGCGAAAGGTCATGTTCTCGTTAAAGGCTGGTATGATGCCCAGTGAGGCGCGCGGACTCACCACCAATTCTTTGTTGAAGCTCCATTTACTCGTTCGCACCCCGTAGTTCAAGGTGTAGTGTGTGTTGCCGTTGCGGTTGCTAAACCGATAGGTGTCTTGCAGATAAGCCTCGATGCGCCGGGCGTTCAGTTCGTTTTTGGCACGCAGAGAGTAAATCATGTACAGGTCTTTTCCCGTGTGTGGAATGCTGTAGCCGCTTGAATCCCGCATCTCATATTCGGCAGCTTGCTCTTGAATGTGTTCAAACTTGAATGTCAATCCGCCTTCCACCTGATGTCGCTTGGATGTGTGTTTGGCCATCAACTTTACGTTCTCCACGTGGGCTTTCAAGTAGTTGCGCGCATGTTGAAAGTAGGTTCCAACGCCCAAGTTCTCACTTGTCTCGGTTTGTGTGAGCCAATATTGTCCCTGGATGTCATATTTTTCACGTTCGTTGGTTGAGAAAGCCGAGGCTAAGAGTGACACTGACGTGGAATCACCGAAGTTGCGTGTTAAGTCGATTGAACCGAAATAGGTATTGAACCGATCCTTTTCATGCCCGTCAAAATATACTTTGAACGACTTAACGTTTTTCAATGTACCGAAAGCCGTTTCCCTGTTTTTTGGCGTAAACGTGTAGTGATTGTCCGATAGGTTGCCGATGAACGACAGTTTCCAACGCTTGTTTGGCGTATAAACCAGGTAGGTTTGGTAGTCTAAGAAATCGGGTTTGTATTCTCCCTCGGTCTCCAACGAACCCAACAGATATTTGTTGGTCTTGTATCTCAGGCCGTTGCTCCATGCCACCGTCTTGGTTCTGAAGCCTACGAACGCACTGGCTCCCAATAAACTGGCAGACACGTTGGCTTCAAATGGTTTGGGTTGCCGGTAGGTAATGTCGAGGGCCGACGACATCTTGTCGCCGTATTTGGCCTCGAATCCGCCGGTTGAAAAACCAATTTTCTCCACCATGTCGGGATTGATAACCGACAATCCTTCTTGTTGTCCCGACCTCACCAAGAATGGTCTGTATATCTCTATGTTGTTGATGTACACGCTATTCTCGTCAAAGGCGCCCCCTCTTACGTTGTATTGTGATGACAGTTCGTTGTGCGAGGACACGCCGGCTTGCGACTGTATCAGCTCTTCCACGCCGTTGCCCGTCACCGAAGGCAAGGTTTTGGCATGTTCTGTCTTCAGGTTTTGCGTTTGTCCGGTCTGAATTTTCTCGCCCATCACCTTCACTTCGCCCAGCATCTGGTCGTCGCTGTTCAACACGATCTGCAACGTTTGCTTACCTCGCGGATGGCGCAGCACGCGTTGCTTGGTTTTGTAGCCAATCATGGAAAACCTGATAACAACCGAGTCGGCCGACATCAGTTGCATGCTGAACTCGCCTTTGAGTGAGGTCACGGTGGCTTTGCCCTGTTGCAGACACGACACGGTGGCCAGCTCCACGGGATTGAGTTGCTCGTCAACCACTCTTCCTTGCAGGGTGAATGATTGGGTTTGTGCTGCCATTGCGCATAGCAGCAGCAGACTGATTACAACGGTTCTCAATTTCATCATTGGTCTGATAACGCAATAGTTAGTTGATTATTGCGTTGCCGCACGTTGTTTCAGCATTGTCGCAGAGCCGCCAACAGCTCGTTGTTTTCGGTCTTCGTGCCGACGGTCACCCGCAAACAATCATGGCATAGTGCCACCTGGCTACTGTGGCATACCACAATACCTTTGTCCAACAGGTATTGATAGGTGGCTTGGGCATCTTTCATCTTGGCCAGAAAGAAGTTGGCAGAGGTAGGGTACACCTTCACGCATTGTGGCAATACGGCAAAAGCCTGCACCATTCTACGCCTTTCTTGCAGCAGGGTGGTGACCCATTTTTCTACCTCAAAGGTGCCTTGCAGCGACTTGAGTGCTTGCTCTTGCGTGAGCGAGCTGATGTTGTAGGGCTGTTTCACCTTATTAAATAGGTTGACGATTTCTTCGCTTGCGAATGCCATTCCCAATCGGATGCCCGCACATCCCCACGCCAAACTCATGGTGTTGAGTATGATGAGGTTGGGGTAGGAGGCGAGTTTGGTGCGGAATGACTTCTGGGAAGAGAAGTCACTGTAGGCTTCGTCCAGCACCACGATGCCGTTAAACCGTTGGATGATTTCCGCGATGGCATCCCTATGAAGGTCGTTGCCCGTGGGGTTGTTGGGGCTGCATAGCCAGATTACCTTTGTTGATGCATCGCATGCAGCCAGCAACTTGTCGGCCGACAGCTGGAAATATTCATCCAGCAGCACGGGTTTGTAGGCCGTGTTGTTGATGTCTGCACACACTTTGTACATGCCGTATGTTGGTTCGATGGCAACAACGTTATCTTGCTTTGGCTCGCAGAAAATGCGGTAAATCAAGTCGATGGCTTCATCACATCCGTTACTCAGGAAGATGTTTCCGACCGGCACTTGCTTAATTTGGCTCAGCTTTTCTTTCAATTCCCTTTGCAGCGGGTCGGGATATCGGTTGATCGGCTTGTTGTAAGGATTTTCGTTGGCATCCAAAAAGATGTTTGCCTCGCTGCCGTCATGGTCGCTCTGCATGCTGCCATGGGGCGTTAAAGTCCAAATATTGGGTCTGACCAGTTGTTCCAGGGTTCTCATCATGTCATCGATTTAAAGGGTGAAGGTGCCGAAATAGCATGTCGTAAGGTGTGAATCGTTCACATGGCATTTCTTATTTGTTCTTAAAAATGTTATGCAAATATAATAAGATGTGGGGAGATGTGCAAGAAATGTCGTACATTTGCCCAATGCAAAAGTGCCAAAATTACTTTCCTGTTCCGCTGACATGCCATTTGTTCATCTTCCTGTTGTTGATGATGCTCAGTGGGTGTGAAAATGAAAAGACACAGGTACGCACGCCTTGGGGCACCACGTTGGGCACCGATACGGCCTACGTGAGTCAGGGTTTCTCGCTGGATGACATCATTGGAAACGGCGAATTGATTATGCTGACCATCAATGGACCCGAGACTTATTACGACTATCGTGGGCGTGGCATGGGATTACAGTATTTGCTGTGTGAGCAGTTTGCCCGACAGTTGGGCGTTTCCTTGCGGGTGGAGTTGTGCAAAGACACCACGGAGATGGTCAACAGGCTCGAGCAAGGTGACGGCGACATCATCGCTTTTCCGCTGCCCAGAACCGACAAACGCTTGCTGTACTCGGGGCCTTCGGCTGATTCGTTGAAAACGCAGTGGGCGGTAAGGAAAGACAATGAGGCGCTTGCCGACACGCTGAGCAAATGGTTCAGTCCGAAACTCATTGCCCAAGTCAGGCAAAGAGAATCTTTCTTGCTGTCCACCCGCAGCGTCACCCGTCACGTTTATTCACCCATGTTGAACCGTTCGCAGGGTGTCATCTCCCATTACGATCATTATTTTCAGCAGTATGCACCCATGGCCAGATGGGATTGGCGCTTGATGGCGGCTCAATGTTATCAAGAGTCTACCTTTGACCCGCAAGCTCGTTCGTGGGCGGGCGCACTGGGATTGATGCAAATCATGCCCGGAACAGCGGCGCATCTGGGTCTTTCGTTGGCCGACATTCATAATCCGGAGCAAAACATAGCGGCCGCAGCCAAGTATTTGCAAGAGCTAAGTGCCCATTTTCAGGATGTGAGGAACGTGCAGGAACGTCAGTATTTCGTGCTGGCCAGCTACAATGGTGGCTCTTATCATGTGCGCGATGCGATGGCGTTGACTCGGAAAAATGGTGGCAATCCGCATAGTTGGAATCACGTTTCAGAATATATTTTGAAGTTGTCTGACCCTCGTTATTATCGTGACCCCATTGTCAAGCATGGTTATATGCGTGGTTCAGAGACGGTTGACTATGTCAACAAAATTCGTGCCCGCTATGCTCAATACAGAGGTGTGGCCAAGGGTGGAATTGGGTTTTATAGCATCCAGAAGCCTTCCAGGGCCAAGCGCAAGCATCGCTTTAAACTCTGAACATGCCGAATCACGGCGATAGGCTTTTCTTATCCCTTAATTCCGCAACACTATTATAAATTAAACTTTTTAAGTACCTGAGCAACAAAAAGTTGCTCAGGATTTTGCCATGTCAGAATTCTCACTTATCTTAGTGTTGCAAAAAACAAGAGAATCCGACGATAGACATAGCGAAGATACAAATTAAATCTGAGAGACTCACTCCTTTTGGGGGATTATTTTCAATCATGCAGACGAAAGAAGACACAAGGCAAGTGTTAAAGAAGGTTATAGTCAAGAACAAAAGGAACTTATTGTTTGGTTTATGATATAAACTAATATAACTTTGTAAATATAAATAAAACAATAAACTTATTAAAGTTGATAAACAGTTCTTTGAAGACCATTCTTTACGAACTTTGCGTATGAACTTTTTATGTTTAACAATTAAAATATATCACAACTATGGAAGAAAAAACATTGAACACTATCGAGAGTTTGAAACTCATTGAAAGTACCATCGAACAAAGTCGCAACGACATTGCTAAAGCCTCGGCTCAACCCTTCATTTCGTGGGGTGTATTGATAATCGTAACCTCACTCGTCATTTATGGGGTCAATATGCTGGCTGAGCCCACTACAGATACCAGTCTTTGGAATTTGTTATGGATAGCAATGACTGTTATTGGAATGCTTTTACAATTTAGAATGAGCAAACAATGGGTTGTGCCTGAAAGCATTGTAAGTAAAGTCATAGGCTATACGTGGGGTACGTTTGGTGTCTTCGTATTCGTGCTATGGGCTATTAATATTTGTGTTGTTTCAACAAGCCACGTTTCGCCCATCGTAATAATGCCTATGGCTGCCACCATTTTGCTGCTTATGGGCGTGGCTGTATCAATAACAGGATTGCTGATGAAACACAAGTTTATCGCCTTTATGAGTGCAGGCGCAAGTATTGTCTGTTCCTACCTTTCACTCGTCAACCCGGGTGTCAACGTGTTGTTGTACACAGCTATAACAGGCGTGTTTACCCTTCTTATTCCAGGACTATATTTAAAGTTTAGCAATGACAGATAAAGTGTTTCTCCCCTTAGACCCTCTCCTTAGCAATGAGCTAAGATTGGGCATAATGTCGATACTCACTACGGCAGAGTATGCTGACTTTACCTATATCAAGAACACCACAAAAGCCACATCGGGCAACCTCAGCATACAAATCGACAAATTGGAAAAGGCTAAATATATAAAGGTGAAAAAGACCTTTAAAGGCAAGATGCCACAAACCTTGTGTAGCATTACCCCCACAGGCACACAGGCGTTAACCGACTATGTGAAGGCTCTGCGGTCGTATCTCAATACGGATACAATAAAGTAGATGCAATGCAAGAATACAATTCATTCTATAAAACCTTGATTCCGCAACACTATTATAACTTAAACTTTTTAAGTTATAATAGTGTTGCGGAATCAAGGCTTATGAGAAGAATTATGAGAATTTTGATGATTATCGTCTGTTGCATGCTTACATGCAATATCGTGGCAAATGCGGGCAACGACAAGCCTATTGCAGTCAATGCGCTCCCAGTAAAAATCCAGACTTTGCTTAGCGACCATTTCGGCAATCAGAAAGGGATGCTTGCCACAATTGAGTCTGCCGTTGCCAGAAAGAGTTATGATGTTGTTCTGAATAACGGCACAAAGCTGGAGTTCGACAAAAAGGGAAACCTTACAGAGATTGATTGCAAGCAAGGAACCGTGCCTGACAAGCTTATTCCACAACACATCAGAAACTACCTGAAGGATAATTATGCAGAACACCCAGTGAGAAAGATTGAAATCAACAGGAATGAATACGAGGTGGAACTTGCCAATGGATTGGACTTGACTTTCAACAAGCATTTCCGGCTGATCGATATTGACTGATCAGCAATAACAAAATAAAACTGGCTGACTTCAGGCTATTAGCTTGAAATCAGTCGGTTTTGTATTTTCTGAAGAATCATTTATGAAAAACTACCGGGCGTTGTCGTGCTCGTGAATTACAGCCTTCTGGGCATCGCTGTAGCTGTCCCAGCTTGTTTTGTAGTTTTCATTTCCACCTACAACCTTTATCAATCCGCCCATTATGCCAACCATAAAGTCATAAGTGCCGTTGGATTTGTAGAAATCCACGAGATCCTTACCCATAATACCATCAAACATCCATCCCCTGAAGCTCTTTGCCACATCTTGCTCGGTAGTGGCTCCACTCTGCACCTGTGGCGCAGACTGCTGCTGATAAGGCGCGACATGCTGCTGCTGGCTGTCAGTTGACGACACTCTTGCATTAGGATCCTGTCTGATGCCCCAATATACATCCTTATTGTCGAAGCTGCCCTCCGTCATGCAAAGGAACTGATTGTTGAATATGGGCATACTGTCAAAGTAATTCGACAGTATTTTTCTCTTTTCCGCCTCCGAGTGGTCGCTATCATAGAGCAATTCTACTATCTTCCTGCGGTCGTCGGACGTGATGAGCACCATTCCCACAGTATTATTTTTCACAGGATACACAACAAGGTTGTCCTCATCCAGGAACATATAGCACGCGTTGTACTTAGGGCTCATTATATAGCTTATGTCGTCGTATCCATAAACAACGTCTTCTGCCTGCATACAATTATACGCGTCGGTTATAGTCATTGTGGCGCAATAGTGAGGGTCATCGTCATTCAAGTCGAGCGTAACGTATACCGAGCCAAGTATATATTCCTTGTCAGGCGACAAAACATTCCAGCAATATTTCTCCATTCTGCTGCCCCATTCATTCTTGGCGACAACGTTCTCAAAGACGGCATTCGGGTAGGCTTTGCGGATGTCCGAAAGCAGTTGCACAAACTTCGGTTTCGCGTCACTCAAGCAACGGTCGAACGTGGAAACCGAGATTTTCATTATTCTGCCATTTTTTTGGTCATAGGATATGGTTGCCAAGTCACCATCCAACACCCCCGTGGTGTATTTTCCAATCAAATAGGCCAAATCATTAGGATCGTTGTGCGTGAACTCCAGATTATTGGCACTCAACTTTTGTCGGAACGCCTGAAGGCTTTCGGCAAAAGAAACTCCTCGATATGTCATGTGATGCCCGTCAGCGATATATTGCGCGTGAGCGTTCATTATTAATGACATAAATGCAATCAACAAAAAGATCTTTTTCATACCCTTAATTCTGCAACACTATTATAAATTAAACTTTTTAAGTACCTGAGCAACAAAAAGTTGCTCAGGATTTTGCCATGTCAGAATTCTCACTTATCTTAGTGTTGCAAAAAACAAGAGAATCCGACGATAGACATAGCGAAGATACAAATTAAATCTGAGAGACTCACTCCTTTTGGGGGATTTTTTTCAATCATGGAGCAATTTGACTCCACATGATCATCTGTAATCGACTCAACCCTCGGTCTAAGGTGTAGATCGTTCCATTTTATGGCACATTTTCTCGCCATGGCAGAGCTTAAGTAAACTTACCTCTGCTCATCTGGCTTAGCGAAAACCTTCGGTTATCAGTACAGCGAAATCATCCGTTTTCTCATGAGTGTCTACTTCTGTGGCGGTTCATGTATTGAGAATGTAACTTTTACAAGGCCATTATTCAAAGACTTGACGTAAAGAAGTTCGGACTCAATGCAACAAGTCGCATAAAAGCGTTTGTCTTCAGGTTTATCTCTGTACCAGCCAAGTGGATCAGGACATCAAGGCGGTATGTGCTGAATATCTATACCTGTAATAATGCTTACGCAGATGTTTTCCAGACTGATTTTGGATAATGCCTACAACTTATGGGAATGATATTGTGTATTGCCTCAAGTCACATTGTGGGGTAAGGGGATATTGTAGGCAGAAGTGGGTGCTTCAAGTTCAAATTATCTGCAAATTCATTAATGAGAGGACGTGTACACGCAAGAAAAACGTTGAAAGGCTTAGTTGCGGATTTGAGGTTACCCAAAAGCACTGCATTTTCAAACTCATTGCCATTGGCGGCCAAACTCTTTGTTATTGGCTGCCAAACGCAATGTAATTGGCAGCCAAACTCAATGCAATTGGGTGACGGGCTGAATGGCTTTCGTTATGAGGCTGGTTCTATAAATTACCACCGCACATAGTCATTAAATGTTTATGAAATACGTTTTGTTATCTTTTGGCTTCTTTTTGGTTCAAAATGTAAGTTCGTTCAGTCGTGTAGTTCGCTACACTCCTTCACTCTCTTGCATTTTGACTTCAAAAATAAGCGCAAAATCTAACAAAGCTAATTTATAGAACCAGCCATGAAAGGATTAAGTGATTGGTTTTCAGGACTTAACGGTTTTTATCTGTGTCGCCGTCTTTGCTGGTCAATGTTCATCCCTGTTTTATGCTTCGGCCGCTTCTGTTTGGATGGCTTTCCTGTTGGATTGGGCTTGTCTGCGAGCCTCTATCGCCCCATACACATAGTAGTTGACGTAGATGCCAACCGTTAGGAAGGCGGCGCAAATAAAGTAGATGAGGATGCAGGTGCCGTAGGTAAGCAGGGGGAAGTAGGTAGGCAGGGTGTTTGGATCACCATTCTGCACGCCCATTTGTGACAGGGTGCTGGCCATGAACAGAATATAAACCGGCATGAGGAGAATGAGGGTGAGGAAAAAAATGACGATTCCATATAAGAAAAAGGTGGAAACGATGAACCCAATGCGGCGCAGTCCTGTTCGGTAACCTCCCAGCACATGCGTTTTAAACTTGGACTCTTTCTCCTGAATGTATCTCATTGAGGAATAGGCAAAGGGTGCCATGGCGATGAGAATGATGAGCCAGGCCACCGGATAGAGCCATGCCTGCAAGCCTATTCCGGCCGTGCCGACAGCCGCTGGTGCAGGTTTTTGCCCATCAGAAATGGAGAGCGTCGCAGCTGTCAGCAGCAGGGAAACGATGCCCATGAAAACCACATAGGCCAACTGAAGTTTGGCAACGCGCTTTAGGTTGCAGGCAAAGCCGTTCTCGTTGAGCAGGGTGGTGGTACGAGCCATGTACCATACCGACGCACAGAGTAGCAGTACGTTGAGCAAACCGAACGTGACCAACTTGCCCGTGGGTAAGCTGTTGCCCATTGTGTGCATGGCGTTGGTGAGGCCGAAGGCCAGGTATGCGCCCCCAATGACGGAGAACACCAGCAGCGATAGCCAGTTTTTACGCAAGATGGTCATGACGTTTGAGCAGAAAAGAAGATATCCGGCCTTAATGCACCCTGATATGCTTCTGTTTTTATAGAGATCGTTTTCCATATTCGTTTGATTGATTTATGGGTGGTTCTATAAATTACCACCGTAAAGTTTTATTTATGTTTGACGGTTTACGTTTTGTCATCTTGCGGTCTCTTTTTGGTTCAATTTGCTTGTTCGTTCAGTCGTATAGCTCGCTATACTCCTTCACTCACAAACAAATTGACCACAAAAATAGCCTCGCAATCTGTCAAAGCTAATTTATAGAACCGCCCTTACGTTGTTATCGTTCTTCTTTTAAATTCGCTGCACGCAATGGCCGTGGCGATGGCCACGTTGAGACTCTCGGCCTTGTTGGGCAAGGTAGAGAAGTTGGGGATGAGCAGCGGATGGTTGATGCGTGCGCGCAGGTCTTTCGAGATGCCGTTGCCTTCGTTCCCCATGATGATGATTCCGGTCGCGGTGAGCGTCTGTTGATAGATGTCCTCACCATCGAGCAAAGTGCCATAGACAGGGGTTGACGGCGGCAGTGCATCCACAAATTCACAGAGATTCAGGTAGGTGACATTGACGTGTGCGATGCTTCCCATGGTGGCCTGAACCACTTTCGGGTTGTACACATCCGCCGTGTCTACGCTGCAAATCACGTTCCTGATGCCAAACCAGTCGGCTATGCGGATGATGGTGCCAAGGTTGCCCGGGTCTTGAATGCCATCCAGAGCCAGCACCAGCTCATGGGTTGGGTTGATGTGAGCGGGCATGTGGCGTTGTTCGAATACGGCCAACACCTCTTGCGGGTGCTGTAGCAGACTGATTTTTTGCAACTCGTCGGTCGATACGGGGAAGATTTGCGGTCGTCTGTCACCCTGGTTGCCCTTCAAAACCTCGTCTTCGTGCCGTTCGAGCCATTGCTCTGTGGCCACGATGAGTTCGGGTTGGAACGACGACAGCAGGTCGTGAACCACCTTAGGACCCTCGGCAACGAACGTGCCATGGGCCAAACGTCCCTTCTTTGTTTGCAGCGCGTTGATGTATTTGATTTTTGCTTTACTAATCATCCTCTTCGTTTTGATGTGCTGTGGAATGTTGAAGCCAAGCACAAAGATAGTAAATTCTTGATTCTTCAACCGCTTATTTAGCATCTTTTTCCTTACCTTTGCAATGATATACACAGAAGAGCCAGTTGCGTGAGCATTCAACAGCGTTCTGTGTCATTGTGGTTTTCATCATTAAACAGGTGCATTTTGAGGAAAGTAAAATTATCGATTTTTTTTCTGACGTTGCTGTTCCTAGTTGGTTGCTCATCGAGTAAATTCATCCCGGAGAACGAGTATCTGTTGCAAGAGGTTGAAATCAAGTCAGATCAGAAAGGCTTCGATGCGGCCTCGTTGGAGCCTTATATCCGACAGAAAGCCAACTCTAAGTGGTTCTCTTTGTTCAACATTCCGTTAGGAACCTATTCTCTTTCGGGGCGTGATACCACGAAATGGGTAAATCGTACCTTGCGAAAGATTGGTGAAGAGCCGGTGCTGTTTGATACCGTGCAGGCCAACCAGTCGATGAACGACCTGAAGAAGGCTCTACAAAACGCTGGATACATGCATGCGGAGGTAGACTTGCAGACAAAAATAAAGGGCAAAAAGCTGAAAGCCATCTACACGCTTCATCCGGGAGAGCCTTATCGTATCAACCATGTGAGATACGAAATTGCGGACGAACGCATCAAACGAATACTGGCTTTGGACAAGCCTCAGCATGCTATTCGCAGTCTTCAGAGCGGCTCGCGCTTCACAGTGGAACGCCTGGACGAAGAGCGTAACCGAATAACCAAGCTGCTGTTGGACAGCGGTTTTTATAAATTTCACAAGGATTTTATCGTCTTTGAAGCCGACTCGGCACGCAACAACACCGACATCAACTTGGTGGTCAGACTGTTGAAATACCGTGCCAACAGTGACGCACCTGAGACCAATCACCCACGTTATTTCATTCATGACGTGAAATTCTCTTCCAGTGAGGAGTCGGGAATCCATCTGCGTCCCAAGGTACTTGAATACAATACGGCCATCAAGGCAGGAGAACCCTTCTCGGCCGCTCATCTACAAGCCACATACAACAACTTTGCTCGGTTGCAAGCCGTGAGGTATACCAACATCAAGTTTAAGGAATTGCCCGACACTACGCTGTTGGATTGTGACATACAGCTGAGCCACAACAAGCCTCACACGCTGTCTTTTCAGCCCGAAGGCACCAATACGGCCGGCGATTTGGGGGCAGCCGTGTCGCTGACCTACGAGAATAGAAACCTTTTTCGTGGCAGTGAGGTGCTGCGGGTGCAGCTAAGAGGGGCTTTTGAGGCTATTACAGGCTTGGAAGGATACAACGACCAGGATTATCAGGAGTACAACGCTGAGGCCAAATTGCAATTTCCCCGCTTGCTGGCTCCTTTCCTATCCAGCGCATTTCAGCGGCGTAGTACGGCATCGTCGGAGTTGTCTTTCAGTTACAACTTGCAGAATCGCCCGGAATTTCATCGTAGGGTTTTGTCCGCAGCGTTTAGATATCGATGGAACGAACCGAAGCGATATTCGTCCTATCGCATGGATCTGATTGATCTCAACTATGTCTATATGCCTTGGATCTCTGATACGTTCAAGCGCGATTACCTGGACGACGTCAGTAGTAGGAATGCTATCTTGCGATACAACTATGAGAATTTGCTGGTCATGAAGATGGGTTTCGGTTTGAGATTCAATAATGGTCGCCATGCCATGATCGCCAACATCGAGACGGCCGGCAACATTTTGAAGGGCTTTTCTAAAGTGCTGTCCTTCCGTAAAAACGCGCAAGGACAGTACACCTTATTTAATACGGCCTACGCACAGTATATCAAAGGCGACTTTGACTATACCCGTTTGATTACCTTTGATACGCACAACTCGTTGGCGTTGCACATAGATTTGGGGCTTGCTTATCCGTATGGCAACTCGAAAATCTTGCCTTTTGAGAAGCGATACTTCTCGGGTGGAGCCAACTCGGTGAGAGGATGGAGCGTCAGAGAGTTGGGGCCGGGCAGCTTTCGCGGTACCGATGGGCGCATTGACTTCATCAATCAAACGGGTGACATGAAGCTGGACATGAACATAGAATACCGCACCAAGTTGTTTTGGAAATTCCATGGAGCGGCTTTCGTGGATGCCGGAAACATTTGGACGTTGCGACAATATGAGGAACAACCTGGCGGTCAGTTCAAGTTACATGAGTTTTATAAGCAGATAGCCGTGGCCTATGGACTGGGATTGCGCTTGAACTTCGACTTTTTTATCCTGCGGTTTGACATGGGTATGAAGGCCATCAATCCAGCTTATGAAACACAGCGGGAGCATTTCGCCGTGCTTCATCCTAACTTTGGCCGCGACTTCACCTTCCATTTCGCCGTGGGTATGCCCTTCTAATTGCCATACCTTCCAAGAGAATGATGCATGAATCGGCCTTCCGTCTGTGCCAATCAGTAGCGGTAATTATCCGAACAAGGCACGGAGGGCTTCCTCAACTTTCCGTACAGGGTGGAGGGCTATTTGGTATCGATGTGAATTGATTCCCTGCAAATTGTATTTAGGGAGAATAAGATGCGTGAAGCCTAACTTCTCGGCTTCAGCGATGCGCTGCTCTATTCTGCTGACGGGACGCACCTCTCCACTGAGGCCTACCTCGCCAGCCATGCACCATCCGCTCTCGATGGGTGTGTCCACGTTGCTGGACAAGACTGCCGCGATGACGCTCAAGTCCATGGCCAAATCGGTGACGCGCAGTCCTCCGGCGATGTTGAGAAACACGTCTTTCTGCATGAGTTTAAAGCCCACCCGCTTTTCCAACACGGCCAAAAGCATGTTCAACCTACGCTGGTCAAAGCCTGTGGCTGAGCGTTGTGGCGTTCCGTAGGCAGCAGAAGAGACGAGAGCCTGCGTCTCCAACAGGAACGGACGAACGCCTTCGATGGCCGATGAGATGGCGATGCCGCTCAGTCCGTCGTGATCTTGCGTGAGCAACAGTTCGGATGGATTGCTCACTTGCCTAAGTCCGTCTTGCTGCATTTCATAGATTCCCAGTTCCGACGTGCTGCCGAAGCGGTTTTTGATGGCGCGCAAGATGCGGTATATATAATGTTGGTCGCCCTCAAACTGGATGACGGTGTCCACGATGTGCTCAAGAATTTTGGGGCCTGCCAATGTACCTTCTTTGTTGATGTGACCGATTAAGATGACGGGAATGCCGCTGTTTTTGGCAAAATGAAGCAATAAAGCGGCGCATTCTCTCACCTGAGAGATGCTGCCTGGCGAGCTTTCCACATGTTCTGTCGCAATGGTTTGGATGGAGTCTATCACCACTAATTCAGGCTTGACGGTCTTGATTTGCTCGAAAATCAGTTCCAGAGAGGTTTCGCACAGGATGACCACATGGTCACTTTCGGCATTGGACAGTCTTTCAGCACGCATCTTCAGTTGGTGTGCACTCTCCTCTCCGCTGACGTAAAGCACCCGCTTGTCTGTCATTTGGAGGATAGTTTGCAGCGTCAGCGTACTCTTTCCAATGCCTGGCTCGCCGCCCAAAAGGGTGATGGAGCCAGAAACAAGTCCGCCACCCAGCACGCGGTTCAGCTCGTCATCGTGCATGTCAATGCGCGGTTCGTCAAGCGTTGAGATGTCTTTCAGGCGCAACGGTTTGTTCTTTTCCGTGTTGCCTTTGAAGGCATTGACGACCGAACGGGCCGTTGATTGCGACGTATCAGAGCCGATGCGTATCTCCTTGAAGGTGTTCCATTGTCCACAATTGGGGCATTTGCCCATCCATTTGGGCGAATCCTGACCGCAATTAGAACACACATAAGCTATCTTTTCTTTTGCCATGGTGGTGGGATTGTTGATAGACAAAAGTAATAATAATTTTCTGAGAATCAAAATTAATGTTTAATTTTGCAAGGTATGAAAAAGTTATTGCTTTTAGCCGTGCTGCTCATCTCGCTGGTTGCTTGCCAACAGTCCAAAACAGAGGACGGACAAGTGACGAAGGTTCAGCGTGAAAAGTTGCGTCAGGAGAATGCCGAAGCACTGAAGATTGCCGTGCTGCCAACGCTCGATTGCCTTCCATTATATGTGGCCCAAGAGCTGCGACTGTTTGATACGCTGCATGTAGATGTCAGACTTAAGCCCTTTACGGCGCAGATGGATGCCGACACAGCTATTGTCGGAGGCAGCGTAGAGGGCATCATATCCGACCTTGTGCGCATGGAACGGCTGAAACGAAAGGGTCTCAAGCTGGATTATCTCAGTGCCACCAATCTGCAATGGCAGCTCATCAGCAACAAAACGGCGCGCTTGAAACAGCTCAATCAGTTGGGTGATAAGATGGTAGCCATGACCCGTTTTTCGGCCACCGACTACCTCACCGACGAGAGTCTCAAAGGGGTGAAGACCAAATCCAGGGTATATAAGGTACAGATTAATGATGTGCATGTACGTTTGCACATGTTGCTCAACAACGAAATGGATGCCATGTGGCTGACTGAGCCACAGGCAACGACCGCACGACTGTATCATCATCAGGTGATGACGGAGAGCGAAAAGACGGGCACTCGATTGGGTGTGTTGGCTTTTCGCACCGATTCCATCAAGGGACAGCATCGCACGGCGCAGCTCAAAGCGTTCAGTAGTGCGTACAACATGGCTGTAGATTCCATCAACAAGCATGGTGTTCAGCACTTTTCTTCATTGATTTGTTCGTATTGCAATACCGATCAAAGAACGGTGAACGCCTTGCCAAAACTGAAATTCAACCACCTTTCCAAGCCCGACCCCAAAGATATTGAAAAAGCTCAACGCTATGTAAAGTAGCCGTTGAACGTAGTTTATCATTAACATAGATTGTATTTTGGAATACTCAGATAGCGAATTACAGCAGATAAGGAATGTCATTACATCCGAACAGAACGTAGGCGAGGCCTTGAAAAGCCTTCGTTCTTTTATCCACGAGTATGAACTTCACGCTTTTAACGCACGCATCAGTCGTATTGAAAGCGATTACGAACTTATGAAGTCTTACATGCGCAAGGGGCTGAATGACCCCCAGTTTGAGGAGGTTTACGACCGTTTGTTGAAAACACTGTATGTCCTGAACGCTGACGTGCAGTTGGCTGTGTTCCTCAACGAGAACCCTTCGTACCAAGCAGCCTATATGGACGTGCAGTCGCTGGATGCCGATTTTGACGTGATTAAGAAACGATTGGAGGCATTCGTGCAGGACATAGCGTTGCTCTCGCTCGAGCCTCAGGATGCGCAGAAGGCCAAAAAGCAGGAACTTTACGACCGACATCAGCAATATGTCAAAAAGCTTTTCAACGCCTTGCTGGTGTCTCCGCAATGGAATGAAAGCACGGCTAAGTTCGCCCAAGACCTGCTTTTGTCGCCCACCATCGACGCCATTGACGCCCAATTGTTGCTGAGTGGCGTGATGTTGTCGGCCATCCAGCTGTTCGACATCCATCAGTTTCAGACGCTAGTACAGGTTTATCGCCATGCAACCGATCCACATCTCAGGCAACGGGCGTTGGTAGGCATCGTGCTGTCGTTACCGGAAAACGAGGGAGATATCTATCCCGAGATACAACAAGCCATCAACACTTTGTGTCAGAATGAGCAAACCTGCCGTGAATTAGTGGAGTTGCAAATGCAGATGTTCTATTGTATGAACGCCGATGCCGATAACGAGAAGCTGCAAAAAGACATCATTCCCAACCTCATGAAAGGCAGTAACATCAGCATTTCGCGTGCGGGCATCGTGGAAAAAGAAGAAGAAGAGGTAGATGAAATGCTCAACCCGGGGGCAGCAGACAAGGCCATGGAGGAGATGGAACGCAACTTTAACCAAATGATGAACATGCAGAAGGCTGGGTCGGACATCTATTTCGGTGGCTTCTCACAAATGAAAGGGTTCGCGTTCTTCACCACATTGAGCAATTGGTTCGTACCTTTCTACGAAGATCATCCTGAACTCAGGCAGGTGAACGACAAACTGGGTGGCAACAAATTCATGCAGTTGTTGCTCGAGAGTGGCCCATTCTGCGACTCGGATAAATATTCTTTTGCGTTGGCACTGTCGTCAATCATTGACAAAATACCTCAAAACATGCGCGAAATGCTCAACAGTCAAGACATCCTTGGCACCTCGGTCAGCATGGAAGAGAAAAACAGTTCTGCCTACATCAGGCGAATGTATTTGCAGGATTTGTACCGCTTTTATCGCATCTACCACAACAAAAACGATTTTCACAATCCGTTTGATACGAGTGCTATGGAGAACAGTGCGTTCTTCGTGATGTGCCCTTATTTTCGTGAGTCGCCCTTGAAGGATAGGATGACGGAAGTAGGGAAGTTCCTTTACAAGCACCATTTCTACAGAGAGCTGTGGCTATTGCTCGGCGCGTATGTGGATAGGGAGGATGTAGAGTATTGGAGACTGGCTGCCAGAGCGTATTATCGAGAGAAAGATTATCGGTCGGCCGACATGGCTTACACGAACGTTTTGGAGCTGAATGCCGATGACATGCAGGCCATTCGTGGGAAAGCACTCACCGGTTTTTATCTGGAAGACTATGAGCAGGCAGTCGAATACAACAAAAAGTTGTTGGAAATGGATGCCACGAACGAGCATGTGCAGCTGAATTTAGCCGTGTCCCTGATGAACAATGACGAGATAGAGGAGGGGATGAGCCAGCTTTTTAAGTTGAATTACCACCATCCCGAGAATCTTTCCATCCAGCGTTCACTGGCTTGGGGGTATCTCCGACAACAGAAACCTCAGCAGGCAGCTCCCATCTACACGCGCCTGTTAGCCAATCAGCATCGCATGCCAACCGATTGTTTGAATGCCGGTTATTGCCAATGGTTTCTGTCCAATATGGAAGAGGCCATCAGCTTGTTCAAGCAATATGTGGCGGAAACGAATAAAGAACGACCGATGCCGGGCGGCAACGCTTTGCTGCACGATGTGTTTGTGATGGATGCCGACCTGTTACAACAGTATGGCATTGGAGCGAAAGAGGCTTTTGTGATGGAAGATTTAGTAGCCAATGAGTAGTCGGGTCTAAACGTGATGCCTTTTTAACGCAGGGTGATGACGGTTGGTTCGTCACTCTTTTTCCCAACATCCATCCATATAAAAACGGCCCCAAGCATGGAAACATGCTTGGGGCCGCTGCACTTTTTGTCCAATAAAACCTATCCTAAATATTTCATCAGGATTTTTGCATTACCGCTGTCGCGTAGCTTCGCAATACTTTTTTCGCGAATTTGTCTCACGCGTTCGCGCGTCAGTCCCAGCTGATCGCCAATTTCTTCCAGTCCCTTCTCGTGACGACCAATGCCGAAGCATTCTTTGATAATGATGATCTCACGCTCTTTCAACACCTTGTTGAGTACCGCATCGAGCTCTTGTGCCATCGACTCGTGGTCCACATGCCTGTCGGTTCTGCTGTCTTCGCCGCTGGGCATCACGTCAAGCATGGTGTTGTCTTCGCCGTCCTGGAAAGGAGCATCTATGCTCACATGATGCCCGTCGGCCATCATACTCTGACTGATTTTGTCTTCATCGATGTTCGTTGCATCCGACAATTCAGAGATAGAGGGGCGGCGATGGTTCTCTTGTTCGAACCTGTTGATTTCTTGATTAATCTTGTTGAGCGATCCCACCTGGTTGAGGGGCAGTCTGACGATGCGGCTCTGTTCTGCAATAGCTTGCAAGATGCTTTGGCGAATCCACCAAACGGCATACGAAATAAATTTGAATCCACGCGTTTCGTCAAACTTCTGGGCTGCCTTAATCAGCCCAATGTTGCCTTCGTCAATCAAGTCGGTCAGTGATAGTCCTTGATGCTGGTATTGTTTAGCTACAGAAACAACGAATCGCAAATTGGCAGTGACAAGCTTGTCTTTGGCTCTCTCGCCTTCGGGTCCGCCCTTTTTAATCTTTTGTGCGAGTTCTATTTCCTCGTCAATAGATATCAGGGGTGCGCGGCCTATCTCTACAAGATATTTGTCTAACGCCTCACTTGAACGATTGGTAATGCTTTTCTGAATTTTTAATTGTCTCATCCTAAATACCCTAAACTTCTAACTGATTGATAATCTGAATATTGAATTAACATGTACAATAAACCTTGCAAAGATACTCATTTTTATTGAAATATCCTAATGATTGTGGCGGTTGAACATTTAAACTTCATTAAATGTACCTTTTTAATGTTATTTCTAGCTATTGGCGGGTTTGCTCATGCCATGATAGTAAGGATTGACCACATGGATAGGAGAGGCGAAATGTGATGCTGAATTTTCTTGACAACAAGGCTTTCGCTCCTTGGCTTATTTGCAAGCGGCGGTGATGGGCGTCGCAAATACGGCAAGCATGGCTCATGTTTGTAACTATTTTGTATTCAGTAATTTGTGAATTTTATGCGTGTTTATAGATGCGTTTGATGTGGATTTTTGATGAAAAGCATTGCTTTAACACGTCAATCTGTATGCCTTTGTGGGTCAATGGCATGCAGATTGCTTGTCAAAAAGATGCATCTAAGGCGGCCAACTCACGATTTTTGCTTAAAAATAGGTGCTTTCCACCCTGCCAATCTCCTGTTTTGCATCCTGCAAGCCTATTGATTTTTTCTAGATTGTAAGTTTTGAAACCCTGTTTTTGGGGTGTTTTTCGGGCAAAACATTTTACATTCGTAGGGGCGTGGGCCAGCACGTTTCTTATTTTTCTGGGGTGGAATGTATCACGTTACCAGGCCCAACCGTGTTTCAAATCGTGATAAATCATGCCTCTACGGTATAAAATATCCCCTATGAATTGATGCATAACCAAATTGTAACCAATATGTAACGATTATATGAAAATATTTAGTTAATTTTGCAGTGAAATAAGTATAACAGGTTTTCATGCCTCTTTTTTAATTAAAAATTAACACAAAAATGCAGAAAAAAATTGTTTTTCTGATGTCCATGATGATGTGTTTGTGCACATCAATGATGGCACAGGTTACAACTTCCGCAATGAGTGGTAAGGTTACCCTTGAGGGAACCGGCGATGAACTCATTGGTGCGACCGTCCAGGCGGTACACGAGCCTTCTGGAACTACCTATTCGGCAGTGACCAACGTGAACGGACGTTTTAACATTCAGGGTATGCGTACAGGTGGTCCTTATGCCGTTACGGTGAGCTATGTGGGACATCAGACGAAGACTTACAAGGGTATCACGCTTCAGTTGGGTGAGGTGTATAAC
Source organism: uncultured Prevotella sp. (assembly GCA_963511375.1). Taxonomy (GTDB): domain Bacteria; phylum Bacteroidota; class Bacteroidia; order Bacteroidales; family Bacteroidaceae; genus Prevotella. Next base: position 225,421 of record CAUPIT010000002.1, on the reverse strand, counting down.
CTTGGCGTCACCCTTTCGGAAGACGCCGCCATGCTGGGCGAGGTTATTGTCAATGCAACGGCATCCAAGTTTGCGCAAGAGAAGACCGGTGCATCAACCAACATCAACAATTCGCAGATGATGAATCTGCCTACGGTGAGCCGCAGCATCACCGACATCACGCGTCTTTCTCCTTATGGAGGCAATGGCATGAGCTTTGTCGGAACGGATGGTCGTACGGCCAACTTCACCGTAGATGGTGCCAACTTCAACAACAACTTTGGCCTGTCATCGGCTCTTCCCGGTGGTGGTAACCCCATCTCTATTGAAGCCATTGAAGAGTTGCAGGTGGTGATTGCTCCGTATGACGTGCGTCAAACCAACTTCATCGGTGGTGGTGTGAATGCCATTACCAAGTCGGGTACCAATGCTTTCAAGGGCAGCGCGTATGTTTATCACAGAAATGAGAACATGCGAGGCGATGCTGTCGAAGGATTCCTAATGACCAATGCGCGCGAGAAGGACCGCAAGACCACCTACGGTTTCACGTTGGGTGGCCCAATTATCAAGAACAAGTTGTTCTTCTTCGTGAATGGTGAAACTGAAAAGGTTCCTACGGTGGCCAACCGTTGGAGAGCTTCTGAGGATGGCGTGGCCAACGCTCAAGAGTATATTTCGCGTACAACACTCAAGGATTTGCAGACTGTTTCTGACTTTGTGAACAAGAAATATGGATACAATACAGGTTCGTACACCAGCTTCCCCGCTGACATCAGCAACACCAAGCTGTTGGCACGCTTAGACTGGAACATCACAGACCAGCACCGTTTGGCCTTGCGTTACAACTACACCAAGAACATGACTTGGCGCTCGCCTAACGCATCGTCTATGGATGGCGGCACACGAATGTCGGAAGGCCGTTTGTCGCAGGCATCTATGGCGTATGCCAATACCATGTATTCGATGGACAACCTGGTTCACTCGTTCTCATTCGACTTGAACAGTCGCTTGACAGAGAATCTTTCCAACCAGTTGTTGGCAACCTATTCAAAGCTGGACGACTTGCGTAGTTCTAATTCTTCTGAATTCCCCTTCATTGATATCTTGAAAGGCGGACAGGCTTACCTGTCGTTGGGCTATGAGCTGTTTACATGGAACAATGCCGTTCATAACGATGTGTGGAATGTAAAAGACGAGCTGACTTACTATGCTGGAAAGCATAAAATCACCGGTGGACTGGCCTACGAATACAAGATGGCGGACAATGCCTACATGCGTAATGGTACGGGCTACTATCGCTATAGCAGTCTGGACGACTTCCTTAATGGTGCCGCTCCCGAGATTGTGAACCTCACTTACGGCTATGGCGGTGAGAGTGCGCCGGCCGCTCGCGTACGCAGCAACAAGATTTCTGTATACGGACAGGATGAATGGTCGGTGATGGACAACTTCAAGTTGGTTTACGGTTTGCGCATTGACAACCTCACATTCGTCAACAGCGACTTGATCACCAACAAGGCTATCTATGACCTTGATTACGATGGGCGTCGCATTGACACGGGTAAGTGGCCTTCAGCCAACTGGATATTCTCACCGCGTGTAGGATTTACCTGGGATGTCTTGGGAAACAAGTCGCTCAAGGTGCGTGGCGGTACGGGTCTCTTTGCCGGCAACTTGCCACTGGTGTTCTTCACCAACATGCCTACCAACGGTGGTATGGTGCAGTATCAGGCACAAATCAACGCTGCCAACGCTGCCAAGCGAGGATTCGACATGGATACTTTTGCCGGCGGACTGGTGACCGACGCCAATGGCAAAGCCACGCAGAAAGCGCTCTATGACAAGCTGATTTCTTTGGGTTATCCTTCTACCATCAAGCCCGAGGACGGAACAGTTCCATCTGCTATCGCTGCCGTGTCAGAAAACTTTAAGTTGCCACAGGTATGGAAAGCATCCGTGGCTATCGACTATCAAGTACCAGTGTCGTTCCCATTCACCTTGTCGGGTGAGTTTATTTACAACAAGACGCTCAACGAAACCTCCATTTCAGATTGGAGTATTCCTTCTGTAGGCGGGTTCGCTCGATTCAATGGTGTAGATAACCGTCCTATCTATCCTACGGGATTCCGTACCAACACCAAGGCTTTTGTCTTGGAAAATACCAGTCGCGGATATGGTTGGACGGCTAACGTAACCGCCAATGTACAGCCGGCAGAGTGGGTTAGCCTGATGGCTGCCTATACTCACAACGTGGCTAAGAGTGTGACGGGCATGCCTGGTTCTAACGCAGAGTCGGCATTCACATACGTTCCAACCGTGGAGGGACCGAACCACATCAAGTTGCATAACTCGCAATACAACACGCCCGACCGATTGGTGGCATCGGCTACCATCCACGACAAGAGCGGTAATCACTATAGTTTGTTCTATGAAGGATGGAGAGGTGGAGCCAACTACTCGTTCATGACCACCAATGATATGAACGGTGACGGATACAATTATGACGCCATCTACATTCCTACCGATCAGCAAGTGGCCGACAAGCAATTCCGTTTCGTATCGGAAGACGACAAAACTCGTTTCATGGACTATGTGCATGCAAATGGTTATCTGAGCAAACATCAGGGCGAATATGCCGAGGCTTATGCGCTTTACTCTCCTTGGGTGCATCGCATTGACTTCGCTTACAAGCACGATTTCAAACTCAACGTAGGGAAGACAAAGCATGGTTTGCAGCTGAGCTTTGACATTAAGAACCTGCTCAACCTCTTTGACTCAAAGTGGGGTGTGGCCAAATACTTGAATCCTGCCATCGGTTCGGATGCTCGTATCCTCAAATACGAGGGTGTTGACACAGACGGTGTGGCTAAGTTCTCTACGGCAAAATCCATCAATGGCAATACCGAAACGTTCACACCGAGCTATTCTATCGGCCAGTGCTGGTACATGTCGGTGGGTATCAAGTATACGTTCAACTAAAGTCAAGCATACATTTAACTAACAGTAAAACAAAAGGATATGAAACTAAAATATATCATTCCATCGTTCATCGCAGTCATTGCCATGTTTACAGGCTGTTCGGACGACAACGAACCCACCTATCTGAGCAACTTGAAGGTGTCTTCTTCTTATGTGGCTTTCGACGTGAAAGGTGGAACGCAGAAGATTACCGTGACGGCTACGGAAGACTGGAGCATGGACTTCATGGTTCCGGTTAAGGCCGATTCGCTGGATGATGAAAAGGGTATCGTGAAATATCAGGTTCCTACCAGTCAGATGGCAACCAAGGAAAACAAGTGGGTTAAGGTGTCACAACTGAGTGGTGGCGCAGGAACTACTGACATTTCTTTCACCGTTGGCGCTACAACGGCTACGCGTTCGGTTACCATACGCATAAAAGCCGGTGATAAATATCAGAACATTATCGTTGCTCAGATTGACGATTCTCCTACACCCGAAAGTACTGTGAAGGACGTATTGAAGGGCGTTGACAGCAAAACCTACCGTGTGACAGGTATGTGTGGTAAAATCATTAACACTTCATACGGTAACTGGTACATGGTAGACAACGAGGGCAACGAACTCTATATCTATGGTACAAAGGACGCATCAGGTGCATACAACTGGAAGAAGTTCAATATCGCTCCTGGTGATCTTGTCACTGTTGAAGGTGCCAGGACAACCTATAAGTCGACTGTTGAGATTGTGGATGCCACATTTATTTCAGTGAAGAAGGCACTCTTGCTCAGCAAAGAGACCAACAAAACCATCGACAAGGAAGGCAAACCGTTCAACATCACTATCACACAGAAAGGCGAAGGATTGAGTTTCAAGTCGGATGTCGACTGGATGGCGATAGAGCCAGGCTACACGGTCAACAAGAAGGGTGACTTGGTGTTTACCGTCAACCCTTCTGAGAACGCGACAGGTAAGAAACGTGAAGGCACACTTACGTTCAAGAGTACCAAGGGGAAGGAAGAGTCTGTGTTGACAGTTTCCATCATTCAGCTTGGCACAACTCCTGTCACCACAGGCGGTATCGCTGGAATTTCATCCGCCATATCAGCCAGTACTGATAGAAATAAGCAGGTAAACTTCGATGTTGTGCTTACCGATGCAAAGGTGACCTACAAGAATGGCAGCAACATTTTCGTTGAAGACGCAACAGGTGGCTTGCTACTTTACAGTGGCAATTCAAGTCTTGCTGTGGGTGATGTCATCAATGGACGTGTGTGGGGTGCTGGCTATGCATACAACGGACTGCCTGAAGCCACGTTGTTGCAAACCGAATTGGCCAAAGTAACCAAAGGTGATGCACCCAAACCAATGGAAGTGACCCTTGCACAGCTTGCGGCTGATTACGGAAAATACATCAACCGTTACATCCTCATCAAGGACGCTACCGTGGGTAAGACCATTGATGTGAAGTACTCGGGCGTGAAAAGTGCAGGTGAATTGACAGATGGCACAAACACTTTTGCCTTGAACCATCAACGATCAGGCAAGTACAACGGTAAGAACATCTATTATTATGTGCAGGCTGCCAAGGACAGTAAGGTGAATGTTGTTTGCATCCCTTCTGTTTACAAGACGAAAAAACAATTGAATATCTGGGACAAGAGATGGATTCGTAATAAGTAACGATTCCTGATTAAGATTTATTTTGAGAGGGTGTGCTTCGCGGCATGCCCTCTTTTGCTTTGAAATTCAGCAGAAGATTAAATGGCATCATCTCTTTGTGGTGTGTCATTATTTAATTATCTTTGCCGTACAACTAAAACATACAAGAACATTATGGTTATAGATTTCAATGATTTAGACGAACAAACCATAGAAGGTTTCAAAGGAGGTAAAGGCACACTTGTTACGCGCAACTATGCGGATGATAAGTGCAAAATCATGTTGAGCACACTCAAACCAGGCGCTTCGACCGGACTTCATACCCACGTTGATAATTGTGAGGTGGTTTATGTCTTAGAAGGAACGTTGACGTGTCATGATGACGGAGAGGCAAAACAAGTGCAAGCCGGACAAGTGCATTATTGTCCAATGGGACACCAACATTACATGGAAAACCTTACTTCGTCGGATGTCCGTTATTTTGCCATCGTTCCAGAACATCATTAAGAATATGTTCCCAGCATGAACAGTTATGTATCAAGGCGACATCTTTGTCGTATGTACAGGGCAAGATGCTGATAGATACGAATGTTTGCTACCTGTATTCTTTCGATTATGAGGAAAAATATTTAACTTTGTGGCTGTTATGACGGAAGGAAAGATTATCAATGGGCGTCCTCAACTGGCCATCATTGATTCCAACACGCTGGCTGTGTTGGGATTGAAGCAGATTTTACAGAATGTGATGCCGGTCATGGACGTAACCACGTTCGGCTCGTTTGAAGAGCTGACCGAATGTGCCGTGGATTCTTTTTTCCATTACTTTGTGTCGATGAGCATTGTGTTGGAACATCGTCAGTTCTTCCTTGACCGACAAAAAAAGACGATTGTCTTAGCTGCTTCCACTGATCCCTCCACCCAACTTTCTGGTTTTCATAGTCTTTGTGTCAATGTTCCGGAAGACCAGTTGGTGCGTTCGTTGTTGATGTTGGAACAAAATGCACATGGCAGGGGACAGCGTTTCCCATCTACATTGAAAACATTGAAGACCAAAATCCTGTCTGATCGAGAGATTGAAGTGTTGTCACTCATTGTTCAGGGATATATTAATAAGGAGATAGCTGACCAGTTGAACATTGGCATGACAACGGTCATCACGCATCGTAAGAACATCATGGACAAGCTTGGGGTGAAGAGTGTCTCAGCTCTCACCATCTATGCCGTGATGCATGGGTATGTAGATATCAACAAAATATAAAGGTGTAACCCGCCAATGTAGCGTCAAGAATCTTCTTGGCGTTGGTTGCTTTTTAGATAAATGACACTTTTTAGACCGTTGTCTATCGTTATAACACGGGCGCTAACAAGTGAGCAAACCATCCACGCAGCTTCTGCCAAGGCGTTCTAAACTCATCCCAGCTCTTGGGAGTGAGCAGAAAACTGTCTTTCTTGTCATCATCAAACAACTTGTCCAGCTGGCGAGTAGTGCAGCGATCAACAATCACAGCGTTTTCTTCATAGTCGAAATTAAGGCTCCTGGCATTGAGGTTAGCACTCCCTACCGTGCAGAACTTGCCGTCTACCATAATCACTTTGGTATGGTGAAACCCATCCGTAAACATCCATACGTTGGCCCCTTGCTTCATCAGTTTGTGCGCGTTGTAGAACCCACAGTCGGGTGTTAAGGGAATATCGCTGCTGGTCGACAGCATAATCTCTACTTTCACACCTCGCTTGATGGCCTTTTTCAGTGCTTTCTTGATGCCCCGATTCAGTGTAAAGTAAGGATTGATGATTTTCAAACTGTCTTGGGCTGCATCGATAGCTCCCACATAGAACGCCCTGATCATCTCGTTACTGATGCGTGGTTCACGGTTCACAATGCCTACCATCTTATCGCCTGACGTGCTGCAGGTGTCCGACTTGAGGCCTTTGATATGCCCCCTGTTGCGGTGACCTCTATAATATTTTGCGCCATGCACGTTCTGCTTCGCCGTTTTATTCCACATTTTTAAGAAGATACGTTGCAGTTCGTTCACCGCTAAACCCTCAATTCTACAGTGCATGTCGTGCCATTTGCCCACCTGACGGGTGCCCTTAATGTAATAGTCGGCCACGTTCATGCCACCCGTATAGGCCACCTCGCCATCAATGACGGCAATCTTTCGATGATTGCGGCTTAGCACATGATTGATCCAAGGAAAGGTGATGGGGTCAAATTTGTAAATCTCAACACCTTTGGTGCGTATCGAGTCCAGGTGATATTTCTTCAGTGGACGGTTGTTCGACGAGTTCCCAAACGCATCAAACAATGCTCTTACCTCCACACCCTCAGCCGCTTTCTCTTCCAAGATGTCGAACAACAGTCGCGCAATGGAATCATTTCTGAAGTTGAAGTACTCCAGATGCACGCTGCTCTTGGCTTGCTTGATGGCCAAAAACAGGTCATCAAACTTCGCTTGCCCGTCCATTAACAGCGTCACGCTGTTGTCATGTGAGAACCTCACACCCTTCTCTCGCAAGGTTTCAACGATGAGTGAGTCTGAGCTCTGCGCATCAACTGACGTGCAGGCGATGAAACATAAAATAAATAATAGAACTCTCAAATTTCAGTCAATAGGGGCTTTTAAATCATGCACGAATAGTGGTCGACGACCCCTAACAAATGGTTGTCGCTGTCAACAACCAGTACCGTATGTATTTTGTACTTGTGCATGATGGTTTGTATCTCTGTGATTTTTGTGTTCGGTGAAACCGTTTTTGGACTCGTTGTCATGATGTCGCTTACCGTCTTATTGAAGAACTGGGCTTGCCACTTCTCCATGGCGCGCCTAATGTCGCCATCTGTGATCAGTCCTACCACTTTCTCGTTCTCCAACGAAACGCCCAAACCCAGTTTTCCTTTGCTCACATGAATGATGGCTTCGCCCAGATGCATCTCTTTGGGGATGATGGGTAGGTTGTCTGATCGCATCACGTCCGAAGCTGTTGTGAGCAACCGCTTGCCCAGTTCGCCACCCGGATGAAACTGTGCGAAGTCGTTTGGCTTAAAGTTTCTCACCATCATCAGGGCAATGGCCAGTGCGTCTCCCATGGCCAGTGCGGCCGTTGTGCTGCTCGTAGGAGCCAGGTTCAGTGGACAGGCCTCTTTCTCTACACGGCATGTGATGTGTGCGTTCGAGTATTTGGCCAGCAACGATTTGGGATTTCCGCTGATAGATACCACCGGCACGTTCATGTGCAGCACCATGGGCAGAAAGCGAAGCAGCTCATCAGTCTGTCCGCTGTTGCTCAAGGCCAGCACCACATCGTCGGGTGTCATCACGCCCAAGTCACCATGGTAGATGTCCAGCGGATTGATATAGAACGCTGGCGTACCCGTTGAAGACAGTGTGGCAGCTATCTTGGCACCGATGTTGCCACTCTTGCCAACACCAGTGACGATGATTTTCCCCTTGCAGTTGAACATCATTTCAACAGCCTTTTCGAAGTTTTCATCCAGCTGTGGAATCAGTTCCAGCAGTGCCTGCGCTTCATCCTTGATGCACTGTGAGGCATATTCTCTTGCATGTTTTAGCGATTCTTTCGTATTTTCTTCCATGAATCTGTTATTATGTATGCGGTGCGTCTATTGTAGTAGTGATGCGATGAGAGGCTCCAGCTTGTCCAATTCCAACATGTTGGCAGCGTCACTTAGTCCTTCATCCGGTGTTGGATGGGTCTCAAAGAAGTATCCCGTCGCCCCAAAAGCTTTCGCAGCGTGTGCCATGGCCGGTATGAATCGTCGGTCACCGATGGTTTTTCCATCACCCGCACCAGGTCTTTGAACGCAGTGTGTGCAGTCCATAATCACCGTTTTAACAATCTCTTTCATGTCGGGGATGTTTCTGAAGTCAACCACCAGATTGTTGTACCCAAAGCAGTTACCGCGCTCGGTGAGCCATATCTCCTTGGCACCACTCTCCATAGCTTTCTCTACGGGGTGTCTCATGTCTTTTCCACTGAGAAACTGTGCTTTCTTGATGTTCACAATTTTGCCGGTTGCTGCAGCCGCCACCAACAAATCAGTCTGCCTACACAAGAACGCGGGTATCTGCAAAATGTCGCACACCTCACCCACTGCTCCCGCCTGCCAGCTCTCATGAATGTCCGTGGTAATCCTCAGTTTGTAGGTCGCCTTGATGTGGGCGAGCATTTGCAGGCCTTTTTCCAGACCAGGACCTCTGAACGAATGGATAGACGTGCGGTTGGCCTTGTCAAACGAAGCCTTGAAGATGATGTCCGTACCGAGCTTTCGATTGATATCAACCAGTCGTTGGGCAACAGTGTCCAACAGTTCTTCCGATTCGATGACGCAGGGGCCTGCGATAAAGATGGGTTGCATAATCCGTCGTATAAGTTATGTGTACAAAGTTATAGAAATAGCGTTTAATCGCCAAAGCTTTAACATTTCATTCGTTGTTCCTTGCCAGCTTATCTTGCAAAATTAAGAAATTTTCTGCATTTGGCCCTTCCTTTTCTGTTTTTCCATGCACATTTTTCCTTCAAGTTGAGGTGCGATCAGTGACCGATCAAGAAAATGATTGCCTGAATTGAAATCGCATGCACGTTGCTTGGCGTTATTTGAGCAATTATGTTTATCTTTGCATAAGATAGGCTTCGCCTCAACAAAGTAAACAAGTTTCCTTTGACTTCGGCTTGCACTATCTTTGCATATATCCAGGGAATAATGAAATATGAATCCATCCTTCCTAACAAATCAGAAAAAAACGTTGAAGTGTTTAAAAACAATTTTGAATAAATAGCATCTGATTATTTCACGATTGATAAATTATAATATTCTGATTACTTAGAAGTATAAAGACAGCAATATGGCAAACAAAAAGATGAACTTGACGGATTTTCCAGAAGAAATAACAAAAGACGGAGTCAAAATTTATGGCGAAACTTCTTATGAAAATCAGATGGCCTTATTAAGCCATTACCTCCATAACCAGCAGTTGGGAACAGATTCCACTCAGAAAGAAAGAATCATTTTGGCTATCCGTGAGTTCATTGCCCGTAAAAAGCCACATCAGCCAATGAACGATGACGATTTGAGTGATGAGCAGATATGGAAGGTAGCAGAATCCCCACGGCAGTATAATCTTTTTGCAGACTTTTTCAATGTGCCTTTCCCAACTCCTAAACAACCTCGGTTTACCTTCATTGATTTGTTTGCTGGCATTGGAGGTTTCCGCATTGCTCTTCAGAATCTGGGAGGTAAATGTGTTTATTCTTCAGAGTGGGACAAACAAGGAGAAAAGACATGTTATGCAAACAGTTGTGAAGTGACATCTGATGGCTTTTGTAATAATTCATTAGCGGCTTAAGATATGGTAAATAAATGGACACGAGAAGAAACTATCATTGCATTCAATTTATATTGTAAGATACCTTTTAAGGTTAGTAGTAAGTCGCATCCAATGATTGTAAAATATGCCAAAATCATTGGAAGGACACCAAGTGCGCTTAATATGAAGATTGGTAATTTAGGCAGACTTGATCCAAAATTAAAAGAGAGGGGTATTGTAGGATTGACACATGGAGCTAAAATGGAGCAAGAGGTGTGGAAAGATTTTTATGATAATCCCGACAAACTCGCATATGAAAGCGAGTGCCTAATAGCAAAATACACCAAGAATGATATAGAAAAAGCGGCAAATGTAGACATTGACCATTTACCAGAAGGCAAAGAGCGTTTGGCTATTGTTAAACAAAGGGTAAATCAGTCATTCTTCCGCTCCGCTGTTATGTGTTCATATGATTTTAGGTGCTGTATATCCGGTGTGGGAAATTCTGAACTTTTGGAAGCATGTCACATCTTAGATTGGAGTGAAGATAAAAACAATCGGAGCAATCCAGAAAATGGATTGTGCTTAAACTCGTTGTTCCATAAGGCTTATGACAAATATCTTATTGCTATAACGCCTGACTATAAGATTATCATCTCGGATGAAATGATTGAAAAGACAGAAGACGAGTCCTTTAAATGTTATCTGCTTGGCCTTCAAAATAAAAAGTTGATTTTGCCTAATCGTTTCTATCCAAAGCCAGATTTTTTAGATTATCATTATCAGAAATATTTAAGTAAATAGCATGATTTTGACTTTACATATTTGAATTTATGCCATTAACTTTTCAATGTCAGTCGTAAAAAATACAAGATATGAAAGGCACCCTTTTCAACGCTGGAAAAACCACTAATTTCACATTTATGATAGCTGGTCACGAGTTCACTGATTCTGAAATCGCAACAGTTAACACCATCAACACGCGGACTAAGATGATTGACCGAGTAAAGAAAATACAAGAAATGGGTGGATTGTTCGAGTTCATGACTATGGACGATTCTATATGTTGCAACAACTTCATTCTGATAGACAGTTGCCTGCCAACCATCATGGCGGCCATTCTTCTGGAAAGCAACCAAGGAGGTGGCAAAGATATGAAACACCTTACAGAGAAAATTGCAGCGAAAAATCCAATGGAATACGACATGACGCACAATCATAAGTACTATGAATGTAAGGTGAAAAACTTCTTGGTGGCATCAGCTCTTGGCATGGTGCCACATACACCTTGGAGCGGAAAGTACGAGGCTAATGGAGGCTATCTTATTGTAAAAGATGATGGTGACGTTCTCTGTTATCATTTCTATGACCGTAATCTTTTTGAGGAGTATCTCTATTGCAACACAAGACTCGAAACTCCTTCTTTAACCAAGTATGGATTTGGTGAGCTTTACCGTGAGCAGGATGGAAAACTGTATTTCAAACTTAATCTGCAAGTCCGTTTCAAGTAATCACATTATTCTAAAGTGCGTCCTTTCATGTCTTCACATTGAATGAAAGTGACGTGCTGTTCACTGCCATCGTATTGCCGAAAGCCCATGAGTGATACACTTACCCCACAACAACGTCATGCGAACATGGCCGCCGTTCACAGTAAGAACACCAGGCCAGAGATGATTGTGCGCAAATGGTTGTGGAGCCATGGATACCGCTATCGGTTGAATCATCCCCGCCTTCCGGGCAAGCCCGACATCGTGATGCGGAAATACCGTACTTGCATCTTCGTCAATGGCTGCTTTTGGCATGGGCACGAGGGGTGCAGATATTACAGAATACCTAAATCCAACACGGAGTTTTGGGTGAAAAAAATACGAAGGAATCAAGAAAGAGATCGTGAGGTGTGCCGCCAACTGGCGGCAATGGGGTGGCACAGCATCGTGATTTGGGAATGCGAGTTGAAGCCATTGCGACGTACACACACGCTGGAATCCTTGACGTTTACACTCGACAGAATCTTTCTCCAAGACCGCCGAATCAAAAACTATCAAATGCCGGAAGAAGAGCATTTGATGGCAGCGGAAGACCGACGGGACGACTATGAAAACCCATAACGTGGGGAAGGGTGTAGTTCATGCTTTTCAATCTCATTGACTTTGCCTTGCAAAAGCATTGACTTTGGCCCTCAATCTCTATGCTATTGAAGGCCAAAGTCATAGAGATTGCAACGCATTGGTGACCAGGTTGTTGTGGGGAGGATTTGGGAAAGAGGAGCAAAACTATAAATTAGGATTCCGCTTCACCATGAAATGGCCGAGGCGATGCCGATAGCCTTTCCTGTTGATAGAGCGCAGCACATACATCCCCTCGGGCAGATTTGACACGTCGGCGTACTTTCCTTGGTATACACGGGTGGTGACCATGGTGCCTTGCAGCGATTCGATAAGCACGAACAGGGCATCCAGCGTTTGTCCCTTTTCGGGCAGTTGCAGGCGCTTTCCGTCACAGGGCAACAGCGTTGCCGGTGGGAAGTGGGTGATTTTGATGGGTTTTTGGTGTGTTTGTAGCGGTTCGCTTTCGTTGCCATAGCGATCCATGGCCGTCACGGCGTACGCCATACCTTGCGCGGTAGGCACGCGGGTGGAGGTTGAGGGGATGCGGGCGGCCACAATGTTGCGTGCGTCATGAATGTCAACGGGCGCCTGCCGACTGGCATAAACGTTGTAAACCAGGTAGGGAGCGTCACTGCGATCTTTCGCTCCCGTCCAACTCAACGTGGCTTTAGTGCTATCCAACCGGAGGTGGGTTGGCGGCATTGGCGGCGTTCTGTGTTGCCAGGTCATGGCTGGTACGAGTGCCGGATAGCGGGTAAAATCGTTCTCTGCGAAGTCGTAGATGCCTTTGGTGTTGTCTGTCAGGAACTTTCCTCTGAAGTATGCGTGCCCCATACCATATTGTCTCACAACATTCAGCTCTTGTTTGATGACGTCGATGGGCCAGTTACGCTCATTGGGCGACATGAAATAGATGCCCAGTCCGGGAACAATCATCTTGCCGCAGCTCTCTTCTTTCCAGTTGATGGCGAAGGGAAAAAAGTTGTTATCTTTGAAATACAGCATGGGGTAGAGCTGATCCATCAGTCCCGTTTTGAGCCATCCTTGGGCATCTTGACACACCTTGGTGTAAGCGTTCCATCCCCGACTAGTATATCTGGGCAGATCATCATACTTGCCAATGGGCGAACAACTCATCTTCACCCATGGCTTGAGCCGCTTCACCTTGTCGTGAATGGCTTCCACGATGCGGGTGATGTTGCGGCGGCCTTCCGCTCTGTTGATGCGAAGTGGCCAGTTTTCGGGATAGCGAATGTAGTCGAGATGAATGCCGTCGATGTCGTAGTTGCGCGTTATTTCTTCGCAAATGGTGGCCAGATAATCAGCTGTTTGAGGCTTTTCGGGGTTCAGATAGCCATCTGCGCCAATCCTTCTAACCAATGCCGGCAGCTTTCTCCTCATGGTTTTGCAGCCCAACCCGTTCCATTTTCCCAGCGGCATGGTAACTACCCAGGCGTGCAACTCCATGCCGCGGCGGTGGCATTCGTCAATGGCAAATGCCAAAGCGTCGTACCCTGGACTTCTTCCCGGCACGCCCGACAGGCAGCCGTCCCATGGTTCGTGGGTGGATGGGTAAATCATCGTCCCTCTGACGCGGGTTTGCAGCAAGATGGTGTTGATGCCGGCACGCTGGTATAGGTCGAGCAGTTTTCGCAACTCTTCCTGTTGTTTTTCCTTTGTGTACGCGGTGTGGGCGTAGGTTTTAGGCCAATCCAGTCCGCCAATGGTGGTCAGCCACACGGCTCTCACTTCGCGTTTGGGCGAGGAGCATAGGGCGTTTTGCAGCAAAGGGGTGGGAGATTGGGCGGATACGAGAAGAGAGAGCGTTGCTAATATGATGGATAGTGAGAATCGTTTCATCCTGTCTGTTCGTTCAAAAGAATTATGCTGACAAAGATACGGATATTTTTTCGGTTCTCAAATATATTATGTACTTTTGCAAAATGCATCACTGCTCCAGCCGTAGCGTTCAATTAAGGCTGCAAGCAAGCATTAGTCTTGGTTCAGAAAGGCTTGTGTGTGCGGGGAAAAACGGTGTGAGTGGAGCCATTTGAGGAGATGGAAAATATACTTACATAAAAGACTTTGATGAAAATGAAGAAGCTATTAACAATGATTGCGGCGTTGCTGATGACCCTCACGGCCAGCGCACAGTTTGAACAAGACAAGGTGTATATCGGCGGTTCGTTGACTGGATTGAATCTGAGTTACAGCGGTTTGGACAAGCTCAACCTGGGCATTCAGGCACATGCTGGCTATCTTTTTGAAGACAACTTGATGGTTTTGGGCAATTTGAGCTATCAACATAGCGGATATGAGTCGGTTCCCGATTATATTTCTGTGGGTGTTGGTGGACGTTACTACATTGTTCAAAATGGCATTTACCTGGGCGTTAACTGCAAGTTGATTCATGCCAACCATAACTACAACGATGTGATGCCTGGCGTAGAGGTAGGTTATGCTTATTTTTTAAGTCGTACGGTGACCGTTGAACCCGCCGTGTACTATGACCAATCGTTCAAGAAGCACAGTGACTTTTCCACCATTGGCTTCAAGATAGGGATTGGCGTGTACCTGTAAATGGAACAACAATATCTGTCTGTTCTACTCGAAAAAGCCGTCAACGAGTTCTCCAAACTTCCCGGAATAGGGCGAAAAACGGCCTTGAGACTGGTTCTGCATCTGCTGCGACAAAGCAACAGTGACGTTGAACAGTTTGCCTCGGCCATCGCCAAAGTGAAGCAGGAGGTGAAATACTGCCAAGTGTGTCACAATATCAGTGATGAAGATGTGTGTCCTATCTGTTCAGACCCACGTCGTGACACGTCGCTGATTTGTGTGGTGGAGAACATACAAGACGTGATGGCGGTAGAGAACACGCAGCAGTTTCGCGGACTTTATCATGTGCTGGGAGGCATCATCTCACCCATGGATGGCATCGGTCCTGACCAGTTGGAAATACAGTCGTTGGTGCAACGGGTTGAGCAAGGTGGCGTTTCGGAGGTGATTTTGGCCTTGAGTTCGACGATGGAAGGCGACACAACCAATTTCTACATCTCACGAAAATTGGCTCCTTTAGACGTGAAGCTCTCCGTGATAGCGCGCGGAATATCTGTAGGTGATGAGTTGGAGTACACGGACGAGGTGACTTTGGGACGCTCGATTGTGAATAGAACGCCGTTTGAACGATAAGAAAAAAACACATCTGACCAAGCTCGGAGGAGATGGGTTGGGTGTTACATTGATATACATTGAATTCCATGAACCAGATAAGAAGCGTGCAACGCCTGTTGATGATTCAGTTTTTTTTGCCCATCATCCTGTCTTTGTTGATGGTGGTGCTGTTTGAAACGGGTGCCTTAGTATCAGGGACTTGGGCCGGTTCGGACCAGAAGGAGTTTGTTTGTTTGGTGGTCATGGAACTACTCACCATCTGTTGCATTCCGCTTTCGTTACGCTTGTTTAAGTATAAAAAGGCGGCAGAGGCACTGAAAAGCGATGACGCACAGGCGGTACGCGCGCTCCAAAGGTGGGGCAGTGTGCGCTTGGAAGTGTTGGGTTTGCTGCTGGTGGTTAACGTCTTGTTTTATTATCTCTTCGTCCATGCAGCGTTTTGCTACATGGCAGTCATTGTTTTTCTAAGTTTGTTTTTCATCTATCCCTCCTTGGATCGTTGCGTGACGGAGACAAAAGGTGACGAGAAGGTTTAACCGTGAAAGATCATGCAAGGAGTGAAGCTGTCTGTCATCATCGTCAATTACAATGTAAAGTACTATCTTGAGCAGTGTTTAATCTCACTAACACGGTCGCTCAAGGATGTAGATGCCGAGATTTTTGTGGTAGATAATGCCTCCGTCGACGGGTCGGTAGACTATCTTTCAGCTAGGTTCCCCACGGTGAATCTCATCAGCAGCAATCATAATTTGGGTTTCGCCAGGGCCAACAATCTCGCCATCAGGCAAAGCAAAGGTGAGTATGTCTTGCTGCTGAATCCCGATACAATCGTCGGTGAACATACCATACGCCAGCTCATTGATTGGATGGATTCGCACGAAGACGTAGGTGGCGTGGGCGTTCGGATGATGAATCAGCAAGGATTTGATGCGAAAGAGTCGCGCAGAGGGGTGCCAACGCCATGGACAGCCTTTTACAAAATGTGCGGATTGTGTGCGAAATATCCCACGAGTAAACGCTTTGCGCGGTACTACATGGGGCACCTACCCTGGGATGAACCAGCCGAGATAGAAATTGTCAGTGGTGCTTTTTTCGCCGTTCCGCGTAAAGCACTCGAGGATGTGGGCTTGCTCGACGAAGATTTCTTCATGTATGGAGAGGACATAGACCTGTCTTATCGCTTGCTTCAGAAGGGTTATCACAACTGGTATCTGCCGCTAAGAATACTGCATTATAAGGGGGAAAGCACCCAAAAATCGTCCTATCGTTATGTGCATGTGTTCTATCAAGCCATGCTGATATTCTTCAAAAAGCATTATGGCGGCATGAGTATCCTGCTGGGGTTGCCCATTAAGGTGGCCATCTACGCGAAGGCATTCATGGCTTTGATAAGCATGCAGATGGTGAAGGCCAAACAGGGAGTGGGACTTTTTCGGAGAAAGAAACAAGAGACTGTGCAGTATGTCTTCATCGGAAGTAGCCAATCCATGCGCGAGTGTGAGGAGATTGCGCGGCGAAAAGGACTTTGCGCGCAGTTTGTGACATCCACCTATCGCGATCATCCCGATGGTCATCTGACTTTGAAGTTGCCACAAGCCGACAAGGTGTACGTGGTTTACGACATCCAAGCCTACAATTTTGATGAGATATTGAATATCTTTGCCTCACAACCAAGCGAGAAAGTGTGCCTCGGAACGTATCTGCCAGAAACGAAAATGGTGATTACCGGTTCGGAAATTCTCTCATAAAACATAGCCAAAATCATGATACATGCGCAGCTAAGGGCCATGGAGCCCGAAGATCTTGACTTGTTGTATAAGATTGAAAACGATGTGAAGTTGTGGAATGTCAGTGCTACCAATGTTCCTTATTCCAGGTATGTGCTGCACGACTACATTGCACATTCCTCGGGAGACATCTACACCGACAAGCAAGTAAGACTGATAATTGAAAACGAATGCGGCAAGACGATTGGCATGGTTGATATCGTTAACTTCGCTCCGCGACATCGAAGAGCCGAACTGGGCATTGTGATTCAAGAGCAGTTTCGTGGCAAAGGCTATGGAAAAGCCGTGGTAGAGGAAGTGCTGAAATATGCCAAACATGTGCTACATCTGCATCAAATCTATGTCGTGGTAGCCGCTGATAAGAGCAATATCTTGGCTTTGTTTGCACAATTGGGCTTCACCGAAGGGTGCAGATTGGCCGATTGGCTTTACGATGGAACGGCCTATCGTGACGCAATCGTGATGCAATATATCTTCGGTGCTGAAGAGGAAGCGAAAAATAAGGGGGAGAATAAATAAAGATTGAGCGGAATACGGGAATCGAACCCGCCTCTCAGGCTTGGGAAGCCCACGCACTACCGATGTGCTAATTCCGCAAGAGAGCCGATACCCGGACTCGAACCGGGGACCTACTCATTACGAATGAGTTGCTCTACCAACTGAGCCATATCGGCGATTCTCGTTAAAGTGAGTGCAAAGATAGGCATTTTGATTGACAAACAATAACAGAAGTGCTTGCAGTTGTTATGCTATTAACGAAAGTTAACATACAATCAGTTGCTGGAGTTGGATTCCTCAAGTTTTTTAGCTGGTTGATTCTTTTCAGGAAGGATTGGAAGATTGGTTCTTATTTTGCTTGCGCTTGTTGAGAAAATGCTTGATAACAAAATAGGCTACCATCAGGCCAAACAGGCTTAAAATCACCACCTTGATATGATCGTTGTACTCTAAAATCTTGTCGTTGAGCTGTTCTTCCGGTACAATGGAGTGCAAATACCAGCCCAAAGCGGCCAGCACACAATTCCAAATGCCGGCTCCGATGGTGGTGTAGAGTATGAATTTCCAAAACTTCATCTTGGCTAAGCCGGCGGGAACCGATATCACTTGCCTGATTCCGGGCAACAATCTGCCGGTCAAGGTGGCTATCACGCCATGGTCATTAAAATATTTTTCGCTCTTTTCTATCTTCTCTTGGTTCAGCAAACACAGGTGTCCTAACTTGCTGTTGGCAAACCTGTAGACGATGGGGCGCCCCAGATAGTAGGCTGCTACATAGTTGGTTGCCGATCCAAGGACAGCGCCCAGGGTAGCAAAGATGATGACGAGCGTGACGTCCAGATGACCTGCTGCGGCATGATAGGCAGCGGGTGAGACAATCAACTCGGAGGGAACGGGGATCACTGTTCCTTCTATATACATTAATAAGAATACTGTCCAGTAGTTAAGATTCCCCATCAGGGACGAAAACCAATTCATTGTTTTGTCTATTTTGGCTGGTTATTTTTGCTTTCTCTCATCCGTATTTGTTGAAAGCAGGTAGGGATAATACTCTTCAGTACTCATTCCTTCGGGAAACAAGTCGGCCAAAACCATTTTCGCTTCCATCGGATTTCTCTCACAAGCCAGCTTCACTGCATGGGCAAATTCTTTCTTTTTTCCCAGTTCATTGGCACAGCGAGCGAAGTAAGCGTAGCCGTCTTGGCAGGTGTCGCCCACGTCTTTGAAGTATGACAAGAATAAGTTGTATGCCAAGTGAACATATCGACAGTCGTAAACGGATATGGCTATCTGTAAAAAAGTGCTGGGTGAATTGTCAGAACTTCTAATCGCTTCTTGAAAAACCTCTTGTGCCTTTTCCAGATAATCGTTCTCCAAGAGGATGTGTCCTTTGAGCAACAAGGTGTCAGTGTGGTTGTCGTTGGGCAGCTTTTGCTTCTTGTCCAAGTAGGCGAGAGCTTCTTCTACGCGTCCCTGCTGTGACAGGGTGAAGGCTATTTCCTGATAGATTTCAGGCAAGTTAGAATCCGAATGACGCCCCATCTTCTCTGCTTTCTTGAAGTGAGTGAGTGCTTCTTCTGGTTTATTGAGGTGCAAAAGCGTCACACCTTTTAGCATCACTACCGACAAATCATCAGGAACCAGCTTGCTATATCGGTCGAAATAGTTCAGTGCCTCTTCGTAATTGCCTAAACTGAAGAGTCCGTTTGCTTTGGTAAGAATGGCTTCTGCATCATCGGGATTGATGGCAATGGAGAACTCGCTGCTGGTGATTGAGTCATTGAAATTACTCTTCAGAAATTGCAGCATCGCCAGATTGTTCCAGTAGCTCGTTGAGTAGGGATCTTCATCAATCAGTTCTTGGAAGATGTTCTCGCAGTCTTCAAGGTTACCAGTGCCCAATGCAATGCGTCCTTTCAGTTCTTTATAACTGTTGTCTTCATTGGGTTCTAATCGGTCGAACCACTCTTTGGCGAGGTCAAACTCCTCATAGTCGGCGTATATGTTGGCGACGTCTTGCTTGAATTCCTCCCGTTCCTCATCATCAACCCGCTCAAATCGACGGTGCAACAGTTGGTCTGCCTGCTTTGCTTTTCCATCTATAATCATGATTTCGGCTAACGTATAAGTATATTCCACGTCGTCCTTGTCGTCAACATGGCTGATGTATTCGTAAGCACGCTCCACATCACCGCCTTCCAAAAGCGTTATTCTGGCTTTGACAGTCCATAGGGTTGTTGACCCTGGGAACAGATTTATCGCCTCGTCTAACACCGCATGCGCATCGTCTATGCGACCTTTGCCGCGGTAATATTCTGCGATATCGGCAAATTCATCCGCATCTAAATAGATAGAAAGTCCCTGGATATGAGCCTCTTCATATCGTTTTAGGTTATCCTTGAATTCCTTATTATCAAAAAAGTTATATGCTTCTGCCATCGTACAACGAATGAAAAAACACCCGAAAGGGCAAGGCTATTTGTTAACCTTTGCCCAGGTGTCTTTCAGTCCTACTGTCTTATTGAATACTAAGTGGTCTTCTGTTCTGTCCGGATCGGCCATGAAATAACCGATTCTTTGGAACTGTAGATACTCTCCCGGCTGTTTATCTGCCGCGTATGCTTCAACGTAACAGTTCGGGAACACGCGCAAGCTGTCAGGATTGAGTAGTTCATGGAAGTCCCTTTCGTCTGCACCTGGGTTCTCAACAAAGAACAATCGGTCGTACTCTCGCACCTCTGCCTGCCTACAATGGTCGGCAGATACCCAGTGTAGAGTGCCTTTTACCTTTCTGTTGGCTCCTTCCAAGCCGCTCTTGCTCAGTGGGTCATACTCTGCTTGTATCTCTATAATGTTGCCTTCTTCGTCCTTCGTGCATCCCGTACACTTCACGATGTAAGCGTTCTTCAATCTAACTTCCTTGCCCGGGGTCATGCGGAAGAACTTCTTCGGAGCGTCCTCCATGAAGTCACCACGCTCTATCCAGAGATTCCTACTGAAGGTGATGTGGTGTGAACCATCGGCCTCGTTCTCTGGGTTGTTGATGGCTTCCATCTCTTCTGATTTCCCTTCGGGATAGTTGGTGATGACCAGTTTCACCGGATCAAGCACTGCACTCACTCGGCATGCCCGCTTGTTGAGGTCATCGCGCACGGCAGCTTCGAGCAAGGCAACGTCGTTCAAGGCATCAAACTTGGTGTAGCCAATGGATTTGATGAATTTCCTAATGCTTTCAGGCGAATAGCCACGGCGGCGCATACCGCACAAGGTAGGCATACGAGGGTCGTCCCATCCGGACACTAAATGCTCTTCTACCAGTGAGTGCAGCTTACGCTTGCTCATCACGGTGTAGGTGAGATTCAGTCGATTGAACTCAATCTGTCGCGGACGGTTGTCCTGCATGTTATCATCCGAACCATCCATCGTCTTGAGAAAGTCAACAAGATGGTCGTACAATGGGCGGTGCGGAACAAACTCGAGCGTACAAATAGAGTGGGTAACACCTTCGAAATAGTCACTCTGTCCATGGGCGAAGTCGTACATGGGGTATGCATTCCATTTGGTACCTGTCCTGTGATGCGGAATGTGTATGATGCGATAGATGATTGGATCGCGGAAGTGCATGTTCGGATTGGCCATGTCTAACTTGGCACGAAGCACCATGCTGCCTTCCACAGCCTCAGGCGTGTTCATCTTGTTGAACAGCTCCAACGACTCTTCGATGGGTCGGTCGCGGTAAGGCGAGGCCGTACCAGGTGTGGTGGGCGTACCTTTTTGCTGTGCAATCTCTTCGGACGTCTGCTCGTCAATGTAGGCGAGTCCCTGCTTAATCATCCACACTGCAAAGTCCCAAAGCTTCTCGAAATAGTCGGAAGCATAATAAACATTTCCCCATTTGAATCCCAACCAGCTGATGTCATGCAGGATGTTCTCCACATATTCGTTGTTTTCTTTGCTGGGATTGGTGTCGTCGAACCGAAGATTGCACACTCCATTGTATTTCTCGGCAATGCCAAAGTCCATGCAAATGGCCTTGGCGTGACCTATATGCAGATAGCCATTGGGTTCTGGAGGGAAGCGTGTTTGAATGCGACCGCCATTCTTACCCTTGGCAAGATCGTCTTCAACGAGTTGCTCCACAAAACTCAAACTCTTCTTCTCTTCCGTGCTATGATCCTCTTTTACTGTCATAATATTTAATGTTAGTGATACAAGAACCATGTCTCCATGCGTCTTGTCGTCTACATAATCGTTGTAATGACTGCAAAGATACGAAAAAACTTAAGATATAATAGGTGTGGATGGATAAGAATTTACTCCTTCTCCTCGAATTATGATATAGACGAATCGTGTTTCAGCACAATTGCAGTTGATGATGACGTGCGGCATGCGTCCTGTCATACCCAAACGAAAAACGCTTGAAACTCCTTATTTACAGGACTTCCAAGCGTTATAGTTGCGGAGACATGACTCGAACATGTGACCTCCAGGTTATGAGCCTGGCGAGCTACCAACTGCTCCACTCCGCGATGTTGTTTTCTTGTTTGCGATTGCAAAGGTACGGCTTTTTTGCGAGATAAACAAATATTTCTTTCTTAATTTTATTGAAATATGGTAGATAATCCTTCTAAATGATTAGAAATCAGTTGGATAATACGGATGTCATCCTGCGTATCTATTCAACGGTAGTATATACCATCTTGCCTCTGTCTTTCATTTCCCGCAAAACATACCTTAAAGACCTTTGAAAATGCGGTATGTTTTCGTGTTTTCAATTGCATTGACTTTGGACGCCAAAGTCAATGCAATTGGACGTCAAAGTCAATGAGTTTGGATGCCAATATCATTGACATTGGTTTTCGGGGTGGATGCGCTTGAGTATCTGTAGGATGGTTTGCTCAAACTAAATCACTAAATAATGGTTGCCCATCCTGTAAAGAGTGTCTTAAAAAACCTTTTTTCTGTCTTGTATGCTTGCACGCCTAAAATAAAAAACATACATTTGCACATCATAAAAGGTTTGTGCAATCAACCTGAAGAAAGGAGGAAAATAGATGTCAATATCAAAAACAAGACGGTTATTGGTGGACGTGGCGAGGCAATTGTTTGCCAAGAATGGCGTGGCCAATACCACCATGAATGACATTGCGTTGGCCTCTGGTAAGGGGAGACGCACGCTGTACACCTATTTTAGTTCCAAAGAGGCTGTGTTTTATGCAGTCATCGAGTCTGAACTCGAACGCCTCAGTGACAAGTTGGATGAGGTGGCCAACAAGAAGATTGCGCCACAAGATAAAATCATCGAACTCATTTATACCCATCTCAGTATGATTCGCGAAACGGTGGTGCGCAATGGCAATTTGCGCGCAGAGTTCTTCCGTAACATCTGGATGGTGGAGAAGATGAGGAAGAATTTTGATGAAGATGAGATCGAACTCTTCCGTCGCGTATATTCGGAAGGGAAGGAGGATGGAGAGTTCGACATCGAGAACGTTCAATTGGTGGCTGACATCACGCATTATTGCATCAAAGGACTTGAGGTGCCATTCATCTACGGACGCTTGGGACATGGATTGACAGAAGAGAGCAGCAAGCCACTGGTTGCTAAGGTGGTTTACGGTGCTTTGGGCAAGTTGAGTCCTAAAAAGGAGTAGCAAGAAATTCACAATTAAATATTAACTTCAATATTAACACATTCAATTATGGGAATATTAACAGGAAAAACAGCCCTCATCACAGGTGCTGCACGTGGAATAGGAAAGGCCATCGCCATGCGATTCGCTCAGGAAGGTGCCAACATCGCATTCACTGATTTGGTGATTGACGAAGAACATGGCGGTAAAGAAACCGAGCGTGAGCTTGCCGCACTGGGCGTACAAGTGAAAGGTTATGCAGGTAATGCTGCCGATTTTGAAAATACAGCCGCATTGGTTAGTCAAATTAAAGAGGATTTCGGTTCAATTGACATCTTGGTCAACAACGCCGGTATCACCAAAGATGGTTTGATGTTGCGCATGACCGAGGCTCAATGGGACGCTGTAATCAACGTTAACTTGAAGAGTGCGTTCAATTTCATCCATGCTTGTGTGCCTGTCATGATGCGTCAGCGTCAAGGTTCTATCATCAACATGGCTTCCGTGGTGGGTGTTCATGGCAATGCCGGTCAGGCTAATTACGCCGCATCAAAGGCGGGAATGATTGCGTTGGCCAAGTCGGTTGGACAGGAAATGGGTCCCAAAGGCATCCGTGCTAACGCTATTGCACCGGGATTTATCGATACGGCTATGACCCAGACATTGCCCGAGAAGATTCGTCAGGAGTGGATAGATAAGATTCCTTTGCGCCGTGGTGGCACGGTTGAGGATATTGCCAGCTGCGCTTTGTTCTTGGCTTCCGACCTTTCAAGCTACATCAGCGGCCAGGTAATCCAGGTTGATGGGGGGATGAATATGTAGAGTTTTTAGGAGTTGACGAGTTCACAAGTTGACAAGTTTACGAGTTGATAGTTTCGTTACTCGGCGCGTTAACAAAAGGTCTAACAGTTTGTTAACTCGTCAACAAAATGACAAGTTGACGAGTACATAGTTTCGTTATTGGGAAAATCAATAAAAGGTCTAACAGCTTGTCAACTTGTTAACTCGTTAACTAAAATGATAAGCAGACGAGTACATAGTTTCGTTATTGGCCAAATCAATAAAAGGTCTAACAGCTTGTCAACTTGTTAACTTGTCAACTTGTCAACTAAATAACCAATCCTTCCATGCTCCCTCTTTACGAAGACAATCACATCATTATTGTTTCCAAGCGGAGCGGTGAAATCGTTCAAGGTGATAAAACCGGGGACGAACCGCTTTCGGAGTCAGTTAAACAGTACATCAAGGAGAAATACCATAAGCCGGGAAATGTTTTCTTGGGCGTGGTTCATCGTCTTGACCGGCCTGTTTGGGGACTTGTTGTCTTCGCTAAAACATCCAAGGCCTTGACACGACTCAACAAGATGTTCAAGGAAGGGCAGGTACATAAAACGTATTGGGCCATCACCAAGAATGCGCCACCTGCAGAAGAAGGTGTGCTGACCGATTGGTTGGTGCGCAACGAGCGGCAAAACAAGAGTTATGCGCATCCGCAGGAGGTGCCAAATGCGAAGAAAGCAGTACTCAAATATCGTGTCATTGCCCATTCGGATCGTTATCATCTCATAGAGGTGAACTTGCTGACAGGGCGACATCACCAGATACGTTGTCAGCTTGCTAACATGGGATGTGCTATCAAGGGCGACCTTAAATATGGCGCACCTCGCAGCAATCCCGATGGCAGTATCAGTCTGTTGGCACGCGGAATAACGTTTGTGCACCCCGTTTCAAAAGAAAATATTGTTGTTGAGGCTCCATTGCCGCCCAATGATAAACTGTGGGAGGCATTGGCATCGGCCGTTATACCCTAAATAAGATATCGTTATACCCTAAATAAGAAATGAAGAAAATCGTGATTGCCATTGACGGCTATTCATCATGTGGCAAAAGTACCATGGCCAAGAATTTGGCTCGCCAGTTAGGATATGTCTATGTAGACACGGGCGCTATGTACCGCGCCGTGACGCTTTATGCGCTGCGCCATCAGTTGTTTGAAGCCGATGGTGAGGTAGATGCGACATCCTTGCAACGAGCCATGCCCGACATCCGCATTTCTTTCCAATTCAATGCACAGACAGGCAAGCCCGACACCTACTTGAATGACGAGTTGGTAGAACAAGAAATCAGAACGATGCAGGTGAGCGAAAGGGTCAGTAAGATAGCCGCTCTCCCCTTTGTCCGCACTGCCTTGGTGACCCAACAACAACGCATGGGTGGGGACAAGGGCATCGTGATGGATGGCCGTGACATCGGAACGGTGGTGTTTCCGCATGCCGAACTCAAAATATTTGTAACGGCTTCAGCCGAAGTTCGTGCGCAACGTCGCTATGATGAGTTGCAGCAAAAGGGCATGCCTGCTCGTTACGACGACATATTGAAGAACGTGCAAGAGCGCGATTACATCGACTCTCATCGTGAGGTGTCGCCTCTTCGTAAGGCTGATGATGCCATCGAACTGGATAACAGTAACCTAACAATTGATGAACAGCAACAGTGGCTCTTGCAGCAAGTAGACAAAGTGCTTCAACAGGGGTAGTGATGACCCTTTTTGACAGTTGTCCTTCTCATAGACAAAGCTCTCGTTAGATGCAATTATACACCAATTCAATTATAAACAATCATGAAGATGAGCAAATCAATTTCATTTAGTTCCGCCTTTCGCCTCTTGGCCCTCGTGCTGTTTGTCACGCTCACTGTCCAAGTAAAGGCGCAGCGTCGTCCTGCCGATTACCAAGTAGCAGGAGGTGTGGTGCTTTACCGTGGCACACCTTTGTCCATGGCCGATGTGTATTCGTTTGTCAATTTGGGGCATGGTTATGCTAAAGATGCTTATCATGTTTACTATCTTGGCGATGTGTTGCGGTACGTTGATCCTCGTACATTCAGGTTAAAACGTGATGACTATCATCGTCCGTACGATGGTGATGACGGTTTTATGTATCGTTCACGGGGATATATGATTATGTCGCATGCCGTGCTGTTCAATGGCAAAAACGTAGAAGGAGCCTCGGCGCGTAGCTTTCAAGACCTGGGTGGATATTACGGAAAAGATGCATTCAATGTGTTTTTTATGGGACGCAAGCTGTCTGGTGCCAGCGGTAATTCGTTTCGGTATTTAGGCGATGGCTATGCGAAAGATTCTTTTGACGTTTATTTCATGGGCCGTAAAGTTAACGGTGCCAGTGCTAGTTCCTTCCAAGTTGTGGGCGATGGCTACGCCGAAGATACTTTCAACACCTATTATCAAGGGCAGAAAATCGCTGATTAAACTCACCAAACTTATCAGCTTACGAACTTATAAACTCAAAACTCACCAACTTATAATCTCACAAACTCACCAAACTTATAAACTCATAAACTCAAAAACTCACAAATGATACATGGACATGAAGTCTTGCAAATGATGCAGGGAAACAGCTATTCAAGCAAAGAAGAATTAGTAAAAGCAATTATCAGTCGTTTTGGAGAAGCCGAACGCTTTTATACTTGTTCGGCAGAAGGAATGACAGCGGCGCAGTTGGTTGACTTTCTCGAGCAGCGCGGCAAGTTTAAGCCTGCGCATTCAGATGGGTTTACCGTAGACACGTCAAAAGTGTGTAACCACTAAAGCGGCAAACTTGCACCTTTATTTTTCATATCAATAAAGGTCTCAACGCCCTCCTTGTTTTTGATAAAATGCAAGACGAAAAATAGAAAACTTTACGTTTTTTCGGCCTTATAGTTTCAATATTTACCAACGCAAGGTAAGTTGCTCCCAAATACGCTGAAAATAGAAAGTATTGATAATCAGCTGTGTAGGCTCGTTGCTCACCATAATCTCATCTATTTTTTTGGTAAAAGCACTGCTTTTGTGCCTTTTTGGGCATGTAATAAGCTGTCTTTTACCCTCTTATTGCTATGCTATTGCGCGATAAAGTCATTGAGTTTGCATGTTAAAAGCTTTGCTTTTGAATGCAAAGAGGTTAAAACGTATCAAAAAAGACACATGAAATAACCTGTTTGATGCTAATTTAAAGAAAACTCAGTACAAAAAAACTGGCGTATCTCGGCAGTCAGTTTTCTTGACAAACTTTTATAGATACCCCATCATCTAATAATAGATTGAAAATTTGTATATATCATATATATTATATATATTTGCGGTGAGTTAAAAGCAAAGATTATGGAAACACCGGTATTACCAACAAAAAGAAAGGTGATTGACCTTAAAGGCGACACCTTTCGTTCATTGTCTTTGATGGCTGCGAGTAAGGGTACGAACCTCAAACGGCTCATCGAGGGGCTGCTTGACCGTGTAGCTGAAGAATACGATGACAGCAAGGTATATGCTTGGCTGGTAGAGAATCGGCCCGACGGGAAAGTGTTTTTGAATGAAAAAGAAAAGGAAGACTTTGAAAACTGGCTTGGTGTATGAAGGTTGAGTATTCAAAGGATTTCGAGCGAACCGTGAGAAAACTCTCGGGCAAACGTCTTGATAGTGTGCGTGAGGCTATTCGAGAAGTGAAAAAGGCACGGAAACTGACGGACATATCAGACTGCATCAAAATGCAGAACTACGATTTCATCTACCGCATTCACATCGGAAGCTATAGGGCGTTCTTCAATTTTCATGTGGAAATAAAGGATGGAGTGGTACGTTTTTTGTATCTCATACCGAGAGGACAAGCATACGACAAGGGGACGAAAAAGAACCTGAACAGAAATGATGTTTAAATGTCAAAGCGAGTGCAGAATGGCGAATTGCTCGCATTTACATCGTTCCTGCTCCCTTGTCTTTGTAGACTTAACTTATAATTGAAACGCCGTACTGATAACAATCGACTGGCTTGAAACATGATACTTGCCGTAGGCCAGGTTCAACTTAAAGCGGTTGAGGTTGATGCCGGCGCCACATGAGAAGCCTGCACCATGATTACTCTCCTCGTCTGCGCTGGCAATGGTCATCTCGTCGGCACGCCGGAAGTTGTAACCGGCACCCACCCAGATGCGGTCAGACAGCAGGATGTCGATGCCACCCACCAGGTGATTCACGAATTTATAGTTCCAGTGCGTGAGGTCAACCAGTGTGGCGTGAAACCGAAGTGGCGTGTGTACCAGTCGTTTGCTTACGCCAAGCTGCACGTCCAAGGGCATGCTTTCGTAGGTGTCGTCGTAGCTTTTGAGCTGTCCGCCCAGGTTTTTGGCCACCAACGACAACGACAGTTCTCGCTCCGCATCGTAATAATTCAGTCCGAGGTCAACGCCCATGGCCAGCGAGTTGTAGCCGCCGATGTACGAGGTGATAAACTTGGCGGTGATACCTCCGGCCAATTGGTCGGTGAGCAGATACGAGAAATAGCCAGACAAGGCGATGTCTTTGGCCGAAAATTCGCCAAGTTGCTGGTTCTCGGCCGTGGTTTGTTTCATCTTACCATAGTCAATGTATAGTGCGGAAACGGCTGCTGAGGCCCGCTCTTTAATCAATTTGTTGAACGCAGCGCTCAACATGTTGGCCCCAGCCATGTAGTTCATGTAGTTCAGGTTGATGGTCTTGTCGCTCACAGTCGACAGCAGTGCCGGGTTGTGGAATATCAATGCCTCGTCGTCTTCTACCAACGAGATGTTCTCACCCCCCAATGCTGAGGCGTGAGCACTTGCTGGCAGACGTAGAAAGTTGTACACATTCTTACTTTCTTGTGCGACGGTGGTTGTGACAACTGCTGTGAGCAAGAGGACGAAAAGGGCTTTTTTCATTTATTTTTCCTAATTTATGGGCAAAGATACTACTATTTTCAAATAACTCGTTATCTTTGTACATCTAATCCGTTAGGTAAACAACGTAAAAAAGAAGTGTTTATTGCGGTCGTTCAGCAGTCATTGCACGGCGTCCGTCCATTCTCATCGTGAAGCAGCAAAAATCAGACATCCCCACAGTAGAAGAGCATCGTGCCACGGCATTCTTGCTGGGGCTCGTGTTGGTTCTGTCGGTCTTGTATGTGGCATTTCAATACAATAGCGCACCGCAAGGCATGGATTTGTCTGACCAATCGCTTGACGAGTTGGTGCAAGATATCGAACTGCACCCTGCCATGGATGACAAAGAGATGGTTAACACCATGGCCGTACAACCTCCACAAAAGACGTTTAGCGAACGCATCAAGGCGGTGGATCAGCCGCTGAAACAACAAATTGAGAAACTATCGGCTTCCACTACCAGTCCACTCTTGGTTGGTGATGGCGAGGCCGAGGCATTGAATGCCAAGCTGTCGGCGGCGCTTCCACCCATTCCCGTGGCCTCTGAACAGCCCTTGAACTTTCGCATTGTTCAGCAAATGCCCGAGTTTCCCGGTGGTGGATCGGCTTTCATTCAGTGGCTCACGCGTCAACTGCGATATCCACCATTGGCTCAAAGTCAGAGAATACAGGGCAGAGTGGTGGTGTCGTTCATTGTCAACAAGGACGGAAGCATTGCCGATGTGAAGTTGGAAAAGTCGGTTAATGCCCTGTTGGATCGTGAGGCATTGCGCGTCATTCGTATGATGCCCCGGTGGAAACCGGGTGTGCACAACAACCAACCGTGCCGCACAATGGTGGCTGTGCCGGTGGTATTCAAAATTTAGCAATTGATTAAAATACAACAATCTATGATGACATCTCAAGAAATTCTCAAACTGGTTAACAATCATCTCGACAGTTTGGCCGACGAACGGCAACCTCGCCATCTGTACGAACCTATAGAATATGTGCTCAGTCTGGGTGGCAAGCGCATCCGACCCACGCTCATGTTGTTGGCTTATAACCTGTATCGGGAACATCCGGAGGACATTCTGATGCCTGCTTGTGGCATCGAAACCTACCATAACTATACGCTCTTGCACGATGACTTGATGGATCAGGCCGACCTGCGACGTGGCCATGAAACCGTTCACAAGCGTTGGGATGCCAATACGGCCATCCTTAGTGGCGACTCAATGCTGGTGCTGGCCTACCAACGCATGGCACAATGCAGAGCCGACAAGCTGAAAGAGGTCATCGACGTGTTTACACAAACGGCCTTAGAGATAGGTGAAGGGCAGCAATATGATATGGATTTTGAGCGTCGCAAAGATGTTACGGAAGCCGAATACATTGAGATGATTCGTCTAAAAACAAGCGTCTTGCTGGCTTGTGCGTTGAAGATTGGCGCCATCTTGGGCGATGCTTCTGCCGAAGATGCCGATAACTTGTATCGCTTCGGCGAGAAAATAGGCTTGGCATTCCAACTGCAAGACGACTTTCTGGATGTGTATGGCGACCCTAAAGTCTTTGGTAAGGCCATCGGAGGTGACATCGTCAGCAACAAGAAAACCTACATGCTCATCAACGCTTTCAATCGGGCTAACGCCCAACAGCGTGCCGAATTGGAACGTTGGACCCAGCTCAAGGACTTTGACAGACAGGAGAAAATCGATGCGGTGACGGCTCTTTACAACGACATGGGCATCGATCGTCTGGCACAGGACAAGATGGCGACCTACTATGAGGAGAGCAAGAAATACCTCGCTGCGGTACATGTGCCAACTGAAAAGAAGCGGGAACTGACGGCTTATGCGCAGCAGATGATGAAAAGAACCTACTAAGGCGGCTCCAATCGTCATCTACAGCTCCTGCAATCCACCTCACCTATAACCTATTCACCCTGTTAAAATTCGTTTGTTTTGCCCTATAGAAGACTCCCAAAGACTGATGCCGCACGATTGAAAGCCCTCAAGACGCTGCTGGACAATAATGATATCTATACCGTTAGGAATAGATTCGTGGACTGGAAGTTGCTCAACAAGGCTCAACAATTGTACGACAGATTGCTCACAGCTTGCGACCAATACCGCATCAGTAAGCAGGTTCAGGCCCGACAGAGCCGAAGGGTGAGCAAGCTACAGCGCAATGCTACCCTGTATCTTAGTCATTTCTTGCAAGTGCTGTTCATGTGTGTTGAGCGGGGAGAAATCAAGAATAAGCAGTTAGAGCTCTACGATTTGGAGCCAAATACAGCGAGTTTGCCCGACATCAAGAATGCAGAAGCCTTGAAAGAGTGGGGACAAAAGGTGGTAAAGGGAGAGAAAGAGCGAATCAAGAAAGGCGGATGCCCCATCTATAATCCTACCATCGGCATGGTGTTTACGCATCATGACATATTCAAAGAGGCACATGAACAACTGCAAACACTGACGGCCAAGACAAAAAAGACGCAGGAAGAAATCGCCCTCTTGCGCCCAGAGGTAGATGAAGTACTGTTGGATATTTGGAATCAAATAGAGAAACATTTTGAGAACGAACCGCCCGAAGTGCGCTTTCCTGCCTGTCGGAAGCTCGGCGTGGTGTATTATTATCGCAGACACGAGGAGCATCTGTATGGCGAATAGTTTTATCCATGGTCTGCCACAAGGTGGTGGAGCAAGTGCAAAAGGCTCGCTGAGCAAGTGAAACAAGCGCTTTTCTGCACGTTTTATCTTTATTAATTCTACATTCTATAACAACGACTGTCACACTTTATAGCAACTTCCGTCACATTCAATAACAATCTTTATGACGACAACTTTCATAGACACACACGCTCATTTGGATGGAGAAGAGTTTCAAAACGACCTTCCCGAGGTTATCGCACGTGCCAAAGCGGCCGGTGTGAAAAAGATATTCGTGCCCGCCATCGACCTTGTTCATTTGCCTGAATTGATGAATGTGTGCCGAAAATATCCCGATACGCTGCATCCCATGATAGGATTGCATCCGGAAGAGGTGAGGGCTGACTGGAAAGACGTGTTGAAAAACATGAAACAACACTTGCTTGACAACTTGGCTGGAACGAACGATGAGCCAAGATGTATCGCCGTTGGTGAGGTTGGATTGGACTATTATTGGAGTCGAGAATACGAACACGAGCAACTTGAGGCTTTTGAAGAACAAGTGAAGTGGGCCGTGGAATGTCAGCTGCCACTGATGATTCACTGTCGAAAGGCGCAAAACGAAATGGTGAAATTGTTACGAAAATACGAAAAAGACTTGCCGGGTGGCGTGTTTCATTGTTTCACTGGCAACGGCAAAGAGGCTGCCGAACTGTTGAGCTTCCAACGCTTTGTGCTGGGCATTGGTGGCGTGCTGACGTTTAAGAGCAGCAACCTGCGAGAGATGTTGCCCACCCATGTGCCGCTCAACCGCATCGTCTTGGAAACTGACAGTCCGTACATGGCGCCCACACCCAATCGTGGTAAGCGCAACGAAAGTGCTTTCGTGGCCTTGGTACTCAAGCAGTTGGCTCAGAGTTATCAGGTGAGTGAGGAAGAAATTGCAAGCCAAACCAATGCCAATGTACAGCGGGTGTTTGGGGTAGGTGTGATGGATAAAGCCGTTTGATGGATGAGAGTGTTGCCGTTGATAGTAGGGTTGCTCTTGATGAGTACCGATGTTTGCGCCGAACAGGCCGACTCGTTGCACCATTACAATTATTCTTTACAGGTGATGCCAGGTAGGTTAGTCGCCCTGGACCAATACGCTGAACGGTGGATCAAGAAGACACCAAACCTCTCGTTGGCCGCAGAAATAGGGCGTGTGGCATTGCCTAACGACAGTGATGCCTTTGCTTCTGACTTTGGATATCCATCGCTCACCTTGGGCTTGCGTTACACGTTGAATAATCAAGTGAGCCTACATCGCGACCCAGATCCTGCATGGGGACAGGCCAAAGAGGTGGATTACAATTCTCGATTGGGCAACACGATGTCGCTGTATGGTAAGTTTTATCGCCCTTTCTTTCGTCATTTGCGGTGGGAAACGGCCTATTCGTTCAGCTTTGGCGTGGGATACAGCCGCCTAAAGTATAACAAGCGAAACAATATTGACAACGAGTTGATAGGGACCCATGCTCTTATTTATTTCGGTGCCGGTGTGCATGCCACCTATCATCTCAACAATCAATGGGGCATACGCGGTGCCATCGAATTCGTCCATCACAGCAATGGCGCTTTATATCGGCCCAACAAAGGTTCCAATGCGGTGGGTACATCCCTTGGAGTGGTGTACGAACCGTATTACAAACAACTGGTCAACACCGCCCATCCTCGTTTTTATCAACCTTTTCAACGGTATTGGTACCTCAATTTTGCAGCAGGCGTAGGTGCGAAAACCATGTTGGAGGATTGGCTGACCACGCAATTTCGAACAGATCCCACGCACCCTGATTATCGTACCGAACACTTTAAGGTGTATGCAGCCTACTCGTTACAGGCCGATGTGATGTGCCGTTATGCGCGCAGGTGGGCATCGGGCGTGGGCATTGATTGGTTTTATGGAACCTATGCTTCGCACATTGCCGACTTAGATGCGCGGCAAGGCAACGTTGCCAAGCATAGTCCGTGGTCGTTAGGTATCGCTGCCAAGCACGAAGTGTTCTATCATCGGCTGTCTTTGGGCCTGTCGTTTGGCTGGTACTTGCACCGCCAGATGGGCTACAACGCTTTGTTCAACGAATCGAAATATTACGAACGCATTGGCTTGCATTATGCCTTTCCAATGCTGGGCGGATTGAAAGCGGGCATCAACGTCAAGGCTCATCAAACCAAAGCCGACCTCACGGAGCTGGTCGTTGCCATTCCCGTGAGGTTGTAGGTCAATCGCCGTTTCAACAACTTGATGGCTTGTCAGTTCCTCATCCATTCATCGTTGGCCTTTGGGGTGACAATCTGTAGCTTGTCGTCGTTGAGCCGAACGACATATTTGTCTGTGGTGTTGCTGATGCTGTCAGCCACATTCAGTTCCAGTTGACCTGTCTGAAGGGTGGTTAACTGGTTGCATCGATTTTCCCATTTGATATTTTTGGGGTCTTCGAGAAAGACACCATGGGTGACCACAGTGATGGGTGAGCTGAAGTGGAAGGTCATGTGCAGCTTAGGTTTGGCGTAACTTTCCAGCATTCCGCTTCCAGACAGTTCGAAAGTAGGGAAGTGATCCTTCTTCTTCCACCATTCTACGGTGAGCGGTTTGTTGTTCACTTGGAAGGTTTTGTCGTACGGTTCGTATTTGATATATTCGTCATCATACACTCGGGTCTTTGTCTTTTGACTGTTCTTCATGTAGAGCAGTGCCTTGGGGAGGCACGAACTTTCACTTATCGTCCATTGCTGTGCGTAGATGTTGTCAATGGTGAGAAAGAAAATCAGCTCAACATCCAAGTGCTCAACAACCGCTTGAATCTTCCATGTATCACGTTCGGGGCGGGTGTAGCTGATGGTATAGTCGTTGCTGCCAGGCACGTTCCAGGCCTTCAGCATATAGATGTCTTCCAGGTTCTTGGGGTCTTTCTGCTTCACGATGTTGATGTTTTTGAAGTAAAGCGTGTTCACCGAGTCACGACCTTCGAGGGTGTTTTGGCGGACATATTCCCTGAACATGCGCGTGTAAGCAATGATGTCGGTAAAATATTCAAGGTATTCTTCGGTGTAACCGTATGCCCGATATCCGGCTTTCGTCATCGTGGTGCTTTCGTCACTGTTGTTGTATTCGGTCAAGCCTCTTTCACATCCCGAAAGAACCAGTATGGCCATGATGCCTGTCAATAGTTTTGTTTTCATTTTTCTGTCTGTGTTTGTTTTTAAAATCTGTAACCCATGCCAGCCCTAAGTGTGCCCATTTGATAAGATCCCAGTTCGCCAAAGCCATACAGTTTGGTGCCAATCATGAAACCAAATAAGGTAAAATCGGCTGCGATGTTGTACGAACTGGTGAAGTTGTGGTCGGTATAACTTTTGTATAACAGCTGACCCACGCCGAGCGATAGGCCACTGTAAAAGCAATGTTTCGCCCGAATGGCATAATAATATCTCATACTTGCCATCAACGCTGTATGGTGCTGGTTGAAACTATAGGCGTGCTTGCCAGTCGTGGTTTCGTAACATTGCCGCCACAGGTGTAGGTAAGAGGCCTGCAGTCCCACGGCCCAATGTTTGCTGAAGTGATAGTGCAGACCCATGGAGAAAATGGGTGAGGTGCGTTCTTCCTTGAGGTAGTACTTGCCCCAGTGGTACTTGTCCAGAGGCGTTGCATTGGGCAGCGATGTAGAGGGGTAGCCAAAGAAGTGGGAAGCGTCTTCAACAGGCACGCCCACAGCGAATGTTATCTCATATTTTTGATACGGATAACCTTTGCTTTCGGTTTGTTGTGCCCACAAAGGCGAGGTGGCGAAAAGCAGCAGAGCCGTTGCTACGAAATGCCTTTTCGCATGGTAGAATTTTTCTTTCATCTTGATTGTTTATTTGACTTTTTATGACAAAACATGGTAAGTGGTAAAATCTTGCATCGACCCTGCCATTATTTTTTATTTTTTGAATTAAGCCATGCTGCACCCCGCCTATTGAGGCTGAATTTCAATCTCCATGCTTTTGGATGCCAAACTCAATGACTTTAGGGGCCAAACTCAATGACTTTGAATGCCAAACTCAATGCTATTGGAAACTGAAATCTTGCGGTTGCGAAACGTATTGATTATCAAATTGTTATTGTTCGCTCGGCAGATTCGTTCCATTCGCAGAACGCTTGCGTTCATTATCTTGTTTAGTTCATTGGTTTGATTGGTTTCATTCGTTGTTCCACGATATTGCCTTTAAATGTAAGAGCCATAGCTGAAACAAAATAAATGGTAAAAACTTGCGATTGCCATGCAAGATTTTTTATATTTGTAGTTATAATGATGAAAGGTTACTGTATTCAAGGTAGAAATCAGGGTGGTGATACTGGGAATGCAGAAGAGATAAAATGAGAATGATGAAATATGTTTTTTACTTCTTGATAGGTCTGCTGTGCGCGAGTTGTGCGGTTGGTGACGGGGACGAAATGAGCCATGGAACCCTGGATTCGGCGAATCTGTCGCCAGAATATTACGGTCGGTTTGAGGGGATATGGAGCATCAATGGTCAGAATATTGGCTCGGCTGAATTAGCGATGGGCGTGCACCAAGTGTATTCAACCCTGCCGTTGTCCCCAGACGTGCAACAGACCATCGCGCGCAAACTGGGCGTTGAGGCGTTGGACGATGTGCGTAGTGGCAGCTATAGTGTGTCTTATTTGGAAACCGCTTACTCGGCCAGTTCGCGCTATTTTACGCTCCTGCAAGAGGATGTTGAGATGACGGTGAAGGCCAAGGGCCACGAACACCAGGTGCGGTTGCTCATGGAATGGGGCAATGGCAAGGCGGTGTACGACAAGCAGACCACGGCCTTCGTCGCCTTTTTCCTGTTGGCCGGGGTTCGGTTGGACGGTGAGTTGCTGATGGAATACAAACCGTCGCAGACCATTCAATTTAAATCTACGAAGAAAACCAGAACAAGTGGAGACTGAAAAAAGTCTTTTGGAAGCGATACTTCAAGGTAAACGTACGGCCATGCGACGGTTGTATGAGCGTTACAGCGGGTATGCCATGGCCGTTGGGCTGCGGTATATAGCCGACCGTGACGCTGTGCAGGACGTGTTGCAGGATAGCTTCGTGAAAGTGTTCGCAGCCATCGACGGGTTCAGTTTCCGAGGAGAAGGATCGCTGAAGGCGTGGGTGATGCGCATTGTGGCCAACGAGTCGCTGAACTATCTCAAGCAAAACCAGCGGCTGCAATTCGTGGATGAGATGCCCGACGTGGCTGATGAGGATGAAGAGGTGGATGTGAAAAACATTCCCATGAGTGTGGTGATGCAGATGATACAGCAGCTCCCTGCTGGCTACAGGACGGTGTTCAACCAGTTTGTGTTTGAGGAGAAAAGCCATCGTGAAATCGCATCAGACCTGGGTATCAAGGAGAGTACATCGGCTTCGCAATATTTTAGGGCGAAAAACTTGTTGGCAAAAATGATTCAAGAATATTCAAAGACGACGACAATATGAAGAAAGACGATTGGATAAAAGATATACAACGGCGCATGGCCGACCACCAGGAACCTGTTAAGAATGACTTGTGGGCTGGCATTGAACAGGCGCTTGACCAACAAAAGGTTGTTGGGCAGCCGGCTGTGGTGATGCGCTGGCGGCGTTATGTCGCAGCGGCGGCCATCGTTTTAGCTTTGATGGGCGGAGCAGGATATGTGCTGTTCAACCATCAAGAACAGATGGGAAAAGAGGTGGCACGGACGGAAACCGAACAGCACCCGGCCGGTTTGCAGACCAGCACCCAACAGATTGAGCCAATGGTGCTTGCCGAACAAGCACACGAGTCGGTGGCATCGCGTGTTAAAAAGGCGTTGACGGCCGTGCGACAAGGCGCAGATAATAATCAACCGTTGATGGCTTTGGTGCAGGAAAAGGACGCAGTATCTTCGGACAGACCGCAGGATTTGATGGATAAAGATGTGGAGCCAAGCGGACAACCGGAAGCGTCATCCGCTGAATCAACGGGGAAAGTGGCTGAACAACCGCAACCATCGGCCGCGCAAAAGAATGAGGTTGCCAGGTCTTCGCAAACATTTTTGCCTGCCGAGAGGCAGCGCATCCATGTTTCACGCCATGGTTCGAAGGTGACGATGAATCTCTATGCGGCTAATTCGGTGGGTACCTATTCGGGACGTAACGGTCTTGCAACGCCTGCAGAGATGGTGGCTAACTACAATTTGGCAAAGGCCGCTCCTGAATTGTTCTTTGCAGAGGCGGCATCGCCCACCGCCCTTCAGTCACACGAGGAGACGGATCATCACCAGCCAGTGTCGTTTGGATTGACGGCAGGCTATGCCCTCAACCAGCGATGGACATTGACATCGGGGTTGGTGTACACGAAACTGTCTTCCGATTTCATTCAAGTATTGGATGACAGTAGGCTTACCCGTCGCCAAACTTTGCACTATGTGGGAATTCCACTGAATGTGAATTTCATGGTTTGGGGCAATAAAAAACTCAAAACATACGTCACTGCAGGTGGGCAAGTCGATTTCAACGTGGATGCCAAAACGGTGAAAGAGGGCATCAAACACGACATGCCCAAGGACAAGTTGCAACTGTCTACCCAGGCTGCCTTGGGCTTGCAGTATGACTTTACGCCGCATCTTGGCGCTTATTTCGAGCCTGGCGTGAAATATTACATCGACAACAAGAGCGAAACGCAGAACTTCTTTAAGGACAAACCGCTGAACGTTCACCTGCAAGTGGGGTTGAGGTGGAATATCCAGTAAGCGTCAGAAGGGGGAGTGGGTGTTTGTTCACGCATGTTGAAAGGTGGTTCGGCGCATGCCGTTGTTGCACCTTACCCCCGCATTAGTTTTTGGTGTGCTGGCTCGAACTCTTTGGGATATTTGGCTTGCAGACAAAGGTTGACCAACGCATTGGCCAGCAGTTCTGCGTCATTTAAGTCAACACCTTGCCCACGCGATATGTCCTTACCCAGACATACTTCCCAGGTAGCGTTGAAACAGCTGTCTTCAGCACCCACATACGAGTGGTCGGGCTTGTCGCTGGGCATGACCTTGTAACGGATGGCCTTGTTGTTGTTCACTGGTTTCATGGTGAGCAGC
Source organism: uncultured Prevotella sp. (assembly GCA_963511375.1). GTDB lineage: Bacteria > Bacteroidota > Bacteroidia > Bacteroidales > Bacteroidaceae > Prevotella. Next base: position 186,794 of record CAUPIT010000002.1, on the reverse strand, counting down.
ATGTCGTATGCCATCTTCAGCTGTGGGCGGAACTTGTTGGTTCCGGGAAACATGTCATTGATGACGGGCATGATTTCATCGAATTCGTAGGCTTGTAAAAGGTGAAATAGTTTCATAATTCTTTGTTATTGTTGTCTTTATTGTATTCAGTGTGTATGGATGCGTGTGCCGTATGGCTTGAAAATGGTGGCTTTTAGCATTGTTCATCCTACCTGCATGGGGCGTGAGTGCTTGTTTTTACGCACGTTTTTCGTCTTCGTTTCTCGTTCGTCAGAGGATGTTTAATGCGATAACCGAGCAGGCTTCAGCATCGGCTAAGGCGTGGTGATGGTTCACTAAGTTGTAACCCAAATGGGCCGCTACCGTGTGTAACTGGTGATTGGGCAATTCGTGATGGCAGAAAACTCTGCGTGAAGCGATCAACGTACAATAGAAAGGATAGTTGGGATAGGCCATGCCGTAGGTTGCGAAGCAGGCCTTTAGGCAGCTCTCATCAAAGGCTTTGTTGTGCGCCACCAATGGAAGATGTTTGATGAGGGGCGCTATTTGGGCCCACACTTCAGGGAAAGTGGGCGCATCTTGCGTGTCAGAGGGTAAAATACCATGCACGGCAATGTTGCGTGGATGGTAGTAATTGGGGTAAGGACGAATGAGGTGATAGTACGAATCGGTAATCTTCCCATTCTCTACTATCACCACACCTACGCTGCAAACGCTGCTTCTACAGCTGTTGGCAGTTTCAAAATCTATGGCTGCGAAGTCTTTCAATGTTCGCTGCTGATATGTTCTTTTTGTTTGATGGGCCTTGTTCTGGCTTGTTAAAACTTTGCCATTTTGATGGCTACCACGGCACATTCGTCTCCCTTGTTGCCCAGTTTGCCACCGCTTCTGTCTTTAGCTTGCTGTAAATCGTTGGTTGTCAGCAAGCCGAAGACTACCGGTATCTCACTTTTAGCATTGATGTGAGCAATTCCCTGAGTCACACCTTGGCAGATATAATCAAAGTGGGGCGTCTCTCCACGAATGACACTTCCCAAGATGATGACGGCATCATACCCGCCATTGAGCACCATCTGATGGGCTCCATAGATGAGTTCAAAGCTGCCGGGTACTGTCTTTACATGGATGTTCTCGGGTAAAGTGCCATGTTTCTCGAGCGTAGCTACGCATCCATCCAGTAGGGCACCCGTTATTTCGGTATTCCATTCAGACACCACAATGCCGAAACACATGTTGCTGGCATCAGGCACTTTCGACGCATCGTAGTTGGAGAGGGGGTGTAATGAGGTTGCCATGAGTGTTATCGTGAAGTGCGTTCGATGTATTTGTCAATCTCTCCACTCTGTACAACGGCCGAGTTGACATACGTTTTCTTAATGTCTTGATACATCGATAGTGCATCGCTTTTCTTGTTCTGGCTTTCCAAAATCTTGGCAGCCTGCATCAAGAAAGTAGGCGACAGACTGTTGTTTACGCCGTCATCCCCTTTGCTGTCAGCTTTCTTGGCAGCCTTTTTCAAGTTTTCTACCGCCTTATCCAGTTGGTTGAGGTGTGCGTATGCGTTGCCAAGTGCAGCCAAAGCAGCCGGACTTACCATGGCATCATTGGCACCATTGTATTCGCTCAAGTATTTAACGGCTTCCTTCCACTTGCCCAGGTTGGCATAGCAGAGGCCGGCATAGAGGTTGGCTAAGTTGCCTGCATCTGTGCTGCTGTAGTCGCTGGCGACCTTCAAAAAGCCTCCATATTTAATCTTGTCGCCGTTAAGCGCTTTTTCATAATCGCCTTCATTGAAGTACTGTTGTCCCTTACCCAGCTCTGTACTGGCCTTTTCAGCACGTGGGTTAGACACATAAGCCTTGTAAAGAAATACCCCGGCGATGATGACAACGAGGGCTACGACTGCAATGATGATGGGCTTTTTGTATTTCTCAAAGAAAGCCTGTGATTGGGTGAGAGTATCTTTGTTTTCCTGATCTCTCTTCACTTGATTGTTTGCCATTTATTGATGATGTTTTTTTATTGTTTTTTCTGATATGCAGTGCGGTCGGTTCCAGGCGTGTAGTGCCTTCCCGACTATGATGCGTTGCAAAATTAACGCATTTATCTCATATATTGAAATATATTGCTTACTTTTTTCGTTTTTCCCCTTCAAAACATGTAACTTTGCATGAACCCGACGGCTGTAACGCAGTCTGTCAAGGGCATATTTGCTATGATCCTCAAAAAGATATCCATACTCAATTATAAGAACATTCAGGTAGCCGATCTTACGTTTTCGCCTAAGTTGAATTGTCTCATTGGACACAATGGCGAAGGTAAGACTAATCTGCTGGATGCCGTGTATTACTTGTCCTTTTGTCGCAGTGCTTTTAATCCTATTGATTCGCAAATTATCACGCATGATCGCGATTTCTTTGTGCTCGACGGCATGTACCTCAATGACATGGGTGATGAAGAACGCATCTATTGTGGCATGAAACGAGGCACGAGAAAGCGATTCAAACGCAATCAGAAGGAATACAAACGTCTGTCGCAACACATTGGATTGATTCCGCTCATCTTTGTTTCTCCGGCGGATACCGCCTTAATTGATGGCGGAAGTGACGCTCGACGTCGTTTCCTGGACATGGTTATTTCGCAGTTGGATCATTCGTATATAGAGCTGTTGAGTCGCTACAACAAGGCCTTGACACAACGAAATGCCCTACTGAAAGCCGAACAAGAGCCGGATAGTGCGTTGATGGAAATCCTTGAACAGGAGATGGCAACGCAGGGAGAGGCCATCTATGCCAAGCGCGATGCTTTCGTTCGTGAATTCATTCCCGTGTTTCAAACGATTTATGACCATGTTTCAGGGTGTCACGAAACGGTGTCATTGCAATATATTTCGCATGCACAGCGTGGCCCATTGCTTGATGTCATCCAGCGTGACCGACACAAAGACCGTGCCGTGGGCTATTCGCTTCACGGGGTACATCGTGATGATTTGGAGATGATGATTGGTGGTTATCAGCTCAAACGCGAGGGAAGTCAGGGACAAAACAAGACCTATGTGCTGGCATTGAAGCTGGCTCAGTTTGATTTTCTCAAGCGAACAGCCTCATCAACCACGCCACTTCTCCTGCTCGATGATATCTTTGACAAGCTGGATGCGGGTCGGGTAGAGCGCATTGTGAACATGGTGGCGGGTGATGCCTATGGACAAATCTTCATCACCGACACCAATCGTGACCATTTGGACAGCATCCTCAGCCGCCATTCGTTTGATTATAAGTTGTTTGAGGTGGTGCATGGAGAGATTAGCGAGCGATTAACGAGTGTGCAAAATGCTGCTGGTAGTGATGCTTTGACACCCAAGAAAGAAACGGAGGAGAAGGATGTTTAGACGAAAAGTACAGACACTTGCGGACATCTTGCAGCAGACTTTGCGTGAAAACGGATTGGAAACGCCCTTGCTGCAGCGCCGTCTGATTGACGCATGGCCTACAGTTGTGGGCAAAACCATCAATGAATATACGGGTGAACGCTTTATTAAAAATCAGACACTCTTTGTCAAAATACTCAATCCGGCTTTGCGACAGGACCTTTCCATGATGCGAACGCAACTGGTGAAACGGCTCAACGAGCAAGTGGGAGCCTTGGTCATCACCGAGGTGAAGATATACTAACCGCTCAATCCGTGGCGCACTTTTGCGTGATGACCTCGTCCATTTTCACGTCATGTTCATCGGTTGGCACTTCGTCAACCAGTTGAAACGGAAAACATACACCTATTTTATAACAGTCTTTCGCTTGTGAAAGAAAACGATCGTAATAGCCTTTTCCCCGACCGAGCCGATGACCATGGCGGTCAAAGGCCATTCCAGGGACCAATATCAGGTCGATTTGCTCATAATCAGTGAACGCATCTGCTTGGGGTTCCATGATGCCAAAGGATCCATGCCCCACGTTTGTATCGTGTGTATAGCGGCATATTTTCATCGTGTGGTCATCCACTACGACGGGCAGGAGTAGCGTTTTCCCCTGCTGTAGCAGCGTGTTGATGAGTTCATGTGTATTCACTTCGTCGGGCAGTGACGCATACAATAGGATGGTGTGAGCCGACATCAAACGCGGATGAGCAAGCAAAGCCTCGTTGATGGGTTGCGACATACGGCGCAATTGCTCACTGCCGTAAGTCTTTTTGCGTTGTCTCATTTCTTGTCTGAGGCTCTGTTTGCTCATCTTTCGATTATTTTTCATTGTCATGTTCGGACCAAAAATCCTATGCCCTGTAGGTTTCTGACAGTCGCCTTACCTCGGGATGTCGTTGCAAAAGGTTGGCATTGGCTACCTTCTTGTTTTCTTTCTTCCCATTTTTCTGCTGCTCAGGAGCCTTCGGGAACGCTGCATTGTTTCTGAATGTTTTCAGTGCTTCCCGAATGGATGCATCGTCCTGGTTGATGTATTGCAGCCAAGCTTGTTCGTTGAGCATGTTGTATATCACGCGACTGTTGATGTAGCGGTCGAGCAAGTTGTACGACTTCTTGATCATCAGGTTGCGCCGTTTCAGTCCCTTCTTGTCGGCATAGGTGGCGAACTTGTCCACCAGATTCTGCTTCTTGAGATAGTCTTCCATTTCCATCATCTCCTTGAAGTTGTTCAGTTTCAATCGATTGTCGTCCGTATACGAGAAGGCAAACTGCAAAATCAGTCCGCTCATGCTGGCTTGCTTATAATAAGAGGTGTAGTTCGTGGTGTCTTCCGGAACGAAGAGGTCTGGCGTAATGCCGCCCCCACCATATACGGTACGCCCGTTGGCGGTATGGTATGCCGGTCCGGTATGTTTGATAGAGTCTTCCGAGAAGAACTCCCCATGCTGATAACGGCTTAGCAAATCTTGCGCATAGTCTTGCTCATCCCCGTGCACGTAGGGCTTCTGAATGCTGCGTCCCGATGGGGTGTAATAGCGTGCGATGGTTAGTCGGACCATGCTTCCGTCGGAAAATTCAATCTGTTTCTGCACCAGTCCCTTGCCAAACGAACGCCGTCCGATGATGGTGGCACGGTCGTTGTCCTGCATGGCACCAGCAAAGATTTCACTGGCCGATGCCGATCCTTCGTTAATCAGTACCACCAATGGCATTTGTTTGTAGCTGCCTCGCCCGTCTGACCTGAACTCCTGTCTGGGCGACTTGCGTCCTTCGGTGTAGACGATGAGCCGGTTCTTGGGCAAAAACTCGTTGGCCATCTGTACGGCCGACTGCAAATAGCCGCCCGTGTTGTCGCGAAGATCAATGATAAGGTTCTTGAATCCTTGCTCACCCAGCTTCACTAAGGCCACCAACAGTTCGGCATAGGTGGTCTCACCGAAGCTCTTGATGCGGATGTAGCCTGTGCTGTCGTCAATCATGTAGGTGGCCGACACGCTCTTCAGAGGGATGTCTCCGCGGGTGACAACAAACGACTGTGGCTTTTTGTCGCCATATCTCACCACGCCAATCTTCACCTTTGTGTTCTTAGGACCCTTGAGTCGTTTCATCGCTTCCTGATTGGTCACCACTTTCCCCACGAACGGTTTGTCGTCAACCATCACGATTTTGTCGCCTGCCAGGATGCCTGCACGCTCGGCAGGTCCGTTCTGAATGACGTTTTGTACATGGATAGTGTCCTCGCGGATGGTGAACTCAATGCCCACACCCGAGAACGATCCCTGCAATTCTTGGTTGGCTGCCTGCACGTCCTTGGCACTGATGTAGACGCTATGTGGGTCCAAACCCGTGAGAATCTTCGGCATGGCATCCTCCACAAGCGAGTCAAGGTTCACCTTATCCACATACTGGTCGTCGATGATGTGCAACAGGTTGTTGATTCGGTTGGTACCTGTATTGATGATGTTCAGTCGGTTTCCCGAGAAATGATTGGAGTAGAACGACCCCACTCCGATGCCGATGATGCCACAAAGAGCCATCAGCAGAGGCACGAATCGATTCGACTTATTTGATTTCATTGTCATTGATGTTTAGATAGATCACTTCTATGCCAGCTCTCTTCAGCAGGTTGATGCCGTCTTCCAGTCTGTATTTCTCGGCATACACCACCCGCTTGATGCCCGCTTGTATGATGAGTTTGGCGCATTCTATGCACGGTGAGGCCGTCACATAGAGCGTAGAGCCGTCGCTGTTGTTCGAACTTCGTGCCAGTTTGGTGATGGCATTGGCCTCCGCATGCAGCACATAGGGATGGGTAACCCCATTCTCGTCTTCGCACACATTGTCAAATCCACTCGGCGTACCGTTGTATCCGTCGCTGATAATCATGTTGCCTTTCACCACCAACGCACCCACCTGTCGGCGGCGGCAGTACGAGTTTTCGGCCCAGATGCGGGCCATGCGCAGGTAGCGTTGGTCCAGTTGATGAAGTTTGTCATTGCTCATGGCGATGTTGTTTTTGGGGTTATCGTGGATGTTAGGCTAATTAGGCTGATTTGGCTGATTAGGATAATTGGGTTCCTCGCTGTTCTCGCTTGATGCCGTTACGCTCCAACAAGGCGTCGATGGTGGGCTCTTGTCCACGAAAACGCTTGTACAGCGTCATGGGATGCTCCGTTCCACCCTTCGAAAGGATGCAATCGCGGAACCGCTGGGCGGTGGTTGGGTCGAAGATGCCGTTTCGCTTGAACACGCTGAAAGCGTCGGCATCCAGCACCTCGGCCCACTTGTAGCTGTAGTAGCCCGCCGCATAGCCGCCGGCCATGATGTGCGAGAACTGCACCGTCATGCACGTCTCGGGCAGCTGTTTGCCGAGAATGGCCTTCTCCCAGGCTTTCTTTTCAAAGGGGATGATGTCTTCCTCGAACGCTTCGCGCTGTGTGTAGTAGGCCATGTCGAGCAGTCCGAAGCTCACCTGGCGCAGACATGCCATGCCTGCCATGAAGTTTCGGCTGCGCACGATGCGGTCGATCAGCTCGTCGGGAATCACCTCGCCCGTTTTATAATGGAAGGCGAAGGTCTGCAAGAACTCGCGCTCAACGGCGAAATTCTCCATGAACTGCGAGGGCAGCTCCACGAAATCCCACCACACGTTGGTGCCAGATAGGCTCTCGAACCGTGTGTTGGCGAACATGCCGTGCAGCGAATGCCCGAACTCGTGCAGGAAAGTTTCCACCTCACCCAGCGTCAGCAGGGCCGGCTTGTCATCCGTAGGCTTGGTGAAGTTCATCACCAGCGACGCATGGGGACGCACGTTGTTGCCCTTGCGGTCTATCCACTGACCTTGAAATTCGGTCATCCAGGCACCGCCCTGCTTGCCCTTGCGCGGGAAGAAGTCGGCATACAGCACGGCCAAATACGAGCCGTCGCTGTCCGAAACCTCGTAGGCTTTCACGTCGGGGTGATACACCGGGATGTCTTTGTTCTCCTTGAAAGTGATGCCGTACAGGCGGGTAGCCAGTCCGAAGACGCCCTTGATGACGTTCTCCAGCTTGAAGTAAGGGCGCAACATCTCTGCGTCAAGGTTGTATTTCTCCATCTGTAGTTGATGACTGTAATAGGCCGTGTCCCACGGCTCCATCACAAAGTCGGCTCCCTCCTGGCGCTTGGCAATCTCGCTGAGCGCCTCTTTCTCTTCCAATGCCGTGGGCTTGTAGGCCGCTATCAGGTCGTTGAGCAGCTGGTAGACATTCTCCACCTTGGATGCCATGCGGTGTTTCAGCACATAGTCGGCATAAGTGTCGTAACCCAAGAGTTGGGCTATCTCGCGGCGCAGGTTGATGAGGCGTTGGCAAATGGCCAGGTTGTTCTCGTCATTTTGGTGCGTGCACACCGTGTTGCGGGCCATGTACATTTGGCGGCGCAGGTCTCTTTGGGTTGAGTAGGTCATGAACGGCGAGTAGCTGGGCATGTCGAGCGTGAACACCCAGCCATCCAGATTCCGCTCTTTGGCCGTCAGGGCGGCTGCCTCGCGCGCGGTGTCGGGCAGCCCGTCCAGTTGTTTCTCGTCGGTAATGTGCAGCGTGTATGCCTTGTTCTCCTTGAGCAGATTTTGTGAGAACTGCAACGACAGCACGCCAGCCTCTTCGGTTAGCTTGCGCAGGTGGTCCTTGCCTTTGTCGTCGAGCAACGCACCACTGCGCACAAAGCCATCGTACGATTTCTCCAGCAGCATCTGCTCTTCGGGTGTCAGCTCGCGATGATGCTCGTAAACATGTTTCACGCGCTCGAACAACCGCTTGTTCAGCATCACGTCGTTCGCATGCTTGGTGAGAATGGGACTGAGTTTCTGTGCCAGTTCGTCCAGCTGGTCATTGGTTTCGGCCGACAGCATGCACGAGAAAACGGTTGACACGCGGTCCAGCAAGTCATAATAATGCTCGCCTTTCGAGGTGTCAACGCGTGCGATGGTGTTCTCGAACGTAGGCTCCTCGGGGTCGTTGATGGTCTTTTCGATGATTTCGTCGTCGCGGCGTATGCCCTCCATGAACGCCTCCTCATAGTGCTCGAAGCGAATGCGGTTGAACGGCACGGTGTGATGGGGCGTGTCGTATTCTTCAAAAAAAACGTTGTCGTGTTTTGCTTTCTCTATGCTGTTTTCATCCATACTCGTACAATCTTCTTGATGCGTGATGCAAAAGTACGAAAAATATCAGATACACCTTATTATTATAGGGACATTTAACGAATATTAGACACGCATCCATGGGTTGAGGCACCGCTATGGGGCGTTTTTCCAATCTCATTGAGATTGAAGCTCAAACTCAATGAGATTGGAGGTCAAAGTCAATGAGTTTGGTGGTCAAAGTCAATGAGATTGGCGTGGGTGTCCAGTAGGCTGTTGTTCTTGTTGTTATTCTACCCGCATTTTACGGTCTATACCCGGTGATTTTACGGATGCGCCATTGCTTGCCAAAGTTTATTTTTTCTTTCCGCCGATGTTCAGTTTGTACATCAGGTGCAGCATGACGTAATGGGGAATGGTGTTGAAGCGTGTCTCGGTCTTGCCTTGTCCGTTGACGTTGTACGACACGCTCTTAAGCTGTTGGAAAAGGTCGTAGGCTTCGAGTTTGGCGCTTAACTTCCCTTTGCAGAACGACTGACTGAGGTAGGCGTTGCACACCCAATCATCGGTGTTGAACGACGGATCGTCGTATCCTCTGCGGCTGAACATCTTCAGATCCATGCCCGTTTCCAGTCCGAAGCCGAAATGATAAGATCCCACGATGCCGTAGTTGAAGTCGTAAGCGTTGATGGTGTGGAAGTTCTCCCGTCTGCTGTTGACGTTGCGCCAGCCCAAAGAGCCTACCAAACTGCAGGTGGCACCTTCTTTTTGGTAGTTCAGCGAGAGTTCGTTTCGCGTCCAGTGGTTGTTCACCTTGCTCAGTACGCTCTCGGTATGTCCCTCCACAGCCGTGAGGTCTACGTTGCGACTGTAACGGTATTCCAATTTATTGTCCAGCGTGAAGTATTTGGCACTGTCTAACGGGCAGTTGTAATAGATGTCTGCCGTGCCAGCCCAGTTTCCTTCCACGTTCTGCGGTTTGTAGGTGTAGACGCCCGTCGTGGGGTTGAAGGTGAAGCCGTTGGCCACGGCGTTTTGTTGCACATTGAGCGTAAAATCCAAAGTTGGCCACTTGTATCGCCTGTTGTGTTGGTCAGCAAAGTGAATCATGGCAAAGTAGGTCGTGGTGTTTTTGAGATTTGGGTTGCCCAACGAGATGGCCAAGGGGTTAGAGTCGTCGCGCTTGTCGATTTTCGAATACAGATTAGGCATGTCGGTTCTCATGTTTCCGTAAGCCCAGATACTGTATTGATTGTAGGTGGCACTCATGTTCAGGTTGGCTGTTGTTTTCCATGTCTGTTGACTGATGTTGGTGTTGAGGGCCGTACTCCTGTAGTCCAGACGTTGCTTTTCGTGTTGAACGGGGATGTTGAGACCCATGTAGAATGAGTTCTTGCCACTTTGTTTACGGTAGTTGATGTTCAAAGACAATTCCTGTATCTGTGTCTTCAAATATCCTTGGTAACTGTTGTTGGTGTCCAATGCTCGCCTCAGAGCGTCGCGTGACGAGGGCAGGGTTCCCAATTCGTGTGCTTGCTGTTGCCACTCTTGCAGCTGATCCAGTCGGTATTTTGAGTTGTTGGTGTATTCCATTTGTTGGTTGAAGGACAATCCCGGAAGGAAACTCCAGCCATTTGGAAGTTGGTATGAATAGCCCATGAATGCGTTATACTCGTAGCTGTGTGAGGGTGTGTCGTCGTATCGGTCGCGTTGATCCTTGTCTTTCGCACCCTGCAGGTAGTCTAATCGATATTGTTCGAATGCCGTCCGTTTGGTGTTGTTATAGCTGAAAAAACCTTGGAAGAAGATGTTGTCTCCCGACTTCAGTTGATAGGAACCATATAGGCGATTGGATGTTTGGAACGAATGACCTTCTCCAAAGCTTTGATTTCGCTGTCTGTTGAGAGCTGTGTCTTGCACTCGCCGGCTCCATGGCGTGGTGAACAAGGTGTCAAGAACGGCTTGGGTGTCGCCCCAGGGGGCCGGGTCTTGTTTGAAGGAGCCAGCACGTAGGTTGCTCCAGTTGTCACTTTTGCGGTAAGTGATGGCGTTCTCAAGATATAACCAGGTGGGCTTAGTCATCTGCAATTGGTGTTGGAACTGGGCCTCAAGGTTTTTCGACCTACTGTCTGACACGCTTCTTGAATAGCTGTTGCTGCCCGTGTTGAGGAACGATTCGGAGGCTGTTTGGCTCACATCGTGGCTGTTTTGCCAGGAAACACTGGTCGACACGTTGTCCTTAATCGTGTTTTTATCGTTGCTGGTTGCAAGGTTCAGCCCCACGGTCTTCTGCGTTACCTGTCCATTGGGCATCTTAGTTGGGTCCCAGTCGCCTTTCTCTCCGGGCTTGCGGTCTTCGTTCACGTTGTTGAGGTTGGCGAAGACAGACATCTGTAGCCGTGGGTTGAAATACAGACCGAAGAGCTTTGTGGCGTATCGGCTGTTGGTACCTCCCGCTATGTCGGCGTTGGCGATGAAGTTTTTCTCATACTCTTTCTTCAGTTGGATGTCCATAACGTAGTCTTTCTTCTCAACGTCCACGCCCGAGGCCTTGCTCTTTTCGGTGCTTTTCTCAAAAACCTGCAAGTCTTTCACGGTGTAGCTGGGCAGGTTTTCTATCAGTGTTTTGTTGTCTTTCTTGAAGAAATCTTTTCCGTTGAGCGTCAGATAATCTAATTTTCTCCCATTGATGAAAATCTCTCCGTGGCTGTTGAGTGTGGCTCCCGGCAGCTGCCTAATCAGCGCATCGAGCATACTTCCCTGTGGAAGGTTAAAGGCTTCGGCGTTGAAGACCAAGGTGTCACCTTTCATCACCATCTTGATTTTGGTGCTTTTCACCACCACTTCGTCCAGCGTATGCTCTTTGTCTTCCATGCGTTTGCGCTGGATGGGCATGTCATCCAGGGCTATGCTGCTCTGTCTACCTTTGAAAAGTAGTTCGTGGTTGATGTAGGTAGTTTGGTAATCGGGGTGCTCTATCTTGAAGATGTAGGTGTCTTCGCTCAACTTCTTTCGTAGGTAGAAGTAGGCATCGGGGTGTATGGCTTCTTTATTCCATGTGACGGTTCGGCAGGTGTCCACCATCACGCTGTCGGAATTCATGATGGTAATCTTGGCATCAAGCACGCAGAGATGGGTGAACGAGTCGACCACACGACCGTAGATATCAACGTTGCGTTCTTTCTTGTGGTGTGCTGTCTGTGGTAAAGCTTGTGTGCATAACAGCAACAAAGCCCAGCATAGGAGAGTTGTTCTTTTCGGGTTCATATATGATTGATGTATATTTTTATTCGGTTGTCCGTTAGGTAAGTCGCTCCAGTGCCGGCACCGTGATGTATCCTCTGGTGAGTTTTACCAGACCGTCGGCCTGCATGGCGTTCAAAGCAATGGATATATCCAGGCGACTGGCGTTGAGTTCGGCGGCCAATCTCACCATCTTGATTTTGAAAACCTTTTCTCCTGCGGGGCGCAGTGAGCGGTCTTTGAAGAAGTGGATGATGCGTTGACGGAGGTCAGTAGGTTGTGGATGCCATGGCTGTTGTTGTAGACGTTGGCTTTGGGTGGAGATGATGTTCAGCAAATTGAGGCGGAATACGATGAGTTGGTTGGTGAGTTGTACAACGTGGGCCTTGCTGATGGACATCGTGTTGCAAGGCGTTTTGGCCGTGTAGGTACGCATGAAATGTTGGTTGAGGCCAAAGAGATGTTCTGGTTCGATGACCTGTGGCGCCCTCAGAGGTTCCGTCAGCGTGTAGCCATGGTCATCGGCGTGCGTCGTAACGCTCATCGTTCCATCCAACAAAAAGGTCAACTGGTGGCATGGCATGTCCTCTCTCACCATCACATCTCCTGCCTTGTGTTGCAGGAAAGCAAAAGGAATGCTTTCTGCCATGGCCCATAAATCTTGCTGACTGAGCCCTTGGAAGAGGGGAAGGGTGAGGAGTTTGTCGTAGGAGGTCATTTGCTGATCTTGTTTTTCAGCGAGGGTGAGAACCAAACATCATAGCGTCCGTCGGCGTTGGTGTATATCAAATAGACCATCAGGTCAGGATGTCGTTGCAATACTTCTTTTGTCTTATCCAGTCCTAACACCATGAACGACGTGGCGTATGCGTCGGCTTTGGCGCATGTGTTGGCCAAGACGGTGGCTGAGAGGATGCTGTGCTGCACGGGATAACCAGTCTTTGGATCGATGGTATGCGCGTATTTCTTGCCGTTCTTGTAGTAAAATCGGCGGTAGTTTCCGCTGGTTGCCATGGCTTTGTCGGTGACATTGAGCACCGTTTGCAGCTCGTTGTTCGTCTGAGTGGAGTCGTCTGTCGGCTTGGTGACACCAATCTTCCATGGCAATCGCTTGTCGCTGTTGCCGCTGGTGATGACCTCACCCCCAATCTCCACCATGAAATTCTTCACGTCTTTCGAGCGCAACAGTTGAGCAACGGCATCGCATCCGTAGCCTTTGGCGATGCCCGAGCAGTCGAGCATGATGCGTGAATCGTGCTTCTTCACGGTACTTCCCATGACAGCTACTTTGTCATAACCTGTGAGAGCCAGCAGACTATCAATGGTATGCTTGGTGGGTTGGACGCCTGACTTAAAGCCAAAGCCCCATACATTCACCAAAGGAGCCACGGTAATGTCGAAGGCTCCATTAGTATCTTTCGACACTTGCTTGGCTAAGTCGAACACTTCGACGAACATCTGGTTGAGTTGAACGGGGATGTTGCGGTTGATTTTTGAGATGATTGACTGTTGTTCAAAGGTCGAGAAGGTCATGTCTACCTTGTGTAGTTGCGCCAAAATCTCTTTGTGTAAGTCTTTATTCGACTGATAAGTAATATTGTATGTGGTGCCGAAGACTTGTCCTGAGTTATGTTGGTACGGCATGCTCTGCTGTTGACGGATGATGATGACCGAACCAACGATGAGGAAAAGGAGGAAAAACAGCTTGAGCAACTTCTTCCAACGCGATGGGTTGGAAGGGACAATCTTGCGTTGTTCGTCAAGTGGAGCGTTGCTGCGATTCCGCTGGTCTTTATTTATTTCGTGTGAATTGCTTTGCCTATCATTCATACTTATACTGTCATTAAGTTCAAACTAACTTGTTATTCTTCTGGTCAGTGCCGCTTATTCGCTCTTCATTGCCTTGGAAGATGATGGAAGAGGCACGCTGGTCATCCTTTGTCTACCATTCAATAATCACGTTGAATGTTCCACCCAGGGGCGTTCCACTGTACTTCCCAAAGCCCGGAACGTACCAAGGATGACCCGCTTCGTTCTTGGTATTGGCAAGACGTCGCTTGTAACGAACGCTCCATCCCAAACGAAAAGGCCCCCAAATTTTGGCATCTACGCCTACAACCCCTTCCATCCAATGATATTGGTTGTCGATGTCTGTCAGGTCAAAGGGAATCTGTGTCTTCCAAACGGGGTCGTTGAGGCCCGGATGTGTTACCGAGTATTTGAACTTGCTGTAACCATATCGCACGCCAACATACAGTCGGTAGTCGTCGTTTTTGTTCTTCATCATGTTGAAGTCAACGCCTATTCGGCCGTATGGAGCTTTCGAAGTGTAATGCAAGTGCGTACTCGGATCCTCGCTGTCGGCTTGGCCATAGCCCAGTTCGACAATGGGGAAATATTTGTTGCGCAGGCTTACTCTTGCGGCTACTTCATACTGTCCGTAGTCGGAAAACTGCATTTGTGCGAGTCCCACCAGGTCTCCAGAAACGGCAATGTGTCTGAAAAAGGACAGCGTATCTTTGGGTTGGATGACGATGGCCTTGTGTCTTTGTGCCATAACGGCCACTTGTGCCACGAGCAAGAGGCTAATGCAGATAGCTCTTGAAATAGATATAGAAATGTGCTTTTGTAGCATCATAGTTCACGTTTTCATTGTGTATGACCACAGAGTCGATGGTATGTTTGGTGTAATCCACACGCTTAATTTGATGGAAGACAGCCGGTGGACAGTCAACCGACTCGAAATGCGGATGATCATCCTTGGTGATGCGCAGTGTATCGATGAAACTTTTGTTCTGCTGAGTGGTCATCTTGAAGTAAAGAATATCCAAGGGTTGCGCATAACTCATGGGCAATAGGAAGCTGTCTATGCCGATTGCTTTGTTCAGCAGCACCGTATCACCGTTCGTAGTGCGTGGAGTGGTGATGGTAAGCGTATCTTGCAACTTGGCCACATCACCTTTGAGCTTGTACGAAGTGGTCACTGTGTTGTTCAGCGGACAATCGATTGTAGAACACGAGGTGATGGCCAATACCATCAAAATGATGTCAATTATTTTTCGCATCGTATGGTTTTTTCTATCTGATAATCGTTCCTACCGGGGTTAGAGCGACTGATGAGGTCGCCCAGGAAGCCCGCTAAGAACAGTTGTGTGCCGATGAGCATGGTGGTAAGGGCGATGAAAAAGTAGGGTGAGTCGGTGATCAAACGCATCGGGATGCCGTTCGACAGGGCGTAAACCTTCTCTGCTCCGAGGATAATCACGGCAATCAAACCCACCAAAAACATCAGCGAACCGAGGAAACCGAAAACGTGCATGGGCTTTTTACCGAAGTTTGACAGGAACCAAAGGGTGATAAGGTCGAGGTAACCGTTGAAGAATCGGTTGAAACCAAACTTGGATGTACCGTATTTTCGCGCCTGGTGATGCACTACCTTCTCGCCAATTTTGTCGAAACCAGCACTCTTTGCCAGGTAGGGAATGTAGCGATGCATCTCGCCATACACCTCAATGTTCTTCACAACTTCCCGCCTGTAGGCCTTCAGTCCACAGTTGAAGTCGTGCAAGTTCTTGATGCCGCTAATCTTTCGGGCCGTAGCATTGAAAAGTTTGGTGGGCAATGTCTTGCTCAATGGGTCGTAACGTTTTTGCTTATAACCCGAAACCAAGTCGTAGCCATCCACGGTAATCATGCGGTACAGTTCAGGAATCTCGTCTGGAGAGTCTTGCAAGTCGGCATCCATCGTGATGACCACGTTGCCTTGGGCCTCCTTGAATCCGCAGTAAAGTGCCGGACTCTTTCCATAATTACGGCGAAAACAGATGCCTCGCACATGCTCTGACTGACTGGCAAGGCGTTGGATAACGTTCCAAGAGTCGTCGGTAGAACCATCGTTTACGAAGATAACTTCGTACGAATAGGCGTTTTGTTGCATAACACGCTCAATCCAAGCGTATAGTTCGGGTAGTGATTCTTCCTCGTTGAAGAGAGGGATGACAACAGATATGTCCATAGTATTCTGCAAAAATAACCAAGCATCTTTCCACCATGTTGTCCATCTGTTCACTCATTGTGATAGGACTCTTTGGGCAAGTGGGAGAGGATGCTGGATTTGATGTTATGTATAAATTGTTTTTTATCGTGTGAAAGCATGTGAGCGTTGGCATCAACACTTTCCGATATTTGTCATGCCGGATGCCGTTGATGCTTTATATTCTTGTATGATTTTTCACTCGTTTCATGCCAATGGCGGCCACGATGACACTCAGAAGGGCGCCAAGCAAGAGGTTTTGCGTCATGAAGACAAAGGCCAGTTCGATGGGTTTCAGCGTGCTCATGAGGTCGACTGTCTCCATGGCTTGCTTGATGTCAACGCCGTTTTGCTGATATACGCCCTCCATGGTCTGTAGGGCTTGATGCATAATCTGAACGAAATGTCCGCCATCCAAGAACTGGAAATACGCCGTTTGAACCAAGGCAAAGAGCAGGGAAGCGTAGAAGATGCAGTAGCAACCGTATGCCAACCCTCGCGCAAAGGATATGACACCATCGAGTGCATAGTTGCGAAACTTGATGAGCCGCCACAGCATGAAAGGGGGCGTGGCCAGCATCAGCAGGCCTCCCAATGCACTCTTGGGCATGTACATCATACTCATGAAACTGGCTGTCCATAATAGTGCCAGCCAAAGTCCGTCAATGCGTGCGAACGCCTTAAGCTGAATCAGTGAGGGTACGTTTATCATTCTATCTGCAAAAGTACGCATTTTATCTCATATATATTGTACGTACACGAGAGATTTTATAGATGGTTCCACGGTATAGACGTTAAAAATTTCCAATATCTATGCCGTGATAGTCAGTAAAAGTGTGAATATTTTTTTGCTGGCGTCAGCATCATCTGCCACAAAACAAAAGAGGGTGTATCATCATTCTGATACACCCTCGTTGATTTCTGAAATAAGTGAGCCTCTTGTCGGATTCGAACCAACGACCCCGAGATTACAAATCACGTGCTCTGGCCAACTGAGCTAAAGAGGCGGGTGGGCAAGCTACTCTTATCGCGCCGCTACAACCTAATACCCTTGCTGCGTTCCCACCCTGGGGGATTCAAAGGGAGCTGGCCGTAAAAGACTTGCCCGTTTCTTAGCGGTTGCAAAGGTAATAAAAAGAATTGATTGACACAAGAAATGTGCAAAAAATATGTTGAGGTAGGTTCAATTTCCATATACAATTACGTTTGCAAAAGTGTTGTTTTTCAATCTCAATGCCTTTACCCTCCAATCTCAATGACTTTGCCGCCCAAACTCAATGACTTTGCCGTCCAATCTCCATGCTTTTGGATTTTAGGCTTTATTCTTTATGTTTTTTGTTCGTTTTTGTGAGATAAAAAACTTATATTTGCATGGTAAGCAAACCTGTTTCAGCGAGGGCTGAAGATGGTTTTGACAATAGTTTTATGAAATAAAAAATTGACGGTATGATTAAAATTTATGGTATGAAGTCGTGCCCCGATTGCGTGGCAGTTGACAAACAGGTGGAGGGCGACAGCAGGTATCAGGTGATTGACATCGGTGAGCATGTATCGCTGTTGAAAGAGTTTTTGCGCCTACGTGACAACAATCCAGTCTTTGACGAGGCTAAGAAAAAAGGATATGCGGGCATTCCGTGTTTCGTTTTGGAAGACGGAACGGTGACGCTGAATCCTGAAGAAGCCGGACTGAAGTCGGGGAGGCCTGAGCCCACCAGCTGTCGCATTGACGGATCGGGGTGTTGAGCCAGTTTGCGATGCCGCATGAAAATGAAAAAGCCACCTTCACAGGCAGCTTTGACATATTATACAAAAACATTATGAATACTTTATTTAGCGAACAAGATCTGAAAAAAAGTTTATTTTATATTTTATGAGGTTTCTTGCTTGATAGCGGTGTCGCACCCGGCGCAGGCCCCATCACATTTTTTACATTTACGTTGACAATACCGTTCGCATTGCAGACGAATGTCGTAGCCTAACATGGCACCCAGGATGAAATCCTCTTCGGGTGTCAGCTTGTTCAGCGGTTTGTCAATCATGTGGCGAATGGCATTGATGCAAGCTGCTCTGCCAAAAAACAGATTCAGCGTATGGTTACCCGCCGGCTGAATGAAATAGTCGATGTTTTGGTTCTCCAAACGGTTCACCGCAAATTCCTCGTATTTTTTGTTGAAGGTATAGAGCACCATTTGTCGCACTCCCTTCTTGTACTCATAGATATGGTTCATGAGCACCTTCAACTCTCCTGGTATGGTTTCAGCGGTTTTCATGCTTGTTGGGCCAACGGGGTTATGGTTTCATCATCACGTTTACAGACTTCCCTTGATATCGTTAATCCATGCGTCGATGCGTTCATCGGTCTTGTCCTCTTCGTTGAGGTCGTCAAGTGCCAATCCAACGAACTTTCCATCCACCACGGCATCACTGTCATCAAAGGTGTATCCGTCGGTTGATACGGCACCTATGATGTTGGCGCCTTCAACGGCTTGATATAGCTCAGACATACCGCTGCAAAATGTGTCACCGTAAGATTCGCAGTCGCCGCATCCAAACAGGGCTACCGTCTTTCCTGACAGGCCTGCGCCTTTAAGTACCTCAACTCCTTCGTACCAATCGTCCTGCATGTCGCCAGAACCCCAAGTTGATGTTCCGAGAATAAGATTGTCGTTGTTGTTTACAATATCAGCTGTGAGGTCGGTTACGTCAACGGCTTCAACACCCAATTTCTTGGCAATTTTCTCTGCGATGGCTTGACAGGTTCCTGTCGATGAGCCATATATGACTACTGTTGGTTTCATGATTGTTCTATTTAATTTTACGTTTTTACTTTTGTTCGATGCAAAGGTATGAACAATTTGATGACCCGACAATACCTAAAAATAATGGTTTTTACAAAATACCTAATGATGGGGATACTCTTGAAACGAAAAGCGAAGAATTTGTATCAAATGTCGACAAGTGGCTATCGGTGCATAGAATACCATGCGAGGGCCTGCCCAGCGCATCACCTCACGAACCTTTTGGCGCATCTCGGGTCTGTAACAATGCACGGGACAGTCTTTACATGCGGGCTTTTGCTCGCCAAATTTACACCGTTGCAGTCGTTCACAGGCATAATCGCCCAACTGCCTGTACGCTTCGGGTACCTTATTAAGGTGTAGGCGATGCCGACAATAGAGGTTTATCATCAACCGGATGGTTTCTTGGTCACGTTCTATCTTCGTCATCGTCGGATGAGTGTTGAGCCGGTCATGGATGCTGCGTGGCTGTTTACCTGCACCACATACACGCCTTTTGGCAAGGTTGATAAGTCCAGCGAATAGGATGTTTGGCCTGCTGGAAAGGAAATTCGTTTTACCAACCCACCTGATACGGCGTATACCGATACCGAGAAATGATGAGAAGCCACATCGTGTAACCGCATTTGTACCAAGCCATCATGCTGTACGGAAAAACGGATTCCTCTGGGTTGATGCTGCGTGATGGTCTTGATGCCACTTACACCTAATATATATAATAGACCTTTGTAGACATCTATCTGTCCATAGCCATACTTGTTGTTGGGGTAGGTGAGTGTCGGGTCGGTATGCGAACAAGTGTGCGCTAGCACGTTCATAATCTCTTCTCTCGTCAATGTAGGCTTGGCTTGTAGCCACAGGGCGATGGCACCCGCAACGACAGGGGTTGACATGGAGGTGCCTGAATTGCTGTTCCAAGCATACTGCCGACCCTTGAAGTTGAAATGGGCAACATCAGACTGCACGTCAAAGGCGTTGGGATTGGCCTCCAGGTAATAGCTGCTGTATGATGAGATGATGTTGGTGCCGGGTGCCAACACGTCGGGTTTCATGCGTTCGTCGTAGGTGGGACCTACCGAGCTGTATTCGCCTCGTTGTCCATGTGTGCCCTGATCGTACACGCGTCGTTCGCCTTTGTAGTTGGTGATGGCCGTTCGGTAGGATGAGGCACCCACGCATATCACAGACGGTGCGCTGCCAGGTGAGAGGATGCTGTGTGTTCGCTCGCCTGCGTTGAGTTGCGGAGCCAAGGCGTTGTCGGTCCAATTGCCACTGCCGCGATAGGCTTCTATCTCACAGTCGGAACCCACTACTTCGAATGAAAACGGAATGGACAGTCCCACCTCGTCATCCGTCTTCACCAAGACATCGTATGCGGTTTCTGTTGAATGGTAGCTGGACGCATAGCCCATGATGCGCAAGCGATAGGTCTTGCCGCCCAGTGTGACGGTGTCGGTGAAGAGTGAGTCGGCACAGGCCAACACTTGTGTCGTTGGTATGGTCAGCGTTTCGGTGTTCTGGCCATAGCTGGTCAGGCAGAGTGTGAAGGGTTGGGTTGATTTCAGCGTGAAATAAAGCGAGTTTCTGCTGTCGGAAACGAACGTACCAGCCGATTTTTTCCCTATCGGTTTGCGGAAAAATGACTTCTTGGCTCCTTCGTTTCCGGCAGACGCTACGATGATACGGCCAGGGCCTGACAAGCTGTCCAGAATGGCGTAGTAGAGTTGGTCATCGCCATGGAAGTCTTGGTTGGAACCTTCGCTGAACGAAATGACGCAGGGTAGGTTGCGTTCCTGGGCATAGTCCATGATATACTTAAAGCCAAGGGCGTCGGTGGCATAGGTATATTTATAGTAATCAGCCGAGTCGATAAACTGCTCATCGTCTGACACGGCATTGCTCACCAGGCAGACGTCGCTTTCATAGGCCATGCCCCGATAAGGACTGTCGTAACCGCTTCCGGCTGCAATGCCCAACGTATGGGTGCCGTGTGTCTGTATCCGTCCGTCACGCGAATGCTGGTAAGCCAGCAAAGCGTCACGGCCCTCATAGGCAGCACCCACGTAGAGCGTGCTGCCCAGGGTGTCGGCAGACAACTGATCCCAAAAACGCTTGATGCGATAGTGGGTCGCTGTAGAATCGTAGAAGTTGGGGTGGGTCAGGTCGAAGCCAACGTCTTGCACGCCTACCACCACATCTTTCCCTGTAAAGGCATGGGGCAGCGGGTCTTTTCCCTGATAGACAGGGGCGGCGTTGAGCCAAAAAGCCACTGAATCCATCTGTGTGGTGTTGCCTCGCCCAGCCTCGATGCGCTGCACCTGCTTGAGTGATGACAGGGGTCCCAATCGCTGCAATGGCACGCTCACGATGTAGATGTCACCAAATTGAGCCAAGGGTCGACAGTCATTCTCCTTAAAAATGCGTGGGGCATCACTTGTCACTCGAACAAAGGCACATAGTTCTGGCTGCTTGTTACGAGGCCTGTTCAGGGGTGATGGCAATTTCCTCACGGCTTGATGTCGTTGCAGCGTCTGCTCAATAGCCAGTTGCCTGACCAGCGAAGACATCTTCGCATAATCGGTACGCTGGCCATACAGGGAGGTCGCACACCATATATATATAGATAGGATGAACAGGTATTTCTTCATTGTTTGCAAAATAAGCTAAAATAATCGACAACCACAAGTAAATAATCGCTGTTTTCCAGTCATGGATAGCGGATGGGTGCGTTACGATTTATTCACATTTTCTTTTGAACAATCAAAACATTATTCGTTTATTTTTAGCTACCTTTGCGCAAAATAGGCAGCGCCTCTGATATATCTGCCATGCTTGATGCCGTTGGCTTTGCATAAATAGCGGATAAGAAAGGATTTGAGATACGTCTACCTACATGAATCTATTAGTCAAAAAAAACAATTTATGAAAAAACAAACTAATAAATTTATTGCCGTTTCTTACCAGCTGCATGCAGATGAAAACGAAGGAATGACGTTGGTTGAAGAAGCTACAGAAGCACAGCCATACCAGTTTATCAGCGGCTTTGGTCTGACACTCGATTTGTTCGAAGATGCCCTCGTCAACTTGCAAGCAGGCGAAGAGTTTGAGGTACAACTAACTCCAGAGCAGGCTTATGGCCATTTTCAGCCAGAGCATGTGTTGGATCTCGAGCGGGAAGTATTCACCGTTAATGGGACGTTTGATGCAGAGAACATCTATGAAGGAGCGGTGGTACCCTTGCAAAACGAGGAGGGTACGCGATTCATGGGACGCATTCTCGAGGTGAACGACAAGCAGGTGAAGGTGGATTTGAATCACCCCCTGGCTGGAAAAACGCTCAACTTTAAGGGAAAGGTCATCGAAAACCGCGAAGCTACCAACGAAGAAATTGCTGCAATGGTGAACCAAATGGCTGGTGGATGCGGTTGTGGTGGTCACAGTGAGGGCGGCTGTTGTTGCGGAGGCTGTGGCAGTTCAGATGACGGTGGATGTGGCTGCGGCCATTAAGTTAGGCACAACGCCTCCGAATTTTTCAACATCTCTTTCATAGATTGAACCTAACACACGATGATGCGCAATACATTTGGCCATATTTTCACGTTGACAACCTTTGGTGAAAGCCATGGAGAGGCTGTCGGTGGAGTAGTTGATGGCATGCCGCCGGGCATCGACATCGATGTGCAGTTTGTGCAAAACGAGCTTAACCGGCGGCGGCCGGGGCAGAGTAGCATCACCACCGATCGCAGGGAGGCCGATGAAGTGAGCTTCTTAAGTGGCATCTATGAAGGAAAATCTACTGGCGCACCCATCGCTTTCATGGTGACAAACACCAATCAGCATTCAAAAGATTACGACAGTCTACAGCATCTTTATCGTCCATCGCACGCCGACTTTACCTATCAACAGAAATATGGTTTGCGCGATCATCGTGGTGGAGGACGCTCATCGGCTCGCATCACTTTGAGCAGATGTGTGGCTGGTGCATTGGCTAAGCTGGTGTTACGACGGTTGGGTATTACCATACAGGCGTATGTGTCGCAAGTGGGTGACATCGCCTTGCAACGTGATTATCGCTTATACGACTTATCTAAAACCGAAAGCAACGTGGTACGCTGTCCCGATGAGGAAAAGGCCAAGCTGATGGAACAACTCATCCGACAGGTCAAGGCGGACGGTGACACGGTGGGAGGAATCGTGACGTGTGTCATCAAGGGATGTCCCGTAGGACTGGGCGAGCCCGAGTTTGATAAGCTGCATGCGCAACTGGGAGCTGCTATGCTGTCCATCAATGCCGCTAAGGGCTTTGACTATGGCGAAGGTTTTGCGTGCGTCAGCCATCGAGGCAGCGAGATGAATGACCCGTTTGTTAACGACCAGGGACGCATTCGCACCGCAACCAACCACAATGGAGGCATACAGGCAGGCATCAGCAATGGCGAGGATATCTATTTTCGCGTAGCGTTCAAGCCTGTGGCTACCATCTTGATGGAACAACAAACGGTAGACGTTGAGGGACATCCGGTTGCCTTCAAGGCCAGCGGTCGACACGATTCGTGTGTCGTTCCACGCGCCGTTCCCATCGTAGAGGCAATGGCAGCCATGGTGATTTTAGACAATTATCTTCTTGATTTGACCGTAAAAGAGTTCAAATCCTAACCAGCATCACAGCTTCTTGATCGAAAAGCAAAGGGAAGGCACAACTTACGTTACCCTACTCGCATGCGAATTGAGTGATTTGTCATGCCTCACTATCTTATAGGCTCTTCCTTTCCGTATTTCTACAGGTGCTTTTTCCTTTCTGGGTGGGCTATTTCCACCATTGAGGCTCATAAGTGACTTGTCCGCATTAGACAATTACATGTTAGCCAAACAAAAAATGTACCTCCATACAAAAGGAGGCACATTTTTTCCTTAAAATAATAGTTAGATACGGAATTAAAGAGCATATTTTTGACATGCTCATATCACATTACAGCGCAAATTTGTAACCAACTGTAATCTGGAAAACACTATTCTTACTGCTGTCTTCGTCAATAATCTTGGTTACTCCCCAATTGTATCGTGCATCGATATTTATATTGCTGAACTCGTAGGAAACACCAACGGGAATAGAGATATCAACCTTATTCAGTTTAGCATCAATTCCTGCAGCTTTAAGAGATTTCTCTAAATCAACCTCTGCGTTGACACCATTCTGTGAAACTTTGACTTTATTGTTGATCAAAAAGCCTGGTTGTACACCTAACTTCACGGCAAATCCATGAGCCACATAGACGTTAGCAAGAATTGGAACATTGATATAGTCTAACTTTACTGTTCCATCTACATTGCCTATCTTTCCCTTAGCTCCCTGCATAGAGTAAAGTAATCCACCCGAGAAACTAACCATGTCAGTAGCCTGCACTTCAACCTCGGCACCAACAGCTGGCGCAAATCTTGAGTCGGCATCATTATCGTTTGTAATCGTAGCCATGTTTAAACCTACTTTAGGCTGTAAAGTAACCGTACCTTTTTCACGCTGTCCGTACGCTGCAATTGTTATAAACATAACGCATGCACTTAAAATAACTTTTTTCATAGAAGATAATTATTATAAATAAATTAAACTTATGCAAAGATAAACAAACAACGTGACACTCCAAACGTTAAAGATAGATTTTTGAGGAAGAGAGAAATATTTCTACTTGAGAATATACGATAGAAACACATACGAAATCATGCTATAATAATGAAATACCGAATACAAAAAAGTCGCCGATGTTCAGCGACTTTTTATAATTGTATGTAAGTTGTTGTTGATTTGTTTCAACTTATCCAAAGTTATCAAACATGATAGATTCAGGATCAACGCCAAGGCTATCCAACATCTTTTGTACAGCTGCACTCATCGGACCAGGACCACACATGTAGTACTCGATGTCTTCTGGCGCTTCATGATCCTTCAAGTAGGTCTCATACATTACTTGATGAACAAAACCAGCCGTGTATTTCACACCAGCTTCATCTGCTATAGGATCGGGTCTGTCCAATGCCAAATGGAAGTGGAAGTTAGGATATTCTTCCTCCAATGCGTGGAAATCATCTAAGAAGAATGCTTCGTTCAGTGAACGCGCACCATAGAAATAATGCATTTCACGATCGCGGGTGTGCAATGTCTTCAACATATACATGATTTGACTGCGTAACGGAGCCATACCAGCTCCACCGCCAACCCATATCATCTCTTTCTTAGAGTCGAAGATAGGATGGAAGTCACCGTAAGGTCCACTCATTCTCACCTTATCGCCTGGCTTCAAAGAGAAGATATAACTGGAGGCAATACCGGTTGGAACGTCTTGGAAGCCCACTTGTGGACGTGGCTTGAACGGCGTTGAGGCAATACGCACGGTCAGCATGATGATGTCGCCTTCTTCAGGATAGTTGGCCATGGAGTAAGCGCGTACGGTAGGCTCGGGGTTGTGAGCCTTGATAGAAAGAATGTTGAACTTCTTCCATGCGCCAATGTACTCTTCGCCAATGTCATCCTTGTCGAAATCTTTGTCGTAATCAATCACATCGTATGCGGGAATTGATATTTGAGCATACGAGCCCGGTATGAAGTCCATGTGCTCGCCAGGAGGCAACTGCACTTTGAACTCTTTGATAAAGCTCGACACGTTTTTATTACTGATGACGGTGCATTCCCATTCTTTGACACCTAAAACGGTTTCAGGTATTTTGACTTTTAGGTCACCTTTTACCTTGCACTGGCATCCTAAACGCCAATTATTCTTTATCTCTTTCCTTGTAAAGTGAGGACGCTCTGAATCCAAGATTTCGCCTCCTCCTTCAATCACTTGTAATTTGCATTGTCCACAACTGCCCTTTCCGCCACATGCAGAGGGGAGGTAAATTCCATTTTGTGTAAGGGTACTCATGATGGACGCACCTTGTGGAACGCTGAGAGTCTTATCTTCGTTGATGACGATATTGACGTTTCCGCTTGGCGAGAGATATTTTTTTGCGACCAACAGTATGATGACCAGCAAAAGAATGACGGTCAAGAATACGGCAATGCTCTGTAATATAAATGAAAATTCCATAATTGATGATTATATTTTTAAGCCAGAGAAGCACATCATGGCAATGGCCATAAGTCCTACGGTAATGAAGGTGATTCCAAGACCTTGAAGCGGTTTTGGCACATCACTATATTGTAATTTCTCACGAATAGCCCCCATGAGGACAATGGCAAGGGTCCATCCCAATCCACTTCCCACAGCGTAAGCAATCGCGTCAGCAATGTTACCGATATACTGTGTGTTACTTGGATCCAGATTGATACGTTGCTGCATGAACATGGAGCCACCCATGATGGCGCAGTTTACGGCAATCAGCGGAAGGAAGATTCCCAACGAGGCATAAAGTGACGGACTATATTTCTCGACCAACATTTCTACCAATTGCGTCATACCGGCGATGACGGCAATGAAGATAATGAAACTCAAATAACTTAATCCTAACGGGTCCAGGACTTTGGTTTGAAGCAAGTAGTCCACCGGAACGGTGACAAACAGCACGAATGTCACGGCCATGCCTAAACCAAACGAGGTCTTTACATTCTTCGATACGGCCAAAAATGAACACATTCCAAGGAAGAATGCGAAGATCATGTTGTCGACAAATATCGATCTGAAAAATAATGATATGATATGTTCCATAATAATTCTAATTATTAAAATTGCATGAATTACTTTTCTTCTTGATAGAAATAGGCACGGTGAATCCAAATGACACATCCAACAAGAATCAAAGCCATTGCCGGCGTGGCCATCATACCATTATTCATATAACCAAAGTCGTAGAAAGACGATGGAATAATCGTAAATCCTAATAAAGTACCTCTACCAAACAATTCACGAAGAGCTCCCACAATCACTAAAATCATTGCGTAACCTAAACCATTTCCCACTCCATCAAGAAAGGATGGCCAAGGTTTGTTCATCATCGCAAATGCTTCCAAGCGTCCCATCAGAATACAGTTGGTGATAATCAAAGCCACATATACTGAGAGTTGGACACTCACGTCATACGCATAAGCCTTTAAGATTTGGCTCACGATGGTTACCAATGCGGCCACAACAACCAATTGTACGATGATGCGGATTCGCATCGGAATAGTATTGCGAATAATCGAAATAATTACATTTGAAAATGCAGTAATAACCGTCACTGCCAATCCCATGACAATAGCTGGCTTTAATTGTGAAGTTACTGCCAAAGCCGAACAGATTCCCAAGACTTGAACCAAGATAGGATGATCCAAATTGAGAGGGCTTGTAAAGACTTTCTTATTTTGTGTTGAAAATAATGCCATAATACTAAATCAATTTAATGAGCTTTCAAGAAATTCATATATGCACCTAAACAAGTCTGCAACATCTCGGTCACACCGTTGGAAGTGAGGGTGGCACCCGTTATGCCGTCAACTTGTGTGGAAGGGTCTTCCACCTTCTTGCTGACAGCCAATGCGATTTGATGGGGATCTTGCGCAAATAGTTTCTTACCTTGAAACTGGTTTTGCCATGCACGGTTGTCTTTAATTTCAGCTCCCAATCCAGCTGTTTCGCTATCATGGTCGAAGTAGGTTCCGAAGACAGTCGACTTATCTGCATTAATGGCAACATAACCATTGATTGCTCCCCATAGTCCCATGCCATAAACAGGTATCACATACTTAGTCTGTCCATTAACCTTACAAACGAAGAGTGCTAACTTTCCGTTCTTAAAGTCGGCAGAATTGAGTTTAAAACCGTGGTTTTCTCCGCCCTGTTCTCCTTTTTCAAGAACATTACCCTGCTCATCGATGATTTCATCAGCGAGTACAACTTCTTGATACTTTGCAGCAGCGTCTTCATTATTCAAATCTCTAATATTCAACGAATTTAATATCTGCTTCTTCTTGTCCAGTGCCACGTTGGCATCTTGCATGGGTTTCAAAGCCTGAAACACAAAAGCCAACAGGAATGCAACAAGAACAACGATAATGATTGAATATATGATCGTATAGGAGTTTGAATTGGTATTCAATCCTTTTTTATTTCCTTCAGCCATCGTCTTATTTATTATGAGCAGTTAAACGTTTCATTCTCTTGTTAATGTTGCCCTGAACGACGCAATAATCAATCAATGGGGCGAACATATTCGCAAACAATATCGACAACATCATACCTTCAGGATAACCGGGATTCATCACGCGGATGATGATTGTCATCACACCGATGAGGGCGCCATAGATATACTTACCCTTTTCTGTACGTGCGGAAGTTACTGGGTCGGTAGCCATGAATACGGCACCGAAACAGAATCCACCTAATATAAGATGCTCGTACCATGCTATAGATGTCATGCCGAGTGCACTGAAGACTCCGGCCATGATACCACCACTAACGAATACACTCAACATGGTTTTCCACGAAGCGATGCCTGTAACCAACAGCAGCAAGGCACCAATGGCGATGGCGATGACACTGGTTTCTCCAACGGAACCTGGTATCAAACCAATCAACATGTCACAGGTAGAGTAGGGTATATCTACATGGAGAGCCAGTTCACCAAGCGGTGTGGCCATGGTGGTAGCATCTGGCAAGGTGTTGCCCAAGCCAAATATCTGATTGGTCGCTACCCATACCGAATCACCCGTCATCTGTCCAGGGTAAGAGAAGAAAAGGAATGCGCGGGCAGACAATGCCACATTGAAAATGTTCATGCCCGTTCCACCAAATATCTCTTTACACAAAATCACTGCGACTGCTACTGACAAAGCCAGCATCCACAACGGACAGGTGATAGGGATGATAAGCGGCATCAAAATACCCGTTACCAAATAACCTTCCTGAATCTCTTCCTTCTTCCACTGCGCCCAGGCAAATTCGATGCCCAGACCTACGATGTAAGAAACAAGGATTTTAGGTAATACGGCCAAGAAGCCATAGAAGAACATCTCCCAAAAAGAGGCGTTGGCCAACTCTCCGGCAGCCGCGAAATTCTGATATCCAATGTTGTACATTCCGAACAACAAGGCCGGTAGCAGTGCGATGACCACCAGACTCATGATTCTCTTCGAGTCGATGGCATCATGGATGTGAGCTCCTGTCTTGGCTGTCGTGTTGGGAACATAAAGGAAACTCTCAAAACCATCATAGACACTCCAAAAAGCATGTAGCTTACCGCCCTCTTCGAAGTGTGGCTTGATTTTATTTAAATATTTTTTCAAACTCATGTCCTTATGCGTTTTCTTTTCTTAATATGTCCAGACCATTGCGTACAATCTTCTGAAGTTCCAACTTAGAAGAATCTACAAACTCGGCAACGGCGAAATCTTCCGGAGACACTTCATATATCCCCAGCTGTTCTTGCTTGTCGATGTCACCTGCAATCAAAGACTTGATGAGGTATTCGCCATAAATATCCATGGGCAGCACCCGATCGTACTCGCCGCTCATGATCATGTGGCGCTCTCCACCTTTGACGCGCGCATCCAGGTCGTATTGCTTTTCCTTTCCTGAAAGCCACGAGAAATAGCTGCGTGAAACAGAGAACTGATTGGTACGCGGCAAGATCCATCCCAGCAATTCATCTGCCTGGTCACCTTCTGGTATCACGCAAACTTCCGAAGTATGTGCACCGAGAAAGTCGGTCAACTCACACTTGCGTCCTGTCAACGGATTACCATTGATAATGCGCAGATGTTCGTCTTCGCGCTCGCCGCCTATCTGTCCTGCTAACAAGTCAGATATCGGTGTGCCAACCAAAGCATTCACATATTGAGGATTTTTCACTTTGCTGCCTGCGATGGCCACCGTCCGCGTGAGGTCTATCTTACCTGTAAGGAACAAACGACCCATGAAGATGACAGCCGTTGGTTCGACCGTCCAAACCACCTCACCCTTGTTCACGGGAGAAAGGTGATTGATTTGCACGCCTACATTGCTGGAGGGACAGGGACCGTCAAAAGCCGTAATCTCAACATCAGAAGCCTGTGTCAAAGACTTGTCGGTTTGATTGACATGAATGTTCAAGTATGTCTTTGCAATCTTCGACAACGCAGTCAAACCTGCTTGAAAAGCTTCTTCGTTGCCTTTGAGCTCAAACTCAAACTTGCCTGCCAAAGGCATGTTTCTGAAAGCAGATACAAAAATACCCTTAGGTTTGCTCTGTGGTTGGGTCGAAACGGCATAAGGCAACTGATTGACATATCCAAAAAGACCTGCTTGTAACAGAGCTTCTACAACTTCGTCACCAGAAAGACTCCTCACGTCTTTCTTGCCAAAATCAACAAACTCCTGTTGTTGTGACGCCTCCACAATAACAGCCATCACTTTACGTCTATCGCCGCGGACAATTGACTTCACTTTTCCACTGACCGGTGAGGCGAACTTGACTTCTGGAAACTTCTTGTTAACGAAAAGAGCCTCTCCAACCTTCACGTCGTCCCCTTCATGCACACATAGTTTAGGGACAACGCCGACAAAATCGTCAGGAACAAGAGCATATTGATGACTCTGTTTTAAAGATGTTTTTTGTTCGTTCGCTCTACCCTTCAGATTAATGTCCAAGCCCTTACGTAACTTAATTACATTTACCATAGAATATATAAAATTAAACTTTTTTCCAACCAATGAGGGTATAAGATATTGTTCATATCCAAATGTTTGGCAAATTTAGTAACTTTTACTGATTTATAAAAGAAAAAGCAATCATTTATTTCAGCCGTGTCAAAAAATGATGTACTTTTGCATGAAACAAAGCTGAACGCTGTCTGAAGAAGTTTAAAAATATACTCAACATCATCATTTGGAGCATTGTAGGATTTTATCTTACAATCATCATTTTGTTGCGTATACCGTCCATACAAGATGTCTGCGGTCAGCAAGTTGCATCCTTATTATCCAAGCGACTTGGCACCGAGGTGAAGGTCGAACGCATTGACATAGGCTTTCTCAATCGCATCATCATCGACGGTCTGTACGTCACTGACCAACAAGGCAAGCCCATGCTGCAAGCATCCAGGTTTTCTGTGAAACTGGATTTCATTCCGCTAACCCGCGGAGAGATTTCTATTTCCTCGGCTCAGCTCTTTGGCATGCAGGCCAATCTTTACAAAAGTAGTAAAAACGCCAAGCCCAACTTCCAATTCGTCATCGACTCTTTAACATCGAAAGACACCACAACACAGACCAAGCCCATCCGCATCGCTTCTATCGTATTGAGGCACGGCGCTGTTAAATACGACCAACTGGACTTACCGCAGACAAGACAATTCTCGCCCGCGCACCTCTATTTGAAAGACATCAGTGCGCATGTCATTGTCAGTGCATTGTCAAAAGACTCGCTGAATGTCAAGCTGAAAAATCTGAGTTTCAAGGAACGATCCGGCCTTCAGGTAAAATCATTCTCATCCAAATTGCGGGCAAACACCAACCATGCCGTCCTGGAGAATTTCAAATTGGAACTGCCTAACTCTAAACTGATGTTACATCAAGTTCGTGCCAATTACCGGATGAGAGATGGTGTGCCATACATGCCCTCGCTATCTTATCACGGACTCATCTACAACTCACACATCACCCCATCTGATTTGGCTTTCATTTCTTCGAAGCTCAGTCAATACCATACGCCTGTCAACATCCAGGCATCGCTTTCCGGAACGGCATCGTCTTTGGCCATACGCCACATCCATTTGCTTGTCAAGAACGAACTGGAGCTTACTGCCAAGGCAACAATTCAGAGATGGGGCAAGTCTCCAAAATGGAATCTCGACGTGGAGGCGCTCAACCTTCAACAAGCAGCCGTCAAAAAGTACCTGCCCAAGGAATATCAGAACACGCCATTGGCGAAATTTGACCACATCCGCCTGTCAGGCAACTTCCATGGAGAGGGGAAAGACATCTATACCAAAGGAATCTTCTCATCCAATTTGGGTGACATCAAGTTTGATGCCATGGTCGCTCAAGGCACCTACAAGGGCATGATAGAAACCAACGATTTTAGACTGGCTCCCTTGTTGTCCGACCAAGATTGGGGGGCGCTAACCGCTAAAATTCAGCTCAACGAATTTCGCAAACAAGGCAACCAAGCCGTGTTCAATATCAAAGGCGATGTCCCCAAAATAGAATACAAAGGTTACCCATACAAAAACGTTTCAATCAATGGACGCGGCACATTGGACGCACATTCTCGTTTGGATCACTTTGATGGAACGGCGGCACTCAATGATGTCAATGGCGTACTGAACATCCAGGGAAAGGTTGAACGAAACCAAGTACGTTATGCCGCTCTGTTCGACCTCACGGCAAAAGACGTGAACCTCTCGGCCTTGCGTCTCACACAAAAGTGGCCCAACCGAATAGTCAGCCTTCAGGCAAGCTCTCAGCTGTCAGGTCACTCCCTAAAAGACGTCACGGGTCGCATGCTCCTTTCGGATGTCATGATGCGCGATCCCAATCAAACCTATTCTTTGTCAAAACTTGAGTTGAAAACAGGTTACGACCAGCGACAAGAACATTTCATTTCTCTCGATGGCGATTTCGGCAACGCACTGGTTGTAGGCACATTCGACTACACTTCCATTCTACAGAACATCGAAAATGTCATCATCGACAAACTTCCAGGCATCCAACTGCTCACGCCCATGACAAGGCGCGTCACCCCACGGACAAACGTTCGCCTGTATGCCGATATTACCAAGACCGATTGGGCCAACTTTCTTTTTGATATCCCGCTCTCCCTGCAACAACCTCTGCAACTCAGTGGTACCATCAACAGCGTCAACAACCAACTGAACATCAATGTCAACGCGCCCGACTTCACTTACGACGGAAGTCGATATCAGGACAATCATCTACACTTGTCTACGCCAACCGATACGCTGCATTTCAGCGCAGAGGCCAACAAGCTGGATGCGGAGAACAAGCGATGGACCTGGCGGGTGCAGTCATCTGCAGCCAACGACCACTTGCTCACCACCCTGTGGTTTGACAATCATGCCCCCCATCCTCTCCAAGGAACTTTGAACACCACGACACAGTTCTTCAAGAAAAAGAATGGTGAGCCGGCAGCCCACGTAATCATACATCCGTCAGAGATATTGATTGAAGACAGCATCTGGAACATCGAGCCGTCGGACATCATGTACAGTAAAAACCATCTCACGGTGGATCATTTCTCCATCCATCACGACGACCAACATATCATCGTGGCAGGTCTGGCTACCAAAAATCCTACAGACACCCTGGTGGCCGACCTCAAGGGCATTGACGTAAACTATGTGCTGAACCTACTTCAATTCGATGCCGTCACATTCGGAGGGCGGTTGTCTGGACGCGCATTCGCATCGGGAGTCTTTGGAAAACCCCAGGGACATGCGAACGTACAGGTCAGTTCATTTGAATTCGAGACGGGTCAGATGGGTGTCTTGGATGCCAACGTCAGCTGGAACGCTCCCTTGAAGCAAATCGATATCCAAGCCCAAGCCAACGACCAAGGCCGGCAAACCTTAATCAACGGCTTTGTTTCGCCAAGTAAGCATTACATCGACTTGGCCATCCAAGCCCGGCAGACACGCTTGCAATTCCTCGAAGGCTTCTGTGGCTCGTTCATGCAAGACGTCGATGCAAGCGGAACAGGACAGCTCCGGCTTTATGGCGACTTGTCCTATCTCAACCTCACCGGACAGGTTGTTGTCGACGGATCTCTGGGCATCACGCCCCTCAACACCCATTATACGCTCTGGCGGGGCATGATTACCCTGACACCCGATGAGATTGTTTTCAAGAACGACACCATCTACGACCGCAATGAGAACATTGGCATTGTCAATGGCAGGCTGCGTCACGACAACCTGCGCAACCTGCGATACGACCTGCACATCGCAGCAGAGAACCTCTTGGCTTACGACACGCACACTTTTGGTGGAAATACCTTCTATGGAACGGCCTACATCAACGGCACCTGCACCATCACCGGCAATGGTGACGATTTAAACATCGACGTTAACGCCATACCACAAAAAGGCTCACAAATCGTGTACAATGTGGCCGGCCTGGATGCAGTCAGCACCCAGAACTTCATCAGATGGTCGACAAGAACCGATTCGCTGCAACCAGATAGCATCGCACCACGCCAACATACCACCGCTTTGACCGCACAAAAGCTGCCAGAGGTATCTGGCGACTTACATCTAAACCTGCTCATCAACTGCACGCCAAACCTCACGCTCAAACTACTCATGGATAACAAGACGGGCGACTACATCGCCTTGAACGGCAACGGCGTGCTGCGCGCCAACTATTACGACAAGGGAGCTTTCGAAATGTTCGGCAACTATGTGGTCGATCATGGTATCTATGGGTTGACCATCCAAAACGTCATCAAGAAGGACTTCCAATTTCAACAGGGTAGCACCATCACCTTCGGGGGCGACCCTTATCATGCGGCACTCAACCTTAATGCCACACACACCGTCAATGGCGTGAGCTTGGCCGACTTGAACATCGGGCGGTCGTTCACCAACAATAACGTTCGCATCAATTGTCTGATGAACATTACAGGCACGCCCCAGGCACCTCGGGTGGATTTCAGTCTGGACATGCCTACCTTGAGCAACGACGCTAAGCAGATGGTATACAGCCTCATCAACAGCGAAGAGGAGATGAATCAGCAAGTGCTTTACCTGCTGGCGGTAGGCCGATTCTATTCACAAGG
Organism: uncultured Prevotella sp.; assembly: GCA_963511375.1. Classification (GTDB taxonomy): domain Bacteria; phylum Bacteroidota; class Bacteroidia; order Bacteroidales; family Bacteroidaceae; genus Prevotella. The sequence continues at coordinate 152,438 of CAUPIT010000002.1, read as the reverse complement.
CACCAACAACAACGCCGGCACTGATGGCACGGCGCAACAAAGTCAGGCGAGCCTTGCCATGCAGAGCATCCTCAGCGGAACATTGAGCCAGCAAATCAACAACGTGCTGAATACCGTCATCGACAACGCCAACTGGAACATTGGCGCCAACATCTCCACCGGCACCGAAGGATTCAATAACGCCGAGTATGAAGGACTGCTTAGTGGACGACTGCTGAACAACCGTCTGCTCATCAACGGGCAGTTTGGTTACAGGGACAACCCCAATGCCACGACCACCTTTATTGGTGATTTCGACATCCGATATCTGCTCTTGCCGAGTGGCAATCTGGCCATCAAGGTGTACAATCAAACCAATGACAGATACTTCACGCGTAACAGTCTTAACACGCAAGGAGTAGGCTTGATTTTGAAGAAAGACTTCACCAATCTCAAAGATTTGTTTGGACGTAGACGAGCGAAGAAGCCAAAAGATAACAAAACGTATTTCATAGACATTTAACAACTATGTGCGGTGGTAATTTATAGAACCAGCCTAAAGCCATTTTAAGGAAGGGCAGAGTGAAAAGGTGAAACTTTTTGTCGAATTCCATCCGAATTCAAGATAAAAGTCTTACTTTTGCACCACCAATAATAAGGAAAGGTGCTCGAGTGGCTGAAGAGGCACGCCTGGAAAGCGTGTAACCGCCTAAAGCGGTTCGGGGGTTCGAATCCCCCTCTTTCCGCATCATGTAATTGGTTAAATTCCTAAGTTACGACACCTTAGGGATTTTTTATTTTCCTTTGTTTATTCCTTGATACACTGTTACTCCGAACAGTTTTATCGTGAAATTGTTTTTCCTTTATTTTATCTTTTTGAAGCTCGTTTTTTATTCTTAATACCCAAGTCCTGTAACATGCGACCCAGCTCATCGTCTTTAGCTAAATGGAGAATGTCGTCTTCGAGTTGCAGGGCATTGAGCACACGCATCACTACACCGAGCGACACAGAAGGTTCTCCCTTTTCCAAACGTGAGAGAGTAAGCCTGGAGCATTGCGCACGTTGTGCCACCTGATCCATCGTCAGGTCTCTTCGCAATCGGGCAAGGCGTAACTGCTCGCCCACTACATTCAACTTTTCTTGCAGTGATCTGGTCATCCAGTTGGCTTTGGTAAACTTTGTCATAATGTATGTTTTATGATGCAAAGATACTGTAACAAGTTTAATATATAATACTTTATCTTATATTTATTTTTTTATTTTTCTATTTCTTTTCCATATTGGTGTCCGCAGGATGCTTCTCATTTACAATCTCAGATAATTTCAGTTCGTGTTCCACCTGCCATGAATATATAGGGCGTATTCTTATAGGCTGGTACTTCATTCTGTAAGCCTATCGGGCAAGTCAAATACGCTCAAATTTAAATCAACCAACGGGTTAATACCAGTAAATTGAAGGTGTGTCAAAATTTTGATACACCCTCTCTCAATATTTTTCTGGAAAGATATAGTCTTTGTTCTTACAATCCACTAATCCTTCTTAAAATTATTTAATCAAACATGAATATTATCATTTTCTTTTTAATATCCACAGGGCATTTATCAAATGGTAGTATTCGTTTACGATTTATATATCCGATAAATAAACTCCCATCATTAGAATAAGCCTTGCACCAGTCACTTCCCCAAATTGGGGTATATAAAAATATTTGGTTCCTACGAATCTTTGTCTTTACTTTTGACTTCGTTGAAGGTCTTTCTCTGACATAGGTGAAACCATCTGGGTCATTAATCACAGCAGGAAATTTCATGTAATCCTCTTTATATAGAAGATTACATCCTTTACTATCATAGGGGCTGTATTACCCATACCGCAAGGCTGTATGAAAGAAATAAATTAGTAGACCATAAATAATGATTATATCCCATTATTATTTTACCCTTACTAAGACTTTAGACATTTCTTTCTTTTTAATTATTTTATTTATCTGATCTTTTTTATAATCAGAAGGAATACCAAATTGCTGTATCCCCTTATCTAATTGTAAAATATCATATGGCAAATAATTGTAATAGAAAGATTTCCATTTTAGAAGATACACTGTCTTATTACTAAGAATAGAAGGGTGATATTTTCTATCACTCTGTTTTATCCAGCACTGATTATTTATTCCATTAAGACACAAATTCTGATTTCCAACATTTACATATATAATTGGTGTGTATGCGTTTGAATAATTATTAGTTGGTTTAGCATTTATTATATCGTCTTTAATTTGTTTGAACATAGTAGAGGTTATAAATATTGTATCATCGTATTCATTGGTCTTACATATGCTATCGAGGTCAGTACAATCAAACTGTCTATATGGTTCTATATCACCACAAAAATAAAAAATAGTAATTTCCTGCTTATGGCGGTAATTGCAACTAAAAAGAAATAATGTGCATATTATAAGCATATAATATATATATCTTTTATTGTTCATATTGAGTCTTTGTTTGTAGCATGTATTCGCAGGAAGCGAATACATGCTATGTGTGTTATTTTGAAGGTGTAGTAGAAGTCGGACTGGCGGTTCGATAACTTGTTCCTTTGTGATAATTTCTGATGAACCGCAATGTGGACATTAAAGCTTCCATTCTGGAGAATTTTTTAATGAAGTTCAACAGAGAATTTCATGTAAAATTCGTCGAGCAACATTATTTTTATCGAAATTTTAATGGTCCTCATAAGATTCCTTTCGATATTTTCTGAAAAGTATCAATGCTTTACCATATAAACCTCGTTCTATATTGTCTGCTAGTATACTATCTTCATATAATTTTGAAAACATTTCAATAATAATCGCATCTTCTGTTTCATACTCACCTTTTTGTAATGCCTTGTTTATAAAATCAATTGTCTGTTCTCTAATATCTTTTTTATCAGAGTGTTTTAAAATGAAACATCCTAATTCACCTAAAAGAGGATATGCACCATCTTCCTTATCGAACACGGAGAAAAAAGACGGAAATGACTTATGAACTTCTTCATAAATCTGATTATAAAAATAATCTTTAATGGCCTGAAAGTGCATTTTGAACATCTGTTAATAACCTTTTTACTATTTTTTTATCACCTTCTGATAAATTTGACCTACTTCTCCAAAGTCTCTGCAGAGCGGTTCGGTAGTTTAACAACTTTATAGAATGGGACTTTCCTCCTACTAACTGACCTGTCTTTTGTTCAAATCGAAATGCATCCATAGAACTTCCTTGCCTCTGCCCTCGTTGGCATAATCGTTGAATTGATAAGGTGTGTTCCACGTATTGTTGCAGTTGGCTTTCCCTGCGGCCGCCGATTTCCGCGTAAGCTCCAATTCTTCTATGAACACCTCGCCATACGGTACATATTCAATGTGCTGCGATACTTCGCCATCAAGGTTGGTGATGTAACTACTGCTACCCAAATGGTCAGGGTGATAGTAGAACTGCATCCGCTCGTTTGTGCCAGCTTCGCCAGCTCTCGTCTTGACCATTGCCCTTGCCTGTGCAGCCTCCGGCGTGTCGTCATCACTGCTAAAGCCTTTGCCATTGACATAATCGGTATTGTCCTGACCGTTGTATGGCAAATCGAATGTCTTGTAATTGTCCTTGATGGATTGCAACTGGAGGGCACTGTCCATAATGGTCTTGCCGCTGGCATTGACTGCAAGGTTCTGTAGTCTGCGACGCTGTGGGTCGTAACTGTAGAACGTTTCCGCTCCGTTGCAATACTTCAGGTAGGTGCGCAGCTCAATTTTGTAGGGATATGTACGGTTGTTTCGTAATGGCATATTTATACTTAATCTTTTATTTGCTGTTCATTTGATCTGGATGGAAGAGTGTTTTTTTAGAAATGAAATCAAACCACGTTGCCCTATGTTGCTATATTGGAGTTTATAAGTACGTTTATTCCAACTTATCGTTATTATAGATTGATTGGTAGACATGTAAGAAGTAATGCTTTTGTCACTTTTTATAGCATTTTCTATATGAAAAATCAGTGAATCTTGTAATTCTTTGCTTAGAAATATACTATCCTTTTTTTCAAAAATACTATCTACTGGAGAATGCCATATATTATTTAAGCTGTCAAACTCGGAAACTATAATGTGTTTATGTTTGATAGTCTTTAGATAATCTCCATTGATTGTTATTACATAATAAACAGTGCTATCACCATACATGTCATAGACACATTTAAACTTTGACAAGGGGGAGTTACACCCTCCTGTTAAAATAATAATCGAAAAAAGAATAACCAAAACCTTTTTAGTCACTTGAAACATGTGATAAACGTTGTTGAAGATTTTACTCTTTTCGCAACATATTTTCGGTGTATTTATATTTCTTGTTATACCTGCTCATACCTATGGTTTGTAACTCTTCTACAGATTGTTTTTTTCGGTAACAAGATACAATCCGTCGGTATGTTGGTAATCCTCTTTTGCCAAAGTGGATATGCCTTCCATATATCTGATGCTGTAGATAAGTTCATGTCTCAATGTTATTTCTGCAGGTGTATATCCGTTTTCAGAACGACCTGCTTTGGCATTGACCACGAGGTTCTGCAGTCGGCAACGCTGTGGGTCATAGGAGTAGAAGGTCTCCGCTCCGTTACAGTACTTCAGGTAAGTGCGCTGCTCAAACTTATCATAGCCAATCTTGTTCACATAATCGTAGCCATAGGACTTGTAACCACGGACGTGGTCTACCTGTCCACCGAGGTTGTACCCGTAGGTTACTTTCTCCTCATCGGGGTAAATCATTTCCAATAGGCGATTGTGGCTGTCATACTTCCACTGTGTTTCGTAGGTTGCCACTGCCTGATTAGGTACAATCAGCGTGCGGCGGGTCTTGGCAACCTTGCCCATCTTACCGTAGTAATACTCGATAGCACCGCTGCCGTCCTCAATAATTATCATCACGCACAAACCACTTATTGTTCGTAAGTAAATTTAGTATCTTCTCATTGTTGAATTTCTTAATTTGAAAAGAAAAGGTTAAATATCCCACGTCAACATTATTATGAATTAACCATTCGTAGGTTTCGTCAAAAATAGTTAGGCCTATCATATAATAAGTGTCAATACTTTCCTTGCTTCGCCCTCGTGGAGTATAAGACTTGTTACCTCTCATGAACTCTATGAAATCTTTCCTTGAAAATTTAGAATAGATTTCATCTTTTGTTATATTATATCCTTTTGTTAAATAGATAAAGTTGGAGTTTATGTTTTGGAACAAAGGCATAAAAACAGGCTCTAAAAAATCAACAACAGGCCATTCATATTCAAAATTTAAAGTTTTGACTTGCTCCTGGTTATTGACAAAACCGTCAATGTCTAAACTATATATTTTATATAGTTGCTCTGTTATATGTGAATCTATAATACTTTCTATCATTAACCCGTTGGCGGAATTAATTTAAGTTGATACATATGCGTAAAAAGTTACACATGTCGTTGGTTTTTAGCAACTTATTGATGTTCAAAACATTAAGTTCAAACCATCTTATGTACAACCTTTATACAAAATTCGTCAAAATACTTGAGATATGCAAGCAATTCTCTGAAAATTTCGTCAATGAATTGGGTAATGTACTGCTCACATGATGACATCCATCAAACAAGTCGTATCGGCTACAGAGATTCAATATCAACCTGAACGTGACTGTTTAAGATTGGTTATTCTTTTACCAATACACTGAAAATTATTTTGACAACTATCCTGCTGATAATTTGCGTGTAGACAAACAAACTTGCATCCATGCGTAAATACGCTGAAAATGGAGAAGTTTGTATGTTGCTGACATACAATGTGTTGTGTGTATTGCTTCCAAGATATAACTGTTTTTGATGTCCTTTGAGAGCCAAAAGCATTGTTTTAAGCCGCTTATTAACATGCTTTTGTTGTGCAAAGGCATGTAAATTGGACCTCAAAGTGATGTTTCTTGCCGGCTCATCTCGTTGCTTTAAGGGTAAAAGGTGTTTTTTCTTGTCAAATTAGTACCAGCATGCATCCTGTAGGCCTATCGTTTTTTTCCAGATTGAAAGTTGTGAAAGGTCGTTTTAGGGGTTAAAAATAATCAAAAAACAGGACATTTAGGGTGAGCGATCCACCACCCTCCGTCAAACAAAAATGGGGTACGTCCTTACGGACATACCCCAATGATAGGTTTTTATGACATGCCGGCCGTGCAGCTGTACCCGCACCCTGCATGCTCTGGCGGATGCAGTGCAGCTGGCAAAGGCTCGCTGTGCGTCATTAATTTTTGAATGTCAGTCCTTGGTCATCGGCATCGATGATGATGGGTTTGTCGTTCATCACGTCGCCGGCCAGCAGCTTCTTGGACAGGTCGTTCAAGACATAGCGTTGGATGGCGCGCTTCACGGGACGGGCACCGAACTCGGGATCATATCCCACCTTGCCAAGGAAGTCGATGGCATTGGGTGTCCATTCCAAGGTAAAGCCTTGTTCCGATAGCATTTTCTTCACGGCGTTCATCTGCAGTTTCACCACGCTGTCAATCTCAGTCCGGGTCAGTGGCAAGAACATGATGGTTTCGTCGATACGGTTGAGAAACTCCGGCCGGATGGTCTTTTTGAGCATTTCCATGACAGTATGCTTGGTTTCTCTCAACTTGTCCTCACGGTTGTGTGCGTCAATACCAGCCATTTGCTCTTGGATGTATTGGCTGCCCAGGTTAGAGGTCATGATGATGATGGTGTTCTTGAAGTTCACCGTGCGTCCCTTGTTGTCGGTAAGCCTACCGTCGTCCAGCACTTGCAGCAGGATGTTGAATACATCTGGATGCGCCTTCTCTATCTCGTCGAACAAGATGACGCTGTAAGGCTTGCGCCTGACGGCCTCGGTTAGCTGTCCACCCTCGTCATATCCTACATATCCGGGAGGTGCTCCGATGAGCCGTGACACGCTGAACTTTTCCTGATACTCGCTCATGTCGATACGCGTCATCATGCTTTCGTCGTTGAAAAGATATTCGGCCAGTGCCTTGGCCAGCTCGGTCTTACCCACGCCGGTGGTTCCTAAGAAGATGAACGAGGCGATAGGACGTTTCGGATCATGCAGTCCGGCGCGGCTTCGGCGCACCGCATCGCTCACGGCTGTGATGGCCTCATCTTGGCCAATCACCCGTTTGTGCAGCTCGCTTTCCAGATGCAAGAGCTTGTCTTTCTCGCTTTGCAGCATGCGTGTGACGGGAATGCCGGTCCATCGGCTCACCACTTCAGCGATGTCATCTGCCGTCACCTCCTCGCGCACCATGGCTTCTCCGCCCTGTGTGGCCTTCAGTTGCAGCTTGATGTTGTCGATGTCGTCTTGCAGACTTTTCAGCTTTCCATACCTTATCTCGGCCACCCGTTCGTAGTTGCCCTCACGTTCGGCCCGGTCAGCTTCAAACCGCAGGTTCTCCATCTCCTGCTTGTCCTGTTGTATCTTGTTCACCAAGTTCTTCTCACTTTCCCACTTAGCCCGGAACGACTGTTCCTCCTCGTGCAGTTCGGCGATGTCCTTGTCCAGTTGTTTGATCTTCACCTCGTCGTTTTCCCGCTTGATGGCTTCGCGCTCAATCTCCAATTGTTTGAGCTTACGGGTAATCTCGTCCAACTCTTCCGGTACCGAGTCGCGTTCCATACGCAGTTTCGCAGCGGCCTCATCCATCAGGTCGATGGCCTTGTCTGGCAAGAATCGGTTGCTGATGTATCGCTCTGACAGTGTTACGGCAGCAATACATGCGTCGTCCTGAATCCTCACTTTGTGATGGTTCTCGTACCGCTCTTTCAGTCCGCGGAGGATGGAGATGGCGCTCAGCTCATCAGGTTCGTCCACCATCACGGTTTGGAATCGCCTTTCCAGTGCCTTGTCTTTCTCGAAATACTTCTGATATTCGTTGAGCGTGGTGGCACCGATGGCCCGCAATTCGCCACGCGCCAAGGCCGGCTTCAGAATGTTGGCGGCATCCATGGCACCTTCGCCACCGCCTGCACCCACCAAGGTATGAATCTCGTCAATGAAGAGGATGATTTCGCCTTCGGCGTGTGTCACTTCCTTGATGACGCTTTTCAGACGTTCTTCAAACTCGCCCTTGTACTTGGCTCCGGCCACCAATGCGCCCATGTCCAGCGAGTAGATCTGCTTGTTCTTCAAGTTCTCGGGCACGTCACCTCGTACGATACGCCCGGCCAAGCCCTCCACAATGGCGGTCTTACCCGTACCCGGCTCGCCTATTAATATAGGGTTGTTCTTGGTACGGCGGCTCAATATCTGGAGCACGCGGCGTATCTCCTCATCCCGTCCGATAACGGGATCCAACTTTCCGGAACGAGCTTCCTGCACCAGGTTCTTGGCATACTTATCAAGTGCCTGATAGTTTTCGTCGCCACTCTGGCTCTGTACCTTCGAACCTTGTCGCAACTCATCGATGGCTTTGGTCATGTCTTTTTCCGTACAGCCTGCATCCTTGAGAATACGACTGGCCGAAGAGTTGACCGTGAGCAAAGCCAACAACATGGGTTCGAGGCTCACGAACTGGTCGCCAAAGCGTTGGGACAAATCCATGGTCTTTTGCAAAACCATGTTGGTGTCATTGTTCAGGTAGGGTTGTCCGCCCGATACCTTGGGCAAGTGTTCAATCTCGCTCTGCGCCAATGCCTCTATCTGAGAAGGATTAACGCCTAACTTTTGAAAAATAAACGTTGTCACGTCCTTCCCTTTGTTCAGCAGGGCGAGCAGCAAGTGAATGGGTTCAATGGTCTGTTGCCCAGCGTTTTGTGCCAGGTTCACAGCCTCTTGAACGGTTTCTTGTGCTTTAATTGTAAATTTATCGAATGTCATCATCTTTTTTTCCTTTCTTTTTTAATCATTTCTTTAACTGCTTCATGATGTCCAAAAGGTGTGCCTTTGCATAGTGATGCGCCAATGTGGCGGTTTTATTGTGTCAAATTGGCCGATAAAGAAATTGCTGAATCCCGTGTGTCTGCCTGTCTGTCCGTCATTTATATTGAGGAAGGTGATAGGTATGCTTTCAACAGATGACTGCTTCATCATGTTGTAAAAGAATGTGATTTCTTATGGCTATTAAGCGTTTTTTGCTATCTTTGCAAGTGATAGGCATCGCCTGTTTACCCCAACTGATTTGAACATTGATTATCATTAAAATAAAACTGATTATGAAACCAACATTATTACTGCTTGCTGCCGGCATGGGTAGCCGTTATGGAGGATTGAAACAACTTGACGGTTTGGGACCTAATGGGGAAACCATCATGGACTATTCTATCTATGACGCCATTAAAGCAGGTTTTGGTAAAATTGTATTTGTCATCCGAAAAGACTTTGAAGACGAGTTCAGAGAGAAGGTATTGTCTAAATATGCAGGGCATATTCCTGCCGAAGTGTGTTTCCAGGCCATCGACAAACTGCCGGAAGGATTTACTGTTCCTGAAGGTAGAGAAAAGCCATGGGGTACCAATCATGCCGTGATGATGGCCGAAGAATTGATTAACGAACCGTTCTGTGTCATCAATTGTGACGACTTCTACAATCGGGACGCATTCATGGTGATGGGAAAGTTCTTGGCCAATCTTCCAGAAGGCTCAAAAAACAACTATGCCATGGTGGGCTTCCGCGTAGGCAATACGCTGTCGGAGAATGGAACCGTGGCTCGTGGTATTTGCGAAAAGAACGAGCAAGGAAACCTGACCACCGTTGTAGAACGTACCGAAATCATGCGCGTTAACGGTGCTGTATGTTACAAAGATGAGCAAGGCGAATGGGTGGCTGTAGACGACAACACGCCCGTATCGATGAACATGTGGGGCTTTACACCCGATTATTTTAAATATAGCGATGCTTATTTCAAGGAGTTTCTCTCTGATCCGAAGAACATGGAGAACCTCAAGGCTGAGTTCTTCATTCCATTGGAGGTGAATAAGTTGATTCATGAGGGAACGGCTACTGTGAAGGTGCTTGACACTACCAGCAAATGGTTTGGCGTTACTTATGCGGCAGACCGTCAAGATACCGTGGACAGGATTCAGTCGCTGGTTGACCAAGACGTATATCCCAATCAGTTATTCTGATGGATGAGGTTTTGAGTTTATAAGTTTTTGAGGTTTTTGAGTTATTGCGTTTTTAAGTTGGTGGGTGATTGCCTTTGTGCCAAACAGCCATCAACTTGAAAACGAGATATACTGAACGTACATTCGTTACATGAACATAGACATTTTAGCACCAGAAGAGTTGGAACTGCTGCGGCAGCTAATAGCTGATGCTCAACATATTATTATCTGCGGACATAAGTCGCCCGACGGCGATGCGCTTGGCTCTTCATTGGCTTGGTGCGATTATCTGAAAAACCAATGTGGCAAGCAGCCCACTGTCGTAATGCCCGATGCTTACTCCGATTTCTTGCGATGGTTGCCCAACAGCGACCGTATCGTGCGGTATGACAAGCATCAGGAGGAAGTGAAACAACTGTTTCAGAAGGCCGACTTGGTATTTTGTCTCGACTTTGGCAGCACCGGAAGGGTAGACGAAATGCAGCCCGTATTGGAAGCAAGTCCTGCCAAAAGGGTGATGGTAGACCATCACACCAACGCCGACATGGACACAGTTTTCTCCGTATCCCGGACTGATGCCAGTAGCACCAGCGAACTGATTTTCCGTATGATATGGCAGTTGGGTGGCTTTGAACGGATGACGTGCCAGGGTGCCGTGCCCATTTATTGTGGCATGATGACCGATACGGGCGGCTTTACCTACAATTCGTCCCGTCCAGACATCTTCTTTATCATCAGTCAGTTGTTGACAAAAGGATTCGACAAGGACAAGATTTACCGCAATGTTTACAACAACTATAGTCAGTGGGCCATACGGTTGCGGGGCTACATGATGTCGCAAAAGCTAAATGTCTTTGAGGATTTTCATGCCTCTTATTTTGCCATCTCCCGCAGTGACATGCGCGATTTCCATTTTGTGAAAGGCGATGCAGAGGGCTTGGTTAACGTTCCGCTCTCCATCAAGGGCATGAAGTTGTCCGTTTCATTGCGTGAAGACGACCGCAAGGACAACCTGGTTTGGGTGAGCCTGCGTTCGGTAGATGACTTTCCTTGCAATGAGATGGCAGCCAAATTCTTCAATGGGGGAGGACATGTCAATGCCAGTGGTGGTCGACTTTATTGCTCTTTGGACGAGGCTGAAAAGGTGGTTAGGCAGGCTTTCATACATTATGAGGATCGGTTAAAACGAAAATAGCCAACGCACGGCAGTTTGTTCCTATCGTCAATAATCTATAAAAGCAAAGCTTTTCTTTTGTCGTTTTCCCGACTTTAACTATCTTTGCAGATGACTGTAGATATCATAAAAGATGAAAAGAATTATATTTCCACTATTCGCCTTGTTGTCCATCTGTTTTTTGGCATCTTGCCGTGACAACAAGACCTATGCAGATCAAAAGGCAGCGGAGCGCAGTGCCATCAATAAATACATTGCCGATTCGGCCGTGCATGTCATTTCTGAAGCGACGTTCGCGTCGCAAGGTTACACGACAAACGTGCAACGCAATGAGTTTGTCTTGATTTCCAGCAGTGGCGTTTACATGCAGATTATTCGAAATGGAGTGGGAGAGAAAATCAAAAATGGTGAGACCGTTGATGTTCTTTGTCGTTTTAAAGAACGTAACTTGATGACCGACTCCTTGCAACTTTCGAACGATGTACTGTTTTATTCAGCCGTGGTGGATAAGATGAAGGTTCGTAATACAAGTGGAACGTTTACGGCTTCGTTTGTAAAGGGTGAGAGCGTGATGTCAAGTGCTTTCAATACAACAGAGGTTCCTGCAGGTTGGCTGGTTCCGTTCAGTTATATCCATGTGGGCAGACCCATCAAAGAAGGCGACGAGATAGCGAAGGTTCGGTTGATAGTTCCGCATACCAGTGGGCATAACTATGCGCGACAGAGCGTTTATCCATGTTTGTATGACATTACATATCAACGAGGTAGGTAAGAAAAACCTGTGAACAACTTGATATAAAAACTAACATTAAACAGGAAACATCATGACGTTAATCAAATCAATTTCAGGAATTCGGGGTACCATTGGAGGTCGTTCGGGCGACACGTTGAACCCATTGGACATCGTCAAGTTCACATCTGCTTATGCTACGTTTATCCGTAGAAGTGGCAAGTCGCAGAGCAACACCATTGTGGTGGGACGCGATGCGCGCATTTCAGGTGAGATGGTGAAGAACGTGGTGTGTGGGACGTTGATGGGAATTGGTTATGATGTCATTAACATTGGATTGGCTACGACGCCCACAACCGAACTGGCTGTGCGTATGACACAGGCGGCTGGGGGCATTATCATCACCGCGAGTCATAACCCAAGACAATGGAATGCACTGAAATTGCTCAACCATGAAGGCGAATTTCTGACCAAATCGGAAGGCAATGAGGTGCTTGACATCGCTGAAAGTGAAGATTTCAACTATGCGGATGTGGATCATTTAGGTCATTATACCGAAGATTCTTCATTCGACCAACGCCATATTGAGAGTGTGTTGGCACTGAAGTTGGTTGATCGGGAGGCCATCAAAAAAGCTCATTTCAAGGTTGCCGTGGATGGTATCAACAGTGTTGGTGGCATCATTCTGCCAAAACTGTTGAACGAATTGGGCGTTGAATACACGCTTCTGAACGGTGAACCCACGGGTGATTTTGCACACAACCCAGAGCCATTGGAAAAGAATTTGGGAGGTATCATGCAGGAAATGTCCAAAGGAGGCTACGACCTTGGTATAGTTGTTGATCCGGATGTAGACCGCTTGGCGTTTATCTGTGAAGATGGTATCATGTTTGGTGAGGAATACACGTTGGTTAGTGTGGCTGACTATGTGTTGAGTCATACACCTGGCAACACCGTTTCAAACCTCAGTTCTACACGTGCCCTGCGAGATATTACAGAGAAACATGGTGGACAGTACATGGCTTCAGCCGTTGGAGAAGTGAACGTTACCACAAAGATGAAGGAGGTGAATGCCGTCATCGGTGGTGAAGGCAATGGGGGAGTGATTTATCCGGAGAGCCATTATGGTCGTGATGCCTTGGTAGGTATTGCCCTCTTCCTCTCTTCTTTGGCACATAAAGGCTGTAAAGTGAGTGAGCTTCGCAAGTCTTACCCCAACTATTTCATGGCGAAAAACCGTATTGACCTGACACCAGAGACTGATATCAGTGCCATCTTGGATCGTATCAAGGAAATGTATGCGGATGAAAAGGTGACAGATATCGATGGCGTCAAGATTGATTTTGCTGACAAATGGGTTCACTTGCGAGCCAGCAACACGGAGCCTATCATTCGTGTTTACAGCGAGGCTGCGACAATGGAAGAGGCTGAAAGTCTTGGCCGTAAGCTCATGGATGTGGTTTATGAAATGCAATAAGACGTATTGTTTGGTCGGCATCTGCCAACCATCAAACGTCAAAATCCCCAAGGCGACACGTCGTCTTGGGGATTTTGGTAAGTATGCGGAACATCTTTTCGCTGAGGCTTGTATGGAGTTTTAACTGAAAATCATTGTTCCCAGTGTTTTTGCCAACCATATCAGCAGGGCAATCATCATGGCAATGGCGATGATAAAGAAAACGAGGAAGACCGCAGCTTGCAACGCCCGTTTGTTTACTTCCTTGATGATGGCTTTGTCGTCATTGATGAATCCGTCGATGAGTACCATGTTCTTCTTGTTAGAATGGTGGAAAAAATCAATGACATTGCCGACGTAGAAAGGAATCAGTCCTAACAGCACGTCACGCAAAGTGTTGTTCAACACTGCCAGGGTGAGGGGAATTGAATGCAGCTTAAACATGGCGAAGTAGACATGTGTTAAGCCGAATAAGGCGGTCACGGCGTCACCTATTCCTCCTGGTACCAGACCAGCGACACCATCAAGATGGTAATTGTCCAGATAGATGGTGATGTGTTTTATGGCCTGGTATGGTTTGCTATTTCGTAATTGTTCTTTTCTTTCTTGTGAGTTCATCGTTCTTACTGTCTTAATGATCTTGTTTTTGTTCTTTCGAAAGGTCAACTATGGCTTGGATGTTGCGCATCAGTCCCTCGTATTTTGCTCGTTTTACCGCACTCTTTTTGAATAGTTGGCGGTATTCATCTTCTGAAAGCTGCATCCACTTGTCGCGTGTCATGGCTATGAACTCTGGCTTCGGTTGCAACTCTGGTGTGTTGTTGGGTATGGAGAAGCGGTTCCATGGGCATGCTTGCTGACAACGGTCGCAGCCGTAAACGGTATTTCCCATCTTCTCGGCGATATCTTTTGAGATGTCTCCACGGTTCTCTATGGTTTGGTAGGAGAGGCATTTGTTGGCGTCGAGCGGCCCGTCTTTGGTGATGGCGCCAGTGGGGCAGGCATCAATGCACGCATGACAATTGCCACAACGGCTGTGCATGGGTTCATCATAGTCTAACTCAATGGTCAAGAATAGTTCGCCAAGGAAGAACATGCTACCAGCTTTTGGGATAATCAGTTGGTGGTTACGGCCAATCCAACCCAGTCCTGCACGAGTGGCCCAATAACGCTCCAGCACAGGCGCAGAGTCGCAGAAAGCCCGAAAATAAACATCATCCTCCTCCTTGTTCGGTTCATCCTGCATGCGTAACTCCTTGAAATCAAATTTCAATGCCAGTTGTCTTAGCTTTTTCTTGACAATGTCGTGATAGTCTTCGCCGTAGGCATACGCCGCAAACTGTAGTTGATCGGAGGGAATGTGCTGTGCCGGTGTATAGTTCATGGCAACCGACACGATGCTTCTCACGCCTTTCATGAGCAGCCGTGGGTCCAGCCTCATGTCGGTATGGTTGCGCATATAGTCCATGTCTGCCTGTCGTCCCTCGTCAATCCACTGCCTTACATGTTGGGCGTTGGTGTCGTCAACGGCTTCAGCGCGTGCAATTCCGCAAGCAAAAAAGCCGAGGTTTAATGCCTCAGCCTTCAGCTCACTCGAAAGTCTTGAATTCATATCCTTGTTCTTTCAGCCATTTCAAGGCCTCTGGTAGGGCGTATCGTAGCTTATCGATGCTCTTTGTCGAATCGTGAAAGGTGATGATAGACCCGTTGCGGGCATATCGCTTGACGTTTCTCAACACATCTTCTGCCGTCATCCACTTGGAGTAATCGCGGGTCACCAAGTCCCACATCACGATTTGATAGCGTCTGGATAGCCACCAATATACCGACCATCGCATCCATCCATGGGGCGGGCGGAAAAGGTGGGCGTGTATCAGTTCGTTGGCTTTCTGAATGTTGATGCCATAGGTCAGTGCCCAATGCTTGAGTGACCCCATGTGGTTGAAAGTGTGATTGCCCACCTGATGTCCTTCTTCTACGATGCGGTTATACAGGTCGTGATAGCGTAGTACGTTCTCGCCTACCATGAAGAAGGTGGCCTTGGCATTGTATTCAGCCAGTGTGTCGAGGATGAAAGGCGTGGAACTGGGTATCGGACCGTCGTCGAAAGTCAGGTAGACAGAACGCTCATTCCTATCCATTCGCCACAGGGCGTTGGGGTATAACCACCGTAACCATTTGGCTGGTTGCTCAATGAACATGCTTTATTTTCTTCTTTTTCTTTAAGAATTGATGCCGAGAACCAATTAGTCTGACTGACATGCTTGTGTCCCGGCACCAATATTTATCATGAATCACTCTAAAGTGCGACCGCCTTTTCGTGCATATAGGTTGTACCGTCGGTTCAATTCGTCCATTTGTTTTTTGGCCCATGCAGTGTCGAAGAGTGACGTAATCTTGTTCACTTCCATCATGAGTTGGAAGTATAGCATGCAATCTTCTTGTGATGCAAGGAATCTAGTGCCATCCAAACTAAGGTACCAGTCTGCATATTGCGTATGGTCTTTCCATAGTTTTTGAAGGATATGCTTGGCCTTTGCTTTCTGTCCCAGCAGCACATAGGCGCGTGCCATGTCCAGTGAGCCACTCTTCCAGCTTATCGGTACATTGTATTCAGGTATCACACGTTCGGCCTTGGCCAATGCCTTTGCAGCCTTGTCGGTCTTGCCTTCCTTGAGTAGCTCTGTGGCCAGCTGTGCGAATAGGCGTCGGTGTGTCACGCACATGCCCATGGTGGTTTCGTCGATGTAGAGGCCTTTCTTCTCCAGTCCGCCATATTTGTAGCGGTTCATGAGGTTGTTGTAGGCCTTTTCGGTGTCGAAGTTCTTCACGCCGGGCTTGTTGGTGGTGAATGGTGTGATGCGGTTCACCAATCCCTCGCTCACGAAGTTGTCACCCAGGTTCATGTAATATCTGGCAGCAACGGTCGTGGCGACGTAGATAGGTCGTGTCCATCCGCATTCAGCAATCATCTCCAGCATCATCATTTCGCCTTTATGCAGCGCACGTTTGCCAACCAAAGAGATAATCATCTTGTCAGGAATAGTGTCGGAAGCCATCATCATACCGCTCTTCCTCACGGCCTCTTTGTCGATGGTTACATATACCGTGTCGGTGGGGATAACGTGCCTGTCCTCGTCTTTCGACCGCATCCAGTACTTGATGATGTTCTTTAGTTCGAACGGCTCATCGCCGAATTGCTTCCTGGCCTCTTCGGGATAGTCCCTATAGTATTGCTCCAGCTCTTTCTTCCAACTGCTCTGGATGGGCACAGCCTCGTTGGTTCCCGAGCAATAGTCCAGCCTGGGCCAGCTGATGGGTACGGGTGGTGAGTCGTAGGCCGGCCGCTTCATCTGGTCGATGTACCAGTCGGTCTGCAGGTAGCTCAGGTTACATACCCTGGCGTCGGTTCGCACGCCCTCCACGTCCTGGTTGTACCAAAGTGGGAAGGTGTCGTTGTCGCCATTGGTGAAGAGTATTGGGTAGCCTTTATCCTGCAAGGTCATCAGGTAGTTCTGTCCGAAGTCGCGGCAGGTGTAACGCCCACTTCTGTCGTGATCGTCCCAGTTTTGGCTGGCCATCTGCACTGGTACCAGCAAACAGGCTATGCCTGCTATGGCGGCCAGTACTGTCTCGTTGAGCTTAATATACTTCTTCAGTAGGTCGATGATGGCTGCCACGCCGATGCCACACCAGATGGCGAAGGCGTAGAACGAACCAGCATAGGCATAATCACGTTCGCGAGGCTGCAACGGTGTCTGGTTCAGATAGATCACGATGGCCAATCCTGTCATGAAGAACAGGAAGAACACCACCCAGAACTGACGGATGCCTCTCTTGCCCCGCCATGCCTGCCAGAACAGTCCGATGAGTCCCAGCAGCAGCGGTAGCATGTAATACACGTTGTGTCCCTTGTCGTTTTTCAGTTCATCGGGCAGCTTGCTCTGGTCGCCCAGTCGTGGATTGTCAATCAATGGGATGCCCGAGATCCAGTTGCCGTGTTCCAATTCGCCGTTGCCTTGTATCCCATTCTGGCGACCAGCGAAGTTCCACATGAAGTAGCGCCAATACATAAAGTTGCACTGGTAGCTTAGGAAGAAGCGCAGGTTCTCCCACGGTGTAGGCACTTTCACCATGATGTTCTCGCCACAGCGGTCGTATGGCACCTGTGTGCCATCCACGCCGCCCATCCAGCTTTCGTAGGCCGAGGCATGGTCTGACGAGTGCATGCGTGGGAAGAGCATGTTCTGTGCGTAGATGTATTTGGAGTTGTGCGTCACAACAAAGTATGAGTCCTTCTCGTCCTTACTTGCTTTTTCCTTCTGTGCGTATATGGGTTCTCCCTCGGTCATACTGGGAATGCATTGGTTGCCCTGCACATCAAGCTTTACTTGGGAAGTATAAGCCTGTCCGTAGAAGAGCGGACGGTAGCCATATTGGTCTCTACTCAAGTATTTACCTAATGTGAAAATATCCTCGGGTGAGTTCTGATCCATCGGAGGGTTGGCCGCCGAGCGTATCACGATGAGCGCATAGCTCGAGTAACCTATCATGAGCATCAGCAGTCCCAGTAGCACAGTGTTCTTGATGCGCGCGCTGATGAGCGGCACTCGCTTCTTCTCAACCTTGTTTGTATAGTTGAGTACGAACCACAGCAGGGCCAACACTACCACGCCGATGCACACCGCACTCCAGCCATAACCGTAGAACGGGATGCCCAACATGGCCACCGACAGCATGAAGGCAATATTCATGCGGCGGTTGCTTTGTCCCACATAGCTCTCGTAGATGGCCCACACCACGGTGGCTACCAGCAGTAGGATGTACACGATGGTACCTGTGTTGAATGGCATGCCGAGCGTGTTGACGAAGAAAAGCTCGAACCAACCGCCTACGGTGATAATGCCCGGGATGAGTCCGTACAGCACACCAGCCACTATGACAAACGAAACAAGCAGGGCAATAAGTGAGCCCTTGACCTCGATATCGGGGAACTTGCGGTACACAAACACCAGCACAATGGCCGGGATGCACAGCAGGTTGAGCAGGTGTACGCCGATGGATAGCCCCGTCATGTAGGCGATGAGCAGCAGCCAACGGTCGCTGTGTGGCTCGTCAGCGTGGTCTTCCCATTTCAAGATGAGCCAGAACACCACGGCTGTGAATGCCGATGAGTAGGCATACACCTCGCCCTCGACGGCCGAAAACCATGCCGTGTCGCTGAAACAGTAGATCAGTGCGCCCACCATGCCTGATGCCTCGATGGCGATGAGTTTTCCCAGTGACAGACTGTCCCAGTCTTTCAGGATAAGCTTGCGCGTGAGGTGCGTAATAGTCCAAAACAGGAACAGTACCGTGACGGCACTCAGCAACGCACTCATGATGTTGACCATGAGGGCCACCTTAGACGGATCACTCACAAACTGCGTGAAGAGATTGGCCGTAAGCATGAAGAATGGTGCCCCCGGCGGATGCCCTACTTCCAGTTTGTAACCTGTGGTGATGAACTCTGGACAGTCCCAGAAGCTGGCTGTCGGCTCTACAGTAAGACAGTAGGTGATGGCAGCCACGAGGAAGGCAACCCATCCAACCACATTATCTACTAATCTGAATTGTTTCATTGATATAATGATGAATAATAATTTTGCATCCTATTGATAGGCTGTCCTTTCTTTGCTTGTTATGCTATTTGTAAGCAAAAAACTCGTTGATGGTCAACGTAACAACCTATATTTTGCAAAGGTACGCAAAAACAATTAAAACAAGTGGGGTGAAAGACTTAAAAAATGTGACATCGGCATGAGTGGGAAGATTAAAGATACGGATGCCCGATGATGAACCTTTTACCTTTATTCGGATTTTTCGCTGGCCAGTCTTTCCTTTCTCTCTATCGCTTCTTTTGCTTTTTGTTTCAAGCGTGCGATGCGTTCCAACGCATGACGACGAGTATGGATGATTTGGTAGCGGTAAACCAAACAAGTGAGTAGGAAATAGGCCAGTACCTGCACCCATAAAACTTGGTATTCTGTTTTGATGTCAGCCAGCGTGGCTCCCATGCCGTTGATGCGCAAAAATCCCCTAACGCCAAAGGTTGATGGGAAAAGATAGGCCACACCTTGCCATATTCCAGGTATGTTATTTTGGGGCCATGAAACGCCTGTCATGAATATTAAAGGAATGGATGTGAAGACAACCAGTAGGATGACATTCTCGCGATAGCGAACCATACACGACAAGGCCATGCCGAAGAAGATGCAAGCCAGGATGTATGGAACGAGCAAACCCAACAGTGCAGCTCCAGAAGCGAGGGTGGTAAAGCCGAAAAGCCTGGGTACTATCAATGACAGGTAAGCTCCGATGACTGCATAAAGCATGAAGTAGGCCATAGATTTGCCCATGACGATGCGGAATATGCCATTGTAATGCCGGCTGATGGGTACAAGGTCTTTGTAGCGATTGTTCTCTCTGGCCGTTCCTGCAGCCAGACCGATGCCCAACAACAGTGTCTGCTGCATTATCATCATCAGCACGCCGGGGATGAGGGCATTGCCGTATCCGCCCGTTGAATTGAATATTTGAACATCGTCTACGGCCAGAGGTTGTGCTGCAATCTCATCATCTCTGTTGGTGTATCCGCCCGCCTGTTGCAGCTGCAGCTCGGTGTTCAGCATGCTGGCCACCTCCTGTGTACTTTGATAAATGGCTTTATAGGTGAGCATCAAGCTCATGTCGCAGTAAAGGCTGACGTGGGATTGCTGCCCTCGGTATAGTTTGTTTGAGAAGTCAGCGGGAAAATACAGGATGCCGTGAACTTTTTGTCGAGCTACCAGTTCACGTGCTTCGTTTAAGCTGTTGACATGGTAAGTCACGTCGGTGCCGGGCGAAGCGTCTACTGAACGAATGAACTGACGGCTAAGTTGTGATTTGGAGAAGTCAACAACAGCAACCGGCACTTCGCGTGTCACTTCGTTCGTGTAAGCCCAGGAATAGACAAGAGGATAGAGAAGTGGCACCAAGATGCAAAAAATCAGCACGCCTTCATCGGTCACGGAAGAGCGTATCTCCTTGACCCAGATATAACACATATCCTGGATGCCTTCTTTGATTCTCTGGAAGAAACTTTCGTTCATGTTTGCTTGTTTCTTGTCTTTAAACTTCTATTGGGTTGCTTAGTTTATCTTACGTCCTGTTAAGGTATATATACATAGGTGAGCATGGCTCGCTTGATGTTGCGCAGGGTGAATATCGGCAGTATGATGAAGGTGCACAGTGCCAGGAGATTGAGCCAAGCGTCTGTCAGCGGGAAACCGTTGAAGATGCACTGTTGGTAAATCATGTAGTAGTGCCTGAGAGGGAATAGTTGTGCCATCGCCTCAATCATCGGGCTCATGGAGAACACCGGATACGTGGCGCCGCTGGTCGTAAAGCCCAGTACGGCCCAGAGTGAGCATACACTCATGGACATGCGCAGTGAGGGTACCAGACCAAAAGCGAAGATGCCAAAGCCTTGTCCTGCCAGCACCGTGAGCAGTCCGAGCAACAAGATGGGAAAGAGACCGCCTGGGTGTGGAAAGCCCAGCACATAGTAGATATAAATTTCAAAGGCGTAGAAGATGGTTAGGAAGATGATGGTTTGCGGCAGCATCTTTCCTGCCATGGCCACATAGATGTTGTTGTCAGCCATGGCCAGCCACTTCTTTGATTCTTTGAACTTGAGTTCCGTACCAATGGAATAGGCAGAGATAAGAAATATGAAGATGAGCAATACGCCTGGAATCATGGTCGTGGAGAGGTAAACATTGTAGTTGGCCAATGGATTGTTGATCATGTGCAGGTCGATGGCAATGGGCTGTAAGAAGGTTCTAACCTCGTCATTGGTCTTCCCCATGGCTGTTAGTTTGGCGGAAGCAACTCCTGCCGAACCGAGCGTCGTAATGGTTTTCAAATCCTTGTACAGCGTAGAGCCAGCTACGAGTGACACACTACTGTAATAAAAAGAGATTTTTGGTTGGCGTGCACTGGTGAGGTCGCTTGTCATGCCTTTCGGAATGAGCAGAAAAGCATAAATCTCGTTGCGCTGGATAGCCTGCCGGGCATCGTTCATGTTGGAATAATGTGCCACGACATGGCTCATCTGGTAGGAGTCAAGATTGCGAATCAGCTTGCGCGAGGTGGCCGTGTTGTCCAAGTCAACCACGCCGACAGGCATCTTCACGGGTTGGCCTTCGTTCATCAAGGATGTAAAAAAGATGATGACCAGGATGGGGAATATCACCATGCAGAATCCATAGATGGGATTATGTAGCAATATTCCACATTCGCGAAAGGCAATCTGTATTATTTTTTTTAACATGTATCTACGTGATGAATCCTATGTGATGGACAGTTGTGGTGATGAACCATGGGAAGGTGTCGTGATTCTCGTGCGGGCCTGATTCAGCTGCAATGAACTGGAACCAACATCTACACAATTCTGAAAATCTCGTTTATGACTCCTTGATGACGAGCGACATTCCTGGACGAAGCCCCTCGAATTTTTGGGTAGGACGTGCTTTTACCTCAAATGTTTTCAAGTCATATTGCCCATTAGTCTTGGTGGCTTTCCAAACAGCGTATGACCCTTGGTCCTTGATGTAGAACACTTTCATGTTGATCTCTTTGTTGAAAGCGGGTGCGTAAGCCTTGAAAGTGTCGCCTACCTTCATGCCTTTAAGCTGGTCTTCACGGATATTGAAGGTTCCCCAAAGGTCTTTCATGATGGAAATGCTCATGATGGGCGATCCTGTACCCACCAGTTCGCCTTCCTTAGGATATACACTGCTTACTTCACCTTCTACGTTGGATATCTGAACGGTTTCTCTCAATAGCGACCGAACCACATTGGCGGCTCCCTCAGCTGCTTGAGCCTGTTTCTTCGCAGCGCGTTTCTCTTCTTCGCGAGCACCGTTCTTGGCCATGTCATATTGGCTCTTGGCCGCCTTCACTTGTGCTTCGCGTGCCTTGTAGCCAGCAAAGGCTTCGTCGCGCTTTTGAGCACTCATCACCCCTTGGTCAAAAAGGTTTTGCACACGTTCGTACGATTTCTGGGCGATATCTGCCGCTGCTAATGCCTGTTGCCACAATTGATAAGCAGCTTGAATCTGCTCTTTTCTGGCTCCTTTGTCTGCCATGTCGCTCATGGCGGCGGCAGCCTGTTGTTGGGCAGCTGCTGCCTTTTCCTGGGCATTTACCTCGGGAGCCTCCAGGATGGCCAGCGTATCGCCCACCCGGACGTAATCACCTTCCTTGACTCTTAACTCCAAGATACGACCAGGCAGTTTGCTTGAAACGCGGTATTCAGACACTTCAATTTCGCCTTGAACAATCTCTGGCTTCTTTCCTAACGTGAAAAAACCGATGATGGCCACGAGAATGACAACTGTAGCGAATCCAATGATCGCCAGTAAAATGTTGTTGTGTTGTGATTTTGCCGACATGATATTTATTATTGTAAGATGCCAAGCGCCTTGTTGAGGTTTACTTGGGCTAATTTAACTTCTACTTCTGCTTCTATTTTTTGACTTTGAGCTTTCTGCCATGCTGTTTGCGCAGCCATGACATCCGTCGATTCCATGACACCTTCTTTGAATCCCAGATTAGCACTGCGCAGGTTTTCTTCTGCACTTGACACGCTCTTCATGGCCATAGCCAACTTTTTGTTAGCTTCTTTCACCTTGAATCTGCTTTGTGCGATTTGCAGTTCTATCTTTTCTTGTGCGTCGCTCATGGTGAGCTCGGCGATGCTGGTGGCCGTCTTGGTGGCACGCACTTTATAGGCACCCTCAAACCAGTTCCACACCGGCACCTGAACAATGACTCCCACATTCCATGCACCCGAGAACTTTCGCTGGAAGCCATTGAACATATTTGGATTTGAGATGAAATAACCACCTGTGAGTGCTACATGTGGCAGGTAGGCTGCCCGGATGAGCCGAGTGTTCTGTTTGCTGATGTCAACGGCGTTTTGCAGTAAGCGCAATTCCGGGCGGGTAGTGGTGATGTCAATCGCCTGATTGGCCTCACTGTTCACTCCTGGGGACAGCAACTCGGCATTTTCGTCAGCCAATTGAATGTTCTCTTCCAAGGGTAGCCCACACAATTGGCAAAGCAACATCTTGGCGAGGGCAACTCCGTTTTCGGCCTGTGTCACCTGCATGTCAGCCTCGTTCACTTTCACGTCTACTTTCAAACCATCTGCTCGTGTGGCCACACCTTGCTCAATCATCTTCTGTACATCAGAGCTGAGCTTCTTGACGAGTTCTTGATAGCTGTTAGCCAGTTTTTGCTTTTGTCTCAATGACACCACCAGCCAATAGGCGTGGTCAATGTCGTAAAGAGTGGTCTGTGTACGTTGTGACAGGCCGTTGGCAGCCATCTGTTCGTTGATGTCTGCAATGTTGTTGGCTGCGATAATGGCTCCTCCCATGTAGATGGGCTGCTTCACCATCACCGTTCCTGCCCATACTTGCCGGGTGTCTGTCTTCAAGGCCTCATTGATGCTGTTGCCTATGGCGTTTCCGGCTTGGCCGATGGCAGCCCCCAGGTTTTGCATCAGAGAGCCCAGTTGTTGTGCCATTTGTGGGGAGAGAACCCCTTGTTGTACCAATCCGCCAATCATGGTGGATAAATTGGCTCCCAAGCCGTTGCTGATGTTGGTGCCCAAGTTGGCAAATCCAGCTTTCTGTTGGTCGTTGAGTAGTGAAATTTCCTTGCTGACAAATTCATATCCACCCATCGCATCGATTTTCGGCAGATATTTTGTTCTCAGGGATTTTCGCATGTTTCTGGCGACGTCTTGTTGGAGCTTGGCTACATTCAGCTGCTTGTTGTTGCGCAGGGCCATGGCCCGACAACTGTCAAGCGACAGCGTTGTTTGCGCATGAACAGGCAACAGCGTACCCATCAGAACCAGTGTAGTATAAAGTCTGTTCATCATCGATTCATTCAACTGCTAATCTAATGTAAAACTTCGTGATCCTATCATGTTACCTTCTGCAAAGATGCTCACCTGATATGTACCCGAGACCATGGCTTGGTCTATGTTCCAATAGGCTGTGACATTGGTTTGCTGACCGCCGTATTCCACGGTTTTCTTGGCCGTAGCCTGTAAATTCTTGTTCTCGTATGGGAATGTACCGGCTCCGCCCAGCACGCTTCCCGTAGGTGCTACGATGCGCACATACAGCGTACGCATGCCATTGGTGGCAGTAACGTTTTTCGCAATGCTGAAATCCACTTGCAGGGTCTTGGCCTTTTTCAACCGCTTGGTTGCCCTGCCTCGCTTGTCACGAAGGGATAGGTTAATGCCTGTGGCATCCAATTGTGCAGCGATGGCCACCTTTTCCGACAGGTTTGCCTTTTCAGTGCTCAATCCTTCTATTTGTCGGTTGGCAGCTTCATATTCTCCCTTGATGCGGGTATTTTCCTTGGTCAGGTTTTGATTGAGCCGGTTCAGCGAGTCGATTTCCATCACATAGCTGCGCAGGACGGCGCGCACGGTGGCCAATTCTTTTTTCAACCTGGCAATTTCACGAGCGTCATTGCTCTTTACTTGCTTCAGCTCGTTCAAGAGTCGCTCGGTCTTTTCCTGTTCTTTGGTGAGCTGAGCGACAATGGAATCGTTGCTGATTTGTGTCTTCATCTCACTATATTGATCGGCAAATCGTTGATATTCGTTTTCCATTTCCTGCTTATCCAACTCGGCCAACTCTTGCATCTCCTTGTTATGCTGTTGCTGCTTGTTCAAGTTGTAGGCAAGATACACAATGCCTACAACGAGTAGGAGCATGAAAACGATTATCGGAATGACTACCTTTTTCTTCATAGGTAATATAACTAATTAATATCTTTGCAAATTTATATATTTAATGTTGATTGGCAAAAAAAAATAAAAGACAAGTGACCATTCGACTTGTTTTTAATGTTTTTTGAGAAAAATAAACTTTGCAAAGCACTTTTTGGGGGGGCTTGAGCTTTGTATTTAGTTGTAGGATGTGATGCGACCCCCTGCGCTCAGGGGATGCTGCATGGTGAGTTAAGGCTGGTTCTATAAATTACCACCGCATATAGTCATTAAAATTTTATGAAATACGTTTTGTTATCTTTTGGCTTCTTTTTGGTTCAAAATGTAAGATTGTTCAGTCGTGTAGCTCGCTACACTCCTTCACTCTCTTGCATTTTGACCTCAAAAATAAGCTCAAAATCTAGCAAAGCTAATTTATAGAACCAGCCTTAGAGGTATGCGCCAATCTCGTGTCACTGCTGTGATGCAGAGACGTAATAGAAGAATTTGTCAGATATTTTCATCGTTTTTTACCCCAAAAACAGCTGTTGAAAACTGTTCATCTGGAAAAAATCAATAGGCACAGCGGATGTAAGGAGGCAATAATTTAGGAAGAAAAAACGTATTTTTACACAAAAATATTGATTTTGTCCGCTCAGAAGCATCCTTTTGTCTTGTCATCTGTATGCTTTAACGGGCTAAAAGCATGCAGATAAACTGCCAATAGCATGGCTTTGTGCAGCTTAAAAGCTATGCTTTTGGCATCTGAAAGTGTAAACGATGGAGTGTTATAGAGTGATTATGTGTGTAAGTATTTGTGTAACAAAGATGTACGAAAATGGCTCGTGCTTGCCGTATTTGCCAGCCAAAGGTATGTTGCTTGCAAATACGCCCGGGATTTGAAGGCTTGTTGTCAAGAAAAATCATGTATCCATATCGGCTTGAATTTGTTTCTTCCAACGTTGTGAATAATTTTTTTTACGAAAAAGTACAACTTTACATATATTTTATTACCTTTACACCCGAAAACTACTTTACTATGAATAAAAACAGCTTTATTTATCGAGCTTTTGATTTGTACTATGATGGCTTTAAGCACATGACCGTAGGTAAAACACTATGGGCTGTCATTTTGATTAAACTCTTCATCATGTTCGCTATTCTGAAAGTATTCTTCTTTCCTGATTTCATCAAACAGAACTCGCAAAAAGGCGATGAAGCAGATTTCGTATCTACCGAGATGATTAAACGAAACATTCATTAAATACATTACATTATGCACAATCTGTTATTAGACATTTCGGCACAAACGATCGACTGGTCGCGTGCCCAATTTGCTTTAACAGCCATTTATCACTGGCTTTTTGTTCCATTAACGCTGGGTCTTGCCGTCGTTATGGGAATTATGGAAACTCGCTATTATCGCACCCGTGACCCTTTTTGGAAGGATGCGGCGCGGTTTTGGCAAAAGCTGTTTGGTATTAATTTCGCCATGGGTGTGGCAACAGGACTCATCTTGGAATTCGAATTTGGTACCAACTGGAGCAACTACTCATGGTTTGTAGGCGACATCTTCGGCGCTCCTTTGGCTATCGAGGGTATTATTGCTTTCTTCATGGAGGCTACCTTCGTGGCTGTGATGTTCTTTGGTTGGAAGAAAGTGTCTCCTGGTTTCCACCTGGCTTCAACGTGGCTCACGGGGTTGGGTGCTACCATCTCTGCTTGGTGGATTCTGGTAGCTAACGCTTGGATGCAGTTGCCTGTTGGACAGGAGTTTAATCCAGATACCATGCGCTTTGAGATGAACTCGTTTATGGACGTGGCCTTGTCGCCCTTTGCCGTGGACAAGTTCTGTCATACCGTGACCTCTTCATGGATTATCGGTGCTGTGTTTACTGTAGCCGTAAGTAGTTGGTATTTACTTAAGAAGCGTGATCACAAGCTGGCTATCGAAAGTATGAAGATAGGTAGTATCTTTGGCTTGGCAGCTGTGGTGTTAACATTGTTTACCGGACACAGCTCAGCTATCCAGGTTGGCAAGGTACAGCCTATGAAACTGGCTTCGATGGAAGCTCTTTATAATGGTGGAACGGGCCAAGGACTGACGATCTTAGCAGCAGTTAACCCATTTAAGCAACCCGACTATGTGAACCAACAAGAGCCACCGATGAAGATGGCTGTGCCTAATGGCTTGTCATTCTTGGCAACCTTAGACGCCAATGGATATGTGCCTGGCGTGAATGACCTTCTGAATGGTTATACTAAACCAGACGGCACGAAGGTTATCTCGGTAGAAGAAAAGATGAAGCGCGGCCAAATGGCCATTGCAGCGCTGCAAGATTATCGTTCTGGCAAGAAGGATGAAGCTACCAAGCAGATTCTGAAAGACAACATGCCTTATTTTGGTTATGGCTATGTAAAATCACCCCACCAGGTCGTTCCGTTTATTCCGGTGAACTTCTGGGCATTCAGAGTGATGGTAGGCATCGGCATGTTGTTGATTTTGTTCTTTATCTGTTCGCTGTTCTTCGTTTACAAGAAAGACATCATCAAACATCGCTGGTTGTTGATTTCGGGCATCGTGCTGTTGCCATGCGCTTACCTGGCCTCTCAATCAGGCTGGTTAGTGGCAGAGTTTGGTCGTCAGCCGTGGACCATCCAGGATATGTTGCCGACATGGGTTGCCGTGTCTGACATTAAACCGAGTTCGGTTATTGTCACCTTCTTTATATTCTTGATTCTCTTCACCGCCATGTTGGCTGTCGAGATTAACATCCTTTGTAAGGCTATTAAGAAAGGTCCCGAGAATAGTGAAATGTCAAATCAGGTTGAATTATAAATAAGAAAGGTAATACAATGATTACATATAGTTTTTTACAACATTACTGGTGGTTTCTTGTTTCTTTGTTAGGAGCCTTACTGGTATTCTTGATGTTTGTTCAAGGTGCTAACTCTTTGGTGTTCAACCTGGGTAAGACCGAACATGAGCGTAGGATGGTTGTCAACAGTACGGGGCGCAAGTGGGAGACCACTTTCACAACGTTGGTTACCTTTGGAGGAGCTTTCTTCGCATCGTTTCCTTTGTTTTACAGTACCAGTTTCGGCGGTGCTTATTGGTTGTGGATGATTATTCTCTTCTCGTTTGTTATTCAGGCAGTGAGCTATGAGTTTCAAAACAAATTGGGAAACATCTTAGGAGTGAAGACTTTCCAATGGTGCTTGGTCATCAATGGTATTTTGGGTCCTGTTTTGTTGGGTGGTGCCGTTGCAACATTCTTCAACGGTTCTAACTTCTTGGTCGACAAGATTAACATCACCAATGGCATGGCACCGGTGATTAGCAGGTGGGCTAACTACAGTCATGGCCTGGATGCGTTGCTGGATATATGGAATGTAGTACTGGGTTTGGCTGTGTTCTTCTTGGCTCGCATATTGGGTTTGCTCTACATTATTAATAATGTGGCTGATGATACGCTGCGCGCTCGCAGCCGTAAGCATCTTATTTACAACACTGGTGCATTCTTGTTGCTGTTCCTTCCGTTCTTAATTAGAACCTTGTTGAAGGATGGTTTCGCCTATGACCCAGCCACTGGCGTGATTTCTATGGAGTCGATGAAGTATCTATACAACCTGTTAGATATGTGGTATCTTGCTGTTGTCTTGCTTGTTGGTGTGGCTTTGCTGCTGTTCGGAATTGTCAGGACTGTATTGAGTAACACCTATATCAAGGGTATTTGGCCGGCAGGTATTGGTGTAGTCTTAGTTGTTTTGGTTCTGTTGCTCATTGCTGGTTGGAACAATACGGCTTATTATCCTTCTAATGCTGACCTGCAGAGTTCACTAACCATTATGAACAGTAGTAGTAGTGAATTTACATTGCGCACCATGGCCATTGTTTCACTCTTCATTCCTTTCGTCCTTGCTTATATTGTTTATGTATGGCATGCCATGGATAGAAAGAAAATCACGAAAGAAGAGATTAAACATGGGGATGCTTATTAAGCTGATTAAATCATAAAAGAATGTGACTAAATTCCGTGAGAAACCTGAGTTTGGTCACATTTTTTTTATCGAATAACTTTGATGTTGCGGTGTGTGAAAACGCTTCCAGGGCTTGGTGAATTGCGAAATGTTTCGTATTTTTGTGATATGACACGAAAGGAAAGATATCAATATATTCTCGATTATTTCAGAAAAACAACGCCCATCGTTACGACCGAGCTTGAGTTTGGGTCAGCTTTTCAGCTGTTGGTTGCCACATTGTTAAGTGCGCAATGCACCGATAAGCGCATCAATCAGGTAACACCGGCTTTGTTTCAGCGTTATCCTGACGCACGGTCGATGGCACAGGCTACCCCCGAAGAGGTGTTGGAATATGTGCGCAGCGTGAGTTATCCTAATGCCAAATCAAGACATTTGGTGGAGATGGCGCAAATGTTAGTAAGCGATTTCGGCGGAGAAGTGCCAGACAATACCGCCGATTTGGTGAAATTGCCCGGCGTAGGGCGCAAGACGGCCAACGTAGTGCAAGCCGTTTGGTATGGAAAAGCAAAGATTGCCGTTGACACTCACGTCTACAGAGTGAGCCATCGCATGGGGTTGGTGCCACAAAAGGCCAACACTCCCTTGAAAGTTGAGCTTGAATTGATGAAGTACATCCCTGCAGAGGATGTGTCAAGTGCGCACCATTGGCTGCTTTTGCATGGCAGATATATCTGTCAAAGTCAGCGTCCCAAGTGTGAAAAGTGCCAATTTGAGCAGATTTGTCCTAAGCGATTGACATCTTCCAAACTAGCATGAATCGTCTTTGAAACTTGCCTAAACCATCTTTGTATCTTGCCTAAACCATCTTTGAAATTATCATCTTCCATCTTCAAAACATTAATTATATGAACATCCAACGCATTCTAAAATATTTAGAGCATATCGCCAAGAACAATAATCGCGACTGGTATCAAGCCCATAAGGGCGAATATTTGGCTTGTCGCAACGATTTTGAGGAGGGAGTGAATAGCGCTATTGCAGCCATCTCTAAGCTTGATGCCTCCGTATCGCATGTAACAGCCAAGGAAGCATGCTTTCGTTTTAACCGTGACACACGTTTCTCGCCCGACAAATCGCCCTATAAAAGGCATTTTGGCGCATACATTAGTGCCAAAGGTCGTAAGTCGTTGCATGCTGGTTATTATATCCATGTGCAGCCAGGCCATTGTCTGTTGTCGGCTGGAGCCTATTGGTTGCCCACCCATATCTTGACCTCCTGCCGCAATGAGATTATGGGCAACATTGACGAGTGGCGAAGATGTGTGGAGAATGGCAAGTTTGTTCATTTCTTTGGTTATGCCACTCAGGGTTCGTGGAGTGATGAACAGGCATCTGATAAGGGCTTTGGAATCAGCCGATTGAAGACCTGTCCAAAGGGTTTTCCTGCCGATTATGAGTTTATTGACTATCTTCGAATGAAGGATTATGCTTGCTGGCATCGGGTTGATGATGATTTCTTTGAGGGAAATGGATGGATAGAACCCATGACAGAGTTATTCAAGGTGGCTCAACCCATGATGGAATTCACCAATCGTGTGATTGATGATTATGAATAATCTGACGACAACTACGAATCAATTTGATGGTCGATGACGAATGAAAGTGCGTGATTGGCTGCAACTTTATCCCCTCTTTAGAGTTGCCTTGGCATTGATTGTAGGTCTTGTTGTAGGCGACTCTTTCGGGTTTCTCGTGCCAACATGGCTGTGGCTGGTCATTGTTTCATCAACCTTGTTAATCGCATTAGCGAGCTATCGATGGAAAACAGCACAGGGAGTGGCCATCCTTTTCACCGTGATGTGCTTTGGCTTTCTGCTCATGACCATGCAGAAAAACCGATTAGCTGTACCCATTCTCGAGGAAGAATATGTGTCTGAAGCCGTCGTGATGACCACACCAAAGGTGAGAGGTAAGGTGGTTCAGTGCGATTTGTATGTCCTTTCGGGACCTTTATCCAGCCAAAAGGTGA
Source organism: uncultured Prevotella sp. (assembly GCA_963511375.1). Taxonomy (GTDB): domain Bacteria; phylum Bacteroidota; class Bacteroidia; order Bacteroidales; family Bacteroidaceae; genus Prevotella. The sequence goes on along the minus strand of CAUPIT010000002.1, from coordinate 121,161 downwards.
GGGCATCGATATTGCGCGATACCGTTGAAAGGCGTTATGAAGCGTTGAAAGTGGGCGATGGAATCAGGTTTCGTTCGGCCTTTCAGCCCATTCGGAGTTATCCCTCAAACAGTCATTTCAATTATCAACGATGGATGGCGATACGGGGTTATCGGGCGCAAACGTTCATCTATCATCGTCATTGGGTGCATTGTCAGCTTGATTTGACGTGCATGCCTCGGTTCGAACGATTGCGTTTAAAGGCGCAAAAGATGCGAGAAAAACTACTAAGTTATTATGCTGCCCATGGTCTTGATGATCAAGATTATGCCGTCTTGGCTGCGATGACGTTGGGAGAAAAGTCGTTTTTATCCAAACAAACCAAGGAAATCTTTTCCATTTCGGGTGCTTCTCATATCTTGGCCTTGTCTGGTTTGCATCTTAGCATCATCTACGGACTGCTTGTCTTGCTGCTGGGTGGGCGAGGGTTGCGGCGTGTTTTCAGTCTTGCTTTCGTGGTGTTGACTGTTTGGGTCTATGTGTTTTTAACGGGAATGTCATCGAGTGTCATGCGTTCGGCCATCATGCTCACCGTTTATTCATTGGTGTCACTGCTCAATCGCGATAAGATGTCGCTCAATGCCCTTTCACTTACGGCCATCGTGATGTTGCTGCTGCATCCGCTGAGCTTATGGGATGTAGGCTTTCAACTGTCTTTCATGGCTGTAGCGGCCATTCTGTTGCTTTATCGACCCATTGAGCGTTGGATGCCTGAAGCCATCCTTGCCAGGTCTGCCGTGGTGAGAAAGTTGTGGGGAATGATTGCCGTATCGTTGGCGGCACAGCTCGGTACGGCTCCGTTGGTGGCCTATTATTTCGGCCGTTTTTCGTGTTATTTCCTTCTTACCAACCTGTTGGCCGTCCCACTGACCGTCCTCATCCTCTATACCTCCTGTCTTTTGTTCGCCTTGTCCTTTGCACCGTTGTTGCAAAGTGTCGTGGCTGTCGCGCTAACTTTGATGACCCAAGTCCTGAATCACTATCTGTCGCTCCTCGCAAACTGGCCGGGAGCGAGCGTTGAAGGCATTCACATCAATCTTTGGCAGTTAGCACTCATGTACGTCATCATTGCTTGTGTTTGCTGGGTTGCATCTTATTTACGCCAAGCATACGTTCGTTCGCGCATCATGTAATCAACATTTTTCGTGTTCATTCGGATGCATCTTGCGTCCCATTGAAATAATCTTCCAGTTCTTTTTCAGCCTGTCCGTGTATGTTGGGCAGGTCTTTGATGATGGAACCACTCTCCATCAGTGCCACTCGATTGGATATTTCCACCGTGTGTTGCAGGTTGTGACTGCTCACGAGGATGGTGGCTCCCGTTGCTTGATGATAGTTCAGCAACAAGCGTTTCAAGAAGTTTTGGCTCGAAGGATCCAGGAAATTAAAAGGCTCATCAAGGATTAGCAGCTTTGGTTGTGCGATGAGAGCGGAGATGATGCCTATTTTTTGCTTGTTTCCGGCTGAGAAATCGCGAATCAGTTTCTTCTGACCGAGTATCTCACCATTCATGAATTTGGATAGCGAAGCCAAGAATGTGGAGAGACGTTCTTTGTCAACGTGATTCACTTTGGCGATGAATTCAAAGTATTCCTCTGGCGTCAAAAAGTCGATGAGAAATCCTTCGTCGATGTAGGCACCCGTATATTGCTTCCAATCTTCCGATTGGGAAGGGTCTACCGTGAAAGCTTCAGCAGCCGGCGTAACACTCGCTGGGGTTTCTGAAGCAGGCATCTGATGCGGGTTGGTGCGTCCGAAAGTGAGTAATACCCGCCCCTCATCGGCCCTCAGCAGGTCGAGTAGCAGTCTGAACAGCGTGGTTTTTCCGGCTCCATTGTTACCTACCAGTCCGAGAATATCCCCATCATGAATCTCGAAGTTGGGGATGTCAACGGCAATTTTCTCGCCAAAAGCTTTCTTTAAGTTGTTGATTTGAATGTTCATGGGTACAAATGAATCAAAAAAAATGATAGACGGTTGTGCGCCCATTCCTGGTGTGTTTGTGAGCGATTCCAACCATCTACCATTTTCATACGTTGATGTTTATCGAAGATTTCTGCCGTGGCAGTTCTTGAATTTCTTGCCGCTTCCACAGGGACAAGGATCGTTTGGACGTGGCATCTTGTCCTTGATGTACGGCGTACGGTTCACCTGTTGTGCCTGTTCGCGCGTATCTTGATGGGCAGCCGCAGCCTGATTGGGGTCTGTCAGATCGTCTTTCTGTTCGTTATAGCGTTGACTTCTCTGTGCCGGGGCAGCCTCACGAACCTCCTCCTGCTGCATTTCAGGAATCTGACCACGCATCAAAATGCTCGTCGTTTGGTTGTTCATGTCGTTAATCATGCTGTCCCAGAGCTTCGCACTCTCCAGTTTGAAGATCAACAGAGGGTCTTTTTGCTCGTACGAAGCGTTCTGTACGCTATGACGCAGGTCGTCCAATTGACGGAGATTTTCTTTCCAATTCTCATCAATGATGTGCAGAACGATACTCTTCTCAAACTGTTTCACGATGTCTTTGGCTTCCGTATCGTAGGCTTCTTTGAGGTTGCAGGAAACCTGGTACACACGCTTTCCGTCGGTAATAGGCACGGCAATGCGTTCAAACCGATCGCCCTGTTCCTCCTGTACCTGCTTGATAACCGGCCAAGCAACCGCTTGTATCCGTTCGGTTTTACGCTTGAAAGCCGCCATCGCATCTTGGAAAGCACGTTCGGCCAAATCTTCGGGATTGCCAGCGTTGAATTCTTCTTCGGTGAACGGACATTCCATCGCCAAGTTCTTCAAGAAGTCTTCCTTGCAACCTACATAATCATTCGAGTTGATGATGTTGACACATCGGTCCCAAATGATGTTAGCGATGTCCATACCGATACGCTCACCCATCAGTGCGTGGCGCCGTTTCTCGTAAATCACGGTGCGCTGTTTGTTCATCACGTCATCGTATTCCAGCAAATGCTTACGAATACCGAAGTTGTTTTCTTCCACTTTCTTCTGCGCGCGCTCGATGCTTTTCGAAATCATCGGGCTCTCAATGCGCTCTCCATCTTTGAATCCCAAACGATCCATCACCGAGGAGATGCGTTCAGAACCAAACAATCGCATCAGTTTATCTTCCAGACTGACGTAGAATACCGAACTACCTGGGTCGCCTTGACGGCCTGCACGACCTCGCAACTGGCGGTCTACACGGCGGCTTTCGTGTCGTTCGGTACCGATGATGGCCAAACCTCCGGCCGCTTTCACTTCGGGTGACAGCTTGATGTCGGTACCACGACCGGCCATGTTGGTGGCGATGGTCACCGCACCGAGGCCGTTTATCGATTGTCCGGCCTGTGCCACGATGTCGGCTTCCTTTTGGTGTAGCTTGGCGTTCAGTACGTTGTGTGGGATTTTTCGCATGTTCAGCATCTTGCTGAGCAACTCAGAAATCTCGACAGACGTAGTACCTACCAAGCACGGACGGCCGCTGTTGCGCATTTCTTCAATCTCTTCAATCACGGCAGCATACTTCTCCCGCGCCGTCTTGTATACGCGGTCGTCCATGTCGTTGCGCTGCACGGGACGGTTGGTCGGTATTTCCACCACGTCCAACTTGTAGATATCCCAAAACTCGCCCGCTTCGGTTGAGGCGGTACCCGTCATACCAGCCAACTTGTGGTACATGCGGAAGTAGTTTTGCAAGGTGATGGTGGCGAAGGTCTGCGTGGCAGCTTCCACTCTCACATGTTCCTTTGCCTCCACGGCTTGGTGCAGTCCGTCGCTCCAACGGCGACCTTCCATGATACGACCGGTCTGCTCGTCAACGATTTTCACCTCACCGTCAATTACCACATACTCGTCGTCTTTGTTGAACATGGTGTACGCCTTCAACAGCTGTTGCAAAGTGTGTACTCGTTCACTCTGCACGCCATAGTGGGTCAGCATTTCGTCTTTCTTGTCCAATCGCTCCTGGTCAGAGAGTGAAGTCTCATTTTCCAGTGCTGAAAGTTCGGCTGTGATGTCAGGCAGCACGAAGAGTTCTTTGTCGTTCACCTGCTTGGAGAGCCATTCGGTACCCTTGTCTGTCAGGTCGCAGCTGTTGAGTTTCTCGTCCACCACGAAGTACAGCGGCTCCACGGCCTTCGGCATTTCGCGGTTGTTGTTCTGCATGTAGTACTCTTCGGTCTTGAGCATGCCAGCCTTGATGCCTTCTTCCGACAGATATTTGATAAGTGGCTTGTTCTTCGGAAGCGACTTGTATGAACGGTATAAGGCGAGGAATCCCTCCTCAGTCTTCTTCTGGTCTTTGGCTGCCTGGCCCTCTGAAATCAGCTGTTTGGCCTCTGCCAAGAACTGTGTGGCCAGTTTTCGCTGCACGTCAACCAGTCGTTCAACCAGCGGTTGATATTCTTCAAACATCTGGTCGTCACCTTTTGGAACGGGCCCGCTGATAATCAATGGGGTACGAGCGTCGTCAATCAACACCGAGTCTACCTCATCGACGATGGCGTAGTTGTGCGCGCGTTGCACCAAGTCGTCTGGCGAAACGGCCATATTGTCACGCAGATAGTCGAAACCAAACTCGTTGTTGGTACCAAAAGTGATGTCGGCCAGATAAGCCTTGCGGCGTTCCGGTGAGTTGGGGCGGTGCTTGTCGATGCAGTCAACGCTCAAGCCATTGAACTCGTAGAGCGGTCCCATCCACTCAGAGTCACGCTTAGCCAGATAGTCGTTCACGGTGACAACATGTACGCCGTTACCCGTCAGTGCGTTGAGGAACACGGGTAGGGTGGCCACCAGCGTTTTACCCTCACCCGTAGCCATCTCGGCTATCTTGCCTTGGTGCAGGGCGATACCGCCGAAGAGCTGAACGTCGTAGTGTACCATTTCCCATTTCAGGTCGTTTCCACCTGCCGTCCAATGGTTGTGATAGATTGCCTTGTCGCCGTCGATGGTCACGAAGTCCTTGCTGGGGTCGGCTGCCAACTCGCGGTCGAAGTCGGTTGCGGTAACGATGGTTTCTTCGTTTTCGGCAAATCTCCGAGCCGTGTCCTTAACGATGCTAAATGCGGTGGGCATCACCTCGTTCAGCGCTTTCTCGTAAATCTCCAGCGCCTCTTTCTCCAATTTGTCTATCTCTTCGAAGATGGGTTCGCGCTCATCGATGGCCGTTTCTTCAATTTTGCCCTTCAGTTCGGCAATCTTGTCTTTTTGCTCTTTGGCGGAGTCTTGTACATACTTCTGTATCTCCTTGGTCTTGGCACGCAGTTCGTCGTTGCTTAGCTTCTGAATGTCGGGATAGGCCTTCTTCACCGTCTCCACGAGCGGCTGTATCAGACGCATGTCTCGGCTTGACTTGTCGCCGAACAATGATTTTAAGAATTTATTGAAATTCATCTTTTATGGTTGTTTTTGTTTATTTCTTATTATATAATGTGTTGCAAAATTACGAATAAAATTTGTTAATTTGCCACTTCTCTTTTAATTATTTGATATTCTTGGCATAAAGCCATCTCCAGGCACCTCGCATCCCTTGTCAGGTAGGCTCTCTGGCCTTTCATTTCAACCTCTCAAGTTTTGCTTTTCAAAAGCATTGACTTTAGGGGCCAATCTCCATGAGTTTGGCACTCAATCTCAATGACTTTGGTGGTCAATTTCTATGAGTTTAAAACCGAAGGGGTAAATGGAAGAAAGAAAGTTTGGTAAATCTACGCTAACCAATTGTATGACATGTGGTTAGGTGTGACTTACTGAAGCGGTGCCGACTTGCAGGCGTTGGGTGCCCTAATCTGAATGGATTTGGCGATGGTTGGTGCAATGCGGTCAACCGTCACGGGCAAGGTGATGCGCTGTGGTTTGATGCCTGCCCCGTAAAGAATGATAGGGAAAGGCACGAACGACGCGCGTGCGATATAATGGTCTTGATTGTCTTCGTTGTACAACTGCCATCCTGGCGCAACCTCAATGAGCAAATCGCCACTGACAGCGGGGTTGTAAGGACTCTCGGTGGCGTTGCGTATGCCCGCAATCTGAATAAGGAAGTCTTTCGAACGCGAGATAACGTCCTCGTAAGAGAGCAGTCTGTCTTCAATGAGCTTTCGGTTCAAATATATCTGGTTGCGGTAGCATGTCTCCACATAGCGGGCTTGTCCGTAGATGGCCCCAAGGTACATGTTCAGCAGGTTGGCCGTGCGGTTGATGTAGAACGTTCCGGTTGGGATGCGGTATTTGGCGTAGTCAACCTTTGGGTCTTCGGTGTATCCCGTACTGGTGAGTACGAAGAGTACCCGATTGGCACCTACTGCTTGTTCGATGCGGGTGATGAGCGATGCCAAGGTCTTGTCCAGTCCGCGGTAAACGGTTTCCAAGTCCGTGCGCCATGCATCGGTATTGCTGCCTGCCGCCGACAGGGTGACTGACAGAAAGTCGGTAATCTCGTCCTTGCCCATGGCATTGTTGACCACGCAGCTCACGGAGGCGTTGCTCACAGCGTCGTTCAGTTGCGTCTTCTCTTTGCCGGGTCTGGGCCTGGTACTGCTATAGGCGTTGATCCATTTGCGGGCTTTGTCGCCGTAATAATTCGACGTTGTCCAGCTTCCGGTCTTCTCATCTATCCAGATGGCGCCATCTGCTGCATGTCCTGCTGACAGCACGGCAGCCTCTCTGTTGGCCGCCAGACCGTAAACGATGGCCGAACCACCGCTCGAAACTTTCAGTTCGTCACCAATGGTGGACGTGGACATGCGTTGCGGTGAGGACTTATGTTGGGTGTCATCAACACAGAACACTGGGCGCAACGTCTTTCGGTCGAGCCACTGCGTGCTGATGATATTATGGTAATAGGGGGTTGTTCCGGTGACGATGGTGGCTATGGCAGAAGCCCGGTCGACAGGCGTGAACGGGTAACTGGCAGCTTCGTAGACGCTGCCTCTTTGCAATAGTTTCTTGAAACCGTCTTGGGAATACAGTGGTGAATAATGCTCTATATAATCGTTGCGCAACTGGTCGATGGTGATGTTCACCACCAATCGCGGCGCAGCTTGTAAGGTTTGCGCCTGAACAGTGGTTCCCGTGAGGGTTGCGACAATCATCGCGGAGAGACACTTATTCATCATTTTACTGGTTTTTTGTAGGTGTGAATCATCAACCATCCATACCTTAAGAGTAAAGACAGTGCCACAATGACCATGCCTTCTGCATAGGTTTGGAAGAACGCCAACATGAGGTTGGCTACCAGCAACAGGCTGTACAGCTTGATGTAGGAATGAATTCTGCCCATGCGCAAGGCTTTGATGGTGGGGAAGAGGTAGAAAAGGTTGAGCGGACAGAGCAGCAGAATTTGGAAATTAAGTTGCACCGTGGGGTGTTGGGAGAAAACCATGGCCAGCAAAATGAGGCCGGCCGTGCCTGTGACAAGCATGACTACGAGGTCGTAAACCCAAAGGATGCGCCCTGTTTTCCATTCGACCAAGCATGTGATGAGCGTCAGGATGAGCCACAAAATGGCACAAACTACTGGTGTGACGGCAGCTTTTTCCACAGGTTTCTCGATGGGTTGAATGAGGTACGACGTGCTGTCTACGAGGTTTCTTCGCTGTCCTTGGCGGTCAATCACAAGGGCATGAGCGAAATCTTCGCGCAGACTGTCGGGCAGAAACTGCTGTTGTGCGTTGTCTGTTTTTGCGTCGGCCTTGACCCCGAGCAACAGGTCGTTGCCAAAACGGGCCCATCGATATTGCTCGTTCCACTGATGAATCATTTGGCGGTACGAGGTGGTGACGTTCTTGTTCTCCGCATACAGCACGTTGCCGTTGATGTGGTTGACAATCATATCGCGTGCCCGGGTGGTGCAATTATCATAAAAATAGTTGTATCGATACACGCGGTTCTCGGGCCGGTAGTTCACGTCAATGGCTTGTGTGATGGCCCATTTTTCTTCTCTGGTGAGGTTGAGCTGTTGTTCTTTCACCCAACTACCTCTGCGAGCGTATGAGGCAATGAAGTCATTGATGTCTTGAATGCCCATTTCATAATCGGTGAGCCCGAATACAAAGCGTAAGATGAAGTAGCTTTTCTGGAAGGAAAACATGCCATAGTTGACGACGATGTCTTGCTGACGGCCTACGTCGTTGTAGTGAATGGCAGTGTGGCCGTAATACGAATAGATTTGGTCGCCGGGACCACAAGTGAGCAAGCTAATCTTAACCGAGTCCATACTTTTGAGCAGGACGCTGTCTACTTGCGCATTGGTTTGCTGCGTGGTCAAAAGGAATGCAACCAATACCAGTAAATACTTTAAATGCGTGGTAAAACGTTTCACGATGCAAAAATAACTTATATTTCCCACTTAATGTGCGTTTAATTAGAAAATTTTCGATATTTTTGCATCCAAAATAGAAATCAGAACAGAATGAAAAAAGTAGCAGGTGCCCTTTTGTTGGCGGCTTTCACTATATCTACGTTTGCTCAAAGTGGCACGAATTCTCCTTATAGCCAGTATGGTTTGGGGCTGTTGTCTGACCAGACCAGCGGATTCAACCGTGGCATGAACGGATTGGGTTATGGTTTCAGGGAGAACGACCAGGTGAATATCATCAACCCTGCCTCTTATTCAGCCTTCGATTCGCTCACCTTTGTGTTCGATGCGGGCATCTCTGGGCAACTCACTAATTTTGCTGAGAATGGTAAAAAGAAGAATGCGAAAAATGCAGACCTTGAATATGTGGTCGCTGGTTTGCGTCTGGCCAAGCATTTGGGCTTGAGCTTTGGTTTGGTTCCTTTTACCAACGTTGGATATAATTATGCCAATACCTTGACCATCAACGTGGATGAAAACTACGCAAAGACCACAACAACCAATACTTACACTGGCAATGGTGGCTTGCACCAGGTGTACTTGGGGACGGGATGGGCACCCTTCAAGGGATTCTCTTTGGGTGCCAATATCTCTTATCTATGGGGGGAGTTGAATCGATCGGTCGTGAATAGCTACAATGACCAGTCGGTTAATACCGTTTCAAAGTATTATTCGGCACGGGTGAGGAATTACAAATTGGATTTGGGATTGCAATATACGGCTCAATTGTCGAAGAAAGATCAGGTTACTTTGGGTGCTGTGTATAGTCTGGGACATAAACTTGGTGCCGATCCAACGTTGGATGTTATCTCACGAAATCCGCAGACTGGCGTGCAGGACACAACCGCTTATAGCATTACCAACGGCCTGGAACTGCCTACAGCGATAGGAGGAGGATTGGCCTGGAACCACCAAAACCAATTGAAGTTGGGCGTTGATTATCTGCTGCAGCAGTGGTCAAAAACCGAATATCCTGTTTATTCCATCGCCAATGGTGTGCCACAGTACGCACTGTCGAAGAATCAATTCAATGATCGGCATCGATTTACAGTTGGTGGAGAGTTCTGTCATGATGTGAACAGTCGCAATTTCTTCAAACGAATCCGCTATCGGTTAGGCGCTTCATACGCCACACCTTATTTGAAAGTAAATGGTGTGGATGGCCCAAAGGAAATAAGCGTGAGTGCTGGTTTTGGCATTCCCATCGTCAATGCTTACAACAATCGGTCGTTGTTGAATGTTTCTGCGCAGTGGGTTCGGCAGGATTCGAAGGCCTTTATCACAGAGAATACGTTTCGTATCAATATCGGACTGACCTTCAACGAGCGTTGGTTCGCTAAATGGAAGGTTAATTAATCTGCTTTGTGAGGCAGGGAAGGTAACTGAATGGTCAAGAAGTCTGTCATACCTATCTTATTATTGTTGCACATTTTGTTTTTCATTTCGTGCGAAAAACAGAGGGAACATATTGCGCCTGCCATTCATGAACGCGACTCGGTGCCTATGATGACTACCTATGGGGTGAACCAGTTGATATCCGATTCGGGCGTCATCAAGTATAAAATAGTGACAGAACGATGGGAAATCTACCAAAATGAAACCTCTCAAAAGTCGGTTTTCATCAAGGGAGCTTTCTTGGAACAGTTTGATGAGAGCTTCCATGTGCAGTCGTACATCCAATGCGATACGGCCTACTATTACACCGACAAGCAGCTTTGGGAACTGCGAGGACGTGTGAAGATATTGACTAAAGACGGACTGGACTTTACCAGTGAGGAGTTGTTTTTGGATCGGCGTGCACACGAGTTGTATTCGCGTAAGTACTCAAAACTTGTCACTCCCAAGCGAACGCTGCAAGGAAGTTATTTCCGAAGTGATGAGCGGATGACGCGATACCTGGTGACTAACAGTCGAGGATCGTTTGAAAAATCCGACTTTACAGGCGAGTCTGACACCACTACCGTGGCAGTAGACAGTCTCAATACCTTCAGTCGTCCGCAAGCATCACCACGACCTAAGTTGCCAACGACCCCTTGATAAGGATTTGAACAATGAATGAACAAGTTGATTTAACGCTGATTATCGGCATCCTCATCACGATGATACTCTCTGCTTTCTTTTCAGGAATGGAGATAGCTTTCGTGTCCAGCAACCGTATGCTCGCACAGATGGACAAGGAGAAAATGGGAATTTCGAAGCGCTTCTTGTCTCTTTTCTTCAACAACCCCAATAGCTTTGTCAGCACCATGCTGGTGGGAAACAACATTGTGCTGGTGGTATATGGTATCTTAATTGCGCGTCTCTTTGATCAAACAATCTTTTCTGGGATGGATGCCGCATTCACCGTGCCGGCAGATACGGTGCTGTCGACGCTGATTATCTTGTTTACGGGCGAGTTTTTGCCGAAGACACTGTTTCAAAGCAACCCCAACCGACTGATGCGAGTGTTCGCCTTTCCAGCCTATTTGTTTTACGTCATCTTATGGCCCATCAGCCGTTTCGCAACCTTTTTATCTGGGCTGATTCTTCGGCTGTTCAGGGTTCGCATTCCGAAAGACGCCATTTCGGGTGGATTTTCCAAGGTTGATTTGGACTATCTGATTCAATCAAGCATCGATAACGCGCGAAGTAATGAGGAAATAGAGAATGAGGTGAAAATCTTTCACAATGCACTTGATTTCCCTGATACGAAGGTACGCGACTGCATGGTGCCGCGAACTGAGATTAATTCGGTAGACATCAATACGTGCACACTCGATGAATTGAGACAGAAATTCATTGAGAGTGGTAATTCAAAAATCATTGTTTATACGGAGGATATCGATCACATCAAAGGCTATATCCACAGTTCAGAACTGTTTAAGAATCCATCTTCATGGAAAGATGGTATCCGTTCCATGCCCTTTGTGCCTGAAACCATGCCCGCACAGAAACTCATGCAAATACTATTGCAGCAGAAAAAAAGCCTGGGAGTGGTGGTGGATGAGTTCGGAGGGACCAGCGGTATCGTTTCTTTGGAGGACATTGTGGAGGAAATATTCGGTGAGATAGAGGACGAACACGACAGCCTAAAATATGTCGCCAAGCAGACTAACGAGGATGAATACCTGTTGTCGGCTCGTCTGGAGATAGACAAGGTGAACGAAATGTTCAGCTTAGATTTGCCAGAAAGCGAGGAGTACATGACGCTTGGTGGGTTGATATTGAATGCCTATCGTAGCTTCCCGAAGTTGAATGAGATTGTCAAGATAGGAAAATTCGAGTTCAAGATTATCAAGATTGCAACGGCTAAAATTGAGTTGGTTCAGCTAACAGTTTTGCCTGAATAGCCTGATAAATAGGCTTGAACGCAAAATTTCAACTGAAAAATTCATGCGTTTGATAAGAATTTAGTATTTTTGTACGCATTTTGTAGGTAACTAACAATACCATGACACAGGTTGTTATGTTATTTTGTAGTACGAACAATGCTTTAAGACGAATATAAAAAACAAAAAAATAAAACAGTATAATTAACAATGGCAGCATTAGGAAAAATTAGAAAAAGAGGCCTGATCTTGATTAGTATTATCGGTTTGGGTCTTTTTGCGTTTATTGCTGAAGAGGGATTTCGTTCATGCGAAGCATCCCGAAACGACCGACGTCAGCAGATAGGCGAAGTGTTAGGTGAGAAAGTCAGCGTGCAAGACTTTCAAAAACTCATTGATGAGTATTCGGAAGTCATCAAGATGCAACAAGGTGTGAACAACCTCAATGAGATGCAGTTGAACCAAGTGAAAGACATGGTTTGGCAAACTTACATTCAGACCAAGGTGGTAGAGAATGAAGCCAACAAGCTGGGTTTGACCGTCACCGATGCCGAATTGCAGAATATCTTGAATGAAGGAACTAACCCCATGTTGATGCAAACACCGTTTGTGAATCAACAAACGGGTCGCTTTGATGCGAATTCGCTGAAGAAGTTCCTCGCTGATTATAAGACACAGCAAACCGCTAACCCACAACTTGCTGAACAGTATCAGGCTTTGTACAAGTATTGGACGTTCATAGAGAAGACACTTCGCCAACAATTGCTGGCACAAAAATATCAAAGTCTTCTTGCAAGTTGCATCCTCTCTAATCCCGTTGAGGCCAAAATGGCATACAAAGAGGCCAATGAGGAGAGCCAGATAGAGTTGGCTACGTTCCCTTATTCAAGTATTGAAGATAGCAAGGTGAAAATCTCTGACGCTGACTTGAAGGCGAAGTACGAAGAAGTGAAGGGGCGTTTCAAGCAGTATGTAGAAAGTCGTGACATCAAGTACGTGACGGTACAGGTAGCACCTTCGGCAAACGACCGTGCGGCTTTGCAGAAGTCATTCACGAAATATACAGCCGACTTGGCTGCAGCAGCCGACCCTGCAAACGCTGTTCGCAAGAGTACGTCCTTGGTGAACTATCTGGGTTTGCCTGTAGCCAAGACTGCTTATGCGGCTGACATCGCCGACAAACTTGACTCCATGGCAGTTGGACAGACCTTTGGTCCGTTCGAAAGTCAGATGGATAACACGCTGAATGTTATCAAACTGGTTTCTAAACAATTGCTACCCGACTCGGTGCAGTACCGCCAAATTCAGGTAATGGGTGCGACAGCTGACGAAGCTCAGAAGCGTGCTGACTCCATTTACACCGCATTGAACGGTGGTGCCGACTTCGAGTTGCTGGCCAAAAAATATGGACAAACGGGCGAAAAGACCTGGTTGACGACCGCACAATATCAGCAAGCTCCGTCTATGGACGCCGATACAAAAACGTATATCAATACGCTCAATAATCTTGGCGTTAGCGAAACGAGAAACATGAAGCTGGGCCAAGGCAATGTCATCATACAGGTTGTTGACCGCAGGGCGATGATTAACAAATATACGGCTGCCGTCATTAAGAAGACCATCGATTTCTCTAAGGAGACTTATTCAACCGCCTATAACAAGTTCAGTTCATTTGTCAGTGCCAACCAGACACCGGATAAAATTGCTAAGAATGCAAAAGGCAGTGGTTACACGGTGCAGGAAGCAAAGGACATCACCACTTCTACACACACATTGGTGGGCATCAACGACACGCGTGACGCACTGAAATGGTTGTTCGAGGCGAAAGAAGGCGAAATATCTCCAATGTACGAGTGCGGTAACAACGACCAGTTGTTGCTCGTTGTGCTTGACAAGATTCATCCAAAGGGCTATCGTCCTTACGATGATCCACAAGTGAAGGAGATGTTGAAGGCTGAGGTAATGCGTGACAAGAAGGCCGAACAGTTGATGGCTAAGGCCAAGGATGTGAAGTCTGTTGCAGCTGCTAAGGCGAAGGGAGCTACCGTTGCTCCTGTCAATCAGGTAACCTTCTCAGCACCAGTGTTTGTGATGAGTACAGGTGCCAGTGAGCCTGCTTTGAGTGGTGCGGTTGCTGCTACGGCAAAAGGACAGTTCTCTGCCAAGCCTGTTAAGGGTAACGCAGGCGTTTATGTCTTCCAAGTAACCAACCGAACTACCCGCCCAGGTAAGTTTGAAGCTAAGGCTGAAGAAGACAAGGCACGGCAGAAAGCATTGCAGTTTGCAGGCAACTTCATGAACGAGTTGGTGATAAAGGCCGGCGTAGTTGATGATCGCTACTTGTTCTTCTAATGTGATAGATATTAAATTGCTCATCGTTAGGCCGGTTCATTCAATGGTATTGACCAACTAACGTTGCATCGAAATATAAAAAACTCCGCGTACTTGTTTGAGTACGCGGAGTTTTTTGTAGGTTAACAGCCAAACTGGCAGTCATGTGTAGAAACCGTTTCAGCCGGCTACCTTTGCGTCCAAGAATTCGATGTTCAACCAGAATGGAATCTATTGCATGGCTATGTGCATCATTCTGGTTGCCTATTTGTCGATGTATCGTTTCACAATGTCTTGATAGTTCTCAATCCGTCGGTCACGCAAGAATGGCCACCAGCGGCGTACTTGTTCGCTATGGTCGAGGTCGATGTCTATCACCACGCTCTCTTCATCGTCATCGCACGCCTGATAATACAGCTCTCCTTGTGGACCAGCCACAAACGAACTACCCCAAAAGTCAATGCCATTGGTTTGTCCGGAAGGGTCTTCTTCGTGTCCAACTCGGTTTACTGTGATGACGGGAATGCCGTTAGCTACCGCATGCCCACGCTGAACGGTCATCCATGCGTTGCGTTGTCGCTGCTGCTCATCCTTGTCATCGCTACTTTCGTAGCCAATGGCCGTGGGGTAGATGAGGAGTTGTGCGCCTTGCAATGCCATGAGTCGGGCTGCCTCTGGATACCATTGATCCCAACAAACCAGCACACCTAAGCGTCCTATGGAGGTATCGATAGGGTGGAAACCCAAGTCTCCAGGGGTGAAATAGAATTTTTCATAGTAAGCAGGGTCGTCAGGTATGTGCATCTTGCGGTATTTCCCAGCGATAGTTCCGTCTTTCTCTATCACCACTGCTGTGTTGTGATACAGGCCGGGAGCCCGTTTCTCAAACAAGGAGGTAACGATGACAACTCCTAATTGTTGGGCGAGTTTGCCATAATAATCAGTTGATGGACCGGGTATCGGTTCTGCCAAATCGAAGTTGTTTACATCCTCCACCTGACAGAAGTAGAGCGAGTTGTGCAGTTCTTGCAACACAATGAGCTGTGCGCCACGCTGCGCCAAGTCGGTGATGTTGGCAGTCAGTCGGCTCATGTTGTCCGCCACGTCAGCAGTATTGTGCTGCTGTAAAATTCCTATTCTTATTTCGTGCATATTTTTTAGTTTATGAGTTTATGAGGTTTTAGTTTACGAGTTTACAAGTTTACGAGTTCACAAGTTGATAGCTTTGCCAATCATAAAGTTCAAAGTTCAATGTTCAAAGCTCAAAGTTAGCATTTGTTGCATGGTAAGACAGTGCAGCGAGCCATGCTGTTTTATCACCGTCGTGGCATCCAGGGGAATGATGTCGCGGTGGGGAAAGGCTGTCCCAATGATGTCAAGTGCTTGCCTGTCCTGTTCGTCTTGTTGATAAGTTGGAACTATCACCGCCCCATTAATGACTACGAAGTTGGCGTAAGTGGCTGGCAGACGCTCGCCTTCGTAGTAAATAGGCTGGGGTATAGGGAGCTTGAGCAATCGATAGGACTTGCCTTCAATGGTGCGAAACGTTTTCAACTGTCGTTCCATTTTTTTGAAGTCGTCGTATTGCTCGTCCTCCTTGTCATCGGTACCTATATATAATAAGGTGTCATTTGGGGCAAAGCGCACGGTTGTGTCTATGTGTCCATCTGTGTCATCACCTACCAGTTTTCCGTAGTCGATCCATAAAATGCGGTCAGCGTGCAGCCTATCCAACAGCTTTCGTTCTATTTCTTGCTGTGTCAGCGGTTGGTTTCTGTTTGGTGCGAGCAAGCAGAGACTGGTGGTCAAGATGGTTCCCTTGCCGTCGCTCTCGATGGAACCTCCCTCTAAGACAAAGTCGTTATAATCTACATATTCGCCTTTTACGGCATTTTGCGCTACCAACTGCCTGTTAATCAGGTTGTCCTTGGAGGCTTCAAACTTGTTTCCCCAGCCGTTAAATTGGAAATCCAAGAGCTGGGGAGCAGCCTTGTCGTCCTTCGGCAGCAAGGTGATGAAGCCATGGTCGCGAGCCCAGGTGTCGTTGAGAGGACATTCTACGAACCTGATTCGTTGACATTCCTGTACTGTGAAATGACGTTTTGTCTCTGCCACATCCTGTGTAGCGATGAGCACCTCCTGATATCTTGCAATCACCCTTGCCAGTTGTATTTCGGTATCAATGATGTCTTGCAAATAGGGTCGCCAATCTGTATGGGCATGCGGCCATGTCAATTGCACCGCTTTTTGTTCCTCCCATTCGGCAGGCAGGTAGTAGGGTATCTTGTCTTTTGTCATCAGTTTATTCATTGTCGATACTTTATCGTTACAAATATACACTAAAAAAGCGATTTACAACCCATACAATTAAAATATATGCAATGAGGAAGATGGAATGAGGCATTAGACCGGTGCTTAGCCATTTTTTATCACGATGCAGTCGGTTGATTCTTATATTTTTTGTGTAAATTTGCCAATGTATGATAGAAATCAAGGATGCCACCATCAAAGTGGGTAGCCACGTTGTATGCAAAGACCTGTCGTTCATGGCTATGGATGGGCAGCTGACGTGCGTGCACGCACAAGACACAGGGGCTTTGGAGGCTTTGCTACACGTCTTTTTAGGTTTGCAGCCGCTCGAAAGTGGGTATGTGTCGGTAGATGGCGAGCGCATCACCTCCCTGTCGGCACCTTTCTTTCGGCAGATGATGGCATGCGTTCCCGCCAAATTTGAGTTTGGCGACATATCCGTGTCCGCGCTTTTCCATTTATTGGTAGACATGGAAGCACCTGCGCGACACGAGCAAAAGACTGCGCTTTTAAGGCAATGGCAATTGTTGGGCATCGAAAAGTCGTGTTATGAGCAGCAGTTGTGCTCGTTTCCGCCCGACGTGCAACAGCGCGTCATGCTCTCGTTTGCAGGCGTTCTCAATCGAAATATTATTCTTCTCAATCAGCCAACGGCTTGGCAGACACCCGAAAGTGTGCCTTTGGTGCTGTCGTACATGCAGTCGATGAAAGCCGCCGGGCATCTTGTTTTGTGGACAACCATCAACGAGCAAGTTGCCGAAATGGCTGATGTGGTTATCAATTTGACACCGTAGACAAAATGGACATCACTTTCATGCAATGTATTTTGGGACTCTTGCTGTTGCTTGTTCCCTGCTATGTTTTCTATGTATTCAACATCCCACTGCTCACAAAGACTCTTCGTTCGTTCCTTAAAATGGCGGGCAGCCTTTTGGTGCTGGGTGTGTTGTTGTACGAGGTTGTTGCACTTGACAAGCCGTTCTTCACGCTGTTGTTCGCCTTGCTCATTATCGTTTGGGGAGCCACGTTGTCCATTGTGCGGGCCAAGTTGCCCCTGCGGCAATTGTTTTTGCCCGTATTGGTTGGCACGTTTGCAGGCGTGCTGGTGGTTGGTATGTATGTGCTGCTGTTGGTCATGGGCGGAGTAAATGTGTTTGAGCCCCGTTATATGATACCAGTCGTGGCCCTGCTCACCGGGCATCTTATCCATGCAAATAGCAAAGCCCTGCATGTTTACTATATGGGATTGCGCCACCATGGACAGCTTTACCACTATTTGCTGGCCAATGGTGCCACCCACAGCCATGCGCTCGGCTACCTGTTGCGGCGTGCAATACAGCAGTCGGCCCTTCCTAGTCTGTCAGGCATGGGGTGGGTTGTCATGGGCGTGTCGCCTTTGGTGATGTGGGGTATGCTGTTGGGAGGCGCCAGTGTGCTCACAGCCGTGGCGTTCCAGGTGGTACTGTTGGTTGCCATGTTTACGGCAGCGGTACTCTCCATCATCGTCACCGTGACGGTTTCGCGCCGATATCTGTTGGATGATTATGCCCAATTAAAGGGGACTGAGCGGCAGGACACCAACTGATGACCAGCCACACACTGGGCAATATTTCCCGCACTTTTTGGTATGAACAAGGCGGGAATGCCGCTCCGTTTTCTTTACAACAGCCCTCTCATAATTCTCGCCAAACTCATGACGTCCTTGGTTGCTCGCAAATATCGCAAGCATTTCAAGGTTTCTTATCGTTCACTATGTCAATAAGTTATGCGAAAACGCCATTTCTTCTATCCTCTTTTTATTGATTTTTCGGTCGAAAAACAGCCCTTTTTCTGTGCAAATGCAGTGCTTTTGACCTTCAAAAGCATGGCAGTAGGCTGCCAAAGTGATACATATAGCAGCGTTAACTCAATGCTATAAAGGTGATGTGGCTGTGTTGAGCGTGTTGAACAGGGTCGTTTTGCCTGTTTTTCTTGCTAGTTTTTTCTATTTCATGAAAAACCAAATGCAGTTTTTTTGTCATTTTATTTAACAGGAGGGGAAAGCCTCTCCCGACCCCTCCGAAGGAGGGGAGAGATGAGCTGAAGGACTAATCAATTTGTTTACTCGTTACCTTGTCAACTCGTCAACTAATAATTTTATAGTTAAAGTATGTAAAAAAAATAAAATATCAATATTATTCCTTATTTTTGCATTGTCATCTTCAATCAACTTGTGTCGGATATTGGAGCGTGAAGCAATGGCCTTGAAATGTTAAATTCTTTACTAAATAAACACCGTATGAAGAGATTATTTGTTGCATTTATTTGCATTGTTGCTTGTTGCATGTCAACAAACGCCAAAATTAAGACCGACTTTGGAACCTATGCCTTCGGTGCCTCGGGCCTCTATGGAACAAATGGAGATTACAACCATGGCGGTGCCGGATTGACCTTGCAAAAGTTTTTTGGTGATGAGTTCCGTTTTAGCATGTTTGCCAACTATTTTTTCAAGCAAAACAACGCCAGCTTTATTGAGTTTGGCACCGACTTCAACTATGTGTTTCCGTTGACTCCCAAGCTGGGCATTTATCCTGTTTTAGGTTTGGGGTATTCCATCATGAAGCTGAACAATGTGATAGAGAAGCCCGCGGGTGTCGACATCCTTCCTGATGACTATACGGACGATTCTGAAGGCAACCTCAATTTTGACCTCGGGGCAGGATGTGAGTATTATTTCACTCCATCGCTGAAAGGTTTTGCCGAGGCAAAATACCGGTATGTTAAAAACTACGATCGAACGTTGTTCCAAGTAGGAGTTGCTTACGTTTGGTAGACCACAAATTGACTATTAACTAAATATACAGATATGAGAAAATCACTATTTGCCGTCATTGCCGCCGTATGCGTGGTGATGACCCTTGGTGGGTGTCAAATTTACGGACTGGTTAAAGACGCTACCGACAAGGAAGAAGGAAAAATTATCATGAAAGATGGTAAGGAGTATGTGGGACGTGTAGAGATGCCCAATGTCAACACCAAGCGCCTTACGATTGTGGTCAACGATGGGCAGAAGACCGTTGTGGAAGCTAAAGACATCGCCTCGCTTACCGTGTGGAAGAAGACGCATCCTGAGCGTAAGCACACGTTGAAGTATCTCCCATCAGAATTTCTGAGGAAAAAGATGCGTAAGCCATTGTGGATGGCAGTGACTGCAACTGGACCGTATGTGGAATTCTATACATGCAGTTTTGATTACTCCATTCCCTCGAGTGGATACCTGAAGATTACCAGCGTTCAGAACGGTAGCATTGAGCATCTGGCACTAAAGAAAGGCGGCAAAATGCCAAAGACGATTTCGGTCTCTGACATTAGCAAGCGACAGAAGCGCAAACTGCTGTTGGAATACCTCAATGACGATGCGAACTTGGCGAAGAAGATAAACAACCAGGACATCCGCCCGGATGATTTTGAAACCATTGCTGAAATTTATCATCCATAAATATCGGGGCATGAAATGTCACAAGCGCTCTGTATGCGCCTGCAAGAAATTATCAGCCAGCTTTCGCCTGTGGTACGTTTGCTGGCTGGTCGTGATGATGAGCGCATGCCCATTGAAGGTTAAGGCGCAAATTATCCGAATAGAGCTTTCTGGTGGTCTGCAATATTTCCCCGGCATGACCAAAAAGATAGGGTGGGACTATAATCTCGCCGGTAGGTGTATGGTGACAGACAACTGGTTTGCGGCTGCCCTGGTACATGGTGGCTTCAGTAGAGGAACATATTCAGGCGTTTATGCCAACGAGGCGATAAGCCTAAAGCACAACCAGGATGCTTCCTTCATGGGTGTGGGTGCGGGCTATCTGCATCCTGTGAACGATCACCTACATGCCTATGCGCAGTTGTTGGGAGGCTGGGGTGCCATTGAAACGACGGGCAATCCTAAACAGAAAGTAGTGACCGAAATAGAAGGACACGAGTTTAAAGGCTTCTCTGTGGCCAGCGTGTTGGGTATAGAGTATTACCTGCCGTCTTTTGGAATATGGGGTGCTGATGTCGTGATACACTATATTGACGGTCATGTCATGCCCTCCATCAACCTGAAGTACGGCATCAACTTCGATTTGTAGCGATGCCATGGCTCGCAACACGTTCACAATCATCTATTCCGTGCTTGTTTGTGTTCGTCTTTTGCCATGCCTGTATCTTCTTCTTTTTATTCATGCTATTGCAATGGGGTGCATGATTTTAGTGCTTTTTGTTTAGAAAAAGTAGGGTTGTGAAGAGTAGGTGAAACGGAAAATAACGTTAAACTGCGTTGCGGTCTTGCGTATTTGCCGTGAAAACATTATCTTTGCAACAGCTAAATAATATAGGTAGCGTGAAGATAATAGAAGTGCTGAGTGCCCTTGAACGATTCGCGCCTTTGCCCTTGCAAGCAGATTATGACAACGCTGGGTTGCAAGTTGGATTGACAGAGGCGGAACTATCAGGGGCTTTATTGTGTCTGGATGTGACGGAACAGATTGTAGACGAGGCTGTTGCGCTGGGGTGTAATCTCATAGTGGCGCACCATCCGCTGATATTCCGCAGGCTGTCGTGCATCTCCGATCAAAACTATGTACAGCGAACGGTCATGAAGGCCATCCGTCACAACGTGGCCATCGTGGCCATGCACACCAATCTGGACAGTGCCAAAGGTGGCGTGAACTACAAGATTGCCGAGAAGATGGGGTTGCAGAACCTTTCGTTCATTGGCAAGACACAGCTGGTTGATGGCGTGGAAGGTGGTGAGGGCGTTGTCGGATCCTTAGCAGAAGCAATGGCTGCCGATGACTTTATCATGATGCTCAAACGCGAATTTGACGTGGAGTGCGTGCAGGCCAATCAGCTGTTGCGACGACCCATCAAAACCGTTGCAATGTGTGGAGGGTCGGGTTCGTTTCTCTTGAAAGAAGCATTGCAGGCTGGTGCCGATGCCTTTGTGACGGGCGAAATGGGTTATCACGAGTTCTTCGACATGGAGCAGCGCATACAGTTGGCCGTGATAGGTCATTATCAGAGTGAGCAGTACACGACCGAGCTATTGAAACAGATTATAGAGGAGCAGTGTCCTGGAGCTGAATGTCATCTGACCAAAATCAACACAAATCCAATCATCTACCTTTAATAATAGGTTGAATCAATTAAAAAATAAATAGAACATGGCAAAGAAAGATCCTACAGATTTATCAGTAGAAGAGAAGTTGAAGGCGCTTTATCAGTTGCAAACCACCCTGTCGGGCATTGATGAGAAACGAGCCTTGCGCGGTGAACTTCCACTTGAGGTGCAGGACTTGGAGGACGAGATAGCCGGTCTGACCACTCGTATGGAGAAGATTAAGACCGACATCGATGAGTTCAAGAAGGCCATCACCCAGAAGAAAGCAGATATTACAAGTGCCGAATCAAGCGTGGAGCGTTACAAGAAGCAGCTTGATGAGGTGAAGAACAACCGCGAGTATGACACGCTGACCAAGGAAATCGAATTCCAAAGTCTTGAAATTCAGCTTTGCAACAAGAAAATCAAGGAAGCTTTGATCAAGGTGGAGGAGAAAAATGCCGATTTGGCAGAGGCCGATGAGCTGATTAAGGATCGTACGGTAGCCTTGAAAGAGAAGAAGGAAGAGCTTGATGAAATCATGCAGGAAACGCGTGACGAGGAGGAAAAACTGAAAAACAAGGCCAGTGAACTCGAAGTGACGATAGAACCGCGTCTGCTCTCAAGTTTCAAACGTATCCGCAAAAACTCACGAAACGGACTGGGCATTGTCTATGTGCAGCGTGATGCTTGTGGTGGTTGTTTCAATAAGATTCCGCCTCAGCGACAACTGGATATCAAGATGCATAAGAAGGTCATCGTGTGTGAGTATTGTGGTCGTATCATGATTGATCCCGAACTGGCTGGTGTGAAAGTAGAGAAAAACGCAACGGAGGAGAAACCAAAGCGCAAGCGTTCCGTTCGCAAAACAGCAAAGAAAGACGAAGAAGATAAATAAACCTGCTTCAAACCGCCATGATGAAAAGGGGTGATGTCCCTTGAACATTCGGTGAATAAATGAAATAAGCCAAAGTAAGATTGCAATCCTACTTTGGCTTATTTTAGTTACGGTCGGCGTGTGTCATGAATGGAGATATGTTGCTTTATGATAATGGGGCATGCAACAAGTCTGTGTGTGGATTGCTTTTATGGGAGTTTTTGACATGCGCATGGTGATTCCCCTTGCCGTCATTCAGTCATGCGCTTGCTCTTGATACGGCTTTTGATGGAGCGCACGCTGCTGGGGCCAATGGCCAAAATGTCTCCCACCTCTTGCTCTGTCTTGCCCATGCGCTCGGTAGCAGTGAGATATAGGTACTGTTTGGGCGAGAGGCTACAGTATGTTTGGTTCAATTGTTCAACGTAGGGCATGTCGATGAGTTTGACGTATTCTAAGAAGTCAAGAAAATCTTGATTGCTCCAATGTATGGTGTTTCGGTTGCAAAGCACGCTCTCGTATAGAATCTTTCCGTTGCTGAGCCTTTGTACCTCAGTATCTTTGAGCGTACTTACTTTCTTTTTCAGCTCGATTAGTTCTTTGTTGGTGATGTTCTGAGTGGCTTTCAGCTTGTGCAGCTGGTCATTATACTCGTTGAGCAGCAGATGTTTTTGCAGCAGGTCTCGCCGGTCGCGTGCTCGTTTGTACTTGTGGTAGAGCACCATTGTTGCTACTGATAGCACCAATATGATGAGTAGACCGGTGGAGTATGTGCGATAAGTATCGATTTGTTTCTCGTGTTCTTCTCGCTCATATTTGTTCTGTATGTCGTAAATGTTGTTTTGGCTGCGTATGAGTTCTTGTCGCTCTTGAAAGGCGAGCAGCGTGTCGGCTATGCGCGTGGCTCCTTGATAGTCGCGCATAGTTTGTCTCAATGTGAAGAGGCTGTACAGCACTTTTTCGTAGGTGTATACGTCTGTGGTGTCTGCGGCCTTTAGCAAGCAGTCGTGAGCGCGTTTCAGTTCGCCTCGTTGTATGTAGAAATCGGCCAGTACTGCATAGGTGTAGCTGCTGGGCCGCTCTCTCAAGGCTCGCTGTATGTACTCTTCGGCCTTGGTTGAATCGTTGTTAAGATGATAGGCTTCGCTGATGTTTGAGAGTAGCACCGACTGGTTTTCGCGGCTCAGGTATGGGTAGTAGTTGAGGCTTTGGCGTAGGTATTCCAAGTTGCTGTCGGGTTTTTGCAATCCACTGTATGCGTTGGCAATGTAGGTGAGGCTATAGCCTATCCACTCTTTGTTGTTGAGCTTGCGTGCCATGTCGCCCGCTTTGCGAGCGTATTTGATGGCGGTGGCGTAGTTTTTGTTAATTAGGTTGATGTAGGAGATGGATGAATAGACCTTGTGCTTCAGTGTGAGGTTTTTGGATTGTTTGACCAAGTTTTCTGCACGTTTGAGCAAAAGGATAGCTCGTCGGGTATTGCCACGGTAGAAAAAATGTATCACGCCTTTGTAGTAGCATGCTCTTGCGAGTTGCTCTTGATCACCGTTCTGCTCGTAGTAGAAGATGGCATAATCGATGGAGTCGTTGTCCACGGGGAGTTGCTTGCGGAAGAAAGTCTCTGTCTTAAGTAGTGTGTAACGCGCCATGTCGCCGTGGCTGTCAAGGTGCTCGGTTGACATTTCATATAAAAAGGTGTAGGCTGCGTCAACGTTGCCTTGGGCGAGCAAGGTATCCACCCTGTCAAGACTGGCTTGATGGTCGGAGAAATGGTTGCATGCGGTCGTCAAGGCGATGGCTGTAGCGAGCATGGTCAAGATAAATATAAGGTTGAGGGAACGGACGGTTAAATAGAGTTTGTGAAGCTCTTTACGCATGCGAGATATGATATGTTTTAGGATTATAGACTTCATTTATGTCGCAAAGATAAGCTAAAATAATGAAATTGTGTGCAAAAAACGTCACGAAAGTAGCAATTTTGAAAGAAAGAAAGTGTTGTTTTGTAACTAAATATTAACAATTGTCCTTTTTTTTGTTGCAAAAACCAGATATATTTCTCTATGCGATGTTCTTCATAGTGTCAATAAACATAAGGATGTTGCAGTGCAACATCCTTTATTTAAATGATTTTTTTATTTTGAATTTAAGTCTAAATAACATATATTTGCAGTGAGCATGTTGAAACCACATGGTTTGAACTCGCTTGCATGAGAGATTTATTCATTATTAATCAAAATTTGTTATACCTATGCGAAAAACTTTTTTTAGCCAGTCCCTCGTAGTTGGGATCATAGCGCTGTTTTCGCTAAGTGGACCTCTCTTGGCTCAACAGCCAGCCGGGAGCGACAGGTTCACCATCGAGGGAACTGTGGTTGACAACACCAACAACGAGCCTATTGCCGGCGCCACGGTGCGCTTGAAAAGTGGGTTGCGAGGCACGGCCACCAATGCGGAGGGAAAATTTGTCGTCAAGGAATGCTCTGCTCAAGACGTGTTTCAAGTGAGTTTCATCGGCTACAAACCCAAGAATTTCACCGTTGGAAAACACCGCAGGTTTACCATCTATTTGGAGGAGAATTCCACGCAGATTGAACAAGTGGTGGTGACGGGTTTCCAGAAACTCAAGAAAAACAGCTTTACAGGTTCGGCCACTATCGTGACTAGTGAGGATCTCAAGAAGGTGAACTCTAAAGACGCCGTGAAAGCCTTGCAGGTTTTTGATCCCTCATTCCGCATTATGGACAACCTTGGGTTTGGTGCAGATCCTAACCAGATGCATGAAATTAGCATTCGAGGAGCGTCGAGCATATCGCAGAATAGAGGTCTGGACGTGGAGAACCAACGCCTCACCCAGCGTACAAACCTGCGTGACAACCCTAATATGCCTATTTTCATGCTGGACGGGTTTGAAGTGGACGTGCAAAAGATATACGACATGGATATCAACCGCATTGAGAGCATGACCATCTTGAAAGATGCCGCAGCCACGGCACTCTATGGCTCGCGTGCGGCAAATGGTGTCGTGATTGTCACTACAGTGCCTCCAAAGGCCGGTGAGATACGAATAGACTATAATACCACTCTGGAGCAGTCCTTCCCCGACCTTTCAGACTATAATCTGACCAACGCCACCGAGAAGTTGCAGGTAGAGAAAGATGCCGGGCTGTATGTAGGGACTTTTGGTGTGGCCACGATAGATAAGGAGAGGGAGTATAACGACAAACTTAATGAAGTGAGGCGCGGCGTGAACACCGACTGGCTGGCGCGGCCTCTGCGCAACGCCTACAACTGGCGTAACGACGTGTCGCTATCAGGCGGTGTCAACGAGGTTAGGTACATGCTGAACCTGAACTATGACAACAACGCCGGCGTGATGAAAGGCTCCATGCGCGACAGGTACGGTGCGGGGATGATGATAGACTATCGATTGAGAGATTGGTTGCAAATACAAAACAAGGTGACGCTTAACAGGACGTCATACGAGGACTCGCCATACGGCTATTTCAACGACTATTCGCAGCAGCTGCCTTACGATGCTATCTATGACGATGCTGGTGAATTGCTGCGCGAGCTGCCCATGTCTCACAGAGCCAATCCGCTGTGGCGGGAACGCTATTTACAAAGCTACAGTGGCCGCGGGGGTATCACCGACGTGACCGACAATTTGAGCGTGAACATCCATTTCACCCCAAGCTTGTATCTGCGAGGCACATTTAGCGTGAGTCAAGTGAAGACAGACAGCAAGACTTTCAAAGACCCCAAGGACTCTTTCTTGTTTCGCACTGTGGCCAATAACCGCAAGGGCTCACTTGACGTGTCTGGCGACACCCGTCTGAAATGGAACGCCAATGCCATGCTCCACTTCAATAAACGGCTTAAGCGCCACTTCTTGAACCTCACGGCAGGTGTGGACGCACAGGAGACCAATGACCGCCGCTTGTCGTACAGGTTGGAGGGGTTCAATATCGGTAGCCTGAACGACCCCATATATGCGGCTACGCAGACCGACAAAACCATTGACACCAAATCCACGACAAGGCTCTTTGGCGTGTTGGGAGCCCTCAATTATACCTTTGACGAGATCTATTTGTTGGATGCTTCGTTCCGTATGGACGGCTCTTCGCAGTTTGGCGAGGACAAGCGTTTTGCTCCATTCGCCTCTGTCGGCGTGGGCTTGAACGTGCACAACTACTCGTTCGTCAAGAAATTGCCGTGGATTAACACGCTTAGACTGCGTGGTACTTATGGCAGCACCGGAAAGGTGAACTTCTCGCGTTTCGACGTAATCAGCAGCTACAAGGCCGACACGAAGGCGTGGTATTACACAGGGCCAGCAGTTAGGCTCTTCACCATGGGCAACTCGGCGTTGTCGTGGGAAATCACCAAGTCGCTCGACGTGGGTTTCACAGCGGAGCTTTTCAAAAACCGATTATATATCGAGGCTGCCTATTACAAGAAAACAACGGATGGCATGATTGACCGCATTAGTATAAGGCCATCATCGGGTTTCACCTCTTATAGCGGCAACGTTGGTTCTATCGAGAACAAAGGCTTTGAGCTTAAGACTAATGTCACGCTCTTCCGCAACCGCGACTGGTCGGTAGTGGCCAACGCCAATTTGGGTGCAAATAAGAACAGAATATCCAAATTGGACGATGCCATTGAGGAATACAACAAGAAAATCAGGGATAATTACGATGCAGAGCATCCGCAATATCAAAACTTGCAGAACCGCCCCCTCATCCAATATTATGTGGGAGCGTCTACCACGGCAATCTACGCCATGCCCTCCCTGGGCATTGACCCTGCCAGCGGCAAAGAGCTTTTCAGGAAGAAAGACGGCACCATTACCAAGGAATGGAACGCAAGTGACATGGTAGTGTGCGGTGACACCAATCCCGATGCGCAAGGCTCGTTCGGCATCAACGTGGCCTATAAGGGAATCTACATGAACGCCTCGTTCCTCTACGCATTTGGCGGTCAGGTGTACAACCAGACTTTGCTCGAGAAAGTGGAGAACGCACAAATAAAAGACCAGAATGTTGACCGTCGTGTCATCACGGACAGATGGCGCAAGGTGGGCGACATAGCACCATTCTATGGATTGGGTGAAAAAAGCTCCACCAGGCCTACGTCAAGATTTGTGCAAAATGATAACTATGTGCATTTCAATAGCTTGTCTATAGGCTACGACTTCAGTCGGAAACTTATCTCTAAGCTCAAGCTGAGCGCACTGTCCGTCACGATCAATGCATCCGACTTGGCTCGGTGGAACACCGTGAGGGTGGAACGCGGACTCTCATACCCTTATGCCCACACATACAGCATAAGTTTGCGAGCAAGTTATTGACCTACAAAAATCAACGACAACGATTATGAAACAAAAAACATATTCTATCATCATAGGCTGCATGGCACTTTTTGGGCTGAGCAGCTGCAATGACTGGCTTGATGTGCCCGTAGAGGGCCAGTCAACAGCCAACGAGCTTTTCGAAACCGGCGACGGCTATCGTTCCGCTCTGCATGGCATCTACAAGAGCATGGCATCACCTACGCTCTACGGCCGTGAGTTGCAATTTGGCGTTATTGACTTCTTCTCAGGTCAGTACGACATCAATGTCAGCTCTAACGACTTGAGTAACCCTACCTATATCGCAGCTGGCAAGCGTGACTACAAGGATGCCAAGCTACAGCCACTGATAGACAACATCTGGTTGGCGGCCTTCAACGCCATTGCCGCCGACAACGATTTAATCAAACATCTGGAGGGTGAGAGTGATAATAAGTTCAGCGAGGGCAAGATGGAGAGAGACAACATCCTCGGCGAGGCCAAGGCCATCAGAGCTTTTATCCACCTCGACATGCTTCGGCTCTTTGCCCCCGCACCCATTGATGACGATGGTGCCAATTACATTCCCTACGTCACTGAGTTCCCGAATAAGCGGGCCACGCACTTGCCCGTCAAGGAAGTAATGGGAAAAATCATTGCAGACCTTGAGCAGGCGCGCGAGCTTGTCAAGCCTTTCGATTTCTCACCATTGGGGTACAGTGCCAGCGTGTCGGGTGAGGCGCGCTTCTATAACTCCTTGATGTTTGGCATGGAGGGTGCCGCTGACCCCACGAGCGTTGATCCTTTCTTTTTAGGCAGGGGTTACAGGTTCTCCTATTGGGCCATCACGGCATTGTTGGCGCGCGCCCATCAGTATAATGCAACGTTCGACCCTTCTTCTTTGGACAAGGCCAAGGCGTACGCTCTAGAGGTGTTGGACGCCACTTTCGAGGGTGCTAATGCTACCAAGTTCGAGCCTTTCAAGGACGAGCAGTTTAATTTCGCATGGGTGGATCAGCCCGAGGAGATGAATGACATACGCATGGTGGGCACGCTTGTCATGGGATTGTACAACGAGAAGCAAGTGGACGAGGCTGGTTTGGAACGCCTTTTCCCACGAGAGAAAAATCAGCATAGCAGTGACTTGTTCATTGTGAACAAAGATGGGCAAGACATCTTCAAGACCATCTCGGGTATGGATGAGAGTACCACCGACATTCGTTCTACCCGCTTAGTATATGAACCCAAAGGCTCTTACCGCAACTTTCTCTCCACCAAATGGTACGTCAAAGAGAGAAACACGATGGAGCGTGACCGTACTGTCACCATCTTGCCTTTGCTACGTACGTCTGAGTTGAGATACATCGTGGCCGAGTGCATGGCTCGAAAGGGCGATTTCGAGGGTGCTTACGGTTTGCTCAACACTATGCGCGAGCACAGAGGGTTGAATGACTACAAGTTGCCCACGCAAACCTCATGGGGCGCTTTCGTTAAGGATCTTGTGAGCGAGGGACAGCGAGAGTGGATTAGCGAGGGGCAACTGTTCTATCTCTACAAGCGGCTTAATGCTGGCGTGAAACGTGACAACGGCACCGTCAAGCCGTTGACCAAGCAAGAGAGCGTGCTGCCCATACCAGCGGAGGAAACAAAATAAAACTGTAAACGATGAAACGTATGAAAAAATACATCTATATACTGCCCCTTGCGGCATTGTTAGCCTGTGTGTCGTGCCAGGAAGAAGGACTGATGACTTTCGGGCAGGAACATCATATATATTTTGAGAAGTTCTACAAGGATGCCATCGCACCTGGTAAGGAAAAGGCCGACTCGACTATAGCGTCTTTCTTCTTTGAGAATGATGACGTGTCAGAGATAGATGCCAAGATTGTGGTCAATATGACTGGTCGGCTGCTCGAGCGTGACGCAACGTTCAAACTCAAGGTCGTGCCGGATATGACAACAGCTCTGCCTGACGAGTACAAACTGCAAGAATCCTACACGTTCAGAGCGCATAATGTGCCAGAAGGTGCTAAAAACCAAAGTGACACCATCGCCATAAGGATGTTCAGGTCGGCCAGGCTCAAAAGCATGCCGCACGGCGTGAAGCTCACGGTAGAGCTGATGCCCATGGGCGAGATACAGTTAGGGCAGACCGAGCGTACGCGGGCTGTCATCGTACTCACGCGTGAAGCCGTCAAACCCGAGTGGTGGGATGCTGATGTGACCAACAATCTCTTCGGCGAATACTCCAGTCGTAAGTACAAACTATTCTTGCTTAACATTGACAAGCAAGCCACGCTCAACGAGGATATGTTGCGCAAGGCGCCATACAAGGCTATCAAACTTGTCAGGCAGTTCAAGCAATGGCTTGTGGAGCATCCGGAGCAGGCTAAGGAAGAAGACGGAAGTGTGATGACCGTCAATGTTTAACCACGCAAACAACGAAAGGAACGCATTATGAAAACAATCAGAAACGCCATTGCGTGCGCAATTGTATACGCTACGCTGACTGCGTGCTTCAGTGATGAGGGAAATTACACTTACGAATCGCTTAAGCCGCCAACGTGGCTCATCAATGTAAACAACGACCCTATATACGTGTATGGACGGGGTGGCGAGAAAACATATATCGACGCGTCAAGATACTTCAATTGGGGAAAACTTGACTCGCTTGAGAGGAGCAAGGAGGTGCGATATGAGTGGCGTCTTAATGGCAAGGTATTTTCAACCGAGTTGAAAGAGACGATTCCCACCGATGAGTTCATGAAACGATTGGGACTGACTGATTATCCCACCGGGAGTTTTGACGGTGATTTCGCTATCATAGAGAAAGCCACGGGCATTTCTTTCAAGGCCCGAACCTATATCACTATCGAACCTCCTATTGCAGAGTGCGACTTCATCGTCTACTCGGCTAAGAACAACAGCGACCCGCATATCGGTTCCATGTCGGCGTTGAGCCTGAAATATGGGCGCGCCGCAAACGGCACTTTCAGCGTACCCAAGTTTATTTTCAAGAAGCACTTGTCGGACGATATACCTGGAACACCCAAACGCATGGATGTATCGCTGTCGCTCAATGTCAGTCCTACGGGTTCGGTGACGGCCATCACGCAGGAGGGAGACGCGGTGGTTCTCAACGCCTCCACGCTCAAGAAGGTTTGGGAACTTGGCTCTCAGTTTGCCGACGGAACGCCTGCTAATTTCAAGGTTAGTGCTCGCAGAGACCAAGAAATAGATGCTGACAATCCTGCGTTCACATGGGTAGCCACCCAAGACGGTCGCATTTTCACGCGCCAGACGGGCAAGCACTACCTCGGTGGAAAGTTTCTCACTGAACCGTATTATCTCGATGAAAAGGGTTACAAGATAACCAATTTCGGACATACGCTGTGGGGACACACCAACATCCCATGCTACGACGAGAAAAACAGGCGAGTACTCATCGCAACATCGTTGGAGGGAAACTATCACAGTTACCGTGTATTTATGACAGACTTGTCAATGCCGGGATGGGCGGGTGCACCCATCATGAAGATGCCAGCAGATGCAGAGGTATTCTATTTGACCGCCATCAATGGGCAAATGTATTGGGACCGAAACAACAGTTGGTATCAAATATGGTATAACACGGGCGGAAAATCCATGGTTGGAACCTTTGCCGTGGATAATCGGACGCGCAAACTCAATGTGCCGATGGCAAACACTTATTACTTCCCCTACGAGGTAACTGGACACCAACTCAACAAAGAAACAGTGTTCCTTACTGCGGCCACAACCCGTTTGAGTAATCTCAAGAGCCGTTGTGACCTCTTTTCAGAGGGCAACAAGGTGTTTGTGGTTGTTAGGAGCGGTACTTGGGGGGCCACATCCATAGATCAGATAGGTCAACTGCCGCTCAAGGGCATTACCTCCAAAGTTACGGCCATGACCTATGACCGTAACGACCAGTACACGCAGGGACGTGATTACAAGCATTTGCTTGTTGGATGTGAGAACGGTGATGTATTAATCTATGAGGTGACAAACCTGCCGGCACCTGTCCTTGTGGGCAAATACAACGCTGGCGGGCGAGTGGCCGCCATCAAACAGCTGCGCGCAGAGCGCACCACGCTTGACATGTATTGATAAAAACAAGCTAACAACCATAATTACTTACATCGTAAAGAGAGCCGGGTGTCGCATAGTCGGCGCATGGATCTCTTCACAATCCTCAAACATGAACAATCAAAAACAACCATAAAATGAACATTAGAAAAATATTCAAGACATTGCTCTGCCTCTTCGCTATGACCGTGGTGATACAGGTGGCAGCCCAAAATGACATGAAGGCTACCGTTGACGTAACCGTAAATTGCAACGACAATGGTCCCATGACGCTATCGCTCTCGAAGGGTACAACGTGTGTTTCGTACAGCATGCAGCTTTTTACATCCGACATAGCTACTCGCATTGGTGACGCTGTGTTGGCCAATTATTTCAGTAACCAAAAAACAGAAAAGCGCACACCCAACCTCAAAGATGCGAAATTCGTGGACATGGGGTTCTGTGTCTTGCCCGAGAAAGAATACACGTTGCTCACCCTCGGCTACGACAAGGATGGCGCTGCAGGTTTCGTCACGCGCACCTCTTTCACAACGCCCAAGCACAAGCCGGCCGGCAATCCGCGACTCACATGCACTGTGACGGCTCTTGGCCCTGACAGCGTTACGGTGAAGTTCAGTCCCAACGCTGATGTAGCAGGTTATGCCATTTGCCAATTCGAGGCCGGAAGCATAGACAGTATCGTGTCGCACCACGGTCCGATGATGGGCTTCTCAAACCCTTCCGACATGATTAGGCGGTTCAGTGGCCAGTCGGCTTACACCAAGGAGATGAGCCACACGTGGGATGACATGATACCCAACTATGACTATGAGATATGTGCGTTGCCTTGGGACAAGGATGGCGTGTACCTCGACATTGTCACCACGCCCGTCAAAACCGCCTTGTTGGGTGGCGAGGGTGTGGCTGCCGTGAACATTGAGATTGGACAATTTGGCGGCAGTGACGACACTGGCTACTTCCAGGAAATAGTATATACGCCCAATGATCAAGCGGCTGTACACCGTGATATCATCATCACCGAGGAGGCTTTCAACGCCAAAGACATGGGTGAACGCGGCGTTATCGACATGCTGCAAAAGGATATTCCGCAAGATCCCTATTGGAATCAGTATCGCGTGGATCGCGCCAAATGGAATGCGTTGCCCGCCACTACATACATCGCGTGTTCTATGGCACGCAACGTCAAGGGCGAATGGGGCAAGTTGCACACCAAGAAATTTACCACACCAGCCAAACAGTAACTATATTGCGTAAGTCACCACCGCGCGGCACTTCGGTTGAGGAGCCGTGCGGCTAACACCATCACAACTATGAAACATCTCTTTTGGAGGGCATTGCTTGGTTTCGTCATTCTGCCCACCATGACACAAGCGGCCGATTTGCCGCAGACGTTGCCGGTAGACACGGCTGTAAGAATAGGGACTTTGGATAATGGCCTTAAGTATTACATACGCCATAACAACTGGCCCGAGAAGCGTGCCAACTTCTATATCGTACAGCGTGTTGGCTCCATACAGGAAGAAGAGAACCAGCGAGGTTTGGCTCACTTCCTTGAACACATGTGCTTCAACGGTACCAAAAACTTCCCAGGCAACAACGTCATCAGGTATTGTGAGTCTTTGGGCGTAAAGTTTGGTGGAGATCTCAACGCATATACGTCTATAGACCAGACGGTTTACAACATCTCCAACATACCCACCAAGCGGCAGAGCGCACTTGACTCATGCCTGCTCATCCTGCACGACTGGGCCAACGGTCTGACATTGGATACACAAGAGATAGACAAGGAACGGGGCGTGATACACGAAGAGTGGAGAGAACGCACCGGAGCCAACTCACGCATGTTGGAGCGTAACTTGCCCACGCTCTACTCAGGATCCAAGTATGGATCGCGGTTTCCCATCGGACTGATGAGTGTCGTGGACAATTTCAAACCTGCAGAGCTGCGCGCCTACTATGAAAAATGGTACCACCCATCCAATCAGTGCATCATCGTCGTGGGTGATGTTGATGTGGATCATACTGAGCGTATGATACGGCAGATGTTCGGTACTGTGACCAATCCGGCCGACATTGCGCCCATTGTAGCCGAGCAAGTGCCAGACAACGATACGCCCATTGTCGTGATTGACAAGGATAAGGAACAACCCAACAGTGCCGTTGAGGCTCTCTTCAAGCACGACCCATGGCCCGACTCGCTTAAAAATTCCATGGACTACGTCATGGCCAATTATGTAAAAAATGTGGCTATAGGCATGCTCAACGACAGATATGCCGAGGCGGCGCAAAAGAGTGGATGCCCATACCTTGGTGCTGAGGCGGCTGATGGAACGTTCATTTTCGCCAAAACAAAAAATGCTTTCAGGGTATCTGCCGCGCCAAGGAGCATCGAACTAACAGCCAAAGCCTTGAAAACCGCTCTTGCCGAGGCTCATCGCGCAGCTGACCAAGGATTCACGCAGATAGAGTATGACAGGGCCAAGAAAAACCTTCTCAACGGCTTGGAACGCGCTTACAACAACAAGGACAAGCGCGGGAACGCCTCGTTCGCTGACGACTACAAGGGAAACTATCTCTCCAACGAGCCAATTCCGGCTTTTGAGGAGTATTATTATATGATGCGTCAGGCCATCCCGCAAATACCTTTGGAGGAGGTCAACAGGGTATTGCCAAATCTTTTGCCCAAATCTGACCATAATTTGGTGATAATCAACTTTAACAATGAGAAAGAGGGAAATGTCTATCCCAAGCGAGAAGATTTGCTCGAAGCTGTGAAACAGGCTCGCGAGGCCAATTTTGAGGCCTATGTGGACACCTTACAACAGCAGCCGTTGATGAAAAAATTACCACGGCCTGGCAGGATTGTCAAAGAAAAGAAGAACGACAAGTTCGGTTTCACCGAACTGAAACTCTCCAATGGCGTGACCGTGGTGCTTAAAAAAACCGACTTCAAGAAAGGGCAAGTGGGGCTGTCAGCGATTGGACCTGGTGGAAAGTCGCTCTACGGAGAGAAAGACTTTGCTAACTTGGCAGTTTTTGACGATATAGTGGGCAGCAGCGCGTTAGGTGGATTCACGGGTATGCAACTGCCTAAAATTCTAGCCGGCAAGACAGCCAACGCCCATCTTTCCATGGGTGATAAATATATGGGCGTGGGTGGATCGGCCGCCAAGCAAGACGTGGAGACCATGCTACAACTCGTTTATCTGTATTTCACCAATATTGGCAAGGATGAGAAAGCGGTGGCCAATCTCATGGACGGGTGGCGTACATCGCTCAAAAACAGAAATTTGTCGCACGAGACAATCTATTCGGATTCGCTTACGGCCACACTCTATGGACACAATCCAAGGCTTAAGCCGTTTCTTGAGGAACACCTCAAAGATATAGACTACGACCGCATACTCCAAATCGCACGCGAGCGAACGGCCAACGCATCGGCATGGACGTTCACCTTTGTGGGCGATTATGACGAGTCTACCATTCGGCCGCTCGTATGCCGTTATCTTGGCTCGCTGCCCACCAAGGGTAAGGTGAGGCACGGACATTTGCTCACATCCTATCAAAAGGGCGTGGTTGAAAACGTGTTCCATCGTAAGATGCAGACGCCCAAGGCCATGGCTTGCATGGTGTGGCACAACACCGACATGCCGTATACTCTAGACGGTGCCATGAAGATGAATATGATAGGGCAAATACTTAGCATGGTGTATCTCAAGAAGATACGCGAGGATGCGGGAGCGGCCTATTCGTGCGGAGCCGATGGTTCGGCTGAGATAGAGGGTGATTTCCACGCTTACTCGCTCGTGGTGACGTGTCCCGTGAAGCCTGAGAAAAGCGATATCGCCCTCAAAATAATGCGAGAAGAAGCCGAGCGCATGACCACGCACTGCGATGAGACCATGTTGGAAAAGGTGAAAGCCTATATGTTAAAAAATGCCGATTTAGCTGTAAAAACAAACACTTATTGGCGAAACGTCATCGGTATGTATCGCCGTTATGGCATGGACACGCACTCTCAATACAAGGATGTCATCAAGGAACAAACGGTGAAGGGACTGTGCGATTTTATGAAAGAATTCTTGCAGGGCAACAATCGTGTTACCGTGGTGATGTTGCCGCAAGAATAATGAGCCGTTCTTGACGGTTCAGCGTTTGGCATTAACATAATCTCCCGTCAACCAGCTGGTTGACGGGAGATTTTATTAAGGCCTGCACGTCATGGGTGCTGTTTCTTGCCTTCATCACTCAAAATACACGGCTAATATGACAAAAATAGACGTATGCCCCCAACATTAGCTGTTTTTGTGTGGTATGGACGCTGTACTACCTTTGTCCGAAAAACTTATGTTTGTACACAACTCAACAAATGTTTTTCGAGATTTGTTACACTCCCATGAACATGTTTCAGGGTATTCTTTACCTCTCCTCATTGGTGGACAGTAATGATTTCAACCCTTCTGATGGCGTTGAATCCGATTTCTACGATGTAAGCATCATTTCCTATGTAACACATGCCGTGGCAATATCTCGAACCAGCCATAAGGTATCTATCAATGGCAGACAAGTGGAAATGGCTTAGTTTCTCCTGTTTCTACCGCTTCTGTCCTTACCATGCAAGGTCAAGAAACTGCTGCGGATGCCGTTGGTGTGCGAAAGGGGCGTATGGCTATATGCCACGGGCTTTGTAGATAAGGTCTTTGGCATTGTTGATTTCCTGAAACTTCTTCTGGGCAGCCTTCTTCACGTCGTTTCCCAGCGTGGAAACACGGTCGGGATGATGCTTCAAGGCCATCTGCCGGTAAGCCTTTTTCACTTCATCGTTAGTGGCTGAGGGGGCAATTCCCAGCACCTTATAGGCTGCTTCGAGGTTTGTAGAGCTGTCTTTGAGGTTGAGCATCGAGTCAACATCGGCAGCTGAAAGTCCCAGATATTGGGCTATCTCTTTCAGAACGTTGACCTCTTCACTGACAATCATGCCATCGGCTTGGGCGATAATCACTAGGAAGTTGAACAGCTGTAGCCGTTCTGAATAGCCCATGTTGAAACTAATTTGGATGCACGCTTGCCGGATGGTGTTGCTGAACTGCTGCCACCCCATTTGCTTTTGTTGCTCGAAAAGCCTGAGAAGAATCTCCTCGCCCTGCTTCACTGCCACCTCACCAAAGTTGTGTCTGAGGAAGTTGCGCACCGTTTGCATCTCTGAATGCATCACCTTGCCGTCGGCTCGGATGACATACGATGCCAATGCGAGGATGGAAAAGAGGAACGTGTTGCGCTGTCCTTCGGCGTATTGTCGTTGCTGTTGATTGTATTGCGCATACCTGTTGCCCTGATGTTGTCGATATTCGTCACCCGATCCTCCTTCACTGAAACTGTCTAAGCCACTGTCGAAGAGCCATCCAATAGCAAATCCAGCGAGTGCGCCCAGTGGCCCTCCCTGCATGAAACCTAGTATTCCACCTATCCATTTACCAGCTGCCATTATTCTCTCGTTTATTTTGATTCATGTTCGCATGGCGTGCTGCCATTGTATTTCTCTTTATTTTTCAGGCTTTTCGTGTGTTTCAGAACTTCCCCTTGAGTTGATATTGCCCGTTTGTGATGTCCTCAAGTTTTAGGCTTTGATAGTCGATGTTGTAGATGGTGGGACCTGACTCCCATAAAAATCCTATTCTCCCATCTTTCTGAAGCGTCATGGTAGAGTAGGCTCCCAGACCTGTTGCCACCATCATGCCTCGCTGCCAGCCGTTAGCCAACTGCTGGGATGTGAGATGTTTCTTGCCCAAATCTTTGTAAAAGAAGCCGATGCGTGTTCGCTGTGGACCAAAAGGTACCGACTGAATGGCTACGAACGTTTTCTTACCATCGGCTTTTCGAATAGCTGGGACGACCAAGATTTCACCATTACACTCGTTCTCAATGCCCGAGAAGGCAGCCGCTTTGGTGCGTTGTCCCCACGAGCCTTCGGCCTTTTTGAGGTTGCTGAAGGTGAAGACGTTGAACAGTCGGCCGTTGTGACGTGAACTTAGTATGAGGCTGCCGTCGGGCAATTCCTCGCATTTCACCTCGTCGCCGTCGCGACAGGGCGATGTGTTAATGTCGCCCAACACGTTCCACTGTCGGCCAAAGTCATCGCTGTAGAGTACGAAGTTGCCTGACAAGGTACACAGACCGACGTACAGACGGTAGTATTTGCCTACCTTGACGTGGCGGCTTTGATGTATCTTGCCCGATGTGAAGAACAGTGACTGGATGGGGCCGTCCTTTCGTTGGTCGAACAAGCGGTATATCTGTTCGGTGATTTCGTGTCCCTTGTTCCACGTCTTTCCGTTGTCATGACTGCGGAAAATGGCAATGCGGTTAGGATTGTTGCGCGTTGCTTGGAAATATACGGTTTTGCCAGCCACGCAAACAGCCAGCACCTCACTGCTCTTTTTGTCGGCCACCAAGGCGCAATCGCCAAAGGCATAGTCCCACTTGATGTCAGCTTCGTTGCCTTGTCCGTCGGCCAATATCTTCTCTTCCGACCAGGTCTTGCCGTTGTCGCGGCTCATGCGATAGACCACGTCCACGGCTCCATAGCCAATGTCAGATCCGCAATAGCGGTAGTCGGCCGCAGCGATTAAGTCGCCGTTGCTGCATGTGGCGATGGCGGGAATGCGATAGGGGATGGCATCCTTTTCGACTGTCGTGAAAAGTCGCTGCCGACTGTCTGTCTCATTGGTGGCATGGGTACTGATGCAGAGCATGAGCACGGCGATGCTGATGACCGTGCGAAGATGCGTGCCTGCTAACTGATGGATGTGGTTGTGATGTGTGCGCATAGCAAAATTTTTGTTGTTCATTGTGTTCTAAATATTGTTTGATGTTGGCAAATATACTGAAAATTTTTGAAAGCAGCAGTGATTTCATCGCTAAACTCTTGCAAAATAAAAATTTGGAAAGATTCAAAATTTTCTTTACAATAACCTCTTCAAAATTCGTATGTAGGTGAGCAACTCACGCCTTGGCGTCAAATATGGTGAAAATGAGCGATGTTTGCAAGTTGTTGATTACAAGGTTGATACGCTATCTGTTCATCGCTTTCTCATCGTCTTCTCCTGTATTGCTGCTCAAAAGCAATGCTTTTGAATGCCAAGATGCATGCTATTGCCCGCCAACATGTATGCTTTTGCTCACCAATGGCATGGTTATAACAGCACAAGTGATGCCTGTTGTCGCATTTAGGTCGTGTTTTGGGTAAAAAAGGAGGCTTTGGCGCCTCTAAATTTGCATGTTTGGTGAGTCCGTGCCTATCAATTTTTTCTATTTTGTTATTTTTCATGTACCTTTTTACATGTATGTTTTTCTTACAAAACAGCTGAGCA
Source organism: uncultured Prevotella sp. (assembly GCA_963511375.1). Taxonomy (GTDB): domain Bacteria; phylum Bacteroidota; class Bacteroidia; order Bacteroidales; family Bacteroidaceae; genus Prevotella. The sequence continues at coordinate 82,039 of CAUPIT010000002.1, read as the reverse complement.
TGACAATGGACGGCATCGCTGGGAATTTTACAAACCGCTTTATTTCTCCATCAATACACCGTCGTTCTTATGATAACGTGCTGGCTTGTCTCTCTGGCAAACGTATCTCACCGTTGCCCGAAGGGACGGCCAACTTCTCTGCAATGTCATATAGAGATAAGAAAGGTGAAAGGGCAATTGTGTCGGTTTCGTTGCATGTTGGCTGTTTTTGGGCGATAATCAAAGAATGGAAAAATGATGCGTGTAAACTTTAATCGGTAAACGAGTAGGCGATAAACACCTATGATTAGTGTTTACCTCCTATTCGATTTATGGTTTAATAGGAATTTCCTTCCTTTTTAATTTAAGCTTTATGAGCGTAAAAAGGTATTGTTTTGTCAAATATTTTCGTACTCTGGAATATGATCTAAATATAAACATTTTTTATTTTCATAATCCATTTTGCAGCAATAAGAATCAATGCCGTTGCTGACAATGAGATAGTCAACACGCAGTAGTAAATTATAGGTGGATATTTGGTCGAACACCTTTTGTGTAATGGGGATGGATGGTGCCTTATATTCTATGATCATCCTGGGACGCAGGTGCGAATCGTACAAAACACTGTCGGCCCGTAGTGTCTTGCCGGCCATGTTGAGTTGTATTTCATTAGCTAACAAGGTGGCGGGATAGTGTTTGTGCTCTATTAAATAATGTATGAAATGTTGTCTCACCCATTCTTCTGGTGTAAGTGCGACATATCTCTTGCGGAGAATGTCGAAAATGGTGGGCTTGTCTTTCGTGCCGCCTAATTTTATTTGGTAATGGGGTAGGTTTAATGGATACATTTTAGTAATTTTGCATTCAGATACAAAGTTAATAAAAAAACAAGAAAAGAAAAAGACCTGATAGAGATTACACGGTTCGTGATTGAAATGCCAATGGATATGGCTGTTTTTCATAACCATCTCATATCAAGTCTTTAGTGATAATGGCTCGAACAGGACCTACATACGATTCTATCATGCGTGACCTTCAGGCACGAAATTTTTCACCTATTTATATATTAATGGGGGAGGAGTCGTATTTTATCGATAAAATTTCAGATTATATCGCCGAAAATGTCCTGCAACCCGAAGAGCGTGACTTCAATCAAAACATAGTTTTTGGTTCTGACATCAATGCAGCACAGATTGTAGATCTGGCAAAGGGATATCCAATGATGGCCGAATATCGGGTCGTCATCGTGAAAGAAGCGCAAAATTTGCGTGGAACTGACGTGATTGAAAAATATCTGAAAAACCCTGTTAAATCAACAATCTTGGTGCTGTGCCATAAAAATGGCACCATCGACAGACGAAAAAAGCTGATTGGAAGGTCTGAAGCTTTGGGTGTAGTTTTTGAAAGTAAAAAGATGAGAGAGTCAGAACTGCCTTCTTTCATCGCTTCGTATCTGAAACAGAAAAATGTGACCATCGATTATAAGTCGAAAGCAATGATTGCTGATCATATTGGATCCGATTTGAATCGGATGATTTCTGTCTTGGACAAATTGCTGATTTCACTTCCGGAAAACAATCGAGTGGTTGTGCCTGAGGTCATTGAAAAGCAAATTGGCGTGAGCAAAGATTTCAATGCTTTCGAGCTGAGAAGTGCCTTGGTCAATCGAGATGTTTTTAAAGCCAATCAGATAATCAAATATTTTGACAATAATCCCAAAGCAGGATCTATCTATGCTTTTCTTCCTTTGCTCTTCAGTTATTTTCAAAATCTGATGATTGCCTATTATGCTCCCTCCAAAAATGAGAATGCCGTTGCACAATTTTTGGATCTTAGAGGAGGGTGGGCTGCGCGTGATTATATCACAGGAATGAAAAATTATTCAGGTAAGAAAACCATGCAGATCATAGCTAAGTTTAGAGAAATTGATGCCAAAAGTAAAGGCATCAATAATCCCAATACATCGACAGGGGATCTCATGAAGGAGCTTATTTTCTATATTCTGCATTGAAAAAATACCTGTTTGGATTCTTAATAACATCAAACGGATTCCTCCTAAATAAACTTTCAAAGGCCTTCTATAACTTCAAATGGGCCTCTAATAATTTCAAATAGGTCCCTAATAACTTTAAATTTGCCGCTAATAGGGGAGCTTTTTCCACCTAAAGAGGGTTTTTCGCATGCTTAAAATGCTCTTTTTAGCCAAAAATAGACTTCATTTTAGCTTATTTTTGTCTAGAATACAACTTTCATATTTCATGTTTTTTGCCGTTAAACCCCGATGGAACCTGGGTTTAGCGCATTTAAGTATGCTCATAATTCGCGTATTTTAGCGCACACTGTACCTTGGTTCAAAATATTGAAATTATGGCGATTTTTCATCTTTCTACCATCAATAAATTTACGCTTAACTATTTTTATAATTTTAAACCATGAAAGATTACGCTCTTTTGAATTTGTGATTGCAAATCTAAAAGCAGGAATCTTCGGTAAATTTACGAATGAATACAGAAATTATAACAAGAAAGAACAATCACAAAATGTAAATATTTAGGTTTCTTGTTTACTAATTATAAATATGCACCAGTAAGACGTTATCTTAAGTTGTTGATAACCAATTGAAACAACTCTTTTGCTCTTCTGTTTTCTGCATTTAGCGTTTGAATCATGATTGATTTCATTGAATATTGCGTGTTCAATGTATTTTGATAAACTATAACACCTTTATTCCCAGATTTTTATATTTTTTTGCTACATTTATACAAAGTCAATATTTAAGGATGTAATTCATATTTGTATATATAAAGATACGATTTTACGTTTGTTTTGTATCGTTTTATGAATATAAATATATAAATCCATTATTATTAAATGATAAATATGATGTTGATTTATTTGTTTTTTAATTTTTATTGTTTACCTTTGTAAAACCATTGAAAATGACCGTTTCAGGCCTATTTTGTGTTGAATGACGAAAGAAATGAAAGATCGAATTAGACAATTGATGAATGCTCAGAACATGAATCAACAAACATTTGCTGAGGCATTGGATATTTCACCTGCTTCATTGAGTAGCATTTTTAATGATCGTACAAAACCAACATTAAACCACATCGATGCTATCAAGAAAAAATTTCCAACTATTAATTTAGATTGGTTATTGTATGGCAATGGTCCTATGTTTATGGATGAATATACAGGTGATGTCGATAATCATGCAGTTTCGGCTTCTTCTGCTGAATCTGTTTTAAACTTCGATGACTCTCCTTCTACTCCACCAGATAGTAATGTGGTTCAACCGCAGTTAAGTTTTATAGACCAACGTAATCAACTTCAGCAAGTCGCTAATAACAATATGAAATATATTGACAATAATCCGCGTAAGATTGCTGAAATAAGAGTATTCTATGATGACCAAACGTGGGAAACTTTTGTTCCTAAAAAATAAGCGTTTCGCAAGGCATTTGCTGAACCATTTCAGTTAATTCGTTTATCGTTATTGCATACTCAGAATAAACTTTTCTATTTTGTTCAATCTTTTAAAAGGTTGAACGATTATTGCTATAGGTGCTTTTATTTATTTTTTTCATTTGTGAGTGTGTTCTATTTGTGCTAACTTTGCACTTAATATAATAATGTGTTTCACGATTATTCAATTCAAATAGGTGTCTATAATAAAGCTGAGCTTAATCTTCATTCACGCAAACAAGGTTTATATGTAACTAAATCTATTACGCTTGCTGCTGTTAAAGATTTGCCCATAGCTTCCTATTTCAATACTATTATAACGAATTTGTTCAATGAGAAAGATTTGCGAAGATTTCCTTGTACAAGCAACAGAGCAATTAAGCGATCGTCATTGGCTCATGCGATTGCGTTCATCATCGGCATTGCCTGAGATGCATCCAGGCCAATTCGTACAAGTTCATATTGACGATTCGCCTTCAACTTACTTGCGACGGCCCATTTCCATTAACATGGTGGATTACGAACGTGATGAGATTTTATTGCTTGTAGCTGCGATAGGTGAAGGAACCCGTCATCTGGTGCGAAAGAAACCTGGTGACAAGGTCAATTGTTTGTTACCTCTCGGAAATAGTTTTACCATGCCACACTCTACTAATGAGCGTTTCTTGCTCGTTGGAGGCGGTGTTGGAATCGCTCCAATGCTTTTCTTAGGAAAGCGATTGGTGGAGCTGGGAGTGCGTCCTACGTTCTTATTAGGAGCGCGAACCGCTTCCGAATTGCTTGAAAAGGACATGTTTAATGAGCTTGGTGACCTGTATCTCACCACGGAAGATGGTTCAGAAGGCGAGAAAGGTTATGTAACCAATCATTCCATTCTCAAGGAAAAACGATTCGACCGCATTGCCACCTGTGGACCCAAACCCATGATGATGTCCGTGGCACGCTATGCTAAGCAGAACGACATAGAATGCGAAGTTTCGTTAGAGAATGATATGGCTTGCGGATTAGGTGCCTGTCTTTGTTGCGTGGAAGATACTACTGACGGTCATATCTGCGTCTGTACTGATGGTCCAGTGTTAAATATTAAGAAATTATTATGGCAGCTCTAAATGTAAAAATAAATGACATTGAGTTTAAGAATCCAATCTTAACCGCTTCGGGTACTTTCGGATATGGTCTCGAATTTGCCGACTTAGTACCATTGGATCAGCTCGGTGGCGTCATTGTCAAGGGTACAACACTCCATCCTCGTCAAGGAAACAAGTATCCACGAATGGCCGAAACGCCGCATGGCATGCTCAACTGTGTGGGCCTACAGAACAAGGGTGTAGACTATTTCTGCTCAGAAATCTATCCAAAAATCAAGGATATCGACACCCACATGATTGTCAATGTCAGCGGAAACACGCCCGATGATTATGCCGAGTGTGCGGCCCGTATCGATGCTCTGGACAAGATTCCGGCCATCGAACTCAATATTTCGTGTCCTAATGTCAAGCAGGGCGGCATGGCTTTTGGCGTATCTTGTGCCGGAGCCGCAGCGGTTGTCAAGGCTGTTCGGCAGACTTATCACAAGACACTCATCGTTAAATTGTCGCCCAATGTCACCGATGTGGCTGAAATAGCACGAGCCTGTGAGGCTGAAGGAGCCGACAGCGTTTCGCTTATCAACACGCTCATGGGCATGGCCATTGACATAGAGCGACGCAAACCCGTGTTGAGCATTGCCACAGGTGGCCTCAGTGGGCCGGCTGTAAAGCCCGTAGCGTTGCGCATGGTATGGCAAGTGGCCAAGGCGGTCAATATCCCTGTCATTGGACTTGGAGGGATTTCTAGGGCGAAAGATGCCATTGAATTCTTCATGGCGGGTGCTACGGCTATCCAGATTGGCACGGCCAACTTTGTCGATCCCATGGCTACCATCCACGTTAGAGATGGTGTGAACCGCTGGCTCGATGACCATGGTTGTGCTTCGGTGACAGAAATCATTGGCGCATTGAACGTTTAATCCGTCTTAAACCTGCGCATCCCGTTCATCTGCTGAATCCGCATAGGCTCTGAAAAAAACATTTTCTATGAACATACAGGATACATTGATCAGCATAGCCTTTGTTTATGTTTTATGTTCATGCGAGAGTGTAAAAAGTTTAGAAGGGCTTGTCGTAGATCATAATAACCCGTTAGCGAAATTAAGTATGCGCTAAATTAATTCCGCCAACGGGTATGATATAAGGCTAAGTGCATCAACTGGATGCAACTCAACCTTTCCCTTTCCTGGCTTTATCTCAAATTTTAATGAACTATTGTCCGCGTGTATCAATTTTTTTGTAAGTTTGCAATATAGAAATTTATAAAATCAAGGATATGAATAAAGCTAAAATTTTATTGTTGACCTTTGCTACTGCATTGCTCGTAGCATGTGGAACAACGCGCACCGTGCCTATTACGGGCCGCAAACAGAATCTGATGGTCTCGGATGAGCAGGTGCTTAGTTTGAGCAAACAGGAATACGACAAGTACATGGCCACGGCCACCAAGTCGTCTAATGCAGCCAACACGGCCATGGTGAAGCGCGTGGGACAGCGGTTGGCCCGTGCCGTTGAGGCCTATTTCAGCAGTCATGGACTGAGCGAAGAGCTGCAGCACTATAGCTGGGAGTTCAACCTTGTCGCCGACAAGCAGGTCAACGCATTCTGTATGCCCGGTGGTAAAATCGTGGTGTACGAAGGCCTTCTGCCCTATACACAGGACGAACCGTCCCTGGCAGTGGTTGTAGGTCACGAGATAGCGCATGCCGTTGCCCGCCACAGTGCCGAGCAGATGAGCAAGCAGATCAGGGACAACCTTGGCGTGCAGGTGCTTGGCGGTGCCCTTGGTGCGCTGGGTGTGGGAAACACTACCACGCAGATTGCGCAGGTGGTGGCCCAACAAGGACTTCAATTCCGCAACCTGAAATATTCACGCGACCATGAGTTGGAGGCCGACAACATGGGACTTATCTTTGCCGCCATGGCCGGTTACGACCCTCGTGTGGCCGTCCCATTCTGGCAGCGCATGGCCAGTGGCAAGGGAAACCAGAGTGACGTGTTCAGCACTCACCCCGCCGATGCCAAGCGCATTGCCGCCTTACAGCGTCTTATGCCCACGGCTTTACAATATTATAATGGTGGATCGGGTGCCGCAGCAACCCCTGCTCCAAGGTCGAACAGGAAACTGACCAACAAGAAACAGTCATCCCGACAAAAGACGGTTTCTGCCTCCGACCTTTACAAAAACGCGGGGAAGTAAACGCACATACCATCTTTCACAGGGCCTGGTAGGATAGTTTGCTCCTACCAGGCCCTGTTCTGTCTGGGCTGATGGGTCATTCGTCCGCCATCGACGCTGCAATTTCTGTCTGCCTCTTCTGACACCTTTTAAAAAGATGTGCATCATATTGATTTTCAGTAGTTTATACCTTCTGTTGGAAAAGCATTGACTTTGCCCTCCAAAGTCATTGATATTGGGCATCAATGTCATTGAGTTTAGCGGGCAAAGTCAATGCCCTTCCATCCGCACAATATAGGATGAACGATTCTTTCCTGGTAGCTCAACCCTCTTTTTTTATTTTCCACCTACAAAAAGAGCGATTTTTCTTGCCCCAACAGGCGTATAATTCAAGAATTTTCTATATATTTGTTGCGGATTGATATACAATTCGGCATCGTTTGCTTGCAGTGCGCCCCATTTCCGGATGGCTCCACCTACAGCGGTGTCTGTTTACCAAAACCTTATACAGATGATAGAATACATTTCACAACATTTATGGCTCATTTGGATCATCGTAGCCATGCTCTGCCTGATTATCGAGCTGGGGTCGGGCGATTTCTTTGTCACCTGCTTCGCCATCGGTGCGCTGGGTGCCATGGTCAGCTCGCTCTTTGACGTGCCACTCTGGCTCCAGGTCATTATTTTCGCCGTGTGCTCGGTGCTGAGCCTTGTGTTCGTGCGGCCGCCATTGGTACATGCCCTGCATGCCTCGGGTGAGAACCGGGTCAGCAACGCCGAGGCTCTCATTGGGCGAACCGGCACGGTGGAAGAGCCCATCACGGGCGAGCAGAGCGGCTATGTCAAGATCGACGGCGACGTGTGGAAGGCTGTCAGCATCGATTTGGAGACCATCCAGCGGGGCGAACGGGTGCGCGTGGTCAAGATGAATAGCATCATCCTCACCGTGGAGCGGTGCCTGTAACGCATGAATTATTCACTAAAAAACTTCATATCATGATTGCAACCTATGTGTTAGTGGCGATTGTTGTATTGGCCTTGATATTCGTCAAGCAGGCCATCATCATCATCCCACAGTCAGAAACCAAAATTGTAGAGCGTCTGGGCAAGTACTATGCTACCCTCAGTCCTGGCATCAACGTCATCATCCCGTTTATCGACCGTGCCAAGAACATTGTGACGCTCAACCGTGGTCGCTACATCTACAGCACCAGCATCGACCTACGCGAGCAGGTATACGACTTTGACAAGCAGAATGTCATCACCAAGGACAACATTCAGATGCAAATCAATGCCCTGTTGTATTTCCAGATTGTGGACCCGTTCAAGGCCGTTTACGAAATCAACAACCTGCCCAACGCCATCGAGAAGCTCACGCAGACCACCCTGCGTAACATCATTGGCGAGCTGGAACTGGACCAGACGCTCACCTCGCGCGACACCATCAACACCAAGTTGCGTGCCGTTCTTGACGACGCCACCAACAAGTGGGGCATCAAGGTGAACCGCGTGGAGCTGCAAGACATCACGCCTCCCGAGAGCGTGTTGCAGGCTATGGAGAAGCAGATGCAGGCCGAGCGCAACAAGCGTGCCACCATTTTGACCAGTGAGGGCGAGAAGCAGGCGGCCATCTTGCAGTCGGAAGGCGAGAAGACCAGCACCATCAACCGCGCAGAGGCCACCAAGCAGCAGGCCATTCTCTTTGCCGAGGGTGAGGCTACGGCACGCATTCGCAAGGCCGAGGCCGAGGCCATCGCCATCCAGAAGATTACCGAGGCCGTGGGTAAAAGCACCAATCCGGCCAATTACCTCCTGGCTCAGAAGTACATCGCCATGATGCAGGAACTGGCTTCGGGCGACAAGTCAAAGACCGTGTACCTGCCTTACGAGGCCACCAACCTACTTGGCAGCATCGGAGGCATCAAGGATTTGTTCAAGACCGAATAGCAAAACGCTTGCGTAGACAAAAGAGGTTGCCTTTTCTTTGCCTGAAGAATAGTAAGCACATTCATGTTTAGCGTGTCTTTCTGACATAAGGCGAGAAAAGGCAACAAATCCTCTTCGTATTTTAAGAGGGCGTCAAGTCTGTTGTTAAATTGATGGGCGAGGGGGTGGAAGCATCCCGAAAACGCATTTTTCCCACAAAGATAATGACGGACTTGATTCTTTCTACCATCAGTTATCAAAAGCCCTTTTTTGTGTAAGTCTGTTTTTGATGGCACCCCCTTTGCACAACTGAACGTCCAACGATGTAGAAGCACATCCTCAATATCGTGAAAAAACGAACCGCATTGCTTATCATACTTCGTCTAATGAGCCATAGGTAGTAAGACTATTTAACTGAACATGAAAACATTTCGTTCCATAGAAGAACTGATTAAAGTATTGGGAAGAGAGAAGACATTGCTGCGCGAAATGTTCGCCAAACGCAAATCGTTCTCTTTCAAGACCGACTATGCACGCGAATTGGTTGACTATAAAGAAGAGCGTATCAAGTTTTTGATAGACTATGGCATGATACACGAATCGGGCAACTACTTGGAAATGGAAGATGTGTATCTGCAATTCTTTGAAGAAGTGTTAGAGGTAAACGAACAAATCAACACGGCTTCGGTGGCAGAATATATCACAACGCTCAATGAGAATATTGAATACTATCTGAAAGAGAATAATGAGCGCCGCCGCATGGACTATCACAAAAAGGTAAGAAAGATTCTGAAAAACATAGCACTTACCACTGTTCGCAACGTGATAGACCTGAAACGAAATGTAGATAATACTTATAAGAACGAGCCTAATTATCTTGTCAAGCGCGCAAGGCTGATCCATTTGGATGAGAAACGTGACACCATTGCAACGCTCATCAAGGAGGTTGAGAAGGTAATCGAAGTTGGCCAACCCGTGTTTTTTGCGCAAGCCATGGATGTGCAGTTGCGCAGCGTGGTGACAGATGTAAAACTACAGCTGAACGAGGTTTATCACAATTTGTTGGAAATTGACAGACAAATTGTGCGCTATCTGAATTTCATTGATTACCAAAATAAACTTTTCAAGAAAATTCAGCAAATAAAATACCTGAAAGATCAACTTACCTGGGAGGAGCATACCAATGTAAAAATGGTGATGGGGCAGACGAATCCTGTGTGGATAGAGCCACAAGCGGGATACAGGCTCAAGCTGTCTATCAACTATTTACGCAACGAAGATGGGGCGATAGAGCTTCTTCAAAACGTCATGCAACGCATTAAGTTGCCCAACAAGGCGCAACAAACGGCTGCCGTAGCTATTGATGCGGCTTATATTCAGCAACAAGAAGAACGAATATCGGTAGTGAGCCAACAAGAAATGATGAATGCCTTTAGAGCACAAGGCAGCCACTTGTTTGCTTTCGTGATGAACCATGCGTATAAAAGAGAATTGAACATAGAAGAAAAGTTGGTGCTATTCTGCCAAATAGCCACACAATACGAAAACGAATTGCGTTTTACGAATCAAACAGAAACTACTCAAAACATAGAGTATCCACTTATTTATCCGGCAAAATGATGAAAAAGACCGAAGAAATTTTTAGCATATTAAGCAAGGGAATGTTTATCTCACGCAATAGCACATCGCAAAACATGAGGGCTTATTACGACTTGTTGGAAGACCATCAACAAGAATATGCCGACTATTATGCTGGCATTGGCTTTTTGTTAGAGGGAGGTAATGGGTATTTTTATTTTTGCAGAAAAGAGAGTAAGGCCGATATGCAACGTAAATTAGAGCGCATGGCACAATGGATTGACATTCTTGATTTCTTGAAAACATACAATGGTACCTTTTCGTCAGGCTTTGAATTCATGACGTCAGACATCGAGGTAAGATTGAGTTCGGATATTGAGTTGAAAGAGAAGGCTGAACAATTGTTTCGTGGCAGGCACAGCACACATCAGGAAATCATAGAGCGGTTAATGAAAGAGTTAACCGACAATGGCTTTGCCGAACTTATTAGTGAGGTGACGAAACAGTATGTAGTGACAGATGCGTTTCATTACATGGAAGAACTTGTTGACTGCTTAACCATATCAGAGGAGGTGAAGAATGAGATACCTGAATAAGATAGTTTTCATCAACAGCGCACACATTCCGTATGCAGAAGTAAAGGTAGACGGCAACGTTCACTTTGTTGGAACACAAGGTGTCGGTAAAAGTACGGTGCTACGAGCGTTGTTGTTTTTCTACAATGCCGACAAATTGAAGTTGGGTATTCCGCGTGAAAAGCAGTCTTTCGATGCTTTTTATTTTCCTTTCCCTAACTCTTATATCGTTTACGAAGTGATTAGAGATGCCAATGCGTATTTTATTTTGGCCTTTAAGCATCGGGGTAGAGTGGCTTTTCGGTTTATCGACTGTGCTTATCGGCGTGAGATGCTCATGAGCGAGCAAGGTGAAGTGTACACCGAGTGGATGCACATACAACAAAAAATAGACAAAGGGGTACACACTTCTCGTATCATTGATAGGTATGAAGAGTATCGCGATATTATATTTGGAAACCGACATGAGGTGCAACCCGAGTTTCGTAAATATGCCATTGCCGAAAGTAATAAGTATCAAAACATTCCACGAACCATTCAAAATGTGTTTCTGAACACGAAATTGGATGCCGAATTCATCAAAAACACCATGATTAGTTCGATGACGGATGACGAGATTTCTATTGATTTGGCTTACTATAGAAGTCAGGTGTCGGCGTTTGAACAAGAATACAACGATGTTCATTTGTGGTATAAAACCGACAAGTATGGGGTGGTTACGGTGCGAAGAGATGCCGATAAAGTGGAGAAGGCTTATCATAACTTATTGATGATTACCGCTAAAATCAAAGAACTGATCAGCGAATTGGTATATACTTATCAACGAGATGAGCAGCGTTTGCCCTTGTTACATCAAGAATTAGGAAAATTAAAAGAAGAGTTTGAGCGTATCAACAGACTGATTTCAGAAGAAAGCGGCAAGTACAACAAACAGAAGGATGGTAAAAATCGTGAGTTGGGAGCGGTAGATGCTCGTTTGAAAGAAATTGCTGATAAAAGAAAGTTTTACCAGCAAAGCGATATCTTGTCTGTGGTTAGCAGAATTGAGAAAGAGGATTTTGTGAAAAACGAAATAGAGAATAAGAAACGATATAAAGAAGAACTAACACTGCAACATAAGAGTATCACCGATAAATACGCAGCACTGACAGAAAAACTGCAATTAGAACTTCGCACCATTGAAACCACTTGTAACGAAAAGAAAAACCTTTTGCAAGCGGTGTTCAACAGGGAAGTGGAGCGTATAACACAACAAAAAGAGAAACGAAACAAAGAGATTTATGCGCATTTTGATGTTGAAAGTCAAACTGTTGATGAGAAAATACAAATCGCTAACACTGATTTGGCGGCCGCAAAGAGCAAAAGATTGCTATGCCAGAATACTCATTTGTACGCCAACGAGTTGGAACAATGTAAAAATAAAATAGATCAACTGCATGAACAGCATAGGAAAACAGAAATTGAAAAGGAGAAAAATCGCAGTAAGATCAATGAACTGAGGCATGAAGCTGAAGCCGAAAGGCAAAAAATAGAGCAGGAATTGCAAGCTCAACTGAAAGACTTGGACCAAAAGAATGAAAAGCTTGCTCAACAAATAGCTAAACTTGATGAGCTTCTTGCACAGTACAAGGGTTCGTTTTATGAGTGGCTGTCTACGCATAAGCAGGGTTGGCAACAAACGATTGGCAAGGTGGTTGACGAACAACATGTATTGTATAACAACCTGCTGCACCCGCAATTGAGCAGTCAACACAATGCTTCGCTCTTTGGAGTAGATGTGGATTTATCGCATATAGAGCGTGAACTCCGTACGCCAGACGATTTGAAAGCAGAAAAACAAGATGCTGAACAAGAGCTTGAAGAAAACAAAAAGCGTATATATGAATGTACTACTGCCAACCAAGAGAACATCCAACAAATAGAAAATCGGTATGCCAAACAGATTAGAGACCTACGCATGGCACGTCAAACGTTAGAAGCCAACTTGCTACAAATGGGCCAACAGATAAAAGTTGAACAGGTTAAAATGCAAAATTGGGATAAACGAAACGAGGAAGAAAAACAAAAAAGATTAGAAAATATTGACCTGCAAATCAGTAAACTGCAAGAACAGCTATCTACCTTCCAACAAGAAAAAGAGAAATTGCGCAATAAACGGAGTCGGGAGTTGAAAGCTTGTGAGCAAGAATCCGCATCTGCCAACAATGCAAAACGTAAAGAAACGGATGGCAAAATAGAAATATTGCTACAAGAAACGCAAGATAAAACCACCGCTATCAATAGTCAGATCGAGCAGTTAAAAATACAAGAAAGCAGCGAGTTGGCTGGACAAGGGGTGAATACAGATGCTTTGCAACAAATAGACGATAGGCTGATAACGTTACAAAGGGAGCTTGATTTTATAAACAACAACCGCAAACGATATTTCGATTATTTATCGTTTAAAGAAGAATGGTTGCCCGAAGAGGATAAAAAGAAAGAGCAAAAGAGGAAGTTGGAAAATGAATTGGCGCTGTTGGATGAAAAATTTAGGTTAAGAAGTAGTCGATTAGGACAACAGAAATTGCAGTTTGAAACAAAAATAAGGAATAAAGAAGCGGAACAAACACAATTGGAAAAAGGGTTGACAGCGGTAGACAATTTCAAACTGTCTATAGAGAACAAAACTTCTATTGAATGGACAACTGTCAAACCAAAGACATCAACAGACCCTACAGAGCAGGTTTTGCAATTACTAAAAGACAGCCTATATGATAAACTTGGAAAGGCTGATGCGTTAAAACAAAACGTTGATCGGTTTAAAAGTTACTTTTCTACGAAGAACACTTTCGCCTTTAAAACCCAATTAAACACAGATGATGACTATATGGTATTTGCGCAAAATTTGTGCGACTTTATAGATCATGACAAAATAGAGGAATATAGTAGGAGGCTTAGCAATAGATATGGCGACATCTTGCAACGCATATCAAAAGAGGTGGGAAACATTAACAGCTATGCAAGTGAGATAGGAAAGATCATTAACGACATCAATGCCGACTTCCACGAGCGTAACTTTGCGGGCGTAATTAAAGAAATTGCCTTGCGCAGTCAGCCCAGTAGCGACCGCTTAATGATATTGCTCAACGATATGAAAACCTTTAACGACGAGCATACCTACGACATAGGCGAACTGAATCTGTTTTCATCTGTACAACAAAGAGATGATACCAACAGAGGGGTCACCAAACGATTGTTTGATTTCATGGTGTGCTTAAACGAGAATCCGAACAGAAGTAGGTTGGTTTTGAGCGATACCTTCAAACTGCAATTCTGCATCAAAGAAAACGATAACGATACGGGTTGGATAGAAAAAATATCGAATGTGGGGTCGGATGGAACGGATATTTTAGTGAAAGCAATGGTTAACATCATGCTTATCAACGTATTTAAGGAAAAGGTGTCGCGAAAGTTTGGCGACTTTACCTTACATTGTATGATGGATGAGATTGGTAAATTGCATCCCAACAACGTGCGGGGAATACTGAAATTTGCAAATGTTCGCAACATCTATTTGGTGAACAGTTCGCCTATATCGTATGCGGTATCCGATTACAAATATACTTATCTGCTCACAAAAGATAACAAATCGAACACGCTTGTCAAAGCACTTATTACGATGAAGGTATGAATATCACACGTTCTCTATTGGAGAAACTATGCGCATTGGCTGCCGGCAAAACGATTGCTGCCAGTAAATTAAAGGGTAAATGGGTAAACGAAATGCTGCAAGACGGGGCGCTTGTCGCGATTAGTCATGGCAGCAGGGTGACGTATAAGGTAGCCGCTGTTGACTATTTTCAAAAATATTTGGCAGAAAAGTACAACTTGCGAGATGTGCAGGCCATCCTGGATATGAAGCTGAACCATGATACCGAACGGAGTAGGCAGGTGGCATTGTCGGGAAATTCAAAGTTGTTAAAGCAACGAACAATGAGGGGTTTTTTGGTAAACGGATACGAACCATTGGACGTAGAGCTGTCTGGCGTGCGTCAAACACTTCGTTTTCAACCTGGCATGTTGCCTTTTATCCATGATTATCCTTCGTTTGTTATTCCAAAAGACGTAACGGTTATAGGTATGGAGAATGTGGAAAACTTCGTACAGATAGTCCATCAGCGTTATTTGTTTCCTAACAACAGACTGTTGTTTGTATCACGTTATCCTCAATCGGGCGATTTGATAAAATGGTTGAAAACCATTCCTAACCCTTATATCCACTTTGGTGATTTTGATTTGGCGGGTATACATATCTATTTATCAGAATTTTACAAACATTTAGGTTCGCGTGCTTCGTTCCTCATTCCCACCGACATAGCCACACGCTTGCAACACGGTAGCGGACAAAGATACGATGCACAATACGACAAATTCAAAGATATGGTTGTTACGGATCAGCGGGTACAGCCTCTGGTCGATCTTATTCACAGCACACATAAAGGTTACGATCAAGAGGGATATATACAAAAAGAATAACCGTATGCGTGCCTCTTATGAAAGGAGAGTACATCAATCAAGCAAACTACGCTGTTGTCTTCTGGTGGACTAGTAGCATGACAGAAGTCACAAGATATTCTTCTGTTTGGGCAAAAAGACAAGTTCTTCCGTCTAAATGTATGGCCGTTCTATTAATAATGTATAACTTTGCAGAAAAATAGCACAATGAATATATGTATCGTAGCGGGCGCCCGGCCCAACTTTGTCAAGGTGGCACCCATCATTAGGGCCATCCATAAGGCGGCAGATGCTGGTAGAGATATTTCTTACCAATTGGTTTATGCCGGTAAGGAGGACGATCCCACCCTGGAGAAGTCGCTTTTTGACGATCTTCAAATGCCCTATCCAGACACCTATTTGGGTGTTGATTGCGAGAATCTCAACCAACTCACCGGACTCGTCATGGCTGGTTTTGAGCATTATTTGCAGATCCATCCTACCGATGTCGTGATTGTCGTGGACGACTTGGCCTCTACGTTGGCAACAGCCATCGTGACGAAGAAGCAAGGCATCACATTGGCACACCTGGTGGCAGGCACGCGAAGTTTTGACATCAACATGCCCAAAGAAATCAACAGACTGGTCATCGATGGCTTGAGCGACTTGTTGTTCACGGCTGGCATGAGTAGCAACAGCACTGCTACGCGTGAGGGAGCTGAGTTGTCGAAGATATACATGGTGGGCAATATCTTGATGGATACGTTGCGTTTCAATCACAGTAGGCTGCAACGTCCTGCCGTGCTCGACGAGCTGGGTGTGAGAGAAGGCGATTACATTGTTTTCACTTTGAACCGCAAGGCTTTGTTGGCAGACAAGGCAAACCTTAATGACATGCTCCATGCCATGCTCGACAAAGCCGCCGGCAAGATGGTGTTGGCACCGCTTCGCAGTCGTTCGGCAGCTGTCGTGGCTGAACTTTTAGGTTCAAATCATCCTACATTCAAGCTGATAAAACCACTTTCTTACTTGCAGTTTGGCTATCTCACCGCTCATGCTTGCGGTGTGATCACCGACAGTGGCAATGTGGCCGAAGAGGCAACATTCAACAACATTCCCTGCATCACGCTCAACAGTTACACCGAACATATTGAAACGGTCAAGATTGGTTCCAACGTTTTGGTTGGCGAAGATGCCCATTTGTTGGGCAAGGCCGTTGAGGATATGGTGAATGGCACGTGGAAAAAATGCGCCATTCCCGATCGCTGGGACGGAAGGAGCGCCGAGCGTATCGTACAAATATTATTGGAACAGCCATAAACGTATCATCAACAAGGGCCTTGCCAGCATTCCTGCGCATGCGCAGGACGGAGCAAGGCCGTGTTTTTTCAGCTATGAAGAAAGTTGCTTTGATTACAGGTGCGACAAGTGGAATAGGTGAAGCTTGTGCCCGTGCGTTTGCAAAAAACGGTTACGACCTTATCTTGACCGGTCGCAACCAAGTGCGTTTGTCATCTATGTCATGATGCCGGGGTGGCAACGTCGGGGCGGTACGCATACCGTGACGGCACCCGGCATGCACCACAATTCGTGAGATTCGTATGCAACAACACAGAGACAATTATACATTCTTAACCCAAGGGCCCGTTTATCGGGTTATCGGAACCATGGCTGTGCCCACGATTGTCAGTATGCTGGTTACCAGTCTGTACAATGTGGCCGACACTTATTTCGTGGGAAAGATCAACACTCAGGCCGTCGCGGCCGTGGGCATCGTGTTCTCCGTGATGTTTGTTATTCAGGCATTCAGTTTCTTTTTCGGCAATGGGTCGGGCAACTACATCGCCCGTGAGCTCGGGGCGCAGCGGCATCACAATGCTGAGGCCATGGCGTCTACGGGCTTTTTCTATGCC
Organism: uncultured Prevotella sp.; assembly: GCA_963511375.1. GTDB lineage: Bacteria > Bacteroidota > Bacteroidia > Bacteroidales > Bacteroidaceae > Prevotella. Next base: position 64,860 of record CAUPIT010000002.1, on the reverse strand, counting down.
CTTGCGGCGGGATTGCTCATCATGGTGGTAGGTCTTCTCTGGCTAAAGCCTCTCTCCGTTTGGCTTGGCAGTACGCCCACCGTCCTGCCTTACACAGAGAAATACCTTGGCATCATACTCCTTGGCGCGCCTTTGATGACCGGCTCGCTGTGTCTGAACAACCAGATGCGCTTCCAGGGCAATGCGTCGTTTGCCATGTGGGGCATCGTTGCCGGCGCCATTGTCAATATTGGACTTAATCCTATCCTTATTTTCTGGCTCGACTGGGGCATCACCGGAGCGGCTTTGGCCACGGTTTTCGGCCAACTGGCCAGCTTTGTGGTGCTGCTGCGCATGACCCGTCACGGCGGAAGTATCCGCATTAGCTTTCGTCATTTTTCCATCTCGCGCATCTATATCAAGGAGATTCTGGCCGGTGGAACGCCCTCTCTGTCGCGCCAGGGGCTCACCAGTGTGGCCAGCATCTTGCTCAACGTGGCTGCGGCGCGTTATGGTGACGCAGCCGTAGCAGCCATGTCTATTGCCAATAGGTTTACAATGATTGTCATGGCCTCTGTCATTGGATTGGGACATGGCTTCCAACCGTTCTGCGGGTTCAGCTATGGCGCGCGCCTCTATGGCCGTGTGCGGAAGGGTTTCTGGTTTGCGGTGAGGATAGGAACCTGCTTCTTGCTGACTTGCACCGTGCTGGGATGGATTTTCTCGGATGCCATTGTCGAGTTGTTCCGCAACGATTCAGAGGTAATCCGCATCGGCACGCAGGCCTTACGCTGGCAGTTGGTGTCATTGCCAGCCATGGCATTCTTCCTTATGGCCAATATGTTGATGCAGACCATCCGTAAGACATTCCGCGCCAACCTGTTGGCTGCCTCGCGCAGTGGCCTGTTCTTCATCCCGCTGATTGTTGTGTTGCCCCATTTTCTGGGCTTGCAGGGCGTGATGATGAGTCAGGCTTGCAGCGATGCCTGCTCGATACTCCTTACGCTGCCGCTATTGTATAAGACGTTCAGTGAGTTGAGGCAGGCGCAACGTGCTGGTACGCCAAGTAGTGAAAAAGGTTGAGTTGAAAGATCGAAAATGTTCAGTATTTTGACTGAAATATGCCTTCAAAATGGCCTTTCAAAGTCTTTCATCTGGAGAAAAACAATAGGTAGCGAGGATGCAAAACAGGAGATTATTTGGGAATCGTCAGCCATATTTTCAGCAATTTCCATGCTTTTGTCAGCTTAGAAACTTCACTTTGGCAGTTAATTCGCATGTGGTTGCACGCCAAATGCATGTCAATTGGTGACTAAAAGCAATGCTTTTGTCTTGAAAAAGCGTGGAAAATCCATATATACAGGTCTGTCGTCGTCTTAACATGTTGAAATACAAAGGTTTGCGAAACTTGCTCATATTTGGCGTATTTGCGACGAGCGACACAATAGTTTGTGAATACGGCCTGGATTTAGCGTCATGTTGTCAAGATAATTCGGCATCATCTCAAAGCTCGATTTTTATTTCCTCCATGGGCTTGGGTTCATAGGTAGGCATGCTTCTTGTACTGAAAGTTGGTTAGAACGGGCCAAAAATCCAACCGACACACATGGCGTTTACAAACTTATTCGCTAAATTTGCAGATGGCACCTCATGCTGTTTGAAGGAAAAGGAGTAACGAGATGAAGAATCAGCCAAAGTCATCTACTGCCGATAAGAAACGAGCATCTGCTGGCAGAAGTGTGTTGTACATCAAGAACATGGTGTGCGACCGTTGCATTATGGCTGTGCGACAATTTCTACAAAGTCAGGGTATCGCACCTCAATCTGTAGAGTTAGGAGTGGTAACATTGGCTGAAGAACTCAATACAGAACAATTGGCAACGCTTGAAAAAGGGTTGCAGCAGCTGGGCTTTGAACTGCTTGACGACAAAAGGCAGCAAACCATCGACCGCATCAAAACTCTCATTGTCGACCTGGTTCATTATCATGACAACCGCTCCCAGCTCAACCTCTCCGACTATCTGGCACAACAGCTACACAGTGAATATAGCAGTTTGAGCAAACTTTTCAGTGAGTTTACGGGCATCACCATAGAGCGTTATTTCATTCTACAACGCATTGAGCGTGTCAAGGAGTTGATTTTCTACGACCAGTTGTCGCTCACCGAGATAGCCTATAAACTCAATTATTCAAGCGTAGCTTATCTATCGAGCCAATTCAAACAAATCACGGGCATGACACCCTCGCAATTCAAGTCATTGAAGAAAAACATGCGTAGAGGATTGGACACCATCTGATATCCTTTTTTTATAATTTTCTCCCATAATTCCATAATACGTTTTGTGGACCAAGGCTGTATCTTTGCAGTGTTCAATTAAAACATATAACAATGGAAAAGAAAATATTTACAGTAAACGGAATGGCTTGCGACCACTGCAAAGCCAAGGTAGAACGCACATTGTCGTGCCTCAAGGGTGTAGATTCGGCTGAGGTTGACCTGGCCAATCACACGGTTGCGGTGAACTATGATGAAGAGCTTGTAAAACCGGCGCACATGAAAAAGGCCGTCGATGAGACTGGTTACGAGTTTCAGGTGTAATCACCCGTCAACTCAAAACCCCATCAACTCAAATACTTATTAACTCATGAAACTCATGAACTTAAAAACTCATGAACTCAAAACTCATCAACTGATGAACTCAAAAACTCGAGAACTCAAAAACTCAAGAACTCAAAAACTCATCAACTATAACAACATAAAATGATTAAGAAAACAATACCGGTGGTGGGGATGGCATGTGCTGCCTGCTCTGCCCATGTGGAGCGTAAGCTCAATTCCCTGCCGGGCATACGGTCAGCGTCGGTCAGTCTGCCGGGCAGAAGCGCGCTGGTGGAATTTGACGAAAAAGAGATTTCACCCGAACAGATGAAGCGTGAAATCAATGCCATTGGCTATGACCTCGTGATAGAGAGCGACCGGTCGGTGGAAGAGATTGAGCGCAATGCGTACAGACAACTGAAACGAAAGACACTGCTGTCGTGGCTCTTTGCCGTGTTGTGCATGGCCGTTTCGATGAGGTGGATTTCTTTGGGGGCAGTCAAAATGTCCAATCAAGTGGCCATGCTGCTGGCATTGGCCAACTTTGTCTACTGCGGTCGCCGGTTCTTCGTATCTGCTTGGAAGCAGTTGCTGCAAAAGTCGGCCAACATGGATACGCTTGTGGCACTCTCCACGGGCATTGCGTTCGTCTTCAGTGCGTTCAATACCTTTTATGGAGAGCGCGTTTGGGGCAGCAGAGGCATTGAGTGGCACACTTATTTTGATGCCTCGGTGATGATCATCACCTTCGTTCTCACCGGCAGGTTGTTGGAAGAGAGGGCCAAGGACAGCACAGCCGGCAGCATTCGCCAGCTCATGGGCCTGTCTCCCAAGACGGCTCATTTGGTCAGTGGCGAGCAGACGGAGGACATCCCCCTGTCTACCGTCAAGATAGGTGACGTGCTGGAGGTGCGTGCGGGTGAGAAAGTGCCGGTAGATGGTGAGGTGACCTGGGCGACGAGCTTTATGCTCGAAGACGGAGCTTATGTCGATGAAAGCATGATAACCGGCGAACCCACACCGGTCTTGAAGCAGGTAGGGGCATCGGTGTTGGCTGGTACCGTTATCTCGCAGGGCAAACTTCGATTTAAAGCCCAACAGATAGGCGAGCATACGGCGTTGGCTCAGATTATCCAGATGGTGCAACAGGCACAGGGAAGCAAGGCTCCCGTGCAGCGCGTGGTTGATAAGTTGGCCTTGGTCTTTGTGCCGGTAGTTATGGGTGTAGCTGTGTTGACGTTCTTGCTATGGTGGCTTCTTGGCGGCAACGAGGCTCTTCCGCAAGCCATTCTGTCGGCTGTCTCGGTGCTGGTCATCGCCTGTCCGTGTGCCATGGGCTTGGCAACACCCACGGCATTGATGGTGGGCATTGGGAAAGCGGCAGAGAAGAATGTGCTCATCAAGGACGCAACAGCGCTGGAAAGTCTGCGTAAGGTTAATGCCATGGTCATCGACAAGACCGGCACACTGACAATTCCGAATCAGCAAATCGATTTTACCAAGGCTGATGACTTGCCACTTGAAGCACGCGAAACGCTGAAGCCGAATGCCCGTGAGGCCATGCTTGCCTTGCAAAACGAAGCAGGGGTGGAGGTCTATATGATGAGTGGCGACAAGGAAGAGGCCGCCAAATATTGGGCTCAGAAGGCGGGCATCCGCCATTATCAAAGTAAGGTGTTGCCCCAGGATAAAGAAAACTTGGTGCGCAAGTTGCAGCGTGAGGGCAAGCAGGTGGCCATGGTGGGCGATGGCATCAATGACACGCAGGCCCTGGCGATGGCAGATGTGAGCATTGCCATGGGACGGGGAACCGACGTGGCCATGGATGTGGCGCAGGTAACGATGATGGGCGATGACCTTCGACGCTTGCCACAGGCCATCCATTTGAGCAAGAAAACGGTGTCGATGATCAGACAGAATCTTTTTTGGGCCTTCATCTACAACATCGTCTGCATTCCGTTGGCGGCCGGTGTGCTGCATCTTTTCGGTGTCAATTTCCAGATAACGCCCATGTGGGCCAGTGCTTTGATGGCCTTTTCGAGCGTGAGCGTGGTGCTCAACAGCTTGCGATTAAAGTATGTGAAGTAGTTGAAAGGTGGAAACAAGTGGGAAAAGAGAAGGGGTTGTCGGTGGTTAACACTGCCCCCTTGTTTGCGTTTGTACCGGTTGGCAAGATGGATAAACGTTGGTTATCGTTTACCTTTCCGGCACGGGATAGTTGTATTGATCGAAGTAGCGGCTATCTTGTTTGGGCATCCAGCCTCGTTCTACCGATAATTGCACGCTGAAAGAAGGGTTGAAATTGTATTTCACCGCAGCACCAATGCGGTCGCCCAAATTGCCCATATCGTACAACGGTAGCGGAGTGAAGCGAGTTTGGACGATGGATTTTTGTCCGTAGAGATAAGCCTCCCAATGTTCATCAAAGCGATAGCCCAAGGCTGCCGTCAGTCCGGCATCACGATAGGAGGTGCGGCTCCATATAATGTTGTTGAGATAACCGCCCACGGCGAGCGACAGATTCTGGGTCAGGGGCATGGCATACATGGCCGACAGGTTCTGTGTGAACCCAGCTCCACGAGGTGCGTTCTTGCCCAAAAAAGCGAAAACAGATGCACCAAGGTTGACATTCAGACCGGGGTGAAGATCCCAATTGTACCACCCCAACCATCCGTAAGGGTACCAACGGAAGGGCAACACCTGCCCAGATGCATTCATGGTGGGCAGATGCAGTGTGTCGGTAGCCGTGGTTTGTGCGGCCGGCAAATGCCTGTCAATGATGGGTTGGGCATAGGTTCCCACCGTGTGAGGTTGGAGATTGGGGCCAGCATCAGCATGTTTGGCTTGCACAGAGTCTGTTCTTTCGACCGTTGACCGAAATATCTGGTGACGCTCCTGCGCACTGATGTTGGTGAAAAACAGCCCAACCAACAATAAAATGTACATCTTTTTCATCTGCCACAAAGATAGGTTATCGTGCTAATATCGCAAAACTTTTAAGGGTAATTTTATTTTAATTATCAATTGTTATTTTGATTCTCTGCTTATTTATGCTATTTTTGCGACAATCTTTTAAATGATACGACAATGAAGAAAATAGGGTATATCGTGCTTGTCCTTTTATTGGGAGCAATCACAAACGTGTCGGCGCAGAGCCAAGATAAGAAAAAAGAGCCTTTTGATAAAAAGGTGTCGAAGTTTTTGAAGAAGACCAAGAAGGAGTTGGAGCAGGCCGGACACGAGCTTGGCGATGCCATTGGCTTTAACGACAGGATAGATGGAAAGTCTGACTTGCTGAAAGTAAACGGCTCTTATTACATGCCCTTGTACAGCAAGGATCTGTACAAAGGCGAGGATGCGTTGACGTATCGCAAGACCTGCACACAGCTGTTTAGAAAGAAATACCCCAAGGTAAGCATCCAGTCGGTGGCCATTCCACAGAAAGAATGGGTACTGGAGACGGTTGAGAAGGATGGCGAACTGGTGGGATATCAGCGTACGCTGCATTGTTTCATCATCGCCCGTGACGGTGATGAGGGGTATGTCAATGCCAAATTTACCTATCAGCAGTATAAAAATGTGGGACAGGAGTTTCAGAATGTGAAGGGCTGGTGGCCGAAATGGGAGCGTACTGACTTCATGACCAACTCGGTTTACGAACAACTTTTAAATCTATAAAAACTATGAATTTCTTAAAATCGCTGTTTGGAAACAAGGCTGAAAACGAGGAAGAAAAGCGTCGGGAAGAAGAACGAAAGAACTTTGAAACACTGAAATACGATGGTGTCAGAGCGTTACAGATTAACCAAATAGAACACGCCCTGCGCTGTTTCAGTCACGCCTTACAACTGCACGACGATCTGGAAACACGTGATTACTATTCACAGGCATTGATACGCAACAACGACCTGCCTGGTGCCTACGCACAATTGCAGAAGCTGATGGAGGCAGAACCCGACAATTTGCAGATTTATCTTCGCATGTCCGACGTGGCATACATGATGGAAGACTACGTTGCCATGGGCAATGCCTGCGAGAAAGCCATGCTTGTTGACAGTGAAAATCCGCAAGTGTTGTATCGCTATGCCAAGGCCTGTATAGGTCGTGACGACCTTACCAACGCCATTGCCATGCTCACCAAGGCCATCATGTTGAACCCCGAAGCATACGAAGCCTATCTCTTGCGAGGCGAAACGCTGTTGGATTCGGGTGATTTGGACGCTGCGGATGAAGACGCTACCCATCTGTTAGAATATTTGGCAGACAATGATGACGTGCTGATTTTGAAGGCTCGCATCGAACAGAAGAAGGGCAACAAGGCTGAAGCGCTAACCTATTATAATAAGGTGATAGATGTGAACCCATTCTCGATGGTTGCTTTTCAAGAACGAGGTCCGCTCAGGATAGAGCTGGGTGATGAGCAAGGCGGTAGGGAAGACATTGAGATGGCCGAGAAGATGGCCGCTCAATTGGCTGCCGATCAGGCCCAAGGTGTTGCTGATGAGGATGTGGAGCAGAAGGTGAAACAGGCCTACAAAAACGTGGACGCATACGGCATTTTCAGCAATTCTTGATACCTCGTCTTCAAAAACATTAAAAATGTAAGTTATTTTAATGATTTCTTAGCAAAATGTTTGTTATTTACAAATAAATCATCTACTTTTGTAATCGAATTAGGAAATATGAGAAAAATGTTGAATCAGTTACACACATCTTATTATTACTTCTATTTTTACTTTGCAAACACTTGTGAAGCGGAAGTTTGTGTGCCATAGTCAATTCAATAAATAACCCCATAAAAGCCTCGCTTCACAATATGTGAAAGCGAGGCTTTTCGCTTGTAGTGCCTCATCAAACAGATAAGGATATGAAGAGAAAGCAAAACAATTCTTCCTGTCACCATGAGGTCGGAAAGGTAAAGATAAAGAAGTTTGAATGATAAAATCGTGATCTAACTATAAAATCAACAACAAAATGAACATTCAACCTGCACAACGTGTGAACCAAATACAAGAATATTATTTCAGTAAGAAACTGAAAGAAGTAGCACAGCTACAAGCCTCGGGAAACGATATCATCTCACTTGCCATAGGTAGTCCTGATATGCCACCATCTCATCAAACGGTTCAAAAGCTCTGCGAAGTAGCCAACGACGTTTCTACACATGGCTATCAACCCACCTGTGGTACGCCAGAATTGCGCCAAGCCATGGCACGCTTTTACGAAAAGTGGTATGGCGTGAGCCTCAATCCACAAACCGAAATACAACCACTTATTGGTAGTAAGGAAGGTATTTTGCACGTAACGCTGGCTTTTTGCAATCCTGGAGATGCCGTATTGGTTCCCAATCCAGGTTATCCTACATATACTTCGCTGAGTAAATTGTTGGGAGTACGGGTACTCAATTACAACTTACGAGAGGAGAATGCATGGCAGCCCGACTTTGATGAGTTAGAACAAATGGATTTAGCAAAGGTTCGACTGATGTGGACCAATTATCCTCACATGCCTACGGGCGGCAATGCGCAATTGGAGACGTATGAGAAATTAGTGGCATTTGCACAAAAACACAATATTGTGATTGTCAATGACAATCCTTATTCGTTCATACTTAACGACCGTCCCTTGTCAATCATGCAAGTAGAGGGAGCCAAAGATTGCTGCATAGAGTTCAACTCTATGTCGAAAAGCTTTAATATGCCAGGGTGGAGAGTGGGCTTGTGCGCATCGAATGCAACGTATATTTCGTGGATTCTCAAGATAAAAAGCAACATAGACAGCGGCACCTTTCGCGGTATTCAGTTGGCTGCAGCTGAGGCATACAATACTAATGACGAAATGTGGCATTATATAAATAATGTGAAGGTGTACAAAGAGCGTCGCAAGATAGCTGAGAAGATCATGCAAGTTTTGCGCTGTAGCTATGATCATGCACAAGTAGGGATGTTTTTATGGGGGCGTATTCCTGCCAAATATAAGGATGCCGAGCAACTCACCGAACGTGTACTGCACAAGTCGAACGTTTTTATTACCCCTGGTTTTATATTTGGTAGCAACGGAAAACGCTATATCCGAATATCACTTTGTGCCAAAGAAACAAAGATGAACGAAGCCTTGATGCGCCTTCAGGCAATAGCATGGTAGACGGTTATGATGTAACAAAGTCTTCAAAATAACTGGGAGAATTTGAACAAAACGAGCAATTAGAAATATTTATACGGATAAAGTATTTACCTTTGCCATAGTGTCAAAGGTGATAGAAAATAGAAAAAATGAAATGGAAATAGACTTATTACCACTCAATTTACAAAGCGATGTAAAGCGACCTTTCGTCATTGCGGGGCCATGTAGTGCCGAAACAGAAGAACAAGTCATGACTACAGCATGGCAATTGAAAAAGAAAGGATGCCATAATTTTAGGGCTGGTGTGTGGAAACCCCGCACCAAACCTGGAGGTTTTGAGGGGAAAGGCGAGGAGGCTTTGCCGTGGTTGAAACGTGTGAAGGATGAAACGGGTATGCTTGTTTCTACAGAAGTGGCCATCCCAGAGCATGTTGAACTGTGTTTGAAGCATGGCTTAGACATCCTTTGGATAGGGGCTCGCACCGCTGCTAACCCCTTTGCCATGCAGGCTTTGGCCGACTCTTTGCAGGGAGTGGATATCCCTGTGCTTGTTAAAAACCCCGTCAATCCCGATTTGGAATTGTGGATTGGAGCCTTGGAGCGTCTCAATAGGGCCGGTGTAAAGCGTTTAGGAGCTATTCATCGCGGTTTTTCAAGCTACGAAAAAACAATGTATCGAAATCTTCCGATGTGGCAAATCCCCATTGAACTGCGTCGCCGCATCCCGCAGCTTCCAATCATTTGCGACCCCAGTCATATCGGTGGGCGCAGAGAGTTGATAGGTCCGCTTAGCCAACAAGCGATGGATTTGGGGTTCGATGGGCTTATTGTTGAGTCGCATTGTAATCCCGACAACGCCTGGAGCGATGCCAAACAGCAGGTAACCCCTGATGCCTTGGATGTCATTCTGAGCATGCTGGTGATTCGCGATGAACATACTACGACCGAAGGTCTGCGTAGTTTGCGCGCGCAGATTGACGAGTTGGATGATGAACTCATGGCCCTTTTGTCCAAGCGTCTTCGTGTTTGCCGTGAAATAGGGCAGTACAAGAAAGAACACAACATGACCGTGCTGCAGTCAAATCGTTACAAAGAGATATTGGAAAAGCGAGGGAAACAGGGCGAGCAGTGTGGCATCTCGGCTGAGAGTGTGGCCAACATCTTTGAAGAGATACATCAGGAGAGTGTGAGACAACAACTGAAAATCATTAATTCATAATATAGTTGACATGTTTACGAGTTTACGAGTTTACAAGTTGACGAGGAGACAAGTAAATAGACTTATTGCTTATAAGACTATCAACTGGTGAACTTGTAAACTCGTAAACTTGTCAACTATATTATGAATTATGAATGATGAATTAAAACCAAGCTATGCGAATACTGATAATGGGTGCAGGCAAGATGGGAAGTTTCTTCCTTGACCTGCTAAGTTTCGACCATGAAACGGCCGTGTACGAGAAAGATCCGAAGCGAATGCGCTTCACATACAACTGTCAACGCTTCACCTCGATGGACGAGGTGCGGGCCTTTCAACCCGAACTGGTCATCAACGCCGTGACGGTGAAATACACCATTCCGGCTTTTGAGGAGGTGATTCCCTACTTGCCGACCAACTGTATATTGAGTGACATCAGCTCAGTGAAGACCGGCTTGAAGGCTTTTTATGAACAGGCGGGACATCCTTACGTTTCAACGCACCCCATGTTCGGCCCCACGTTCGCCAACCTGAACCAACTGCACGAGGAGAATGCCATTATCATCAGCGAGGGTGATTATATGGGGCGCATCTTCTTCAAGGACTTGTACCAGCGCCTTGGGTTGCACATCTACGAGTACACGTTCGAAGAACACGACCGCACGGTGGCTTATTCGTTGAGCATTCCCTTTGTCAGTACGTTCGTCTTTGCGGCCGTGATGAAGCATCAAGATGCGCCTGGAACGACTTTCAAGCGGCACATGCGCATCGCCAAGGGGGTGTTGAACGAGGATGATTATCTCTTGCAGGAAATACTTTTCAATCCCTACACGCACGACCAAGTGTCGCAGATACGGGTAGAATTGAAAGAACTCCTGAACATCATTGCCAACAAAGATGCGGAAGGAATGAAAAGATATTTGGCAAAAATAAGGCGAAATGTGAAAGAAGATTTGTAGCTTTGCAGCACAAATTAACTTAAAAGCTTAAATATATTTATATCATGTGGTTCTATCACGTTGTAGCTTTCATGACGGTGGCTATCTGGGGCTCTACCTTTATCTCCACCAAGGTGCTGATTCAAAGCGGCATTTCGCCGGCTCAGGTGTACACGTTGCGTTTTTTAATAGCCTATGTGCTGATGCTATTGTTTTTTCATAAGCATATTTTTGCTCGTACATGGAAAGATGAATTACTGATGGCAGGACTGGGATTGACAGGCGGAACGGTGTTCTTCCTGGCTCAAAACGTGGCGTTGGGATACTCAACGGCCATGAACGTGTCGCTCATCGTGTGCTCGTGTCCGCTGTTCACCATGCTGCTTCACCGGATATGGTTCAGGGGCGAGCCGCTCGGCAAGTGGCAAATCATCGGCACGGCCTTCTCGTTCGTGGGCATGGCGGCTGTGGTACTCAACGGTCAGTTGGTGCTCAACCTCTCTCCACTGGGTGACTCGCTGGCCCTGCTGGCTTGCGTGAGTTGGGCGGTGTATTCGCTGTTGCTCAAGAAAGCCAATGAGAAATATCCAACAACCTTCATTACTCGTAAGGTCTTTTTCTACGGACTGCTCACCGTGTTGCCTTATTATGCCTTTGAACCAGGCTTTCCAAGTCTTGATACCTTGGTGCAACCCAAGATATTGTACAACCTGCTGTTCCTGGGAGCAGTGGCTTCCATGCTCTGTTTCTGGCTGTGGACGTGGGTGATGTTGCGGCTGGGTGCATTGCAGGCAACCAATTATGTATATGTGAATCCAGTGACCACCATCATCTTTGCCGCGTGGATTCTGCACGAGGAGATAACGGTTTACTTCGTCGTGGGTACCGCGCTGATATTGACGGGCTTGTATCTGAGTAGCCGAAAGGGGCGGGTGCCCGCAGGAAAGACCGCCTGATGTTACAAAAATGACGTATCTGTTGAGCCTGTTGCTGGGCGTGTTCACCGTGGTAGAACTGAACTGTGAGAACCTTTTCGACTGCCGCCATGACAGTCTGAAGCATGATGAGCAGTTCCTGCCGGCGTCTGATTATCATTGGACACCTCGCCGCTATTGGCAGAAGGTGAACCGCATCGGGCAGACCATCCTGTCTTGTGGCGAATCGGACGACGGCTGGTCGCTGCCCGACTTGGTGGCCTTGTGCGAGGTGGAGAACGACAGTTGTTTGGTCGATTTAACCAAACGGTCGCTGTTGCGCAAGGCACGTTATGAGTATGTGATGACCCATTCGCCCGATGAGCGAGGCATCGACGTGGCCTTGCTGTATTCTCCATTCTCGTTTCAATTACTTCAATCTTATTCTATTCGCATCCATCCCATGAAAGAGATGCGCCCCACGCGTGACATTCTGTATGTGAAAGGACGTGTCAGTTTGCGAGACACGCTGCACGTTTTTGTAGTACACGCACCAAGCAGGACAGCTGGTGAACGTCCTACGCGTGCCCATCGCAGACTGGTCATCAATCGGTTGTTGCAGGCGGTTGATTCCCTTCGCACCTTGTCTGCCCATCCCCATGTACTGCTGTTGGGCGACTTCAACGACTATTCCACGGATGAAAACATCCGACAGTTAACCGATCATGGCATTGTAGATGTTTCTCAGCAGGCTGTTGGCACGCACGGAGCCAGGGGAACGTACCGCTACCGCGGCGAATGGGGCAGCCTGGACCACATCATGGTGGATGAGCATACGGCGCAAAGATTGGTGGAATGTCATGTGCATGATGCCCCTTTCTTGCTGAAGGAAGATGAAAAATACGGCGGAGTGCAGCCTCGGAGGAATTATCTGGGACCTCGCTATCAGAATGGTTTCAGTGACCATTTGCCCTTGGTGGCCAGGCTTCGATGGGACGACTGACAGCATCACTTCCCCTTTTCCTGTGAAGGGTAGATGCCTGATGGACAGGCTGTTTGTTTTATCAGGTTATAAAAAAAGCACATGGATGATGCGTGATGAACCTAAAAATTAGTATATTTGCAGAGAAATCATGTACTCGGTGCCGTTCGGCACTGCGATGAAAATCATTAAATACCGATATTTATCATGAAGACAAACCGTAGAACGTTCTTGAAAACAATGGGGACAATTGGGCTTTTTTCGATTGTTCCGCGTAAAGTCTTGGGTGGAAATGGATTTATTTCACCCAGTGACCAGTTGACAAAAGGAATCATTGGCGTGGGAGGAATAGGTAAATCGTCTTACCATTTCACGAGTTCCGATGCCTGTAGATTAGTGGCAGTCTGTGATGTTGACCAAAAACATTTGCAGCAAGCCGTTGATTTAGGCAAGAAGAAATTTGGAACTACACTCACCACCTACCATGATTTCCGTGACTTAATTCGTGATCCCAACGTGGATATCGTGCACATTGCCACTCCACCTCATTGGCATGCATTGATGGCTGTTGAGGCAGCAAGGGCTGGAAAGGATGTTTGGTGCGAAAAACCCATGACCCGTACCATAGGAGAAGGTAGAAAGGTTGTAGAAGCCATGCAACGTTATAATCGTATATTTAGGTTGAATACATGGTTCAGGTTTACGGATACGTTCTATGGACTGGGCACAACCGTACAACCCTTGAAGAAGCTTGTAGAGAGTGGAATGTTGGGTTGGCCGTTGAAAGTTGTTGTGTCTGGTGCGACAGGCTTTACCTGGAAATTCTATTGGGTTGGCAAAGACAATCTGCAACCACAACCAGTTCCACAAGAGTTGGATTATGACATGTGGTTAGGCCCGGCTCCCTTCAAGCCCTACAACGCCCATCGTGTTCATCAAACGTTTCGGGGATATTGGGATTATGATGGTGGTGGACTCACTGACATGGGGCAGCATTACCTCGATCCCATCCAATATTTCTTAGGCAAGGACAACACCTCACCCGTGAAAGTGGAAGTGGATGCACCTCAGCAGCATTACGATGCAGTAGGAATCTGGCGTAAGATTACCTACACCTACGCTGACGGTTGCCAAATTGTGCTTGAGGGTGAAGGCTACGAAAGCAAGGGAAAGGTGCCGTATATCGAAGGTCCGAAGGGAAAGGTGTACAAAGGTTTTGAATGTACCATTCCAGACGTGATGAACAAGCTCGCCGAATATCCTGATCCAGAACCGCAGAACACCGACTTCCTGGATTGCATTCGCACCCGAAAGAAGTTTGCGCTCAACGAACTGAATGGCCACCATAGCTGCACATTGGTCAACATGGCAACTGTGGCTTTGCGCTTGAATCGCAAGGAATTGGCATTCGATCCCAAGACACAGTTGTTCATAGGGGATGATGCCGCCAATGCTTTGGTTAATCAACCCATGCGTAAAGGATGGAATTTCTAAGGTTCCAAGTTGATAAATGAATTGACAATCTAATCAATCAAATAAACATGAAAAAGCTTCAATATCATATACTTGTATTATTGCTCTTGTGTATATGCACCGTTGGTCATTCGCAAGGGACAGACCAAAGAAACAGAGTAGCCTCGACCATCATAGCTGACGGATTGGCGCAGCTGCCCGCTAACAATGTAGAGACCTTCAACCAGGTAATGGAAGAGATGGCCCAGACAGGTGCGGATGGCATCAAATCGTTGGTAGGGCTGTTCGGTCCAACCAGCAAAGGCGCTAATGCTGCCTATGAATATGCTGTCAATGGCGTGGTAGACTATGTAACCCGACCCGATAAAGCCAATCTCCGGGCTGGTGTGAAAGAGGGTTTGATTCAGGCTTTGCGTACTTCTAAGGATCAGGTTTTGCAGGCTTTCTTGATTACGCAGATACAAAAACTAGCCACAGCAGCCGATGTTGCCGTGTTCGAGGCATATCTTAATGACAGCTACCTGCAGCCGTTTGCCATGAGTGCGCTGGCTACAACCCCAGGTATTGATCAATACTTGATAGGCTGGCTGCCCAAGTCGGACTTGCCAAAGCAGACACTGGCTCACCTCATCACCACACGTCAGTTGGTATCACCCACATTGGAACCGATGCTCTTGTCATGGATTCCCGGGGCAGATTCACAGACGTTGAATGAAGTTTACAAGGCTTTAGTAATCAATGGCTCTACGAAAGCCGCCAAAGTGTTGGGCAAACAGGCCAAATCAGTTGGTTATCAATACGAACCAACACATGCAACCGACGCCTACGTGCAACTGCTAACTCGCCTGGCAAGCAATGACTCTAAATGGGTAGGTAAGGCTGCCAAGCAGCTGGTTAAGCAACAAAGGCCAGCCATTCGTTGTGCCGCGTTGGAACTGTTGCTGAAGACTTCTGGCTCAAAAGCAACGTCAGAAGTGCTCAAGGCCTTGAAGGATAAGGATGTGCAATATAGGAATACAGCTTTGGCCATGGCGGAAGAAAGCGCTGGAAATGGCATTTTCAAAGCCGTTTCCAATCAGATTGACCGGCTTTCTGAGCCTGCTCAGATAGACGTGGTTCGTTGGTTGGGCAACAATAGACAACAGAATTTTGTGGAGGTTGTTCTCAAGAAGATGATGAGCAGCAACGATGAACTCTCCAATGCTTCCATCCATGCCGCCAGTCAGATAGGAGGCCCACAAGCATTGCAAGGACTGATGGCATTGTTGGGTGGTCAGAAAGCCGGTCAAGCACTACTGGCACTCAAGTCATTCAAAGGCTCCATCCAAGCTGAGGCCCTCAAGTCACTGGGCAATAGCAATGCGTCTGTACAGGCTCAAGCACTGAAATTAATTGCCGAACGCCGCATGTATCAGGCGTACGACGAGGTGTTGCGACTGACCTCTTCACAAAATGCTGTTGTAAAGACTGCCGCTTATGAGGCACTGGGTAGCATTTCTGACTATCAACATTTCGAACCTTTGTGCGAAATGCTGGAACGTGCTGATGCTGCCACGGCTCCACATTTGCAGAAAGCCGCTTTGTATGCACTCCATCAGCAGTCGTCTGCTGAACAGTTCGCTGCCATCCAAAAACGATTGGACAAAACCAATCATCTGCAACTCTATTATCCTATGCTGGCACAGGCAGGCAACCAACAGGCCATCCGTCGGCTGGTAATAGAGTTCCACTACCAGAATCCTTCTATGGCCGATGAAGCCTTCAATTCTTTGTTGAAAATTGACAACGAATCGGTGATAGACGTGCTTGACCAGATTGCATCAACAACGGCCACTCGAAAAGACCAGGCGTTGAAGCGTGCCTTGACACTGACCAAACGTTCGTCACTCAATGGCATGGAAAGGTATTTGTTGTATCGTCGGGCCCTCGAAATGAACCCATCGGTTTCGGTTGTCAACAGCTATCTGTCGGCGTTGGGTAGCATTTATGAGCTGCCTGCATTAACGCTTGCCGCAAAATATCTCGATAAGAAAGAGAATGCCTATCAGGCTGCAACCGTTGTGAAGACCATTATTGCTAAAAACAAAACCCTGCAAGGTGGCGAAACCACCAAGACATGGCTCAACAAAGCCAAGGACATTTTCAGTGCCAAGACCGAAGATGCCGATGCTGGATATGCCATTGATGAAATCAAAGGATTGTTGGGCAAGTGGCAGTCGGATGGCTTTATGCATGAAGTGGTTGACGGCAAGTGCAAAGGCAAGTCCTCTGTGGGCAGTGGCGACACTTTCGAAAACGTCGACCTGTATGTAGACTGGCGAACCAAGGGCAAAGGGATGCTGTATCTGCGCTCTATGCCAGAGGTGGTACTGGATGGCGCTACGGGTGCACAGTTTGTGCATGCTGCCGACAGCAAGCTTGTGGCTGTTGAGCAGAACGCAAAGCCCGGAGAGTGGAATACGCTACATGTACGGTTGGTTAACGACCGACTTTTGATTGAATCGAATGGCCGTGTGGTTGCCGAGAATGTCATCATCAAGAACACCCCGAGCCGTTTGCCAATCAAAACCGTAGGACAAATTTTCTTCATGGGTGGAGAAGAGGAAATGCAGATTCGTAATCTGATGATACACAAACTGCCTTCTACCCCTGTATTTACCTTGTCAAAAGAAGAGAAAGAAGAAGGTTACGAAGTACTGTTCGATGGCCGTTCGCTCGACAAGTGGGAGGGAAATTTAGTCAATTACGTTCCCGTGGATGGCAATATTTATGTCAGTGCCAAGTACGGAGCCGGTGGTAATCTTTATTCAAAGAAGAAGTATAGTGACTTTATCTACCGCTTTGAATTTTGTTTTGTAAAGCCAGGAGTCAACAATGGCATAGGCATTCGTACCAAACACGGTGTTGATGCTGCCTACGACGGTATGGAGATTCAAATACTCGACCATGATGACCCAATCTACAAAGGCTTACATGACTATCAGCAGCATGGTGCTGTTTATGGTATCATTGTGCCGAAACATGTCAAGTTCGGTCCTTTGGGAACCTGGAACGTTGAAGAAATTCGCGCCATTGGCGACCGCATCACCGTTACGGTGAATGGTGAAGTGATTCTCGACGGCAATATTCGTGAAGCCTGTCAAGGCCACAATGTAGCCCCCGATGGCGGAAAAGTGAATCCATATACGGTTGACAAGAAAAATCACCCCGGCCTGTTCAACAAGGATGGTTATATCAGCTTCTGCGGTCATGGTGAGGGTGTGAAGTTCCGCAATGTCCGCATTCTGGATTTAAGCAAGAACAAGAAAACGTCAAAATCAAGAACACGAAGGAGATAGTATTCGCTGTTAACGAAGACAAACATCAGCCGGTTCCGTGCATGGGTCATGGAACCGGCTTTCTTTTTTCATTCCTGTGACCAGTTGCGTACAAGCGAGTTCCCGATAGGTAGGTGAGAATTTTTTAGAGTTCGTATTGTATTGATAATCAGGTAATTTGGTTTACTCATTCAAACTCAATGTAATTGGATGCCAAACTCAATGCTATTGGATGCCAAACTCAATGACTTTGGAGGTCAAACTCTATGCTATTGAAAGCAAAGCCCTATGAGTGCTTGTCGAAGATGGAAAAACATACCGATTTGTACGCTGGATATAATTTGTACAAAAGGACAATTTTTACTTGATAATTTAAGCTAAATCACTTGGAGAATCGAAAAAATATATTACTTTTGCAAGAGGGGTGGAGGGTGCTTGTACGGAGTGTTTACGCCACGGCTGACATCAGTTAGATTATTGCCAGTACCATCAAGTTGTCGTTTCCCCAACATATTTATGAATACGCCTCACGCATCATTCGCTGCGTAATTGTCTGGTTCTTTTCCACTTCGCAGTGGGGATTGGTTTCAACGATGCAGGCAAACAAGAAAATAATTATATAGAAACAACATAAAACAATGTTTGAGAATTTAAGTGATAGACTAGAAAAATCCTTTAAAATACTAAAAGGTGAAGGAAAAATTACCGAGATTAACGTTGCCGAAACGCTGAAAGACGTGCGGCGTGCATTGTTGGATGCTGACGTTAACTACAAGGTGGCCAAGAGTTTCACCGACCGGGTTAAGGAGAAGGCCTTGGGCATGAACGTGCTCACAGCCGTGAAACCGGGTCAGTTGATGGTGAAGATCGTGCACGACGAGCTGGCAGAGCTCATGGGTGGTGAGGCTGTTGGACTACAGTTGGAATCCAAACCGGCCATCATTTTGATGTCGGGTCTGCAAGGCTCGGGTAAGACTACGTTCTCAGGGAAACTGGCCAATCTGCTCAAGAGCAAGCAACGGAAAAATCCTTTGCTGGTTGCTTGCGACGTATACCGTCCCGCTGCCATCGAACAGCTGAAGGTTGTTGGAGGCCAGGTGGGTGTTGAGGTGTACAGTGAGCCCGACAACAAGGACGTGGTTGCCATTGCCAAACAAGCCATTCAGCAAGCCAAAGCCAAAGGCAATGACGTGGTAATTATCGATACGGCCGGTCGTTTGGCGGTAGATGAGGAGATGATGGATGAGATAGCTCGCCTCAAAGACGCTGTTCATCCTGACGAAACCCTGTTCGTCGTTGATGCGATGACGGGACAGGATGCCGTGAATACCGCGAAAGAATTTAATGACCGACTTGACTTCAACGGTGTTGTACTCACCAAGTTGGACGGCGATACCCGTGGCGGTGCCGCGCTTTCCATTCGTACGGTGGTGACCAAACCTATTAAGTTTGTGGGTACAGGCGAGAAGATGGAAGCCATCGATGTGTTCCATCCTTCGCGTATGGCCGACCGAATTTTAGGCATGGGCGACATTGTTTCCTTGGTAGAGCGTGCCCAGGAGCAGTTTGACGAGGAAGAAGCCAAGCGTCTGCAAAAGAAAATTCAAAAGAATAAGTTCGATTTCAACGACTTTCTCAACCAGATAGAGCAAATCAAGAAGATGGGTAACATCAAGGACTTGGCTGCCATGATACCTGGTGTTGGCAAGGCAATCAAGGATGTTGACATCGACAACGATTCGTTCAAAGGTATCGAGGCCATCATCAAGAGCATGACACCGAAAGAACGTACAAATCCTGAAATATTGAATTCTTCACGCCGTCAGCGCATTGCCAAAGGCAGTGGAACAGACATTCAGGAGGTGAATCGATTGATCAAGCAATTCGACCAGACGCGCAAGATGATGAAAATGGTCACTGGCAACCGCATGGCAGGCATGATGAGCCGCATGAAAGGGATGCCGAAGATGAGATAATAAGTTAGAATAGAAGGAGGAAAAAACAGAAATGCAACTCATAGACGGTAAGGCTACGGCCGCTGCTATCAAAGCAGAAATAGCCGAAGAAGTGAAAACAATGGTCGCCCAGGGCGGCAAACAGCCTCACTTGGCGGCTGTATTGGTGGGTCACGATGGTGGCAGTGAAACGTATGTAAAGAACAAGGTGAAGGCTTGCGAGCAATGCGGATTCAAGTCATCCTTGATTCGATTCGAGGACGATGTCACCGAAGAAGAACTTTTACAGTGTGTCGACAAGCTGAATAAAGATGAAGACGTGGATGGTTTTATCGTGCAGTTGCCACTGCCCGAGCACATTGATGAACAGAAAATCATCATGGCTGTTGACTACAAAAAAGACGTAGATGGATTTCATCCCATCAACGTGGGACGCATGTCGATAGGACTTCCGTGTTTCATCTCGGCCACACCACTGGGAATCCTCACTCTGTTGCAATATTACAACATTGAGATGAGTGGGAAAAAATGTGTCGTTCTCGGTCGAAGCAACATCGTTGGCAAGCCCATGGCACAGCTCATGATGCAAAAGCAGTATGGCGATGCCACGGTGACGATATGCCACACCAGTTCTAAGGCCTTGAAAGAAGAGAGTCGGCAGGCCGACATTCTCATCGCAGCCGTTGGCAAACCTGACTTTGTTCGGGCTGATATGGTGAAAGAGGGAGCCGTAGTGATTGACGTGGGAACCACGCGTGTGCCCGACGCATTGCGTAAGAGTGGATTCCGACTCAATGGCGATGTGAAGTTTGATGAGGTGTCTCCAAAGTGCAGTTACATCACACCTGTACCTGGTGGGGTTGGCCCCATGACGATATGTTCGCTGATGAAGAATACGTTAGCGGCGGCAAAAAAGGAATATTACAAATGACAGCAGAAGAATTCTACCAGCAAGGTAATCGCTACCGGCAGCAGGAAAACTGGCAGATGGCACTGAATTGCTATCTGGAGGCCATCGAGTTGGACCCCCAGTCGCCTGCTGTGGCAGCTAAACAAATGGTAGAAGACATTCTGGGCTTTTACAATAAGGATGCATACAATCCTTAAACAACTAAAACATGATACAATGAGCAAGATGAAAGGAGCCATAGTTGTGAATACCGATCGCTGTAAAGGATGTTCACTCTGCGTAGTGGCATGTCCGCAAAAGGTGATCGAACTGGCTCAGAAAGAAGTGAATACGCACGGATACAGATATGCACAGGCCGTGAACCCAGATGATTGTGTGGGTTGTGCGGCATGTGGAATCGTTTGTCCGGATGGATGTATAACCGTTTATAGAAAACGAGTGGAGGCGTAACAAGATGGCAGCAGAACAAGAAATAGTGTTGATGAAAGGGAACGAAGCTATTGCTAACGCAGCGATTCGCTGTGGTGCTGATGGCTATTTCGGCTATCCCATTACTCCCCAAAGCGAGATTATTGAAACGCTAGCAGTACTCAAACCGTGGGAAACCACGGGGATGGTGGTGCTGCAAGCCGAGAGTGAGGTGGCGTCCATCAATATGGTTTATGGTGGAGCTGGTGCCGGAAAGCGCGTGTTGACGAGCTCTTCGTCGCCAGGAATAGCGCTGATGCAAGAGGGTATCTCCTACATGGCGGGTGCCGAACTGCCTGGTGTGTTTGTCAATGTGCAGCGAGGTGGTCCCGGATTGGGCACCATTCAGCCTTCGCAGAGTGACTATTTTCAGGCAACAAGAGGTGGAGGAAACGGTGATTATCATGTCATTGTGTTGGCTCCTAACTCTGTTCAGGAGATGGCAGACTTTGTTGATTTGGCTTTCGAGTTGGCGTTCAGGTATCGCAATCCGGCCATGATTCTGAGTGATGGCGTGATAGGACAGATGATGGAAAAGGTGGTTCTACCTCCATTCAAGCCCCGTCGCACCGAGGAGGAGATTAAGAAAGAATGCCCATGGGCTACGGTTGGGCGGACAAAGAATCGCAAACCCAACATCATTACTTCGTTGGAACTCAAATCAGAAGTGATGGAAGAGCGTAACTTACATCTTCAGGAGAAATACAATACTATTCAGGAGAAGGAAGTAAGATATGAAACACAGCAGATGGAAGACGCCGATTATATCATCGTAGCCTTTGGTAGTGCGGCTCGAATAGCTGAAAAAGCACTTGAATTGGCACGTGAAGAAGGATTAAAGGTTGGCCTGTTCCGACCGATAACCTTGTGGCCATTCCCTCAAAAGGAACTCGCAGAGGCTGCACAAGGCAAAAAGGGTGTGTTGGTAGCAGAGATTAATGCAGGACAAATGGTGCAGGATGTGCGGTTAGCCATCAACAACACTGTCAAAGTAGAACATTTCGGACGTCTCGGTGGTATCGTCCCTGAACCGGAAGAGATCGTCAAAGCATTGAAGGAGGAACTGTAGGATGAACAATGATATCATATCTCCCGAGAACCTGGTTTATGCCAAACCGGAACTGATGAACGATACAACCATGCACTATTGTCCTGGTTGTTCGCACGGTGTCGTGCACAAATTGGTGGCCGAAGTCATTGCAGAAATGCAGATGGAGGAAAAGACTGTTGGCGTATGTCCAGTAGGTTGTGCGGTTTTCGCTTATCGTTATCTGGACATAGACTGGCAAGAAGCACCACATGGACGTGCTCCTGCGTTGGCAACGGCTGTGAAACGACTGTGGCCCGACCGCTTGGTTTTCACCTATCAGGGTGATGGTGACCTGGCATGTATAGGCACTGCTGAGTCGATTCATGCATTAAATAGAGGTGAAAACATCGTTATGATATTCATCAACAACGCCATTTATGGCATGACAGGCGGGCAAATGGCACCGACAACCCTTTTGGGTCAGAAGACCAGCACCTGCCCTTATGGCCGCGATCCCAAACTACATGGCTATCCACTCAACATCACAGAGTTGGCTTCTAAGTTGGAAGGAACCTGCTATGTCACACGACAGAGTGTAGATACCGTAGCTTCTATCCGCCAAGCGAAGAAGGCTATCAAGAAAGCTTTCACTGCTTCGATGGAGGGAAAAGGGTCTTCACTTGTTGAAATGGTTAGCACATGCAACAGCGGATGGAAGGTTTCACCCGCTAAAGCCAATGAGTGGATGCGCGAAAACATGTTCGATAAATATCCAAAGGGCGATCTGAAAGACAATACAGGCCTATAACCAAACAGGAGGAAACAACGTATGAAGACAGAAATTATCATATCGGGCTTTGGCGGACAGGGCGTACTTTCCATGGGTAAGATCCTGGCTTATTCGGGCTTGATGGAAGAAAAAGAGGTGACATGGATGCCTGCTTACGGACCAGAACAACGTGGTGGAACGGCCAATGTGACGGTCATTGTGAGCGACGAGCGCATTTCATCGCCCATATTAAGTAAATATGACGTAGCAATTGTGCTCAACCAGCCTTCGTTAGACAAGTTTCAACCGAAGATAAAGCCTGGTGGCATCTTGATATACGATGGTAATGGTATCGTCAATCCACCATCAAGGACGGATATACAGGTCTATCGTATCGATGCAATGGAACAGGCTGCCGAGATGAAGAACGCCAAAGTGTTTAACATGATCGTGCTGGGTGGACTCTTGAAGGTGTGTCCCGTGGTCAGTACTGATGGCCTGCAGAAGGCTCTCTACAAATCTTTGCCCGAGCGGCACCATCACATGATTCCGCTCAACATGCAGGCTGTTGACATGGGAATGAAACTCATTACTAAACAAAGATAACTTGATTTTTATAACTCTCTAATTTTTTTTCAGAGTTGGTCGTAGTGATTACGGCCAGCTCTTTTTACTTCTTCAACTTCGATACATTTGCCATTTTAGCACCATATTATTAGATTGGAAATGTAAAAAAATGAATACTATTTCTAAATATAAGTCAAGTATATGCTATAAAATGTCAAAATTATTCGCATTTCTTTGGAGGTTATCGTTTTTTTTTCTTACTTTGTCTGTACAAATAGGAAACGAAAACATTATAATTGATTAAATTTAAGGTAAATGAAAAAATTAGGATTACTTATTACCGCAGCTGCTATGGCAGTATCTGTTTCAGCACAGACTGTAACAGAAAGCAAGACATTTGACAACTTTTATATTGGTATTAACGGTGGAGTTGCAACCAAAACAACGGGAAACAGTTGGATGAAGAACTTGAATCCCAATGCAGGTCTTCGCATTGGTCGCAATTTTACGCCAGTTTTTGGTATGGCTGCAGAGAGCAATGCTTACTTCTCTAACAAGCCTCTCGCATCAACTGGAACGGCTGTACGCGCACTCAACACCAGCTTGTTGGGTACTGTAAACCTCAGTAATTGGTTCGGTGGATATACTGGTGAGCCTCGTTCATTCGAGTTGGTTGGTTTGTATGGATTTGGTTGGGGCCACTTGTTTGGTAACACTGACGCTTACAAGAAGATGAATCATGACAACCTCATCTCCAAAGCAGCCGTTGATTTCGTGTTCAACTTGGGCACTGAGAAGGCATGGCAGTTCTATGTAGAACCAGCTATTGTATGGGCTTTGAACGGTGATGGTACACAACCTATCGAGTACAACATCAACAAGTCATCAGTACAGTTGAACGCTGGTTTCGTTTATAAGTTCAAGAACTCTAACGGAACCAACAACTTCACCATTGCACAGCTTCGCGATCAGGCTGAAATTGATGGCTTGAATGCACAAATCAACAGCCTTCGTAGCGACTTGAATGGTAAAGACGCACAACTTTCTAACAAGGATCGTCAGATTTCTGATCTTCAGAAAGCACTTGAAGAGTGCAAAAACAAGAAGCCGGTATACGTGAAGCCAGCTACGGCAACCAACCTGCAACCAACGGTTCTCTTCCGTGTTGGCCAGAGCGTTGTAGACCGTTCTCAGATGCCAAACGTTGAGATGATTGCCAAATACATGAAGAATCATAAAGATTCTAAGATCACCATCAAGGGTTATGCATCACCGGAAGGTCCTGCAGAGCTGAACCAACGTCTGTCAGAGAATCGTGCTAAGAATGTCAAGAACTTGCTCGTAGACAAGTATAAGATTGCTCCCAGCCGCTTGACAGTTGTTGGTATGGGTGTGACAGACAAGCTGTTCAAGGAATATGACTTCAACCGTGTGGCTACTTTCAATGACGATACAAGCGTTGAATAAGCAACTACAAGATTAAAATATCACCAAATCCCGATGTTCTTCTATAGCGCATCGGGATTTTTTAGTGCCCTGCCAATAGCCCGCATGCTACCTGTTTTCATCAATGGGAAGGATGAGAAATGCCATCATTAACAGCGAATAAGTAACGAAAACTACTTTCTTCGCCTTCAAACCAGATTATTTTGCGGATGATAAAATAATCGTGTATCCAATAGGGTTATATCCTATAGCAACCCCTATTTCGCGCCTAAGCCTAAGGGGCTTGTGAAACATCTACATCAACAAAAACGTGAAAATGAATCTATTAAATAAAGTAGGACGCTATTCCTTCCTGTCAGAACCCTTCCATTGCGACTTCTCTCAGCGACTGTTCATTGGCCGTTTGGGCAATATTTTGCTCAATGCCGCTGATTTCCACTCCAACGAACGTGGTTACGGCATGACCATTCTCCATCCGCTTCACAAAACTTGGGTGCTCTCCCGCCTGACCATCGAGCTGGAAGAGATGCCCACGGCTTATCAAAAGTTGTATGTTGAAACGTGGTTGGAGGGTGTCATGAAATACTTTACCAACCGTAATTTTGCGGTGGTAGACGAAGATGGGCAAGTATTTGGCTATGGCCGTAGCGTTTGGGCCATGATTGATACGGACACACGCCAGCCCACCGACATCCAAACCGTCAACGATGGAATTGTCAGTCAGTATGTTGAGGTAGAAAAATCATGCCCCATTGACAAGCCTTCTCGTGTGAAGATGACCGACGCTGCCCAACGGATACGCACCATCAGCACTTGTTATAGTGATGTCGACATGAACGGACACATCAACAGCGTGAAGTACATTGAGCATGTCATGAATCTCTGGAACATGGATTTTCATCGCTCGCATCAGCTCAAGCGGATTGATGTGGCCTATGTGGCCGAGGCTCATGGAGGGGATGAATTGGCCTTTTATTTGGAACAGACCGGCGCCGAAGAATACTGTGTGCGAATCACCAAATACGCAAAAGCAGCGCCTCAAGAAGTGGAAGTTTGTAGGTGTAAATTGCTCTTTGTTCAAGCACGCCGCTAAACTCAATGAGTTTGGTGTCCAAACCCATTGACATTGGCCACTAAACCCATTGACTTTGCACCCCAATCTCTATGCTATTGGTTTTGGCTCTCATGGGCTTTCGTTCAGAACATTGATGGGGGTGTTCTATTATTTTGATGTTTTGCCTGTCTTTATCTGGCAGAATTTTGTATCTTTGCATTTGCAATTGGTTCTATACAGATAGAATGAAAAAGGGAATCAGGTGAAAGTCCTGAACAGTCCCGCTGCTGTGAGCAACTTTCAGCGCGTGCGAACACAATGCCACTGACAATTTTTCGGGAAGGCGTTTGCATGATGGGTTGCAAGTCAGAAGACCTGCCGTTGCAACATGTTCCTATTCGGACTCGAGGAAGACGAATAGATGAAATTTAATTGTAAAACTGTTTCATGCCAAGGTGTGTCATCACATTCGTGTTGTGCGTATGTGTCTTGTCTGGTTTTTCGCAGAACGATTCGATTCGTGACCAGGTTCATGTGTTGGATACCGTTGTTGTATCCCGCCTGCGCAGCCATCGCTCCCTGCAGAGTACTACTCCGCTTCATACGCTCGGTCACAACGATTTGCAGCGCATGGGGGTATCCACGATGGCGGATGCCTTGCACCGTATACCGGGTATTACCTTGCGTGATTACGGTGGAGCAGGAGGCATGAAGACAGTGTCGGTGCGTGGTTTCGGCACACAGCACACGGGGGTGAGCTACGATGGTATCTTATTGAACAATAGTCAGAATGGCGAGATAGACCTCTCACACTATTCGTTGGATAATCTGGGCAGCCTGTCGTTGCTGGTAGGCGATAACGACCAGCTTTTCATTCCTGCGCGCAATGCCAGCGTACCCTCATTGTTGTTGCTGGAAACACGCTCCATGCTATTTGACGATGCTGCGCCGCACGTCACGTCACAGTTGCGTGTCGGCTCGTTTGGCTATGTGGGTCCGTATGTTCGGTACGAGCAGAAACTGTCTTCCCGCATGGCACTCTCGGCCCTGGGTGAGTATGTGTATGCGGAGAACGACTATCCGTTCACCTTGCGTAACGTTTCAGTTGTAACTCGTGAGCGTCGCACCAACAGTAGGATGAATACTGGTCATGCTGAGCTGAATGCGTCGTGGCTTCCGGTATCCCATCATGAGTTGAAGGC
Source organism: uncultured Prevotella sp. (assembly GCA_963511375.1). Taxonomy (GTDB): domain Bacteria; phylum Bacteroidota; class Bacteroidia; order Bacteroidales; family Bacteroidaceae; genus Prevotella. Next base: position 37,936 of record CAUPIT010000002.1, on the reverse strand, counting down.
GAAGGTGTATTATTACGACAACCGCCAGCAGTTGCCCGGCATAGTGAGGTATTATACCAACGAGAGTGATGAGACGTTGCACACGCAAAACTTCTTTGCGCAGGCACAGTATGTGGTCACCAGCCTTCCCAAGTGGTCGTTCAAGTGGTTGGGAAAGTTCAATTGGTCATCGTCAAACTATCGCAATGGCAACTATCCGGATGGCGTGGTTGATGGGCATTACTGGCAGCGCGAGGCCTACACCTCGGCATGTGTCTTGTATGCTCCGAGCCGCCAATGGGCTTTCGATTATTCTGTTGATTACATCTTCAACAACCTCAACAGCTCTCGATTGCATGATGTGAAACCCTATCGCCAGGCACTGTTGCAAACGCTGTCGGCCACTTATCGTCAACAGCGTTTCAAGGTGTTGGCCCGCTTGTTGGGGTCGCTTTACTTCAATGGGGCCCGCAAAGGTGACGGATCCGATGACATGCGCCGCTTGTCACCCTCTGTTTCTCTGTCGTATCAGTTGCTCCACCAGCCTGCCATGTATCTGCGCGCCTCGTATAAAAACATCTTCAGGGTTCCGACGTTCAATGAAAACTACTTCTACCATTATGGCAGTAAGGATTTAAAACCCGAGTTGACCGATCAGTTGAATATTGGACTCACCTTCCTGCATGACCAGTCGCCTTGGCGGATAGAGGCCTCACTCGACGGTTATCTCAACCATGTGAAAGACAAGATCGTGGCCGTGCCGTACAATATGTTTGTGTGGAGCAATATCAATGTAGGTAAGGTGCGCATCCTTGGGCTGGATGCCATGCTTCGTGCGGCTTGTCAGTTGGTGCCGCAACATGTGTTGCGGTACACGGGCAGTTATGGCTTTCAGCGTGCAGCCAACCGAACACTGAAAACGTCTCCTTACTATAACAACCAAATAGCCTATATGCCCCTACACTCTGGCAGTATGTCGTTGGCCTATGAGAATCCTTGGGTTAACCTTACCGTGCATGCCTCGGGCGTGAGCAGTAACTGGAGCAACAACGAACACCATGACCAGAGCAAGATTGGAGGCTACATGGAATGGGGCGTCATGGCTGCCCGAACGTTTAAGGTGTGGCGCCATTCTTTGGCTGTAAGGGCTGATGTCAAGAATATTTTTAACCGACAATATGAGATTGTGGCCGGCTATCCGATGCCTGGCATCCAATATCAAATAACAATGAATTATCAATTTTAAAAAAACAATGAAGATGAAAAAGTATTTATTAAGTTTTGCCGTGTTGTTAATGGGCATGGCCATGTTCACGTCATGTAGTGAGGATGAAGAGGATGTAACGCCTGGTCCTACTCCCATGAAGATGAAAACCACAGGCATTTATGTCATTAATCAAGGTAACGAGTATGCCAAGATTTCCGGCAGCATTACGGGCATTTCCACCAAGAACTGGAACGCAACCCAAAACTTCTTTGAGCTTGCCAACGGCCGAAAGCTGGGCATGACGCCCAATGATGCCATTATTTATGGCAGCCGCATGTACATTGCGGTATCTGCAGAAGGCACGGTAGAAGTGTTAGACAAGAACACCATGAAGTCGGTGAAACAAGTCAAGATTACCGACCTGCTGGGTAGTAAGGAAGGATATTACCCCCGCCATTTGGCAAGTGCCTATGGATGTGTGTATGTAACCACGTTTGGCGGCTATGTGGCAGCCATCGATACCGTATCATTGAGCTTGAAAAAGAAATACCAGGTAGGGTCTTATCCCGAAGGAATCACCGTGCGTGGTAATAAGTTGTATGTGGCTAATTCTGACTGGGGAAGAGGAAAAGGCAACTTATCTGAAATCAATCTGACCAACGGCACCGTGGCATCCATCAACGATCCGCTGGTTGTCAACCCCTCGGGCATCAAGGCTGTTTCCAAAGGTTTGTTAGTTCTTGACTCCGGTAAGTATGACGAGAAGACACGCACTCAGCAAGGTGCCGGCGTCATTCGGTTCATGGATGGAAAGGCTAAAAAGGTTGTCGATGCCACCATGATGGCCGTCATGAGCGTGAGTGGTAAGCCACACCGCATATACACCATCAATGCTCCGTACACCAAACCGGCTACACCTGTTACGTACCAGGTGTACGACATGCATACGGGAAAGACCAGTACGTTTATCAAAGAAGGGGTAGACTGTCCGGCTGCAATAGCGGTTGATCCCGTTTCGGGTTATGTGTACATTACGTCTTACAAGAAGAGTCCAGACACAGGCTCTGCTGATTATAGCACACCGGGCTATGTGAATATCTATGATGAGTCGGGTGTATTGCTCAAAACATTACCCACCGGCGTTGGTCCAGGTGCCATTGTTTTTGACCATCATAACGTGATGCAGTAAGCTGAACGCTGCATCGTATACACTATAGTCTGTGAGCTTCATAGACGCAACATGCCACCTCGGTTGTAACACATCGGGGTGGCATTTTTCAGTTCGCAGCTTTGGCGTCTTCATGCATGAAGGCTGTAAAAGTTAGCATGGACGACCCATCGGTCAATTATTTTGGCTATCTTTGTAGAAGATTGGCTTCGCCTCAACAAAGAAAGTAAACTTTCTCTGTCCTCGGCTTGCACTATCTTTGCAAAAAAGTAAACTTGAACAATCTTTCGATATGAAGAAAACAATCTTGACGAGCGTATGCCTGTGGTTGCTCGCAGCCATGGGTTATGCGCAGAGTGCGCCAAACATGGCAAATTACAGTGTGATTCCTTTGCCACGACAAATCAACATGGTGAAGAGTAAGGGCTTTGTGCTGACCCCTCAAACCCGAATTGTGTACCCAGCACGTGACAATGTGCTGAAGAAAGATGCCGAATTGCTGGCATCCTATATCTTTGAGCTAACGGGCATGCAACTTAAAGTGGACACCAGTGCCACAGATGCACACAACATCGAGTTGTGTACGGGACTGTCACATCCTAATAAGGAGGCGTACAGCATGCGTGTTTCCGCAGAAAAAATAACCATTCAGGGGGCGTCTGCCGCCGGCACTTTTTATGGTATTCAGACCTTGCGAAAGGCAATTCCCTTGAAGTGTAATATGGATAAGGGAAGATGTGAGAAAGAGGAGGGAAAAAGCAAGAAGTGCTGTTCAGCAACAGAACAGAAGGACTTGCTGCCTTATTCGTCAGGAGTTGTGTTTCCAGCAGGTGAGATAATAGATTATCCGCAATATGCTTATCGGGGTGCCATGCTCGATGTGGCACGCCATTTCTTTGGGGTAGAAGCTGTCAAGACATTTATCGACATGCTTGCTTTGCACAACATCAACAATTTTCATTGGCATTTGACCGATGATCAGGGTTGGCGTATCGAGATAAAAAAATATCCGTTGCTGACCCAAAAAGCTGCATTCCGACCCGAAACGGCTATCGGACACACAGACAAGAAGGATGGCAAACCCCATGGAGGTTATTACACGCAGCAACAAATCAAGGAGATAGTGCAGTATGCTGCCGAGCGTCACATCAACATTGTACCCGAGATAGATATGCCGGGACACATGGTGGCGGCCTTGTCGGCATACCCTAAGTTAGGATGTACGGGCGGTCCGTACAGCGTACGCACAGAGTGGGGCATTGCAGAGGAGGTGCTTTGCGCCGGCAACGACAGCACTTTGCAGTTTGCCAAAGACGTGATTGCTGAGGTGATGCAGCTCTTTCCCGGTCCGTATATCAACATTGGAGGCGACGAGTGCCCGAAGAAGTCGTGGCAAAACTGTGCCAAATGTCAGGCGAAGATTCAGAGTTTGGGACTTGTTACCGATGCACAGCACACCAAAGAGCAGCGTTTGCAAAGCTACTTTATGACCGAAATGGCGAATTTTATCACCCAGCATGGGCGAAAAGTGTGTGGCTGGGACGAGATTTTGGAAGGTGGTGTGGCACCTAACGCAACGGTGTTGTCGTGGCGAGGCATTCAAGGAGCTGAAGAGGCTGCTCGCTTGGGACACGATGCCATTATGTGTCCCACCTCGAACATGTATTTCGATTATTACCAAACCGAAGACAGAGCCAACGAACCTGTGGCTTTCAATGCCTATCTGCCCATTGAGAAGGTGTATGCTTTCCAGCCTGTTCCTACGTCGCTGACGCCACAACAGGCAAAGCATATCATTGGTGTGCAAGCCAATCTGTGGACCGAACAGATAAAAACGCTATCGCATGTAGAATATATGATGTTGCCACGATTGGCAGCAGCGTGCGAGGTGCAGTGGTCGAGCGAGCAGGAGAAGGATTATGGCAGCTTCTTACAGCGGTTGCCTCACATGCTGCAACTCTACACAACTTGCGGCTATCGATATGCTGAACATTATTTCACGGTGAACACGGTGCTGACACCATCGCCCAAAGGGCAAGCCATGGAGGTGGCTCTCAGTGCACCGGGGAAGGCGAAAATCTATTATACCACTGATGGAAGTGAGCCAAATGAGCAAAGCAAACCGTACAAAAAGCCGTTTTGTCTCAAGCGATCTGCTACCATTAAAGCCATAGCTTATAGCGATAGTCTGCACAGTGATGTGACCAAGGAGCAAATCATTGTTCATAAAGCCATGATGAAACCCATTCGTTTTTGCACGCCACCCAACCATGCTTATCAAGGAAACAGTCCACAAGAGTTGGTGAATGGATTGCTGGGTAACACTTCGTTTCACTCTGGACGTTGGGTAGGATTCGTGGGAAACGATATGGACATCATCATCGATCTGCAACGCAGGATGCCCATTAAGAGTGTATCGGTACGCACACTTACCGAACAATCCAACTGGATATTCCCCGATCGAGGCGTTTCCTTATTGGTGTCTGACGATGGAGAGCATTTCAAGGAGGTGTTTGCGGATACTAAACAATCGCTTCCGCACGTTGTGCCACCCAGTGTAAACACGCAAAAGATAACGCTTGAAAACGTCAAAGCACGGTATCTACGCATCAAGGTGTTGTCCGAGCACAGTATGCCTCAATGGCATTATGGCTATGGACATCCCGCCTTCTTGTTCGTAGACGAGATAACGGTTGATTAAGAAAACGGTATGAAAAGAGTTCATCGTGCATGGTCATGATGAACTTTTTCGATGAAAAGGATATGACATGACCAGATAAATGCGATTGATGATGGATAAAAGTTTTGCCCGCTGCAACTTTTATAGCTGTGCCATCGTCCTATAAACAGTTAGTAAATGGCCTCTTTTGGTAGGCCATGTAATCCTCTAAATAGTAAATGGTATGAAGAAAATACTTTGGTTGGCATGTGCTGTAGTCTGCGTAGTGACACTCGCATCGTGTGTGAACGTCGTTAAAAAGAAGGATGGCGGAAAGAAAATAACAAAGAGCGTGAAGGTGCAACCGTTTAAACGCATCAACTTACAAACAGCTTGTGAAGTGCATTTTGTGCAAGCCGATTCTGTGAGTGTCAAGATTGTTGGGCCTGAAAATGTAATCAAGCACATCAAGACTACTAGTGACGGAACGGAATTAACCATCCAACATACACGAAATAATGGATGGAAAAACCTGCGTTCTTCCGATGACGTGGATATCTATCTCACTTCCCCCGACCTTATTTCGGTGTTGATGCGAGGCGCCGGTGATTTCAATATCGATCGACATCTGGATACAGATACCTTGACAATTCGATTGGAAGGGGCTGGTGATGTTGAGATAAAGGACCTGATTTGCGATGAAGTGAATGTGGAAATGAAAGGGGCTGGCGACATCGAACTCGAACAAGTGATTGCGTCTAAAGCCTCGTTTAAGCTCAAAGGAGTAGGAGATGTCAAGGCTCATCTGGCAAAATGTGACTGGGCGCAATGTGAACTTGAAGGGGTAGGCGACATCGAACTGTCGGGAACGGTTAGGCATTTCAGACACAAGGTGAGGGGAACAGGCTCTATCAACACAGACGATTTGCAGATTCTTTCCCATCGTTAGCCTTAGAAGAAAAGCGAGCGTCTTGGGGTGGCATCAATCATTTTGATATTGTGAGACTGTTGCTGTCGAATGCATTGCAGCTTCACGACAATGAAAGGAATATTTGAAATGCCACTTCCTTATTTCAAAAATATGTTTTATCTTTGTATCTATTAAGGCTTTTAAGGGGTCATTGTGCCAATGCGCAGCAAGATATTGACCAGTCATTGTCGACAAACGGATAAAACAGATACGAATGAAATATGCTGTTATCGCAGCGGGTGAGGGCTCACGTTTGAGCAAAGAGGGGATTGATGTCCCCAAACCGCTTGTAAAAGTGCATGGAGAATCGTTGATAGACCGCTTGATACGAATCTTCATGGAACATGAGGCAGAAGAAATCATCGTGATCTGCAACGAAGCCATGCCTGATGTATATGCTCATTTGTGCGACCTCAAGGAAGACGGTTTGCAGGGCGTTCGAGTTCCCTTACGCCTACTGATGAAGCGTACGCCCAGCTCAATGCACAGTTTGTATGCCATGAGTCAATGGCTCAAGGATTCACCTTTTTGTCTTACAACGGTAGACACGGTTTTCTTGGAACAAGCTTTCACCGATTACATTCGTACTTTTAAACATTCTGTCAATCATGGTGTTGATGCATTGATGGGTGTGACTCGGTATGTGGATGATGAGAAACCACTCTATGTAGAAACTGACGCTGCGTACAATGTTTTGGGCTTTCATGATCAAAACCCTGGTCGCCATACCTTCATCTCTGGTGGTGTTTATGGTCTGCACCCTCGTGTGTTGGACACCTTGGCTCACTGTATTGAGCGTGGCGAGCATCGCATGCGCAACTTTCAACGAGCATTGATTGCCGAACGATTGAAGGTTATGGCCTATGACATGGGGCGGGTGATGGACATTGATCATGCCACGGACATCGCAAAGGCAGAGGAGTTCCTACGAAATCCAGCGTCGAAGTTGAGCCAAACTCATTTAAACAGAATCATTGAAGGCCCGCAGTGCCTTCATCCAACGATATGAAAAATAAAATCATTGCTATCCGTCGTGACGTGAGATATTCGTTGGACGCAGAACAAAAGGACCGCGAGATACTCGCTTCTGTCATCCAGTGTCTGGGCGGTGACATTCCTATGATTGACGAAGCTCAACTCACAGACGAGCATAAGGCCGACGTTTATTTGTCGATGGGCCGCCTGCCAGCAACGTTGCAGTTCTTGCGTAAACGAGCCGCAGCGGGCGCTTTGGTGATGAATACGCCCAAGGCTGTGGAAGCATGTGAGCGAAAGAATATTGTGAAGTTGATGCGAACGCACCATATTCCCATGCCTCCAGAGAAAGGAAAGCACGGCTATTGGCTCAAACGGGGTGACGCCTTGGCACAAAGAGATAGCGACGTGGTGTTTTGTCAAGACGAGGATGAGTTGAGAAAGCGGAAGGATGAATGGGAGAAACGCGGTATTCTGACTTGTGTGGAGAGTGCGAATGTTGAAGGCGACTTGGTAAAATTCTACTGCGTTGGCCGTGACTTCTTCAGATGGTATCGGCTACATGCCTCAGAACAAGGGTACGATTTTGATGCGAAAGAGCTGCACCGCCATGCCTGTAGATTGGCTGACATTATCGGTATTGATGTCTTTGGCGGAGATTGTATCGTGAGTGAAGATGGTCATTTCAGCATCATTGATTTTAACGACTGGCCCAGTTTCTCTCCTTGTAGGGAGGAAGCAGCACAGGCCATTGCACAACTTTTGAGGGAAGTATGAGTAGGTTTCAAGAACTTTTGAGGGCTTCCATGAAGTCGAAAGATACGGAAGAGTGGCTTGATGTTCACTTTACACGCCCCGTGGGCTTGGTGTTTGCCTTGATGTGGAAACGACTTGGTGTGCATCCCAACGCCGTCACCATCCTCTCTATCTTTCTTGGAGCAGGGGCAGCTTATTGCTTTTATTTTACTGACCTGTATCACAATCTGTGTGGTGTGATGCTGTTGGTCTTGGCCAATCTATGTGATAGCACCGATGGTCAGTTGGCTCGTCTCACTCACCAGCATACATTTATTGGGCGCATGCTTGATGGTTTCGCCAGTCAGTTGTGGTTTTTAGGCATCTATGTGGCCATTGCCATGCGCTTGCAACATCAGCCAATGCCGTTCACCGATATCCACTGGGGCATGGGAAGTTGGGCTTTGGCGGCCGTTGCAGGCATCTTGTGTCATTCACAGCAAAGTTCTTTGGGCGATTATTACCGGCAGATTCATCTTTATTTTTTGAAGGGTAAAGAGGGGAGTGAGTTGGATCAATCGAAACAACAATACGACATTTACAAGTCGTTGGCAAAGAATGAATGGCTGAAAAGACTGTTTTACGTCAATTATGCCAACTATTGTCGCGGACAAGAGCGGCGCACACCGGCGTTCCAACAATTCTTCCAAGCCTATCTTGGACATCCACAAGAGGATGTGAAGCAACGATTCGTGGCAGGAAGCCGACCGCTCATGCCCTATGCCAACATTCTGACGTTCAATACACGCGCTATCTGTTTGTATGTTACTTGTCTGCTCAACTGTCCATGGGTGTACTTTGTCTTCGAGATAGTGGTTCTCCATACGCTCTACATTTACATGCACAATCGCCACGAAACCTTGTGTAAACTGCTTACGAACGACCTCGAAAAACGGGCAAAACAAATATAAATATGGAGATGAATACGGCAAAAAATACATCTGACATCAAGGGATTGATACTTGATTTTGGTGGAACCATCGATACAAATGGCCAGCATTGGGGCAAGATGTTGTGGCATTCTTACCTACAAGAGGGAATGCCAGTGACAGAAGATGCTTTTCGTGAGGCTTATGTTTATGGTGAACGAACGCTTGAGAAGAATCCGTTGATTCGGGCAAATTATTCTCTCAAGAAGACGATAGATGTCAAGTTGCGGCTCGAGTTGGAACAGTTGTGCATCCTTGGAGCCTGGAATGCGGATGAGAACGAGCTGAAACGGATGCACGAACAACTGACATATCGTGTGTATGAGCATGTTTCAACTATCATTTATCGCAACAGAATAGTTCTTGAGAAGCTACACCAACAATACCCTCTTGTGATGGTTACTAACTTTTATGGTAACATGAAGCAGGTTTTGAAGGAGTTTGAACTTGACAGTTTGTTTGAAGATGTCATCGAATCCGCTGTGGTTAACATCCGAAAACCGGATGCCCGACTGTTCAAAATGGCATTGGAGGTTTTGCAAATGCCAGCCGCTAACGTTCTTGCAGTTGGTGACAGTTACTACAAAGACATGGAACCCGCTTCTGCAATAGGCTGCCAAACTGCTTGGTTGAAGGGTGAAGGATGGACGGATAAACAATATGATGAAATGCTTCCCACCTATATATTATCTGATTTTCACGATTTATTGAAAATCTAATGTGGCTTTTTGATAGAGGTAAGTTCTTGTTTATCAACCCTGAAAGTGAGGATTTTTTACGGATGTAAGAAGATGTAACTCCCCTCAATTGTTATCTCTTCTTCGGCAATAAGCATTTCCAAAGCTTCGTCTAATTGGCGTCTTGCAATGGACAGTTGATGGAGTTCCGTCAGGTGATGCTTCTCCCCGTCGTTCAAAAAATGCTTGATTTGGTCTTGTGCTGGCTTTATTTTTTCTTCTGAAGTCTGGTCTGTATAATGTTCCAGACACACATCACAGCGCATACATTCCTGCACATCGGTCTCTCCGAAATAGCGTAAAAGCTGCTTACTTCTACACACTTCATTATTCTTGGCATAGTTGATGACCGACCGAACGCGCTTGGTATATTCTTCTTTTCTTTGCTCGTACACCTCAGCAGGAATGATAAGCCTGTCAATTTCCTCGCGGTTACGGGTGTAAGTAATGAACGGCATATTGCGTTGTGGAATGAAATGAACGATACGTCGCTGCGTCATTCCGCGCAACAGCAGATACACTTGCTCTCTCGTCAGTTCGGTTTGTTGGGCTAAAAGGCCCTCATCGATGTAAACATAATCAGTGAACAATCCGCCGTAGTTGCGCAAAAGGGCCGTGAGGAGTTTCTCTTCATAAGGTGTGAGATGTTCCAATTTGTACAGCTCATTGCGCCCAATGAGGAACATCAGACGCGCACTGGAGTCGGGATCGGTCTCATAAACGAGATAACCAGCACGTGCCAACAGATGTAAGGCCGAATTGACAGGCACGGGAAAGTACTTGTATATCATGCAAAATTTTCCGATATCAAAGGTGAATGTGTGTCCTTTGCCACTGTGGATGCCTATCTCGTAGTAGAAAGCCAGACTCTGATAGACATTCTTGATATACTCCTTTTCCGGGAAGTTGTCTACAATTCGCTTGTCCAACTTGCGTTCATCGCCGCCATTGTAGAGCAAAACCGCGTAGGAACGGTTGTCATCACGTCCTGCACGACCCGCCTCTTGAAAATAAGCTTCCAGCGAGTCAGGACAGTCCATGTGCACCACAATGCGCACGTCTGGCTTGTCAATACCCATTCCAAAGGCATTCGTGGCTACGATAACACGCACTTCATCGTTTTGCCAAGCTGTCTGTCGTTCGTCTTTTACGGCGGGTTCAAGCCCCGCATGATAAAAGGTTGCAGTAATGTTATTGGCGTTCAGTATCTCCGCAATCTCCCTGGTACGCTTCCTGCTTCGCACATAAACGATGGCACAGCCACGCACAGAGTTGAGAATGTGAACGAGTTCTTCATTCTTGTCCTGTGCATTGCGTACCACATAGGTCAGGTTTTTGCGTTCAAAGCTCATGTGGAACGCATTCTTCTCTTTGAACTCCAGCTTTTCTTGGATGTCCACAATGACCTTAGGAGTGGCTGTTGCGGTCAAAGCCAATAGGGGAGCGTCGGGCTTTTCCTTGCGGATGTTCGCTATTTGGAGGTATGCTGGTCGGAAATCATAGCCCCACTGGCTGATGCAGTGAGCCTCGTCGATGGTGATGAAGCTGACGTTCATGTGGCGCAACTTCATCAAAAACAGTTCTGAACCGATGCGTTCGGGCGAGATATACAATAACTTCACACCCCCGAAGATGCAATTATCGAGCGCCGTGGTAATCTCCCGTTGGCTCATTCCTGAATAGATGGCTGTGGCCTGTATACCTTTCTTCCGAAGATGTTGCACCTGGTCTTTCATCAAAGCGATGAGCGGAGTCACCACGATGCACACGCCTTCCTGTGCCAAAGCCGGCACTTGGAAGGTAATAGACTTACCTCCTCCGGTTGGCATCAGCCCCAGTGTGTCTTTTTGCTGCCCGATACTTTCGATGATATCACGTTGTATTCCACGAAAATCGGCATACCCCCAGTATTGGTGCAGTATGTTCAGGTATTTATCTTCGGCCTGCATGTCGTTAGAAATCCTGCTCCTCTTCTTCGGTAGGACGTATGTCTTCTATTTGCAATTGCATGGCATTGCGCTTGAACACGTTATCCTCAAGCGTGTAGGCGATGTCAAAACCGCGCTTTGACTTAATGTATCGAGCCGATGCACTCTGTCCAAAGGCAATGCCGTTGACTATGTTACTCGACTTCGAATCAACCAACTCAAGCTTGATGTGCTCTTGTTCGCGTCCTACTACCTTACTGGTGCCATAGTCGAACACGCCGAGTGTGCCGAAAAGAGGTTTAGAATTACCCGGCCCAAAGGGTGAGAATTTTTTCAAGTCAGCATGCAACCGTTTGGTGATATCCTTAAAATCGATGATGGCATCAATGTCTAAGATAGGCTCAGTTTGTTCGGGTTCGATGTGCAGATCCACGTATTTCTGAAACCGTTCTCTGAATTTCTTGATATCATCCCAACGCAAGGTCAAGCCAGCGGCGTAGGTGTGTCCACCGAAATTGACGAGCAAATCTCGACAACTCTTGATGGCCGAATAAACGTCAAAGCCCGTTACGCTGCGCGCAGAACCTGTGGCAAACTCGCCGTCGCGTGTTAAAACGACCGTTGGACGAAAGTAAATCTCAGTCAACCGCGAGGCTACGATGCCGATGACACCTTTCTTCCAGTTCTCATCATACAGCACGATGGACGAATGATGCTTTTGGCTTTCCAGCTTGGCAACTATCTGATTGGCCTCTTCAGTCATCTGTTTGTCAATGTCTTTGCGCTGTTCGTTGTATTCGTTGATGTGTTTTGCCTGTCTCAGCGCACTGGCAAAGTCCTTCTCAACCAAGAGGTCTACGCTCTCCTTGCCATTCTCCATGCGGCCCGAAGCATTGATACGAGGGCCTATTTTGAACACGATGTCACTCATGGAGATGTCCCTTCCATTGAGGTTGCAAATGTCTATGATGGCCTTCAAACCTACACTTGGGTTCTGATTCAATTGTTTCAGACCATGAAACGCCAATATTCTGTTTTCGTCTGTCACGGGTACAATGTCGGCCGAGATGCTCACTGCGCAGAAATCGAGCAGGGGGATGAGCCGTGAAAAAGGAATACTGTTGTTCTTAGCAAAGGCTTGCATGAACTTAAAGCCCACTCCACATCCCGACAGATGCTTGAAAGGATAGCTGTCGTCCGGGCGCTTTGGGTTTAAGATGGCCACGGCGGGAGGCATCACTTCGTCAGGGACGTGATGGTCACAGATGATGAAATCAATTCCAAGGCTTTTGGCGTATGCTATTTCGTCAATTGCCTTGATGCCGCAATCCAGAATAATAATCAGTTTAACACCCGTTTCCTGTGCATAGTCTATTCCCTTTCTGCTCACACCGTAGCCCTCATCGTAGCGATCGGGGATATAATAATCGATGTTGGAATAGAATTGCTGCAGGAACTTATACACCAATGCGACGGCCGTACAGCCATCAACATCGTAATCACCATACACCATAATGCGCTCTTTGCGTCCCATGGCGTCGTTCAATCTGTCTACGGCTAAATCCATGTCTTTCATAAGAAATGGATTGATGAGGTCTGCCAGCTGTGGGCGAAAGAATCGCTTGGCGGCAGACTCCGTAGTAATGCCACGACGGATGAGCAATTGAGCGAGAAGGGGGCTGATGTTCAGTTTCTCTCCTAACTCATTGGCTGCCTTTGTCTCTTCTGATGTAGGTGGTACATAATTCCATTTGAAATGCATTTATATTGTTTTTTTTATTTTGTCTTACCGTGTCCGCATAGAATGGATGCGGGTGTGAATTTCATGGGATTTGTAAGCTATTTTGCGTGTAAAGATACAAAATATTTGTCATATTCCATTGCTTTTCTCTCAAATATTTTTTATCACGATGCATTCAAATTCAAAACTGTTTGATACCCAGATTTCAACTCATCATGTGCATTTTGAGTGTCCTGAACAAAAAGACCGCTTACCCACGACGGGTAAGCGGTCTGTAGATGTTATGTAGGATGGCGGCTTTCAGCCCCATCCTTTTACAAGTTAATCTTCTTGCGGATGTCTTGTGGAACGGCATTCTTGTTTACCATGAAGTCCATAGTCTTGTAAGCAACGAAGGCTTTGGTCATGTACCAAATACCTTTGTACTTGCCACTTTCGCCCCAAGAGTTCTTCACCATGTAGTATTCTTTGCCATTTTGGTCTTTAGCGATGCCGAAGATGTGCATGCCGTGGTCATCGGTTGTTTCCCAATTGTCAAATGCCTTCTGGCGCATCTCTTGTGTAGGAACAACTTCAGGAGCATTGATACCTAATGAATCTGCTTTGGCTTTCTTTGAGGAGTTGGACATTTTCACCCAGCGGTCAGCGTCAGTTCCAGAGAGGTCGCGAGCCTTCTTCAGGTCGTAGGCGATGCCCAATCCGCTACGTGTGAATCCGTCTTCCGACACGTCACCACCCCATGCTACGGTATAACCGTTGTCAAGCGCATTGTCGATAATCCTGCAAATGTCGTCAATGGGGATGTTCCAGCTCAAAGGCCAGCGCCAGTTGTCCTGCACCTCAACAGCAAATTGTGTCCAGAAGGGGTGGTGTGTGTAGCTGGTAAAGTGTACGTAGTCGTTCATGTCCAATCCAAGACTGGCTGCAAACGATTGTGGAGTATAAGTTTTTCCTTCGTAAGTAAATGTTTCAGGAGTTTTGCCAAGATAAGCATCCAGAATTCCTACCAATCCTTTTTTCCATGCAGAAGAAATTTTCTTTTGCTTACTTTTTGCTATTGTTTCAACGTATGGTGTCAAGAGTTCAAAGAATTCGCTAAAGTTAGCCAACGAGTCACCAGTCATTGTACCAGGCAATGGCATTGCTGTTTCGGGCACAATACCATAGTGTTGCCAGCAATAAACAGGGTCGTATGTGCTACCTCCTTGTGCAAAACTAACATCACCGTGCATGCGTACAGCCTTTTCAGCTCGGTCTTGGTATGTCTTGTGTGCTACGAACATCTCGCACAGGTCGTACGTTTTCCCTGTTTTTTTCAAGATTTCGCTTTCCAAGAAGCTCAAGGTAGAATAAGCCCAGCACGTACCGCTGCGGTTCTGATCCTTGATACTGGTAATCTTGTTCTGCTTTACAACAGTAAATACTGGCTGGTTGTTTTTGGGGGCAGTCTTTTTCTTAGCTGCCTGTGCGCCCGTTGCCATGATGGCCAAGAGGGCGAACATCAAAATTTTCTTCATGTTTTTTGAATAGTTTTAATAAATTATTTAGTTGAATTGTTAGCCATAAATGCTTCTACATCTTTGGGATGATAGGGTATGCGGTCTTCTCCAAGGAAGCGGCATCCGTCTTTGGTAATTAGGATATCGTCTTCAATACGAATACCTCCAAAATCCTTGTAGGTATCCAAAAGATCAAAATTCAAGAACTCTTTACAGTGTCCAGATGCCCTCCACTCATCAATGAGGGCAGGAATAAAGTAAATGCCCGGTTCGTCTGTTACAACAAATCCTTCTTCCAGGCGGCGTCCCATGCGTAGGGCATTGGTGCCGAACTGTTCGAGATTGGGACGAGTTTCATCGTCAAATCCCACGTAGATTTGTCCCAAGGCTTCCATGTCGTGTACGTCCATGCCCATCATGTGACCCAGTCCGTGCGGCAAGAACATGGCATGAGCGCCAGCTCTAACAGCCTCTTCGGTGTCACCTTTCATCAGTCCCAGTTCTTTCAGGCGCTCCGTCATGAGCTTGCATACAGAGAAATGCACGTCCATGTACTTCACTCCAGGTTTTGCAACTTCGAGTGCGTGGTCGTGGCAAGCCTCTACAATGCTGTAAATCTCCAGCTGTCGTTGCGTAAATTTGCCACTAACGGGATATGTTCGGGTGTTGTCAGAACAATAATTGTTCACAGTTTCTGCCCCTGCGTCACATAGTGCTAGCCTTCCGGCTTCAAGTTTGGCCAGTGAGGGATTGCCGTGCATGATTTCGCCGTGCTGCGAGAAGATGGTTGGGAAGCTCACCATGGCGCCATACGAGTTGGCGATGCCGTCGACCTGCCCGCCTACAAACTTCTCGGTTACGCCGGGTTTGGTCAGGCGCATGGCCGTGGTGTGCATCAGATAGCCAATCTTTGCCGCGCGTTCCAGTTCTTCAATCTCCTGCGGTTCCTTGGTGGAACGCATCTTAACGACAGCCTTGATGAGGTCGAGTGAGGCGCTTTCTTTCTGCTGACTGGGATGAATGCCCAGCAAATCGTATATCTGTAACTTGATGTCGTGACGGTAAGGCGGCAGAAAATGTATCTTGCGCTTGCTGCCGATGGCTGCGTTGCAGAGGGTCTTGAGATGCTTCATCGGGGCCGAGTGCTTCACTCCAACTTGTTCGGCCATGTCCTTGACGCTGTCTACAGAGCCAAACCAGACGATGTCTTCTATGTCGATGTCGTCGCCAATTAAGGTCTCGGTGTCGTTGTCGATGTCGATGACGCCCACCAGTCCGTCTCTGTTCTGTCCGAAATAATACAGAAACGATGAGTCTTGACGGAAAGGATGATAACCGTTAAAAGGTCCGTTGGCAGGCGATTCGTTGTTGCCAAACAGGATGATAAGGCCTTGGCCCACTTCTTTTTTCAGTTGGGCGCGGCGTCTTATGTAAGTTTGTTGATCGAACATGATAATAATTTTTGTTAGTGTAGTAATCTGTTGCGGCTTGTCATGGATGTTACAAAACAATGATTTGTTGTCCGCGACAACCTTATTCTCGGCAAAGATAATAAAAAGTGATTGAAAAATTGTAACTTTGTGGCAATAAATAACTTGTTTTTATGCATATTGAGAGGAATACAGGACTGGTGTTGGAAGGTGGAGGCATGCGTGGCGTGTTTACCAGTGGTGTTCTGGATGCTTTCATGAAGCATGGTGTATATTTCCGTCATGTCGTCGCCGTGTCGGCCGGTGCGTGTAACGGCATGTCGTACATCAGCAGGCAACCGCGCAGGGCTCGCTTGTCTAACATCGACTTTTTGACTCAATATGGCTACATTGGTTGGCGGCATTTGCTGAGACAGGGTTGCATCTTTGATCAAGAATTGTTGTATGATAAATTTCCAAACGAATACCTGCCATTCGATTTCGATACGTTTTTTCAGTGGTCAGCGACCTTCGAAATGGTGACAACCAACTGCCTGACGGGACAGGCGGAGTACCTCACCGAGTCGAAAGACCGGCAACGTTCGCTGGACATTGTGCGCGCTTCGAGCAGTTTGCCGTATGTTAGCAAGATTGTGATGGTAGACGGCATCCCCATGCTCGATGGCGGCATCGTCGACTCTATTCCTGTGATGCGGGCCATAGAGACGGGGCATCCGCAGAACGTGGTGATTTTGACGCGCAACAAAGGCTACCGCAGTAAGGAACGCGACCGTAAGATACCTCCCTTTGTTTATAAGAAATATCCCCGTCTGCGCGTGGCCCTGAGCCGCCGAGTGGCCGCTTACAACGAGCAACTGGAACTGGTGGAGCGGCTCGAGGAGTTGGGGAAGGTTGTGTGTATCAGGCCTCAAAGACCCATGGAGGTGGGACGAATGGAGAAAGATATAGGCAGGCTGGAGCGGCTGTATCAAGAGGGCTTCATGCTGGGCAATGCCTTCTGCGAAACCTTATCATAGTGCTTTTCCAAAGATGTTGTATCTTTTGGATAAACAATATCTTATGCTGTTGCTTCAAGATGCTGTTCGTGTGTCGTTTCTTCTTGGATGATGTATTTAGGTGAGGAACCGTACTTATTAGGCTGGGGTTTCCCATCCAGCAAGCAAAGCACGAACGTTACCAGACCGGTGACCATGACAACGATTAGCGAGATGATGAAGATGGGGTCGGTGAACATGCCCATGCTGGCTTCTGGATTGGCATTGACACTCATCAATTCTTCGCCAATGCCTGTTCCATAAATATACAGTGTGTAAACAACTGTTGATGCATAGTTTGCGTAAACCCACCATTTGCTGGCACCACGGTCTTGCAATCGGCGCACGGTAATGGCAAGGGCAAGTGATAAGACAGCAAGGTCACAGATGGCGGCAGCCAGTAGTGGCAGGAAAGCCTTACAGATATTGGTTAGGATGAAATAGCATACCATGTAGGCTAACATAAACCACCAGAAGTCTGAACGACGTGTGCGGCCATGGAAGTCGAAAAGTCGGTTGCATCCTTTTCTTACAGCTTCCGGAAATGAGGGTTGTGGTTTCTCAATAAATTTAGTCATAGGTTTTAAAGATAATATAGTTTTAATAGTTTGTCAATCATGTATTTGAGGATTGTGGGGCGTGTCTTCCAGCAGGTCGGGGCGCAGCCTGCGGGTGCGTTCCAGGGCCTGTTCCATTTCCCAGTTCTTGATTTTTGCCTCGTTGCCACTGAGCAATATCTCGGGAACCTTCCATCCTTTGTAGTCGGCCGGGCGTGTGTAGATGGGGGCGGAGAGCATGTTGTCTTGGAACGAGTCGCTCAGTGCGCTCTGCTCATCGCTGATTACTCCTGGGACAAGGCGTATGATGGCATCGGCCATCACAGCCGCAGCCAGCTCGCCACCCGTTAAGACGTAGTCGCCAATGCTAATCTCGCGAGTGATTAGATGGTCGCGAATGCGCTGGTCTATGCCTTTGTAGTGGCCGCAAAGAATGATGATGTTGCCCTTCATGGATAGGTCGTTGGCCACCTGTTGGTTGAATTGTTCACCGTCGGGCGACGTGAAAATCACCTCATCGTATTCCCTTTCGGCTTTCAAGGCGGTGATACAGCGGTCAATAGGCTCGCACTGCATCACCATACCGGCAAAGCCTCCGTACGGATAGTCGTCCACGCGTCGCCACTTGTCGGTGGTGTAATCGCGCAAATGGTGTAGGTGTATCTCGGCAAATCCCTTCTTTTGTGCTCGCAATAGAATGGATTCGTTGACGAATCCCTCGAGCATTTCGGGCAAAACTGTAATGATGTCTATTCGCATATTGTGACAAAAGTAAGAAAAAAGCGTTAATGTTAATGACACTAATTCCTTAAATAATGTGAAATAAGTGAATGATAGAAAGATTGAAAAGACGTGAAAAATGTTTTTTCTTCATGTGTTCCATGCGTGCGAACAACCCTTGATTGATGGGATGGAATGGTGCACAGAGGTAATCGTTTGCAGGTGTATTTGCAAACAAATGCTATGATTTGTGAAAAAATAGGGCATGAAACTCCATCGGTTTTCGTAACTTTGCGGCCGACAATATATCACAAAACACGATTTTATCGATATGAAAACAAAAATCATCACCATGCTTTTGGCGGGTCTAAGCCTGTCGGCAGTAGCGCAAAACGTACAGTTTCATTACGATTTAGGCCACAACATCTACAGCGAGTTGAGTGGGCGTCCGTCGGTAACAACAACCGTGGAAATGTTCAAAGCAGACAAGTGGGGAAGTACTTACATGTTCACTGACCTCGACTACCAGCGTGATGGCGTGGCTGGTGCTTATTGGGAGATATCCCGTGAGTTCAATCTGACGCCCAACAAGCAATGGGCCGCACACGTTGAGTATAACGGTGGACTGTCTTCTAATGAGAAAACTTGGAACGCAACCCGCTTTCAACATGCTGCATTGCTGGGTGGTGCGTGGAATTGGCACAACGACAATTTCTCTAAAACCTTCTCGGTGCAATTGTTGTATAAGCAGTTTTTCAAGAGTAGGCACATGGGTGCGAAGGCTTTCAGCAGTGTGCAACTCACGGAAGTGTGGGGTGTTAACTTCGCCAATAACCTGATGTCGTTCAGCGGATTTTGTGATCTTTGGTACAATTCGAATGTAAACGGTAATTTCATCTTTTTGTCTGAACCTCAGTTGTGGGTCAACCTTAATGCCATCAAGGGTTGGGAAGGGGTTAACCTGAGCATCGGTTCAGAAGTGGAACTCAGCAATAATTTCGTTTGGAATGACCATGGAAAGAACAATAAGTTTTACGCCATTCCAACTTTAGCTGCAAAGTGGACGTTCTAATTGACATCCATTATCCCGCAACATGCGTCCTGTTTGTGCTGATTCATCAAGGTGTTTGACGTGATGAACCCAGTAGTCAAAGCGACGGATGTTGCGGGATGAAAAAGAAAAAACTCAGGTGAATTGTTCCCTGAATTGATCTTCTGATATAATCTCTATCCCCAATTCTTTTGCTTTTTTATTCTTTCCGGAGGTAGAGTTCACATTATTATTAATAAGGTAGTTGGTCGATTTACTCACGCTTCCTGTCACATGTCCGCCTTGATTTTCAATATAAGCCTTGAGCTCAGCGCGGTTTTTGTAGTGATGTACGTCGCCTGTGATGACGAAAGTGAGGCCTTCGCACCTCGCACCTGTAGGCTGTGTGGACGGCTGTTCAACGTTTAACGTCTTCAACAGGTCATCAACCACGTTTCTGTTTGCTTCCACTTGGAACCATTTCACAACCGAAGCCGATGTTTCCGGACCAATTCCGGGGATGTTGGCAAATGCCTCTGGCGTGTCAGCCTCAATGGCTTTGCTAATGAGTTCGTGCAAAGAGTAAGCGTCCAGCAGGCGTTTGCAAGCGTCAACACCACACATGGGAATGGTCAAGGCATAGAGGAATTTGCGCGCTTCCACAGTCCTTGACTTCTCAATGGAGCGCATCATGTTGCCCGCTGACTTGTTTCCAAATCCTTCCAATGACGCAATTTGTTGGGCATAATTGGGCAAACGGTAGATGTCGGCGTATGTGTTGAGCCATCCCAAGTTGATGAATTTGGCCAACGTTTGCTCAGAAATGCCATCGATGTCCATGCCGTTTTTCGACACAAAGCGATTGAATTTCTTCAATTGTTTGGCCGGACAGGCCTCGTTGGTGCAGTGCAGCGTGCGCGTACCGCTTGCCTTGCTGATGTCAATGCGTGTTTGATGATGGCACACGGGGCATTCATGTGGTATCTCCAACGCTCCAACTGTTTGCACAACCTTAATCACTTTCGGGATAATCTTGTTGGCCTTGATTACCGACAGCACGCTGCCTGGTCCGCCGATGCCCAACCTTTCGCATTCACTGATGTTGCACAGCGATGCCTTTTTCACGGTTGTTCCCTCCAATTCTACTGGCTTGAACACTGCAACGGGCGAAATGGTAGACGCTGCGCACGACCATTCAATGTACTCAAGTTCGGTCGTAGCCGCTTCATCCTCCCACTTAAAGGCCAGTCCAGCGCGTGTGGCATGATGCCCAGTGATAGAGCCTGTGGCGGCAAAGTCCGTGTCGTCGAACGTGATAACCAAGCCATCGACGGGGAAGGGACATTGGTTGTGGGTCACCAGGTTGGTCCATTGTTCAATGGCTTGGTTCACGTTGTGGATGGAAGGGTCGCTGATGCGTTCGTGTTTCACCACGTTTAAGCCCATTTCTCTAAGCCAATCCAAGCGTTCTCCCCAAGAGTTTATCGCCTCTTCGGTGTACACCAGCGTGAACGGAATCCATTGTATCTTGCGCCGTTTCACCTCTTCAACATCCTTCAGCGTGAGCGATCCCGATGCAAGGTTGCGTGGGTTGGCGTATGCTTCATCTGCTTCCATGTTGAATACTTCAAAGTCTGCATACGAAATCACAGCCTCTCCGCGAATCACAAGATGTCCTGTGGTCTTGATGGTAGCAGGAATTCCCTGAATGGCAGGAGCCAGATGGGTGATGTTGGTGCCGATGTGTCCGTTGCCACGCGTTACCACTTTGGTGAGTTTCCCATCGTCATAAGTCACCACGAGGGTCAAACCGTCCAGCTTCCACGACAGCCATATCGGTCGTCCTTCAGCCCATTTTACCAGTTCTTCGGGCTTCTTGGTCTTCGCCAGTGACAGCATTGGAAACTCGTGTGCCTCTTTCTGTCCGGTGATTGTGCCGTCAGAAACATTCGTGGTGGGACTGTCTGGCAGCACCAATCCGCTTTCTTGTTCCAGTCGTTTCAGCTCATCGAACTTGGCATCCCATTCAAAGTCGGTCATCGACTCAGTGCGTCCGCTATAATAATTGTCTGATGCATGGTTGAGCTCTTCCACCAACTGCTGCATCTTTTGCCGTAAATCGTTTGTCATCAGATTGAATTTGTCTTGAGTATTTCTATCAGTTTCCTGTCAGCCTCCGTCCATTTCAGGTCTTGCAACTTATCGATGGTGAGCCATTTGTTGTCCAAGTGTTCCAACATCTTGAACTCTCCGTCGCCGCCTTTGCAAAGATAAGCTGTGAGATGCATGTTGAAATCGGGATAGTGGAATTCCACTGTACCCACTTTTTTGCCCACAAAGACATCCCAATCCATCTCTTCCTTGATTTCTCTCACCAGTGCTTCGTGGTCAGATTCTCCCGCTTCAACCTTCCCACCAGGAAACTCCCAGTGTTCTGAAATGTACGCATAGTGCGAGCGTCCCCGCTGCATGCACAAGTATTTGTCGCCGTCTTTGATGATGGCAGCTACCACATGATATGTCTTTTCTTCCATCTTTTCTTGGTTTTTATTTTGCTTCAAATGTACAAATAATTATTGATAATGTTGTACTTTTGCAGAAAATAGGCTGCACCTCAACATAGAAAGTTCACTTTCTCTGTTTTCGGTTTGCACTAATTTTGTAAGCAATAAAACGATAATTATGGCTATTGTAATAGGAATTGACGTAGGAATCAGTACGACAAAGATTGTGGGAATTAATGATGATGGCACCGTGGTGGCCCCCATTCGCATCAAGGCTACCGACCCGGTGACCTCGCTCTATGGTGCGTTTGGCAAGTATTTGCACGACAACAAGATTTCTCTTGGCGAGGTAGAGCAGGTGATGCTCACCGGTGTTGGTGCGGCTTACGTTGACGACCCCGTGTATGGATTGCCCACGGCCAAGGCAGAAGAGTTTATCTGCAATGGTCTTGGAGCACAGTTTGAGACCGAGTTGGACGACATGATCGTTGTGAGTATGGGCACCGGAACCAGTCTTATCCAATGCTTAGGCGATGACATTCGCCACATTGGGGGCATGGGATTGGGAGGCGGAACGCTCATCGGGCTGTCGCGCATCATGCTCAAGACAGACGATATCAAGCAGATTTCTATGCTGGCTATGCAAGGTGACGGTTCAAATATCGACGTGCGCATCGGCGACATCAGTCCCGATCCGCTGCCCAACCTGCCCAAAACAGCCACCGCCTCACTCTTTGGCAACGCCAAGAGCAACGCCTCGCGCGAAGACATAGCACTGGGCATCATCACCATGGTGCTGCAAACCATCGGAAGCAGCACCATTCTGGCGTCGTTGGGCACGGGCATCAAGGACTATGTTCTCATCGGCAACCTCACGCTTCTGCCTCAGTGTAAGTCCATATTCGGTGGCATGGAGAAATTGTATGGCGTGAATTTCATCATCCCTAAGTACAGTGAATTCTGCACAGCCATTGGTGCTGCACTGTGTTTTATCGATAAAAAACGGAAATAAGGCATTGCCCTTACACGCTGTCGGATAGGGAATCAGGCTTGTTCATAGATGTAATTTTTCTTGACAACAAGCCTGCTTATTTTGGACGTATTTGCGAACAAAGCTGACACTGGGCGCAAATACGCCAAATATGAGCTATTTTTGTATATTGTTGATATAGAAAGAATTACGTCTATATTTAACCCTTATCCCATCTCTTTTCACGCATTTTTTAGCCAAAAGCATTGCTTTTGGCCGCCAATTCACATGACTTTGCAGCGCAAAAGCATGTGGATAGACCGCCAAAGTGCTGCATTTTGTGGTGAAAAATCATTGTTTTTGCGCAAAAACTCGATATTTCTATCCAAATTACTCCTTGTTTGCATCCTTCCTGCCTATTGATTTTTTCTAGATTGAACGATTTGAAGAGCCGTTTTAGTGGCGTTTATTAGACAAAAAACTTAACATTTTGCGCTGTAAAAATGGGCTGACCTGCTTCATCTGGTTCTGTGCATACAACGCGTTGTTCGACATTCAATGGCATTGTGAAAAGCGACATCAAGATAACGATTCATTTTCATTTTATCTTTTTTATCTTATATAATCGTACAAAAAGGACATATTTAACGCATAAAGGGTAAGCACAATTACAGCAAAATATTGTATTTTTGCAAACAGAACTAACACAAAGTATATGAAACAACGAATCATGATGCTGTTGTTGTCTGTCGTTGCCGTGCAAGGCTTTGCCCAGCTTACGTTGGAGCGTTGCCATGAGTTGGCTCGCAGACAGTATCCTGTCATCAAGCAATACGAGTTGGTCAAGCAGAGCAAGAACTACACGGTTTCCAACGCTTCAAAGGCCTATTTGCCACAAGTGAAGGTTAGTTTGGGAGCCAATGGGTTCACCGATCCGCTCGATTTGACCGAACAAATGAAAGCTTCGGGCCAGGCTGATATGAAGAACTACCTGCTCAACAGCAGCGTTCAGATTAACCAGGTGATTTACGATGGAGGTGGCATCTCCGCTCGTAAGCAGCTGGCAAAGGCGCAAGCCGAGGTTGACGAAAACCAGTTGAACGTGCGTTTGTACGACATCAACCAGCGAGTAGACCAGCTATATTTCGGCATTCTGATGCTGGATGAACAGCTCAAACAGGTTAAACTCTTACAGAACGACTTGCAGTTGAGCCGCAATACCGTTGAAGCCATGTTGAAAGGTGGCGTTGCTAACCAGTCTGATTTGGATGCAGTGGCTGTAGAACAGGTTCGTGCCGAGCAGCAAGAGGGCAGTCTTCGTGCCTCACGACGCTCGTATGCGCGTATGTTGGGACTGTTCATCGGACAGGAGGTGGATGAGAAAACCCAACTGTCGAAGCCTGTTATGCCGGAAGTTTTGCCGGACAGCACGTCGCATCGTCCCGAATTGTCGTATTTCTCAGCGCAGTCAAAATTGCTTGATACGCAGCGCAAGGCATTGAACAGCCAGCTCAATCCCACGATAAGCGCTTTCGCCATGGGCATGTATCATAACAAAGTGATGGACATCATGCGTCCGGGTATGATTGCGGGTGGCATTACGTTGTCATGGAACGTGGCACCTTTTTATACGCGTAAGAACGATTTGAGGAATCTGGAAACCAAGAAAAGGCAGATTGAAAGCGAGCGTGAAACTTTCCTTTTCAACACACGTTTGCAAAACCAGCAGTCGGCAGGGGTAGTGGATGACCTGCACAAGAAGCTGGAACAAGACACGCGCATCATCACATTGCGTGAGCGCATCCATGACACGTCGGTGAAAAAGGTGCAGAATGGCATTGAGAGCATCAACGAAATGTTACGCGATGTCAATGCGGTGAGCGAGGCACGACAGCAGAAAACCATTCATGAAATACAGCTCTTGCAAGCAATTTATCAACTCAAAAACATCAATAACAACTGATATGAAAACGATGAAGATAGTGATGGTCGGACTTGTTGGCATCTTGTCGGCGTGTTCGTCACACGAGAATAAATACGATGCAACCGGTCTTTTTGAAGCGACGGAGGTCGTTGTGTCGGCCGAACAAAATGGCAAATTGTTGCAACTGGGGGTTACCGAGGGTTCTGAAGTGAGTAAAGGACAGCAGGTAGGCTTGATAGATACGGTTCAATTGACCTTGAAAGCCCGTCAGGTTGGTGCCAACTCCAAGTCCATTGCCAATCAGAAACCGGATGTAAACGCGCAGATAGCCGTGCTCAGGCAGCAGCTCAAGCAGGCCGAACAAGAGCGTCAACGATTTGAAGGACTGGTGAATGATGGGGCTGCCAACCGCAAACAACTGGACGATGCCACATCGGCCGTTCGGGTGTTGAAACGTCAATTGGCTGCACAGCAGTCTTCTTTGAACAATAATACGCGTGCGCTGAATTCCCAAATCAGTGCGAACGACATCCAAAAATATCAGGTACTTGACCAGTTAAAGAAGTGTCATATCACCTCACCGCTTACGGGTACCGTGCTTGAGAAATATGCCGAAGAAGGTGAGTTCGCTTCCATCGGCAAGCCATTGTTCAAGGTTGCCGACACCAAGAAGCTCTTTTTGCGCGCCTATCTCACCAGTCAGCAGTTGGAAAAGGTGAAGATTGGGCAGCAAGTGACCGTCTTTAGCGATTACGGAGATGACATTAGTAAGGAGTACAAGGGAAAGGTGGTTTGGATATCACCACGCTCAGAGTTCACCCCCAAGACCATCTTGACCGATGACGAACGTGCCGATCAGGTGTATGCCGTGAAGGTTGCCGTGCAAAATGACGGTCATATCAAGATAGGTATGTATGGTGGGATGAAGTTGTAAGATAGGAATGAACGCGATAGAAGTAAGTCATATCACCAAACATTACGATAATGTACAGGCGCTGGATGATGTTTCTTTCAGCGTGAAGCAAGGAGAAGTGTTCGGACTTATAGGCCCCGATGATGCCGGCAAGACATCTCTGTTTCGCATTATGGCATCACTTTTGCTGGCAGATGCAGGCACCGTAAGTGTCGAAGGCTATGACGTGGTGAGCCAATATAAAGAAATTCGCCAGCGTGTGGGCTACATGCCGGGCAAGTTTTCGTTATACCAAGATTTGACAGTAGAGGAGAATCTCCAGTTTTTTGCCGATCTTTTTGGCACCACCATCGCTGCCGGATACGATGGAATCAAAGCCATTTACTCGCAGATAGAGCCTTTCAAAAACCGTAAGGCGGGTGCGTTGTCGGGTGGTATGAAACAGAAATTGGCTCTTTCTTGTGCGCTTGTCCATCAACCAAGCGTGCTGTTTTTGGATGAACCCACCACGGGTGTTGATCCTGTTTCGCGCAAAGAATTGTGGCAGATGCTTGGAATGCTGAAAGAAAGGAATATCACCATTGTGGCCGCAACGCCTTATTTGGACGAGATTCGCTGCTGTGAGCGGGTGGCTTTTCTGGACAATGGACGGGTGAGAGCTATCGATGGTCCCGATGAAATCTTAGCGCAATTTGCCGATATCTTCAATCCTGAAGGACTGAAACATGAGGATAAGTCTGGTCAAGAGCAGCAAGGAATGACGGAAGAGGGGCAGCGAGAGAAGGCGGAAGACGTGATACAGGTTGAACATCTGGTCAAGGCTTTCGGTACGTTCCATGCCGTTGACGACATTTCTTTTAGCGTTCATCGTGGTGAAATCTTTGGCTTTCTGGGTGCTAACGGTGCTGGAAAAACCACTGCCATGCACATGCTTACGGGATTGAACAAGCCCACAAGCGGCAAAGGGAAGGTGGCTGGATTTGACATACGCAAGCATTCGGAGCAGATCAAGAAGCACATTGGCTACATGAGTCAACGCTTTTCCCTGTATGAAGATATGACCGTAGCCCAGAACATCAAGCTTTTTGGCGGCATTTATGGCATGAGTAAGCAAG
Organism: uncultured Prevotella sp.; assembly: GCA_963511375.1. Classification (GTDB taxonomy): domain Bacteria; phylum Bacteroidota; class Bacteroidia; order Bacteroidales; family Bacteroidaceae; genus Prevotella. The sequence continues at coordinate 11,152 of CAUPIT010000002.1, read as the reverse complement.
CCATTGCCACCAAGATGGACGGCATGCTCAAGCAGTTGCATTTTGAAGAGCATCGTGATTCGCTGGTCAAGTCGTTGCCATTGGGGTGGAAACAGAAGCTCGCTTTCTCGGTAAGTATCTTCCACGAACCCGAAGTGGTGTTCCTTGATGAACCTACTGGGGGTGTGGATCCGGCCACGAGACGACAGTTTTGGGAACTTATTTACGCCGCTTCGGCGCGCGGTATCACCGTGTTTGTCACCACACACTATATGGATGAGGCCGAATATTGTGACCGCATCTCCATCATGGTGGATGGAAAGATTCGTGCGATGGGTACACCCGACGAGCTGAAACGCATGTACCGTTGCAACGACATGGATGAGGTGTTTACGCTATTGGCACGCCAAGCCACCCGTGGAGAATAATGTTTAGCGAGAAAAAGAATGAATCAGTTTAACTCATTTGTCATCAAAGAGACAAAACACATCATGAGAGATCGGCGCACCATGCTGATTCTCTTTGGCATGCCGGTGGTGATGATGCTCATTTTTGGCTTCGCCATCACCACCGATATCAAAGATGTGAAGGTGGCTATTGTCACTTCTTCGATGGATAGTCGTACGCAACAAGTGGTTCACAGCCTGGATGCGTCAGGCAATTTCATCGTCACTCATACGGTGGGAACGACGAAAGAGGCCAAACAACTACTGTCAGACAACAAGGTGAACATGGCCATTGCCTTCTCTCCCGATTTCGGAAACAATCGGTACAGCGGTCAGGCTGGCGTTCAATTCATCGCTGATTACACGGATCCGAACATCGCTGAACAGCAGGTGTCGTATGCCCAACAAATCGTGATGGACGAAATAACGAGAGAAATGCATGGAGAAAGCAGGTCTGCCGTCAACACCCAACTGTTGTATAATCCACAGATGAAGAGTGCATACAACTTTGTTCCTGGCACCATGGGCATGCTCATGATGCTTATTTGCGCAATGATGACCTCGGTGAGCATTGTCCGTGAGAAAGAAAGAGGTACGATGGAGGTGCTCCTGGTATCGCCCGTCAAGCCACTTTATATCATGATAGCCAAGGCTGTGCCTTACTTTGTACTGTCCATCTTGATACTCATCAGCATCCTACTCATCTCGAAGTTTATCCTAGCCGTGCCCATTGCGGGCAACGTGGCACTCATCTTTGGAGTTTCGTTGCTGTACATCCTGCTGTCGTTGGCTTTGGGATTGCTCATCAGTGTGGTTGCCAACACGCAAGTAGTGGCCTTGTTGATGTCGGGCATGTTGCTCATGATGCCGAGTACGATGCTCTCAGGAATGATTTATCCCATCGAGAGCATGCCGGCCATTCTGCGTTATCTCTCGGCTATCATTCCAGCCAGATGGTATGTGTCGGCCATGAAGAAACTGATGATTATGGGCGTTGATGTGCAGATGGTGTACAAAGAGCTGGCTGTACTCACTGCCATGGCCGTTGTATTGTTAGCCGTTGCGTTGAAGAAATTTAAAATCAGACTGTCATGACATTGTCCTATCTCATCGAGAAAGAATTCATCCAGATTCGGCACAATCCATTCATTCCCAAGCTGATACTGTTTTTCCCAATCGCCATCATGCTGGTGTTTCCGTGGATTACCAGTATGGAGGTGAAAAACATCTATATCACCGTGGTTGACAACGATCACAGTACGCTGTCGCAACGCTTGGTGCAGCGCATCCAATCATCGCCCTATTTCAAGTTCTCGGGAATGGCTCAGACCAATGAGGAGGCTATGCAGGCCATCGAGAGGAATGATGCCGACGTGGTACTCACCATCCCTCACTACTACGAGCGCGACCAGGTGAACGGACAACAGCCACAGGTTCTCATTTCTGCTAATGCCGTGGATGGTACCAAAGGCGGCATGGGATCGGCATATTTGGCCCAGATTGTGAACCAAAACTTACAGGACGGACAAGTCAAACCGATAGAGTCGCCGTTCTCTACCGTGGTACTGTTCAATCCTCACAAGAGCTACAAGCTGTTCATGATTCCTGCCCTGATGTCGTTGGTGATCATCATGTTGTGTGGTTTTCTCTTGGCCTTGAACATTGTCAGCGAAAAAGAAGCCGGCACGATTGAGCAGATGAATGTGACGCCTGTGAGCAAACTCCAGTTTATTCTCTCCAAGATGATTCCCTATTGGCTCATATCCGCTGTCGTCATCATAGAGTGTATCTTCCTGGCTTGGCTCGTGTATGGCATCTTTCCGGCAGGCAACATCGTGTTGATATTCCTGTTGTCCATGCTCCTGGCCTTGATATTCAGCGGCATCGGACTCATCATTTCCAACTATAGTGATGCTATGCAGGAAGCCATGTTCGTGATGTTTTTCATCATTATGTTTGTCATGATGCTCAGTGGACTGTTCACTCCCGTATCCAGTATGCCCGATTGGGCACAAAAGTTGACGCTGGTTAACCCCGTGACCTACTTCATCGAGGGCATGCGAACGGTGTTTATTCGAGGGGGCAACTTGGTTTCCATAGCCCAAGACCTGCTCATCTTGCTTTTGTTCGCCATCGTCATCGATGTGTGGGCGGTGTTCAGTTATAAGAAAATACAGTAAACGTTTGTCCCTTCATCCATAAGGATGTCCAAAAAATCGGCCGCAGTTGAATTGCTTAACTGTGACCGGTGATGTTTGCATATATGACAAATGGACTGGATGGATGACATACTTTCATCCGCAGCCGTTATTCGTTTAAGTAGAGAGAAGTGGGTGGAAGATGGCGCATGTCGTTGACTTTTTTTACCAAATAATACCCCAAAAACGGTACTTCAAATCTTTTAATCTAGAAAAATTCAATAGGCAAACAGGATGCAAATAAGAGATAATCGTGGCTGAAAATGCGAATTTCACCTTCATTACATATCTTTTAGTTGCTTAAAATCATCACTTTGATGGTCAATTACCATGGTCTTGGCCTGCAAAAGCATGTAGATTGCAGCCTTAAAGCAATGCTTTTAATGAAGAAAAGCTTGAGAAACAACCCCCTGAGTGTGATTGTTAACCATAACGTGTTGGCTCATAGATACATCTGAAAACCGCTTCATATTTGGCTTATTTGCAACGAAATGATTGTTGTTTGTAAATAAGCCAAATATGAAGCGGCTGCTTGTCAAGAATATTCACACCCATGATTCCGCTGGAGTAGGATGCTCACAGCGGGTCGTGGTGTTCAATTCGCTATGTTACAGTAAATGAGTTTTGCCAACAAAGTACAGGAGAATGTAGCCCAACACAATGCTGATGATACCCATCGTCAAGCCCACCTTGAGCATGTCGTTCTGTTTAACCAGTCCTGTTGAATAGGCGATGGCGTTTGGTGGCGTTGAGATAGGCAAGCACATGGCTGACGAAGCAGCGATGGCAATACCGATTAATATCGTAGATGTGCCGCCAATGGAATTGAGGGTGTCGCCCATGCCTGCGCAGACAACGCTCAAAATAGGGACCAACAAGGCAGCTGTTGCGGTGTTGGAGATGAAGTTGGACAAGAAATAACAAATCAATCCCGACAAAATCAGTATGATTACCGGGCTGAATTCCTTGAAAGGAATGCTCTCAATGGCACGGTCGGCCAAGCCTGAACCGTTCATGCCGAGGCCTAAGGCGAATCCGCCGGCCACCATCCAGATGACACTCCAGTTGATTTCTTGCAAATCTTTACCTGTAATGACGCCCGTAATGGCGAAAATACCCATAGGTATCATGGCCACAGTGTTAGAGTCCATGCCGGTAATCTTGCCCGGAATGAGCCAGAGAAGAATGGTGAGGATGAACGTTCCGCTTACTACCCACATGCGCCATCCACGATGTATGTGTCCTTTGATTTCCAATTCAATGGTCTTCTGTGTAAAGGGGAAGAACTTCAAGATGATGCGCCATGAAATGAACATCAGGACGATGACCAGTGGAAACATGAGCATCATCCAGCTACCAAAGCTGATTCCCATGTTCAATCCATCAGGGTTGTTGAGAGCTTGAAGGGCAATTGCGTTCGGTGGTGTGCCGATGGGTGTGGCCATACCACCAAGGTTGGCAGCTACAGGGATGCTCATAGTCAGTGCGATGCGCCCCTTACCATTGGCTGGAAGGGCTGCAAATACAGGCGTGAGGAAGGTGAGCATCATGGCTGCCGTGGCAGTATTGCTGACAAACATGGAGAAAACACCGGTGATGAGGAGGAATCCTAAAAGTACATTCTCACTCTTGCGTCCGAATGGTTTGATAAGGTTACGAGCCAAAAGGACATCCAATCCCGATTTTGTCGCTGCGATGGCGAGGATGAATCCGCCCAAGAACAGGATGATGACTGGGTTGGCAAAGGTGGCCATAATCTCCTTTGATTTGAGCAAGGTGCCGAATACTTCATTCTCTTCGCCCTTGAAAATTGAGAGACTGTTGTTGGAAACAGTTAAGCACATCACGGTGATGATGGCTAATGAGGTGGCCCACGAAGGCACGGCTTCGGTGATCCACGACAAGGTGGCGAATACAAAAATGGCGATGATTCGCTGTTGAATGACGGTTAATCCATCGATGCCAAAGGTGTCAATGGGTAGGTTCCACACGATAGCGGTCACGGCTATGATTCCTAAGAAGGTAAACAGCTTCTTGAAGTCCAGCTGACCGCTCATGACGTTTTCTTTTTCTTCTTCCATGGTTAATTGAGTGTTTAGTTATAGTTATATTGGGCAAAGATATGATTTTTTTGGAATAAACAAAAATTATGACATAAAATAGTAGGAAAACATTCTTTTTCCTTCTCATATTTCATGCGAACATAATGGTAGAAAGATGAAAAATCGTGGCACTTCATTGTAGCTTTTGTTCGATAATTTTGTATTTTTGTATCGTGTTTTGGTATGGCATGTTGCATCATGTATAGAACAAAAAAGCATGAAGAATAAATTTATTTTGCGTTGGTTTGGAGCTTTTGTCCTCTTAACGGTCATCTTCTTGGCGGGTTGCCGACATAGCAGTGGGTCGAAAAGTTCGAGCGATGGGGAGCCATTGGCATTCAAGTATGCCCAACATATTAAGGTGGTGAAGCACCAACAGTTTACGGTTGTCACATTGGTTGACCCGTGGCAGGAGGGCAAGACGCTGCATACATACGTGCTGGTGGATAGGAAAGATTCGGCTCGAGTGGATCATTTGCCCGAAGGAACGTTGGTTTATACGCCTTTAATGCGCAGCGTTGTCTTCACAACAGCTCACTGCAAACTGCTGGAATATTTAGGTTGTTTGGATCAAATTATTGGCGTTGCCGACTTGAAATATATCCTAATACCTTCCATTCATGAGCGGGTACGATTGGGAAAGATTGTGGATTGTGGTGAAGGCACGGCACCTCAGTTAGAAAAAATCATCGAATTGAAGCCCCAGGCGCTGTTCTTGTCACCTTTTGAGAACAGTGGTGGTTATGGAAAATTGGCGCAATTGGGTACGCCCATCATTGAGATGGCCGATTATATGGAAACTTCTCCGTTGGGTAGAGCCGAGTGGATGAAATTTTATGGCATGTTGTTCGGTCAGGAAAAGCGTGCCGATTCGCTGTTCAATGTTGTGGACAGTCTTTATCAAGGGTTGAAGGCGACGGCGCAAACGTGGCACACTGGGCGTTCAATCTTAACGGAACGCAAGACCGGTAGCGTGTGGTACTGCCCCGGAGGGATGAGTACGATGGGGCAAATGATAGCCGATGCCAACGGTACTTATGCCTTTTCGGACGACAAGCATAGCGGTAGCCTGCCTTTATCGTTTGAGGAAGTGCTGGAAAAGGCTGGAGATAGTGACGTCTGGGTATTCAAATTCAACGGCGAAAGGCTACTAACGAAAAAGGATTTGTTGGCCGAATACCATGGATATGATGGCTTGAAAGCGTTCAAGACAGGCCAGATTTATCAGTGTAATGGCAGTGTAAAACCTTATTTTGAGGAGACTCCTTTCCGTCCCGACCTATTATTAAGGGATCTTATCATCATGTTACATCCCGAAGCAACGGCCTTAGGCGCATTGAGATACTATGAGAAAATAGAACAATAGGTGTGATATGGACGATTCGGCATCACGCTTTCGACAGTAAAGTATCGTGCACAAACACAAAAAAGACAATCCGCATGGACTGTCTTTTTGTAGTTATTTGATGGCACAGGCAGGTGATATCAGCTTACTGTCTGTGTCTTTTGTCATTAATAGGCGGCTTCGAACTCCTTCAAGAAGCGCAGGTCATTCTCTGAGAACATGCGCAAGTCGCTTACACGATACTTCAGATTGGTGATGCGTTCCACGCCCATCCCGAAGGCATAGCCACTATATACCTTACTATCAATGCCACAAGCTTCCAGCACGTTGGGGTCAACCATGCCGCAACCAAGTATCTCTACCCAACCTGTGTGCTTGCAGAAGGCACAACCATCACCACCACAAATGAAACAAGAGATATCCATTTCGGCACTTGGCTCGGTGAAAGGGAAGTAGCTGGGGCGCAGTCTGATGTCGGTATCCGGCCCGAACATCTCACGTGCAAAGGTCAACAAGACCTGCTTGAGGTCGGTAAACGACACGTTCTTGTCAATATATAGACCCTCTACTTGATGGAAGAAGCAGTGCGCGCGGGCCGAGATGGCCTCGTTGCGGTAAACTCTTCCTGGGCAGATGATACGGATAGGAGGTTGATGGGTCTCCATATAGTGCGACTGGTCACCTGATGTATGGGAACGTAGCAATATGTTTTTGGTCACATCATTGGGATGTTTGCTCACGAAGAACGTGTCTTGCATGTCGCGGGCAGGATGATCTGACGCAAAATTAAGCTTGGTAAAAACGTGCAAGTCGTCATCAATCTCTGGGCCATCAGCCAGCACAAAGCCCATGCGTTGGAAGATATCGCAGATTTGATTCTTCACGATTGTCAGTGGATGTCGTGTCCCCAAGCGGATAGGATAGGGTGTACGAGTCAAGTCAATGTCATCAGAAGCATCGGCGGAAGTCTGAACTTCCTCTTTCAAGGCATTGATTTTGTCCAACGCCATCTGCTTCAATTCATTGATTTTCATGCCTACTGTTTTCTTCTCATCAGCGGCCACATTGCGGAAATCTGCCATCAAAGCATTGATTTCACCTTTCTTACTGAGGTATTTCAGGCGCAACCGTTCAACTTCTTCCGCGTTTTTTGCTGAAAGATTGCTTACTTCTTTCAGAAGCTCATCTATTTTATCAAGTATCATACTTTATAATAATTTCCTACTGCAAAGGTACTATTTTTTAAGTTAAAAAGAAGACTTATATCAAAATTAAGTCGTAATTTTGCATAAAATAAATAGTACCTTCTTCCAGAAATGTCGTGTATAGATAGGAATTTGAAGGGGTACGTTAGTAAAAAATGAGAGGATTTTATAAGTAAAAGCGTTCGTATGAGAAAATTTACTTTCTTCGTTTTGGCATTGATGATGTTGATATCGGTCCTGTTTTCCACAACGGGATGTGTTGATAAAAAGCCTCAAGCCGTTGATACCTTGGCGGTTGATTCCATTGAAGAGGATAGTGTTGACGAGGATACGCTGTCAAACATGATTGCTGAATCGCCCATGTCGAAGTCAGCCGACGAGCTGTTTGACGACTTTATCTTTAATTTTGCCGCGAACAGAAAGCTGCAGCTCAAGCGTGTGAAGTTTCCACTTCCTGTGATGAAGCATGGAGAACAGACCGATGAAATCAAGAAAGAGCAGTGGAAAATGGACTACTTTTTCATGAAACAAGGCTATTTTACGCTTATTTTTGATAATCTCAAACAGATGGAAGTGATGAAAGACACGTCGGTGAACCAGGTGACTGTTGAAAAGATATTATTCAAAAGCAAAACTGTCAAGCAGTATGTTTTCAACCGAATCAATGGTGAGTTCATGCTAACCTCAATTGTTTACCAGCCAATACACGAGAGTGTCAACGGCTCTTTTTTGCAGTTTTACCAACGATTTGCGGTCGACAGTGCTTTTCAGGTGCGTAGTATGAACGAAACTGTTGAGTTTACAGCTCCCGATCCCGATGACGATTTTGGTACCATCACGGGTTCTATTGTTCCCGAACAGTGGTCGGCGTTCAAGCCACCCATCATCCCCAAAGGAACTATCTATAATATAGTTTATGGTCAGAAGCATAAACGGGGGAATCAAAAAATCTTTGTTGTGCGTGGCATCGCTACCGATTTGGAGAATATCATGGTGTTCCGTCGGCAGAAGTCTGAATGGAAATTGATGAAATTTAATAGCTGATAGAGTAGGGATGAGAGATATACACAACCATAGTTTGCTGCATCATAACACGTTTGGCATCGATGTTTCGTGCCGTCGTTTCATCGAGTTTGATACGAAAACCGAACTTCTCGAGGCTCTTTCTCGGCTCACCGAGGCCGATTATCCCATCATGCCATTGGGAAAAGGTAGCAACCTGTTGTTGACAAAAGATTTTGATGGCACCGTTTTGTGTTCGAACATCCGTTCGGTAGACATTGCGATCAACAACCATGAGGCTGTCATCAAGAGCGGCAGTGGCGTGGTGTGGGACGATTTAGTCGCCACTTGTGTTGAGCAAGGAGCTTACGGTCTGGAAAATCTCTCTTTGATTCCCGGAACGGTAGGCGCTGCGGCCGTGCAGAACATCGGCGCTTACGGCAGCGAGGTCAATCACTTCATCCACTCCGTAACGGCTGTAGAAATCGCCACGGGGCATGAGGTAACGCTCGCTTGCGCTGATTGTCAATACGCCTATCGATACAGTAAATTCAAGGAAGAGTGGAAAAATCGGTTTGTCATCACCCATGTTGAGTTCCTTTTCGACTGCACCTACCGTCCCCATTTAGATTATGGTAACATTCGAGCAGCATTGCTGCAGCAAGGAATAGAACACCCCACGCCACAGCAATTGCGCCAAACCATCATCGGCATTCGGCAGGCCAAACTGCCCGATCCACAGGTGCAAGGCAACGCTGGCAGCTTCTTTATGAACCCCATTGTTGACCGAAAGGTGTATGAACGCTTGGCCATGCAATATCCTCAGATGCCCCATTATACCATAGATGATGAACATGAGAAGATACCAGCCGGTTGGTTGATTGACCAATGTGGGTGGAAAGGCCGTTCCATGGGGCCCGCCGGCGTACACGACAAGCAGGCACTTGTGCTGGTGAATCGTGGTGGAGCCAGCGGAAGCGATATTGTAAAATTGTGTGAGGCCATACGGCATGATGTCTTCCAACGCTTCGGCATCATCATCAAACCGGAGGTAAACATCTTATGAGATTAACATTCTTGGGTTCCGGCACATCGGGTGGCGTCCCTTCTTTGGGATGTCATTGTGCGGTATGTGAGAGCACTGACCCACATGACAAGCGTTTGCGAACGACCGCTTTGCTGGAAACACAAACAACGAGGATTCTCATTGACTGTGGCCCCGACATCCGTCAGCAGCTCATGCCCTTCGCTTTTACTCCGTTAGATGGTGTGTTGCTCACGCATATTCATTATGACCATGTGGCCGGCATCGACGATTTGCGACCCTTCTGCGTGTTCGGTTCCGTACATGTTTTTGCTGACCAACAAACGGTAGATCAGCTGCATCAGACCATGCCTTATTGTTTTACGGAGAAACTTTATCCCGGTGTGCCACGGCTCGACTTAACCCCTGTGGTCCCACATCAACCCCTAATCGTCGGGGATGTCGAGGTGTTGCCTTTCCAGGTGATGCATGACAAGCTGCCTATCTTGGGTTATCGGTTTGGCACCCTTGCCTATATAACGGACATGAAGACCATCGATGATGCCGAATATGCCTATCTTGAAGGCATCGACACGCTCGTTGTGAATGCGCTGAGGTATCAGCCGCAACACCATTCGCACATGACGGTAGATGAGGCAGTGGCGTTTGCCAAGCGCATTGGAGCCCACCGAACCTATTTTGTACACATGAACCACGACGTGGGTTTTCATGAAGAAGTGAATAAACAGCTGCCCCCTGGCATGCAATTGGCTTATGATGGATTGCTGATAGATGTGTAAAAAGTACGTCGTTTGCATTCGTCAACAATTTATGGGCAAATTGAGTCTTCTTGTCAAAAATACCTTTAGCTCGATTAAAAATAGTTATAAAAAGTCCAAATTCATGGCCAAATCTTGCAAATACGATATCATTTTGTATCTTTGCAATGTGTTTTTCATAGTATTAGATTTAAGGTTAATAAGATTGAGAGTACGGCGGTACTCTTTTTTTTTGCTCATAAATCATTAAAATTATGACACATACCTTGCTCGTTGGCAGCATGAATACAGCTTTCCGGCAGCAACTGTCAGTGCCTACCACCCCGAAACCAATACAGAAGTCACATCATTTTGAAAGCTCTACTTTATCACTCACTGTATCGTCATGAATAAGATTTCGGAGAAAAGTGCAGATGAATTTTCTTGACAACCAACCTCTTCATGCTTGGCGAATTTGCAAACAACCATCCATCTTGTCACAAATACGCCCAAAATGAGCGATTTTTATATATCATTCATACACAGGTGTTTACAAATTTATGATGCTGTTTCGTGCCAATTTGATAAGTCTTTTTATTCCAAAAGCAATGCTTTTAGGGTGCAATATGCATGCTTTTGCTGCTCAAAAGCATGTTGATTGGTTGCCAAAGTGTTGCTTATAAGCGCGTAAAGTCAATACTTTTGTGATAAAATTCGATTTTTCTGGCTCCAAAATCTCTGTTTTACATCCTCCAAGCCTATCGTTTTTTTCTAGTTTGAAAGTTTGTAGGTGCCGTTTTAGGGGTGATAATTGTTGAATAAACACAACAAAAATTGCAACTTGTATTTAAGTTGGTCAATCGGCAATAATATTGTCGGAGGGTGGGTTTTCTATCGCTTTTTCAGGAGAGGTTCATCTGGTAAACTAACTATCAACAACGATATGGGGGTATGTAGTCATCAACTCAGTTTACAAAGGGAAGCTTGGTTTTAGAGTCAGTCTTTGGAATGATGCGGATTGTGACAACGCCTTTTGAAGGGCTCAGTAGAAAATCAATGGGGATAGGCATATAGTTTTGCAATTCTGAATAAG
>CAUPIT010000001.1:0-260907 GCA_963511375.1 uncultured Prevotella sp. | reverse complement strand
GAAGTTAAGCCTGCTTGCGCCGATGGTACTGCAATGCAATGCGGGAGAGTAGGTAACCGCCTTTTTTCAAATAGAAGCCTTCAGGACTAAAATGTCTTGGAGGCTTTTTTTTTGATATTGGGCCAATTGGGCCAATAGGGCTAATTAGGCCAATATGGCCTATAAGTCTTATTGGGCTAATTAGGTTAATTAGCCTAATTGGCCTAATGATACCATACAATATTTACTTGATTCATTGGCTGCATCTTTGAAGTTAGCCATTACCAACCCTTGATTTGGAAGAATACGCCGATGTTTATGCCTATGCTACTGATAGTCTTGTTGGTGTAGGCTTTTTGCTTGTCATTGTAGACTTTAAGAAGGATATTCTCATTCGTGATTGAGGTCATGAGTCCGATGTGAGATGACAAGTGGAGTTTCATGCCGATGCTTGGCGACATTAACAGATTGAAATCTGTGTTTTTGAGAGTTGTAGAATATTTGGTGTTTGTATCTATGTTACCCTTCCTTATGATTCCAAAGGAACCTACCCGGACGTTGACGAAGGGTGCCCATCGTGTATTTGTGAAAAAGAATGTGCTGCTTGCAAATACGGGCAGAATTCCCAATCTGTATTTGTAGTGATAATTGTAGCCAATGCCAGCCCCGATACTCCACTGTTCGTTGATGAACCTTTCGTGCTGGTAGTTCATGCTAAAGGTATCGTCTTCATACTCGCCTGTTCCTTTGGTCACTGTTGTGTTGACAACATTGAGGCATCCTTCTCTTTCATCGAATGATGGTTGTGCATTGATGTGGTTAGTCGAGAAAGACAACATCAGTGCTATGATGACAGTACCTGTTATGCGCAATTTAGCTTTCCTCATTCATTATTTTACCAACTGGAGGGGAGTTTAGCGGGGCTTTTGTTCAGCAGCCCCACTTTTCTATCATTGTTGTCTATGTGAATTTTTTTCGCATTAGTATTCGTCTTCATCCGAAACGTCTGCCGCTTCCAAGTCTAAATCTTCCGGATTTGTCTCGAAAGTGGTGCGATAGCTTTCTTCCGTCAGTTTGTCGTCATCGTAAGAGTCGTCATCGTCTTTGTCATCATCAGCATTTTGTAGTGTTGGCAAATCGTCATCCTCCTCGTCAAAGTCTTCATCCAGTGCAGCTTTTCCTCTGGAAAGCTTGTTTTTGCTGAGTTCCGTCTTTGGTTTTTCCTTTGCAAAAATGGCCTCAACCCATGATCCTTTTGGAATTTCAAGAACTTCAAATCCATCGTTGACCTTCTTTTCATACATGCCGCTGGGGTTGTGAAGTCTGTTTTGCGGAAGCGTTGTCGTACTGATGTCAAAGCCACTTTCAATGATGTCTTTAATGCTCTGCGACAGCGAGTCCCAGCCACCACCAAAGTTCCTGTCAAGCACTTCAATGAGTTTTGCTGCCGATATGTGGCGGATGTTCTCGTATGTAAGGTCGGTTACGCGTGCGATGGGCTTCTTCTTAACAGCCCATTTCTGCTTTGATGCTTCGTCAGTACGCAGTTTACCCACCTTAAAGCCTCGTTCTTCGTATTTCTTAATGACTTCAGGTTTGTCAACTTTGATTTCCTCAATCTCGAAAGCACTTTTAATAATGTCAAGATAATGACGCATGTTATCCTTGAGGTCAGCATCTTTCTGTGCCGCTTCCCATAGCCTGAAAACATCATTTTCCTGTAATTCCCAAACACTACTCTTGGTCAATGTCTTGAGGGATAAAGCGTTTTTTTGTTTCATATCTTTTTTAGTGGTCATTTATCTTTGATTGAATTGCAATGCTATTTCACAGGTAGCGTCAGCGGATTGGATTCCAGTGGCTATTTCTATGCGATGCTGTACATCCACGAGTTGGCTGCTTTTGCCTGTCAAAGAACCGTGTTGACTTATCCTGTTTGTTTGGCTGCAAAAATAAATACTTAATTCTTAATTGACAAACTTTTTTGCAAATATTTGAGGTAAACTAAAAAACGTCTCTATATCGCAATGATATAGCTAACTTTGCGGGTTATAAAGAAGATACAAAGACAGAATGCTGATGTCCTTTTTCAGTCAGCAAGAACATGCGTGTGGGGGCGATAGAAACCAAGCTTGTCTATCACAGCAACCTCACTTGTGAACAACGTTTCGGCATGGCAACATCCAATAATAATGTGACATTTTTCTTGACAAACCACTCTTTATCCTTCGCATATTCTCCACCAACCTTCCAATTTTTTTCAAATTTCGCAAGCATTACCGAAGTTCGTATCTTGTTGCTGTGTAAGTTGTTCTGCGTTTCATGCAAGTTCATGACGCCCGTTTCCCTTAACTTTTTCTGGAAAAAGTATTCTTTTTACGCTGTTATTGCTATGCTCTTCGTGTCCAATTACATGCTTATTATGTTGCAAAAGCATGCTTTTTGACAGCTTAACTCATAGTGTTTGTCCAGACATTGCCATTTCCGTTCTCTAATGAGGGTGTGATGCTCCTTATTTACCTATTATTTTTTTCTATTTTACAAATTTACAAGTAGCTTTTTTTTGTCATTTATTCGGACATAAAGCCGAAGCGTGACAGGTTGATAGTGCGATGACTTGCCAATGCAAGCAGCCATTCGTTCCTCCCACAAAGAAACGCGCTTAGGGCGGATGGAATAGATGTAAAAAAATACCATGCACACCAGTGATTCAAGAAACTTTTATTATCTTTGCATGTACACAGAGCACTTTGAATTCGCAGCATAAGGACGATTTTCGAGCATGTGTGTTTGTTGACAATGGATTATGAGTGAACCTTTAGCAGAAAGAATGCGTCCTCGTACGCTCGACGAATATGTGGGCCAGCAACACTTGGTAGGAGAGGGTGCTGTGTTGCGCAAGATGATTGAGGCTGGCAGGATTTCTTCGTTCATCCTGTGGGGGCCACCGGGCGTGGGAAAAACCACCTTGGCTCACATCATTGCCAACATGTTGCAAACGCCGTTCTATACGTTAAGTGCCGTCACCAGCGGAGTGAAAGATGTGCGCGAGGTGATTGAACGGGCCAAAAACAGCAGTTTTTTCAATTCAGCATCACCTATTTTGTTCATCGATGAGATTCACCGGTTCAGCAAGTCTCAGCAAGACTCGCTGCTGGGAGCGGTCGAAAAAGGTGTTGTCACGCTCATCGGTGCTACCACGGAGAACCCCTCATTCGAGGTCATCCGCCCCTTATTGTCACGATGTCAGCTGTATGTGCTCAAGTCTTTGGAAAAAGAAGACCTGTTGGAACTGCTTCATCGCGCCATCCATGAGGACATAGAACTCAAACAGCGTCACATCACGTTGCAAGAAACGGGTGCCATTTTGCGATATAGTGGGGGCGATGCCCGTAAATTACTTAATATCTTGGATTTAGTCATTGGTGCTTCTGCCACCGACGAGGTGGTCATCACCGACGAACTGGTTGAGACTCAGCTGCAACAAAACCCATTGGCATACGACAAAGGCGGCGAGATGCATTATGATATCATTTCGGCCTTCATCAAGAGCATCCGCGGCAGCGACCCTGATGCGGCGCTCTATTGGATGGCGAGGATGATAGAAGGTGGCGAGGATCCACAATTTATTGCCCGCCGACTGGTTATCAGTGCGGCCGAAGATGTGGGGCTGGCCAATCCCAATGCCCTATTGCTGGCCAATGCAGCTTTTGACGCTGTCATGAAGTTGGGATGGCCCGAAGGCCGAATACCGCTGGCCGAAGCGGCTGTGTATCTAGCTGCCAGTCCGAAAAGCAATTCCAGTTATTTGGGAATCGATGCCGCACTGGCGTTGGTCAAGGAAACGGGTAATTTACCGGTTCCCCTGCACTTGCGCAATGCGCCCACACAGTTGATGAAGCAATTGGGCTATCATGACGGCTATCTGTACAGTCATGATTATCCCGGACACTTTGTCGAACAACAATATCTGCCTGATGCCGTGAAGGACAAGCGTATGTGGCATGCGCAGCATAACGCGGCTGAAGAAAAATTATATCAATGGATGCGTCAGTGCTGGGGATCGCGTTATGACGAGACTTCCACGTCGCAAAAAGAATCATAGAAAGGAGAATGTTTATGGAAACAAATGGGAAGAAACAAACTGTCAACATTGTTGTTCTGGACGGTCATTGTGCCAATCCCGGTGATTTGTCGTGGGATGGATTCAAAGAGCTGGGAAGTCTCACCGTTTACGAACGTACGAAAGCCGAAGAAGTTGTAGAACGTGCGAAGGATGCGCAGATTGTTTTGGTGAACAAAGTGTCCATGAAGGCTGACATCATCGCACAATTGCCACAGCTGAAATATATCGGTGTGTTGGCGACAGGCTTCAATCACATCGATGTGAAGGCTGCTCAAGAGCATGGTGTGACGGTGTGCAACATTCCATCGTACAGTACATATAGTGTGGCTCAGATGGTGTTTGCCAGCATTTTTACCATCACGAACCGGGTTGAACACTATGCCCAGCAAACACGCGAGGGGCAGTGGTCAAAGCGCAGTGATTTCTGTTACTGGGACACGCCTTTGCTTGAATTGGCCGGAAAGACGATGGGAATTGTCGGATTGGGTAACATCGGGATGAAGGTCGCACGCATCGCTCGTGAGTTTGGCATGGAGGTATATGCCTATACCAGTAAAAATTCGGTGGATCTTCCATCGGGCATCCAAAAGACAACCCTTGACGGCTTGTTCTCGGTGAGTGACATCCTGTCTTTACATTGCCCTTTGTCAGAGCGCACGCGTGAACTCATTAAGGCTGATAACTTACGCAAAATGAAGCAGGGTGCCATCTTGATCAATACCGGAAGAGGCCCCTTGGTTAACGAAGCTGATGTTGCCGCAGCCTTGGAAAGCGGTCAGTTGGCTGCCTACGGAGCTGATGTGATGTGCTCGGAACCACCCGCTGCCGACAATCCATTGCTGAAACAACCCAATGCCTTCATCACTCCTCATATTGCATGGGCTACCGTTGAAGCGCGCAGCAGACTGATGAACATTGCTTTGAACAACGTGAGGTGCTTCCTGGAAGGAGCTGCACAAAACGTAGTGAACTGTTGATGGGTGCGCAAGAGATTGCTGCAATCCTTTTTGATGAGTATAATAAAAATCGCTTCTAAGTGCGTTTTAAAAGAATATGTTCTATCAAAATCCGGAAATAGTCCACTCTATACAGCAAGGTATAGAGTTTGTTGGGACGTTTGCTTTTGCGATATCTGGCATTCGACACGCAGCAGCCAAGAATTTTGATTGGTTCGGTGGTTTTGTATGTGGTATCGCCGTTGCCATCGGTGGCGGAACCATTCGTGATGTCATGATTGGGGTAACGCCATTTTGGATGACGTCAAGCATTTACATTATTTGTACAGTATTGGCTCAACTGTTCGTCATCGTTTTTTCAAAGTTTTTGAAGCGGTTGGACAACACCTGGTTTGTATTCGACACATTGGGCTTGGCCCTGTTTACTATTGCCGGCATCCAGAAGTCTTTGGCCTATGATTTCCCCTTTTGGGTAGCCATCATCATGGGGTGCATGACGGGTTCGGCTGGAGGCGTGATACGTGATGTGTTGCTCAATAACGTACCCATCATCTTCCAAAAAGAAATTTATGCCATGGCCAGTATCATTGGCGGCATTCTCTATTGGGTACTCATCAGTTTAGATGTGGATGTGAGCATCACGGTGGTTTCTTCCTTCTTGGTGGTGTGTGTCATCCGATTTTTGGCTGTAAGGTATCATCTTTCCTTGCCTCGTTTGCGTTTAGAAGAATAGGTGTGTGCGTGCAGGCAAGCAGGGACCGGGTGGCAATTGTCGTTAGAAAATCCTGAACCTGTAGCCAAGCGTGAGGATGATGGAGGAGTTTCTGCTGTTTCCCATGATGGCCTTTGCTTTGTCTGTCTTGGCAAGTTTTCTGAAAGGATATTGGTAACGGGCATCCAAACATACGTTGTGCCATACGAAGCAGGCACCCACGGGAATGGTAAAGTCACCCTTGTATAATTCTTTTTTAATGCTTTTTCCGTTGCACTCCATCGTGATGGCGTATGCTGTATGAATACCGGTGTATAGTCCCAGTCTGTCTGCAATGTATTGCTTGAATAAAAAGTCGGTATTGATATAGTTCAACCGATAGTCGAATGTGGCCCCTGCCTCTGGTGAAGCTAAGGAGATGGCATTGTGGCTGCCATGATGAGAAAAGGTCAACTCGGTTTGGATGGCAAACGATTTGGTAAGGAAGGCTTCGGTATATATTCCTCCCATACCAGTGATTTTGGCTTCACCACGCAAAGCTGTCAGATTAGAATAGATGGCGCCACCTTTCACTCCCACGTAGGTATCCCATGGTTGGCGTTCGAATTTGGGCTTGAAAGTGCGTTGTCCCCAGCAGGTGACAGCAGCAAAGGCTACAAGAAAAAGTGCCAAAAAACCTTTTTTCATATCGTTTTACAATTGTGCTGTAAAAATACAATTATTTTATGATATGACAAAGTGTTTTGTTATTTTAGCATAAAAATTAGCGGGAAGGCATGTTCTTTGTTTATAGAGGGTGGTCAAGTTTTGAGGTATGATTGATTAGATGGTTGGTTCTAACCCGTGTTAATTGGCGGCCTTGGGCCTAATCATTATTTCCTCAGATGATATGTGTTCAGTGCGCCGACAATGGCTTTTACCTCATCATTCGTGAGCGTTTGGTTCAACGGAATGCTCACTTCATGGTGATGAATCTTTTCGGCAATGGGGTAAGAGCGGTCGTTCCACTCTTTGTATGCCTGCTGTTTGTGTGGAGGTATGGGGTAGTGGATATTGGTTTGGATGCTCATGCTGTTTAAGTGTCTTTGCAGTTCGTCTGGATGTTGCGTCAGCACGGGGAATACATGCCACACGTTTCCGGTTGAATCGTGTGGGGGAAGCGTGATTTCTTCGTTGCGAATGTGCGTGAGATAGTAGTGGGCTATCTCCTGTCTTCTTGCGTTTTCCTCATCCAGATACTTGAGTTTTACGCTCAATACGGCAGCCTGCAACTCGTCCATCCTGCTGTTTCTTCCTTTATAGTCAAAGACATATTTTCGTGATGAGCCGTAATTGCCCAACGCTCTGATGACGTTTGCCAGTTTGGCATCAGAGGTTGTCACGGCTCCTGCATCGCCTAGCGCGCCCAAGTTCTTACTGGGATAAAAGCTATGAGCCGCCGCATCACCTAACGACCCTGTGCGATGCCCCTCACGGTACAGGCATCCGTGTGCCTGTGCGTTGTCTTCCAGCAGTTTCAGGCGATGTTTTTGACAGAGCTGACCTATCTTTTCTGTGTATGCACAACGTCCATAGAGGTGTACCAGCATGATGCCTTTGGTGTGTTCGGTGATGGCCTGCTCTATCAAGTTGTCGTCAATTTCAAGGGTGTCTATGCGCGGTTCCACCAGTACAGGAACCAGGCGGTTGGCCGTAATCGATAGGATGGTGGCAATGTAGGTGTTGGATGGAACGATGATTTCATCGCCTTCATGCATCTCGCCCAGCTCCATGTAAGCTCTGAGTATGAGTGTGAGTGCATCCAGTCCGTTGGCACAACTCACGCAATGCCGGGTGCCAATGTATTCGGCATATTGTTTTTCAAACGTTTGTACCGCCTGTCCTTGCAGATAGCGACCACTCTCAATTACTTTATTGACAGCCTGTTGTATCTCTGTCAGATGTTCATTGGTTACTCGTTGTAAAGATAAATAGGGTATCATATATCCCATTGATAAGTGTCATAACATATAGCACGACCGCCAAATCCCTCTTTTTGATGAATGAGTGAGGCGTTCAGCAGGTGCCCATCTTGCAGAGTAGACGTGCCAAAATCAAAATATTCTTGTTCGTCCCACGATTGATGAAGTAAGAAATGGAACAAACCATCGATGACACGCAGTTGCTTTCCTTCGGGCGATGCCGAGATGTATTGCGTATGCACCACGTTGGGAGTGAGATAAAGAACGGTTCCTCCTAACACCATGTTATCTTTGCATGCCACATACAACTTGATGTAATGGGGGAAACGCTGGTGCAACAGTTCTATTTCCTGCAAGCTATGAACGGGTTTCGCACCGTATTTGTTCATTAAATTGTCATCCAATACTTGCCAAAAAGCAGCAAAATCATTGCTAAGTTTGATTTCGATGTCATTTTTCAAGCATTGTTTAACACCGCGTCTACGGTTCTCACTCCATTTCAGGGGATGTGTCAAATTAATGACAGAAGAAATGCTTCGTCCCACTAATTGGGCGTTGCAGACTTTGAAGAGTGCATATAAATCCTCTTCGGCAGGTATTAGGTGATAGATAGAAGGTGTGAGACGGTACACCACTCGCTTGAATCCATGATTGCGAAGGTGTTGGTTGAGCTCTTCAAACAACACGAGGATGTCGGCGGTTCTCACTTGTTGATCCATGATGAGACCACCGTATGTCAGTCCAAAATGCGAATACAGGGTGTCGTCAACACGATGGGCGGGCAGCATGGCATACAACTTTTCGTCTTTGTAGAACATCAACGAATAGTCATTGAACCTGTCTTCGTGGTAGTTCATGTAGCTTCTGTCGAACAAGAACGTGGCATTTTTTGCCTTTTCCGCATAGCCGTTCCATTGTTCTTCATCGGCTTTGGTGTATCTGCGAATGTCAAACATGCTTACCTTTGCTTGATGTATTCCAAGAAAGCATCATATTCTCTTATATAATCAGCTTCGTCATAGGTCTCAGAAGCCAATACCAGGCACACGGCACCCGATGAGAAATCATCTAACGTCCGCCATGTATTAGTATCGACAAACAAGCCTTGATAAGGGTGGTTCAGCAGTATAGAAGTCTTTTCTTTGCCGTTGTCGAGCGTTACATGGAAGCTACCACTGAGAGCGATGATGAACTCTTGGCATTGTTTGTGGGCGTGTCCGCCCCTGTTTTCGCCTGCCGGAACATCGTACACCCAGTACACCCGCTTTACATCAAAGGGCACATCTTTGCAACCTTCGGCAACGGTTAGGTTTCCTCTGGGGTCTATTATCTTGACTAAGTCAATGATTTTCGCTTCCAACTGCTCGTGTTTCTTAGCGGTTACCGTACATTTGTTCGTAGTATTTTTGATAGTCTCCAGAGGTTACCTCGTTGATCCAATCCTGATGTTGTAGGTTCCATTTGATGGTTTTCACGATTCCATCGGCAAACATAGTTTCAGGATACCACCCCAAATCGTTCTTTATCTTTGTAGGATCAATAGCGTAACGCTGGTCGTGTCCCAATCTATCTGCGACAAAGGTAATCAAGTTGTCGTTGATCCAATCAATCTTAATGTTGCCTTGTTCATCCACTTCTTGCTTCTTCAGCACCTTTCTCAGGTCTTTATCCTGCTGCATCATGTCGTGAATGGTCTTAATAGTGAGCTTCACAATGTCGATATTCTTCATCTCGTTATGTCCACCTACATTGTACACTTCGCCTTCTTTACCCTCTCGCACCACCATGTCAATGGCTTTACAGTGGTCTTCTACATAGAGCCAGTCGCGCACATTGTCGCCTTTTCCATATACAGGAAGTTGTTTACCCTCAAGGATATTCTTGATAATGAGCGGTATCAACTTCTCTGGAAAGTGATAAGGACCGTAGTTGTTAGAGCATCGTGTAATGCTCACGGGCATGCGATAGGTGTCGCGATAAGCCATAACAATCATGTCGGCACTGGTCTTTGACGCGCTATAAGGACTGTGCGGACACAGCGGAGTTTGTTCTGTAAAGTATCCTTCTGCGCCCAATGACCCGTAAACCTCATCCGTAGACACCTGATGATAGCGCTTGCCAGCTTTCCAAGTGGGATAACCTTGTGCATCTTTGCCCGTGACCCAAGCCCTTCGGGCAGCGTCCATGAGGTTTTGAGTGCCAAGTATATTCACCGAAAGAAACAATTGTGGGTCCTCGATACTGCGGTCCACATGACTCTCTGCCGCAAAGTTTACGACAAAGTCTATATCGTGTTCAGCAAACAACTTGTCTGCCAAATCCTTGTCTCTGATGTCGCCTTTCACGAAGAAACAACGTTTGTTGTCAATATCATTCTTGATAGTACCCAGATTGCCTGCGTAGGTCAGCGCATCCAGTATAATCACCTTGATGTCTTCGTTCTTGTACTTTTTGTCAAGCAAATACTTGATGAAGTTGGCTCCGATGAAGCCTGCGGCTCCTGTAACTAAGTATGTTTTCATATTTCTTGTTGTTTTTTATGATCTTTGTCTTTAACCACTTTATCGTAAGTTTCCAAATATTCCTGATTCTTTTCCTTTCGCTTTTTCTGTTCTTTGTAGTCAGAATAGATGTTGAGCAACGTCATGGTCATTCCGAATAAGGCACTCTCAATCATAAATTTTGGCCAATGATATTCACTACCCCAATCGAACAGGAGTTGTAAACCATAATACACGCCTGTCAGTACAATAAATTGGAATAAATAAGTATGTGCTTTTTTCATCTGTGTGCTATGGAATATTGTTTTTATCACTTAATGTAATAACTTCACAATCGGTGAATTTATTGCCTTCTATGGTTAATCTTATCAGCGTTCTTTCACGGTGCCAGCCTTGTAAGCCTGCCGCACCGGGATTGATGTGCAACAAGTTGAGTGTTTTATCGTATTGCACTTTCAGGATATGCGAGTGTCCACAAACGAACAATTGAGGTGGCGAAGCAAAAAGCAAGCTGCGTATTTGTGGGGCGTAATTACCGGGATAGCCACCGATGTGGGTCAGCAATACATCCACATCTTCGCACTTAAAACGCAGTTTGTCACGGTACATTCGTCGCAAGTCACCACCGTCACAGTTGCCACAAACAGCCCTTAACGGCTTGATGGCAGCCAATTTTTGTGCCACTTCCAATGATCCAATGTCGCCAGCGTGCCATATCTCATCACATTCGGCAAAGTACTTCTCGTACTTGTCGTCCCAATAGGCGTGTGTGTCGCTGATGATACCAATTCGTTTCATGGCTTCCTTCCTTTTTCTGTGTTATCGAGTTCAAAGCGTCGACGAATGAAACAGCCTATGATATCTGCTGTTTTCTCCAGTCCCATGATGCTCGAATTCACACAAAGGTCGTAGCTACTGCTATGTCCCCACTTCTTTCCTGTGTAATAATTGTAGTACGAAGATCTGTCGCTCTCCTTGTTGATAATCAGTTTTCTGGCAGCCTCTTCGTCACATTTCTGCCGTTCACAAACCAGTCGGATGCGGTCTTTCATGTCAGCAGTGATGAAGATATTTACCACGTTTGGATAAGTTCGCAGCACATAGTCGGCGGCTCGTCCCACAAAAACACAACTACCTTCATCGGCAGCCTTCATGATGGCTTCGCTTTGGAACTGAAAAAGACTCTCTTGTGAGAACTTATTGTCGTAGAAGTTATTATCACTTAATAAGGGTGCATGCGTGTGAAAGAGGGTTTGGAAAAACCCTTTGTGCTCATCATTCTGCTCAAAAAACTTCTCGCTGAACCCACTTTCCTTAGCAGCTAAATTGAGTATTTCTTTGTCATAAAACTGACATCCAAACTCATCGGCAAGCAGTTTGGCGATAATGCGTCCACCGCTGCCCACTTGTCGGCCAATGTTAATGATTATCTTCTTTTTGTGTTCCATTGGTAGATTCTTTATGTTGTATTTTGAATTTCTTCATATAAATCGTCATCATCGTCACAGCCACGATGACAGCAACAATGTCTGAGGCAGGTAGTGAGGCCCATACGCCGTCTATTCCGAAGATGGGAGGTAAGATAGCCAACAGAGGTAATAAGAAAAGTAGCTGCCGGGATAATGACAGGAAAATGCTGATTTTAACTTTTCCGATACACTGAAAAAAGTTGGTAATAACCATCTGCGCTCCAACAACAGGGAACATCAGCAGGTCAATGCGCACACCTTTGATAGACATCTCAATGAGTGTCGGGTCGTTTGTAAAGAGACGCACACAATAGTACGGTATGAACATGGCGATAGCCCAACCAACTGTCATGATAACCGTGGCAGCTATAATGGATAACTCTAAAACCCTCATCACCCGATCCAGCTGCATCGCACCGTAATTGTAGCCAGCAATAGGCTGCATTCCTTGATTGATGCCCATGACGAACATGATGAAAACCACGGCTATACTATTGGCGATGCCATAAGCTCCTACTGCCATGTCACCTCCATAGCGCACAAACTGATTGTTCATGAAGATAACAATGATACAAGCGCAAGCGTTCATCAAGAAAGGAGAGATGCCAATGCCGATAATATTTTTCACCAAATCTGTTTTAAGGCGATAGATACCTCTTTTAAGATGCAACAACTCATTGGGGGTGCTAAACAACTTGAGCTGCCAAACCAATGCCATGGCTTGTGAAATAATCGTTGCGAAAGCGGCTCCTCGAATACCCCAGCCCCACCAAAGGATAAAGATGGCATCGAGGATAATATTCATAACCACGGTAAACATGGTGGCGTACATGGCGTGCTTGGGCTTGCTGGCCGCCCGCAGCACGTTGTTCATGCCAAAATACATGTGCGATATGATGTTACCAATTAAGATAACTTGCATATAGTCTCGTGCATAAGGCAAGGTGTTTTCACTGGCTCCGAAAAATAAAATGATGGGATCTAAAAAGATTAAGCAGATAATTCCGAAGGCAAGTCCGATAATAATATTTAATGTAACAGAGTTGCCCAATACATTCTCAGCAATATCGTAGTCCTTCTGTCCCAACTTCACAGAAATAGCAGTAGACGATCCCACACCAATAGCAGCACCAAAGGCGGCAGATAAGTTCATAAACGGAAAGGTAATAGCTAATCCTGAAATAGCCATGGGACCTACTACCTGTCCAATAAAGATACGGTCAACCATGTTGTACAATGAGGATGCCGTCATGGCAATCACGGCTGGCATGGCGTATTGCATCAGTAGTGCCCCTACAGGTTTAGTACCTAATTCTAATGTCGCTGCTTTATTATCCATGACCATCTCCTTATTATCTTTGCAAAAGTACGAAAATATTCTATACTTTAATATTGCTGTCCGGTAAAACTTTATTAAACAAAATCGGTCATTAGAAAAAGCTTCTTGTCATTTTCTAATGACCGCCATTAGAAAAACAGCATTGTATATACTTGATCCATAAATATTTACTAACTTTACCACGAAAAAAAGTATAAACTCCTATGCGCGACTGTGACATAAAGTTCGTAAATAAGGAAATAACACCTTTTGGTGGCCTTTCCCTGTTCTTCAAAATGCTTGAGAAATGCCATTTTGAAGAGCATGTTATGCAAAGTGGTGTTCCGCTTCAAGGATCCAATCGTGGCTACAACCCGATCCAGTTAATATTGGGATTGTTTGCAGGTGTATGGTGTGGCGCAAGCTGCTTTGGCCATCTTGACGTGGTACGTTATGACACTGCACTATGTGATCTACTTGGGTGGAAACGTGGAGCAGACCATCGTGCATACCAGCGCTATCTCAACAAATTCTCCCAAGCTGTCAACCAGCGTGTTTTCGGAAATTTGTTCCGTTGGTTTTTCTCAGAGTTGAAGTTCGACAATTACACCTTGGACTTCGATTCGACTGTGATGGTCCGTGAGGGCAACCAGGAGGGAGCAGCCAAAGGGTACAACCCCAAACGTCCTGGACGACTGTCGCACCATCCTCTTCTTGCATTCGTTTCCGATGTGAGGATGATAGCAAATTACTGGTTACGTCCTGGCAACACATCTGCAAGTACCAACTATCTGTCATTTCTTGAGGACACACTCTCAATACTTGAGAGCAAACGTGTCGGACTGATCCGCATGGATAGTGGCTTCTTTGCAAAGGAAATACTTGACTATCTGGAAAACAAAGGGTTACACTACATCATAGCCTGCCGTTTCAATAACCGTATAAAGTACAGTCTTACCCATGAACGCAAATGGATAGAGCAGATAGACGGATTGGAAATATCCGAAACCATCTATCAAGCAAACAGTTGGGAGAAACCCAGACGCATTGTGATGGTCAGGCAAGAAATTGAGAAGCGCCCAAAAGCTGCGGGAAAGCAAATCAAGCAGCTGGATCTTTTCGAGGATGAGGAAGATTTCGGGAAATACCGATACAGCTGCTTCGTAACAGACCTTGACCTGCCAGCCAAGATCGTATATGACTCATATCGCGGAAGGGCGGATTCTGAGAACAGAATAAAGGAACTGAAGAATGATTTCTCCATTGATGATTTTGTCACACATAACTTCTGGGCAACAGAGGCATGCGGGAGTTTCATTGTAATGGCATATAACTTTATGTCGTTGTTTAGACATGCGCTGATTAATTCCAACAAGAAGAAATTTCTGAAGACAATTCGGTACGAATTGCTATCAACGCCAGCCTACTTGGGGAGAACAAAAGACAAGCATATCCTATATTTGGCCAGATCACTAAAAACACGACAATCATTCTTGTCCATATGGAAAAAATTAAAGGATTTCTCTTTGCCGTACGACACAGAGAAATCCTAATGACCGATTTGGGTTAATTGTAAAGAAGATGAGGTGAGCGCAGGTTTGTATAT
This sequence comes from uncultured Prevotella sp., assembly GCA_963511375.1. Classification (GTDB taxonomy): domain Bacteria; phylum Bacteroidota; class Bacteroidia; order Bacteroidales; family Bacteroidaceae; genus Prevotella. The sequence continues at coordinate 246,279 of CAUPIT010000001.1, read as the reverse complement.
ACTTGCGCTCACTTTTTCGTTTTGGCAACCGTTCTTCTTCCGCACTCCATGTGATGGCTGGAGAAATGATCGCGTGCGGGATGAGTCGCAGCCTCAATGCCATTGGATGTCAAACCCCATGCTTTTTCGCTTCAAACCCAATGCTTTTGGACGTCAAACTCAACGCTGTTGGAACATGATGGCTGCATGTTTTCGTAACATGCTGTGTCTTATTGAGTTGACTTCTGTTTCCAGCTTTTCCGCAGAGCGGTTTCGGGTGGATGCGTCATTCAGCATGTTGGAGCAAAACAAGAAGAGCAAGGAGCCTTCCGCCGTCTCCTCGCTCTCTCGTGAATGGTAATGTTCTTCCAAGGAAGAAGTCATTTTTTGGCGGTTCTGTAAGTTGCCGCCGTAAGGTCTTTTTTATGTGCGGTTCAATAAATTACCACCGTCAAGTTTTTGGGGGGGGCAGTCTTTTTACGTTTTGTCATCTCGTGTGCTCTTTTTATATAAAACAGGCTGCGCCTCAACAATTCAAACAAGTTTGATTGTATTCGGCTTGCTCCGTTTTTGGTTCAATTTGCTTGTTCGTTCAGTCGTATAGCTCGCTATACTCCTTCACTCACAAACAAATAGACCTCAAAAATAGTCTCACAATCTGTCAAAGCTAATTTATAGATCCGCCCTTATGTGGATAGGTTTACGTTCTGTCGTCTTGTGGTCTCTTCTCGGCTCAATTTGCCTGCTCGCTCAGCCGCATGGATTGCCATGCTCCTTCACGCGCAGCCGAATGGACCATTAGGAACAGCTCCGCCATCCGACAAAGCTAATCGGCTGAACCGTTATTATTTGGCCAGCACCGGCCGGATGCAGTTGCCATTGTCAAGCACGGTTGTGCCATTGTTATAATAATAAATTCCGTCAAAGTCGAACGACACCTCCAGGTAAGAGTTGTAGTCTTTGCTGAAACTTCTGTCTGCCCAGTAGTAGCCACCGAAGCCTGCGTTCTCAATAGCCTTACCGTTGCGGTAGCCAGCCATTGGCAGGAACAGATATTTTTCTACCTCCTCTTTGGTAATCTCACGCGGCAATGTTATGCCTACTCCAAAATCACTTTTCGCAGGTGTGAAGAGACAGCCGTATATTTGTTTTCCATCGTCTAACGTGATATAGCCCAATTGCCAGTCGGCCTCATCTTTCAGGCGGGCCCAATTCGTTTTACTCGGCAATTTCCACATACCCTTTGTAGCCCAGAAGGCGAGGTCGCCATACGCAGCATCCTCATAGTTGTCCGTAGGTTGTTTGCATTCGGCATCCTTGAACATCTTTCCTGAAATGCTCGTGGGGCCGTACTTGTCGCCACACTTCACGGCGATTTCCGCCTCGGTCAGCGCGTTAGTTCCGCACACGCCGAAGTTGAAGTGGTCTATCTGCGTGTCGCTTTTCGCACATTTCTTGTTCGATTCGCGTTGTCTGCCATACACCTTGTTAAAATATTCCCACTGGTTGTCGGCTATCTTCCATGTGCCATTGTCGTACATCAAGTTGCCTTTTGCCCATTTGGCTCCGGCGATTTCGATGTACTCCGGTTCTTTCTGTTTGTGTTCTTCATCCTCCACACATTCAAAAAGCACCTCTTTCACGTCCTTGGTTGCGAACGTTTCTACCTTTCCGTCGTTCTTAACCACTTTCATTTGGTAATTTTGAGCTTGTGCGGTGAGGGCACTCGCGATGATACTGATAAATAGTAAAATTCTCTTTTTCATTTTTTCGTTGTGAATGATAGTTATTGATTACTTATTTTAATGGTGTTTTTTCCTGCCTGAATGAGGTAGACACCCTTGGCGAGTCTCGTTAGGTCGATGTCAGCGCGTCCGTCTCCCAACACTTTGTAGCGGGCTATCTCTTGTCCGCCAAGTGCGATGACGCGCACCAGGGTTGCCTCTTGCAATCCCTCATAGTAAACATGCCCGTTGGCCAGCGATGGCCTTACCTTCCCCGTGGTGGCGGGGTGAATGCCCGTAGGGGGCTGCTTCGTCGAAAAATAATAACGCGCCAAGTCTGACAACGCTATCTCCTTGGTGTTGTTTTTACTGTCTTTGGCCACCAGTGTCGCCTCACTGATTGACAGCTTTGGCTTGTCGGCCAAGACGAATGTGGCCTTGCTGTGATCTTTCATCTCAAGCACCAGCTGCTCTTGTGCGTGCAGCTTAGGCGCGAGTGACATGACGAGAAGGCATGCGGAAGCGAGCCGCAATTTGTTGTTTTTCTTCATAATTGTATAAAAATTAAATAGAGGGCGGTTTTATGAATTGCCGCCGCAAAGTTGTTTCTTCCTGTTGGCTGGTTCACGTTCTGTCGTCTTGCGGTCTTTCCCAGACTTGATTTGCCTGTTCGCACGGCAGCATGGCTCGCCATACTGCCCTAAAACGCAACATCTGAAAATCGGGGACTCTTGCCTGTTGAAAGACTGTTGGGCAGGTGTTTGTGCCTTCCTTGACTTGCTAATACGACATGGACATGTCTTCGGGGATGCACAAATAATAGTCAGCCAAGCCCAGATACGTCTCGTCCAACCGCGTGATGTCTTCTTGCCGCACGGCCCTTACGGTAATGATCTTCTTGCCGGGAGCATATTGTCGCAGATACGTCACGATGCCAGCCTGACCGTCAGAGTGGATGTTACCGTTGACGTGCAGCACTTTTTTCCGCGCGTGCTGGGCGATGTGCCACGCCATGGTGGCGTCTTTCAGAGCCTGCGCCTCAGACAGATGGCTGTTGCCGGAGTCTGTCTTGTGCTGTCCCATCATCCGCATCAGGGCGAATCCTTGCTCCGTATGCTCGTTCACGACATAGCGGATGGGAAGAGGTGGAAGGAATGTCTTGGCCTCTGCCGACAGCGAGTCTAAGCATTTAAGGCCCCTGTCCTTCACCATTGCGGCGTATCTCCGCGGCACTTCAGTGGCTATCACGGGTAAATGGTGCTCGCGGGCAAAGTACACCAGCGGTGCGTAGTCGGTGGAATAGTTAGGCCAAAGGCGCGCCTCTTCTTCAAATCTGTCAGAGGAGACCAGTCCCTTGAGGTGCTCATCCACGATGAGTTGGTTGTCGGCTTCGAGCATCTCCATACCTAATGCCAAATTTTTTCCATGTACCAAATAGAGTGATTGCAGAATGCGTAACTCTAACCAGTGAGTAATGGCACAATTATGTATCTCGCCTAAAAATACGACGTCTGCCTTTGATAGTTGTCGCACCATTTGTTGATAATCGATAGCTTTGCCACTTTTGTCGTATAATCGATACGCATCATAGGTTTTCTGTTGCGCATTTGCGAACATGGAGCCTGCTGCTACTATAACAAGTAGAAGGGATAGAAATTTATTTGTTTGTTTCATCTGTTTTTATTAGTATTATTCGTTTGTTTAATTTGATATATTGCTTAAACATTTGTTGTATTTCCTGTGCTGTGATTTGTTGTAAGATAGATTCGTAATGATTGAAGTCAGCAATGCTCTCATCATTCTTAATCAATAATGTGAGTGCATTTTTCCACTCTATGGGTGTGTCGCTGGATAGAGCTTGCTGTTTAGCTACCAAAAACGATCGCTTCATTTTTTCAAGATTAGCTGTGCTTACTGCAGTGTCTTGAAATTGTGTGACGATGTTGCAGAGAGTTTGTTCAACCTTTTCCAGATTGTTCTTATCTGCATCAATGGTAAGTTGTAAATATGCTCGTTGTTGAGGGTATCCATCGTAAAATAGGTCGACGTAAGGTGAATATACGATGTGAAGCTTTTCTCGCAGGATATCGATAACACGCTCTTGCAACAAGTCACGCATTAGTTTCATGCAGAGAGACGTTCTCAACCCAGGATGATAGTTGAAGGGAAGTACCATATAGAGTGTTCCCTTTTGATGACTATCATTGTCTATGAATACTTTTCGTACCTCATTGTGCGGTAAGCTTATAGATCGATTGTCCAAAGGCATGGCATCTTGTTGAGGCATTTCAGAAAAGATAGCGACAGCTTGCGGTATAATTTTTGTCAAATCAAATCCCCCTGCGAGGATGATTGTAGTATTGCGCAAATCACCAAATGTACGCTTATAGTAGGTTGCCAACGTATCTAAATTAAGCTGTTGCCAATCTGCTTTATTCATTAAAAAAGTTTTATCTCTTCCGTTTCCAACCAATGAATCAATGCAAATATCTATGAGTCGGTTGGTATCACGTTTCATCATGCGCTGTAACAAGGTCTCTTTTCCATTATTCGTTATTTCTGATTGTTTCAGATTTTCGAATAGTGGATAATCTAAATCTGGATGCATTATTTTTTCTCTAATCAAACGAAATAAAGAAGAGCTATAGCAGACTGGTCCAGAAGCTAATAATTGATGCCAATATTGGTCTACTCCCAAAGCCATTGAGAGTGATTTTTGCATCATGATGTCAGACAGCGTATCGTTTGGCAATCCTTGTATACCACCCAGATCCACATAAGCAATAGCATCGTAGTAGCGTTTTTGTTGTAGAGTTGTAAGGTCTGCCATTCCGCCACGTCCTATCCATGCGATGTAAATGGTAGAGTCGGCGGTATTGGTAGGTTTGAGCAATAAGCGTATTCCATTGGAAAGTTTTATATCGGTTACGCCCAACTTTTCATGATAGTTTTGCTTTGTTATAGCTCCTTTTGCAATCTCGTACTTTTTCAGATCCCATTCAGGGCGTTGTATGGCAGCACTTGGAGAACTTGGATGAGGTAGATGGAATGTGTATCTTTCCATGTTTTGCCGCTGTCCTTGTTGCCATGCTTGTATGATTGCTTGCTTGGACAATGAATTGTCACTATGACTATTGTAAGCTATTAGGCTTGATTTTCGCATTTGTTTCAACAGGAAGCTTAAACGCTTTACAATATCTTTGCTCGTAGTTTTACTTAATAGCACTTTCAGCTGATTGGCTTCTTGATTAGAGTAAATTCGTCTTTCCCCAAAAATAACATAATCAATTAGATCATCGCAAATCTCAGTAGCAGTTTTGTCTTCTTTTTCAACAATCATTTTTTCTTGTTGCTTTTTGATGAGATGTTGAAGTTCTATGGAGCAGATACCTTGCTTGACAATACGTCTACATTCTGCTGAGGCAGCTCTTATGGATTGTAGCAATGTGCTGTTATGCGTTGATGAAAATGAGAATGTAAAATGATTTTTATTTGCTAAATACCACGAGTCATAGACTTCGCACCTTGTTCCGCTTTCCTTTAATCTGTTGTTGAGTAAAGAACACACAATTTCCATACGTTTACGTTCAAGCATGTTGTGCAGATTGGTGGTAAAAGGCATGACATGTGGAATTATCCAATCAATTTTTTGAGTGGTTTGTAAACTATCGGTTAACACCATATAGTTGGTGCCTTTGCTGTAAGTTAAAGGATAAGAGGGAGGTGTAGTTTGCTTGTTTGTTTTTGGAAGATGTCCCAATGTTGTTGATATCAAATGTTTAGCCTCCTTAACGTCTACATCTCCAACAATAATAATAGTTGCATTATGAGGCTTGTACCATTTGTTGTAATATTGTAGTAATGCTTTAGGCGTTACAGCTTTAATTTCTTGTTCTGAACCCAAAGGCATACGCTTAGAATATCTTCCTGTTCCTATTTTTAGCGTATAAAAATCATCAGGCAGGGTATAACTGCGAAGTTCTTCTATAATGGTGCCTTTCTCATTTTCAACATGAGATGTTGATATTTCAATAGCACCAAGCCAATCGCTTGTCGAATGAAGTGCTAATTGCAGTATTTCAGAACGTTGTTGGGCGCTGGTGATCGGTAGAGATAAGGAATAAATGGTACGGTCGAATCCTGTAAACGCATTAATATCTCGCCCATATTTCATTCCTTGCGCCTCGAAAGCCTGTATCATAGTGCGATTGGGAAAATGTTTAGTTCCCTCAAACGCTAAATGTTCCAAGAAGTGTGCGCATCCTCTTTGTTCTTCATCTTCAACCAACGAACCTATTCGCATAATCATCCGCATTTCTATTTTATGCGATTGGTTTGTAGTAGGTACAAGGATGTAACGTAAGCCATTGGTGAGTTTCCCCTCAACAGCATTGGGGGAAAGGGGAGGGAACGTTGTGTCCCCCGCCCTTGCTATAGAAATAGAAATAACAAGTAGAAGTGATAATAAGCTTATTCTACAAGTTGTTAGTTTTATGTGCATATACCTTTAGGGTATGATATTGTGAAATTTTTATTGTTTATACTTGTCACCGCTTCTTAATAGAAGAGGAGATGATTCTGTTCTTTAACCAATATCAAAAGGTATATTCTACATTTATTTGTGTGTAGCCATTCGCCTCATCAAAGTCCCATGGGAATGTAAAAGACATCTTCCCTCCCTTGAAGTCAAGGACAGAGGTAGGCTTGATGTAGTCAGACGGATCGTTCTTATATGAATCCTTGTCTATGGTGCTATATCCGAGCCATCTATTTGGGGAAATACTTCCACCTGCATCAATTACATCTTGATTGATCAATATCGTTTGCTCATGGTCTTCATAAGGCAATTTGATGGTAACGGAGACATTTCCTTGCTTTACAATGTTCTGCAAACGGTCCCATGCAGAGAACTTGTATGAAAAAGGCACCACAGTTATTTCGTCTCCATATACATCCTTTCCCGTTCCTAAGAAATTGATTTTTCCATCTTTAATATTGAGTTCAATATTGTCAAGAGCTGTGGTGAATGTGTCTTCCTTAGGATCAAACTTTACTGCTTTCACAACAGCCAAACCATTAGGTTGTTGTTGGAAAAAATCTGTATCCTCAACTGTCTTCTTTTTAAGTACCATGTAGAAAAAGTCGTTAAGTCCCATTGCATTGGATATCATCTTTAGAACGGGTTTGTCGGCAGTGGCTTTTTCGCTGAGTGTAATAATGGTGTAACCGTTGAATGTTTCTTTCTCTTTACCTCCAAAGTATTGTTCTTTGTCACTGGCATTATAACTAACAGTTGCTTTTACCTTTATTTTACCAAGGATGCTTGTGAGGTCAACTCCAAACTTTTCTTTATAACCCTTGATTAATGATTGTTGTGCTTCTGTTAAAACTGGAATATCACTATCTTGTCGAACATTAATAGTCACAGGCTTTAATAATTTTACGTTATCATTGTTTATGTGACCCACATTGATGGTAATAGAACGAACTCCTTTAACTAAATGTTTGTTGTTGGACTTGATAGTAAAGGTTTGAACCTTTTCACCTTTCTTGAAAACAAGATCTTGCGTAGAAAGTTCTACTATCTTGTCGTCGTTTCCTGTGACCATCAAATTGGCAGTAATGTCTTCCTCTGGTGTAAAGGACAGACTTGCCTTAATCGCGATAGTCGTATTATCATCTTCTGCAATTTCATGAACTCCTTGCAGTTCAAGATTTAGATGATTTGTCATTTGCTCATCCTTATCCTCTGTACAAGAGGGAATAAGAAAAAGTGCCAAAAGGGCTGCTAATGTAAACTTAATGGTTTTCATTGTGTAATTGTTATAAAAAATTGAGTTATTTTTATGAGATATTTGCCAGCTCCGTGTGATGTCTTTTAGTGTGATGTCATGTTAGACGATATCACCTACTTTTCATTTGTCATTTGTATAATACCAGCCTTTGTTTTGGTTGATTTCAGCAAGATTAAAGCGGTATTCTGCTTTTGGTATAGGGAAAGTCCACCGATAGTCGTCTTCAGATATATAAGCGGAATGTCCCTCGCCCCATAGAGTTAAGCGAACAAGCGGTATGTTATGTGTACGTTTTAAGTCAAAGTAATTAGTGCCTTCTCCAGCAAACTCTTCGTATTTGTCGTGAAGGATAGAATCGACTAAATCTTTGCCATTCAAATTTTCTGTGAGCATGTTCTTTCCAGTTAATTTTCGATAACTGTTTATCGTTGCAATAGCCTTGTGATTATTTCCTATTTGTGCATAAGCTTCAGCCACCATGAAGATAAGACCTGCCCGCCGCATTTTGTTAAGGTAGGAGACGACCATGTTTTCTTTTTGTAACTTGTTATATTTACCCAAGAGCATGACCTGTTTGTTGTACATCTTTTTGGGTATAATCGCCATGTCATAACGTTTGTCTGATTTGTCAATTGCAAAGTTTGGGTTGATGGCAAATAAATCTCCTTTGTTTCTATCGTATTCCAAATTAGTGAAAACAGGACTATCCATATAAAAAGCAAAAATACGTTCTGCTGAGTTCTTGTCAGTCCATAAAGAATGGTATTCTTTTTCGTAGGAGTCCGACCCTGCCTTTGGCATTGTCGAAAGCTGTGGGACAGCATACTCGAGAACTTTATCCCATTGTCCCATATAAAGGTAGAGATCGGCTAATAAGTAATGGGCTGCATCGTTCGACATCCACATCTGATTTTTGTTGTTAAAGGGATGTTGTGCTGTTTGTAGTAATAAATCCTCGATATAACTCGTACATTCTTTGATAGAACTACGCTGTTTGTTTTCTATTCCGAGTGTCGACTTTAGTATGATTCCCATGTCGTCTGGGTTTCTGTCGTAAGCTGGGGCATATATCTTGAGTAATTGCAAATAGCACCAAGCTTTTAGTAGTTTGCTTTCCGAGGAAATATTAATAATTTCCTGCTTGTCATCTTCTTTTTCTATCTGCACTTGTGGCAGTCGTTCATCTAAAGCATCACAGATAGCAATGACGTTATAATATCCAAGCCAAAGATTCGTGGAAAGTTGTGTGATTTCTTTAGGACGCCACGCATATAGGTTTGTTAATTCTACATTGCTGTGAGAGTGTGACGTAGGGCAAAAATCATTGCCTAAGATTGAAAACTCCAATTCGTAATGAGGGTATGCCCTATATGCTGAAGTTAAGAGTGAACGTGCATTTTGAACATTGGTAATCGCATCGGGGTCTGAAAACATATCCATTGGCGGAATGTTGAGCGAACACGATGTAAATATCATCGCAGAAATGATATAATGAAACAATAATATATTTTTGCGTGTTATCTTAAACATAATTTCAAAATGTTAGGTTCATATTAAATGTGAACACAGGTTGAAGTGTTCCAGAAAGTTTTCCGCTTTCCGGATCCGACTCCTTAAAGGATGTCCATGTATAGAGATTTGAACCTTGAAATCCCACTGAGGCGAATTGTAAAAAAGGTAAATGCTTTTCTAACCATTTTCCTGCAATGCGGTATCTCAATGACACCATGGATAATTTTAACATGTTGCTTGAACCAACTGTGCGAGAGGTTGCATACAAAGCCATGTTTTCTTCAGCCACACTGTTTGCGTAATAGGGTGTTGGATAAATTTTGTGTTCATCTCCTTGCGTAAACCACATGTGTTCAGTAAGTCCAGCAATAGCATTCTTGTTTGCATTGTCTTTATTACGTACGTACTTGTAATCAAATTGACGAATACCCGAAAGCGTGTAGTAAAAGCCAACATTCATTTCAAATTCTTTGTATTGAAAATCAACATTCAATCCTCCGTTGTATGGTGGCGTGAGATGACCTAAGGATTGGAAATCAGACTTCGTAAGAAATTCGCTTGCTTGTTTTTCCTTGCCGTCAGGAGTCTTGAATACTGGATAACCAGTAAGAGGATTGATGCCTAATGAATGAAGCCCATACAGCATATCGTATGATTTACCTACCTCGTAAGTTGGCAGTATATCATCTTCGTTCGTATATAATCGATTGCCGTCATATAGATCAATAACTTTGTTGCGATTATAGCAAAAGTTGGCACGCAAATTTAACCTGCTGTCATAATTATCAATAATCCTAACGTTAAAGCCTAACTCTATACCGTTGTTTTGTAATATTCCAACGTTGCGTTTCATCAATTGGAATCCTGTGCTTGTTGCAATAGGTACATCCAACAGGGCTTCTTCTGTAATGCGATTATACCAATTCGCATCAAATGTAATGCGGTGAAATAGTTCAAGGGTTAGACCAGCGTCCATTGATTTGTTTTGCTCTGCTTTCAAATCTTTATTATAAAGCATAAGTAGTTCCAATGGCCTTACCTCATCATAGCCTTTATTGGAAAATGAGAATGTGCCAATCGTTTGTGATACCGAAACGCCATTAAGATTAGCTGTTACGCCATACGATGCTTTTAGGTTCAGTGCAGATATTATCTTATTGCCCTTCAAAAATGAATAGTTGGTTGGCGTCCACCCTATTCCTGTTGCCCAAGCAGAGTTCCAACGCTTTTCTTTAGGAAGAACGGATGACGCATCCGCTTTGTAGGTAGCGTAAAAGTCGTAGATGTTTTTAAGGGAATAGCCACCTACCACACCTATACCCAATTGTGCATTCCTGTCATGTGGGTTTCGTATCTCAGGTTGCCTAAGCCCTTGCAGCGAATGGTTTATGGCAGAAGGTGAGTCTATATTACCCACACCATATCCCGTGATGCCTACTCCCTCATTGTCGTAAAAGTAATAATCTATATTCGCACCAAGAGTAAGGTCGTGTATGTCATTGATTACTTGATTATATGTTGCTCTAAAGTTGCTCGATATGTTTGTTGTCGCATTTTGAGATTTGCTGTATATCCCGCGCCTTAGGAGAGGGATACCTTGATGCTGTTCACTGTAAGAGGTAGCAGGAGTAAATCGATGATTGTTGCCAAAGCTCAAGTCAGCACCTGCAATATAGGCCAATGTTAGTCCTGCAAAGGGTGTAAGAGTGAGGTTGGCGGAAAACCCCACGTCTTTATCTGTATGGTCTTGTTGGAATTGGTAAAGTAAGTCATTGAACCTTTGTCCTGGATATGAATAAAGTTGTGATGAAGTTGTTTCGTAAGGATTAAGGTTATACACCAATGAAGTTGGGTCAAATGTTGTGCCAGTTGGCGTATTCGTTTTTGCATATCCACCATTGACTCCCAACATCATATAACCAATCTTTCCTAAACGTTGGTCTAAGCTAAGACGTACACTATAACGTTGTTTGTCGTTTCCTTTCATTCTTCCACCTTGATTGGCATAGTTCGCAGAAACATAATATGTCGTTGAATTGTTCCCGCCTTTCAAGCTGAAGCTGTGGCGTTGGTAGATATTATTATGTATCAGTTCGTTAAACCAGTCTGTGTCAATTTTCCGTAATTCATTGAGATATACTTCTCCTTCTTTGATAAGTTGAGCCTTATCAGGATTATCTGCCTCATACTTGTTGTAATAGTCGGCACTAAACCGATAGCCTGGTGTGGCAGGATTTTGTAAAAGTCGTTCAAATTCCAATTTTTCACTGGAATTCATTAGCCGAACTCCTCGTTTTCCGCGCCCCGTAATTCCGATATTGTTGCTGTAGGAAATAGTAAGTTTACCGCAATATCCACGTTGTGACGTTATTTCCAAAACCCCATTTGCCGCTTTAACACCGTATAAGGCACATGCTGATGCGTTCTTTAACACCTTAATACTTGCAATATCTTGTGGGGGAAGGTTATAAAAGGTTTCGGCAGCTATTATTTTCCCATCTAAAACATACAATGGTTCATTGGTCATATTCCCCTTTCTAAACGAAGAGTTTCCACGAATGCGTATTTCAGGGGCTTTACCCAATTCCCCCGTATTAGAAACCATTAAACCAGGTACCATTCCTTGCAGAGCCAATCCCATGTCAATCATTGGCTTATCTTTAAGTGCTCTCATGTCTACATTAACCACTGCACCCGATTTAGCTCGCAAGTCAATCGCGTTGATATTGCTTTTTGCACGTATTACAACTTCATTTATTTGATTTACATCTTCTGACAACTTCACGTTTAGGCATGGTGTGTTATCTTTACATTTCACCTTTTTTGTGGCATATCCCACATATGAGAATGTTACAGTAAATGAGTTTTGTCGTGGAATACTTAATAAAAATCGTCCTTCGTTATTTGTAACAGTCATCGTATTAGTGCCATCCACTTTCACCGACACGCCTATTAGAGGCTCGTTATTTGTGTCAGTAACATAACCAAAAACCTTACTTGTTTGAGCATGAGTATTGAGAATGCCCCCTATCATACAGAGCAAGACAAAAATACTTTTCTTGCATGATGTGTTCCCAAATAGCAGCAAAGTCATCTGTACGATTTTGGTTGTTTGGGCTGTGTGTTTTGGCTTAATACGTAACATGTATGCACTATTTTACTAACGAATAAGATTGAAGAGCTATTTCTTGCTCTTCAACCATTGTGTCGTTTCTTCTATTACCCAATTGGCAATTAAATCAGATGATGCAGGCAAAATTCCCTCATTGCTGTAAACTATTTCTACACCATCTTTGGTTAGCTCCGCTTGTTTTTCCTGCATGTTGTGCCTATCTGCCATACGTTTTACGTCTGAAGTAAGATAAATACCCTGTACCAATATTCGCTTTTTGTGTTGTGCGGCACGTTTTAATATAGGTAGTAGTTCATTTGCGAAGTCATGTCCCATCTCTATCTGTCGTGCATCAGTATAAGTTATCTTGCTGTTGTCTTTGATGTATTTTTGTACATGTTCTAACATCATGTTCCAAAATCCAATACGTTCTGGGTCGCCATGTGCAAGAAATACTACGGCTTCGTTTGCCTCATCTTTCGACATCGCTTTTATTTGTTGTAACATCGACTTTTCTAACACGTAGCTATAATAGAATGTTGGTCCCATGACAATAGGAACATTGGTCTGAACCATCTCGGTATTTTCCTCTGCTAACTCTTCGCGTACATATCTATTATACTTCATGCCAAGAATATTGGGTAAATCTTCTTCCGTGTGACTTGATGGGGCTATGAACAAAGGTAACGCAAAGATGGTATCGGCTCCTTGTTTCAAACAATCCTTTACTACATTGGCTATCGAAGGTTCTGTATATTCCATGAGTGCCACACGCATATAGTCGATGCCTTTTACGGGATGAGTTGCTAATTTTTGCCGTACGATTGGTTCTAAGTCTAAGACCGGTTTGCGCCAACTGGGCATAGGTGAACCATGCGCTATTACAATTAACGCATTTTTGGCTTGCATGCTACCAACTATTGTCAATATAAATGTTAATGCTAAAAGTTTTTTTCTTAAATTTTTCATTTTCAAAGATGATATATAAATTAGTTATTTCATTATCCCTTCAATGGCATGCTTATGCATGTATTTTTGACTTTGCAAAGATAACAGCTCCTAATTGTTAAGGCAATACCTAAATATGATGATTTTTCTCTAAATCATTGTTGGTTAGTTTCTCCTGTATCTCCAGCAGTAAGGTCATTTAAGAAATGTAACTTTCGAAACTATCCGCCAGTGCATTTTTATTACCATGCATCGCCTTTCAAAATAAAATTGTATTTTTGTATCGAAAAGGTAAAAAATATTTTCACATGAAGCAAGCACTAACCTTGTATGAACTCAACGAACTGGTGCGCGAAACCCTCCAAACCACCATGCCCGATGAATATTGGGTGGAGGCCGAATTGTCTGAGGTGCGCGAGGTAAGGGGGCACTGTTACATGGAGTTGGTGCAGAAAGATGAGCGAACCAACACGCCCGTGGCCAAGGCATCGGCCAAATGTTGGAAGAACAAGTGGATGCTGATGCGCCCTTACTTTGAACGCACAACTGGACAAGTGCTGCGCGCTGGCATGAAAGTGTTGCTGAAGGTGTACGCCAATTTTCACGAGGCTTACGGCTTTTCTTGGATTGTTACCGACATAGACCCCGTGTACACGATGGGTGACATGGCAAGGAAAAGACAAGAAATCATTGCCCAATTAAAGGCAGAGGGCGTCTTTGATTTACAAAAAGACTTACACCTATCCATGTTTGCGCGCCGCGTTGCCGTCATTTCCAGTGAGCAGGCGGCCGGCTATGGCGACTTTTTACGTCAGTTAAAAGATTGCGAGCAGGGGTTCAACTTTGAGGTTCAGCTCTTTCCTGCAGTTATGCAAGGCGAACGAGTGGAATCCAGCGTCATCGAAGCCTTGAACCACATCAATGCGCAAGTCGATGACTTTGACGTGGTGGTCATCATCCGTGGCGGCGGTGCGACAAGCGATTTGAGTGGTTTTGATACCCTTTCGCTGGCAGAGAACGTAGCCAATTTTCCCTTGCCCATCATCACTGGAATAGGGCATGAGCGCGATGAGAGCGTGTTGGACATGGTGTCGTTCCGTCGAGTCAAAACCCCTACGGCAGCGGCGGCATATCTCATTGATAACCTGGCTGATACCTTGGCTCGGATAAACGATGCGCAAAGTGAGATGGTGCAAATCGTGCGGCACTGCATGGAACAGCAGAAGAATCGATTCGTGCGCGTATCGAGCAAAATACCAGTACTTTTCTCGCATGTCAGAGTGCGGCAGGAAGAGCGTTTGCAACAATATTTTTTGCAGCTCACCGCCAGGGCTTCCCGCAAAATCTCTGATGCCCAGCATCACGTCCTGGTACTTTCAAATAGCTTGAAACCGATGGCCGAGCGAAAAATCGTGACGGAAGGGCATCGCTTGGACATGCTTCAACAGCGATGCAAGTCGCTGGATCCCCAACTGCTGCTAAGTCGTGGCTACAGCATCACGCTGCACCAAGGACGCGCGGTGCGCCATGCCGGTGAGTTGAAGACGGGCGACGAGATAGAAACGCGCGTGGAGAATGGAACATTCAAATCAATCATCAAATAATATGACCAAAGAAATAAACTATGAAGAAGCTGTTCGGCAGCTGGAAAACATTGTGCAGCGGATGGAAAATGAGGAACTCGATATCGACGAATTGACCACCGAACTGAAGAACGCACAAAAGCTCATCAAACTTTGTAAGGCGCGCCTGACAAAGGTAGATGCTGACATTAAGAAGATTTTGGAAGAGGATTAAGTGTGTTCAGCACTGCAAAAAATAGGGTACAATCGTTGTGCATGCGCGATATTTTGCCTATTTTTGCGAAACACATGATGTGATTATAAACCTTTTAAACAGATAAGATGATGAAAAATATTGATTGGGCTAACCTGTCCTTCGGTTATGTGAAGACCGACTATAACGTGCGTTGCTACTATCGTGACGGTCAATGGGGCGAGATTGAAGTCTGCTCCGACGAGTACCTCAATATGCACATGGCCGCTGCTTGCCTACACTATGGACAAGAGGCTTTCGAGGGTTTGAAGGCCTATCGCTGTCCGGATGGGAAGATACGCGTGTTCAGAATGAACGAGAATGCGGCTCGTTTGCAGAGTACTTGCCGCGGCATCGTGATGCCTGAGCTGCCTACCGAGCGTTTTGAAGAGATGGTTAAGATGGTGGTGAGGCTCAACCAAGCGTACATACCACCCTACGAGAGCGGAGCTACGCTATATATTCGTCCGCTGCTCATCGGCACTTCGGCGCAGGTTGGCGTGAGTGCGGCGCGCGAATACGCATTCATCATCTTTGTCACCCCTGTGGGACCTTATTTCAAAGGTGGATTTTCCAGCAACCCATACGTCATCATGCGCGGCTACGACCGCTCGGCTCCTCTGGGAACGGGCAAGTACAAGGTGGGCGGCAACTATGCCGCATCGCTCTACGCACACAGCATCGCCCACGAAAAAGGGTATGCCAGTGAGTTTTATCTCGATGCCAAGGAGAAGAAATACATCGATGAGTGTGGGGCTGCAAACTTCTTCGGCATTAAGAACAACACGTATATCACGCCAAAGTCGACCAGCATCCTGCCCTCCATCACCAATAAGAGCCTCATGCAGTTGGCCGAAGACATGGGACTGAAGGTAGAACATCGTCCCATTCCCGAAGAGGAGTTGGAAACATTTGAGGAGGCTGGAGCCTGCGGAACAGCTGCCGTCATCAGTCCCATCAGCTACATCGACGACCTCGATACGGGCAAACGTTATGACTTTGGTGACAAACCTGGCCCCATCTCCACAAAGCTGTACAACAAGTTGCGTGGCGTACAATATGGCACGGAGCCAGATGTTCATGGCTGGACTACTGTGGTGGTAGAGTAATAGTGGATAATATAGAAGAGCGGCATTCTTGTCGCTCTTTTCTGTTTCGGGGCGGCATGAAAGTCGCCCTTTTATGTTCATAACTGTTGGTTTTTCATCACACAAATATGATGTGTTATGGAAGTCATGTTCAATCTCATTGACTTTACCTTTCAAACCCATTGACTTTGCCTTGTAATCCCATTGACTTTGACCTCCAAACTCATTGACTTTGGAACGTTAAATCATAACCTCTGAAAATCAATTAGTTACAAAGATACCTTTGTGTCTTTTGCGTATGTTTCAAAGATGAGAATCGAAGATGACGAAACGTGCGCAAGAAGGGATGATATTTCGACCGATTAAAGCCTGTGTGGGTTTGGCTGAAACTAAATAATTGATTATCTTTGCAAACACAAAAAACACTTTATGGGCAAAGGAAAATTAGAGAAATTTGCTGAAATGGAGACATTCAAGAATGTCTTTCAATATCCCTTTTCCGTACTTGAGAATGTTCCTTTTGATATGAAAGGTCACTGGTGCGCCGATTATTTCAAGAACAACCATCCCATTGTGCTGGAGCTGGGATGTGGTAAGGGTGAGTATACCGTGGGACTGGCCAGACTTTTTCCCGACGTGAACTTCATCGGCGTGGACATCAAAGGCGCACGCATGTGGACCGGTGCCAAGCAGGCTTTGGCGGAAGGGTTGGACAATGTGGCTTTTCTGCGCACGAACATCGAGATGATTGACCGCTTTTTTGCCTCGGATGAGGTGCGGGAAATATGGCTCACTTTCTCTGATCCGCAGATGAAAAATGCCCGAAAACGGCTCTCCAGCACCTATTTCATGAACCGCTATCGCCGTTTCTTGGTGGACGGCGGGGTAGTGCATCTCAAAACCGACTCCAACTTTTTGTTCACCTACACATCGCTCATGGTGGAGAAAAACCAGCTGCCATTGCTCCAAAAAACAGCCGACCTGTATCACACCGCTGAAGTTGATGAGGACACCCGGCGCATCTTGTCCATCCAGACGTATTATGAAAGCATGTGGATGGAGCGGGGATTGAACATCAAGTACATCAAATTTCGACTGCCGCATGAAGGCCAGTTGGCAGAGCCCGACGTAGAAATACCGCTCGACGACTATCGCAGTTACCACCGCAGCAAGCGCAGTGGCAAGGCTACTGGTAAGTAAACCCATCAAAAACTAAATCAGATGAAAAATCTGTGTTGCATCGACAGGGCATGAACCTGTAATCAAAAAGTTGATAAAAAACTTCAAAAAGAAGGGATGACAACGCTAAATATAAAACATGAGAAGATGACTTTATATCCAAAACTAATTACTGAAGCATTGGCAACGGTGATGTATCCCGGAACCAAGAAGAACCTCATTGAGAGCGACATGCTGGCAGATGATATCCGAATCGATGGGATGAAGGTGGAATTTACCTTAATATTTCCCCGTGAAACCGATCCTTTTCTGCGGTCAACGCTCAAGGCAGCCGAGGCTGCCATCCACTTCCATGTGGGAAAAGAGGTTGAGGTGAACATAAAAACCGAGTTCAAGACCGCACCAAGACCTGAGGTAGACAAGTTGCTTCCGCAAGTGAAGAACATCATTGCGGTGAGTTCAGGCAAGGGTGGAGTGGGCAAGTCGACCATCTCTTCCAATCTGGCTATAGCCTTGGCGCAACTGGGTTACAAGGTGGGATTATTGGATGCTGACATTTTTGGACCATCCATGCCCAAGATGTTCGGCGTAGAAAACGAACGCGTTTATGCCATTGAGAAAGAGGGTAGACAACTTATTGTGCCGATAGAGAAATATGGTGTGAAGTTGTTGAGCGTGGGTTTCTTTGTCAATCCCCAGACCGCAACGCTCTGGCGAGGCAGCATGGCGTCGAATGCGTTGAAGCAATTGATTGCCGATGCTGATTGGGGCGAGCTGGATTACTTCATTCTGGACACGCCACCAGGTACAAGCGACATTCATTTAACATTGCTCCAGACGCTCGCCATCACGGGAGCGGTCATCGTGAGCACGCCGCAGAAGGTGGCTTTGGCTGATGCCAGGAAGGGCATTGATATGTACCAGAACGACAAAGTGAACGTGCCGATTCTAGGATTGGTGGAAAATATGGCTTGGTTCACACCTGCTGAACTGCCTGAAAACAAATATTTCATCTTTGGAAAGGATGGCTGCAAGCAGCTGGCAGACGAGATGAAGCTGCCGTTGTTGGCGCAGATTCCCATCGTGCAGAGCATCTGTGAGAATGGTGATGGTGGCGAACCGTCGGCTGTTCACACTGATACGATGACGGGACAGGCCTTTCTCAACCTGGCACAAGCAGTGATCACGGTGACCAACAGACGAAACAAAGAACAGAAACCCACAAAGGTTGTCAGGGTAAACAAATAGGGTTACCCCAACAAGCAACATTCATTTCCAGCGTCGTTTGTATAGCTAACCAGCGCTACGCTGCAGTAAAATTGTGGCAAACATGAGGCACGGAGAAACCTTCCGCTTTCGTGTTTGCCATTTACTTTCAATCACTCTGCCGAGAAGTCGGCCACCGTCTTTCGGTACATGGAATACAGTCGGGTACGCTCCACAAAGCCGGTGAGCTGTCCGTTCACGTCAACCACTGGCAAATAGTCGGCGTTGGTCTTGTCAAACTTCTCCATCACCTCTTCCATCGAGTCTTTGATACCCAGTGTAGCCTTCGGGGGTATCAAGATTTGTTGCACGGTGAAGCGTTGATATAGTTCGGTCCTGAACATCACATGCCTAATCTTGTTAATGTCAATGATGCCCAGTAAGATGCCCGCCGTGTTCACGACAGGGATGAAACTGGTGTGACTCCTGCTAATCACACTCACCAACTTCCCTAACGGCATGTCTGGGTCAACTGTCGTATAGTTGTTGTCAATCACGCTATCCAGACTCATAAGCGTTAGGATTGATCGATCTGTATGATGGGTGAGCAGCCTACCTTGGCGTGCCAGACGCATGGCATAGATGCTGTGGGGCTCGAAGATACTGATGACCATCACCGATACAATGCTCACCATGATGAGCGGTAAGAACAGCGAGTAGCCGCCTGTGAGTTCGGCAATGAGGAATACTCCGGTCAAGGGGGCATGCATCACCCCGGCCATCACCCCAGCCATTCCCAGCAGTGTGAAGTTCTTTTCGGGGATGTAGGTTCCCACCTGATTCATGTTCCACACACGCGCAAAGAGAAAACCGCCGAACCCTCCGACGAACAGGGATGGCGCAAAGGTTCCTCCTACGCCACCCGCTCCGTTGGTAGCCGATGTGGCAAAGATTTTGGTGAGCAGCACTAAAGCGATGTAGATGACCAGCAAGCCCGAACTGCCTGCGAACAACGAGTTGTTCATTACAGCGTTCCAATCGGCTTCCGTGTTTCCGTTAAGCAAGATATTCAGCGAATTGTAGCCCTCACCATATAGTGAAGGAAAGAAAAATATCAGTGAACTCAGCAGGATGGCTCCTAAGAAAAGTTTGGCGAATGGATAGTGTTTAAGCTGTTCGAACACTCCTTCGCATTTGCTCATCATGCGGATGAAGTACAGACTTACCATGCCGCAGAACAGTCCCAGCAGGATACTTGCCGGTATGCGGTCGATGTTCCAAGCACTGTCGAGCGTAAAATCGAACAGCGAGCGGTTACCCACGAAGATATAAGTGAAGACGGTTGCCGTTACGGTTGAAGTGAGGATAGGCAACAGAGAGGCCATGCTGAGGTCTACCATGAGCACCTCCAGCGTGAACACCAGGCCGGCTATCGGGGCTTTAAAGATGCCTGCGATGGCTGCGGATGCGCCACAACCCACGAGCAACATCAGCGTTTTGTTGTCCATCTTGAATAACTGTCCGAGGTTACTGCCTATCGCCGACCCCGTCAGCACGATGGGAGCCTCGGCACCTACCGACCCGCCAAAGCCGATGGTGATGGCCGATGAGATGACCGATGTCCAACAGTTGTGCGCCTTCAGCCTTGACTGCTTGGTGGATATGGCATACAGCACCTGCGTGATGCCGTGTGAGATGTTGTCTTTCACCACATATCGCACGAAGAGTGATGTGATGTAAATGCCGATAACGGGGAACAGTAGGTACAGCCAATTGTAGGTGGTGGCATCGAAACCGGCCGTGAGTAAATGCTGTATCTGTCTGATAATGAAGTGCAACACATAAGCGGCTACCGAGGCGAAAATACCGATGAAGAAGGCCAGGATGGTCGTCATCTGACGATTGGTCAGATGT
Source organism: uncultured Prevotella sp. (assembly GCA_963511375.1). Taxonomy (GTDB): domain Bacteria; phylum Bacteroidota; class Bacteroidia; order Bacteroidales; family Bacteroidaceae; genus Prevotella. The sequence continues at coordinate 226,007 of CAUPIT010000001.1, read as the reverse complement.
GTCAGTCTCCACTTGTGAAGCTTGTTTATGTTGATTTTGAGTTGCATCGTTTATCCTGTTGTCGCCTGATTCATGAAAAACGTGTGGGGTGGCCGTAGCGACAAATATCAAGAGCGTGTGTTTTATTTTCTGATGATGGTTACTTCTCCATCTTCTGCCAGCTTAATGATGCTGCTGGGCGTGTGGGGTTTGTGCTCCTGTCTGCGCGAATGGCAAACATAGTCAACCGCATCGAGTATCTCCTGACTGATGTCGCAGTAGTTGGCTGCTGCCGGTTCACCGCTGACATTGGCGCTGGTACTTACCAAAGCCTTCTGAAAACGGTAGCACAGTTCGTGCGAAAAGGGTTCTTTGGTAATGCGTAGTGCGATGCTTCCGTCTTCTGCAATCAGGTTGGGAGCCAGGTTGATGGCACCATCCAGGATGATGGTCGTTGGCTTCACGGCCACGTCCAGTAAATCCCAAGCCACATTGGGTACCTGCCTCACATAGCGTTGCAGACGTGCATCGGAGTCGACCAGACAGATGAGTGCCTTCGAGTCGTCGCGCTTTTTGATTTTGTACACTTTGGCCACGGCGTCGGCATTGGTCGCATCACAACCTATTCCCCAAACGGTGTCGGTGGGATAAAGTATCACGCCACCCTGTTTCATCACCTCTATGGCGTTCTTGATGTCTTCTTGTATGGTCATTTTGAGTTCGTGAGTTTTTGAGTTTTGTAAGTTTTTAAGATTCTCTGGTTACTGGTTATTAGGCTAATTAGGCTAATTAGGCCAATTGGGCCAATTGGGCTTATTGCCCTAATTGGCTTTATTCCCTCCACCCATTTAGGAAGTCTTTCGCCCTCATGCGCTTCTTGCCAGCCATCTGCAACTCCGTTATTTCCAACCAATTGTCTTCGGTTGCAAAATACAGTTTCTTGTTTTCCACCCACATCGTACCCGGTGTTTCATCAGCCGCAAGGTTGGTTTTGCTTGATTTGTAAATCTTCAGCGTCTGCTGCTTGCCGTTGCCATCGGTGACGAGAGTCCATGCTGCCGGATACGGACTTAGTCCGCGGATGAAATCGTACACCCGCTTGGCAGGCTGATGCCAATTGATTTGGCACGTTTCCTTGAAGATTTTCGGCGCCGAACGCAGTTCGGCTTCGTCCACCGCATAGTGTTCTTGCGGTGTCGATGGAATCTCTCCGCCGTTCTCAATCAATTGGTCAATGGTTTCAAGGCATAGCTGTGCCCCTAGCACCATGAGGTGATTGTAGGCATACTCCACGTCAGCATCGTCGGGAATCAGCATCGATTTTTGCAGGATGATGCGCCCGGTGTCGATTTGATGGTCTAGGAAGAACGTGGTGACTCCCGTGGTTGTCTCGCCGTTGATGACGGCCCAGTTGATGGGTGCGGCCCCCCGATACTGAGGTAAGAGCGCCGCATGCACGTTAAAGGTACCCAGTGGGGGCATGGCCCACACCACCTCGGGCAGCATGCGAAAGGCCACAACCACCTGAAGGTCGGCTTTATAGCCAGCCAACTGCTCCACAAAGGCGGGGTCTTTCATCTTCTGGGGCTGCAAAACGGGCAATCCTTGCGCCAAGGCGTACTTCTTCACCTCGGATGCTTGTAATGTGTCGTGATGTCGACCTACGGGCTTGTCGGGTTGTGTGACCACGGCCACAACGTTGTAACCTCCTTCCACGAGTGTGCGGAGCGAACCTACGGCAAACTCTGGGGTGCCCATGAAGACGATCCGTAGATTCTCTTTCGTGAGTTGTTTCTTATGCATCTGTTTGAGATGGATTTGTAGTTCAAGATACAAAGATAGGACAATTCGATAGGATAGCAAATATTTTGGACTTTTTTCTTTTTGTTTTGCTGTATTTTCCTTATTTTTCTACCGTTCCAAAGTCAATGAGTTTGGCGAGCAAAGTCAATGAGTTTGGAGGTCAAAGTCAATGGGTTTGGAGGGTAAAGTCAATGAGTTTGGAAAAGAAGGTCTATAGAGCTGTGAAAATAAAGCAAATGTGCTAAGCTACGGGCGTTGAACTTTGGCACTGACGTTTTCTGTTTTCTAATTTCTTGCGTTTACAATAATAGATGTAAAAATTGCAGTATTGAAGAAAAATATTTAACTTTGCATGTTGAACTATATACGCTATGTTTTGAGTGCTCTGCGGGTGATATGATTGCCCTACGGTGGAGTTGAGAAACGGAGAAGAGTAAGCGCGCTTGCCTGTCAGCTGGATGGGTGAGGAGAAGATGGTTTATCCTTTTTCGTTTTATGCTTTATAGAGCATTCAATTCCTTTTCAACGCCGTGTACCTATTCATCCTTTGTATAGAAAACTTCAGATGAATTCCTACAGTCGGCACTGCGTATCGTGCGCAGAATCGATGATACATTTTATCTCACTCTTTCCCCCTTTTTACGTATATTATGGCTTTGAGCACCCAAAAATATGATTTTCTCATTGTTGGCGCAGGACTCTTTGGCTGTATGTTCGCCCACTTGGCAACCCGGCGAGACAAGAAGTGTCTGGTGATTGACAAGCGGCCTCACCTGGGTGGCAATCTTTATTGCGAACACCTGGAGGGCATTCACGTGCATCGGTATGGCGCTCACATCTTCCATACGAACAGCAAGCGGGTGTGGGATTTTGTTAATTCCATCGTGGAGTTCAATCGCTACACCAATTCGCCGGTGGCCAACTACAAGGGACAGCTCTACAATCTGCCGTTCAATATGAACACGTTTTATCAGATGTGGGGCGTCACAACTCCGGCAGAGGCGCAGGCTAAGCTAGACGAGCAGCGTGCCGAAGCTGTGGCTAAGATGAAAGCCGAAGGCATTGACGAGCCTCGCAACTTGGAAGAGCAGGCCTTGGTGCTCATCGGTCGCGACATCTACGAACGGCTCATCAAAGGCTATACGGAGAAACAGTGGGGGAGGAAGTGCACCGAGCTACCCGCATTCATCATCAAACGACTGCCGGTTAGGTTGGTTTTTGACAACAACTACTTCAACAACACCTATCAAGGCATTCCCATAGGAGGATATAACAAGCTGATAGACGGACTGTTGGATGGTGTTGAGAACCAGGTGAACACTGACTTTTTTGACGATCGGGACAAGTGGAAGGGTGTGGCCAACAAGATTGTATATACCGGGAAAATCGATGAATATTTCAACTATGCGCTGGGCAAGCTTGAGTATCGCACCGTGCGTTTCGAAACCGAGGTGCTCAACACGGCCAACTACCAGGGTAATGCGGTGGTGAACTACACGGAGGCTGAGGTGTCCTACACGCGTATTATCGAGCACAAGCACTTCGAGATGTTCGGTCCGGATGTGGATAAAAATCCCAAGACTGTCATCTCTCGTGAATATTCTACGGAGTGGGCACCCGGCATGGACCCCTACTATCCCGTGAACGACAGTCGCAATAGCGAACTGTATGCCCGCTACAAGGCGTTGGCTGACAAGGAGGAAAACGTGATCTTTGGTGGGCGTTTGGCAGAATATAAATATTACGACATGGCACCGATTGTAGACAAGGTGCTGAACATGTTTGATTAAGATAAGAATAATGACAAGTTCAAAAGTAGCTTTAATCACCGGTATCACCGGGCAGGACGGCAGTTATTTAGCCGAATTCCTCATTGATAAAGGATATGAAGTACACGGACTGCTGCGTCGCAGTTCGTCGTTCAATACGGGTCGCATCGAACACTTGTATTTAGACGAGTGGGTGCGCGACATGAAGAAAGACCGGTTGGTGAACCTGCATTGGGCCGACATGACCGACTCTTCGTCATTGATTAGAATCATTGGCGAGATTCATCCAACAGAAATATACAATCTGGCGGCACAGAGTCATGTGAAAGTGAGTTTCGATGTGCCCGAATACACAGCCGATACTGATGCTATTGGTGTGCTTCGATTGTTGGAAGCGGTGCGCATTTGTGGCTTAGAAAAGAGTTGTCGCATCTACCAAGCCAGTACTTCAGAGCTATTTGGCAAGGTACAGGAAGTGCCACAGAAGGAAACAACGCCGTTTTATCCACGTTCTCCCTACGCCGTGGCCAAGTTGTATGGTTTTTGGATTATGAAGAATTATCGCGAAAGCTATGGCATGTACTGCTGCAACGGCATTCTGTTTAATCATGAGAGCGAGCGAAGGGGCGAGAATTTCGTGACCCGCAAGATTACCTTAGCAGCGGCACGTATAGCGCATGGGCTGCAAGATAAACTGTATTTAGGTAATTTGGATGCTCGACGCGACTGGGGATATGCGCCCGATTATGTACAATGTATGTGGTTGATGCTGCAGCAAGAAGAGCCAGATGATTTCGTCATTGCCACAGGCGAATATTATAGTGTGCGCGATTTTGCCAACTTGGCATTCCATCATGCTGGCATCGAACTTGAATGGCGTGATAAAGGGATGAATGAAAAAGGCATTGACAAGGCTACTGGCAAGGTGCTGGTAGAGGTAGATCCCAAGTACTTCCGACCCGCTGACGTAGAGCAGTTGCTCGGTGATCCCTCGAAAGCGAAAGAAAAATTGGGCTGGAACCCTCGCCAAACTTCATTTGAAGAATTGGTCAAGAAGATGACAGAGTTTGATTTGAAGAATGTGAAATAATAGGGAATAGCTTTTTTCTTTCTAGATTACCTAGTATTCCTAGATTTCCTAGTATCCCTAGTGCTCCTAGTATCCCTAGGAAACCTTAAAAACTCATCCATTCATCATGGCATTATCAAAAACATCTAAAATATACATCGCTGGACACCATGGCTTAGTGGGTTCAGCGATTTGGAAGAATCTTGAAGCAAGAGGGTACAGCCAGCTAATAGGGCGCAGCCATAGCGAGTTAGATTTAACCAATCAGCAGGCCGTTGACGACTTTTTCAAGAAAGAACGTCCTGATGCAGTGGTGTTGGCAGCTGCCTTTGTGGGAGGCATCATGGCGAACAGTTTGTACCGAGCCGACTTCATCATGCAAAACATGATGATGCAATGCAACGTGATTTCGTCAGCTTATAAATATGATGTGAAAAAACTACTCTTTTTGGGTTCCACCTGCATCTATCCAAAGAATGCACCACAACCCATGAAAGAGGATGTGTTGTTGACCTCGCCTTTAGAGTACACCAACGAAGAATATGCCATTGCCAAGATTGCCGGACTGAAGATGTGCGAGAGCTATAACCTGCAATATGGCACGAACTATATTGCGGTGATGCCCACCAATCTATATGGCCCCAACGACAACTTCCACTTAGAGAACAGTCATGTGATGCCTGCCATGATGCGCAAGATCTATTTGGCTAAACTGATTCATGAGGATAACTGGGAAGCCATTCGGGTGGACATGAACAAGCGACCGATTAATCCTGTTAAGGCTTTGGCAGAGCAGATAGGGAAAGACAATGTTGACGGTGCGTGTAGTAAAGAACGCATCTTGCAAGCATTGAAGTTTTATGGCATTGTAGACAATAAGGTAACACTCTGGGGAACAGGCTCGCCACTGCGCGAGTTCCTTTGGAGTGAGGATATGGCGGATGCTTCGGTATACATCCTCCTCAACGTAGATTTTAAGGATATAATCGGCATAGACAAGTACTCGAGCGTGTTTTACGGCACTGCGACCGATGGTGAGGTAAATCGCAACAATAGCGAGGGGCGTGGCGGTGCTATTCCCTCTCTTGGCGAAATACGTAACTGTCATATCAATATAGGTACGGGCAAGGAACTGACCATCAAGCAACTCTCCGAACTCATTGTGCGAACCGTTGGCTTTATGGGAACCGTTGCATGGGATGAAAGCAAACCCGACGGTACGCCACGCAAACTTATCGATGTTTCTAAGCTACATTCTTTAGGCTGGACGCACAAAGTGGAAATTGAAGACGGCGTGCAGAAGTTGTTCAGCTGGTATAGGCAGTCGCTGCAAGCGTAAGGTGTAAACAATATAGATTACACCTATTATATATATAGATTTATTCGTGGCGACCAGCCGCTTTGATTTTAATTGAAAATAGCACCAAATAGAATGAATGAAGTTGACAAGCAGTTAACCATTGCCGTTGCGGGTACGGGCTATGTAGGCTTAAGCATCGCCACGTTGCTCAGTCAGCATCATCATGTCTTGGCTGTTGATGTGGTGCAAGAGAAGGTTGACAAAATCAACCGCAGGGAATCTCCCATCAGCGATGAATACATAGAAAAGTTCTTTGCCGAGAAACAACTGGATCTGCAAGCCACGCTTGACGGAGAGACGGCTTATAAGCAGGCTGACTTTGTGGTGATTGCCACGCCAACCAACTACGACCCTGTGAAAAACTTCTTCGACACCTCGCATGTGGAAGAGGTCATCGAGTTGGTGATGAAGGTAAATCCTCATGCCATCATGGTTATCAAGAGTACGGTGCCTGTAGGATATACGGAGAGCGTCAGTGAGAAATACAATTGTGGAAACATCCTCTTTGCTCCAGAGTTTTTGCGTGAAAGCAAAGCTCTGTATGATAATCTCTATCCCAGCAGAATCATCATGGGGCGACCTGCGGGGAATGAACAGTTAGGGCAGGCAGCCCACGATTTTGCCTCGCTGCTACGGCAAGGCGCAATGAAAGAGAATATTGACACGCTGTTCATGGGAACCACCGAGGCTGAGGCGGTAAAACTGTTTGCCAACACCTATTTGGCCCTTCGCGTGAGCTTCTTCAACGAGCTGGATACATACGCCGAGATGAAAAATCTCTCCACCAAAGATATTATCCAAGGGGTAGGACTTGATCCACGCATAGGTTCGTTCTACAACAATCCCTCGTTTGGTTACGGTGGCTACTGTCTGCCTAAAGACACCAAACAACTTTTGGCGAACTACGAGGATGTTCCCGAGAATCTGATAGAAGCTATTGTTCAAAGCAATCGCACGCGCAAGGACTTCATCGCTGATCGTGTCTTGCACAAAGCTGGTTATTACGATTATTTCAATCGGGGAGCCTTTGACACCTCCAAAGAGAAAAAATGCGTGATTGGTATCTACCGCCTCACGATGAAGAGCAACAGTGACAACTTTAGGCAGAGCAGCATTCAAGGCGTGATGAAACGCATCAAAGCCAAAGGTGCCGAGGTTATCGTTTACGAGCCTTCGCTCGAAGACGGCACCACTTTCTTTGGCAGTAGGGTGGTTAATGATTTGGAAACATTCAAACAACAGTCGCAAGCCATTGTAGCCAATCGATACGACAGTTGTTTAGATGAAGTGGAAGAGAAGGTATATACTCGAGATATCTTCAAGCGGGATTGATGGATTGAAGGTTGTATGATGAGTTATCGAAAAACGCTTGTTAAAGAAAATAAGTATACGATGAAAACATTCACTTTTCGTTGGCTGATATGCCTCTCATTGTTATTTTTAGTGACTCCTTCCCTGTATGCCCAGAGATTTTCTTTCTGGAATTACATGTATACAGGTTGGAGTTCCGCAAACTTAGGAGGTAATGTTAAAAAACCATCTACAAAAACTTTCGAACTCAGCGATGCGCTTTACAATCATCAATGGACTTTAACTACTGATGGAAAGTGTGCAGGTCAGAATGGTGAAACTAAATGTATTCATGTTGGTACAGGGAGTAGCTATAGTCAATATCTCATCTTAGAAACCACGACGTCATTTAGTTTTGTGGATGTGGTAAGGGTGGCTACTGCCGTCACTAAAAGTAGGAAATATACACAGAATGTGGTATTGATCAAAGGTGAGGAAAATTTGAAGGCTTCACTTGTCGACGAAGTTCAAAAAGATGGAGTAACAACTCGCATATTTGAGTTTGATAATAATAAAGACATTGGCGAAGCAGCAAAGTTAAAAGTCGAAATGAAAGGAGAAAAATATGAAGAAGGAGCTCTATGTTTGTTTTTTATAGAAGTTGCTTCCGTATTGTCCGATCGACAAGAACTACAACAGCAGCACATCCAGCCTGAAAAGATCTATTCTTACCAAGTGCAGCGTACGTTCGCATCTACACATTGGAACACCATATGTCTGCCGTTTGATGTGAGCAAGGAAACGTTGGCAGAGGCAATGGGAAAGAATTGCGCATTGCGAGAGTTTACTACGAAGGTTGAAAACAACGTGCTGAAGTTTGATAAATCAGATGCGATAAAAGCAGGTATACCTTATCTCATCAAGCCTGCGGCCAAGGTTGAAAATCCTATCTTCTCAAACGTAGTTTATAAAGATGTGAAACCACAGGAGGTTCAAGATGAAACTGGGAAATATGCTTTCGTTGGCACATTCGACCCAGTAAAATTAAGTGTTGATGGCACCAACTTGTTCTTATTGGCTAATGGCAACCTTGCCAAACCTAAATCTGATAAGGTGAGCGAAATGTATGGCATGCGTGCTTATTTTAAAATAAACGAACAATCCAGTTCTTCGGCCAAGCAGATAACGTATGCTGTTGACTGTGGCAGCGACATAGTGAATGGAATACAATCGTTGTCGGGACATCCTTCAATAAATAGCCAGCATATTTACAATTTACAAGGCGTACAAGTAGGAACAGATATCCATCACTTGCCAGCAGGTGTTTATGTGATTGGTGGGAAGAAAATAATAAAAAGGTGAGGAGCAAGACAAACCCCATTCACCAACTCATTCTTTAATAATCATGAAACATCAACAATATACCGCTCCTGAATTGATAACCATTCATTTGGATGAGGCTGCATACACTCTTTTATCTGCCTCCTCAGTGAAGCAAATCAATAAAGAGAATAATGTCAATATCATCGGCAGCACCGAAGAAGATGATGCTCATAATGCCTGTTCCAAAGGGTTTATGTTTCTGGAAGAAGATGACTTTGACGAGGGGGAATGATTTTTCCAACTTAGATAAAGAAAGGATTCATTGATTCCAAACGGATATCAATTAGCCAATAATTATAAATCTGTTCAGAAAAGTGAAACCTAAAATTAATACTAACAAAATATAGATGCCATGGGATGTGAAACAGTAAGTCTTCAAGGGAAGTATAATCTGGAGTTGTTGATAGAAAGGTATCTAAAAGATTCTTGTCGTCAAGGTGTTATTGATGATATAGAAGGGGCAAAAAAGATGCTTACTGACAGTTCTATCCCCGATTTTTTGAAAAGATGCGTTTGTAATAGGAAGAGGCATCAATGGTGTATATCAAATGCAGCTGTTGATAGTGCAGTAAAAAAACTTTCAGCAAAGTATGAAGAATTGTGCCAGATAAAGAGTTTTGATAAATTATACGATAAGATTTTCAAATTGATTGGCAAAGGAAAAATAGGAATCAGTTATAGTACGGTATATGATACAGCCATTAGGTTTGGCGGAAGCATGAAATCTGCTGTTGAACCGCAGAGATATGTTTATGTACATCAAAAACTCATCCAAAGTGCCAAGCATATAGTCGGAAGAAAAAGTTTTAGTACAAATTATCGAATTGAAAGGTCTGAGTTTTCTAAGGTCTGTGCTGCATTAAAAAAATTAGACAGTCTTTTTATAGAAGACTTCCTCTGTGTTTATCATGATGAAATTATGAAGTTATAGATTCTTATTACATTTGCGCTTGTCTTCCCTTGGTGTCACCTTTGACCATAGTCGAGGAGACTGAGAGTGATTGGAGCGAAGCCTCGACTATAATCCGGGGTGATACCAAGGGAAGCTTGTCAACGAATAAAAATGAAAAAAGATCATCAAGGATTATCAATTCCCCCCCCCCCCCCTCATTACCTTACAGATTGTAATAGGAAAGAGGAAAGAAGTTCTAATCTGGAACTATACCGCATTATTGTGATGTTGTTAATAGTAATCCACCACTATGTGATTAATTCTGGATTAATTGATGTGATGGCTCAATACCCTACTGCATTGAAAAGTATTTTCCTTTACCTTATTGGTGTGTGGGGAAAAACAGGTATCAATTGCTTTGTTATGATTACTGGGTACTTTATGTGCCAATCTCATATCACCTTGTATAAGTTTCTCAAGATCTTATTACAGGTAGAATTTTACAGCATTATTATAGGTGTCATATTCATGTTTATAGGGTACACACCAGTTACCATGAAGGGAGTGATTAACATGATTAATCCGATTAAAAGTAGCTATGATTTTACAAGTAGTTTCTTACTTTTCTATTTATTTATTCCTTTTTTAAACGTATGCATTAATAATCTTTCGCAACGCCAACATTTAAAACTGTTATTCCTTTCTGTTTTTACGTTTTCCATATTAGGTTCTATTCCTATTATTAAAATAGGAGTTGATTATATTTCATGGTTCTGTGTGTTATATGTCGTAGCCTCTTATTTACGAAAGTATCCTGTGATATTTGATAAGAGTTTTATGTTTTGGGGTATATTAACTATTTTCTCTTTAATTATATCCATGATGAGTGTATTTTTTATACTTATAAGATTTTCTATTGTTGGTTATCCTTTTGAAAATGATCATTTAAGATATTTCCTTAATATTTGCTATTTTATAAATGATTCCAATAAAATTTTAGCACTTTTTGTTAGTGTTTGTTCTTTTATGATGTTCAAGAATATGCCGCTTAAGCACAGTAAAATTATAAATACCATAGCATCATGTACTTTTGGCGTATTGCTTATTCATGCTGCGTCTGATGATATGCGTCGTTGGTTGTGGCAGGATATTTGCAACAATGTAGGAATGTATCATCAAAATACTATTTACTTGCATGCTTTATTCGTTCCTTTGATAGTTTTCTCGGTATGCGCATTGATAGATTATATACGTCAAAAAAGCATAGAACAACCTCTGCTTAATGGTGTTGAAAGGGTATTAAGTAAACTACGATTTTAAGTAATATTATAATAAATAAACATAAGTAGTAACCATTCAGCTATAAAAATTATAGAGTATTATTGAGAGTCAGCGAGTTACAAGAATAAATATATAATAATTTTGGCAATAGTATCATTTTGTGCATTCTTCTATAGTAGTAAGTCTACAAGTTTCTAATATTTAATGCCTATGATTGCTGAATAGTTACCATAAGTGATTTATATTCCTAATTTTTATAAACCTCACCATGTTAATAGCGTCATTACTTCATCAAGGTTATTTTTTTGATTCAACGCAAGAATTACGTAATTGGATAAAACAACGTAATCAAGAAGTTCAGGTTTCTGTTGAGAGAATTCCATTCAGTAGGATGGAAAAATGGCATTCTGAACAAGACGGCTCTTTAAGGCATGATTCTGGTAGATTCTTTTCAATTATGGGTATTGATGTTCATACTGAATATGAAAAACAAGAACATTGGCAGCAACCTATCATTTCACAGCCTGAAGTTGGATATTTGGGTATCCTGACAAAAGAATTTGAAGGAGTGCTGTATTTTTTGATGCAAGCAAAAATCGAGCCTGGAAATGTAAATTGTGTGCAAATATCTCCAACATTACAAGCTACTAAAAGTAATTTTACTAGAGTGCACGCAGGAAAAAGTCCGGCATACTTGGAATATTTTGTGAATGCTAAACCTCATCAAATTCTACTGGATCAATTGCAATCTGAACAGGGTGCTCGTTTTCTGCGAAAAAGGAATAGGAATATTATTATAAAAGTTGAAGATGATGTACCAGTTCTTCCTGAATTCAAGTGGATGACGCTCGGGCAAATTAAAGAGTTGATGAAAACAGACAATTTAGTCAATATGGATACCAGAACAGTAATTTCTGGGTTGAAACTTAGTGACTATTTGTCTCCTCTTGACAATTTGAATGATTTATCTGAGTTTGGAGCAAATCTGATGCTTTCCTCACAAACGAATCATTGTGTTTTCAGTACTGCAGAACAACTTTCATGGCTCACTTCGCTGAAAGCTAAGTTTGATTTACAGGTTAGTCCTTGTCCTATCATTGGTATGGAAGGATGGACTAAGACGGAGAGTGAGATAGTGAGGGACGATGGTAAGTATTTCAAGATTATAGGAGTCAATGTTGCAATTGGCAATCGAGAGGTAACAAAGTGGTGTCAACCTCTTGTCCAACCTGCGCAGCAAGGATTATGTGCATACATCATAAAAAAAATTAATGGTGTTTATCATTTTTTGGTTCAGGCCAAGCTTGAATGTGGAAATTTTGATGTTATTGAATTGGCACCGACCGTACAATGTCTGACAGGAAATCTATATGCAGGTCAGAAAAAACCTCCTTTTGCTGATTATGTACTCTCTGCACATCATAGCCAAATCATATATGACACATTACAGTCCGAGGAAGGTGGTAGGTTCTATAAAGAACAGAATCGTAATATGATAATAGAAGCTGATGCGGATTTTGAAGAGCAGTTGCCATATCGGTATACATGGATGACGCTTCGTCAGATTTATGAATTTCTTCGATTCAACAATTATCTCAATATACAAGCAAGAAGCCTTATTTCTGCACTCTCATATAGTTAGTTATGTCTCATAGAACTTATCATATTGGTATTTTAGGATGTGCCAATATAGCTACGCGATCTGTCATACCAGCATTCTACCAACACCCCAGATTCAAGGTAGCAGCCATTGCCAGTCGCAGTATTCAGAAAGTATCTCCTCTGGCCAATCAATATACCTGCAAGGGCTATGGTAGCTACGATGAACTGCTTTCAGATGAAGAAATAGATTTGGTTTATATACCTCTTCCGACAGGGCTTCATTACGAATGGGTTATGAAAGCACTCCATGCACGGAAGCATGTTTTGTGTGAAAAATCCTTAGGTGTCTCTTTGAATGAGGTGAAAGAAATGGTAAACTTTGCAAATGCAAATCATCTTCTGTTAATGGAGAATTTCCAGTTCCGTTTTCATCCTCAGACACAATGGGTAAAAGACTATGTACTATCAGGGGAACTCGGAGATTTGAGATGCTTTCGTAGCCAATTTGGGTTCCCGCCATTTAAGGACCTTAATAATATTCGATATGAAAAGCAATTGGGAGGCGGGGCTTTGCTTGATGCTGGTGCTTACACGTTGAAAAGTATGACTGTCATTCTTCCGATGGAAACATTTTCATTGCGAGGTGCTTCCAAAATTGTGCCACAACATTCCGAAGTAGATTTATATGGAGGAGCTTTCTTGGAAAGTACGAACGGCATTATTGCTGAGCTGGCATATGGCTTTGATCATTATTATCAGTGTGGCTTTGAGATATGGGGAAGTCGCGGAAAGCTCATTTCGACCCGAGCATACACAGCACCTGCTAACTTAAAACCTGTCATTATTGTTGAAACTGCATCAGCTGGACGCAAAGAGTTTGTTTTGCCAGCAGCTGACCATTTTGCATTGATGGTAGACCATGTAGTAAATAAATTGGACAATCAGGATTTTGATGACGAATACCGTCAAGATTTGTTACAAGCTTCGTATATACAACAAATAAATGATTATTGCAATGGAATTTAATAAAAAGATCTATGTGACACAATCAACGCTTGCCCCTTTAGAAGAGGTTGATGCATTATTAAAAGGAATTTGGGAAACTGGTATTATGACTCATAATGGGCCACTGGTTCAAAAATTGGAAAAAGAGCTTCAAACATATTTAGGAGTACCTCATGTTGTATCATGTGTTAACGGAACGTTAGCCTTACAGATGGCAATTCGTGCATTAAAACTAAAGGGTGAGATTATTACTACTCCATTTACGTTTATTGCTACCAGTAATGCAATTTTGTGGGAGTATTGTACACCAGTATTTGTTGATATAGACCCTGAGACCTTTAATATCGACCCAAAAAAGATAGAAGAGAAGATAACATACCATACAGTAGCAATCATGCCTGTTCATGTATTCGGCAATGCTTGTGAAATAGAGACAATAGATGCCATCGCACACAAGCATCATCTTAAAGTGATTTATGATGCAGCCCATGCTGTTGGTGTAAAGTACAAGGGGCAGAGTATATTTAATTATGGTGATATTTCGATAACAAGCTTCCATGCAACCAAAATTCTGAACACGGCAGAAGGAGGAGCTTGTTTCACAACAAATGAAGAATTGGACGAAAAACTCAGGCGTATTCGTTTCTTTGGCTTTGAGAATCATGTGGATATCGTAGAAGATGGTTCAAACTTTAAGATGACAGAAGTTCATGCTGCTATAGGACTTGCTAATTTAAAATACCTCGATGCAGCTTTGGCAGATAGAAAGAAGAAATATTTATATTATAAGACGGAATTGTCAAAAATAGAAAGTCTATCATTTCAAAAGATTTCTGAGGATTGTAATTATAGTTATTTTCCTGTTGTTTTTAAGACAGAGGACGATTTGCTCAAAGTGCTTAAGGCTTTGAATGAGAAAAATGTTTATCCGCGCCGTTATTTCTATCCTTCCATTAATACTTTCAACAAGCTTTTCCCAACTGTTTCTGTGCCTTGCTCAGAGGATATCGCGTCACGCATTTTATGTTTGCCTTTGTACTATAACCTATCAATAAAAAATATAGAGGAGATTGCAAATTCTATTGTAAAGGTGTTGTCATAAATCGTTGATTTTGAAAAATATTATTATACTTGGAGTTGGTCACAATACTCCTGTCTTTATAGATTTGGCATTAGATTGTGGTTACCGTATATCAGCCTTGTACCATTATAATAATGATTTAACAGGAAAAGTACATAGTGGGTATGCTGTAGTTGGCTCTTTTGATGACCTTTTTGCAAGCAGTATTGCAGGCAAATCTTTTCTGCTGACTATGGGGAACATAGGGATTAGACGGGAACTTACAGAACGTATTATTCATAATGGGGGGCATCTTCCAACTTTGATACATCCATCGGCAGTAGTGTCAAGATTTGCTCGCATATCACCCGACGGAGTTATAGTCAATGCATTTTCTCATATTCAAGCCAATACAATAATTGAAGACGGTGTTGTGATACTTTCTGGTGTTATTATTTGTCATAATAACCGAATAGGTAAGAATAGCTTTATTGCGGACAAAGCTACTATTGGGGCGTTTACTACTATTGGGACTGAAGTCTTCTTTGGACAAGGATCCTTAAGTATTTCAAACAAAGTTCATTTCATAGGTGATGGAGCTTTTGTTGGAGCTAATTCTCTGTTGACTAAGAACGTACCTAGTAAAAGTGTTGTTTATGGTTCACCAGCATGCATCAAAGATAAAGTGAATGACTCACAACCATTGCTAACTGTTATTTGTCTCACTTTTAATCATGCGCAGTATATCTGTCAATGTCTAACAGGTATCGTCAACCAACAAACAAGATTTGCTTTTGAAGTAATTATACATGATGATCATTCAACAGATGATACTGTTGGTATTATCAAGTCGTTTCAAACAAAATATCCAAGTCTTATTTTCCCAATTTATGAAGAAGAGAACCAGTATTCTAAAATAGGCTTTTCTGGTATAGATGAGATAGTGCATCGTCATAGACGGGGTAAATATGTTGCATTATGTGAAGGCGATGATTATTGGACAGATTCTTACAAATTACAAAAACAAGTTGATTTTTTAGAACAAAATCCTGATTATGGGATGGTATATACGCAGGCAACTGTTCAGGATGAAAAAACTAAAGATACTCGAAAGGCATGGGCTCAGCAAACATGTTTTGAAGATATGCTTTTGAAACTAAATAGGGTAGTTACTCCAACTGTTGTTTATCGAGCAGAATTATACAACCAATATGTCTCAGCGATTCAACCTAAGAACGCATGGAAAATGGGAGATTATCCGTTATGGTTGTTTGTTTTCAGAAAAAGTAAGGTGAAATTCTTGGACATTCCTACAGCAGTTTATAGGTGTCGTGCTGAATCCGCAAGTCATAGTCAAGACATAAAAAAATCCATCGATTTTATATTGAACACCTTTTCTGTCAGGCTTCATATAGATAAGATTTTGTGCGATGAGCAATACCATCATAAAATTGTAATAAAAGCAATTAATGATTTGTTTGATTGCTCAAAAGAGAATCATCAAAACTTAGGTGGATATATTCTCAAGTTTGCGAAGAAGAATAATGTAATAAATTTAAGGATATTCCTCAAAGTTATTTTCTATTATATAAGAAGTTTTTTACCATTATAAATTTTTGAATTCAATATGATGCATATCCTTTTAAGTACAGATAGCAACTATATCATGCCTTCTGCTGTTATGATGAAGTCGGTGAGTGTTAACAATGCAGATACGGATATTGTATTTCATATTTTGATAGATGGTGGAGTAACAGCATTTCAGCAACAACAACTTCATGGTGTCTTGACAAATAAGAGACATATTGTGTCTTTTCATTTGATAGATGGAAAATTCTTTACTAATTTTCCTGCATTAGGTAAAGTAAAGACCTATATAACCAAGGCTACATACTATCGTCTTTTCATATCAGATATTCTTCCAGCAGATATTCAACGTGTTATATATCTTGATGGTGATATGATTGTTCGAGGTTCTTTAGAAGAGTTGTGGAATGCTAATATACAAGGAAAAGCAGTAGGAGTAGTTACAGACATGGCATTGAATTCTAAGGATTTTAGTCGTCTTGGATATTCTGAATCTTATGGATATTTTAATGCAGGCATGTTGTTGGTTAATTTAGCCTATTGGCGTGAGCATCATTTAAAAGATCTTTTTTTGAGTTTGATAATGAACGAGCCACAACGAATAGTGTTGCATGACCAAGATGTTCTGAACATTACGCTTCACGATAGTAAAGTAGAATTACCTGCCAAATTTAATTGCCAAAATGGGTTTTTGATGAAGCCAAAATTCTCGGAATTAGGTAAATGGAAGAGCCAATATGCTAATACAATAGAGCAAGCTATAAAAGCGCCAGTGGTCGTGCATTATACAGATACTATAAAGCCTTGGCATGTTGAAGATGCCAATCCATATGGATATGAATTTATAAAATATTACAAACAAACAGTCTTTAGGTATACCCCTTTGTCAGAGTGTGGCAGTGGTAAGTTCAGGCATTTTATAGGTAAAGTGTTGCGTAGATTGCATTTGGTGTCTCCAGCAGGCAGAACTCACGACAAATATTATTCATTGGAAGAAATTGGCAGATTATCATGAATGTTCTTTTTTGTAATACATCAGACGTTTCAGAACTTAAAGGAGGAACAGAACGCATAACGGCTCGTATCTCAGAAGGGCTTATAGCCATGGGGTATAAATGTTTTTTGGCCTACAAAGAAGAGATAGATTCTGAATTGCCACATACCGTTTTTGAAGATAAAATAAATGTTACAAAAAATTCTTTAGAGGCATTTCTCTTGAAATATCGTTTTGGTGTTATAGTTGTACAAAAAATGACACGCGATGTGAGATTGCTGATAAATATAAGGGCAAAGTACCATTTACACTATAAGGTAATTTCTGTACTGCATTTCAATCCCGGTTACGAGGAGTATAAACTCCAATTATCTTCTTTTTTAAGGGACTTATGGCAGGAAGGAGGAGTTAAAAACTTTATTCGTACGGTGCTGTATCCTATTTATAAAGTTGGTTATCCATTGCGAAATAAAGAATTGTATCGTACGGTATATCGTTATTCTGATAGGGTGGTATTGTTGTCAGCCAACTTCATACCTGAATATCAGAGATATGCACATTTAGGTAATGAAAGCGAAAAGTTTGTCATTATCCCTAATGCATTATCGTTTAACGATTTTTTGCCTTTTAATTATATATCAAGAAAGAAGAAACAAGTTCTTATCGTGTCGCGCTTGGATGAGCGACAGAAACGCTTATCTCTTGCCATCAAAATATGGGCTATGATAGAAAGAGTTGAATGCTTAAATGATTGGTCGCTGAAAATAGTTGGAACAGGACCTTATTTGGAGAAGTATAGAAAACAGATCATCAAGCAGCATCTGTGTAGGATAGAACTTTGTGGGAGGCAGAATCCTTTATCTTATTATCAAGAGAGTGCTGTTTTTATGATGACATCTGCATTTGAGGGATGGGGACTAACGCTTACAGAAGCTCAGCAAATGGGATGTGTACCTATTGCCTTTCATAGTTTTGCAGCACTAACAGATATTATAACCAATGGTGAAAATGGTATTATAGTAAAAAATAATGATTTACAAGGATTTGCGAGTCAGCTGGCTATATTAATGACTAATGAGACCTTGCGGATACGTATGGCTCAAAAAGCTATAGACTCCAGTAAAAGGTATCAGTTGGATACTATCATTTCTCAGTGGGATAAATTGATTAATGAACGATGAAAATATTTATAATAACGCATAATTTATGTAAGGGAGGTGCTGAACGTGTGGCAGCCAATTTAGGTAACGGCTTTATTGCAAATGGACACGAAGTATATGTTATTACAGACACATCTCTTCCAATGGCTTTTCACTTGGATAATCGTGTGCATATACTACCTCTTATAGGTGAATATAAAAACAAGCCTCAGAAGTGGTTGCGAGCTATTAAGAACGTTCGTTGTTATGCTAAACGTTTTTCTCCAGATGTCATCATCGGTTTTATGCATGTTTGTTCAGCTGTTGGTCGTTTGGCCGTTGTTGGAATGAATATACCTGTTATATTGACAATACACAATGCTTTAAAAAGTAGGACTTACCATATTTCATGGTCGACGAGAGTACTTGACAGACTTATGCCGTATTTTTACACGCATGCTACCATTCTTACTAACGCTGACTACATCATATTGTCTAGATACCATAAAAATATATCTGTCATGCCAAATCCTCTTAGTTATTCTTCGCAATTAAAAATTCCGATGAAACAAAATCAGATATTTGCAGCAGGGCGGATAACTGCTTGGTATTATAAGGGTTTTGATGTATTGATTAAATCGTGGGGGCAAGTTGCTCATAAGCATCCACAGTGGCAATTATGCATTGCAGGTACAGGTAATGAGCAAAGTTTTAATTATCTAAAAATGTTGATTTCTCAAAATAATGTAGAGGAGTCCGTCCATTTGTTGGGCTTTCGCTCGGACATGTTGAATTTGTATAAAGAGAGCGCTATCTTTGTGCTCAGTAGTCGTAGCGAGGGTTTACCAATGGTATTACTTGAGGCTATGTCGCAGGGATGTGCGCCTGTGGCGACGGCTAATCTTGGCAGAACCCGAGAAATATTGCCAGATGATAGTTGTGGCCTTGTTTGCGAACCCAACGATGTGGCTGCACTTTCTACAGCGATTGACTATATGATTACACATAGCTCTTATCGTAATGCGGTACAAGCAAAGGCTTTATTACGTTCCAGGATGTATTCTTTGGAAAATGTGGTGATTTTGTGGGAAAAGATATTTGACAATGTTGTAAGATAGAATATTTTTATGATTTTTCTCTTATTTTTTTATGTGTTGTTTTATATCTTTGCTGTCTACTCAACAAGTCAGTCTCGTAACTATCAGCAAAAGGCATTAATTGTTACATGCGTTGTCTTGGCATTTATTGTAGGGTTCAGAAACTATGGTTGGCCAGATACGACAGTTTATACCAGTGTTTTTGAAATAGCTAATAAAGACGTATTTAATGCATCATTGCATGATGAATTTTGGGGATATGTAGAACGTGGCTTTTTTCATTTAGGAAGCATCGTAAAAACATTTACAGATAATGCGACTGCCTATTTGTTGTTTATATCATTGCTAACTTTTTTCGTCATCTATAAATTTACAAGCAAATATTGCATTTTTCCTTTATTAGGTATTTGTGATTATATAGCTCGTTTTATCTTTAATAGAAATTTTATACAAATTCGCTCTGCGTTAGCCATAGCCGTAATCATGCTTGCTTTGCAATATATCAAAAATAAAGATATTTGGCGATTTCTTGCAATTATAGGAGTTGCTTATTTGTTTCATCATGCCAGTTTGTTAGCTTTACCTCTTTATATATTTGCTTATTATCGCCCTAAGCGGCGACATATTTTATATGGCATTGCCATATCCTTTGTTTTGGCTTATAGTTTTGCACCTTTGGTATCTAATTATGTTGAAGATTGGAGTACAGATTTGCATTATGACACTTATGTTACAACCGAATATATTGAGTCAGCCAAAGGATTGAATAACCCGCTGATTTACTTACAGCTATTGGTTTTACTGATTTTTACTTATCGAGAAAAAAAACTGGCACAGATTAGTCCTTATTATTATGTCATTAGAGATACTTATTTTTATTCGACCTGTATTTTGATAATATTTTGTAATTATAGTGCATTGTCAGGAAGAACATCTACCATATTTGCAACTGTAGAAATGATGATAGTACCGATGCTGGCACTGAGCTTTAGAAAAGAAAATCGGTTGTTTTACTATTTTGCTTCTGGTCTGATATTAATTATTTTCTTTTATCAAAAACTAATATTAATGCAACCCTATTTATAGAATTGGCGAATTAAGGCTGGTTCTGCAAAAAAAGAAGTGTACTTATATGGTTTGTAGTTTTAGCAGTAATGTAATTTCGTCTAACTTTACCAAATAAAAGAAGCTAATATTTTGTTTGGAAATATTCTTGGAAATCGTAATTTTAATATATAGTGAGATATGTCATTAGCGGTTCAGAAAATAGAGTCGGGATACATATTACCCTATTGCAAAGGAAAAGGAGAAGGCGGTGTGCTGACTTCTTCTTTAGAATTTGTGAAAAACAGCACATTGCATGAAGAATTCATGGATGGAGCTTATGAGTTTGATAAAAGAAATGTAGTGCAGGTAACAGAGCCAGTTATTTTTATTGGTACTCTTATTTCTGTTTTCGGCCATGCAATTACGGATAACTTAAAGAAAGTTTGGTGGCTTAAATCCCAAGAGGCAATGGAATTGTTAAAACAGGGGATTAAGATAGCTTATATCTCCTTTCAAGGGAAGCCATTGGAAAGTTATGCAAAGGAGTTATTACAACTTGCAGATGTTGATGTTAGTAGCTTAGTAGAGATTGTAAGTGTTACAAGGTTTCAAAGTATTTACATTCCCGAAGATAGTATAAAGATAATTGGAAATTCGGAAAGAATCTTTTTCCCTCCTTTTGCAACGCTAATTTTCCGTATTAAGCAATCTGTAGAACTCCGGGGGGGGGGGGAGCGTCTATGAAAAGATATACCTGTCACGAAAAGAGCTACATGATAAAAAAGACTTTGGCGAGGAAGCTATTGAAAACTTGTTCGCAATGCATGGTTATCAAGTGATTTATCCCGAAAAACTTTCTATTGTTGAACAAATATGGATAGTTTCCCATTGTAAAGAGTTTGTTGCTACAGAAGGTAGCATATCTCATCAAGCTATATTTTGCTCTCAATCAACTAAGGTTGTTATATTGAAAAAGGCGAATTATATAAATTCGTATCAAAACATGATACATAGTCTGATTCATGCTAATGCTGTATATATATCTGTCCATCATAGCATTGGTAGAAAAGATGCATGGAAAGGTCCTTTTTATTTATGTATTACAAGAGATTTAGGAAAGTACTTTCATAAAGAGGTGGTAGATTTGTACTTTCTTCGCATAAGCTGGTACAAATATTGTCTTCGTTATCTTATAATGAGAACGAGATTAGGGCAAGTGCTAAAAATATTCCATTGTATATAATATAAAGTATGTCTAACTAAAGTTTCTGATTTTGGTAGCACCAAGGTAAAGAGATACGCTTCCTTTGTCCTGTAATTTTACTAAAAAACGACTATTTAAAATTGACAAAATAGAAAAAATCAATAGGCAAGCGACAGACAAAAATATGCTGATTTTAAGAACCAAAACGCCTTTTTGCGCTGGAACATTGCCTTAATGCATTTAGAAGCACTATTTAAGGACGTTAGTAACATGTCATAGCAACATTAAAGCATGCAAATTCCAAGCTTAGAGCAATGTTTTAGTTGCGTAGAAATGGTGAAAATGCGAATTAAAAGAGAAGGTTTAAGTATAATGTCTTTAATGCCAGCAGGTTACGAACGTTACTCATTTTTGGCGTATTTGCGACCAACTTTGGCATTGGTTGTTTACACGAGAATTATGAGAGGTACTTTGTAAAGGAAATTCAGTGCTTATTATCCTTCCATGCAGCGTATCATCCAAATTTACATTAGTTGTTTAGTTGGTGTTTTCTAAATCCGAAACTTGAGTAAAATATGTCTAATATAGAGTTAAAGGAAAAAGCCTTGTCGGGTATTGCGTGGGGAATGTTGGAAAAGTTTTCTATGCAAATCGTTACTTTTGTTGTAGGGATTATACTTGCTCGCTTGTTGTCTCCGTCAGACTATGGGTTGATAGCCATGGCTACAGTATTTGTTACGATCTCTCAAATATTGGTCGATTCAGGTTTCTCATTAGCATTGATTAGAAAAAAAGAACTTACCGAGTTAGACTATTCTACAGTATTTGTTCTTAACATTGTACTATCTGCATTGATGTGTGTTATTTTATTTTTGACATCACCTTATATTGCAGCTTTCTATAATGAGCCTTTATTGGTAAGAATTATCAATCTTAATGCTGTTTATATTCTCTTGGGATCTTTGCTTTCGATACAGTCAACAAGATTACAAGCAGAACTTAAATTTAAGGCGAAAAGCATTATTAATATGATTGAAACTCTTGTTGCAGGAGTAGTTTCTCTCGTTATGGCATTCTCCGGGTTTGGCGTATGGTCTTTGATATATCCAAAATTTATTGTTATTTTAGTTGGTTTTTTTCTTTATTGGCGATATCTCCATTGGATTCCTAAGATGCGCTATTCACACCAAACAGCCAAAAGCTTATTTTCGTTTGGTTATAAATTAATGTTGTCTACTATTATAGATACTTTTTACAATAACATGTTTCCTATGGTTATAGGTAAGTATTTTTCTGCTGCCAATTTGGGCTTTTTCTCAAAAGGACAGGCTTTTGCTAATTTACCATCTACAACCATTACAACTGTATTGGGGGGGGTTGCTTACCCTGTGCTAAGCAAGGTACAGGATGATAAAATACAATTGCGTCAAATTTACAGACGAATGTTATGTTTATCTGCGTACGTTGTTTTCCCCCTGATGGTAGGAATCGCAGTCTTGGCTCATCCTTTGATTATAGCACTACTTACCGAAAAGTGGCAATCATGTATTATATATTTGCAGATATTAGCTATATCTATGATGTTTTATCCGATACATGCGCTTAATCTCAATCTATTGCAGGTAAGAGGTCGGTCTGATTTGTTTTTACGACTTGAAATTATAAAGAAAGTAATAGGAGTTTCAATTCTATTGTTCACCCTTAGATTTGGACTTGTTTGGATATGTATTGGTATGTTATGTAGTTCTATAATTTGCTTGTGTATAAATACATATTATACAGGCAAAATGATCGAATTGGGCTATTTACAACAGATGTCTGACTTTGTGCCCTTTTTAGTCTTATCTTTTTCTATGGGGTTAGTAATATATATATCCATTCTTCCTATCACATCAATATTTTTACAATTATGTGTAGGTATTGCTGTTGGATTAATTTACTATTATGTTGTTTCGAAATTAGTAAAATCAAAAGAACTGGCATTCTTGCAGTGTATTGTGAGAGATATACTAAAACAAAAGTGTATAAAAAAATAAGACCCGGTCTATATCCTATTTTTGCAGATGAACGGGTCATTGAATCTCTCTAAATATCAGTATATTCATAGGATGCCTTTGATGGCATATTTATTATTTTTTTTGTACAAATATATTGCTGACAAATAGCCATTATATCAAAATTTATTGGTTGTATCGACTTTATCCATATATTTATTTTCAAACAATTATATTGGAATGAATGGAGTTTTTAATAATATCTTATGATACGAATTCACATCTTAGGCGACTTTGTTTCTATCGGTGAGGGAATTAAAGCTGTAAAAAACAATACTGCGGTAGCGGAAGATATGGTGGAATCTTTCCGCCAGTCTGATATGACAATAATTAATTTAGAAGCACCCGTTGCACATAAGGATTGTTTCCCTATAGAAAAGATAGGTCCCAATTTGAGTATGGAGAAAGGTACTATATCCTATTTGAAAAGAATAGGAATCACTACTTTCACTTTTGCAAACAATCATTTTTATGATTTTGGCGAAGCGGGAGTTAAGGCAACTATTGGTGCGTCTGAAAATGAGAGTATAGAATTTGTTGGAGGAGGAAGAAATCCAGAGGAAAAAAATAAAGTTCTGTATAAGCATTTTCATGACACCACTGTAGCTGTACTCAATTTTTGTGAAGCAGAATTTTCCGTTAATCATTTTTCAGGGTCAAACCATATAAATCCAATTCATGCTTTTTACGAAATAAAGAATGCAAAGGAAAAAGCTGATATCGTGTTGGTCATTACACATGGAGGACATGAGGGGTATTCATTGCCATCGCCTCGAATGCAGGAGCTATATAGGTTTTTTATTGATGCGGGAGCCGATATGGTCGTCAACCATCATCAGCATTGTTATAGCGGTGCAGAGAATTATAAACATGGATTTATCTTCTATGGCTTAGGTAATTTCTTTTTTTATTCTTCTGATGAAGAAGAACAAGGATGGAATGAGGGATTCTATCTTGAGTTGCTGATTGATCAAAAGAAAGTAGTAAATGTAATTAAGCATCCTTATGTTCAATGCAAAGCAGGGGATTGCGTTACACGAGCAATGAATACGCAAGAAGAAAAAGAATTCAATAAAACGTTTAATAGCTTGAGTAAAATTATATTAGATAATGAGAAACTAAATATAAAATTTGATGAATTTTGTATGAAGAAAGCGAAAAATTATTTAACATTGTTGTCACCTTACACAAACAGGTTTCTTAGAGCGTTGTGCAAACGACACTTGTTGCCTTCTTTCTTATCAAAAGAAAAAATAATGTCTATTCTGAATACCGTTAGATGTGAATCGCATCGTGACGTATTTCTTAATTGTTTAAATAGAAAGAATAATGGATAAAAGAATCATTAAAGTAATATCTTCTCCTCGCTATTTGGGAAGTGTTTTATTGCATCGTTTGGATAGAGTGATAACAAGTGATACATTGTATTTGAAATTGGAATACTATTTTCAAACTGGTAGAAAATTAAATCTGGAGCATCCCAAAACATTTAATGAAAAGTTGCAGTGGTTGAAGATACACGATCGCAACCCTTTGTACACCAAAATGGTTGATAAACACTCCGCTAAGTCGTTTATTACCAACACTATAGGGGGGGGGTACGTTGTTAGAGAATTAGGCGTTTGGAGGCGTTTTGATGATATTGATTTCAGTGTTTTGCCACCACAGTTCGTCTTGAAGTGTACACACGATTCGGGAGGATTGGTGATTTGTAAAGATAAAAACAGATTAGATAAAGCTGCAGCAAAAAGGAAAATAGAAAAATGTTTGAGAAAAAACTATTTTTATGGTACTCGTGAGTGGCCTTATAAAAATGTAGAGCCACGCATCATTGCAGAGGAGTATTTACAACAAGCTGATGGTGAGGAATTAAGAGATTACAAGGTGATGTGTTTCAATGGCAAGGCTAAATTGATAGAATTGCATATGAATAGGCATTCAGATCACCATACTCAAGATTTCTATGATACATCGTGGCAAAAGACTTCTATCAGTCAAGGACATGGCTATGGTGGTACTTCGAATGTAAATGTTCCTAAACCAGAATGCTTGGATGAGATGTTAAATCTTAGTGAGCTATTGACCAAAAACATGGCACACTGCAGAGTGGATTGGTATATAGTAAATGGCAAACTCTATTTTGGCGAACTGACGTTCTTTGATGGCAGCGGATATGAATTATACGATGATGATAATGACGACTTGTTGTTGGGTTCATGGATAGATTTATCTGTCGTGCCTTTTAGTCAATAGACTGTTTCCCTTTCGGAAATAGTCATAAAACATAATAATAATGAATAAAAATAAAGCATTGTACAATGTAGCGAAAAGGGGCTATTTCCGTTTAAGAGATTATGTAATGCCCAAGTGTGTTTATGCACAGATAAAATATTATTTGCGATACTGTAAGAAATTAAATTTAAAAGATCCACAAACGTTTGACGAGAAAATATGGTGGTTGAAATTTCATTATTTCAATCCTCTTATGACCATTTGTACGGATAAATATTTGGTAAGAAAATATGTTGAAAAATGTGGCTTATGCGATATCTTAAATGAGTGTTATGCGAATTTTACAAGTGTAGATGATATAGACATAGAAAAGCTACCGAATGAATTCTTTTTGAAATGCAATCATCTTTCAGGTGGGAATATGATTTGTACGAAAGATAATTTCGATAAAGAAAAAATAAAAAAAATATTTAAACCTTTACTTCGTAATAATTTTTATTATTATGGGTTTGAATATAATTATAAGCATATAAAGCCTCAAATCGTAATTGAAAAAATCTTAAGACCACTTGACGGAGGCTCTCTTCTGGATTATAAATTTATGTGCTTTGCTGGCGTTCCAAGACTTTTATTCTTGGATATTGGCGCTTGTGACAAAGACGGAGGACATTCAGAGCATTATTATAGAAATGTGTATGATATGCAATTTAATTTGCTTGAAATAAAAGAAACTCGCGACAACTTTCTTGATAATTCAATTAAAAAGCCCAAGAATTTTGATTATATGGTAGAATGT
This sequence comes from uncultured Prevotella sp., assembly GCA_963511375.1. Taxonomy (GTDB): domain Bacteria; phylum Bacteroidota; class Bacteroidia; order Bacteroidales; family Bacteroidaceae; genus Prevotella. The sequence goes on along the minus strand of CAUPIT010000001.1, from coordinate 199,364 downwards.
GCAAAAATTCTTTCAAAGCCATTTCCACACTGTAGAGTTGATTTGTATAATGTAGATGGAAAAGTGTATTTTGGAGAAATTACGTTTTTTCATGGGTCTGGTTATAATCATATTGAGCCGCATAAGGCGGATTTGGAAATTGGAAGTTGGATACCTTTAGATAAAAGTTATCCTACAAAATATGGGTTGAGAGAAGTTGAAAAGACATTTCTAAAACTTACTTTGTAATATATAATAAAGTAGGTGAATTTGTTGTATTAGATTTTGATACAGATATAAAAATAAGCCGTGTATATCCGTGCTTGTCCGTTGCAAAAAAAACTATCTCTTACAATAACGTGTGTTTAGCATCGGAGTATCACGGACTGACACGGAATAATATAAAATCAGTGAATTTCCGTGCCTATCCGTTGCGAAAAGAATACCTATCCGTTGCAAAAAATAATTCGATGCGTAAATTAAGAATCTAAAAAATTTGATTACATGCTACTTTATAGGGACATAACATATAAAATAATCGAGGCTTTTTATGAGGTTTGTCACAACTTGGCAATTGGTTATGCAGAAAAGGTATACGAACGTGCATTCGTTTATGAATTGAAGCAACGAGGATTACTTGTTGCCGAACAAGTACCGTTGCAGGTGACCTATAAGGAAAAGGTAACTGTTGGTAACTTTGTGGCAGATATTATCGTAAACGATACGATTATTTTGGAACTAAAGGCGGTGAGAACTATTACTAACAGCCATGTGGCACAACTTATTAACTATCTTACAACAACTAAAATGCAAGTTGGTTTTGTGTTTAATTTCTGTGGTGATAGAAAATTTGTCAGGCGTATAGGCCCTGTGGTTTGTGACGGTGAGCATCAGATTATCACGGACTAACACGATATATTATAATAAAGCCGTGTACTTCCGTGCTTTTCCGTTGCTGAAAAAATAAGCATCGGAGTATCACGGACTGTCACAGAAAAAATAAAACTGTATACATCCGCTGTGATAAAATGGAATTTATGCTTTTTTGTGTTATAATATAAAATGACTATTGAGAAAAATTCTCACTTTTTGTCTGTTCATTATTTGTTTCTTATCTTTGTGGATAAAAGATAAAAGAATAAAAACAACAATATATTTATTTTATGGATACATTATTAAAATTTACTATAGAAAATTTCCGATCTATTTCCGATCGAAAAACATTCTCACTCGTTCCTACGACTAAGGATGAACCGGTAGACAATGTTGTTTTAAGAGATCAATATAGATATCTTCGTACGGCAGCTATTTATGGTGCCAATTCGAGTGGTAAAAGCAATCTTGTAAGAGGGATGGAATGTATGTTGCACCTTGTCCGTTCATCTGTAAGAATGAACGATGAAGATGCGCTTGACTATCAGCCGTTCTTGTTAAATGGAATTAACCAAAGTGTACCAACATTGTATGAGATAGAATTTGTAACAGATGATAAACGTTACCGTTATGGATTTTCTAATACAGATAAACGAATATACGACGAATGGCTTGTTAGGATAGAAAAACAAAAAGAAGTTTCTCTTTTTATACGTAATGAAGAAGGTATTGGCGTAAATGAAAAATTATTTCCCGAGGGGAAAAATCTTGAAGAGCGTACAAATGATAATCGATTATTCTTATCTCTTGTAGGACAGTTGGGCGGCGAAACATCAAATTCAGTGATACAGTTTTTTCGAAAAGGAATCAGTGTGATATCTGGACTTGACACAGAGCAATACGGTAGTTTTACAAAGCATTATCTTTCTAATAAGTTGCCTGGGAGTGAAGATATGAAGCAATTCTTTCAGAATTTGCAATTGGGATTTACAAGCGTATCTACTATGGTACATGATTTTGATTTGAGTGATTTACCCAGCAGTATGCCAGAAAAGGTAAAAGAAGACATAGCAAAGCGTCTGTTGGGAAAAAAACAAATTAAAGTGATGTCGTCGCACGATATCTATGATGATAGTGGAAATGTTGTAAAAACAGAGGTTTTTGATTTTGATGAAATGGAATCAGCAGGGACCCGAAAACTGTTTGATTTTGCAGGTCCTATGTTTGATACATTGGCAAGTGGATCGGTGTTAGTTGTAGATGAGTTGGATGCTAAAATGCATCCACTCTTGTCGTTAGAATTGGTACGACTTTTCAATGATCCAAAGCGGAATAAGAAAGGAGCACAGCTTATCTTTACAACTCATGATACTAATTTATTGTCAAGCAAAATTCTTCGAAGAGATCAAATTTGGTTTACAGAAAAAGACGATAACGAGCGTACAGACTTATATAATATGATGCAAATATTTTTGCCAGATGGTAGTAAACCAAGAGGAGACGGAAACATAGAGCGAAATTATATCAATGGAAGATATGGTGCAATACCATATATCAGACCTTATTCAGAATAATTATGGCAAGGAAGTTAAATATTACAAATCTTAAGCCACTACAACAAATTGGCGAATCTAAAACGAAAAGGTATATAAAATGCCGTATATTGATTGTTTGTGAAGGAGAAAAGACAGAACCTATGTATTTTAAGAGCTTTAATATGGTTGCTCAACCGTCTGATAGTTTGGTCTTTAATATAACGACAGCTGGTGGGAAGATCAATACAATGCAGGTTGTAAATAAAGCTATAGAAATGAAATATAAAGCTGAGCAACAAGGACAGCCTTATGATGCTGTTTGGGTTGTCTTTGATAAAGATGATTTTCAAAACTGCGATTTTGATAATGCTATAAAAGAGGCAGATAGAAAAAATATTGGATGTGCGTGGAGCAATGAAGCTTTTGAGTTATGGTATGTTTATCATTTTGATGCTCGTAATACGGCAATGAAAAGAGAAGAATATCAAAAGATAATAACCCAACGCATTCTAAAGTGTGGATACAAATCAGGTAAGGAAGTCTATCAATATAAAAAGAATGATCCAAATATGCGAAACATTTTGCGTGCATGCAACTGTAATGAACTTGATGCAGTGAAGAGAGCTGAGCAACAAGCTAAATCTTTTACCGATATGTGTTTCCATAATCATAATCCTTGTACCATGGTATATAAATTAGTGAAAATACTCTTAGGAGAGGATAAGGAATTTAACGATAAAATTAAAAAAGAACTTGAAGAAAAGTAAGTTTTATATAAGTTGCATTTTGACATGCACAGAATAAATAAATCTTTGTGCTCGTGCTTGTCCGTTGCAAAAATAAGTTGATGTGCTTTTAAGTACTTGCTTTTTTACAACATGCCCCTTGTTACAGTTTTTACTTCCACATATAATCGTGCTTATTCATTGCCAAGATTGTATGAGAGTTTAATACACCAGACCTATACAGATTTTGAATGGTTGGTTATTGACGACGGCAGTATAGACGATACAAAAAGATTGGTACAACAGTGGGTACAGGAGCAGAAGATAACGATACGGTATTATTATCAGGCGAATGGTGGCAAGCACAGAGCAATCAATCTTGGAGTAGAGCTGGTACATGGTGAGTTGTTCTTTATCGTTGATAGTGATGACTACCTTCCCACCGACAGCCTTGCCTTGTTGGTTGACTATTATCAGCAAATAAAAGACAACAACAGGTTTGCTGGCGTTGCAGGTATGCGGGCATACCCTCATGGCGAACGAATTTGTAAACGATTCACTACCGATGTATTGGATGCTGACAGTGTAACGTTTCGGCAGAAACATAAAATGCGTGGTGATATTGCCGAAGCTTTCAAGACGGATGTACTGCGTAAGTATCCTTTTCCTGAATTTGCAGGTGAGAAGTTCGTTACCGAGGATGTGGTGTTTAATGAGATAGCCAAAACGTATTTGTTGAGACATTTTAATGCCAACATTTATATTTGCCAGTATTTAGAGGACGGATTGTCGTATCATCTTCGACAGCTACATCGCCAGTCGCCACAAGGAACCATGCTGTATTATTCACATCAGATGTGTGATGAACGCTTTGGTGTGCAACGACATGTGCTTGATGCCATTAGCTTTTGGAGATACCTCGTTTGTTATCATGGCAAGAAGCCACGGCTTCCTTGGTGGTGCTACCTTCTTAAACCTGTAGGTTACCTTTTTTATCTGTACGATGTTCTGAAGCACGAGAATGCTGAGGAGAATTAACCCCGTGCTTGCCCGTTGTTATACTGTGTGCGTAGCATCGGAGTATCACGGACTGACACGGAATAATATAAAATCAGTGAATTTCCGTGCCTATCCGTTGCGAAAAGAATACTTATCTGTTTCAATAGAGTGTTTAGCATCGGAGTTTCACGGACTAACACGGATATAAAATAAATCCGTGTGCATCTGTGTTTGTCCGTTGCAGAAATAATCCGATGCGTAAATTAAGAATCTAAAAATTTGATTACATGCTACTTTATAGGGACATAACATATAAAATAATTGAGGCTTTTTATGAGGTTTGTCACAACTTGGCAATTGGTTATGCAGAAAAGGTGTACGAACGCGCATTCGTTTATGAATTGAAGCAACGAGGATTACTTGTTGCCGAACAAGTGCCGTTGCAGGTGACGTATAAGGAAAAGGTAATTGTTGGTAACTTTGTGGCAGATATTATCGTAAACGATACGATTATTTTGGAACTAAAGGCGGTGAGAACTATTACTAACAGCCATGTGGCACAACTTATTAACTATCTTACAACAACTAAAATGCAAGTTGGTTTTGTGTTTAATTTCTGTGGTGATAGAAAATTTGTCAGGCGTATAGGTCCAGTGGTTTGTGACGGTGAGCATCGGAGTTTCACGGACTAACACGGAATAAAATAAATCCGTGTATATCCGTGTTCATCCGTTGCAAAAAAATACCTGTCCGTTGCAGTAAAGTGTTTAGCATCGGAGTTTCACGGACTGACACGGAATATTATAAAATCTGTGAATTTCCGTGCCTATCCGTTGCAAATAGAATATCTATCCGTTGCGATAAAGTATGTGTAGCATCGGGGTATCACGGATTGACACGGAAAATTATAAAATCTGTGAATTTCCGTGTTTGTCTGTTGCAAATAAAAATATCTATCTGTTGCAAAAAGAATATTTGTCTGTTGTGAAAACTACTTATAAACGTGTGATAGCAATTTTATTAGAATCATGTTAGTAAATTCTTTCATTTTTTGGATATTCTTTATAACAGTGTTGCTGTTGTACTTCCCCATTGCGGGACGGAAAAGTCAGTGGCAGAATATGTGTCTTCTTGGCGCATCCTATTTCTTCTATGGATACATTCATGTGGGCATGGCAGTACTGTTGGCTGTTGTAACCCTTGTATATTATGTTTTGGGACATGGCGTAGCAAAAGGTAAAAGGTCTTCGCTATGGTGTGGCATAGGGGTGTCATTGGGTGTTGGACTCTTGGTATATTTCAAGTATGCCAATTTTCTGTTGATGCAAGTAGCAGCGGTTTTTACAAGCATAGGCGTGCCGTTTCATTCCATGACGCTCAAAATACTCGTGCCAGTAGGGATTTCATTTTTCACGTTTAAACTGATATCCTATCTCGTTGATGTCTACAAGGGCAAGATGATGCCTGTAGACAACATGGTGACGTTTGCAGCATGGGTGTCTTTTTTCCCAACTATTATGTCGGGACCTATAGACAGGGCTATAGACACCGTTCCGCAGCTCGAAGAGAAACGAAAATGGTGCGATGCAAATTTGGTTGAGGGACTCAAACGCATACTTTGGGGAATGTTCTTGAAGATGTGCATTGCTGACAAAGTAGCACCCTATACTGATGCCGTGTTCAACAATTATAGCTTTCACTCAGGATTGACGATAGTCGTTGCCGCTTTTCTATATTCTTTTCAGATATATGCCGACTTCTGTGGTTATTCCGAGATGGCTATAGGAGTTGCTAAGATATTAGGCGTTAAAGTTCCCGAGAACTTTCTGCGTCCCTATTTTTCCACTAATGTTGGTGAAGTTTGGCGCAGATGGCACATGAGTTTGATGTCATGGTTCAAGGATTATATCTACATCCCTTTGGGAGGCAGTAGATGTTCCGAAGTAAAGACGGGCAGGAATACGTTGGCGGTGTTTGCCGTAAGTGGTTTGTGGCATGGTGCCAATTGGACATTTATTTTTTGGGGATTGTATCATGGCATATTGGTCTTCATGAGAAGAATTTGGACTAAGCATGTTTGGCGAACAAGCACAAAGGCTGTTGGCATACCACCGTTTATTGTAAAATATAGTTGTATAGCCCTCACATTCTTTTTGATGACTTTAGGCTGGATGCTGTTCAGGGCAAATTCGATAGACCAATTCTGGGGCATGCTATTGCGTGTGAATGCATCTGGTGGCTTGTTCTTCAGTTGGGCACTCACTGCTGTCTTGCCCATTTGCATTTTGTTTTTCAAGGAATTGAAAGATGAGGAGGAGTGGAACGTGCATTTTTTGCATGCTTCTAATCCTTATTTACAAACGGTGAGCATGGCATTGTTACTGGTGTATATTATTTATACAGGTGAGTTAGAGGGTGCGAAGTTTATTTATTTCCAGTTCTAAAGACACGGTTTTATGAAGAAGGTATTCATTGGCTCTCTGTTTTTGTTGTTAGTTGTCTTGTCAGATATTTGCGTCGGTGGCATTACAAGAAAGGTTATACTAAATGTACCCGATGAAGGTGTCAACCAAACTAACAGTGTGCAAGCCCTCTTTCATCGAAAAGCAGATGTCCTTGTTTTGGGACCGTCAACCGCAAATCACCATTATGACACTCGATTGTTGCGCGACAGTCTGCGTATGTCTGTCTACAATGCAGGCTTTGATGGTAAAAACATTCAATACAGTGCCATGGTGTTTTACTCGTTTCTCCAGCGATGCAAGCCCAAAATAGTATGCTTGGATTTGGGACCATCGATGTTGAGTGATGAATGGAATGGATCGATAGACGAGATGAACATTTTTTATAATATGTCGCCAGTTGTTCACCATATCATCAATGAGAGAGCGACAAGTGTACAAAAAATAAAACTGTGTTCAAATTTGTACCAATGCAACAATAGTTGGCAGTGGTTGTTGCATGCGTATTTGCAACATGGTGAAAGCACGACAGATGGCTATCGACCTTTGGATGTTATTTCATCCAACCAATTCAGAGTAAAGCACATGCCGTACGAACAGTTCCGTGTAGACAGTGTCAACCTACGGTATTTAGATGAAATAGTTAACAAATGTAAACGGGGGGGGGGGGTAAAAATCATCTTCAGTGTTTCGCCATCTTTGGTTGTCACCAAGCGCAGCGAGTTTGAGCGCTGGATAAGAAATTATGCAGCACGGCATGGTGTAGACTTGTTGGATTTGCAAGATGACGAACGTTTCTTAAAACATCCTACATTATTCTATGACTATACACACCTTAATCGTCAAGGTGCGGTGTTGTTTTCACAAATCATTGTTGACCATATCCGTCAGTCAATGAAAAAAGCAAGTCAATGAAAATTATATTTACTTTAGCTTCTTTGGGCAGTGGTGGTGCAGAACGTGTGGTAAGTCTGCTCTCTGGCGACTTTGTTGATAGAGGTCATCAGGTGGAGATAGTATGTTTGCGGTACAGTGACTATTATTATAAGGTGGACAAGCGAGTGAAGGTTGTAATGACCACAAGGGAAAAGTCTGCCAAGGGCACGGATGAACAAGTTACAGACGAAGACAGCAATGTAAGATTTGTCGAGAACCTACAAGGCATGAACAGACGAAGGGCTTGGCTGAGGAGGCATGTCTGCGAGGAAAAACCCGATGTAGTGATTGCCTTTACAGAAGGTGTCTACCTCTTTACCATATTGGCATTGCTTGGAACGCATACGCCCATCATATCCTCGGAGAGGATAGACCCACGCACACAACCGTTGGTGCGTCGATTGCTAAAAGTGTTTGTCTTGCCCTTTACAAATGTCTTTGTGGTACAGACACAGGCCATTAAGGATTACTTTCCGCATTGGATACGTAAAAAAACTCATATTGTTTTCAATCCTGTAAGGGAAGAAGCCCTTAAAGAGGTGGATAGTATAAAGGTGCATAAAACCAAGACCATCATCTCTGTGGCACGTCTCTATCCACAAAAACGGCATGAAGTATTGATTGGAGCGTTTGCCAAGATAGCCGCCAAGCATCAAGCATGGAGACTGGTTATCTATGGAGAGGGGCCAGAACGAGGACGGCTTACCAATTATATTAAAGAGTTGGAAGGCATGGTGTCAGGATTGTCGAAACGAATAATCCTGGCAGGTAAGACAGCGGAAGTGGTAGAACGACTCCGAGAAAGTGCTGTCTTTGCGCTGAGCAGCGACTCAGAAGGTATGAGCAATGCCATGATAGAGGCTGTGTGCGTGGGGCTGCCTATCGTGACGACACGGGTGTCGGGAGTTAAAGAACTGGTTCATGAGGGCGAAAATGGATATGTAGTGCCATGTGGAGACATTGATCAAATGGCAGAGAGGCTGGATAGCTTGTTGGATAACGATCCGCTGCTCCAACAATTTGGGCAGAACAGTAGGAAGATGAGAGAACAATTCCGAATAGAAAACATAGCAGCACAATGGATACAGATAATAGAGAATATAGTCAAATAAGGGCGGTCCTATAAATTAGCTTTGACAGATTGCGAGGCTATTTTTGTGGTCAATTTGTTTGTGAGTGAAGGAGTATAGCGAGCTATACGACTGAACGAACAAGTAAATTGAACCAAAAACGGAGCAAGCCGAATACAATCAAACTTGTTTGAATTGTTGAGGCGCAGCCTGTTTTATATAAAAAGAGACCGCAAGATGACAAAATGTAAAAAGACTAACATGTAAAAACTTTACGGCGGTAATTTATAGAACCGCCCATAACCTATCAAGATATGAAAATTCTTATAACAGGTGCAGCTGGTTTCATTGGCTCGAAGCTAATGTATGAACTTGCACAGCGAGGTGACTTTGTAGTGGGCGTTGATTGCATCAACGATTATTATGATGTCCGCATGAAGTATGGGCGTCTGCAAATGTGTGGTTTCAACGAATATGACGTTTCTTGGCATCAGAATATCGTACAGAGTTCAAAATTTGAGAACTGCTTGTTTGTGCGCATGGATATTGCAGACAAGGAAGCGATGGAACAACTGTTCTTGCGTTATCACTTTGATAAGGTAATGAACCTGGCAGCTCAAGCCGGGGTGAGATATTCCATACAAAATCCCTTTGCCTACCTGCACAGCAATCTTGTTGGATTCCTGAATGTGTTGGAGTGTTGTAGAAACCATGAAGTAAGCCATTTGGTTTTTGCCTCTTCAAGTTCAGTGTACGGACTTAACGAACATGTGCCATATCATGAGGATGACAAGGTTGACTCGCCAGTGAGCATGTATGCTGCCAGTAAGAAGTCTAACGAGCTGATGGCTCATGCGTATGGCAAATTGTACGGGTTCAGTGTAACGGGACTTAGGTATTTTACCGTTTACGGCCCTTGGGGACGCCCCGATATGTCGCCAATGTTGTTTGCCAATGCCATATCCAAGGGAGAACCTATCAAGGTGTTCAACCATGGCGACATGATACGCGACTTTACCTACATTGATGATATTGTCAATGGAACGATACGGGTGATAGATTCTACTTTGAACGCAGAGGATTGCCCTCATCATGTGCCTTATAAAATTTATAACATAGGCTGTTCGCATCCCGTAAAACTCATGGATTTCATTGCAGAGATAGAGCAGGCATTAGGCAAGAAAGCCGAAAAAATATATTTGCCTATGCAGCCAGGAGATGTGTATCAGACCAATGCAGACACCACAAGGCTGCAGACAGAGTTAGGTTATCAGCCGCATTTTAGTTTGCACGAAGGAATTTGCAAGTTTGTAGAATGGTATCAGTCAGATCAAAATCCATTGAGAGATTAACTCGTCAATTCGTTAACTTGTCAACTCGTCAACTCGTTAACTTGTCAACTTAATAACTTACCAACTCATTAACTTAAAAACTCAAATATGAACATAGCAATAGTAGGAACAGGATATGTAGGTTTGGTTAGTGGAACTTGTTTTGCAGAAATGGGTGCCAACGTAACCTGCGTAGATGTAGATCAAAAGAAAGTAGACATGCTTTTGAAGGGCATTGTACCCATTTACGAGCCGGGCTTGGATGAAATGGTGCAGAGAAATGTAAAAGAAGGAAGACTACATTTCACCACAGATTTAACATCTGTATTGGAAGATGTGGAGGTTGTTTTTTCTGCAGTTGGCACACCTCCCGACGAAGATGGAAGTGCCGATCTTCATTATGTGTTGCAAGTGGCACATACTGTTGGAGCCAATATCAACAAATATACAGTGTTGGTGACCAAGTCTACCGTTCCTGTCGGAACTGCTAAGAAAGTCAAGACCGCTATACAGGAAGAATTGAACAAACGTGGTGTGGATATACCCTTTGATGTGGCAAGCAATCCCGAGTTTCTGAAAGAGGGAGCAGCCATCAAGGACTTTATGAGTCCTGACCGCGTCGTCGTAGGAGTGGAAAGCGACAGAGCCAAAGAACTGTTGGTGAAGTTGTACCGTCCATTTATGATGAATAATTTTCGTGTCATCTTTACAGACATACCTTCAGCGGAGATGATTAAATACGCAGCCAATTCAATGCTCGCCACTCGTATCAGCTTTATGAACGATATCGCCAACTTATGTGAGCTGATTGGTGCCGACGTCAACATGGTTCGCAAAGGAATAGGTGCTGATACACGCATTGGAAATAAATTTTTGTATCCAGGTTGTGGATATGGAGGGAGTTGTTTTCCAAAAGATGTAAAGGCGTTGATAAAGACAGCCGAGAAGAATGGTTACGACATGAAAGTGCTAAAAGCAGTAGAGGCTGTGAACGCATCGCAGAAAGAAGTTGTTTTCAAGAAATTGAATCATTATTATCAAGGCAAACTGAAGGGGAAGAAGATAGCAATATGGGGACTTTCCTTCAAGGCAGAGACAGACGATATGCGAGAGGCAACCTCGCTTGTAACTATTGAGTTGTTGAAACAGGCAGGTGCTAATATTTGTGTCTTCGATCCTGTTGCCATGGAGGAATGTCAGCGTAGGGTAGGTGATGCTGTAGTTTACGCTACAGATATGTATGATGCCGTTCTTGATGCCGATGCATTGTTGGTGCTTACTGAATGGAAACAATTCCGTCTGCCAAGCTGGGGAGTTGTGAAGAAATCTATGAATACTCCTCTGGTTGTTGACGGAAGAAATATCTATGTTCCAAACGACATGAAGGCTCTCGGATTTGAGTATCACAGCATAGGAAGGAAGTAACTCAAGTTTTGGATTTAGATTTGGTAATATTTGCTGAACGAACGCACGAACTGTGCGTCCCTACCGTAATGAGGTCACGAGTTCTTAGCTTGGTTTTTTTCAGATAAAGAAATTAGTGGTTTTTGTCCTGTTGTTTTACCAAAAAAACGACCATCTTAAATCTCCAAAATAGAAAAATTTAATAGGCAAACACACAACAAAAACGGGCTGATTTTAACAAAATAAATGTCTTTTCAAGCTGAAGCATTGATTTTATGCCCTTGGAAACACGCATTAGAGGTGTTATCTACATGTAATAACCACATTAAAGCATGCAAATTGCAGGCTTATCTCAATGCTTTAGCCGCAAAAAACTGATAAAATTAGAAATGAAAAGAGATGGTTTTGTTTTAACATGCTCAAAATCAATAAATTACAAACGCTACTCAAATTTTGCGTATTTGCGACCGACTTTGCCGTTGGTTGATTTCATGCGAGTTATGAGAGACACTTTGTAAAGATAATTCAGTTTTTATGAGCTTTTTTGTAGTGTACCACTAATACAACATACGCTACTTGCTTGATGCTTTTTAGTTTTCAAAATGTTATTTTTTTATAAACGAGCTTTGGTTGTACCTATTTATAAAAAATGGAAACTCAAATAAATAGATAATCTCTTATGGAGAAGACACGTATTTTCTATATTGATGCGCTCAAGGCATTTGCCATACTTGCAGTGATAGCAGGCCATTTGCCGCTTTATTGTTACTATGGTTGGAATATTGAACCCAATCCCAGCAGTTTAGCGGTATTTGTGGGTTTGTTCCACATGCCTTTATTCATGCTGCTTAGTGGACTTGTAACAAATGTACAGCGGTTTTCATTGGCAAAGAAAATGAAGTTGCTGATTCCGTTCTTTGTGTTTGGACTACTGTTTACTTATACCATGGGGAGTGGTAATGCTGTATATTTCATGACTAATGAGGCAAAGGCGGGTTATTGGTTCTTGTGGGTATTACCTCTCTACTTTTTGCTGTTGCATGTGATACGAAAGTTACACCTGCCTTTCATTGGCGGAGCTGTCGTGGTGCAAGCGTTGCTGATGGTGCTTCATTTCTATTTTAGGCGTACTGAAGTGGGTACCACCTTATCCACCGACCATTTGTGGGCTTTGTGGCCTTTCTTTTCATTAGGTGTAATTTTGAAAAACAAAGAATGGCAACATTGGCATGTCAATAAACTGATACCTGTGTTTGCAGTATTGAGTATTGTTTTGTTAATAACCCTTAACAAAATGGGGGGGGGTAATGAAATATTGTTAAAAGCATGTGCGGTTTTAACTGGTTTGCCTTTGTGCTTATTCTTTTTGTTTTTATTTGTTTGGTTAGAGCAACAATTCAAGGGTAAAACTTCAAGGGTAAAAAGTATGTTGAAATGGACAGGAACTTTGATAGGGATGAACACATTGCAGATTTATGTAATCCATTATTTCTTGATAATGCCTTTCAATCTAAAAATGTTTGGCAATTATATGATTGAAAATAACTTAGTGGCATTGGAGTATTTAATAAGTCCTTTGTTGTCCGTGATGATAGCTATCCTTTGTGTGTATATTTCAAAAATATTGTATGCAATGCGGTTAGGATTTGTTTTTGGTAGATAATTAAAAAATAAAAGAGCATGAGTAAGTTGAAGTTTTCTGTCATCATGTCGATTTATAAGAACGACAACCCTGAATATTTGCAGGTGGCTTTGGACAGCATCATTGATCAAACGCTGGTGCCAGATGAGATTGTGCTGATAGCCGATGGTCCTGTACCACAAGCGTTGATAGATGTGGTGGAGAATACGAAAGCTCGGTTTGCAGGTTTGCATGCTTATTATCAGGACAAGAACAGAGGATTGGGTGGAGCGTTGCGCATTGCCGTGGAAAAGGCACAGTATGATTATCTTGCTCGCATGGACAGCGATGACATTTCGTTGCCCGACCGTTTTGAGAAGCAGATGAAATGCTTTGAGGAAGACCATGAGTTGGCAGTAGTAGGAGGAATGATTACCGAGTTTGTCGACTCGCCCGAGCATGTGGTGAGCAAGCGCATATTGCCTTTGGACGACAGCGGCATTAAACGGTTTATGCAGTCACGGTGTGGCGTGAATCATGTTACAGTTGTCATGAAGAAAAGCGAGCTACTGCGTGCCGGCAATTATCAACAGGATTTCAAGCAAGAAGATTATTATCTATGGGCGCGCATGATTGAGGCTGGATGCAAGTTTCGCAACATTCCCGACATTGTGGTGAACGTGCGTTCGGGCAGAGACCAGTTTGCACGAAGAGGCGGCATGGCGTATTACAAGGATGTGCTTGCCCTGAACAGATGGATGTGGCAACACGGACTCATATCCCTTCCCAAGATGATTTACAATGATATGGTGCGTGGCGCCGTACAGTTTTTACTGCCCAACAGTGTAAGAACCTGGGTGTATCAACGCTTTCTGCGAAAATAAGCTAAATATTCGCTTTTAAGGATGCTTTTGGAACGTATATACAACCATGTTGTGAGGGAGAAACAATGGAACATTGGATTTCCCGACAAGTCGTTGGAGGAGTTGGTACATGGTGCATCTTTCTCTGTTCGTATGCTTCGGCATTCCTACACCGACCGTTGGTTTGCCGACCCCTTTGTGTTGGAGGTGACGGATGACGAAATCTTGCTTTTGGCAGAGGATTATGACATACACTTGAAACGTGGTCGCATATCGTTGTTGACAGTGGAGCGCAACACACTCGAACTGAAGAAGCTCACGCCTGTTTTGGATGTGGCACGGCATCTTAGCTTTCCTTGCATCGTTCGCAGAAATGACAAAGTGTACATCATGCCCGAGAATCTTTTTGGCGAAGGACTTACGTTGTATGAGTTTGATCAGAAGACGTGCAGTTGCCGTAAAGAGAAAGTAGTGTCGACACAACCTTTGGCGGATGCCGTCCTTACGGATGTGTTTGGGGAGGAGATGCTGTTGGGAACTTTCCTGCCGTATGACAATCCTGTATTGCATACGTTTGTTTATAATGCCCAAGGAGAGGAGGTGCGACATGAGTCATACGTTTTTACAGACAAGACGGCTCGTAATGCGGGAGCGTTTTTTGAATGTGACGGTAAGCTATATCGACCCGCACAAGACGGAAAACTCTATTATGGGCAGGGCATCGTCATACAACAGGTAACAAAAGATGAGACAGGTAGACTCGCATTTCATGAATTATGCCGACTTTCATCGCCCACAACCGACCAGCCGTCGCGCATGCACACGCTCAATAGTTATAAAGGCGTGACGGTGGTAGACATGGCTGCGTGCCAACATCCGCATATTGCTCGAGTGGCTGTACAATTAAAAAAGCATTTCTGCGTTATCAAGAGGTGAGGATAGCTTATGTGGTTTCTGCGCTGAGGCACGCAGGTCCCGTGTCGGTGGTCATGCAACTGGCGAAGCAAATGGTTGAGCATGGTCATGAGTGCAAGGTGTTTTACTTTGACGAGAACATCTTTGAACTTTCTTTTCCCACGGAGAAGGTAGACGGATACCGCCCCATCAACTTTTCCCACTACGATATTGTGCATGCCCATGGCATTCGTCCCAATTTGTATCTTACCTTTTACAAGCCGTGGTTTGGCAAGAAAACAAAATTTGTAACCACGGTACATTGTTATATATGGGAAGAGTTTCGGGTAGGATTTGGCAGAATAACAGGTTCTCTTTTCAGTCTGTTGTTCTTGGCTTCAGTCAGGACGTTGGATAAGGTAGTGGTGCTCAGCGATGATGCCGTTGGTTATTATTCACGCTGGGTGAACGCACAGAAACTGGCTCGTTGCTACAATGGCATAGACATGCCACAAGGTAGGCTGTCTGTTAAGGAAGAAGAACAGGTGCGGCAATTTAAGGAAGGGTACACGCTCATAGGTACATGTGCCTCTTTGGTGAAGATAAAGGGAGTGGAACAGTTGATACAAGCCCTTGCACAGTTGCCAGATAGGTTTAGACTGTTGGTGATTGGTGAAGGAAACTTGCGCTTGCCTCTTCAACGTCGGTGTGCTGAACTGGGCATTTCCCGCAGGATAATGTTCACAGGTTTTGTTCCCGAAGGACATCGATACATGCCACTTATGGATGTGTATGTGCAGACAAGCTTGAGCGAGGGCTTTTGCTTGGCACTGACAGAAGCAGCCATGTACGGAAAAAAGATAGTATGTGCAGACATTCGAGGGATGAAAGAAAAATATGCGGATGATGAGATTACCTATTATCAATCAGGACGCTCGGATGATTTGATACAGAAAATCCTACAAGCAGAAAAGGAGGAAGACAAGCCGCTTCGTGCCAAACAAAAGGCATGTAAGCAGTTCTCTTCTGTGAGTATGTACGAGGCGTACCACGCCTTGTATCTGCAGCTTGTGCAAAATAAGAATCGCAAATGACGACATTTACGGATACGGAAAAAGTTTTTCTTGAACTGTACAAGGCGGGAGTGTGGGGAGAGATTGGCCACAAAGACGTTCTTGTAGGTAAGCATGTAGACTGGAAAGCCGTGCTGGGCATGGCAGAGAAACAAGCTGTTGTAGGCAATGTGTCTGATGGTATTTCTCTATTGAGAGAGACAGAGATGCCACAGCCATTGAAGATGAAGCTGATAACGTATGTGCTCACCGTTAGGAAAAACAACGAAACGATGAATGCTGCCATCCCCGAGATATATCACTTGTTGGGAGATATTGGTATTGTTGCTGTCTTACTGAAAGGACAAGGAGTGGCACAAAACTATCGCGACCCACTTTCAAGACAGTCGGGAGATGTCGACCTATATATTCCCGACACGCAACAGATAGCTGAGGCTTACAAGTTGTGTCAACAAAAAATGAAGATGATAGAGCCTCTCAACACCGATACGATGGAGGCTGTCTTTCAGTATCGCAATGTAGTGGTGGAGCTGCATGGTCGCATCAATGCGTATGTGAATAAAACCTTGGAACAGCGTTTCCCCGCTTGGTGTGATGCAATGTTTCGTGAGGAGAAGGAAAGAAAGGTATGTATTGGGGGAGGCTTTGCCGTGCTGCCTCCCTTGCGGTTGGACCTTGTCTTTGTCTTTGTACACTTGACAAGACATTATTTTGGTGGCGGAATAGGTTTGAGGCAGATAGCCGACTGGATGCGCCTGCTTTATGAGTACCATACAGATATTGACCAAGAACAGTTGGCACGTGACGTAACGTATTTGGGCATAGAGAAGATATGGAAAGTGTTTGCCGCCATGGCTGTTGACTTCTTGGGATACCCCAAAGACAAGATGCCACTTTATAACGAGCGGTATGCGGACATGGGCAAACAGGTGTTGCGCTATGTGTTGGACTCGGGAAACTTTGGTTATCACGATGTACGCACAAAAAGTAAATCCAAGAATTATTATGTGCGCCGATGTAAGGCTTTTACTGGAAATATGAGTAAAATCCTGCGTAACTTTTTTATGTTTCCTCACGAGACCATATACAACATTCCAGGTTATTTGAAAAGTGGCATTAAGCGAACAAGATTTTAAGTAGAAAACATTATGAATTTGAAGTTTCTTTCTTTAGGCATTGTCATTCCTTTTATCAGTGCGTTTGCGTTGGTGACTTGGATTCATCCTTTAATAGTTAAACTTGCCAAACAAAAAGGAATGGTTGACAATCCCGATGCCCGCAAGCTGCAGAAAGTTCCTGTTCCCGTATTGGGCGGCATTGCTGTCTTTTGGGGAGTTGTGTTGGGTGTGGGCTTGACGAGTGCAGTCTTTGACAGTTATATTTTCTTTCCTGCTTTCGTTGCCATTACGGTGATGATGTATTTAGGCACGTTGGATGATCTCATAGGATTGAGCGCATGGTTAAGACTGATAGTCGAGTTTTGCATAATCTTGTTTTTGATATCTACCGAGCATAAATTTATTAATGATTTTCATGGTGCTTTAGGCATACATCAGCTGAACGAATATGTTGGCATTGCGCTTTCTTCGTTTGTGGGTGTCGGCATCATCAATTCCATTAACTTGATTGATGGCGTAGATGGACTTTCTTCTGGATTTTGCATGTTCGTTTGCGCCCTCTTCGGTTATGCCTTCATGACATCGGGTTATGGCTCGATGACCGTGCTGGCTTGGATATGTGTGGCTTCCTTGCTTCCTTTTTTCCTGCACAACGTTTTCGGCAAAACGTCAAAGATGTTCATTGGCGACAGTGGAACCCTCATGCTGGGCACACTCATGAGTATTTTTGTTTTTCATATTTTGGAAACAAAATCCATGGTGGCCTATAATTATCCTAACATGGGAGTGGTGGCTTTTACGCTTTCCGCTCTGTCCATTCCAGTTTTCGACACCTTGCGCGTCATGTGTCTGCGCATGTTGAGGGGAGGCTCTCCATTCCATCCAGACAAGTCGCATCTCCACCATTTGTTCATAGAGATTGGCTTCTCGCATATCGGTACAACCGTGTCGGTATTGGCACTCAATGCCTTGAATGTGTTGTGTTGGTTTATCTCTTATCAGTTAGGAGCTTCTGCCACTGTCCAACTGCTGGTAGTAATCATGATAGGTGTGTTCAATACGGTAGGTTTTTATTATATTGTGCGCAGGTTGAATCACCAACGCATGCCTTATAAAATATTAAAACGAATTGCAGTCATGTCTCACATAGAGGCTGGTTGTTTCTTTATGAGTATTAGAAAATTTGTAGACCGCCATTAGCTTGGCGCATCTGCTTACATTAGATTTAATCAAACAAAAAAGTATGAAAGCATTTGTATTTCCCGGTCAGGGTTCCCAGTTCGTAGGAATGGGAAAAGAACTTTATGAAAATAACCAAACAGCAAAGGAGTTGTTTGACAAAGCCAATGAGGTGTTGGGTTATCGCATTACCGACATCATGTTCGATGGTACCGATGAGCAACTCAAGGAAACCAAGGTGACACAACCTGCCGTATTCTTGCACAGTGTCATTTCAGCACTCTGTATGGGCGATGCGTTCAAGCCCGATATGGTAGCTGGTCATTCTTTGGGCGAG
Source organism: uncultured Prevotella sp. (assembly GCA_963511375.1). GTDB lineage: Bacteria > Bacteroidota > Bacteroidia > Bacteroidales > Bacteroidaceae > Prevotella. Next base: position 180,965 of record CAUPIT010000001.1, on the reverse strand, counting down.
TTTTCTGCATTGGTGGCAGCTGGTGCGTTGAGTTTTGAAGATGGTCTCAAATTGGTATATGCCCGTGCCATGGCGATGCAGAAGGCTTGTGAGGTGGCACCGGGTACCATGGCAGCAATCATTGGTTTGCCAGATGAAAAGGTAGAAGAGATATGTCAAGAGGTGAGCAAAGAAGGCAAAGTTGTTATTCCAGCTAATTATAACTGTCCAGGGCAATTGGTTATCTCTGGAGATAAGGAAGGTATTGAAGAGGCTTGCGAAAAACTAAAGGCTGCGGGAGCCAAGCGTGCTTTACCTTTGAAGGTGGGAGGTGCATTCCACTCGCCATTGATGCAGCCTGCCAAGGACGAGTTGCAAAAGGCGATAGAGGCTACCACAGTAAATACGCCTCAATGTCCTGTGTACCAGAATGTAGATGGGAAACCTTATACCGATGCAGCTAAGATTAAGGCAAACCTTATCGCACAACTGACCAGTAGCGTTCGTTGGACAACAACGGTGCAGAACATGATTGCCGATGGTGCTACCGACTTTACCGAGTGTGGACCTGGCAAGGCTTTGCAGGGTATGATAGGACGCATCAGCAAGGAAGTGACAGTGCACGGCATCTAAACGAAAGAAGAGTCTAAACTATATTGAGCTTTGTCATCTTGCCAGTTGGCTGGATGACAAAGCTCTATTCTTACCTCTCAACAACGTTAACATTATCGAAAAACAACTCTCCTCACAGGGAGGAATAAGGAAAGATTACATGCAAATCTATCAAATCTTTACTCGCCTTTTTGGCAATCAAAACATGACTCGCATGCCCCATGGAACGCTGGAAGAGAATGGAGTGGGGAAGATGAACGACATCACCACGACCGTGCTCAATCGTATTCACGACATGGGGTTCACGCATGTGTGGTTCACGGGCATTGTTCGCCATGCAACGACAACCGATTACTCTACCTACGGTATCCCTCGTCAACATCCAGCGATTGTGAAGGGAAAGGCTGGATCGCCATACGCCATTACCGATTATTATGATGTCGACCCCGACCTTGCCGTGCAGGTGCCGAAGCGTATGGATGAGTTCAAGGCTTTGGTGAAGCGTACGCACGAGACAGGCATGAAAGTGATTGTTGATTTCGTCCCCAATCATGTGGCTCGGCAATACCACTCCATTTGCAAACCTCAGGGTGTGAGAGACTTGGGGGAGAACGATGATGTAAACAAGCACTTTGACATTCACAACAATTTTTATTATTGCCCAGGCTATCCCTTTGAACTTGCCATTGATTTGTGCAAAGATGCCAGCGAACCTTATTGTGAGTATCCTGCCAAATGCACGGGCAACGATTGTTTTAATGCTTCGCCCTCAGCTAATGATTGGTATGAAACCGTCAAGCTGAACTATGGCATTGATTACACCGATGCTGGTGGACGCAGTGAACATTTCGACCCCATGCCCGACACGTGGCGACAGATGACGGACATCTTGCTGTTTTGGGCTTCCAAGGGGGTGGACGGCTTCCGCTGTGACATGGCAGAGATGGTGCCAACGGCTTTTTGGCAGTACGTTATTGCTAAGCTCAAGGCAACCTATCCTCACGTCATTGTCGTTGGCGAGGTGTACAATCCCACGCTTTATCGGGCGTATATCGCTTCGGGATTTGACTATCTGTACGATAAGGTGGGCATGTACGATTGTTTGCGCGACATCGTATGTGGCAAACGTCCCGCCCATCACATTACCCACCAATGGCAATCCGTGGATAATATTTTGCCAAAGATGCTCTATTTTTTGGAAAACCACGACGAGCAACGTATCGCCAGCGACTTCTTTTGTGGCAGTGCCGAACGTGCCTTGCCTGCTTTCATGGTGTGTGCATGGCTGCACACCAATCCTGTCATGGTGTATGCCGGACAGGAGTTTGGCGATCGAGGCATGGATGCAGAAGGATTCAGCGGACTTGATGGCAGAACGACCATATTCGACTACTGGGCAGTGAAGTCTATCATTGAAGGATATTATCAAAGAGAAAAAATGGACAAGCGCAGCCAGCGTCTTTCCGAAGTGTATCAAAAAATACTGCAATTGTGTCATCAGCCAGCCATTGCGCAAGGACAGTTCTTCGATTTGATGTATGCCAACACTCAGCACTCGGCATTGTTCAACCCCGATGAGCAGTATGTCTTCTTGCGTAAATCGGCTGAGCAACTCTTGTTAATTGTCGTGAATTTCTCGCCCAATCAGCAAACAGTACACATCAACATTCCGGAACATGCCTTCAACTATTTACAAATGTCGCAAGGTAATTGCAAAGCCATTGACTTGATGACCAACAAAGAACAAACCGTAGCGTGGCAAGTTGGTCGGCCTTTTGTAACACAGGTGATGGGCTATGGCGGTAAAATTTATGAAATAAAACGTCATGAAGTATGATTTTTCAGCTCTAACCTACTCGAAAACTCCCCATTCTCGTCAAATGACAGAGGATGGGGAGTTTTCGTTTAGGGTTCTTTTGTTCATTTCTACATTTATGGCTATCTTTGTCTGTTCATAAAATAACAAGATTGTGTTGGAAATTCAAGAGCGGGAAGTGTCATTCCCACCAGCCCATACTGCAGAGCATTTACTCAATCAATTGATGCATAGAATGTTTGGATGTGAGCGTTCAAACAATGCACACATTGAGCGAAAGAAAAGTAAGATGACGTTTGTTCTCGATCGTAAACCGGACAAACGTGACGAGAAAGAGATTGAAACTCGCATGAACGAGTTGATACAACAAGATTTGCCCGTGACGTTTGAAGTGGTTGACAGGCAACATCTTCCCGAAGGAATCTGCTTAGACCGCCTGCCTGCCGATGCTTCCGAAGCGATTCGCATTTGCCGCATTGGCGATTACGACGCTTGTCCGTGTATCGGAAAACATGTGCGTTCAACCTTGCAAATAGGACGGTTCGAACTGTTGGGAACCAACTGGGACGAACATAAAAAAACTTTTAGAGTTCGGTTCAAAATCATTCCATAGGGCTACTTTCTCATAGCTACACACTTCTTTTAAAACTCATTTTCATTGTGATGGAACAAAATATGGATTCTATAGACCACGAACATATTCCAACCAAGCATTTTAATCGTGCCCCTTTGCTGGCTCACCTGAGCATGTTCTCAGCCTGTGCCATCTGGGGACTCATGGCTCCTATTGGCAAAGATGCTATGCTGCATGGGGTGAATGGTGTGAGTATGGTTTCGTTTAGAGTGCTGGGCGGAGCCATCTTGTTTTGGGTGAGTTCGCTCTTTGTCAAGCACGAGCATGTACCCCTACGGGATGTGTTGTGGTTTATTGGTGCCGCTGTTTTCGGATTGGTCTGCAATCAATGTTGTTTTACCATCGGTTTAAGCTACACTTCTCCCATCAATGCCAGCATCGTCACAACCTCCATGCCCATATTTGCCATGGTGTTGGCTGCACTCATTTTGAAAGAACCCATCACGGGTAAAAAGGCAATGGGCGTGTTGATAGGATGTTGCGGCGCGATGATTTTGATATTAACCAGCATGACCGCAGGCGATGCCAAGGTTGGTGACATTCGCGGCGACCTGATGGTCATGGGGGCGCAGCTGTCTTATGCGTTTTATTTATCCACATTCAACAAGTTGGTGAAGCGGTATTCGGTCTTTACCGTCAACAAATGGATGTTTCTATGGGCCACCTGTCTCATCTGGCCTTTTTCTTTCCGTGAAGTCATGGATATTCCTTGGGCGGCTGTTTCTACTAAAACCTGGTTAGAAACCGCCTATGTTGTTTTCTTTGGTACGTTTGTCGGATACATACTCGTCATCTCAGCGCAACGCGTGTTGCGTCCCACGGTGGTCAGTTCCTATAACTATGTGCAGCCCATTGTGGCCGTTGTCGTAACGGTACTCACGGGAATGGGCATTTTCAAATGGACGCATGGCCTTGCTGTTCTCATGGTGTTTGTGGGCGTTTGGATGGTCACCAAGTCAAGGTCGCGTCACGACATGGTAGATAATAAGGACGAACTGACACGTGATTCGGCATAGCACTCTGCAAAAAATGACAGTAAGGTCTGTGAAGAAAAGCAACTTTTTTCGATAAACAAATAGAACAAAAAAGCTGTTTTTTTTTGTAAAATTTGGATTTTTGTTATCTTTGTATATCAATTTAAAGCTAACAAATATGAAGCGAACACTTTTATGGGCCTTCTGCAGTCTCTTTGCAATCTTCGTGAATGCTCAGCAGTCTGTTGATACTGCTGTGAAACCAGACCGTACAGAGGCGCTACCGAACATGATTCGACTGAATTACGGGATCGGCATCATGACATCCAAGTTCGAGGATGTGGGAGCAACTTACAATTCAAGCTCTGTCGCAACGCTGAGCCTTGACTATGAGCATTTGTGGGACAATGGGCTGGGCTTTGGCATTCATGCCAGCCAAAACCACTTTAGCAAGCCCAACTGCAATGTACTCTTCGTGGGAGGCAGCTTTGTCGCCACATGGACAACCGACAAAGGCTGGCGATGGGAAGGTGCGTTAGGCATGGGCTTTGCCCGCAATGACCTGAAACAGCCGGACCAGGAAAACGGGCTTGGACTTCTTACCATTCTTGGTTGCACTTATAAGTTGTCACCCCATTGGGGCATCGGAGCCGACCTCAGGCAGCTCACTTCCATCTATCGCAAGCCCGCCGGATGGGAGGGTCGGTATGGTTTCAACCATTATCAGTTAGGCATCGGCCTGGCTTATTTGTTTTAACCGTGAGCACCGTTGACACATTCTAACGGAAACAGGGACAAACACTATCAATCTCAAATAGAAATGAAAAAGATTCAAACAAGCACTGCCGCCGTAGCTATGAGCCTGTTGCTGGCCACGGCCTCTTTCGTTCCAGGCTATGCTCAAAATGAGACGGAACAGGTTGAAAAAGAGCATACGCACAAGTGTGTGAGCATTAAATACTGCAACAGTAACGAGGAATTGGCCGCAGGCGAATGGAAAACTGCCGACAGTGTGACCATAATCACCAAGACGCGCAACCAACAGATGTGGTGGGGCGGAAACGATTTCAGGTTCGACTCGCACGACAAGCAGGTTAAGAAGCTGCTCAAGAAGGATGCCTTTGCCATCATGTATGGCGACACCCTCTTGCTGAACACCCGTCCGTACAAGGATCGTGGATGTGCTTTCGGCAATGGATATGCCCGAGCCTTCAAGATGAGCGACGGTCATCTGCTGCTCACCTACCTCAATGTGAAAGAAATGACCAGTCGCGCTACCATTGGTGGAATGTTCGGCCTTATTGGTGCGTTGGCCACGGCTGCCGCCTCCAAGAAAGTAGCCAGTCAGAATGTGTGCTACGTCATCACGCCTGGCAACAAGAAAGCCTTGATTGTTGACGAGAAGCTCATGGCGGTTTTGCTCAACGATTATCAGCCCCTGCTCGACGAATACCGTTCTGTAGAAAAGAAGAAGCGGCTCCATGCCGAAACCGTCATGCCGTTGTTGAAGAAGGCAGGTCTGTTGTAAGGACAGCCTGCCTACCCATGGCGGGCCACCGTTCGGATAGGGGGTGGCCTGTAGGGACGTGATTCGTCACATCCCTACAGGCGTGTTTTGACCTTCCGCGAATAACAGTTTTATTTTGGATAGATAGGCTTCATCTGACACGTCTGCCCCTTCCTCAGAATCCTATCGACAGATGTTCCGTAATTATCTCATTGACAATCGTTTGCAAACTCATTGACTTTACAGTCCAATAGCCATGCTTTTGGGCGGTAAAGTCAATGCAATTGGCTGCCAAAAGCATGGCTATGTGTAAAAAGGTCGTGAGCTTTTGGGGTAGACAAGTCAGCAGGTGTGCTGGTTGCCCGTTTCCTCATCATAGAGATTGTCAAATTGTTGTCTTAGTTTGTCTGGGTCCTCAATGATGCTGCGAATGGCTTTCAGGTGCTTTTCGTTAGGCGAGTTGGGTATCCAAAGCTTGATGTAGCCTGTGTTGGAATATTTTTCTTGCAGGTGAGCCAGAAAGCGACGCCACTGTTCTTCGCGATTCTTTCCCGGCTCGTTTTCCAACCCAAACTGTACCGCGCAGCGAAAAACATGCTCTGGGTCGAGGTCTCTGTCAGCCTCGGCCACAATCTTTCCATAAATGCTGCGTGGCGAATGGGATGCGCTGGCACGGTGATCTTCAACGGCTTCGCGCATGATGCGTATCTGTTCAGGTGAGAACCATCGCTTCAATCGCGCGTCAGCGGCAAGAATTTTTCCTCCAGTGATGTGATGAATGGCTCTCGGTCCAGACATGCCAATGTCGTGATAGGCCGCCACTGTGTATGCCATGTTTACGTCTGCCCCCATCCTTTTAGCCAACTCGAGGCTTCCTCTGATGACATGCTGCACATGCCCCAATCCATGCGAGAGGCCGAATTCGTTGTATTTCGGGAGGATGTTTTGCTCGATGAAAGCCATTAAATCAAGGTTTACATTGTTTTCTATCATGCTTATGGGAGTTTATTGCAAATGTAAGAATAATTGTTTATTTTTGCAAACCAATCTCAAGAAGATTCAACGAAAAACAATTTGTATGCATGCAACTCGTGTTCAACGCAACTCTCTTCAAGCCTGGCTCTTGGCCATGCGACCAAAAACATTGTCGGGTTCGGCTGTTCCCGTGATGATTGCCACAGCGTTGGCGCTGGCGAAGACCGACTGGAACGTTCGCATAGTGCCGGTATTGCTGTGTTTCCTCTTTGCTTTCATTATGCAGATAGATGCTAATTTCATCAACGACTATCTTGATTTCAAGCGGGGAAATGATGATGAAACCCGACTGGGACCGCGCCGTGCTTGTGCGCAAGGATGGATTTCTCCGCAAGCCATGCGCGTAGGTATTGTGGTAACAACCTTGCTGGCTTGCGTGGTTGGACTGCCTTTGGTTTGCTATGGTGGTATTGAAATGATTGGGGTGGGACTTCTCTGTGTATTGTTTTGCTTTCTCTACACCACGCATCTGTCTTACCTCGGATTGGGTGATCTCCTGGTTCTTCTCTTCTTTGGCCTTATTCCTGTTTGTGTAACCTACTATTTGGCGATGCCGTCAACGATGAATCACGTTACTTGGGAAGTGGTGTTGAGTTCGCTGGCCTGTGGAATTATCATTGACACCTTGTTGATTGTCAACAACTATCGTGATTTGGAGAACGATCGACGGGCGCATAAGATGACCTTGGTAGTAAGGATGGGTGAATCCTTATCACGCAAAGTTTATCTCATGCTGGGATGGTTGGGATGCTTGTTGGGTATTGTGTTTTTGTTCAATGGGCATCCTTGGGCTTTTGTATTCCCAATAATTTATTTGGTTTTGCATACGCGTACTTACCGTCGCATGCGTATCAAACAAGGTAAGGCGCTGAATCAAATCCTTGGTGAGACAGGGCGGAACATCTTTATTTATGGTGTTCTGGTTTCTCTCGGGCTACTTGTTTAATTGAAGAAGTTCCAGCTCAACCCAAAGCGGATGATGCTGCCGTTGAGCGGATAGTGAGGAACAAGGAAACTAGCCTTTGTGCCACTGCCCGCATTGGCATGACTGTACATCACGAAGAAGCGTGTTTGTTGCAAGTGGAAGTTGGCGTACGCGTTCACTATAGGGTAGTTGCCAATCTCAATGCGGTCGGTATTTTCCTGCACAACAAACTGACCTAAGGCCGGACTATAGTCAGGTGCATAGTACTTGGTGAAGTAGCGTACGTCGGCACCCACATCACATTTCAGTACCTTGGCTATCTTCAATCGGAAAAAAAGATTTGAATAAATGTTGAGTTTTGGTAATGGCAACGCCGTTTGACTGGAAGAGTTTTGGAAGGTAATGACCGATTCCCAGTGCAAAGGTCCCCATGCTACATCCTGCGACAATGAGGCCGTCAGCACGTTAATGGCCTCACTGCTTTGCCGAACGTCAACCTCTGTACCGATACGCTGATACTGATTGTTGATGGTATAGGCTTGCGCCAGGTAGGTATAATTGGTCAATTCGTCCACGGCAATGCGCAGTGAAGTCTTGGTCTTGGCATAACTCAACAAGCCTTGAATGTGCGTGTGTGTGGTGCTGCTCAAGTCATCATTATCCCAGAGGAAATGACGTCCGTGATAATGACGGTAGTAAAAGGTGGGTTGATAGCGATGGAAGAACCCGCTCGCTGCCAACTGTACGGTGTCGCCAAACAACTTGAAGTTGAGGTCGGCGGTGGCGTTGATGTCTATCTTGCCTGCATCTCGTCCTGCAACTCCCACCTCACCAGTCACTTCGTAGTGAAAAGTTTTGCCTTGTGTCTTGCTCAATTGCCCACCAACGTATACGGAGTTTTCATTGTAAGTCGCCGTTCCCACGGTGTCGGGGAGCGTGAAATGCCGCAGTTCGTGACTGACAAAAGCTTTCAAACCCGATTTGGCCCATTTGTTGAAGCCTTCCAAAAGCGATAGTGCAAACGTGTTGTGCACACGGTAGTGCTTGGTCTTGTCATAAATAGAGTCACCTCGCAGCCATTCATCCATCTTGTATGTGTTGGCATAGTAGTTGTCGGGTGTCTGGTATGCTTGATAAATGCGGGTGTAATTGTCGAATTTCAACGTGTGTATGAAGCTGGTTACGGGAACATATTCGTTCTTTACCCAAGCCGTATCCTTATTTTCTTTCTTTTGTTTGGCCAACAAACTGTCTGCTGCCTGCTGACCGTTCACGACAATACGGCCGCTGTCTTGCGCTGCAGGAGTTGTAGACTCAACGCCTGCAATGACCGCGTCATCAGGCCTGCCGGCCAACGGTTCTGTTTCTTTCAGATCGTCATCGTTCAGTGTTCTGCCCTCTTTCTTGGCCTGTTTCCTGGCCTTTTGCTTGGCTTTCTTCGCCTCATTTTCTTTCTTGGCCTCCATGGCAAACTTTTTTGCCTTAATCTCTTCAGCCGTCATGGGTACTTTTCGATTGAAGCCAACGTTGTATCTATGACTGAAAAAGACGTGCTGATTATCGTTACGGTTCCAGTTCTGCTGTAATACCGTCGGTATTTCTGATGTTTGGTAGTTATCGTCAAAGCTTTCTGGATTGGTGATGAATTTGTCATCAGTAATACCTCCATTCTCTGTATTCTTCTGATGATTGGTCGATAAGAGCAGGTGTGCTTGATACCGTTCGCCGAGATAGGAACCGTACAGGGTGTAGTTGAAATGTGAAGACGCTTGGTTAGAATAATAGCCACGTCCGTATAGATAATCAAATTTAAATCCAAGTCCTATCTTATTGCCCGCATTGACGGCAAACTTAGCCGTGAAATGATCCTCCCCGTTGGTGCGGTTTCCGGCCGTATTGTATGTCAAGTTGGTGATGGGCGACAGTGTGTTGGTGAAATGAAAATCGCCCGGAGCAACAATGAAGTAGTCATAAGGTTGCGTAAAGATAAACTGTTGATCAGCACGTTGGCGATCAACGAACAGCCTGTTGATGCGTGGTGCACCCAGATTGCCCGTAGAATTGTATTCACCGCGCATGCCCGTTGTAAAGATGCTGTTGGGATACATGTGTGACAAGGTATCGGGAATGGCTGGAATGATGTCACCAAAACGTTCGTTGACCGTCCAAACCTTCAGCCCTTTCGGAATTTCTTTGTTCTCATGGGTCGAGTCGTTGGCCATGCCATCTCGGCGCGTGATGTTACCACTGGGATCTATTTGATTATAGTCGTCTATCTGAGCGACCATGGTCAAGGACGATAGTAAAAGGAATATGGATAATAAAAATCGAGTCATTTGTGGAATATGCGAATGCTGCATTCGGCCATTTTGAAGAACATGGCGGTTAGGATGATGATGATTCCAAGCGTTTCTTTTTGTGTAAAGAAATAGAAGATGACGCCTACCACGGCACCAATCATGAAGATGATGTTGAGTATGTTTCGAATCCAAAAGATTCTATCGCGTGGCGTTTCGCCTGTTCCTCTTTGTCGTCTTGGGTATTTTGCACTCATATAGATGTCGTGTTATCGCTTGAAAAAATAGTTTTTATTAGTGTTTCTGCCTGTCTGTTGATGCTCAGCCAGGTATGGTTTGTCAGCGTAGTCGATAGGAAATCTGACTAAATATCTCATCTTTGCGGTCGATGGTATTGCGGCGAAACTTTGATGACAGGGGACGCAGACTGTTCTTTTTCTTGTTGATGGCCACCTCGTCGGTAATCCATTCGTCTGCGCTGATCGACAGGTGCGTTGGCCGTCCCTTCTCATAGTCGTAGTGCATGCGGCTCATCGTGAGTTCCAAGTGGTTGTCTGTGCACTTGGCAATCAGCGTATAATCGAATTCAGTCCGGTCTAATGACAGGAATGACTTACTGAATTCCAACCACTCTGTGTATCGGGCGGCAATGATATTCTGTTCTTGATTGACCAGCGCGATGTGGCTATTGATTTGATTTTCGCCTTTTGTCAGTTCATCAAGATATTGATAGGTGATGTCGTAGATTTGCTTGGCCGTTTTCCCAGGGGCTTTTAAATCGAGGGTGAATACCACTTTGCCATCGGCATCTTGCGGTACACCTCCCTCCAAATACTTGGAATCATATTTGTCTGTCTTCGGCATAGTGACCTTTGAACTGACCGATTTCTGCTGCGAGCCACTTCTTTGATTGCTCTCGTTCGTGCTGTTGTCTGGGATAGACCAGCCCGATGGCGTACCTGCAACTGCTTTCTGCGCATCTTCAATAGTCTGTCTTGCCTTCTTCTTAATCATCTCTGCTTCCATCTTGTATCGAGCTGCCTCCTTGTTGGCACGCTCAATTTCAGCTTCAATTCGTGCTTTCTCGGCCTGTTTAGCTTTGTCTTTGGCAGCTTTCTTGGCCTCTGCAGCAGCTCGTTTTGCAGCTTTCTTGGCCTCTTTGACGGCTTCCTTGGCAGCCTGCGCTTCTTGTTTGGCCTTTTCCAATTGTTGCTCTGGCGTTAATATGGTCTGAGCTTGGATTATCAAAGGCATGGCTAAGAGGATGGCGATGACAAACTTTCTCATAATTCAATCGGTTGATTCAGTCTACAAATGTATATATTTTCTGTGTAAATGACGCACAATTTGAGAAGATTAACGAAAAAGGAAGAAACTTGGTGCCAACATATAACTATTAAAACTTATCTTTTCAATCTGTAAGCGAAATTATGATTATATTGGTATACGCGTATGATTTTTCTTGACAAATTACCTCTTCATATTTTGCGTATTTGCCATCAGCCACTCTTCTCGTTGCAAATACGCCAAAAATTAGCTGTTTTCATATATCGTTAATAGCTAATATTTTACGGAAATCTTTTGTTGGGTGAGCTGGAAATTCATGTCTTTGCAGGGAAAATATCAATGCTTTAAGAGGGCAATTTGCATGCTTTTGCCCCACAATACCATGCAGATTGGGCACCAAAAGGATGCATTTAATTGGGAAAGAGCCATGCTTTTAGCGTGAAAACCGACTTTTCTAACCGAAAAATATCAAGTTTACATCCGGTTTGCCTATCGTTTTTTTCTAAATTGGAAGTTTGTTAGTACTGTTTTAGTGCTGTTTTTTGGTAAAAAAAGAAGACGATATACTTGTTACTATATGTAACGATTCAGTTCCCCTCATGCAAATCTTGAGCTTTGAAGGGTGAAGTTATTTCTGTTCCAACATCGCCTGCAACCTCACGATTTCATCCCTGTACTGAGCGGCTTGCAAGAAATCTAAGTCCTTGGCTGCTTGTTTCATCAAGGCAGTGGTGTTGGCAATGCTCTTCTCAAGTTGTTCTCGCGTCATTCGCAATACAATCGGGTCGGCAGCAAAGGCACCACTCTCTGCCTCCATATACGCCTGTTGGGCGGCAAGGATGGGGTAACGTCGGTCCTTCTCATCCTCTTTCGAGGTGGGCAATGCGTTCTTGATTTCTTTGATAATCTGCTGTGGCGTGATGTGGTGCTCCTCATTGTATTTCAGCTGAATGGAGCGGCGGCGAGTGGTTTCGTCGATGGTGCGCTGCATGCTTTCGGTGATGGTGTCGGCATACATGATTACCTTTCCGTTGACATTGCGTGCGGCGCGTCCTGCCGTCTGTGTCAAACTGCGGTGGCTTCGCAGGAACCCTTCCTTGTCAGCGTCAAGGATGGCCACGAGCGATACCTCAGGTAAGTCCAGGCCCTCACGCAGCAAGTTGACCCCAACCAAAACGTCAAAAACGCCGGCACGCAGGTCGGTCATGATTTTGACGCGGTCGAGTGTGGCCACGTCGCTGTGGATGTAGTTGGCGCGCACGTCATGGTTCAGCAGGTATTCGGTCAGTTCCTCGGCCATACGCTTGGTCAGTGTGGTGACCAGGACACGTTCTTCGCGCTCGGTGCGTTGTAGGATTTCGTCCAAAAGGTCGTCAATTTGGTTTTCGCTGGGACGCACATCGATTTCCGGATCGAGCAGTCCCGTAGGACGAATGATTTGTTCTACCACGACCCCTTCGGCCTCTTGCAACTCATAGTCGGCTGGGGTGGCCGATACGTAGATGGTTTGATGGAGCATGTCGTGGAACTCTTCAAAGCGCAGTGGGCGATTGTCAAACGCCGCCGGCAGGCGGAATCCATACTCTACGAGATTCTGCTTGCGGGCCCTGTCGCCACCGTACATGGCACTGATTTGCGGCACGCTGACGTGACTCTCGTCGACAACGAGTAGAAAATCTTTTGGAAAGAAGTCTAAAAGGCAATAAGGCCGCTGTCCTGCTTCACGTCCGTCAAAGTAGCGCGAATAGTTCTCAATGCCGCTGCAGTGGCCCAGTTCCTTGATCATCTCCATGTCGTATTCCACACGTTCCTTGATGCGTTGTGCTTTGATGGTGTCACCCAGGTCGTTGAAGTAGTCAATTTGCTTCACCAAGTCGTCCTGAATGGCGCGGATGGCGTGTTCGGTCTGTTCTTTGGTCGTAACGAAGAGATTGGCGGGGTAAATGTGATATTCCTCAAATTCTTCCAATCGGTGGAAAGTCACGCTGTCCACTTCCTCGATGCTGTCAATCTCTTCGTCCCACCAAGTGATGCGAAGAATGTTGTTAGAGTAGGCCATCGCAATGTCTACCGTATCGCCTTTGACGCGAAAATTGCCACGTTGTAGGTCGATGTCATTGCGGACATACAGCGCTTCCACCAACTTCCGTAAAAAATCATTACGATCTAATCGCTCGCCTTTCTTCACCGTAATGATGCTATTAGTCATGGCCGAGGGACCGCCCATGCCGTAAATGCACGAAACGGAAGACACGACGATAACGTCTTTTCTTCCTGATAACAAAGCACTTACCGCACTCAATCGCAGGCGGTCTATCTCGTCGTTGATGGCCAAGTCTTTCTCAATGTACAGGTCGGTTGTAGGAAGATAAGCCTCGGGCTGATAATAGTCATAATAAGATACATAATACTCTACTGCGTTCTCTGGGAAAAAGCCCTTCATCTCTTCGTAGAGTTGGGCTGCCAGCGTCTTGTTGTGACTTAGAATCAGCGTTGGCATTTGTACGTTGTTGATGACGTTGGCCACCGTGAAGGTCTTGCCCGATCCGGTTACACCGAGCAACACCTGAGCCGAATCACCCCGATGAATGCCATCGGTGAGTTGCTGAATGGCTTCTGGTTGGTCGCCCGTGGGTTTGTATTTTGACGTGAGTTTGAAATTCATCCTGAATCTTTTGAAGGATTGCCTCTTGGCATGCAAATGGCTGCCAGACATGCAAAAGTACAAAAATATCCGTTATAAAGGTTAATTATTTACGAAAAAGCATTCTCTTTACTTTGTAAATCGATGGATTATATGTACTTTTGCACACCAAAGATCATGTCAATGAAGAAACTGTTTTTCATTTCCACTATATGCGTTGCATTGTTATTCGGCAGTTGTGCCAGTGAGTTCAATGCGGTTTACAAGTCGACCGACAGCAACTACCGCTATGAATATGCGAAGGAGTGCTTTTTTAAAGGTAAGTACACGCGGGCCATTACCTTGCTGAACGATTTGATAGTTGTTCAGAAAGGTACCGAGAATGCGCAGGAAAGCCTTTACATGTTGGCCATGGCGCAGTACAAAAGTGGTGACTATGAGAGTGCTGCTCAAGCGTTCAAGCGATATGTTCAAAGTTATCCGAAGGGGAAATACGCTGAGTTGGCGAGCTACTATGTGGGCGAAAGTCTGTACATGTGTACGCCGGAGCCACGTTTAGATCAGTCGCAAACGGTTTCGGCCATCGCCTCTTTCCAGGAGTTTTTGGATCTTTATCCTGATGCCAAACTGAAAAACAGCGCACAGAACAGGCTCTTTGAGTTGCAAGACAAGCTGGTGAAGAAAGAGCTGTATTCGGCACAGTTGTATTATGACCTTGGCCCTTATTTCGGCAACTGCACCAGCGGCGGCAACAATTACGAAGCATGTATCATTACAGCAGAGAATGCATTGAAGGATTATCCCTATTCGTCCTTGCGTGAGAAATTTGCTGTGCTGGTGATGAAGAGCAAGTTTGAGTTGGCTGAGCAGAGTGTCGAGGAGAAGCGGTTGGAACGCTACCAGGATGCAGAAGATGAGTGTTACGGATTTATCAACGAGTATCCTGATTCGAAGCAACGCGCCTTGGCTGAAAAGTTTATCAAGAAATGCAAGGAGGTTACGAAGACAGGAGAGTCTAATTCGTAGAAATGCAAGGAGATACTGCCTCTTATGCTGGCAATACAACGTGAGTAAAATCATCAACTATATATTTTGAATAAGTCATTGTCCGGTAAGATGACAATGCCCAACAGATAAGGATTTATAAAAAATGGATTACAAAAAGTCAAACGCACCCGTCAACACGACTACCCGCAACATCATGGATTTGTGTGAAGAGACGGGAAACATCTATGAAAGTGTGGCAATCATTGCGAAGCGTTCTAATCAGATTGCAGCAGAGATTAAACAGGATTTGAATAAAAAATTGACAGAGTTTGCGTCTTACAACGACTCTTTGGAAGAGGTGTTTGAGAATCGCGAACAAATAGAAATTTCGCGTTATTACGAGAAGTTACCCAAACCTACTTTGCTGGCTACGCAGGAATTTATAGAAGGTAATGTTTATTACCGTGATCCTTCTTTGGATAATAACGACAGTCAGGCATGATTCAACGAAAACAAACGCTGTACCTGCTCTTGTCTTTGATAGTTACAGTGGCGTGTCTGTGCATGCCCGTCGCTATGTTAGAACCGCAAGGAATGGGGCTGTCTACGCTGATTTACAATTTAGGAGCAGTAGTACCCGATCAGGGAATCAATTTTAGCAACTGGCCTCTTTTTGCCCTGTTGATGGTGACCATCCCTTTGGAAGCCTGCGCTGTTTTTTTATACCGCAAACGACTTTTGCAGGCTAAACTTTGCGTATGGAGCATTGTTTTCTGTCTGGCATGGTATGTTTATTATGCTTTCGCCTTGCTGAATGGATTTGGTCATGAGTATACCTTCCATCTTCAGTTTGCGGCATGTTTACCTTTGGTTGCCATCGTCGCATTAGTTTTGGCGCGCAGGGGTATCATTCACGATGAAAAATTGGTGAGGTCTGCTGACCGAATCAGATAAAGTAGCAACTCCACATAGCTCTTTATAGCAACGAAATTGCACGGAACGACAAGAACGTTTCGTGCAATTTCGTTGTGACAGACATCACAACAGTGAGTGAAGTAAGAATGCTTACAATTTAGTTGTAGGTTTGGCAACAAGTCAAACAACAAATGATTAAAGAGAATCGGCTGTGTGGTCTTGGGACCATACAGCCGATTTAAATTATCGTGTACTCAACTTGCGCCGGAATCGAAGGGAGATGCTTGGAATGATTTTCCTAGTCAGTGGAGAATGTTTTGCAGGTCAGAAATTACTTCCAAGCATGTTTTCTACATGCTTGGAAAGCACTGCCATGCTTTTTACTTCTCATTTTCTTTTACTTCTTCTAAGTATTTTTCAATAGACTAGTTGAAACATCTCCGATCTATTTTAACGTTCGTTACATCAAACTTACTTTCCACACCATTACGCCACTGTTGGTATAAAGGAAAGCCACGATGACAGACTTCTTGTCGGGTGCTATTTGCGTGACGACATCTGCTGTGGTGTTGCCGTTGGCACCGTATGCGGGATCAATTGGGAACTCAAGCCACCCATTCCATTTGCGGGTATGTGCCAATAGTTGTGTGTTGGTGGTAGTTCCAGCAGGATCTTTCATCACCAATCGAACATTATAAATCTCTCTCATCCAGTTATTTACATCTCCTTCGATGTAAAACATGTATTTTGCTCCCATCAAATCGACGTAATCGAATGCAGTTCCTCCGCCAAGCCATTGGTGGAAAATGCCTTGCACATGATGTGACGAGGAATAAAGAGGTTTGTTGGTATGGCCGTCCATGTACGTGATGGCCACGTTAGGTTTTCCATCTACATAGCGTGAAATGAAATAGTTGCTGTTTTTACCTAACTCTATAGGCACGATTTGAGGCATCAAGCCCATTTGGTAACCTGGGTCATATTGTATCTTTTCAGGTTGTTGCGATACTGGTTTTCCGTTTTTGATTTCCCATCTGAGGAAAACGTTCTGGAACGAAACGCCTATATACAAGAATGCATGTTCCTTGATGTTGCCTCTGACGTAAAATTTTCTACCTACGTCTTTGTTTCCTGCAAATTCATCTAAGTTAACATCATACGAAAACAGCAGTTTGGGTTTGGCGTTTACACCCTCCCACCAAAACATGTGTATGGTGCTGGTTCCGTCTTTGGGCATCCACCTATTCATGTAAAAGTTGGTTGAAACAATGTTTCCGGCATCGTCGTTGGCTATAAATAAGGGTACGGTGCGGGTAAGTGTATTCCAGTCAACCCCCTCCATCGACAAAGTGCCTGCCTTTGTTCCGTCTTTCAGATTGTAATAGTCAAACTTTGTACGTTCGTGTATAACCAAATAATCTCCACTGATAGCCAAGCCTCCGTTGTTGTGCTTGACGAAATTGAGTTGGGATCCAGTCTTTCGCCACAGTTCATCTACTTGGATGGCTGTTGGGACTACTTTCAAATCAACTGTATATGTTTTCTTGTCCCCATTGGCTGCAATAACATCAAAGCTCACTGGTTTTGTAAAATCCATGTATTGCCCTAGTGGTATGCTTGATTCTACTATCGCGTTGTTGGGAGCGTTTACTGACATTCTGACTTTTGTCAAGTCGGTCTTGATGCTTCCGTCCATTTCGAGTTTAATCATGTTGTTGGCATCCGGAGCAACGGTGAAATCTGATTTTGTTCCATCTGGCAACATAATAGTTATGCCACTAATGTCATTGCCCGTTGTGGGTACCAATGTATCTGCTTCTTGGCACGAAAACATGAGCAGTAGGCCAAGAACTGACACCGTAATTTTATCTATTGTTTTCATTGTTCTGCTTGATTAAGTTTACCATTTATCTATTTGCTTGCATTTCGGATTATTTTTGATTTCCGATGCCGGTATTGGGAATTGATAATATCTTTCTTCAAAATGCCTATCTTTACCGTCGCAGTCAATTATCTGGTAATTGAAGGTTCCGTCTGTTTGCTTGGTTATTTTCATGCCGTGCATGCGTTTTCCTCCTAATATTTCTAGAGCCATGTTCCAGCGTCTCAAGTCCCAATAACGTTGGCCTTCAAAAGCAAGTTCTATTTTCCGTTCTTCGCGAATAATGTTCCGCAGTCTCTCTTGACCCGTAGATGAAACAGCAGGTAGCTTTGCCCTACTTCTTACTTTGTTCAATGGTATAAGAGCTTCAGTGGTCTTACCCATCTCGTTGAGCGCTTCGGCTTGGTTCAACAGTACTTCAACATAGCGTACTTCGTTCCAGCAGGTGGTGCCTTTGACGGTCATGTCCTTGACGCTTTCGTTAAGCAATTTGCGCATATAGTAGCCAGTAGTAGTGGCGTTTGGGAACGCCTCAACGTCAAACGGCTTAAATCCGTCTTTACCTCCCACGAACGTTTCAATGGTTCTTCCTTTCCAAGCAGCGCCATTATACAGAATGGAAGTGTAAAAGCGTGGCTCCCTGTTCTTATACGGGTTGGCGGCATGCCTTGGGTTGTTCCAATCGAAATTGCTTCCATCAGCCATTCGATAGGAATCTACAAGCTCTTGTGTTGGAACAGCCAGACATTTACCATCCGTGTTGTCGGCAGGGAAGTCACCTTTCGGACTATATTGCTTGTCAAAGAGCGTTGAATGCGTTAGCTGACCATGGAAACGATAGCCTAAAACGGTTTCCTTGCAAAAGTCTGGTTGATTGAATACGTCTGCATAATTCGGCATAAGGTCATATAGTTCGCCCTCTTTCGCCACTACCTTTGCAGCGGCATCAGCAGCCTTGTCCCAGCGCTTGGCATACAACATGGCACGCGACTTGAATCCATAGACTGCACCCTTTGTGATGCGTCCTAAGTCCTTTTTGGGCCAAGTGTCTGGCAAGTTCTCTGCGGCAAAATCAAGGTCGCTTTCAATGAAATCCCAGCATGCGGATTCGGGACTTCTTTCCTTGAATGCCTCATTGGGACCGTCGATGTAATCGCGAATCACAACGCTGCCATGCCCTCTTACCAACATAAAATAAAGGTAAGCTCTGAAGAAACGGGCTTGTGCCTCCATTATCAGTTTATCCTGATTACCGTATTTTGCATAGGTCTTTAATCCATACAAAAATTCGTTGATGCGCCTGATGCGGTTGTATTCGTATGAATAATCACTCAGGGGATTGCCTTGTGGACTGATACCTCCGGTGTAGACAACCTTGTTGACATCGCCTCCGGAGCCACCCATGACATTTGCACTGTAGCGAAGAATGTCAGAGAATCCGTCAGTAAGACTTACTCCAGCATATTTTGCGCCATAAGGTCCGTATTCGTAAATGGGCTTGTAAAAGCCATTGATGTACAAATAGGTATTCTCTACGGAACTCCAGGCATCCATCTCGGTATATTGTGCTCTTGGTTTAGGTTCTAAAAAATCAGAGCAACCGGACAAAATGAATGCGGATACCAAGATTGTCAAGATATTGTTAATAGTTTTCATAGTCTTGGAATAATATTAGAATGTGAAATTGATGCCAAACTCGTATGTACGCTGTTGAGGATAATAACCATTGGTTATTTCAGGAGTCTCTGGGTCAATGTTGTATTTCGTCAATTCTGACCATGTAAACAGATTTCCTCCTGTGAGCGTAAGACGAATATTGTCTAATCCAATACGGTGAACGAAACTGTTTTTCAGTGTATATCCTAATTGGATATTCTTCAGTCGAAGATAACTACCATCTCTAATCCACCAGTCAGAAGCCCATCCGTTGCAGTTGCCCATTTCGGCAGCATTGGTAGACAAACGGGTAAATTCGGCATTACGATTTTCTGGCGTCCAACTATTTTCAATTAAGAAATAGGGTGAGTTACCCAAACCGTGGAATGGTCTGGTGAAAATGGTAGCGTCAACGTGACCATTTCCATATACTCCGCTCAAGAAAACATCTGTAATGGCTGCTCCTTGGAACAACATGGAGAAGTCGAAACCTTTCCACGACGCTCCTATGCTCAAACCGTAAAACAGTTCAGGAAGATTGCTGTTACCAATGAACGTATAGTCCTGAAGCTTATCTATTTTCCCGTCATGATTTAAGTCCCTATACTGGATGTCTCCAGGACGGATTTGGTCTTTACTTAGGTGACTCAGTGTAGGCGAGTTGATGATATCCTCTTCATTTTGATACAAGCCTTCGGCGATAAATCCCATTTTCTCACCCATTTTTCTTCCTGTGCGTCTTTGATAGTCTGGCACATTGGGACTTTCGTTCATTCGCAAGACTTTGTTTCTTGACCAGCTCACATTGCCTCTGAGGTTATAGTGGAATTGATCAATGTTGTTTTGATGGGTCAATACAAGCTCAAAGCCTCTGTTGCTCACTTTTCCACCATTAATTATGCTGGGGAAGTTGCCTCCCAATGAAGGAGGATAGATACCACCACTGGAGATTAAGATGTCATTTGTAAGTTTATAGAAATAGTCAAATTCCATTCCAAAAATTCCCTTGTTGAACAACAGGTCGAAACCAATATTGTAGGTTCTGGTCTTCTCCCATGTAATGTTTCGGTTTACGTTACCTTTCGAGTAAATAGAGATGTACTCTCTATCGCCAACGTAGAGCGTAGGCGGATTTGGGACCATGAGATTCAGATATTGAAAGTCACCGATACGGTCATTACCAAGCACACCTGCCGAGCCTCTGATCTTCAAGTTTTCTACAACGCCCTTGAGCGGTTCGAAGAATGACTCCTCTGATATTCTCCATCCAAACGATGCTGCTGGGAAGAAACCCCACCTGTTTTCTTTTGGGAAGCGAACAGATCCATCGTAACGTGCAGCTAATTCAAGCAGGTATTTGCCATCGTATGCATAGTTAACACGGCCAACAAATCCAGCCCGGTTAAAGATATAACTTCCACCATTGATGGCCTTCTTCTTTTCTTTGCCCATGATATCTTTACCCAGACTTAATTCATGTAGTGATGTCAAGTCAAAACCTTGTACGCCGGCACCGAATGATTCAGTTTCATCAGATGACTGCTCGTACAGTAACAAGCCAGAAATATCATGTTTATCAAAGGTGCGGTGGTAACTGATGGAGGGCTGGAGCGTCAGTCGGCTCGCCTGTGCAGAACTGTTTCGCAATTGTGCCACATTTTCTTTGCCCATTCCGTAATCACAGATGATGACGCTATACTTCTCTGTAAATGGATCATAGCTGTTCAACTCAATAATTTCAGCCCACGACTTAGACGTCGTGTAATCTTTGTCGTAAGAAGCTTTCAACTTCAAATTCAACCCTTTTATAAAAGGCACGTCCCACGATAATGTTGCCGTCGTCGTAAGAGCATTCATGACAGAATTGTTGTATCCTGTTTGGTTGTTGAAAGCCATAGGGTTGAACTTAGCGTTTGAGTTAATATTCGCTGCGGTAGGCATGCCTTTGTAGGTCGTAGGAACGATAGGCATCATACGTTGAGCCAAGTTGATGGGGTTGTTCCAGGACTGGTTCGTTACAGAGAAGTATCCTGAGTTGCGCCGCTCTTGGCGAGCCCCTAAATCTAGTCCTAACTTGAATCCCATGCCTAATGAGATGTCCAAATTAGAGCGTAGGTTATATCTCTTGAAAGAAAACTTGTCTACGATGCCGCCTTGGTCGAAGTAGCCCAATGAGACAAAATACTTCGCTGTCTCGTTACCACCATTCACGGATATGTTGTGATGGGTAGTCGTGGCACCGTTCTTCATTAATTCAGAGAACCAATCGGTATTGGCGTATTTGCCTTCCGGATCTCCATTCAATACCTTGTTGTACACCTCTTCTGTGAACAAAGGTTCTTTGCCATCCATCTCAAGTGCTTTGTTAAACCATTTGATAAAGTCTGGACCATTCAGGAATTTAGGATAATTGGTGTTCTGGCTGTACAGCAATTTCCCAGAATATGTAATCCTTGGGCGTTGCATGGAACCACGTTTGGTTTTTACAAGAATCACACCGCCAGCCGCTTGCATACCATAGACAGCCGCCGAAGATGCGTCTTTTAAGATGGTAATACTTTCAATTTCGTTAGGGTCAAGATTGTTAAAGCTTCGCTGAACATCGTCTACAATGACCATTGGTGCTGCACTGCCCAGTGTGCTTACACCACGAATCAGCAAGCTGGAACCATCGGCACCAGGCTGTCCTGACTTCTGTTGGGCAACCAATCCTGGCATTCGTCCAACAAGCATGCTTGATACATTGCCTGATGGTGCCTTTAGGATCTCGTCCGCATTCAATTGCGCAACAGATCCTGTCACATGCTGTTTCTTCTGGGAGCCATAGCCCACAACAACAACTTCGTCCAATGCTTTCGCATCCTCTTCAAGCATCACGTTAACATTCGTTTTGCCATTAAGAGCTACCGAATGGTTTTTGTATCCCACATAGCGAAATGTCAATACGGCATTTCGATTGGACACAGCGATGTTGAATTTTCCGTTCGCATCTGTACTTACACCTTGTTTCGCTCCTTTCTCCTGTACTTGGACCCCGATGAGGTACTCGCCATTTGCGTCGGTTACCACACCTCTGACCGTTGTTTGGGCCGATGCTTCTATACTACAGAGCAGAAACAAGAAGCAACTCAGTGCACGTAACATGTGCATGGCGCTTTTTTTCAAAAAGAAGGTTCGCTTTGTTTCCATAGATAATAAATTTAAGTGTATCTAATATAAAATATAAATAAGGTACAAAGATATTTTCACTTTTCTTAATCGATTCTCCTCAAGGCATGTTGTTCTCTTGTGCCATGATATCGATGATTACTTTGCAATGAGTTTCACCAGTCGTTTATATAGCGTTTGATCTGCTGGATGATCCGACTTCGCTAATTTGTAAAAGGTGTCATTCCCTTGATAGTAGGCGATTTTCAAGGAATTAAACGCACCATTTTTCTCAAATACATCCAGATAGTCTCTTAAACGATAGCCCCAATTCTTTTGGGAAGCCAAAGCTCTATCATCAAACTCCACTTCCAAGTTCATGCCGTATTTGGCCGCTCTGTCACAAGTTTCTTGTAACCTGCTGTAAGGATGCTTTTCGTCGAAGAAATAGTTTGGTTGATAATAGGGCACGTTGAATCCCAGGTGTTGCCATTCATTATACCCATCCGCATAAAAGTAAGGTATCCAATAAAAGTCATATCCTTTCTTGTCAAGGTATTCAGATACTTGATTCACCAGGTGGCGTGTGTTAGTTGCCTCCTCAGCCAACCAATAAAACCCAACCAATTCCAATTCGGTTAAGTGACTGTCCTTAAACAACTGCTCTGCGCGATCAATGTACCACTTGCACGCAGACAAACGGTTGGTTTGGTCCGTGAAGACCATTTTCTTGCCGTTAATCTCACCCCAATCAGTTTGGTTAGGGATGGGCTCTGGAATTACCAATATTATTTTCCGTTTTCCAGCCTTGCTTGCTCCTATTCGTTTTTTGACCGCCTTTGCCTGTTCGTTCAACGCCGCAATGGCATTACCTTTCTTAAAATAGCCACTCAACAACTTCTCCCATTCTTCTTTCCTCGCTGCTTGTTTCTGATAGCCAGAAGCAAATCCGCGCCCATGGCCGTCCAATATTTCTAAAAATAAAAACCCATCGAACAGCCATTTTTCTTTACCATCAACCTTGCCGGCTAGGTAAGGATCAAAATGTTCCGCATCCCATTGGAAAGGCCGATGAGCTCCACCACTATATATTAAAACCGTGTGTTGAGGTACAGCATGGTGAAATACGTTCTTTTCGCGTTCAAATGGCTTGGTTTTGAAACTGATGTTCCTGTCATTCTTGTCGTTTGAAGGGTCTGGTGACGCGCAAGATGTGAGTGTACTTGCAAGAAGCAAAATGATACCTACCGAAA
Source organism: uncultured Prevotella sp. (assembly GCA_963511375.1). GTDB lineage: Bacteria > Bacteroidota > Bacteroidia > Bacteroidales > Bacteroidaceae > Prevotella. Next base: position 157,415 of record CAUPIT010000001.1, on the reverse strand, counting down.
GAAATCTCTTGTTTTTTAACAGGATATTTGTTCTCATGCTTATCAATCTGATTTAAGGATTAAATTTTAACCGTTTATTCGTTAGCAATAGTTGTTTAAGATAATAAAAATATTTATATATTAATGTTATATTATTAAGATATGTAGTTATTATAGTTTTAATATATAATAAAATCTTTTATTTTTCCTTGGTATATTAATAGTATTATTTTTATTGTGCAAATATAAGTAAATTAAGTGTTTAAAGCAAATAATAAAGTGGATAGTTTCGTTCAATCAACATATTTAACATATTCGGTTTGATTACTCTACATGTAGCAAACCTACGGCTGGTTGTTATCTCATTCACTTGATGACCAACCGAGAAAGTTGAACAAAACGTTTCCGATAACACGGAATATGCGGTGAATACAAGGTAGCTAACAAATCCTTTTCCATCAACGATGATAAACAATGAGAGGAGAATGTCAGCTTGATACATTCTCCTCTCATCTTCATCATCCTCTGTTCATCGTCACAATAGACGGTTTGAGGGATGGAATCTCTTGGGTGTCACCCATTGGTTTATTTCTTTCCGAGCGACTTGAGCCATTTTAGTGGTTTCTTGATGATGGCTGAAATGCCACTTTCTGGTTTGGCCTCGGTCTTTGCAGGCTCAAACTTTCTTCTGCCATTGTGTGGGTCTTCGCGTTGCGTTTTACGGTTGTTGTTGGGTTTTCTGCGACGCTTGTTCTTCGTATTGGCTTGCGGTTGCACCTGTTTGTCTCCAGTTTTGTTGTCAACCGCTTGTCGTTTGTCATTGCGTTGCTTGTTACGTTGCGTTCCAGCTCCGTCAGTGTTGTTTTGCTGTTTACGCCTATTGTTGTTGCGTTTGTTGTTCTTTTGGCGATTCTTTGCAGGCTGCTTATCCGCTGTCTTACTGCGTTCTTGCGCTTGCTTTTCGTTTGTTTGCTCACTTTTGGCATCTACCTCCTTGGGGCGTTGCTCGTTTTTATTCCGACGCGGCTTGCGCTTGTGTGCCGTTTGGTCACGGTTTTTCCGGCGAACTGATTTGGCAGAAGAGCGTTTGCGCTGTGGCTTTCCATCGGCTGTATAGTCAGGTGCCTCGCCCAGTTCTTCAGGCAGTTCAACCTTTTCCACCTCTTTTTCAAGGAACTTTTCTATCTGCTGGAAGTAGTAGATGTCGTCTTTGCTCACCAGCGTGATAGCTGCTCCGTCACGGTCTGCACGGGCTGTACGGCCAATGCGGTGTACATAGTCTTCAGCGTCGTGTGGCACGTCGTAATTGATGACCATGGCAATGTCGTCGATGTCAATGCCTCTCGACAAAATATCCGTGGCTACAAGCACGTCAATCTGTCCACTCTTGAATTGGAACATCACCTCGTCGCGCTGAGCCTGGTCCAAATCGGAGTGCATCTCGCCACAATTGATTTTCATGCGCTGCAACGCTTGGCTCACTTGCTTCACCTTTTGTTTGGCTCCACAGAAGATGATGACGCGCTTCAAGTCACCTTGTTTGAAGATATTCTTGATGATGCCCAGCTTCTGAGTCTCATGACATACATAGGCAGTCTGTTTTATTTTCTCGGCTGGTTTGCTCACAGCCAGTTTCACCTCAACGGGATTTTTAAGCAATGTTCTTGCCAGCTCGTTAATCTTGTCAGGCATAGTTGCCGAGAACATAATGGTTTGGCATGTTTTCGGCAAGCCCTTGGCAATGGTCATGATGTCTTCCGAAAAGCCCATGTCCAGCATGCGGTCGGCCTCATCCAATACAAAGAAGCTCACCTTGCTCAAGTCTACGTTGCCCAAACTCATGTGACTGATGAAGCGACCCGGCGTTGCAATCACCACGTCGGCACCCATGCGGAGGCTCTTCAACTCCTGGTCGTACCGGTTTCCATCGTTCCCGCCATACACAGCCACGCTGCTTACGCCTTGCAGATAATAGCCAAAGCCCTGCATGGCTTGGTCTATTTGCTGGGCTAGTTCGCGCGTTGGCGACATAATAAGGCAGTTGATGGCGTCTTCTGGGTAGTTGCCACTGTCTATCTTGCTCATGATGGGCAGCAGGTAAGCTGCCGTCTTTCCGGTTCCGGTCTGTGCCACACCCAGCACGTCACGTCCTTTGAGTATCTCGGGTATACACTTTTCTTGTACGGGTGTGCAAGTGTCAAAGCGCATGTCGTATAATGCGTCTAATACATTATTGTTTAATTCTAATTCTTCAAACTTCATTTTTTCTGATTTTCAATTTGTCCTTTGTCATTCACATCATTCAGGGTGAATGCAAGACGGTTCATTTCTTTGTGTAGATTCGCCGTGCCAAGGGCGCGTGTCCTGTTATCGCTCACTCACTTTTACCCTCATCAATTCGGTGCATTGCGGTAACAGAAGTAGGCCACTAAGGCAAAGATGATGTTCGGTATCCACGCAGCCAAGATGGGAGGTGCATTGGCATTGATGGCGAAGGTGGCCGAAACGGTTTGCAGCATGATGTACAAAGAGCTCAGTGCCAGTCCCAGACCGAGGTACAGTCCCATGCCTCCTTTTCGCTTCCTGGCCGACAGTGAAAAACCGATGATGGTGAGGATGAACGATGCAAACGACGAGGCGATGCGCTTATGGTACTCCACTTGGTACTGCACCACGTTGCTCGATCCTCTGTCCACCTGCTTGGTGATGTAGTCTTTCAGTTCCGGACTGGTAAATGTCTCTTGCTGTCCCTTGGAGTACACCAGGTCGGTTGGCTCCATCTGGATGAGGGTGTCAAGGTCGGCTCCACTGGTGATGTGTTCACGAAGACCCTTTAGTTGTCTGATTTTCCATCCGGTTACGTTCCAGTGATACTTCGAATCGGCAATGGTGTCGTACTGAATTTCCATCGCTGTCATGTGGCTCACCAACTTCTTGTTTTCAAACTTGTCCAACGAGAAGCCATATCCGCGCTTGGTCTTGTTGTCGTAGTGCTGTATGTAGGCAATGACTCCTTTGCCCACTTGCAGCTGAACGTTGTCGGCAGCTGTTCGTTTCTTGCTGTTTCGGTACATGCTCTCAAAGTTCTGCCGTATCACGGTGCCGTGCGGAATGACGTAAGCACTGAGGTAATAAGACAGTGATGCGATGAGCACGCACGAGAGCATGTAGGGCCGCATCAGTCGCTTGAACGAGATGCCCGATGCCAGCATGGCGATGATTTCCGAGTTGCCGGCCAGCTTGGAGGTGAAGAAAATCACCGCAATGAACACGAACAGCGGACTGAACAGGTTGGAGTAATACGGGATGAAGTTGGCATAAAAGTCAAAGATGATGGCTCTTGCCGGCGCATGGTATTCAGTAAACTTTGACAAGTTCTCGTTGAAGTCGAACACAATGGCGATGGCGATAATCAGCGCAATGGAGTAGATGTACGTTCCAATGAATTTCTTGATGATGTACCAGTCTATCCTTCGGATGTACTTGTTTGGGTTCAGGATGCGCAAAAAACTGAGTTTTCTGCCCAGCCATGCCATCCATGTGATGAGCCATGCAAAGTGCCGTCTCATCCATCTGCCTGCCTTGAGCAATCGCCGGTGTCGTCTGCGGGTCTTGAATCTCTTCATCTCGTCTTAAATTCTTCGTCCTAACTGCTCAATGATGCCCCGCTTCCATGTGCTGAAGTCGCCTTGCTGGATGTGCTGCCGCGCATCGGTCACCAACCTAAGATAGAAGGCCAGATTATGAATGGACGCTATCTGCAGTCCCAAATACTCCTTTGCCTTGAACAAATGGTGCAGGTAGGCCTTGGTACAAAGCTGGTCGGTGTCGCATCCGTTGGGATCAATGGGGGTGAAATCGTTTTCCCATTTCTTGTTGCGCATGTTCATGGTGCCCTCGTAGGTAAACAGCATGGCGTTGCGTCCGTTGCGGGTTGGCATCACACAGTCGAACATGTCAACGCCCCGCTCGATGCCTTCAAGAATATTCTGTGGTGTGCCCACGCCCATGAGGTAGCGTGGCTTGTCTTTGGGCAGAATGGCGTTCACCACCTCAATCATTTCGTACATCACCTCCGTGGGTTCACCTACGGCCAGGCCACCGATGGCGTTGCCGTCTGCTCCTTTGTCTGCAATGTATTTTGCCGACTCCTCCCTAAGATCCTTGTACGCCGCTCCCTGCACGATAGGGAAGAGGCACTGGTCGTAACCATACAGCGGCTGTGTTTCGTTGAACCGCTTGATGCAACGATCCAGCCAGCGGTGTGTCATGGCCAAACTTGTCTTGGCGTATTGGTAGTCACAGTCACCAGGCGGGCATTCATCAAACGCCATCATGATGTCGGCGCCGATGATGCGCTCGGTGTCCATCACGCTTTCGGGCGAAAAGAAATGCTTGGAACCGTCAATGTGCGACCTAAATTCGCAACCTTCCTCACGGAGTTTGCGGATACCGGTGAGCGAAAACACCTGAAACCCTCCCGAGTCGGTCAGGATGGGGCGGTCCCAGCCATTGAACTTGTGCAATCCTCCTGCGGCCTTCAGTATGTCCAGTCCCGGTCGAAGGTACAAGTGATACGTGTTGCCCAGAATGATTTGCGCGTTGATTTGCTCTTTCAGCTCCCTGAAATGCACCGCTTTTACCGTTCCGGCCGTACCCACAGGCATGAAGATGGGTGTCTTAATCTGCCCGTGCGCCGTGGTAATCAGGCCTGCTCGTGCGTCCGATGAAGGGTCTGTATGTTGCAGTTCGAATGTCATATTGCCCTCTTTTTACAGCAGAACGGTGTGTGGGTCGGTAGCGGTCTTGTCGGGAACTTCCTGGATAGTAAGGTCCACAGGATGCTCCACGCGCTCGTTGGTCAGGGCAAAGTCCCATACCTGCTGCACGTTTTCCACATAGTGAAATTCTACACCTTTGAGGTATTTCTCCGGAATCTCGTCAATATCCTTCTTGTTCTCCTTGCACATCACGATGTCGGTGATACCTGCGCGCTTGGCCGCCAGTATCTTCTCCTTGATGCCGCCCACGGGCAGAACCTTGCCACGGAGGGTGATTTCACCCGTCATGGCCGTGTTTTTGCGCACCTTGCGCTGTGTGAGCGCCGAGGCGATGGATGTGGCGATGGTAATTCCAGCTGAGGGACCGTCCTTCGGCGTGGCTCCTTCCGGTACGTGGATGTGTATGTTCCACTGTTCAAACAGGCGGTAATCGATGCCCAGGGCGTCTACATGTGCCTTGACATATTCAAGCGCAATCACGGCCGACTCTTTCATCACATCGCCCAGGTTGCCTGTTAATGTGAGCTTGCCGGGCTTTCCTTTGCTCAGCGAGGTTTCGATGAAGAGAATCTCTCCGCCCACACTGGTCCATGCCAAGCCTGTCACCACGCCGGCATAGTCGTTGCCCTGATAAATGTCGCGATAGAAAGGCGGCTTGCCAAGCAGCGATTCCAGCTTCTCTGGCGTAATGTCTGTATAGGCCAGCTCACCGTCCATGGCCTTGTTGAACGCCATCTTTCGCAGGGCTTTGTTCACTTGCTTCTCCAGCTGTCGCACGCCACTTTCGCGGGTATATTGCTCGATAATCTTCTCCAGTGATGCCTTGTTGAACTTGATTTTGGGCTCGTTGGTGTCCAGTCCGGTGTTCTCGAGTTCCCTTGGCACCAGATGTCGCTTGGCAATCTCAATCTTTTCTTCCGTGATGTAGCCGCTCACCTCGATAATCTCCATACGGTCCAGCAAAGGACGGGGAATAGTGTTGAGGTCGTTGGCCGTGGCGATGAACATCACGTGCGACAGGTCATAGTCTACATCCAGGTAGTTGTCGTGGAAGGCGTTGTTCTGTTCGGGATCCAAAACCTCGAGCAATGCCGAGGAAGGGTCGCCGTTGATGGTGTTCTGCGTCACCTTGTCAATCTCATCAAGGATGAACACAGGGTTGGAAGAACCCGCCTTCTGCAAGCTCTTGATGATGCGGCCGGGCATCGCGCCGATATATGTTCGGCGGTGTCCGCGTATCTCCGATTCGTCGTGAACGCCTCCTAATGAGATACGCACATATTTGCGTTTCATGGCCGAGGCGATGCTCTTGCCCAGACTGGTTTTGCCCACGCCCGGCGGTCCGTACAGACACAGGATGGGCGACTTGAGGTTACCCCGCAATTGCAGCACAGCCATGTATTCTAAAATACGCTCCTTCACTTTTTCCATGCCATAGTGGTCACGGTCCAAGGTGCGCTGTGCACGCTTCAAGTTGAGATTATCAGCCGTGTATTCTCCCCAGGGTAGGTTGACCATGGTTTGCAGGTAATTCAGCTGTACGCTGTACTCCGGACTTTGTGGATTGTACATCTCCAGCTTCTCCAGCTCTTTGTAAAAGGTGTCTCGCACCTCGGTCGTCCATTTCTTTTTCTTGGCTTTCGCTTCCAAATCACGGCGTTCGGGCGAACCCTCGCCGTTGCCCAGTTCCTCTTTGATGTTCTTGATTTGCTGTTGCAGGAAGTATTCGCGCTGCTGTTCATCCAAGTCCTCGCGCGTTTTCGTGCGAATTTGTTTTTTCAGTTCCAGCAGCTGCATTTCCTTGTTCAGCACTTTCAGCGAAATCATGATGCGCTCGTTCATCGAGTTGGCCTCCAACATGCTCATCTTATCCTCGTTGGTGAAAGGCATGTTGGTGCACATGTAGTTGATGCTCAGAATGTTGTTCTGGATGTTGTTCAAGGCAAACTGTGCCTCGTCGGCGATATCATCGTTCTCTTTGATGTACTCGATGGTTTGCTTGCGAAAGTCCTCTGCGGCCGTTTGATATTCCTCATCGTTCGGCTCGGGCAATACTTCAGGGGCAATGGTTGTTAATCCCTGCAAAAAAGGTTTGGTCTTGGTGACCTTTTCCAGCTTACAGCGTCCCATCGCCTGAATAATGGCCGTGACGTTCTGTCCATGTCCCGGCATTTCCAGCACGCGCACCAGTCGGGCATATACACCGTAAGCGTACAAGTCTTTCTGATGCGGTTCTTCCACGTCTGCATCTCTTTGGCAGAATATGGCGAATATGGTATTGGGGGCTTTCTTGGCTTTTTCAATCAGCTTCAGGCTGTTTTCGCGACCAATGAGAATAGGGCAGAGCACGCCGGGGAACATCACCATGTTGCGTGTTGCTAAGATAGGCACGTCGCCTTCTGTTTCTACATGAAAGAGATTTGAGATATCTCCTTCGAAATCGGCAATCATCTGAATAGATGGATTGTTCTTTTTACTCATATTTTTCTTTTCGTTATCGGTGTGCAAAGTTACTACTTTTTATTGACATGAGGGTCTTTGCACCGCCACATTTTATATTACTCATATATAATATGTGGTAAAAAGCAAATATCGTGCCAAGTCGTTAGCGGTAGCCTTTGCCATCCTGAATTGATGATGAGTTTGGGGGTGTTAAATCAAGCGCATAACATGAACTTTTCAATAGCATTGAGTTTGCCTGCCAAAGTCAATGGGATTGGGCATCAAAGTCAATGGGTTTGAGCGTCAAAGTCAATGGGTTTGAAATTCGTTTTACAGGTTATTGATAATCAAGGTGTTATCACGTTAGATGGCTTTAGGATGTTTGACGATGATTTCCAAACATGAGAAGTCTTCTTTTTCATCTTTTTTGTGTAAATTTGCAGCATGAGTAACGCGTGGTTTCAGTTCAAACAATTTACCATCCGGCAAGACCAGTGCGCCATGAAGGTGGGTACGGATGGCGTGTTGTTGGGTGCCTGGGCCAAGGGAGGACGGCGCATTCTTGATGTCGGGACGGGTACCGGACTCATTGCTTTGATGATGGCGCAGCGGTATGCTGCTTGCTTTGTTGAGGCTTTGGAGATTGACCGTGATGCCTGTCGGCAAGCAAAAGTCAATGTAGCGGCTTCCCCATTTGCTGATAGGGTGAGAGTTCGGGAGGTGGCTTTGCAGCAGTTTGAAACGGTAAAACTATTTGACAGCATCGTTTCTAATCCACCTTACTTCGTAGAAGGTCTTCGCAGTCCGGATGCAAAGCGTTCCATGGCTCGGCACAGTGACACGCTTCCCTATGAAGCATTGTGCCAATCTGCCTACCGATTGCTTGCCAATGAGGGTGAAATGAGTGTGGTGCTGCCGGTAGAATCGGTTGAGCAATTCAGTACTACAGCCGTGATTGCGGGATTTTATCTTCGAAAAAAATATTTGATAAAGACGGTTGCCCGCAAATCACCCAAACGCTGTTTGATGGCATGGGTGAAACGTCGTCCCGAAAAGCTGGATGACCAAACGCTGACATTGTTTGACGATGCGGGAGAAATGTCAGAATGGTATGCGAAATTAATGAACAATTTTTATTTGTAAAGAACGACTGTGACGGAACGAAGACGCATGCCATACTTTAGTCATTTGAAACAAAAACGGCATCAACCTGCTGGTTGATGCCGTGTTGGTTGGATGGCGTTCATGAGCATGTGGCCATGGTGACGGCCGCATGTGGCCATCATAGGTTTAATTTCTTCTGCAACACTTTGCTTAAGGCCTGTATGTGGCGCGTTTGCTTGGTGATGTCTTCGCGCACCACGTTGATTTCGTTGAACAGCTCGGCAGCGGCACTCTGAATGGCGTTTGGCTGTCGTTGACTCTTGTCAGCATCGGGGTTGATGATGATTTTGATACCCTTTTCCACCAGTTCGATGTCAATATCTCTGCCCGTCATCACTGGGTCGCCATCGTAATGGATCACCCCTGGCTTGCTGCGGTGTACGTGGAGCTTCTTAGAGGTGAAAGTCTTAATCTTGGAATTCTTGTCCAATGTTTTGTTGAACATGTCGATACTGATTTGTGGAGCCTCAATCATGTGGAAGGGTTCCATGATGATTACATCCATCAGTCCGTCGCTCATCGATGCCTGTGGCGCGATGAAAGCATTGTTGCCATATTGCGATGCGTTGGCACAAGAGATGAGAAAGGCTTTGTATTTGATTACACCATTCTCGGTGGTGATTTCGTAAGTCTCGGGTTTGTATTTGAGTCCTTCTTCCAACACCTTCTGAACATAGGTGATGGGACCGCGCTTTCCGCACTCAGCAAACTTCTGACTGACGTATGCATCGAATCCCATGCCGCAGGTACAGAAGAACGGATAGCCGTTGATGATGCCGTAGTCGAAGTCATGGATGACGCATTTGTTGATGATTTCGATGGACTTCTTCACACTTATGGGAATGAGCATGTGGCGCGCTAGCCCATTACCTGAACCACAGGGGATGATGCCCAGTGCCGTGTCTGAATGCACAATGGCGCGCGCCACCTCATTGATGGTGCCATCACCACCCGCAGCCACCACAATATCTACATGCGACTCTTTGGCTTCTGTAGCCAATTCGGAGGCATGACCGGCATGATTGGTTGTAATGATTTCGTACTCAAACTGCTCATGGTCGAGCTTTGCGTCAATCAGTTTGGGTATACGATCCTTATCACCGGTTCCCGATATGGGGTTCATGATGAATCTTATCTTCTTCATCTTGTGTGTAGTCTGTTAATTTAACGTAGTTGTTCCGAAAGACTTTTTCATTCATGCGAACATGATTCGCAAATGTACGACAATTCCAGTGATATATCCATTTATATACAGTAAAAAACTCAAATTTGATGTTTTTAGTTGAGAAAAGAACAATTTATGTTATTTATTTTATATCTTTGCAGCCTATGTTTTTCATAATGGGTATGATACCTATTTTAATATAATGGGACAATTACAAGAAAGATACAAGAATTATCGAGAGCCTCAGAAATACATGGATGCTGGCGTGTATCCTTATTTCAGGGAAATAACCAGTAAACAAGGAACGGAAGTAGAGATGGGCGGACATCGGGTATTGATGTTTGGCTCTAACGCTTATACGGGGTTGACAGGGGATGAGCGTGTCATCCGTGCAGCCAAGGCAGCCTTGGATAAATATGGTTCGGGCTGTGCAGGAAGCCGATTCCTCAATGGTACGCTTGATCTGCATGTGCAATTGGAGAAAGAATTGGCCACCTTCGTGGGAAAAGATGAAACACTGTGTTTCCCAACAGGATTCTCCGTCAATCAAGGTGTGCTGGCTATGGTGGTGGGTCGCAACGACTATATCATCTGTGATGACCGTGACCATGCTAGTATTGTGGATGGACGTCGGTTGTCTTTCGCCACACAACTGCGATATAAACACAACGATATGGCCGACTTGGAGCGGCTGTTGCAAAAGCTTCCTTACGATGCTGTAAAGCTAATAGTGATGGATGGAGTGTTCTCTATGGAGGGAGATTTGGCCAATTTGCCCGCTATTGTTGAATTGAAACGCAAGTATAATTGTTCCATCATGGTGGATGAGGCGCACGGATTGGGCGTCTTTGGCCGTCAAGGACGTGGTGTTTGTGACCATTTTGGATTGACCCACGAGGTTGACCTCATCATGGGAACCTTCTCAAAGAGTTTGGCTTCTATCGGCGGCTTCATCGCATCGGACAGCGACACCATCAACTATCTGCGCCATACCTGTCGCACCTATATATTCAGTGCGTCTGACACACCTGCCGCAACGGCTGCCGCACGTGAGGCCCTTCGCATCATTCAGGCTGAACCAGAGCGGATAGAGCATCTTTGGAAGGTCACTCGCTACGCTTTGAAACGCTTCAAGGAAGAAGGTTTTGAGATTGGTGAAACGGAGAGTCCGATTATTCCGCTGTATGTGAGAGATATTGATAAAACCTTTATGGTGACCAAGTTGGCTTTTGACAACGGTGTGTTCATCAACCCTGTGATACCTCCAGCCTGTGCACCGCAAGACACATTGGTTCGTTTTGCACTGATGGCCACGCATACTGAAGAGCAAGTTGAGCGGGGTGTTCAGGCGTTGAAAAAGGTGTTTGTGGACCAAGGTATCATCAAGAAGTAGCACTTTTGCACCAAAATAATAACAGGGAAAGTAGATCATGCTTTCCCTGTTTTGGTTTACAGAGATTGATTGCAGGGTGCATGAGTCCTATTAACTAACAATGTGCTGGGAGCGTTCATTCTGAGAATTGTCACATTAATGACGCTAACAAGCGCAAAATTTCCCGTGATTCATACGTTCATGTGCGGTTTATGAAATAATTGTTGAAAAAATTTTGCGAATAAAAAAATATATCTTACCTTTGCACTCGCAATTCAACAATGAACTGCAAGCGGGGTGTAGCGCAGCCCGGTAGCGCTCCTGTTTTGGGAACAGGCGGTCGCAGGTTCGAATCCTGTCGCCCCGACAACGATATAAAATACAATGTATTGGTCATCAATACATTGTATTTTTATTTATAGACGATTCTTTTATCCAAAAAGATTGGGAAATGAATGCTCATCTTAGCTCCACAGCATGTTTGAACATACAACGGATAGTTGTTATTGAATGCCTCGTTGGTTCAATGCTGCGGTGTATTTGGCTGCGTTGACTTTGTGTTCTGCGTATGTCCGTGCAAAGTTGTGTGTTCCGCTGAAGTCTTCTTTAGCACACATGTACAGGTAGTCGTGATGCGTCAGGTTGAGCACAGACTCTATGCCAGCAATCGACGCGATGCGTATGGGGCCTGGTGGCAAGCCTGTGTTCACGTATGTGTTGTACGGACTTTTGATGGTTAACAGCTTATTGTATATGCGCCTCAAACCAAAGTCTTTCCACGCAAATTTTATGGTAGGGTCAGCTTGCAGTGGCATTCCGTTGGGATATTCGGCATTGCGCAACATCAGTCGGTTATAGTACATGCCAGCAATCATGGGCTTCTCTCCATTGTTAGCCGTTTCCTCATCAACGATGCTGGCCAGGGTAATCACTTCGTTTGGAGATAATTTCAGTTGCTGTGCTTTTGCCTTTCTATCGGCGTTCCAGAAGTTGTTGCTCTCTTTTTTCATCCGATCCAACAGCTTGTTAATGTTTACATTCCAATAAATATCGTAGGTGTTTGGAATGAACATGCACGCAATGGTGGTGGTGTCGTAGCCGTATTTTTGGCACAGCGTGTCGTTTTTCAAAGCGCTGGCCAACGTTGTACTGTCCAGCATCAGATGCTTTGCCAGTTCGGCCGACAAGCGTTCAACGGTTCTAACCGTAGGAATGGTAAGATTAACAGGCTCTTGCATGCCATTTTTCAGGTGCCTCAAAACGGTGAAAGCCCCTTCTCCCGACTTGATGGCATATCTACCCGTGCGAACGTGGTCGGCATACTTGGTGTGCCTCATCAACGTGGTAAAACCATGAAGACTATTTTGACGGGCAATGGGAGTGAGCTTGGCCACTACCGAGTCGGCATTATCATCCGTGTCTATGTAGATATAGCTGGTGGTTTCTGAGGTTGAAAAAGCGCTGAAGAAATAGTAAAAAGTCAATCCGCATACCAGAAGAACGCAGATGGCCGCAGCAAGTAGATAGTAGTTTTTATGCTGTTTGTCCATGTTTTCAATTGCAAATGTGATTTGAATGCAAAGTTAGTTGAAGTTAGAGACAAGGCAAAATAATTGCGCATTTATTTTGGTTTCTCATTCATGAACCCTGACTGCCATACACAACCGTTCACACCACGTCTGGCAATAGCATTGAGTTTGGGCTCTAAAGTCATTGAGTTTGGGCTCTAAAGTCATTGAGTTTAACCTCTAAAGTCATGTGAATTAATTTGTGATCTTTTTAATACTGAAGTTCCGTTTGGTTACTTACTTTCGTATTCACCTGATATCTGGTGAGTTAGCATAATTCCTCCTGCGCAATAACGAGTTTTTTATCGTCATATTTTTAATGAAATACTAAAGTTGAAGGATGTTGAACAAAAGAATATGAGACGATTTGCTTCATCACTTACAATCGTCTGTTGAAGTCATGGCGTGAGTCATGAAAAACGTTCATTTGTTTGTCTGTGCAACAAACAAATGCTACCTTTGTAGACAGAATCAGGGTTGGCACAGATAATATACGCCCAGTCGTTGATTGACGAATGGTTTTTCCTTCAGAAAACAGAGGCAACCACAAAGGGAGTCAGCCTGCTGAAAAAAATAAACACTCATGGGCTCATGAAAGAATATAGTGCATATATATTTGATTTAGATGGAACGTTGCTTGATTCGCTTCAAGACTTATACGTTAGTTGCAATGCGGCTTTGAAGATGCATGGCATGCCTGAACGTACCATCGGTGAGGTGCGAAAGTTTGTGGGTAATGGTGTGAAAAAACTCATGGAACGCGCCATTCCCAACGGATTAGACAACCCCGATTTTGAGGTTACATACGCTGATTTTCGTCAACACTATTTGGTTCATAATCTTGATAATACCAAACCCTACCCGGGGATACTCGAGCTTTTGGCCAATTTGCATGCCCATGGCAAGAAGTTGGCTGTGGTTAGCAACAAGTTCTACGATGCAACTCAAGACCTTTGTCGCCACTTTTTTAGCGACTATGTCACGGTAGCGATTGGTGAACGGGAAAACATCAAGAAAAAACCGGCACCTGACACGGTGTTAGAAGCCTTGCGTCAGTTGGACGATGATGGCCGGGATGCTGTTTACATTGGTGACAGTGATGTAGACATTGCCACGGCACGCAATAGCAACATGCCTTGTATCAGTGTGTTATGGGGATTTAGAGATAAAGAATTTTTGTTGGAACATGGAGCTACCACCTTTGTTTCGTCACCAAAAGAGTTGATGCTTTAGGCCGTAACACGCACCCTTTATTCCATCAACCCCGTTTGGTAGAATTTCAATAAGCCAATATTCAATATCGCAAGGTACTTGGCTTGCAGTTCGTTTTGTTCTGCCGTCATGAGCTTGTTTTTGCCGTCCGTGAGTTCAACAATGTTGATGAGCTGCTCGTCAAACTTGGCTTTAAGCAGTCTGAAACTTTCTTCTGCGCTCTGTGTACTCACCTTGGCAGCCTTAAATCGGTTCTGGTTGTTAACGGCTTGCAGCCAATAGTCTTCGATGTTCGAATACAAGGTGGTTTGTTTGTCCTTCAAGTCGAGCATGTAGTTTTGCTTTTGCAACATGGCTTTGTTCACGGCTGTCTTTGCCTGTCTGTTGTCAAACAGGGGAATGCTCAACGAGATGCCAGCGCCAATGTCAAAGTTGTTTTTCATTTGGTTCCCCCATTGATAGTCGCTCATCGAAGTGGTGCTGGTACCAACGCCAGCGTTGATTCCGATGACGGGCAGTCTACTGGCTTTCGCAATCTTTACACTCAGATTGCTGCTCTCAATTCCTAACTGTGCATTTTGTATTTCAGGCCGATAGTTCAACGCTGCCGAATAGACCGCTTTCACAGTGGGAATCGGTTGAAGTGCCATGTCATCGGTTGTGTGCGGCACGTCTATTTCAAACTCATTTTCATCAACCAGTTGCAGAAGCTGCTTCAGCTGTCGCTTGTAGTTGCGCAAGTTGCTCTCTGCTTCAACCACATTATATTCGTCTTGAGCACGTTGGGCGGTAAGCTGCGCCATGTCGGCACGACTCATTTTCTGCACTTTCATGAATTCTTCGCCACGCTTTTCGTTTTGCACACTCGAGGCCAACATAGATTTGTTCACCGCGATGGCCTCGCTGGAATATAGTATTTGTACATACAACTGCGCGATTTGCTCAATCAGTTGGTTGGCCATGGTCGCCGAATCGAGTGCGGCTTGTTTCTCCGTCAGCTTGTTCAGTTTCACCGTGTTGGTGTTTCTTCCACCGTTCCATACCGTCCAACTTCCGTTCACACTGTAAGTTCCGTTGTAATACACCTTGTCAATTGAAGTCTGAACATAGCCTTCAGCGGCGATACCTGTTTGCGGCCATGGCCGATAGGTCACATTTTGAGAGGTGGCAGCGTTCAGCGATGGCAGCAGTGCAGCTTGGCTCTGCTTGGTGTCTTCAATGGCGCTGAGGTGTTTGAGTGATGTCTTTTTCAGCGAGATGTTGTTGGATAGGGCGTAATGGATGCAGTCTTTCAATGACCACTTTCGTGCTTCAATAGGTGTTGACAATGACAAGAAGATGGTCGCCAGAAGACAAGTTGTACAAATATTTTTCATACCGTGTTCGTTATGTTTTATCAGATTGCTCGGGAAGATGGGGTACTTATCCCCACATTCCATTGTTGTCTGTTAGACGACAAAAGTAATGAAAAAGTTTAGCAATTCTGTGATTTCATGTAAAATCAAACAGAAAACAGGTTGTAAAATTTGCTTGTTTCGAGCGAAAAATGTATCTTTGCAATAACAAACATGATACAACATGGGGGTTGTGTCGGTTTGATCGGGATACTCATCAATAAAAAAATGAAACCGAGAAGACTTCTCTTGCTAATGGCGGGCCACATAAATCCTTAGGGACTAAGCTGTAAAGCCGGTGGATTACAAAGGCGGAGAGCTCTCAAATCTTATCAAGTACGGAGTTTCATCACATCATCGAGCAACCCCTTTTTATGATACAAAGGCAGGTGCATTCCTGCCTTTTTAATTACACTTTAGCTTATGTTTTCCGGAATCGTAGAAGAAATGGCTACACTGGTTGCCATCGATCGAGATCAAGACAATATTGATTTCACCTTTAAGTGCTCGTTTGTAGATCATCTCAAGATTGACCAAAGCATCAGTCACAATGGTGTTTGCCTGACGGTTGTTCGTTTAACCGACGACACCTACACGGTTACAGCCATGAGGGAAACCCTCATTAGAAGCAACCTGGGGCTGTTGAAAGTGGGCGACAGGGTGAATGTAGAGCGGTCGATGTTGATGAATGGTCGTTTGGATGGGCATATCGTGCAAGGTCATGTCGACGGAACGGCGACGTGTGTGGGCATGGAAGATGCCGATGGGTCAACCTATTTCACGTTTGAATATCCATTTGACAAGACGATGGCCAAGCGTGGTTACATGACCGTAGACAAGGGTAGCGTCACCGTGAACGGCGTTTCGCTGACCGTATGTGAGCCAACTGACAATAGTTTTAAGGTGGCCATCATTCCCTATACCCGAGAGAATACCAATTTCTGTGATATCAAGATTGGGTCTGTCGTTAACATTGAGTTCGACATCTTGGGCAAGTACATGGCCCGCCTCCTTCACTTCGACGCGTGAACATGGGACTTTTCATCTTGGATGAGCAACAGAAAAACGTTCTGTTTTTATCGCATATTTCATTCAATACATATTTTATATAATGGCAACAGTAGACGACAAGAAAGTTATCTTCTCTATGGTGGGTGTCTCAAAGATTATCCCACAAAACCAAAAACAAGTTCTCAAGAACATTTATCTGTCATTCTTCTATGGTGCGAAGATAGGCATCATAGGTCTGAATGGTGCGGGTAAGTCAACACTGATGAAGATTATTGCCGGGCTGGAACAACCCACACAAGGCGATGTGGTGTGGAGTCCTGGCTACTCTGTTGGTTATCTTCCGCAGGATCCTCCCCTCGATGCAGATAAAACAGTGAAGCAAAATGTGCAAGAGGGTGTGCAGCATGTTTATGATGCATTGAAAGAATACGATGAAATCAATGTCAAATTTGGCTTGGAAGAGTATTATAGTGATTCTGACAAGATGGACAAGCTGATGCAACGGCAGGCTGAAATACAAGATGTCATCGATGCCACGGATGCATGGAACATGGATTCTAAGCTGGATAGGGCCATGGCAGCCCTGCGTTGTCCTGCGGGTGACCTGCCCGTGACCAACCTTTCTGGTGGCGAACGGCGTAGGGTAGCACTGTGTAAGTTGTTGTTGCAAAAACCTGATGTCTTGTTACTGGACGAGCCAACCAACCACCTTGACGCCGAAAGCATCGACTGGTTGGAGCAGCATCTGCAACAGTATGAGGGTACGGTGATTGCCGTTACACACGACAGATACTTCCTGGACGATGTCAGTGAGTGGATTCTTGAGTTGGATAGGGGAGAAGGTATTCCATGGAAAGGCAACTACTCCTCTTGGTTGGAGCAAAAGACCAAGCGCATGGATCAAGAAGAAAAGACGGCATCGAAGCGACGTAAGACGCTTGAATGTGAGCTTGAATGGGTTCGCATGGCTCCAAAAGCTCGCCAAGCTAAAGGTAAAGCTCGTTTGAATTCCTATGAACAGATGTTGAATGAGGAGCAGAAGACCAGGGAAGAGAAATTGGAAATCTTCATTCCTAACGGCCCACGATTGGGTAACAAGGTGATTGAGGCGCAGCATGTGAAGAAGGCTTTTGGCGAAAAAGTGTTGTTCAACGATCTCAACTTCATGCTGCCGCCGAATGGCATCGTAGGTGTTATCGGTCCAAATGGTGCGGGTAAAACCACGCTTTTCCGCCTGATTATGGGATTGGAACAGCCTGATGCTGGTACGTTTGAGGTGGGTGAAACCGTGAAACTGGTTTATGTTGACCAGCAACACAAGGACATTGATCCCAATAAGACGGTGTACGAAGTGGTTTCGCAGGGCAATGAAACCCTCCGAATGGGTGGCCGTGACGTCAACGCTCGTGCCTACTTGTCGCGTTTCAACTTCTCCGGAACCGACCAAAACAAAATGTGTTCAGTGCTTTCGGGTGGCGAACGCAACCGCTTGCAACTGGCTTTGGCGCTGAAACAAGAAGGAAACGTGCTACTGCTGGATGAGCCTACCAATGACATTGACGTGAATACGCTCCGTGCTTTGGAAGAAGGTTTGGAGGCATTTGCAGGCTGTGCGGTAGTCATCAGTCATGATCGATGGTTCTTAGACCGTATCTGTACGCACATTTTGTCATTCGAAGGCGATGGTGAAGTGTTCTACTTTGAAGGAACTTATTCTGAATATGAAATCAACAAGGCCCGTCGATTGGGTGATGAAGAAATTAAAAAGGGCCGATACAGAAAGCTGATGGAAGACTAAAATCTCTATCCATACAACAAGCCACGATAGCATCTTGCAAGTGATGTTATCGTGGCTTCTTCTTTTAGTACCTATCTTCCGGTATGCTTAATCGTTGGTTGGCTGCAGAAATCCCCAAAATTCGTTGGTGATTTTATCATAATCATCCAACGTTACACGTCCACCACATGACATGATGTTGTAGGTAATTCCCGGCCATTTTTTACGCAATCCGTAGTCAACGAAGCCCATTCGCTTATAAAACTCATATCGCTTCTTACGTTGCAAGCTGTTGGCAGCGGGCTGTTCAGCGTCTTCAATGTCAATCATCAGTCGCTCATCTTTATACCTTTCTAATAACCGTTGGAGGATTTTCGTACCGATTCCTTTGCCTCGCTCACTGGGCATGACCGCGAAATAAAACAGCCAACTCAACTCATCATGATGATAAGTATAGGTTAGTCCTTTAAATTGGCCGTTTTCATCGTAAAAGCCAAGGAATCTGACATCTGCTCTTTCTTGTAACAACAGCAATGCGTCGAACGGCAATCGCTCAACTTTTGGAAATGCCTCGACGTACAACTGCTTGACAAGCTCGATGTCCTTTGAATTTTTGTGTAACTCTATGATTTCCATCATACAATACACAAAGATACAAAATATTTGCAACAATAGCACTGACAGACCTCATTTTTGGGGACTTTTATATGATTTTTGGCGACAAAAAACAAGGGTAGGACTTCAATAGATCTTTTTACTATACCGAAAAATGCCATCCGCTCTGCGTGTATTTCGTGCATTTAGTTATATAGTGGGTAGGGCAGAGGCTATAAAAACGACAATGAGTTCGGTGAAACACCGAACTCATTGTCGTTTAACAGACATATTTCATGTGAGGTAAGTCAAAACCAACGTCAATCGTAAAACATGAAATGTCTTTCGTTGTTGTATCGCTGGAACCGACTGACAGCCTCACCTGTCTGCGTAAAATTGCTGTCTTATTCTGCAGCAGCAGGAGCCTCTTCTGTCGTAGCCTCTGCCTCAGCAGTGGTAGCCTCAGCCTCTTCTTCGGCAGCAGCTTTTGCTTCTTCAGCCTGTGCGGCAGCCTTCTTCTCAGCTACCTTCTTAGCGATTTCAGCATTAATCTTCTTTTCTGCTTCGAGTTCTTTTGCTGCTGCATCCTTCTTAGTCTGAGCTTCAATCTCAGCCCTTGTTTGCAATCCTTTGTCCTTGTCTTGTTTCCAAGCGTCGAATTTGCTTTGCATAGCAGCCTCGTCGAATGCTCCCTTCTTTACACCGCCACGCAGGTGCTTCATGAGATACACACCCTCGCGCTTGAGAATGTTACGAGCTGTGTCTGTGGGTTGTGCGCCAACCTCAAGCCAATAAAGAGCTCTGTCAAAATTCAAATCTACAGCTGCTGGATTCGTATTAGGATTATACGTTCCAATCTTTTCAATAAATTTACCATCTCGTGGTGCTCTTGAGTCAGCGATTACGATGCTATAGAAAGCATAGCCTTTGCGACCGCCGCGCTGCAATCTAATCTTTGTTGCCATTTTTTTGTTTTATTATTTTTAGGTTTGAATTAATGCCGTCAACTCGTGACAGCGGGTGCAAATTTACGATAAAAAGCTTATCTGTCGAAATATCAACTCCTTGAAAGGTGTTTTGTTAAACAATATTAACAAAATTATACATAACCAGCCAGTCATCATGCTGCATACATGGGATAACTGGCTGATAGATAGCACGGCTGGATGATGCCTCGTACCTTCTCCCGAAGGGTTGATAAGGGTTTACATCACTCCGTCTTCACGCAATTTCTCTTGCCATTTCCAGGCTGATGCCAGCACGTCTTCAATGGGTGTGTCGGCCTTCCAACCCAACACTTGGTTGGCTTTGTCCACGTTGCCCCATACTTTTTCGATGTCGCCTTCACGCCGTGGGCCGAACTTCCAATTGAGTTTTACCCCCGTTGCTTTCTCAAATCCCTCAACGATTTCAAGCGTTGATTCGCCTCTTCCCGTGCCGATGTTGAAAATTTCCAGGCGTTCGGCGTCTTCTTCCAGCACCCTTCTCATGGCAGCGACGTGCGCCTTGGCCAGGTCAACTACATAGATATAGTCGCGAATGCACGTTCCGTCGGGTGTGTTGTAATCGTTGCCGAAGATGGTCAGCTGCTTGCGAATGCCCATGGCCGTTTGCGTAACATATGGAATCAAATTGTTTGGCACGCCGTTGGGCAACTCGCCAATAAGGGCAGATGGATGCGCTCCAATGGGGTTGAAGTATCTCAAGATGATGCTCTTGATAGCTGCGCCGCTGTGAATATAGTCTTGTATGATTTCTTCGTTAATCTGTTTGGTGTTACCGTAGGGCGAAAGTGCCTTTTGGATGGGCGCTTCCTCCGTCACGGGGAGGTTCTCCTTGGTGGGCTGACCGTACACGGTACAACTGCTGGAGAAGATGATTCCTTTGACATGATACTTGGGCATCAGCTCCAGCAAGTTGATTAAAGAGGTGATGTTGTTTCTGTAATACATCAAAGGCTTCTCCACACTCTCACCAACGGCCTTGGAGGCAGCGAAGTGGATGATGCCGGCAATGTTGTCATATTTCTTGAAAACAGCTTCCGTTTCTTCTTCATTGCACAGGTCTATCTTCTCAAAGCAGGGGCGAGTTCCCGTAATTTTTTCGATGCCATCAAGGACCTCAATCTTTGAGTTGGAAAGATTGTCTACAATAACAACGTTGTAGCCCGCCTGTTGTAGTTCAACCGTTGTGTGTGAACCGATAAAGCCAGTTCCGCCAGTGACAAGAATCGTCTGTTTCATCTCTAATGCTAAATTTGAGTCGTTTATAAATATGTGTCTTGCAAAGGTAGAAAAAAATCCCGAAACATAGGCTGGTTGTGCTAAAAAATCGAAAGAGAATATCTGTTGTCAAGATGAAAATCACGCTGATACCTGCGAATGATTTTTCTTGACACCCAACCTCTTCATGCTTGGCTTATTTGTCAACGACCTTACACCTCGTCGCAAATACGCCAAATATGAGCGGGTTTTGAATGTGGTTGATGGTCAGAATGTTACAGTTTTGGAGGCTGATTTTGTGCCCATTTTACACGGTTTTTCAAGCCAAAAGCAATATTCTAAAGGTCTTATTAGCATGCTTTTGTGCAGATAAGTCATGTGAATTGGCCGCTAAAGTGATGCATCTTGAGAGGCAAACACATTGACTTTGCGCCAAAATGCCATTTTTCTTGCACGATGAACTCCTGTATGCATCCTCCAAGCCTATTGATTTTTTCTAGATTGAAGATTTACAAGTGCCGTTTTAAAGGCGAAATTTGATAAAAAATATCAACAATAGGTGCGACCTTTATGCTTCATCGTTCACTTAATTTTATTCCACCTAAATGGGGCATGAACATTTCTTTATATAGATATGTCATCAACACTGGACGGGTTAACGCATTAACTGACAAATTTGGCAAATAACAGATTTGACAGGCAGCAGACTGACAAAAGTGGCAGACGGCAGACTGACAAAAATGACATGCGGCTGAGTTGGCACGTTTTTCGCATGGAAAGGGTGAGTCTTGTAGTTTGATGTTCTGAAGATATTGATCATCTCTCAAGATACATGAATAGAATATAGAAGAACTTAAAAATTATTATTATGAAAGTTAAACCATTAGCAGACAGAGTGTTGGTTGCTCCAGCACCAGCAGAAGAGAAAGTAGGTGGAATCATTATTCCAGACACCGCAAAAGAAAAACCATTGCATGGTAAGGTGGTAGCCGTGGGTAACGGTACGAAAGACGAAGAGATGGTTCTCAAGGAAGGAGATGAGGTGCTATACGGAAAATATAGTGGCACGGAATTAGAATTTGACGGTGACACCTATTTGATTATGCGTCAGAGCGATGTTCTTGCTGTGGTCAAGTAAATTTCGCACAGGTGCATTTTTTACGATTAACATACTATAGAACCAATATAAATACAGAATATAAAAATTATGGCAAAAGATATTAAATTCGATGTTGAAGCAAGAGACTTGCTCAAGCAGGGCGTTGACAAGTTGGCGAATGCAGTAAAAATCACACTGGGGCCTAAGGGTCGCAACGTTGTGATTGAGAAGAAGTTCGGTGCTCCGCAAATTACCAAGGACGGAGTGACCGTAGCAAAAGAAATAGAGCTGGAGGATGCATTTGAAAACACTGGTGCACAGCTTGTGAAGAGCGTTGCATCTAAGACGGGTGACGATGCTGGTGACGGTACCACAACGGCAACCATCTTGACACAGGCCATTGTGTCTGAAGGTTTGAAGAATGTGACCGCTGGCGCCAACCCCATGGATTTGAAGCGTGGTATTGACAAGGCTGTTAGTGCAGTGGTTGAATATATCAAGGCACATGCAGAACAAGTTGGTGACAATTACGACAAGATAGAACAAGTGGCTACCGTATCTGCTAACAACGACGCAGAGATTGGTAAACTCTTGGCCGACGCTATGCGCAAGGTGAGCAAGAACGGTGTGATTACCATCGAGGAGAGTAAGAGCCGCGATACCAACATCGGCGTGGTAGAGGGTATGCAGTTTGACCGCGGATATCTGTCAAGTTACTTCGTGACTGACACGGACAAGATGGAGAGTGTGATGGAAAATCCATACATCTTGATTTACGAAAAGAAGATATCCAACATCAAAGAATTCTTACCTATCTTGCAGAATGCAGCCGAAAGTGGCCGCCCATTGTTGGTTATCGCAGAGGATGTAGATTCTGAGGCATTGACAACGTTGGTTGTGAACCGCCTTCGTGCCGGTTTGAAGATATGCGCTGTGAAGGCTCCTGGCTTTGGCGATCGCCGTAAGGCCATGCTTGAAGACATCGCTATCTTGACAGGTGGTGTGGTCATCAGTGAGGAAAAAGGCTTGAAACTTGAGCAGGCTACCCTTGAAATGTTGGGTTCTGCCGAGAAAGTTACGGTCAACAAGGACTACACAACCGTTGTTAACGGTGGTGGACAGAGCGAGAATATCCAGGCTCGTATCAATCAAATCAAGGCCGAGATTGAAAATACCACAAGCTCATACGATAAGGAGAAGTTGCAGGAACGCTTGGCCAAACTCTCTGGTGGCGTAGCCGTTCTTTATGTAGGTGCTAACAGCGAGGTTGAAATGAAAGAGAAGAAAGATCGCGTTGACGATGCTCTGTGTGCAACTCGCGCAGCCATTGAAGAAGGTGTTGTAGCCGGTGGTGGCATTACTTACATCCGTGCGCTCGACGCATTGAAGGGTGTGAAGGGTGTGAATACTGACGAACAGACTGGTATCAACATCGTAGAGCGTGCCATTGAGGAGCCACTTCGACAGATTGTAACCAACGCTGGTGGCGAAGGTGCTGTTGTTGTTGACAAGGTACGTCAGGGCAAAGATGACTACGGATACAATGCTCGCACCGATTCGTACGAGGACTTGCGCAAAGAGGGTATCGTAGATCCAGCGAAAGTTGCTCGTGTGGCACTGGAGAATGCTGCGTCGATTGCAGGCATGTTCTTAACCACTGAATGTCTTATCGTTGACAAGCCAGAGGAAAAACCAGCTATGCCGGCAGCGCCAGGAATGGGTGGCATGATGTAAATATCAATTTGATTAAAATAAACGAGAGGGTGTGTCTATTTGTAGGCACACCCTCTTATTTTATGCATATTGTATAAAAAATGCGTTTTTTTTATATCAAAAAATTTTGAAATTAAAACCAAAACATATATCTTTGCAACCTAAACAGGAAAATATTGATTAAAGTGTTAAGTAGATAAGATATTTTTGATTTGTTTTAGTAGATTAGTTTTTAAGTAGTTTGTTTTTTTAAATCGGATGTCGGGATGACATCCGATTCTTTTTTTAGGTAGACCTTTCTGCATGCTTGTGGCTGTTCTTGGGAGAGGATATATTTGTCTTTTCCTGCCCGTTCATCCGTTTTTTCACTAAAAAATGCTTAATTTTGTCTTGTCATTCTGTCTATATCACCTTTCATCAACGAGCGTGTTACGGTTCAATGTGCTGTAAGCCTGTGGAGCAAAGGGAAGAAGAATTGAAATATATGGAGAAACTTATAGAACTTTATGCGCAATGGTCGGGTGAGAAACCTTCCACAATAGAGAAGTTGGAAGGGGCTGGCAGCAATCGTGTTTATTATCGTTTTGGCAACAAATCTGGCCAATCGGTGATCGCAGTGATAGGTACCAGTCGTGATGAAAATCATGCGTTCATTTATCTCACGGAGCATTTTACGGACAAACAGCTTCCGGTTCCTCAGATTTTGGCTGTTAGTGACGATGAACTGAGGTATCTTCAGACCGATTTGGGGCATACTTCGCTGTTTGATATGCTGAAAAGTGCCCGTGATGCAGGCGGCCGATACACGCAGAAAGAAAAGCAGCTGTTGACCAAAACGCTTCAGGCATTGCCCGAAATGCAAGTGAGGGGAGCCGTTGGACTCGACTTTCAACAATGTTATCCCCAACCCGAATTCAATGTAGAAAGCGTGTTGTTTGACCTGAATTATTTCAAGTATTGCTTTCTGAAAGCGACAGGAATCGATTTCCACGAGCTGATGTTAGAGGCCAACTTTCGTATGTTTGCCAAAGATTTGACGGCAGAGCCAGCGGAATGTTTCTTGTATCGGGATTTTCAAGCACGCAATGTGATGCTCGATCATGATGGTAATCCCTATTTTATTGACTATCAAGGAGGCAGAAAAGGACCGTTCTATTATGACTTAGCGTCCTTCTTGTGGCAGGCATCAGCTAAATATCCTTTTAAATTGCGTCGTGATTTGGTTTCTGCTTATTATGAGTCTTTGAAACAATATACGGAAGTTCCGTCGAGTAGACACTTCGTTGAGCGATTGAATCTCTTCGTGTTGTTTCGCACGTTACAGGTCTTGGGCGCATACGGCTTTCGTGGATATTTCGAGCGGAAGAAGCATTTTATTCAGTCTATTCCAGCAGCCATGCAGAATCTTCGTGAGCTTATAAAGCTTGGCGAGCATGTTTTTCCCTATCCATATATGATGAGCATCCTCAAAGAGATGACGGAATTGCCGCAATTTGCCAACAAGGAGGAGAGAAAAGTGAAAAGAACTGACGGCTTCAAGATTACGGATAACAATATATTTAAGGCCAATCCGGTTGATGGACCCGCCACTTTTTCCAAATATGATGATAGAGGTGAGCTGATTGTTCGTGTGAACAGTTTTTCTTATCACAAAGGCATTCCCGAAGATCCCACAGGAAATGGGGGCGGCTATGTGTTTGACTGTCGGTCAACTCACAACCCCGGACGATATGAACCTTATAAGAATTTGACGGGTTTGGATGAGCCTGTAATTCGTTTCTTGGAAGATGATGGCGAGATACTCGTCTTTCTTGATAATGTTTACCAACTGGCCGATCGTCACGTGGCACGATACATTGAGCGGGGATTTACCAGTTTGATATTCTCATTTGGTTGCACAGGTGGACAACACCGCAGCGTATATTGCGCGCAACATTTGGCAGAACACATTCATGACAAGTTCGGTATTGAGGTTAGAATCAATCACCGTGAACAGAAAATAGAGCAAACGTTGGAGGCAAAGTAGTCATTTTGTGAGTGAAAACTGAAATGTCTATTGGTTTTGACAGCGTTGAGTGAGAGAGATAAGTAATGATGAATGAAGATAAAGAAATGATGCAAGCGATGATTTTAGCAGCTGGATTGGGGACCAGACTCAAACCGCTGACTGACCATGTGCCAAAGGCTTTGGTGGAAGTTGGGGGAGAACCTTTGCTCAAACAGGTGATATTCAAGTTAAAAGATGCGGGTTTTAGTCGTATTATTGTCAATGTGCATCATTTCTCAGAGCAAATTATTCAATACTTAGAAGCAAATCATTATTTCGGTTTAGACATCCGTATCAGCGACGAAACCAACCAGTTGCTCGATACGGGAGGTGGTATCAAGGGTGCAAAGCGCTTGTTTGGGGACGCCAGAATATTGATTCATAATGTTGATATACTAAGCAACATCAACCTTCAACGCTTTTATTTCGCGCATACGGAAGCTGCGGCAACCTTGCTGGTTAGCGAACGTAACACCAATCGTTACTTGCTCTTTGACGACGACATGCGCTTGGTTGGTTGGACGAACATGAACACTGGGGAGGTTCGTTCGCCCTATTCAAACTTAAATTTGGCACAGTACAAGAAGCTTGCCTTCGCTGGTATTCACACCTTTTCACCACAGTTGTTTCCATGGATGGATGCTTTTCCTGACCGTTTTGGCGTAATTGATTTCTATTTAAGCGTGTGCAATCAGGTTCCCATCATTGGACATGTAGAGTCAAACCTTAAGCTGATGGATGTTGGCAAGCAAGAAACGCTGCATGAAGCTGAACAGTTTATGCGTCAACTGTGAGCAGACGTTTCACTCCAGTCAACTCTCATTACCTATAATGAAAGTACGGTAGTAAAGCAATCGTCGAATAACTGACTGATTCCTTGTGGCTCTTTTTTGAAAATACCATAGATGGTACTGCCGCTTCCGCTCATGGCTGCATACACAGCCCCTTGCTGGTAGAGCTGCTCTTTGATGTGCTTCAGCTGCGGATACAACTTGAATACGGGTATTTCAAAGTCATTCATCAGTTCGTTTTTCCACGTTTCTATGGGCTGACCGATAATGTCACGGCAGCATTTGGCAGGTTGTTTCACCTCAATTTTGGCATAAGCATCTTTGGTTGAAACGGCTATATCGGGCTTAATCAGTGCGAGATAACACCCTTCAAGACCCCTTTTTGGCAGTTCTGTTGGCACGAGTTGGTCACCAATTCCCGTCGCAAATGAAGGCTTAGCGGTGATGAAGAATGCGCAATCGGCACCCAGTTGGGCCGCATATTGCTCCATGTCAGCGGTGGTAAGATTGAGTTTGAATTGCTCATTGAGCAGTCTAATCATGAAAGCAGCATCACTCGAGCCGCCTCCTAAGCCCGCTTGTGAGGGGATTTCCTTATAAAGATGAGCGTGAATACGCGGTAGTGGGAAGTCTTTTGCCAGCAAATGGTAAGCCTGGATGACGAGATTGTTATCTTCGTGAACATCGACTGCCCTTCCTGTTATCTTCAAATCGCACGGATTATCGGACGGAAACTGTTCGTCCATGCGTGTTATTTCAAGCGTGTCGTGCAACGGAATGGGGAAGAACACGGTTTCTATGTCGTGGTAACCATCTGGCCGAACACCTACTACGTTAAGGCCTAAATTGATTTTGGCACATGGAAATGTAATCATGTAGCAATGGGTTGATATACAAAATGCAAATGCCAACAAACAGCATAAACTGCGTTGTTGGCACTTTGTACATTAAATTTATTTTTTTGAATTCTTGATTTTCTCCACGTATGCATCGATGGCAGCTACGGCAGTGATGTTTACAATGTCGCGCACAGAACATTCAAAGTCGGTAAAATGGATTGGTTTTTTCAATCCCATTTGTATCGGACCGATGATTTCTGCATCCGAATTGAGGGCTTGCAGCAATTTATAACTGCCGTTAGCACTGCTCATATTGGGGAAAACCAGCGTGTTGACGTTCTTACCCTTCAAGCGAGTGAATGGATATTTGTCGTCCCGTAATTTTTTGTCCATGGCAAAATTAACCTGCATTTCTCCATCAACAGCCAAGTTGGGGAACTCTTGTTGCATTTTTTCTACGGCCGCATGAACCTTTTGTGGACTTCCAATCGTGTCTGTTCCAAAGTTGGAATAGCTAATCATCGCCATGACTGGCTTGTCATTGAAGAATCTTACTGCGTCAGCACTGAGGCGCGCAATGTCATACAGCACATTCTCGTCTGGGTGCCTATTAATCAAGGTGTCCGAAATGTAGTAGATGCCTTTTTTGGTATCAAGGATGTGCATGGTAGCGAAAGTTTTGTATCCGGGACGAATACCAATCACTTCTTTAGCCACCTTAATGGTGTTCGAGTATTTTGTGTAGAGTCCTGTGATGAAGCCATCTGCATCACCATTTTCAACCATCGACATGCCAAAATAGTTGCGCTCGTACATCTTGTCGTACGCTTCTTCGAAGGTATACCCTTGTCGTTCAAGCTTTTCTGACAGGTGTTTAGCAAACTTCGCGCGCTTTCCTTGTTCCTTATCTGCGCGCATGTCTATGATTTTGATTCCCGTGAGGTCAAGTTTCAGTCTGTTGGCCAGTCGGTTAAGCCTGTCAGGGTTTCCCAACAGAATAGGGAAGCAAATGCCTTCTTGCTTCGCCTGCACGGCAGCTTTCATCATGGTGGGGTGGCCTCCTTCTGCGAACACAATGCGCTGCGGATGCCGAGCGGCTGTGGCATGCAGGGTTCTCGTAAACTTAGATTCCTGTCCGAGCAACTGCTTCAAATTCTCCTTATACTTATCCCAGTCCTTGATAGGTGTCCTGGCCACACCACTCTCTACGGCTGCTTTGGCTACAGCCGCACTCACTGCTGTGATGAGGCGCGGGTCTATGGGCTTTGGAATGAAATACTTGGGACCAAAACTCAAGTCGTTGATGTGGTAAACTTCATTGACCACATCCGGAATGGGTTGTTTGGCCAGGTCGGCTATGGCATGTACGGCGGCCATCTTCATTTCCTCATTGATAGCCTTGGCATGTACATCCAGCGCACCACGGAAGATGTATGGGAAGCCAATGACATTGTTAATCTGATTAGGATAATCGCTGCGACCGGTTGACATGATGACGTCTGGCCGACTGTCAAGGGCATCTTCGTAGCTAATTTCAGGCACGGGATTGGCCAATGCGAACACGATAGGGTTGGAAGCCATAGACCGAATCATGTCTTTGGATAGGATATTGCCTCTTGACAAACCCACGAACACATCGGCATCCTTAATGGCTTCCTCCAACGTGTGTACGTCCTTCCGGTCGGTGGCGAACATTTCTTTTTGTGGGTTCAGGTCTGTACGGTCTTTTGTAATCACTCCATGCGAATCCAGCATCAGGATATTTTCTTTCTTCACCCCCAAAGCTACGTACAATTTGGTGCAGCTAATGGCAGCAGCTCCTGCGCCATTGATAACCAATTTGGCCTTCTTGATGTCTTTGCCGGCAATCTCCAAAGCGTTTTTCAGGCCCGCGGCAGATATGATGGCCGTGCCATGTTGGTCGTCGTGCATCACGGGGATGTCGAGATTTTTCTTCAACCTTTCCTCGATATAGAAACATTCCGGTGCTTTGATGTCTTCCAGATTGATGCCGCCAAACGACGGTGCAATCCTTTCAACGGTCTCACAAAACTTCACGGGGTCTTTCTCGTCTACCTCGATGTCGAAAACATCGATGCCGCCATATATTTTGAATAACAGGCCTTTGCCTTCCATCACGGGCTTGCCACTCATGGCACCAATGTCCCCCAAGCCCAGCACTGCCGTGCCGTTGGAAATCACTGCGACCAAGTTGCCCTTGTTGGTATATTTGTAAGCGTCATTTTCATTATTCTGAATCTCAAGACACGGGTAGGCCACACCCGGCGAATAGGCCAGACTGAGGTCGGTTTGAGTCCTGTAAGGCTTGGTCGGTTTTACTTCGATTTTGCCGGGACGTTCTCCCTCATGGTAAGCAAGAGCTGCTTCTTTGGTTATTTTTAACATTGGATTATAGTACTAAATGGAGGGCGAAAAGGGCATGAATTTAATAAAAATCTACCCAGCTGTCTCTCCCAATGATTAAACGTTCAAATAGTTGATAACGGAACAAAGTTAAGAAAAAACCATTAAAGAATAACAAGTTTTTATGCTTTTTTGTATCTTTGCGCTGTTATGGTAAAAGGAATGAATAGAGTGATCGGTCAAACGCCTTATCGGCAAGAGCTTCGTGAGCGTATCTTGAAAGCAGCCATGAGCGAATTTTTCGAGAAGGGCATTAAGGCGGTCAAGATGGATGACATCGCCCGGAGATTATCCATATCCAAGCGCACGGTGTACGAGATATACAGCAACAAGGAGGAACTGCTGCTGGAAGGCATGAAAGCTGCCGAGCAAGAATTTGATGAGCACATGAAGAATTTCAGTGAACAGGACAACCATCATGTCATGGATACGTTGATTGAATTCTACAATTGTCAGGCCCAGCGTTTGTCAAAGATTTCTCCGTTATTTTTAGACGAAGTACAAAAGTACAAGCGTGTTCAAGCTTATCTTGAGAACAAGCATAAGAAACGGGATGAAGATGCGTATAACTTTATTGACAGAGGCGTGAAAGAGGGATTTTTTAGGCCAGACACTAATTATCACATCGTTGTGGAAGTGGCGCGTGAAGCTGTTCGTTTTGCAATGACCAGTCAGCTGTATAAGGAACATGGCCTACAGATAGTCTTTCGTAACATCATTTTATTATTCATCCGTGGAATATGCACGCTCAACGGATTAAAGATGCTCGAACGCATTGAATGACGGGTAGGAGAGGCCGCTGTCATTTCTCAATGAGGCGTTTGTCATGCCTGCCATAATGGCATTGAACCCTTTGGTAAGCAGGTGCTTGATGATGAATTTATCTTGACAACAGCCCGCTTATATTTCGTTTATTGATGAATCAACCTTCCATTGCTTCGAAATACGGCCTAAATGAGAGAGATTTGTAGTTGGTTGATAATGAATGATTTGCAGTTATTGATAACTATTTGCTCACTTTCAGAAGCTCTTCTCGGCCGCAAAAGCAATGCTCTATGCCTCCAATCTTCATGCTTTTGGCAGCTTAGATCATGAAGATTGCCCCCCAATATGGTGCTAAAAAAGGCTACTTTTACATCGTTTAAGCTGAAAATTCGGTTTTTCTAACCAAGATATGGCATGTTTGCATACCATCTGCCTATCGATTTTTTCTAGATCAGCAATTATTCATTACCGTTTTATTGTCATTTTATAGGACAAAAATAACGAACGAACTTTTTGGGTAGCAGCAGATTGAGAGTAGTGTGAGGTTCGCCATCAAAAGACCAACTGTGTTTGTTAAAAAATGCTAACTTCTACTGAAACAAGCCGTTTCATCGCCTTACTCTCAATCAAAATGATTACTTTTGCAATCGATTATCGGTTCCGTAGCTCAGTTGGATTAGAGCAACAGCCTTCTAAGCTGTGGGTCTTGGGTTCGAACCCCAACGGAATCACTTGAGGTTCAATACGTTACATCCTACGCTAATAAGCCAATTCTTTCAATTTTCTTTAGAGTTCAGCACCTGAATGAACGTCCAGCAAAATTTATTCTTTTGTTTTCTTTTTGCCACGATGCATACCGTGTGCAATGGTTACGTAAACCCCTAATTTGTAACATTTGTAGATGAAGAGAGAAGGATGGGTACCAAGTAGGTTGGTTTTCATCTTTGTTTGTGCGGCATGAAACAGCCACCGAAGAAGCGGGGCCAGACCCAGAAGACGAAGTTTGTGATAAGCATCCAATACTTTTGAATAGCCTTTCAGTTCTTCGTGGTATAAGTTGAGCGTGTACATGGCTTCCTCTGTTTTTGCCAGAAAGCTGACGTTTGATTCAAACTGTTGAAAACCAACAGGATTGTCAATGTGGTAAATGCGAATTCCAGCAGCCTCTAAAGATCTGCCAAACAGCACGTCTTCATAGCCATAGGTTTGTACTCGGTCATCAAAAGGGTGGCCCTCCATTACCGACTTGGCCACCAAGAAGTTGGACGTGTTAAACTGTTGATAAGGTGACTTGTTGCGCTCTGCTGCCGAATGTGAATCCTCTGCCTCAGCCTCATAACGATACTTCAACGTTCCATCGGCAGGTTTCATCGGGCGTTGCACGCAGTTGCCTCCATAGATGACCATTGCCTGTCGATCTGCTTGCAGATATTGCAGAATGAAATCGTCGCTCGTGATTTTCATGTCACTGTCCAAGAAAAGCAGCCAGTGATGACGCGCCATGACAGTGAGTATGTTACGAATTTTAGCACGTCCTACATTGATGTTCCTACTGATGAACCTACAGTTGTCCAACGCATTGATTTCAGTAGCTTGCAGTTTGGTTTCTGGGCGTGTGGAACCGTCATCTACCACGATGATTTCATAGTGTAGTTTGGGTATGTTCGCAGCTTGACAAGCCAGTGCTTTGACCAAATCTACACAACAATCGTTGTAGGTAGGGATTAGGATGGATAGCTCGCTGCGATTCATGGTTGTCTGAAATAATGGGAATGATATCGTTTGAGATGAATTCAGTTGGTTGTTACGACTGCTCAGCTTTAAGGTACTGCCCCGTAAGACTTGCCTTACAGTTGGCTACCTCTTCTGGTGTGCCTGCAACAACCAATGAGCCGCCCTTGTCACCCCCGTCCGGACCAAGGTCGATGACATAATCGGCATAGTTGATGACATCCAGATTATGTTCGATGACGATGATGGAGTGTCCTCGTTCTATCAATGCGTCGAATGCCGACAGCAGACGCTTGATGTCCAGATAATGTAGTCCGGTGGTTGGTTCGTCAAAGATAAATAAGGTTGGTTCTTGCTTCTCGCGCCCAATGAAGTAAGCCAGTTTTACGCGTTGGTTTTCACCACCCGAAAGCGTAGACGAGCTTTGTCCCAACTTGATGTATCCCAATCCCACGTCATCCAGCGGTTGCAGTCGGCTGACCACCGTTTTCTCATTCAAGCGATTGAAGAACTCAAGTGCCTCTGTAACCGTCATGTTTAGCACGTCATTGATGTTTTTTCCATCTACCCGCACATCCAGTATGTCCTTTTTGAATCGTTGACCATGGCACGCTTCGCATTCCAATTCGAGGTCGGCCATGAACTGCATCTCAACGGTGATGGTTCCTGCGCCCTTACATTCTTCGCATCTACCGCCTTCGGTGTTGAAGGAGAAGTATTGTGGTGAGAAGCCCATTTGCTTGGCAAGCGGTTGTTCGGCAAACAATTGTCTGATGGCATCGTAGGCCTTGACGTAGGTTGACGCATTGCTGCGCGTGCTCTTGCCTATGGGATTTTGGTCGACAAACTCTACATGCTCGATGTGTTTCCAGTCGCCTTCCAGCGAAATATATTCGCCAGGCTGATCGGCTACCTCATTCAAATGTCGCTTTAAGGCGGGGTAGAGGATGCCCTTCACCAAGGTTGACTTACCCGATCCGCTAACGCCAGTCACCACATCCAGCACGTTCAGCGGGAACTTGACATCAATTCCCTTCAAGTTGTTTTGTCTGGCACCTTTCAGTTCGATGGCCATGTTCCATGACCTTCGAGAACTGGGTTTATCGATTGTTTCTTTTCCTGTGAGGTATTGGATGGTGTGAGAGCGAGAGAACTGCTTGGCATATTGTTCCTTGTTGCGGTCAATACCTTTGATGGATCCATTGAAAACAATTTCTCCACCCAGTCTACCCGCATTGGGACCTACGTCTATCAGTGTGTCTGCGGCTTGCATGATTTCCTTGTCATGCTCAACAACAATGACGGTATTGCCCAATGCTTGTAGCTTTTTTAGCACACCGATCAATCGTTTGGTATCGCGACTATGCAGGCCAATGCTGGGTTCATCCAGAATATAAAGTGATCCCACCAAGGAACTTCCCAGTGAGGTAGTGAGGTTGATGCGCTGACTCTCACCGCCACTCAACGTGTTGGATTGGCGGTTGAGAGTGAGGTAGCCCAGTCCCACGTCAATGAGAAACTGCAATCGGTTGTTGATTTCGGTGAGCAATCGTTTGCCAATCTCTGCGTCATGGTCGTCTAAGGCGAGTTGTTTGAACCATGTGTGAAGGTTGGAGATGGACATTTCTACCAGGTCAGTGATGCTCATGCCGTTGATTTTCACCCAACTGGCCTCTCTTTTCAGACGTGTACCATGACAGGTTGGACAAGTGGTTCTGCCCCGATAGCGACTCATCATCACACGGTATTGAATCTTGTATTGATTCTCTTTCACCATTTGGAAAAAGGCATCAATGCTCACTCGGTCACGCTCGTCTTCGTGCATGTCGGATGGTAAGCCATGCCACAGCATGTCTTTCTCTTTTCTTGTCAACTCCAGGTAGGGCTTGAATATCTGGAAGTTGTCTCGTTTCGCTCGTCGACAGAACTCATCTTTCCATTGGCCCATCTTTTCGCCGTGCCAGCATTGTACACAACCATCGTAGACGCTGAGGGTAGAGTTGGGAATGACCAGTTTTTCATCAATGCCAATGATGCTGCCAAACCCTTCGCAAGTCGGGCATGCTCCCAAAGGAGAATTGAATGAAAACATGTTGTCATTGGGTTCCTCGAAGTTCATTCCGTCAGCTTCATAACGCATGGAAAACTCATAAGTTATGTTGGAGGGGAAGAACACCAGTCGGCATTCACCACGTCCTTCGTAGAAAGCAGTCTCTGCAGAGTCTATCAATCGGGAGATCACATCCTTGGCGTCGTCAACAGACAGGCGGTCAATCAACAGGAAAATCTCGTCAACCTTTGCTTTTTCCAACGTTTCTTTGTCCGCCAGAAAGTCGTCTATCCGCACGAAATCGTTCCTGAACCAAAGACGAGTGTAGCCCTCCTGGATTTCCATTTCAAGCTGTTTCTCTAGCGTTCTGCCTTCAATCAGGTGCAATGGAGCCAGGATGGCAAACTTGGTTCCCTTAGAGTATTGTTGCGTAC
Organism: uncultured Prevotella sp.; assembly: GCA_963511375.1. Classification (GTDB taxonomy): domain Bacteria; phylum Bacteroidota; class Bacteroidia; order Bacteroidales; family Bacteroidaceae; genus Prevotella. The sequence continues at coordinate 122,841 of CAUPIT010000001.1, read as the reverse complement.
AGTTGACGATGTCGTTAGTTGAGTGCTTCTTTACCTCTTCGCCACTGATGGGGGAGTAGGTCTTACCAATGCGTGCATATAGCAAACGTAGATATTCGTATATTTCGGTTGACGTGCCAACTGTGCTTCGAGGATTGCGAGAAATCACTTTTTGTTCAATGGCAATGGCAGGTGGCAGTCCCTTGATGAAGTCGCATTCGGGTTTACTCATGCGTCCCAAGAACTGTCTTGCATAGGAGGAAAGTGATTCTACATAGCGACGTTGGCCTTCGGCATATAATGTGTCGAAGGCCAAGGATGATTTGCTGGAACCCGATAGGCCGGCTATAACAATAAATTGATTTCGGGGAATATTGATGCTGATGTTCTTCAGATTGTTGACACGGGCACCTTTTATTTCGATATATTCGTTCATTATCATGAGTTCATTGACATCAAGAACTCGTCATTGCTGTGGGTTCTTATCATTCTGTCATGAATTGAGTTCATTGCTTCTATTGGGTTCATGTCGGCAATATACTTGCGCAGAATCCACATTCTATCCAGTGTGGTCTTGTCTTGTAGCAAGTCGTCACGACGGGTGCTCGATGCAACCAAGTTGACAGCTGGGAAGATGCGCTTGTTAGAAAGTGACCGGTCTAACTGAAGTTCCATGTTGCCGGTACCCTTGAACTCTTCGAAGATTACCTCATCCATCTTACTACCCGTATCAATCAGCGCTGTAGCGATGATGGTGAGTGATCCACCACCTTCGATGTTGCGGGCTGCACCAAAGAATCGTTTCGGCTTTTGTAATGCATTTGCATCCACACCACCCGTTAACACCTTGCCTGATGCAGGGCTTACTGTATTGTAGGCGCGGGCCAAACGTGTAATGGAGTCGAGGAATATCACCACATCATGCCCACATTCAACCATTCGTTTGGCTTTCTCAAGCACGATTCCTGCAATTTTAACATGTCGTTCTGCCGGCTCATCAAATGTTGATGCGATGACTTCTGCATTCACGGTTCGTGCCATGTCGGTCACTTCCTCCGGTCTTTCGTCGATTAAAAGCATCATCAAATAAGCTTCGGGGTGGTTGGCAGCGATGGCATTGGCAATATCTTTCATCAAGATGGTCTTACCGGTTTTGGGTTGTGCCACAATGAGTGCGCGCTGTCCTTTGCCGATAGGAGAGAAGAGGTCGACCACCCTTGTTGACAGATTGGTCGTTGCTTTGTCGCCACAGAGTGTGAATTTCTCTTCTGGGAAGAGCGGAGTGAGATGTTCAAATTGTATTCTGTCACGAATCTCATTAGGGTTTCTTCCGTTGATCTTGTCGATGTTGGTCAATGGAAAGTACTTCTCTCCGTCATGTGGAGGGCGAACATGACACTGTACTACATCACCCGTCTTCAAGCCATACTTCTTGATTTGTGAGCTAGCAACGTACACATCGTCAGGCGAAGACAGATAATTGTAGTCGCTTGAACGTAGGAATCCATAGCCATCTGGCATGATTTCCAGGACACCATTTGCTTCAATAATGTCAGAGAAGTCGTATGCAGGCTGGTTGGAAGGGTTCGTGTTTACAGGCGTTTGGTATGAAGCCGATGGCATGATGGGTGTGGTTGGATTGTCAAACATGTCATAACTAGGTACCGCACCTTGATCTACGATGGGTAAGTCTTGCACAACAATAAAGTCTGTACCATCGGCAGGATCTCCTTCCCAAATGCCTTCTGCGATGGCCTCGCGACGTTCTTGCTCGTTTTCGTTGTGCGCATTCACCTTCGCTTGTAAGCGTTCCAGTAAGTTACTCATACCAGAGTCTTTATGAGATGTGCCTTCTGCGTCTGCCTCTGAAGTCTCTTCTTCCGCGTTCTCAGAATCTTTTTCATTCACCTCATCATGTGTTTCATTTGAGCGTGATGCTTCGGTATCGTCGTTATTTTCTGCCTCTTTTTCTTGTTTTTCTGTATCTTCTTGGTTCTCTTCCTTCTTGGCATCAATCATTGCAAGAAGTTCAAGCTCGCGTTTTGTCTTTCTCCCTCTATGCTTAGGGATGGCTGCAAGTTCTTCTTCAGGGGTCAATTCCTTCTCTTCTTTAGACGAAATATCTTCTTCGTTCTTGTCGTCCTCTTTAAATAAGGAAGCAGGCTCGCTGGCTGGTTTTTTCTTTTTCAAGTCGAAGTTCTCACCTTCTTTCCCATTCACCGAGTACACTCTGTCAGTTTCACGTACTGGTATGCGAATACGACGTCGCTTGGAACCTGTGGCGTTTTCATCTGTTTCTGAGATTGCTTGTTTATCGAGTATTGAATATATGATTTCTTCTGGCGTATCGGTGTGGTCAAATTCGGCACCCAATTTTTGAGCGATATCCGACAATTCCTGGATATCTTTAGATGATAATTCGTCTTTGCTATACATTGTTGTATAATAAGTGTTGATAGAAATTTCTGCGTTTCAGAAGAGAAACGACTTTGTATGTTTTTATTTGCTTGCAAAGATACAAAAAAAGAATGCAGCATACGGTCACCTACCAATTCTTTTTACCGCCTTTAAATTTTGTTAACAGATAGTGTGGGCGTTAGACTTCTATTGAGTGGTTCACATGCCAAATGAGGCTTAAATCTATACAGAAGTCTCGTTCGTTGGATATGTTTAAGTGCTGTATGCGATGAATTACGTCCCAAATTTTGCTGCACAAGATAGGATACACTCCTATATTCATATTCTTAGAAAGCAAGGAAATAATTCAATCACCCTCACTCCATCGTAAAATAAGAAAAAAAGAGGGGTATCATGTTGCTGATACACCCTCTTTTCTAAATATGATGAGCTATGTTTCTTGCTTAAGATTTAGCATCAACATGCTCGGCCTTTGAATTCTCCTTCGGCTCACTTGCTACTACTTTTTCTGTAGCTTCGGCTGTATTAGGATCCTCATTGGCGGTTTTGTCTACTTCTTTATTTGAAGTACTCCAGTCCTCTTGCGATTTGCGAACATAGCTGTTATAGCGCAATTTCGCCATATCCTCTGCAGCTTGGAACAGTTCATCGGCTTCGTGAGGATATGCTTTCTTCACAGACAGGTAGCGAACTTCACCCAATAAGAAATCGCGGAACTTGCTCCAATCTGGTTCTTTAGAGTCGAGCATGAATGGATTCTTGCCTTCATCGGCCAGCTGAGGATTGTATCTCCACAAGTGCCAGTAACCGCAAGCAACGGCACGAGCTTCCTCTGCCTGGCTCTTACCCATGCCGCCCTTGGCTTTCAAGCCGTGGTTGATACAGGGTGAATAGGCGATGATGAGCGATGGTCCGGGATAAGCCTCAGCTTCACGAATGGCTTTCAGCGTTTGAGCCTGGTCGGCACCCATTGCTATTTGTGCAACATACACATAACCATAGGTTGTAGCCATCAAGCCTAAGTCCTTCTTGCGGATGCGTTTTCCTTGGGCTGCGAATTGAGCTATGGCACCAAGCGGTGTCGCCTTTGAGCTCTGTCCACCTGTGTTCGAGTAAACTTCAGTATCGAGAACTAAGATATTAACATCTTCACCGGATGCGATAACGTGGTCGAGTCCACCGAAACCAATGTCATACGATGCACCGTCACCACCAATAATCCACTGTGAACGTTTGATGAGGTAGTGCTCCAGCGTCATCAGTTCTTTGCAAGTGTCACAACCTTTCTCTGCACCTGCTTTGATAAGAGGCTTGAGTTGTTCTGTGGCTTCCTTAGAACCTTGAGCATCTTCTTTCGCTTCCATCCACTTCTGAACGGCCTCTTTCAACTCGTTAGACGAATCTTCTTTTTCTACCAATTGGTTGAGAAGGACAGCAAGACGGTCACGCATCTTCTTGTTGCCCATTACCATACCCATACCAAATTCGCAGAAGTCTTCAAACAATGAGTTGGCAAAGGCCGGCCCCTTACCGTCTGCATTGGTCGTGTACGGTGTTGAAGGCAGTGATGCAGAGTAAATGGATGAACAACCTGTTGCGTTAGCAAGCATTTCACGATCGCCAAACAATTGTGAAACCAATTTTACATAAGGTGTTTCACCACATCCGGCGCATGCACCCGAGAACTCAAACAGAGGTTGTGCAAATTGAGAATTCTTCACATTGCTCTGGATATCAACAAGATGTTGTTTGCTCTTCACATTCTTGGTGAGGTAGTTCCAGTTCTCAATCATCTTCTCATCGCGTGTAAATGGCACCATCTTCAATGCCTTACCTTGTTTGTTTCCAGGGCAGACATCGGCACAGTTACCACAACCTACACAGTCGAGAACACTTACCTGAATGCGGAAGTTCATGCCAGCCATTGGTCTTGGAACCTTCATAGCCAGGGTCTTGTCATTGAAACCTTTCACCTCTTCCTCATCCAATACGAATGGACGAATGGCTGCGTGAGGACAAACGTAAGCACATTTGTTACACTGGATACAGTTTTCGGGTGTCCACTCGGGGTTGAATGCTTCAACACCTCGCTTCTCGTAGGCAGACGAACCATTCAGCATGGTACCGTCAATCATATCGTATTTCACGAAATCGGATACTTTCAGCAAGTCGCCATTCTGTGCATTGATAGGACGTACGATTTCCTTGATGTATGCCGGAACATCCTCTTCTGGTGCTTCTTCGTCATCTGCAAGGTCTGCCCATGCTGGGTCAACCGTCAATTGCTGATACTCCACACCGCGTTCTACAGCTGCGTAGTTCTTGTCAACGATGTCCTGTCCCTTGTTACCATAAGACTTCACGATGAACTTCTTCATCTGTTCAACGGCAAGGTCAACAGGAATCACCTCGGTGATACGGAAGAAGGCACTCTGTAGAATAGTGTTGGTGCGGTTGCCCAAACCAATTTCTTGCGCAATTTTCGTTGCGTTGATGTAATATACCGTAATGTTGTTTTGAGCAAAGTAGCGCTTCAGTCTGTTTGGAATGAAGTTGGCCAACTCTTCTCCCTCAAATACGGTGTTCAAAAGGAAGGTACCATTCTTGCGCAGACCGCGAATCACGTCATACATTCTCAAGTATGCCTGTACGTGGCAAGCCACAAAGTTAGGTGTGATTACTTTGTAGGTAGAGTGAATGGGCTGATCGCCAAAGCGAAGATGTGAGCAGGTAAAACCTCCTGACTTCTTCGAGTCGTACGAGAAGTAGGCCTGACAATATTTATCGGTATTATCACCGATAATCTTCACAGAGTTCTTGTTGGCACCTACAGTACCGTCGGCACCCAGTCCAAAGAACTTAGCTTCGAACGTTCCTTCGGCTCCCAGAGGAATGTCTTCGAGCAAAGGAAGTGAAGTAAAGGTCACGTCATCAACGATACCAACCGTAAAGTGGTTCTTCGGCTCGTTCATCTCCAGGTTGTCAAACACAGAGATGATGTGGCTTGGCGTGATGTCAGCTGAACCCAGTCCATAGCGTCCACCCACAATCAGTGGCTTGTTTTCTACGTCATAGAAAGCACTCTTCACGTCAAGGTACAGCGGTTCGCCTTCGGCACCAGGCTCTTTCGTGCGATCCAACACTGCAATACGCTTAACAGTCTTTGGCACTGCGGCCAACAGGTGTTTAACAGAGAAAGGACGATAGAGGTGTACCGAAATCATTCCGACCTTCTTACCTTCCTTCAACTGGTGGTCAATCACCTCGCGAGCGGCTTCGGTAGCCGAACCCATCAAGATGATGATGTTCTCTGCATCCTCTGCTCCATAATAAGAGAAGATGTGGTATTCGCGACCTGTAAGCTCAGAGATCTGTTTCAGATAGCCTTCCACAACATCTGGCACATCCTCATAATGCTTGTTGCATGCTTCGCGATGCGTGAAGAATGTTTCTGGGTTTTCAGCCGTACCACGAGTTACTGGGCGCTCTGGTGTCAGTGCGCGGTCGCGGAAACGTTTGATATCGTCATAGTCAATCAACTTCTTGATTTCCTCTTCGTCGATCATTTCAATTTTTTGATACTCATGCGAAGTACGGAAACCATCGAAGAAATTGATGAAAGGTATGCTTGTCTTTAAGGTAGCCAAATGAGGTACAGCCGACAAGTCCATTACCTCTTGAACGGATCCAGCGCAGAACATGGCAAAACCAGTTTGACGGCAAGCCATTACGTCAGAGTGGTCACCAAAGATACACAATGAGTGCGTGGCAATGGTACGCGCCGAAACGTTGATGACGCAAGGCAGCTGTTCGCCAGCTATCTTGTACATGTTTGGTATCATGAGCAGCAAACCCTGCGATGCTGTATAGGTTGTGGTCAATGCGCCTGATTGAAGAGAGCCATGCACGGCACCGGCTGCGCCTCCTTCCGACTGCATTTCTTGTACCGTAACCGTTTGTCCAAATAGGTTCTTTCGTCCCTTGGCAGCCCATGTGTCAACATGTTCGGCCATAGGAGAAGACGGTGTGATGGGGTAGATGGCAGCTACCTCAGAAAACATGTAACTGATATGAGCTGCGGCTTCGTTACCATCACAAGTGATAAACTTTTTTTCTTTTGCCATTTTGTTATAAATAAAATATGAATAAATGTTTCGTATGAATCTTTTAATTCTTTACTATCATTCTTGTTCTTTTGTTGCTGTATTTATTTGTTCGCTTGTCTTGATTCGCCCCTCCATCGTCTGTCAATATAGAAAACCAAACAGCCATAGGGGGATGCGGTTGTCTTGCCCCACCTCAGTGTTGTATCGGGCGTAGACGGTATCACTGCTATAATGTATTTTATGTTCGCTCTTTGCATCGCAAATTCTGAACTTCTGTTTGCCGTCAACCAGGTAGAAACGGTCTTTGCCAGCTTGGTTCACCGTGTGGTCTTTCCACATGCAGTTCACGAAGAAAGTCTCCATCAAGTCTTGTGTATCTGCCTTGTTCGGATAGATCACATATTGCAGATTGGTGTTGTGCATCATCACTTTGCTGGGCTTCTTCGGGAAATCTTGGCCCATGGGATAGATGATGTTAATCAATCGGGCATCGGCCAGGTATTTGATGTAATTCATCACCGTAGCGCGACTGGTATGTATCTCGTGCGCCAGATTGCTGATGTTAGGCGCACACTGCCCTTCGGTGGCCAACAGGTAGAACAGCTTCTTGATTTTTGTGAGGTATTTCAGTTCGATTTGCTTGATGAGCAGAATGTCTACCTCCGTCATCATGTTCATGGTCTTCAGCAGATTCTCCGAGAAGTTGCGATTCTCCAGGAAGAACGGGTAGAAACCATGGTGGATGTAGTCCATGAAGTATTTCGCCGGACTGGCCTTTGGCAGGATTTGCTTGATGATGTGTTCGTGATTCGTTAGTATTTCGTCAAGCGTGTAGGATGCAAACTGGTTGTTGGTCTTGAGGTTGAGAAACTCGCGAAACGAGAACCCTCGCAGGTTGTAACTCTTCACAATACCGTTTAGTTCGGGATTCTCATCCTTGAGCCTCATCACGCTCGAGCCGGTGAAAATCACCTTCAGCTCTGGAAAACGGTCGTGGCATCGCCTTAGCTCCTCACTCCAGTTGGGCTGCTTGAACACCTGATCAATGAGCAGCACCTTACCGCCCTGCTCAACAAATTGCTTCGCAAAATCATCTATTCCGCAGCCTTGGAAATAGAAGTTGTTCATGTTGATGTACAGGCAGCGGCGATCAGTACTCTCAAAATTTTCTTGTGCGTATTGCAACAAGAATGTGGTCTTTCCCACACCTCTTGTTCCCTTGATGCCAATCAAGCAGTCGTTCCAGTCAATCTCATCCATGAGGTTGCGACGAACTGGCGCTTTGGTGTGCTCTACAAGGTTCTTATGAGTGCGGAAGAAAGATTCCATTTCTAAATCCTTTTAAATTGCATAATCGTCACTGCAAAGATACTACTAATTTCTATAATTGCAAACTCTATATTGCAAAATATCATCTTTTTTTATTATTTTTGTACCCAGTTAAACGAATGAGGCTTTCTGACAATGAAATTACATATCTTCAATCCAGATCACGATGTAGCATTGGCGTCCAACATGGATGCTTTCACGGCCCCGCATGCCGCACGCGAATTGCGTGCCGACCTGGGCTATCTGCCGGCTTTGTGGGCTGACGATGGTGACATGGTGCTGGTGGATGACGTGTCGGCTGCACTCGAATCGGCACGCCGTCTTGGCGGTTTGGTGCATGATGTGTTGTTTATTTCGCATACCGATTTGTGCCGTGTTCCCATCGATTTCTCCACGGTGAATGTCGAACCTTGGGGGTGGAACAGGGCTTTATGTCACTATTTGGTGTCGTCCAACGCGACGTTCAGGCAAACAGTGCCCACGGCCAAGCAATTGGATGTTATGCGCAAACTGAGCAGTCGCACGTTCGCTGCAACCCATTTGCTACCTGTTCTTGCGGCGTCACACGAGCGTTTTGTAGGAACCAGCACTTTTTTCTCGGGCGATGCCGCTCAGTTGGCCGACCGGCTCATGGCCGATGGCGAACGATTTGTATTGAAGGCACCCTGGAGCAGTAGCGGCAGGGGGTTGAGATATGTAGACCATGATTTCAGTGGCCACGTTGAAGGGTGGTGCCGAAACCTCATCAAAAAGCAGGGTGGCATCATGATAGAACCGCAATATAATAAGGTCTGTGATTTTGGAATGGAATTCATGGCTATGGACAACGGTCGTGTGGCGTACCTTGGTCTGTCACTATTCTCGACGGTTCATGGCGCTTATACGGGTAACGTCATCGCTTCGGAGGCGGTGAAGCGCGACATGATGGCGCGGTATGTACCCATCGAATTGCTCGATTTCATTCAGGCGCATGTCATCTCGCTGGTGGGTTCGCTCTTCAAAGGCAAATACGTGGGGCCGTTTGGCATCGACATGATGGTGGTGAGGATGGAGGATCGCGAGGAGTTGTGCATCCATCCTTGTGTCGAACTCAATCTCCGCCGTACCATGGGGCATGTGGCCTTGGCGTTGACGGAGCCGCAGTCTACCGCTCCCAAACAACTCATGCATGTGGAGTACACCGATAAGTATCGCTTGAAAGTGTCGTTGGCAGGTGATGATCTGCTGATACCGTACGTCTTATAAACAAGCTGATAAACAGTCTGTTATTTGTTTCTATTGAAGTAAAGCATGTCCTCGTTTCTCTTCTTTTTTCCCTTGTGAAACTAAAAGCATTGACTTTGAAGGTTAATGTCTATGACTTTGGGGTCTAAACTCATAGACATTGGTGCCCAAAGTCAACGCCCTTGGTTGGCGGCCTTTGTGGGGTGTCATCCATGGGGGCCAGGGCCTTCGTTTTTAATTCGATTTTCTGGTGGGTTTCGTGCGAGGTTTACTCGGCTTTTTCAGATAGCGCGTCCAAGCGTATGGCCGTCGATTAAGCAAATAGTTGGGGTCGTCCATGTGCCTGTATGCCTCGCGCTCAAATGAAATGTTCAGGTAAGCTCGCCCGCTCATCGGTAGGCGAACGAGCCACTCGATGACGTAGAAGAGGTAGAAGAATACAAATCCCAGTTCAATCATCTGTCGGGTATGGATGCGCTCATGCTGGATAAGGTCGGCCGTGATGGTGGTTCCTTTGCGGCAAAACAACATTCCCAGAATGTTGATGGCGTCATAATTTTTGAAGGGTATCAGTCGGTTGTGAACGATGAGCATGGGGTCGGTGTGTAAGATTTTAAAGCGTTTTTGTGGTTTATCATTCCACGTTTTTTCTGGTGATGATGTAGGCGCTCAGCAAAACGAGAATGCCGGCCACCGGTTTGTCCCAGGTCAGCACGTCCTGCCCGATGTAGATGGCTACCAACGAAGCGACCACAGGTTGCAGATTGGTGTAAATGCTTACGGTGGTAGCGGGCAGGTAGCGCATGGCGAACGGTATGGCAAAGTAGCCCATCACGGTGGCAAACAGCACGATGAAGGCCATTTCGGCTACGCCTGTCCAGGCCCATGCGGTAGAGAAAAGTTTCTGCTGACCCCATTCGGGTGCGGCGAAAGGCAGCACGGCGAGGGTTGAAATGAGGAAAATCCACTTCATCTGGGTCACGGCCGAGTACTTTTGAGAAACGTTTCGGGTAATCAACAGATAGATGACCCAGGTGAGCAGACTCAGAATGGTGAGGAAGATGCCCAGCACGTCGTTAGTTCCCGAGCCGCTCTGCCAGCCCATGAATACCATCAAGAGCGCGCCGGCAATACCGATGAGTACGCCTATCGTCTTCTTTCCATTGAGCGTTTCTTTCAAAAAAACGGCTGCCATCAGCATGGTGGCGACGGGTGTCAGCGTGGCAATCAGTGAAAAGTAAACGGGCGTGGTGTATACCAAAGCCCAGGCGGTGAGCGTTTGCGAAACCACGAATCCAAGCAAACCGCCCAACATAATGATGAACAGGTCTTTGCGCTCAACAGGCTCTTTGGGCATGAACAGACTAATCAACCAGAATATCACCGCAGCACCCAGGCATCGGGTGAACATGTATCCCATGGGCGACACCCATTCGTCGAGCAAGAGTTTGGTAACGGGTACACCTAAACCAAAGATTACGTTGGCCAGTATCACGGCACTGTGTGCCTGTATTTTGTTCTTATTTTTCATCATGTTTAATTGGGTTTGCGTTGCGAGTAGATGGTTGTTCATCGTCTACAAATCAAATGCAAATATAGTATTTTTTTGAAGAATGCGGGGTAGCTCAAATAAAAATGATATATTTGTAGAAGTAAACGATAACGATGCAGACCATGAACACGAATAAGATTCAGACAACTTTTACGCCCGACCAGTTTCAACAAAAGGTGATACAGGCCGAGGGTGGGTACCATCTGGTGCTGGCTCCGCCGGGATGTGGCAAGACACAAATTCTCACCGAGCGCATTCGTAGGGCGCACGAACAAGGGATGCCGTTCGATAAGATGCTGTGTCTGACGTTTACCAACCGCGCTGCTCGTGGCATGAAAGAACGTATCGAGGCTCATATCGCAGATGAAGGCGTTAACGAGGTGTATGTGGGAAACGTGCATCGGTTTTGTTCCAAATTCTTGTTCGACAACAGTTTGGTGCCTGCCGAGAGTTCGGTTATTGACGATGAAGATGCCTTCAGCATCCTGGCTCGCTATCGGGATGAGGATGAATATGCGGTGCAGGCGAACTATCGTGCGAAAAGTGAATATTCAGAGGTGTTTCATTTTGCGGGATTCATCCATCAACTGGTGCATGAACATCCCAAAAAGCTGCGCCTTCACCCTGAATGTGTGACGGCAAGGGACGTGACGGCGTTGCGCACGTTGTGTCAAGTGCAGCGAATGGAGATGACACCTGCCACGATGTTGGATGTGTTCACGCATTCGGATGTGTACGAGGACCTCATCCAGACCGAGGCATACGACCTGGGAAGTCAGCGTGACATTGGCGCCTTGCTGAAAAAGATGGAGCAGGCGCGGCATTACATGGCATACAAAAAAGAGAACAAGTTGCTGGATTTTGAGGACTTGTTGATGCTTACTTACGATGCGCTGCGGGCTGACGACAAGCATGAGCTGAAGCGGTATGACTGGATACAGGTTGATGAGGTGCAAGACCTCAACCCGTTGCAGCTGGCACTTGTCGACGGATTTACAAGTTGTGACTTCCACACCGTGATGTATCTGGGTGACGAGCAGCAAGCCATCTTTTCGTTCATGGGTGCCAAGATGAGCACGCTGGACGCCCTTCGGGAGCGTTGTGAGGGACATGTTCACCGGCTGTTTGTCAACCATCGCTCGCCTCAATATCTGCTTGACGTGTTCAATGTTTATGCCGAACAGCAGCTGGGAATAGACAAGAACGTGCTGCCTACGACCAACTATCTTCCCCAACGCAAGGGAGATGAGTTGCAAGTGATGGATAGTGTGACCATTGACTCGGAATACCGTGATGTCGCCGATGTGGTGTCTCGGTTGAATGCTGCGGATGCGAGGGAAACAACGGCGGTCATCGTGAGTGCCAATGCCGATGCAGAAATGATGAGCAGGGCGTTGAACGACTTGTCATTATCGCATTTTAAGGTGTCGGGAGATGATTTATTCGCCTCGCAGGGCGTGAAGTTGCTGCTGGCACACCTGAATGTTTTGGCCAACGAGCACAACTTCATCGGTTGGTCACGCTTGTTCATGGGGCTGCATGTCTTTGAGAGCAATGCGGCAGCGCGTGGCTTTGTGCGGGGATTGTTGGATAGGGCGATGCTGCCAACCGACCTTCTGACGTATCCAGAGGGCAGTTATGTACAGGAATTTGTAAAGTGTTACGAGCAGCAGGATATTGTGGTGTTCGACACAGAGACCACCGGACTGGATGTTTTTGAGGATGACATCGTGCAGATTGCAGCTGTCAGGATGCGGCAAGGGAAAGTGGTTCCCGGCTCGTCGTTTGTCGTTTTTATGGAAACCGACCGTGACATCCCGCAACAACTGGGAGAGATTGAAAATCCATTGATTGCTGAAATGCAGCGACATGTGCTGCATAGTCATGCTGAAGGATTGCAGATGTTCATGGATTATGTGGGCGACAGCATGCTGTTGGGACACAATGCCGACTACGATTATCATATTCTGGATTTCAATCTGCAACGCTATTTGCCCGCCATATCGTTGAAAGAGCAGTGTCCGCGCTATCTGGATTCGCTCAAACTCGTTCGGTTGTTGGAGCCAAATCTGCGTGAGTACAAGCTCAAGCACTTGCTCTCGGTGTTGCATTTGGAAGGAGAAAACGCCCATTTGGCTGATGCCGACGTTGACGCAACGTGCAATGTGGTGCGCCATTGCTATGGAAAAGCCAAGCTCATGGTGCCTTCTCAGTTGGAATGGATACGCCATCCGCGGTTCAAGAAGCGGGCAGAGGTGTTGCGAAAAAACTATTTAGACATATACAATGCGGCCAAACAGCGGCTGTATCAGCGAGAAAAACCTGGCGATGAGCCTGTGTTGGTGCATGAAGTGCAACGCTTCTATGCGTTTCTTTGTAGCGAGAAACTGTTGGAACCGCAAGATAAGTTGCATTATGTCACGCAGTTTCTCACGGATGATATCATTGACCAAGCAGCGGCACCATCATTGGTGGAGCAGCTGTGGGCCTACGTCACGGAAATAAACACGCTGAAAGAGGCCGACTTGTGCAACAGTCAAACGCTGCAAGAGCGTATCTTTGTGACAACCGTTCACAAGGCAAAAGGACTGGAATTTGACAATGTCATCATCTTTGATGCCGTTGACGGGCGCTATCCCAACTTCTACAATCAAAACAACGAACGGCTGTTGGCCGAAGACAAGCGTAAATTTTATGTAGCTATGACGCGGGCCAAGAAACGTCTTTATGTGGCTTGGTCGACCACAAGGATTGACTATTACAATCGTACTCACCCGCGCGACATCACTCCCTTCATGACGCCAATTTTGAAATTCTTCGAAGAATGAGGGTAGAAAGGGGTGTAAACTTTGTTTAATGTCTTTTACTTTTTGGTAAAGACGAATGTAAAGAGCATGAAAAATGGATTCACGGTATCGGTAGAAACCATGAATCCATTTTCGCTATTTGCTTACGCTATTTGCGCACAGGGATGTTCTTCAATATCTCGAGAAGGTGATCCCAAACCATTTGTACAGTAGGGATGTGCAAACGTTCCTCAGGGGTATGAACGAAACGAAGCGTGGGTCCGAAGCTAACCATGTCGATATGGGGATAACGTTCCGAGAATAATCCGCACTCAAGTCCTGCATGAATGCCCAATACTTCTGGCTCTTTGTTGAACAATTTCTTGTAAGTCTCGACCGTCAGTTTGACTAATTTGCTGTCTGGGTTCATGTTCCAAGCTGGATAGCCATCGGTTTGTTCAACCTTAGCGCCTGCCAATTGGTAAGCAGCCTTCACGGTGTTACACATATTGTCCAAATTGCTCATCACGTTGCTGCGTTGTGACGACAAGATTTCAACCTTGCCATCCATGGTCTTCACTGCTGCCACGTTGCTTGATGTTTCAACCATATTGGCCAATAACTCATCTTGGCACATGGCAAAGATGCCATTGTCAACGGCTTGCAGAGCCAGTATCAGTTTGCTGCTTACGTCCTTAGGAAGCACCTGTTGAGGCTCGGTACTTTCCATGTTAAACACCATGTCGGTATCTGTAACATGAAACTCTTGCATCACGTCATGATGGAAGACATTCCAATCGGCACGCACTTGCTCTTTCGCATCATTGGGAACGGCGAACACAACCTTTCCATCACGCGGGATGGCGTTGTGCAATTTACCGCTATTAAAGCTTGCTAAGCGCAAATCAAACTTCTCTTGTTCGTTGAAAAGAAATCTCGTTAAAACCTTGATGGCATTGGCACGCTTCTTATTGATGTCGTCACCAGAGTGACCACCCACCAAACCTTTCAGCGAGATTTGCATGAAGAAGTGGTCCTTTGGAGCCTCTTCTGCCTTGTAATCGAAGGTGGCAATGGTGCTACGGCCACCCGCACAGCTTACATATATTTTGCCTTCGTCTTCAGAATCTAAGTTGATGAGATAATCACCCGTCATGAATCCGGCCTTCATTCCCAACGCACCTGTTAGTTGTGTCTCTTCGTCAACGGTAAAAACACATTCTATCGGGCCGTGTTCGATATCGTCACTTTCGAGCACAGCCAATTCCATAGCCACGCCGATGCCATCGTCTGCACCGAGCGTTGTGCCCTTGGCGGTGAGCCATTCGCCATCAATGTAGGTCTGGATGGCATCCTTATCGAAATCGAACTCAACGTCCACAAGTTTGTCACACACCATATCCATGTGGCTCTGGAGTATCACGGTCGCACGATCCTCATAGCCCTTGGTGGCAGGTTTGCGGATAATCACGTTGCCTGTTTCATCTACTGACGTTTCCAGTTGATGGCTCTTGCCAAACTCTTTGAGGTATTCTATCATCTTTTCTTCACGCTTGGAAGGGCGTGGTATCTCGTTAATTTTGGCGAACTGCTTGAAGACGCTAGCTGGTTGTAAGTCTTTCTTTTCCATACTATTTTTTCTTATTTTATTTTGTATATTGCTCTATTTGCACTACCTTTGCCAAATTGAAATGACAAAGTGACACTGCAAATATAATAAGAAATGCTGAAAACATTACTTCTTAGCATGTTAATAATTGCAATATGTATTGCATTGATGGCTGTGAAATTGATTTTTCAGAAGAATGGAAAGTTCGATTCCATGCACATACATGACAGTGACGCTATGAAAGAGCGAGGCATTCATTGTGTGGTAGATCAAGACAAAGAGGCAAGAAAGCAGAATAAGGCGTTTTGAAATGGATGTCATGGGCAGCATGCTGTCATGGTCATGAGACAAAATAATACGTAAACAATTAAATATCAGTATACAAAATGAAGAAAAAGATTATCCGTTCGGTAGCGGTTGCAGCACTTGCGACACTGGCTTTCACGGCATGTGACAATTCAAAACCTCAGGTTGATAAGAAGTCAGAAGGTACAACAGCTGCTGTTCCTACAGACATGAAAATTGCCTATGTTGAGGTAGACAGCATCATGACCCAGTATAAGTTCTGCAAAGACTATAGTTTGATTTTGCAGAAGAAGGGTCAAAACATCCAGAATACGCTGGCTGGAAAGCAGAAACAATTGGAGCAAGCAGCTGCAAACTTCCAGCAGAAGCTTCAACAAAATGCATATACTCGTGACCAGGCAGAATCCATTCAAGCTGGATTGCAGAAGCAGAGTGCCGATCTTCAGGCGCTCAATCAGCGTTTGAGCAATGAGTTTCAAACAGAGACCGATAAGTACAACAAGGCTCTCCGCGACTCCATTCAGCACTTCTTGGCAAGCTACAACAAGGATAAAAAGTATAGTCTTATCCTTTCCAAAGCAGGAGATAATCTGTTGTATGCCGACAAGAGCTATGATATCACCAAGGATGTGGTTGCTGGTTTGAACAAGGCTTATAAGCCAATCGACACAAAGAAAAAAGCTGAAGCAAAGAAATAAGAAAGTTTCTTTTGCACAGTTTCCTTCATGGTCATTGTACATGATAAAAAGAGAGCGTATCAACAAAAAGATATCTCTCTTTTTTTTATGGCGATAACTCAAAGCGCAAGCATCCTGAAATTGCCGTCTTTCAACTTTATTTGATTATCCTTATAAGTTCTTTTGGCTATCAGGATATTTGTTCGTGGGCAAGATGTCAAATATGGGATGCCAGCGATGATTTTAAAAATCTTTTCATTATTTTTGTCATGAAATAGAAAATATGGCATGAAAAGATTATTCTCCGTTTTATTATTTATATGGATTACGCAGTGGGTTGTTGCCATACCAGTCAAGAAGAGCGGGTGGAAAGTCATTCGACTTGCAAGTGGAGTGGAGGTTAGAGCGATGTTCAAAGGCGATGAACACCTGCATTACATGGAGGCAGAAGATGGTCAGAAATACGTTTTTGATGAACAGCTTCAGGCTTATCGACCTGCCGATTTCACAACTTTAGCAAGAAAAGCTGCTGCAAAAAGACGCAGATTAGCCGCTCGTAGATGCGAAAAGACCCGTGGCTCCTTGGGCGAAAAGCATGCTGGCTATGAAGGAAAGAAAAAAGGTTTGATGATTTTGGTCGATTTTGAGGACGCCAAATTCAACGAGAAACATACAAAAGAGCTTTATCAACAGATTACCAACAAGCTGGGCTTTGTACACGAGTTGGGATTTAAAGGAAGTGTAAGAGATTATTTCCTCGACCAGAGTAGAGGGAAATTTGACTTAACCTTTGATGTTGTAGGCCCCATACGCATGAAGAAAGGTTATGCTTACTATGGTGCCAACGATCGGGAAGGCTATGACCTCAGACCCCATGAAATGATACAAGAGGCCTGCATGGGTGCAGATGCTGCGGTGGATTTTCGAGATTACGATTGGGACCATGATGGGAAAGTGGATGCGCTGTATGTGTTGTATGCCGGCCAAGGTGAAAATTCAACAGAAGGACAAGATTCCAAACGCGTGTGGCCACACCAGGCGGAGCTGTCTGAATCCAACTTTGATTTTAACTTGGATCAGGTGACCATCGATTCTTATGCCTGTGGTCCTGAATTGTCTTCACGAACACAAATCGAAGGTATCGGAACCATTTGTCATGAGTTTTCGCATGTGTTGGGGCTGCCTGACATGTACGACACCCTCAATGGCGAGGCTTATGGCATGTTTTCATGGGATGTGATGGATCAAGGAAGTTATAACGTCGGTGGTTTCGTTCCGGCTGGTTATACCAGTTATGAACGTACTTATTTAGGTTGGTTAAATCCTATTGAACTGACCACCGACCTCACTGTTACGAAGATGAAGCCGCTCAGTGAACAGGGTGAGGCCTATGTTATTTACAACGAAAACAATAGAAATGAATATTACCTGTTGGAAAATAGGCAAAAAACAGGTTGGGATGCAGGACTTGGTGGAGAAGGATTGCTGATTCTTCATGTTGATTTTGATGCCAAGACATGGGCCGACAATACTGTTAACAGTCAGAAAGACCATCAACGATGTACCATTTTTCACGCCGACAATTCAGATGCTTACCTCAACAAATTGGGAATTTATAGTGCCTCAGAGATTGCAGGCGATGCCTATCCATATAAGGCTAATGACAGTCTGACAGCCAATTCTAAGCCTGCGGCCCGTTTGTTCAATGCGAACAGGTGGGGAACCTATTTCATGAATAAGGACGTGAATGAGATAACAAGAAATGATGACGGAACCATTTCTTTTCGTTTCAAGGTGGTTGCTGCCTCAACAAAACCGAATCAGACGCCGTCTGACGGCATTTTATTCCATGAAACATTTGACCAATGTAAGGGAACGGGTGGAAATGACGGCAAGTTTAGCGGGCAAGTGGCCAGAAGCATGAATGATTTCATGACGGATATGCAAGGCTGGAACGTTCCATCTGGTGCCGCATACGGTGGCGACCGATGTGCAAAGTTTGGCACATCGTCAAAAAATGGTACCGTGTTGTCACCCGAATTCTATGCGCATGGTAAAGACACGCTCATCTTCATAGCTGCACCTTTTGGAAAAGATAATAACACGTTGGATGTGCACATCAACGATTCGCTGTTGGGCGTCTTTACATTAGACAGAGGGAAGTGGACTACCATCAAGGTTCCTTTCATCGGAACAGGAGCGACGACCATCCAATTTATACCTTACAAACGCTTTTTCTTAGATGATGTAAAGGTGGTAGGACCTACGAACAAGCAGGAAACTGGTATCAAACAGCTTGAGGCGAAGACCGACACTCATCAGCCTTCAAAAATTTATAATCTCAATGGGCAGTTCGTGGGAACAAAACTCGATGCCCTGCCCAAGGGGATATACATCTCGAACGGAAAGAAAATTCTGAAATATTGAGCTAAAAGACAATAGGTCATCTGAAAGGGTTTTGAGCCGCAGGGGCGTGATTTATCACGTTCCGAATAGTAGGGATGTGATGAATTATGTCATGTTTTTAATCTATATGTCTTTTTCATGAAATATCTTTACATGCGGCTTCAAAACTCGCGTATTTGCAACCAACAGGAAGGGTGGGAGCAAATACGTAAATTATAGGCTGGTTTCGTATTCTCTTGTGCTACAATGAGTTACTGGGATGAGGCGCTTTTTCGTTTCAAATGTGAATCCTTTTTTGTGACAAAAGCATGTTAGTTGACCTCCAATATGCATGCCATTATGCAACAAAGTCATGTTGTTTGGAAGTCAATATGTTATTTCTAATACGGCAAGTTGATGATAATAGGGCGATAAAACGTATGCAGTTGCTGAGAAAAAACGGTTTTTTAATATTTTGAGGTGCATAAAAAACACTCCTCAACCATTGTGTCTTTTCTATTTTGAAACTTGAAAATTTTGAAATAAACGGACAATTAAATCATTGTCTTACTTTTTAAAACAAGTGCTTTGCCCTCACTGTATGGACTCCCGAAGGCGTGCTGTCGTCCGTGTAACCTGACAACGTGACCTATCAAAAAAAATTGATTGTCTCACGACAACCAATCTTCATTAACCTTAATAATCTAATACCATGAAAAACACAATGCAAAGGTAGTAAAATATTTCATTCATGCAAGTTTTCTGGTCTATACAGGGCGTTTTTATAACATAAATTATATTTTTAATCTGTCATTTAAACTTCCTTTGCATCCTTCTCGGCTGAATCTTTAATAATATGTACTTGATGGATTCTCTTTGAGAGATGCCATTAAGATATAGATGATTACGACCGAGCCGACCCTTAAAATCTTATATCGAAAGTAAGCAACTGTTGATGGCGTTAATGAAAAAAGTAGGAGACAAACCTCCATGATGGGCGTTTATCTCCTACTTGATAGCGTTGATGTGGAACATTGTTGCCGCAGCGAGGTTTATCTTACACTAAACTTATAGGCAACGTGACTGAAATATTTCTCACCTGGCTTGAGGTAAGGTGAAGGCCAGTCTTTCTTGTTTGGAGAATCAGGGAATTTCTGGGTCTCCAAACAAACTGAGGCACGCTGTGGATAGGCGATGCCCTTTTTGCCGATGACACTGCCAGAAAGGAAGTTGCCGGTATAAACCTGCATACCAGGTTCGTTGGTGAACACTTCCATGTAGATGCCCGACTCGGGAGAGTACAGGCTGGCAGCCACCTTGGTGTCGTCACCCTTACCGTCCTTGTAGGTGTTCAGCACATAGTTGTGGTCATACCCTCTGCCATATTTGAGTTGTGTGAAGGTAGTGTCCCCGATGGTTTCATACAGTGCGTGACGCTTGGTGAAGTCCATGGGTGTACCGTAAACTGGTTTGATTTCTCCAGTTGTCATGAAGGTGCTGTCGCAGGGTGTGTAGTTGTCGGCATTGACATAAAGAACCATGTTGGTGCCGGCCTTTGACGGATCGCCAGAGAGGTTGAAGTACGAGTGGTTCGTCATGTTGATGACGGTTTCTGCGTCGGTGGTGGCCTCAAACTTCATGTCCAAGGTGTTGTCGCTGGTTACCGTGTAGGTAACTGTTGCCGTTACATTGCCGGGGAAGTTGTTGTCACCGTCAGGAGAATGCAAGACGAGCTGCAGCGTTGAATCGTTCAACTGATTACCTTCGTATACGGAATATTGCCAGCCTGAGGGACCACCATGCAGACAGTGTCCGAAATTGTTGAGTGGCAATTGAATCTTCTTTCCTGCAACCGTGATTTGACCCTGATTGATGCGGTTGGCATAACGACCGATGGCTGCACCGAAATCGCTGGCGTTATTGACAGAATCGGCATACTGCGCAATGTTGTCATATCCTAGCACTACATCGGTAGCAACACCTGCTTTGTTGGGTACGCAGATTGACACAACGCGTGCACCAAAGTTTGTGACGCAAACTTCCATGTCATTGTTGTTCTTCAAAACGAACAGCTTAACTGGCTTTTCGTTGAGTGTTGTGTCAAACTTGGCGGGGTCTAGACCGGAAACGGTTAATTTACTGTTGTCACTGGACGAGCAGGCCGTAAACAGTGCCATGGCAAATGCTGCGCCCATGAATAATCCTTTAGTTAGTTTCATCTTGAATGTTTTGGTAATATTTGTTATGAGTGAATAAAAAACAAAAAGATACCTGTTATCACAATGTTGATAACAGGTATCTTTATTTGTTATCAATTAGCATACTTTATGAGAGCCCTGGCTGATGACAACGTCATAGATTTCTGGCTTCTTGCCGAATTTAGCAAAATACTTTTCTGTGACATCGGCCACGAACTTGTCATGAATTTCATCCTTAACCAGATTGATGGTGCAGCCACCGAAGCCGCCACCCATGATACGACTGCCTGTAACGCCGTTCTCTTTGGCAACGTCATTGAGGAAATCCAGCTCTTCGCAAGATACCTCATAGTCCTTGCTCAGGCCTTCATGAGTTTCGTACATCTTCTTACCCACCGTTTCATAGTCGCCAGCTTCCAATGCATCACAAACGGCCAGCACGCGGTCTTTCTCACCCAGTACGAAGCGTGCGCGGTTGTAATCTTCCTCACCAACTTCGGCTTTCACGGCTTCTAATTGCTCCCATGTGCAGTCGCGCAGGGTTTCAAATTTCTCATTGGGGTACTTGGCTGCAATGTGTTTTACGACATTCTCGCAAGATTTGCGACGGTCGTTGTACGGCGAGCCAACTAACTCGTGTTTCACGCATGAGTTGACGAGCATGAGTCTGTAGCCCTCTGGGTTGAATGGGAAGTATTCGAACTCACGACTACGGCAGTCGAGGCGCATGAGCTTACCCTCCTGTCCGAAGACACTGGCAAACTGATCCATGATGCCGCAGTTAACGCCAACATACTTGTGCTCTGTAGCTTGTCCTGCCAAAGCCATGTCCCATTTGGACACTTTGTTCTCACCGAACAAATCATTCAAGGCAAAGGCGAAACAGCTTTCCAACGCTGCCGATGAAGATATGCCGGCACCGAGTGGCACATCGCCAGAGAAAGCGGTGTTGAAACCTTTTACGTCGACGCCAAGTTTCTTCATTTCTTGCACCATGCCGTAGATATAGCGCGCCCAACTGGTGCGGGGACCTTCGGGATCGTCTACCTTAAACTCTACACGGTCTTTCATATCTATAGCGTAGCACATGACCGTATTGGTACCATTGGGGCGAACTTCAGCCATGATTCCCTTGTCTACTGCGCCTGGAAATACGAATCCACCGTTATAATCTGTATGTTCGCCAATCAAATTAATACGACCTGGTGAGAAATAAATATTTCCTGTTTTGCCATCAAAGTGCTTGATGAAACGACTTCTTACATGATCTATGTCCATCATAATTAATAGGATTTAGGGGTTAATAATCTAAATTGTTTTTATCATAAAAAATGCTGAATGTACTTATCTGGGATAAGCATTCAGCATTCTTTGTTGCTTATTATTCTACAGGAATGTCTTTGTTCACATTCTTGCAGCCTACCAGAGCGTAGTAGAGTAGGTATGCGAGCATGGCAATAACAAGCCAGTAGCTGGCAATGTAATCGTTGAGGCTGGTTGCAATCTGGTCTTGGATGAATGGCATCACACCACCACCAACAACCATCATCATAAAGATACCTGACGCTGCGGCCGTGTATTTACCCAGACCTTCTGTTGCCAGGTTGAAGATACAGCCCCACATGATTGAGGTACAGATACCACATGAAATGATGAAGAAACACTTGATGGGTACTTCAGATCCATGGAATGACACGGCAGAACTCTCGGGGAGCACAATGGCAATCAATAAAAGGATGATGGCCAAGGATGAGGTGAAAATCATCTGTGTGCGTGAAGATACTTTACCACTGATGAAACTGCTGACGAAACGGCCAACGAGCATCAACAACCAATAGATGGCTACGATGCCACCAGCTACGGCTGCCGCACCGGGGAAATCGAGCTTGGTGATGTAGAAATTCAATTCAGCAGGAATACCAACTTCAATTCCCACATAGAAGAAAATGGCAATCACGCCGAGGATAAAGTGGCGGAAGTTCCATGGACTGTATTCAGACTTAACGCCTGGAGCGGTTGACTGTGGTTCTGGAATGGCTACGAATGAAATAATCAGGAAGGTAACGGCAAACACGCCCATAGCTACCCAAAGCAAGGGAGTGACGTCAGTCATGCTGGTTTTGTCGGTAACTTGACCAATCAGCACACCAACAAAGAACGGGGTGAGTGTTGCTGCGAGTGAGTTTAATGTTCCTCCAGTTTGGATGAGTTGGTTTCCACGGTTACCACCTCCGCCAAGAAGGTTCAACATAGGGTTCACCACCGTGTTTAACATACATACACAGAATCCGCAAATGAACGCACCTAGCAAGTAGACGATGAAATTGAGCATGACAGGCTGTCCCTGAACGCTGAACATCTCACTGCTACCGCCAAACATGCTAGATAAATATTGTACGAACAAGCCGATGAAACCTACTGCGATAGCAATCAGAGCGGTTTTCTTGTAACCGTATTTCACAAGCATCTTGCCTGCTGGGATTCCCATGAAAAGATAAGCCAAGAAGTTCATTAAGTTACCAACCATACCAGCCCAAGAGTAGGTTTTACCCCAAATGTTTCCGAATGGTGCTGCAAGATTGGTTACGAATGAAATCATAGCAAAGAGGAACATCATTGAGATAATCGCAACAATGACGCCATTTTTGTTTGTCTGTTGTTCCATTTTTAGTTGAAAGATTTTTTTATTAGTTATTTTGTTTATTTCTTCCTGGTTTATTTCTGCGTATAAAACTTATAAACAGTCTTTTGCTTATATTCTTGGTTAGGTTTCAATACCACTGATGGGAAATAAGGATGGTTGGGAGAATCTGGGAAATGTTGCGCCTCGAAACAAACGGCACTGCGGCGTGGGAATGTTGCACCATGTTGCCCTTTGTAACCGTCTGCCCAGTTGTCTGTGTACAATTGTACGCCTGGTTCGGTGGTATACACTTCCATGATGCGGCCACTCTTTGGATCTGTCAATCTGGCTGCAAAGCTTAGTTCACCTTCTTCTTTCTTATTCAACACGAAACAATGGTCATATCCGGCACCATTTTTGATTTGCACGTCGTCTGCTTCTATGTCTTGACCGATGGGCTTAGGCTGGCGGAAGTCAAATGGTGTTCCTTCTACAAATCGAATTTCACCCGTAGGAATAGAGGTGTCATCGATTGGAATATAATAATCTGCATTGATTTCGCAAATCTGGTTTTCTATTGTAGGAGTAGGATTTGCGATGCCTGGCAGTGAGAAAAAGCCATGGCTGGTGAGGTTGATAATTGTCTTTTTATTGGTGGTCGACATGTATTCTATCGACAGTTCATTGTCATCATTGAACGAATACACAACCGTTGTCCTTAATTCTCCTGAAAAACCTTCTTCGCCATAAGGGCTTACATATTTAAGAACCAGGGTTTGATCATCCATCTGAAGTGCATCCCAAACTCGGGCATTGAACCCTTTGTTGCCACCATGAAGGCAATTTGGTCCATTGTTGATGGGCAAGTGATATTCCTTGCCATGCAAATGAAATTTACCTTTTGCGATGCGATTACCATATCGCCCAATCAAAGTAGACAGGTAAGGTTCAGGTGAATCAATGACATCCTGGATGTTGTCGTGTCCTTGAATGACGTTGGCGAGTTTGCCTTCTTTGTCAGGAACCATGATGGCAACGATGGCACCCCCGTAGTTGGTGATGGCTATTTCGTTGCCAACATTATTTTTGAGAATATAAAGATCTGTATTTTTTCCGTCTATGGTGGTTTGAAAATCCTTGGACTTCAATCCACAGAGGTTTTCTGTTGTGTTCGTCATAAAAATAAGTTTTTAGTTACTTGATGCTTTTGCAAAGTAACTGAAAAAAAATGAATATGACAAACTTAAGTCATAAAAAAACATTGACTTTTGATGTTAAAATCTATTAAAGTATCATTGTTTGAGAAAGGTTAATAAATCGGCTACCACATAACTACTTCCACCGATGAAAATGAAATCCTGCGCATCTGCGTCATGCATGGCTGCTTGGTATGCATCCTTCACGGTTGGGAACGCTTTTCCATGGAGATGGTTTTCACGCCCTAATTGTGCAACTTTTTCAACAGAAAAAGCGCGTTGACATGCAGGTTGTGTCCAATAGTATTGTGCATTCTGGGGCAACATTTGGATGATTGTCGACAGATCTTTATCGTTCACCATGCCGAATACAATTCTCATTTGCGCACAATCTTGTTGCGCCAATTGTTGGCTCAGATAAGTCCATCCGCCTACATTGTGCCCCGTGTCACAATAGGTTGCCGGCGACTTTTGAATGCATTGCCATCTTCCCAGCAGTCCGGTAGTTGTCGAAACCTGTTTGAAGCCTTGGCGAATACTGTAGTCTGACAACTTGATGAGCTCGTAGTTCTTCAGCACTTTCACTGCATTCAAGACGGTGTTGGCGTTTTTGTCTTGATAATTTCCCATCAAGTAACCATGAATTTCTCCGAATGACTGCGTGTCATAAATTCTTTCTTGCAACGCATTATCATACCTAGAGGCGATGATTTCATTGTTATCTTCAGCGAAAATAATGGGAGCTTCATGTTGGTTTGCAACTTCTTCAAACACGTTTTTCGTCTCTGCCGTTGTCTCACCTACCACCACAGGAATGTGGTTTTTGATGATACCGGCTTTTTCTTTGGCGATTAATGGCAGTGTATTACCCAGAAATTGCGTATGATCCAGACTGATGTTGGTGATGATGGATAGGATAGGGGTGATGATATTGGTACAATCGAGCCTACCTCCCAGTCCCACTTCTATAACCGCAACATCAACTTTTTGTTCTGCAAAATATGTAAATGCCAGTGCTGTTGTCAGTTCAAAGAATGAGGGATGAAGTGGTTCAAAGAAACTTCTTTCTTCTTCAACAAATTTAATCACGCGGTCTTGGTCGATACATTGGCCGTTGACGCGTATGCGCTCCCTGAAATCAATGAGGTGAGGAGAGGTGTAAAGTCCTACTTTATATCCTTCTGCTTGTAGAATCGAGGCTAGTGTATGCGAGCATGACCCCTTGCCATTGGTGCCTGCTACATGAATGGTCTTATATTGTCTGTGTGGATGGTTAAAATGCTCATCCAGTGCCAGGGTGTTTGTTAATCCTTCTTTGTAGGCCGAAGCGCCCACATTTTCAAACACAGGAGTTGCGTGAAAGAGATAATCAATTGTTTCTTCGTATGTCATCTTAAACCAAAAAAAATGCAGTTGATGCTAGCCATCAACTGCGAGTTTAACTTAATCAAAATAATTTCTGAACTTCTTGAAGATAGACCGTTTGGTCACGTTGTCGCCTTTGAAATTGTCTTTGTTGCGCAAACTCTCCAACATGTTCTTTTCCTCACGATTCAAAGTCTTTGGTACGAAGACGCTGATGTGCACCACCAAGTCACCTTTTCCGCTGCCATATCCTTGCACGGCGGGCAATCCCTTGCCTCTCAGTCGCAATGTCTTCCCGGGTTGTGTACCAGCATCAATCTTGATTCTAACCCGCGTTCCTTCCAGCGTAGGTATCTCCACCTCACCACCAAGGGCCGCTGTTGGGAAGTCGAGCAGCAGATTGTAAACGATGTCCTGACCATCACGAATGAAAGTATCGTTTTCCTCTTCTTCGATGTACACCTGGATATTCCCGCTGATACCGTTTCGTTGGCCTGCGTTACCCTTGCCTGGAACGTTCACAACCATGCCTTCTGCCACGCCTGCCGGTATTTTAATCTCAACGATTTCCTCACCTTTTACCACTCCAGTACCATGACACTGATGACATTTGTCTTTGATGACGGAGCCTTCGCCATGACAGGTTGGGCATTCCGTTTGTGTTTGCATCATGCCGAGCATGGTTCTTACCGTCTTGACTACAACGCCACTTCCGTGACAGGTAGGACAAGTCTCTGACTTACTTCCATTTTCAGCACCGCTACCATGACAGTGTGTACAGGTAACATCCTTTTTTACTTTGAACTTTTTGGTAACTCCGGTTGCAATTTCTTGTAGCGAGAGTTTCACTTTCAGCCGCAGGTCTGAACCTCTGTATTGAGGTCGTTGTCTACTGCCTTCGCCACCAAATCCACTGAATCCTCCAAAACCTCCATGTCCGCCAAATACATCACCGAACATAGAGAATATGTCGTCCATGGAGAATCCGCCAGTTTCTCCGAATCCTCCAAATCCCCCTGCACCGGGAGCGTTAAAGCCAAACTGATCGTATTGTTGTCTCTTTTGCGGATCATGCAATACGTCATAGGCCTCGGCTGCTTCCTTGAACTTCTCTTCAGCTTCCTTGCTGTCGGGGTTGCGGTCGGGGTGATATTTGATAGCTAGTTTGCGGTAAGCTTTCTTTATTTCGTCTTCTGAAGCGTTCTTGTCAATGCCAAGCACTTCATAGTAATCACGTTTTGCCATTTATTTAATCCTATATATACTCTCTTATATACACTGTTCCTCGTTTACTGGCCTACAGCCACTTTGGCATGTCTGATGACCTTTTCGTTTAGGGTGTATCCTGTTTGTACGCAGTCAACTACTTTTCCTTTTTTGTCTTCTTCTACACCAGGAACCATGGCAACGGCCTCATGAAAATCTACATCAAAATCTTTGTCCTTTGTCTCGATTTTCTTGACGCCTAAGCCTTCTAATGTGGTTTGAAGTTTCTTGAAAATCAACTCCCAACCCTCTTCCAATGCCTGGATATCCTCTGTGTTTGCTGAATTTGCTGCTGCTCTTTCCATGTCATCAAGGATGGGCAGAATGGCCGAAACCGTTTTTTCGCTACCATTGAAAATCAATTCAGCCTTCTCTTTTTGCGTGCGTTTTTTGTAATTTTCGAACTCAGCGACGGTGCGTAGATATTTGTCTTTCAGTTCATCAAGCTCGGCTTGTGCCTTCTGAAGCGAATCTTCATTAGTTTCTGAAGTATCTTCTACTTCTTCAGTTTCTTTCTGCTCCTCCGAAACTTCGGCGTTCGCTTCATTGTCTACTGTAGCTTGTGTGTCCACATCACCTTCTTGATTTTTGAGAATGTCTTCTTTCGCTTGGTGCTTCAATTTATTTTTATTGCTCATTTTCCTTATAATTGATAATTCTTCTGTTATATCATAGCAAAAAGCTTGCCAAGTTTCAATTACTTGTCAAGCTGTTTTGTCTTTGTGTGATACTGCTATCGAAAGCACGCCGTTCTTTTCTCAAGCATTATACATCTTTTCTTTCAATTCTTTGATTTGCTCATCGTAGATATACTCGTCGTATTCCATTAGTTTGTCTATAGTGCCATTCGGTGTCAATTCGATGATGCGATTGGCTACCGTCTGAATGAATTCGTGGTCATGACTGGAGAACAGAATATTACCCTTAAACGACACGAGGTTGTTGTTAAACGCTTGAATGCTCTCCAAATCAAGGTGGTTGGTTGGTGTGTCTAATATCAGGCAGTTGGCATTTTTCAGTTGCATGCGAGCAATCATGCAGCGCATTTTTTCACCGCCCGACAGGACGTTGACCTCTTTCAATACTTCCTCGCCAGAGAACAGCATGCGTCCCAGATAGCCTTTCATAACCACCTCGTTGCCCGTCCCAAACTGGCTGAGCCAGTCCACAAGATTCAGCTTTGAGTTGAAATATTCGGCGTTGTCGAGTGGGAGGTAGGCGGTGGTGATGGTCACACCCCATTTGTACGTACCCGCATCAGCCTGTCGATTGCCGTTGATGATTTCGAAGAGCGCTGTCATGGCCTTGGGATTATGGCTCAAGAAAACAATCTTCTCATCTTTTTCTACATTAAAGCTGACGTTGTCAAAGAGTACCGTTCCATCGGTGTCGACCGCCTTCAGTCCTTCAACTTCCAGAATTTGATTGCCTGGTTCTCGATCCATTTGGAAGATAATTCCAGGATATTTTCTACTCGATGGACGAATTTCCTCCACATTCAGCCGCTCCAACATCTTCTTGCGAGAGGTGGTTTGCTTACTTTTTGCCACATTGGCAGAGAACCGTCTGATAAACTCTTCCAGCTGCTTGCGCTTCTCTTCAGCTTTCATCTTTTGGTTTTGAGCCTGACGCAATGCCAGCTGAGAACTCTCATACCAGAACGAATAGTTGCCAGAGAATACCGTTACTTTGCCAAAATCGATATCAACAGTCTGTGTGCTGACGGCATCTAGGAAGTGACGGTCGTGACTAACCACCAACACCGTTTGCTCAACATTGCTCAAATACTCTTCCAACCATTGCACTGAGTCAAGGTCCAAGTCATTGGTAGGCTCGTCAAGCAATAAGTTTTCCGGATTGCCAAACAAGGCTCTTGCCAGCATGACACGCACTTTCTCGTTGTTCGACAGCTCTGCCATCTGCTTGTTGTGCAAGTCTTCTTTGATGCCAAGATTCTGCAAAAGCTGGGCTGCATTGCTCTCAGCTTCCCATCCGTTCATTTCGGCGAACTTCAGTTCCAAATCTGCTGCGCGATTCCCATCTTCTTCCGTCATCTCGGCTTTGCCGTAAAGGGCTTCGCGCTCTTTCATGTTGTTCCACAAAGGCTCGTGCCCCATCAACACGGTGTCCATCACCTTGAATTCATCATATTTAAAGTGATCTTGTTCGAGTACCGACAAACGCTCACCTGGTCCCAGCTCAATGGTCCCTTTGTTTGGCTCTAATTCGCCGCTGATAGCTTTCAATAATGTTGATTTCCCTGCACCGTTGGCACCTATAATCCCATAGATGTTTCCGCGCGTGAATTTGATGTTGACGTCTTTGTAGAGCACTCTCTTGCCGAATTGGATGGCAAGATTTGAAACTGTTATCATGTTCTTTACCTTAACTATTTATGATTTGGGTGCAAAGGTAATCATTTTTATCTACAATTTTGGTGCAACTGGCTGATAAATTACACCAGCCAGTCGTTGCTATTCTGCCAACTTGTATGGGGTCTTAACAGCGGCATGAGCGGCTTTTTGTGCCGTCAATGCATCCTTGGCCGTTACTTTTGCGGGGCGGAACTTCTTGCCTACACAGCTTTTTCCCGTCAGTGCTTCTGCCCATGTACATGCGGCGATGTAGCGACCTATGCCCAAATCCAAGTGAAAGCCGTCGCGGTTAAGGTGATCGCCAAGATAGGTGGCGCGAGCGTTTTGCACAGCCGTACCAGAAGGAATGACGAAATGGATGTCGGGATGATGCTCCAAGTTTTGACGAACGGCATCCCGAATGGCATTGTACATGGTCATTTGGTCATTGTTGTAACTCTTGAATCCTCCGTGTTTTGAATATTGTGGATAAGCCCACGTCATGTGAAAACCTATGCGCGGATTCTTGTTCGTTGCAATCGCCTTGACGTATCGGATGAGGTTTGTTTGAAAAGATTCGTAGGTACGCTACAGCCCAGCGTCCTGACTTACTTGCTGAAAGGTGATGACACTGATAGTCGTTTATTACTTATTTTTAGTGTAATTGTCCCATGAAATAAGGTGTTGATAGACATCAAATTATGCTGTCTTTTCAAAAGCATGGAGTTTACGCGCCAAAGTCATGGAGTTTAGACGTTAAAGTCATTGACTATGAGGCGTAAAGTCAATGACTTTAAAGCGGCACTTTAATATCATGGAGATTCCTCTCTGGGAAGATGCCGTAATCGTGCCGCTTTCGCCAGATGAGGAAGGTTTGATGTCGTTCTAGCATTTTAAGAAAAATTGCTGCGGCGGTCGATAATTTTTATTACCTTTGCCTTAAAATTCAACGAGTTGAACTAAACGATGGTGCGAACTATTTTCCAGATTCTCTTCATTTCATTCATGGTTTCTTTCCCCCTCCATGGGTTTTCGCAAGTTAATCTGAGTGAAGGAAAGCTGACGATAGACCAATCGCTACAGCGACTGGCGAAACGCCTGTTGCAAAACAAGCAGGGAAGTATTGTGGTCATCGAGCCAGCTACGGGGCGAGTGCTTGCGCTGGTTAGTAACGACAAGTTGGACGATGGCGTCAATCGTGCCATATCCACATCTTATTCGCCCGGATCCACTTTCAAGGTGGCTCAAGCCTTGTTCATGCTGTCAGAAGGAGCCATTGACACGAAGAAGACGTATGCTTGTCACCATGGTTTCTCGTTCAATGGCATTCGTATTGGCTGTCATCCACATCGCGCGCCGCTGGCAATGATTCAAGCCATTGGACAATCGTGTAACGCATTTTTTTGCAAATCGTTCCAAGAAACAATCGACAACCGCCAGCTGTATCCATCACCATCCGCCGCCATCAATCGGTGGGCCGACTTCATGCACAGCATGGGACTGGGCGTATCGCTTGGCATTGATTTGGAAAATGAAGACCGCGGATTGATTCCCGATTCGGCTTATCTGCAAAACCTGCACAGGAAATGGAACGGTACCACCATTATGTGGGTAGGCATGGGGCAGGGGGAAGTAAAAACCACGCCCTTACAACTTTGCAATTTGGCTGCACTGGTTGGTAATCGCGGTTATTACATCACTCCCCATCTTCACGAAAACGCCTCCGGACATGCCGTTGACACCACTCGACACCACTGCATGGCCACACCCGAGGCTATTGACGTTGTCATCAAAGGCATGCGAGCAGCCGTCAAAGGAGGCACGGCACACGCCATCAACGCTCATCAATATGAAATATGTGGCAAGACCGGAACCGCTGAAAACAAGGGGGATGACCATTCTACCTTCATGGGTTTCGCCCCAAAAGATTTGCCTCGCATCGCCGTAAGCGTATATGTTGAGAATGGTGGTTTCGGTGCTGATTTGGCTGCACCGATGGCCTCTCTCATCATCGAGCAATACCTCAATGGCCGACTGTCGGAGAAGTCGGCTAAAAAGGCTGAACGGTGGGCGAAAAAGAAAGTGAAAATCACCCCGATAGAAATTCCCATTACACTTGATGACATGTGATGGTGGGACGCTTCCAATGAGTCCGTAGGAACTGCTGTTTATTCCTTTAGGATTTGAACGTAAAGATATATCCCTCGGCATAGTAAAACCATTGGTGTTGTCTATCCTGCCATCAGACTTCATCACAATTAATAGCCAACGAATAACCAATGACACTTTGCGAGTAGAGTTGAAACACGGCTTAAAAGGTTATCATTCTTCGATTTCAGACAAACTTCGAACTAAGTTTGCGATGAAGTGACTGGAGGTTTCGATAGGGGAGTAGTTAATGTATCTCATACTGCGCCTGAGATTACGCCTGAGCACTTTGTTGTTGTTTTGCACAAATCCTGCTTTGCCTTCTCTGAAATGCCATTCCTTTGTCGTATCGATTTCTGTATGGGTCAGGGTTCTTAAAATCAGAGGATAGGCCTCGCGTTCTACATTCTCTACGAAAGGTATTTCGTCTTGCTCAAAATTGAAAACAACAATCAAGATGCTTCCCTGCAGTTGTGCCATGCGCTGTAGGTGAAGTTTGGAGAGCCAGGTTTCAAGTTTGACAAAATCAACTTTGTCACCTCTGGTTCTTAAGTAGCTACCCAGTTCGATGATGCCTCTGACGGAGATGCCTTTGGCTAATATGTGGTTGACGTTAAAGATAATGATGTCAAGCAGTTGAAGTGTTTCCATGGAAGTATCAATTGCATGACGCTCATCGTGTTTGATTTTTTTTAAACGCTTGTTTAACGTGGGATTGCTGAGATGTGGGTTGGTAAACCATTCCTGTTCATCCTTGTCAGTCATTTCCTGCAAATCAAGAATGAGCTTTTGTGGAATGTGGATGTTGTTGTCATACTGATGGTTCTTGATGCCTTTTAATGCGATGGACACCACGTTTTGAGATGCTGCCATCTGAAACAGGCGGTTCCATTTGAAGGTTGTCATAGGCTCTAACGTAACATACTCATTGAGTGCTCCAGAGCGTAGCAACCGAAAGAAATTACGTTTGATGATATCCATATTTGATGACGTGTGAATGAAACCTGATTGATGTTGCCCCGGGGCGCGTCCACAGTAGCTGTAGGTCAACGCGGCCGTTGTTGAGGGGCATGGGATGATTTCCTTTTTTTACAATTGCGTGCGACGATAAAAATCCATGTTTTCTTTCGTCAACAACTCTATCGGCATGTAATTTACGGGTTCAACCTTCTTTTTCAGTACGATGGCTTTGAACAACGTGTCAATGCAGCAGTAGCCTTGCTGGTAGGCATGCTGGGCAACCAGGAATGATACGCTGCCCTGTCTGAGGCATTCGGCGTTTTTACCCACCATGTCATATCCCATGATTTGGGTGCTTCTTCTGTTGGTTCTTAACAGAAAGTCGCCCACGATGTGTGCTTTAGAGCCAAAGGTGATGCAATGATGTATTTGAGGATACTCATTGAAAAAGTTTTCTAACCTCAAGTCATATTCTTTTTTGGTGGCCTTCATGGGCAAGCCCAACTCGATGATTTCAATCTCGGGAAAGTGTTCTGACATGTAATGTCTGAATCCCACCTCACGATTTTCCTGTTGTTTGCTGGTCACCTTTCCGTCCTTGTTGCGCTTCATCAGCACGATTTGTTTCTCTTGATGGGCTACCATCATCAGAATCCTTGCCGAGAAGTAGCCGCTTTTGAATGAGTCTTGTCCGAAGAAGGAGAGTGGATTCAGTTCGGGCATGTACGAGTCGAGCAAGACGAAAGGAATGTTCAATTCGTGCAATTGATCTGTGAACGCTCTTGTCAAGTTGAGTGTTGCCGGAACGATGACCACTCCGTCGGGCTTCTCTTGCAAACAGGTGGCTGCCACCTTTTTGAACGACTCTTCTTTAAGTCGCTCGTAATAGAGCGTTTTCGTCTCGAGATTGAAGTCGCGTCTGGTTTCTACGGCTTTCTTTGCACCTTCTTCAATTTCCTCCCAGTAAGTTTCAGATTCATGTTGTGGGATGACGAGATAGAAGGTGTATGACTTGTTGTACGCCAAGGCACTGGCATACACGTTGGGTTGATAATTCATCTCCGAGAGTGCTTTCTCCACCTTCTCACGCGCTGATGGCGAAACGTTGGGACGTCCGTGCAAAACCCTGTCAACCGTTCCAACCGAAACGCCCGCCCGCTGGGCAATGTCCTTGATTCTGATTTTTTCTTTCATACAACACTTAAAATAGGTGCAATCATCGTGTAAGCCGCCTACAATGTAAGTTTACTTGCTTTGTTGAGGCGCAGTCTATGTGATGCAAAATTACAAAGAATAGTTGTATTGTGCGAAAGCACAGTTGCATATTTTAAGCATAATCAACATTTTCCTTCGATTTTCTTCATTTTCAAACAGCAAATGGTTATCTTTGTGTGACAGATTATTTGCCAGCCTAAGCATGTGTCATCAAGAAACAACCAAACGCATCTATTCGATATTGCTCACACTTGTCATTCTCTTGTGTGCGATAGCTTGCTCAGACCCTCACGGTGAAGACGTGGTGGCTCTGAACGAAAGGGCGTACCAGTATCGCTACCGCAATTTGGACAGTACGTCGCTGTATGCCAATCGGGCGATGCAACTGGCTGGCAAATATGGTGATGGTTATGCCGAAGCCCTCAACCATCTGGCGTTTGTCCATATAGCAAGAATGGAATATGGCAAGGCAGATTCACTACTGTCTGAAGTACGTAAATCGACCAACAATCAAATAGAATTGTTAGTGGCTGACGTTCAGTTGAT
This sequence comes from uncultured Prevotella sp., assembly GCA_963511375.1. Lineage (GTDB taxonomy): Bacteria > Bacteroidota > Bacteroidia > Bacteroidales > Bacteroidaceae > Prevotella. The sequence continues at coordinate 88,599 of CAUPIT010000001.1, read as the reverse complement.
GAGGCTTTGCCAACGTTGCTCCAAAAACAAGGACTTTTATGTCTATCGGGAGAGTGCCATGAGGCGTCTGCATCGAATAGAGGAGGAGTACAACAGCCTGGATGAACACCAAAAACGCCGAATGATTTATGCTGTAAGCGAATTTTATCTCACCACCTCCACCTATTTTTATTATGTGGGGTTGGAAGATTTGTCAATCGATGCCATCAACCAAATTGATGTCAACGACGAAATAGCACGAGATACCTCCCAACTGTTGAATTACCTGTATAACGTTGGTGCGGGCGGCATCATCCTCGATGGCACGCGTGAGGAAATCAACCAAGCCGAGTTTGACTATCTTACACGATGCTATGTACTGGCCAAGCAGCATCATTATCCCTATTGGGAGGCCAACTCAATGCAGGCCATGAGCGAGCATTTGCAGCGAAAGAAGTTCCGCGACAAGTTGATACACGACAATTTGCCATCCATGCAATTCATCAATCCGTACGACATGCCCGATTCGTTGTTGGCTGGAAATTTGGCGCAACGTTCGTTGAAAACATTCATTCAATATGGCGACGTTTATCAAATTGCCGGATCGTATCGAACGCTTGCCGAGTGTTATTGGGAGTTGAAAGATTACAAGTCGGCCTTGATTTGTCTACACAACGCATTGGAAACCAATCATGCCATCAATCAAGCCCCCGACCTGGTGGCATCTATCCGGGAGCAATTGTCACTGGCTTACTCGGCCATAGACGACAAGCAGAACAGCGATTACAACCGAAATTTATATCTCGACATACAGGAAGGAACCAGACAGGACCGGCAGTTGGAGGCCCGTGCTGAACAGTTGAATTTGTCATCCAAGCAGTTGAATCGCATGATTCTGGCCATCATCATCACCATCGTTGTCGTATGCTTGTTGTTGTTTATCTTCTACTACATGCGAAAGAAGAACGACCGACAAGCTTCTACACTGACAAAACTCATGGAACCCCTTGAAAAATGGAAGCACGACAATGAAGAGGCACTCGAGGAAAACCAAGAGAAATATGAAGAGATAGAGGAAGAAAAACATGTTCAGCAACTGCATGTTTCCAAGAATAAGAAGCGTAACCTCGAACAACGAACCAAAGTGTCGCTTGTCAACAGCATCATTCCTTTGATTGATCGGATGTTGCACGAAATACATCAACTCACCAAAAAGACCGAGGCGAAGAGCATCCGAGACGACCGATATACCTATATCGCAGAGTTAGCCGAGCAGATAAATGATTATAACAGCATTCTGACCCATTGGATACAGTTGCGGCAAGGTGTGTTGAGCTTGAAGATTGAAAGTTTTCCGCTGCAAGATGTCTTTAACTTGTTGTCACGCAGCCGGATGAGTTTCTCCATCAAAGGTGTTGATTTGCAGGTGATGCCCACCCAAGCTGTGGTCAAGGCAGACAAAACGCTCACCGTGTTCATGCTGAATACCTTGGCTGACAATGCAAAGAAGTTCACGCCTTCTGGCGGACAGGTTCGGATAGACAGTAAGGAGGGTGACGACTATGTGGAGATTAGGGTAGAAGATACGGGCGTTGGCATGTCTGAACAACAAATTGAGCACCTGTTCGTCAACAAGCCCATTGTAGACCACACGCTCGAAAATGTTGACGGCAACCCTCCGTCGCACCGCATCAGCAACGGATTCGGATTGATGAATTGCAAGGGAATCATTGATAGATACCGTAAAACCAGTAAGATATTCAACGTCTGCACTATTCGTGCCGAGAGCGTAGAAGGCAAGGGCAGCACGTTCTCCTTTAGGCTGCCGAAGGGAGTGGCGCGTACCATTGCGGTGCTTTGCATGGTGGGTTCGTGTTTCATGAACGTAAACGCAGGCGAGTTGGGAAGTGTGCCGCACACGCCTCATCCGGTTGGTCAAGCGGAGGTGGTGCAGGGCAAGTTCATCCAGCAAGCCACTGCTTTTGCCGATAGTGCTTACTTCAGCAACATCCAAGGAACCTATCAGAAAACCCTGTTGTTTGCTGACAGTTGCCTGTATTATCTCAATCGCCATTACCGAACATGCAGACCTCATGGCATAGATACGATGACCATCATGTCAAACAGTACCGCATTGCCGGCAGAAATCAAGTGGTTATACGATAGCATTCCAACCCATTACAATGTCATCCTTGGCATTAGAAATGAAAGTGCCGTGGCCGCATTGGCCCTGCACAAGTGGGCTTTGTACGCTTATAACAACAAGGCATATACGCAGTTGTTCCGCGAACGCAGTGCAGACAGTACGTTAGGAACGTACGTTCAAATGATGCAACGTTCAGAAGTTAATAAGAATGTGGCCCTCGTCATCCTTTCTTTGATATTCATGCTGATATTCCCCGCGTATTATTTTTTGTATGATCGACATCGGGTGTATTATCGGTTCAGCGTTGATCGAATCCAGGAAATCAATCAAACCTTGTTGAATGAGGCAACCGCCCAGGAGAAATTACAGAAGATACAGACGCTTTGGACGTTCAACCGCAGAATGTTGAATACCCGATTTACCAAGCTTAATGCCATCGTCGAGCAAATCATGGATGCGTTACGAGATCGCATTCATGTGGAGGAAGTGCAGACTACCAGTATGGAACTGGCTCAAGACGAACTGCGAAGAACGAGTTACGAAAACGACCAGTTGCACATCAGCAACAGCGTGTTGGACAATTGCCTTTCAACCTTAAAGCACGAAACGATGTATTATCCCGCTAAAATAGGTGTTTTGGCAGATGGAAAAGACGAAAATCTTCCAGTGTTGAGCGAGCTTTCTTCTTATTACAAAGACCTGTACATGCTGCTGAGTGCGCAGGCCATGCGGCAGATAGACAATCATGTCAAGGTGGATGACGACATGCTGCGCTATCTGTTTGACATCTTGAAAGAGCAAAATGGCGGCGAGCTGGTGCTGACTGCTGAAGACAAAGACCCCGTATATTGCCTTATCCATGTGAAGATGAACAATCTTCATCTCACTGATGAACAAGTAGCCGCTCTATTTACGCCCAACACTGTTGACATGCAGTTCATGCTGTGCAGGCAGATTGTTCGTGAGGTAGGAGAGGCCACCAATGCGCGTGGCTGCGGCATCCAGGCTGTGAAAGATGAGACAGGACGAATAAACATAAATATCACCTTAACAAAATCGATATGGAAGAATTTAAAATTATCATAGTAGAGGATGTTCCTTTGGAACTGAAAGGTACCGAGGGCATCTTTAAAAACGAGATTCCTGAAGCCGAAATCATTGGCACGGCTGAAAACGAACAAGAGTATTGGCGCCTGATAAAGCAGCAAGTACCTGATTTGGTTTTGTTGGACTTGGGACTTGGTGGTTCCACGACCGTTGGCGTTGAGATATGCAGGCAAACGAAACAGAGTTACCCGCAAGTGAAGGTGTTGATATTTACCGGCGAGATACTGAACGAAAAATTATGGGTCGACGTGCTGGACGCGGGGTGCGATGGAATTATCTTGAAGAGTGGTGAACTGCTCACGCGGGGCGATGTTGGCAGTGTGATGGCCGGCAAACGCATGGTGTTCAACCAACCGATATTGAAAAAAATAGTGGAGCGCTTCAAGTTAAGCATCCATAACCAACTGATGCGGCAAGAGGCACTTGTGAATTATGAGATTGATGAATATGATGAGCGTTTCCTCCGTCATCTGGCCTTGGGCTATACCAAGGAGCAGATTACGAACTTGCGCGGGATGCCCTTTGGCGTAAAAAGTTTGGAAAAGCGACAGAACGAGTTGATACAAAAGTTCTTTCCCAATGGCAACAACGGGATTGGAATCAATGCAACCCGACTGGTAGTCAGGGCCATTGAGTTGAGAGTGCTCGACATTGATAATTTGCAAGCCGATGAAGAATAAGGCCTTTGCCATCGTTACGTTCAGCTTAGGAATCGTACAAATTCTGCTCATACTGGTGTCGTGGTTCATCACAGCCACGATGCCCATGTCGCCTGTGCGTTCGTTGTTGAGCAGTGAGGGTATCAGATGGTTTTTTGGTCAGTTCACTTACAACCTCGCCTCTCCCTTGCTTGTCTGGCTCATTCTTGCGGGAATGACGCTGGGCGCATTGAAACAAAGCAGACTGTCTAAGGCTTTTACACCTTCTGCCAGGAAGGAATATCGACAGCGTTTCGCACTAAAGTTGGTCTTGCTCGAACTGATCGTCTTCGCTGTGGTCATAGGTTTGTTGACACTCATGCCCCAAGCCATCTTGCTGAGCGTGACCGGTCATTTGTTTCCAAGTAGTTTTTCGCAAAGTGTCTTTCCAATAGTATGTTTCATGGGTTGTGTGGCATCTGTCACCTTTGGCCTGTTAAGTGGTACTTTTCGTTCGCTTACTGATATTTTTAATTCTTTGTCAGCCGGGATAAGCTGGCTCTCTCCCTGGCTGGTGGTCTATGTGATGGCTGCCCAACTATACTATTCTTTCTTGTTCGTCTTCTAATCTAACGTGAGTTCGACGAATTCAGAACAGAGCAAGCTGTGTGTCAATAGTCCTTTGTACATTGATACACGGCTTTTTGGGGAACAGGCAATAGGCTGCAATAGCGCCTAATAAATTGACGATAAAATTGTCAAAGCATCTATGTCTGGAGTGCTCCACCTGTGCAATATTCTTAAGCTCATCATTCACAGTTTCTATAATGGCTCTTTTTCTGAGTAAGAGTCTGTCAGAAACGCTCATCAAAGCTCCTTTCATGTTGCTTTTCAGCTTGGTAATAAGTTGTATTCCATTCACAAACAGCCTTTTGAAGAGATTCTTGCCGATGTACCCCTTGTCTCCGACCAGCTTGCCATATATGAAATCTACAAACGCTTTGTATTCCAATGGCTTACGATCATCAACATCTCCCGGTGTTATCATAAAGTTGAAAAGTTCTCCTTTCTCATTACAAATCAAATGTAATTTGAAACCGAAGAACCAACCTATGGAGCATTTTCCTCTTTGGGCTATACCTTTGAAAACCTTGTGAATATGTATTCTTTGGTTCTTGCAGACACGCAGTGGTGTGCTGTCAACAAAACTTATGCCCGTGCATTTTCCCAACAAGACTTTCTTGATAAACAAAGCGAGTGGAATGACAACCTCCCTTTCCAATTCTACTATACGGTTGTATGAGACAACTTTAGGAAACAAATTACGCAGATGTTTACATACTTTTTCAAGATAGAAATGTTTAAAGCAGCGATAACCAGAGTCGTGAAAAAGAATCATTATTAGCATGACTTCTGCCTTTGACATCGTGGAATCACGATGATAATTTCTTTTTCCAGTAGGTTTTAGCGTATATTTTGTTGACTACAAGAATACGCAAAACAATTGAATAACTTTCGTTTTGATATTATACTTTTATATGGTAGATTTAACTTCAAAATGCAAGTACGTTTGCAAATTAAAAAAAATCCTCACTTGATGTTCTGAATCCCAACTTTTTTGTCTTGCATTTATTTTATGTTGCAACACGATACGTTATGAATCTGGACAAAACAGCAAGAAGGAACTCTTTATAATGAGTCCCTTCTTGCTCTTGGTTTGAATGTATAAAGTGTCAATAAACTTATGCTTTTATCGCTTTTTATTTATGTTATAGACACTTTATGGTGTATGTATTATCGTTTCAGATTTCCATTTTTCTCTACCTCTGTAGGTGGATAGTCGTGATAAATAGATGATTGATTTCTCCATTCTACAGTTACCGGCATGTTTTCCTTCAGCATTAAATCCTCTTTTAGATTATATGTGAACGGATTGCCTTCTTTGTCCTGACTGTGTGTTAAAGTTCCTTTAGGCACGAGTATCACTTTCTGTTCACCGTGACGATAATCGTAGTGCGCTTTGAGTCTGTTCATCCTGAATTGGTCTGCACGGCGAGTAACCATAGCCAGAACATATCCTGCCACCTCATATCCATGCTCTGTATAGGCTGCTTCTGCCAATTGTTCGGCATTCATACCGTCAATTTCTGAGATTTTCATCCCGTCGGAGTATGCTCGCTGGCGCACTTGCTTAAGTGCTTCTTTTGCTGCAGTCAAATCGCCTCCAGACCTTGCTGCTGATTCAGCGTACCATAATAGGACTTCTGAATAGCGTATGAGCTGGTGACGCTTGTTTATACACATACCTCCCCAGAAAGGTTTGGTGTAGTCATAGGGAGCTTTTGCTGGTCCTTCGTTGATGGTGAACTCCACAAACATAGGACGATATTCTGCTATCACGGAGTTGGAAACAACCTTACCGTCAGCCCCTGTAGTAACTTTATATGGGTTGCCGTCCTTTGTGGCCCACCAGTCAACCAATGTCTTGCCATCGTTCAATAGCAGCTGCTTGGCGAAAATAGCATCCTTGCGGGGACCTGCTGGGTATTCTGCCCAATAGCGTCTCTCAGGAAGGAAGTCTCCCCAACCTTGTAGAGAGCCAAGTTGCTGACAGGAAGATAACTGTGAGTCATAGCTGCTCCAGCCACCAGGTGTATCGTTGTAATCTATTCCAAGAAGTGTTTCAGCGTGATGGTTGTGACCGTATGAATACACATGGTTCCAATCGCTTAAAAGCTCATGTTTATATTTGCCTGCCTTAACTCCATCAATTACTTCTTTGGCCTTGGCTGCTGCTTTGGCATAATATTCAGTCTTGTTAAGCGGATAACCCGCCATAGCCATGTATACTGCTGCTGTTGTAGCTTTTACTGCCTGCTCAGAGACATATACGTTTTGTTTGTCAATGGCTTGTGGCTCTGCTGTATATTGACTTGGCAAATTGCAATTTTCAGCATTTGTTAAGTCGCTGATTATCTGCTTGTATACATTCTCTACTGGCGTTAGTGGCGTAGTGTTGTTGTCTGGAATATTGTTCAAATTCATTGGCAGCGGTCCAAATAGGCGCACCAAACTGAAGTATGCAAATGCTCTCCAGTAATATGCTTGACCTAAGGCAATCTTTTTCTCTTCCTCAGATACTTGTGGTTTGTCCGCCTTGTCTATAATCTGGTTTGATGCCATGACGATCTTATAAAGCCAGCTCCAGCCATCTTTTAATCCTTTTGAGTCGGTTGGTGTCTCAAAAGCGTCAGCCGAAAGGTATGCTGCTTTGTTGGAACCGGTGGTAGAGGTAACGTCATCACCCTGACATTGCATGATCATCGGGTTGGAATTGCATTGGAAACCTTGTACTTGTGCATATAAGGCGTAGACGCTCATGTCCAGCTCACTCTTGTTTTGCGGGAAAGATTCGGGAGTAAGTTTGCCTTTAGCATCCTCTGTCAGGAAGTCACTGCAAGATGAAAGTGCCAGCAGTGATGCGACAAATCCTATTGTCAATATCTTGTTTTTCATAAATTTTCAGTCTGTTTTTAGAAATTCATACGTATACCAAAAGTGAAAGTTCTCGGGGTTGGGTATGTACCTGTGTCTATACCTGCAGTGCGGTCATCTTCTCCAGTTTCGCTGGCAGGGAATGAATAGCCTGCAGGATTAGAGCCTTTATAACCTGTAATGGTGAATAGGTTCTGAACGCTGAAACTGAGTCTCATGTCTGCGAGGCCTGTCTGGGACTTCTTAATGTCGTAGGCAAGTGTAACGTTCTCGCAGCGTAGGTAGTCTGCGTTTTCCACCCATTTGGATGAGTTGCCGATGTATTGATTGTCGTTGACTGTCGGCTTAGGCATTGTTTTTCCAACCTCGGACAGGAAGTTGGCGTCGGTGAACATTCTCGAGTTTCCTATCATCGAGTTCATGGAGAAGCGCAGAGCGTTGAGCCGCTGAACGCCGAGCGCTGCATTGAAGAAGGCATTCAGGCTCCAGTTCTTGTAGTGTACGGAGTTGTTCCAGCCCAATGTGAAGTCTGGTGTGGATTTTCCCAATACAACACGGTCGTCAAGTGCAGGCTTTCGTGTGATTGCTCCTGATGCTGTATAATAGGTGTCGTAACCATCTGTGTCAATGCCAGCCCAGCGGTAGCCGAATAATGTACCAATGGCTTCACCCTCTTTGATGATAGAGCTGTTTTCGATAATAGACTGGAATGAGCCGCCGTAGATGATAGGCTGTTGTGCCGTCAGCTTCTTGACTTTGTTCTTAAGGTATGTTCCATTAAGTGTCGTGCTCCAACCCCAGTCTTTATTGCTTATGATGTTGGCTGTAAGTGAGATGTCGAAACCGCGGTTCTCCACCTTGCCTGCATTAATCAGGTATGTATTGCCTCCCTGATAGTCTGCGAGTGAAGTTGTAAGCAGTGCATCGGAAGTTTGTTTGTTAAAGTAGTCGAAGCTCATGTCTATGCGTCCGTCCCACAGGCTAAGGTCGAATCCTATGTCGAACTGGTTGGTCTTTTCCCATTTGATATCCGGAGTTGCGAGACTGTTTGTCCAATATCCGGTTGTACCTATTTTCGAGCCAAAGTATGTCATTGTTGTGCCCAGCAGTCCCAATGTAGAGTATGGCGATATGTCCTGGTTTCCAATCACACCATAGCTTGTGCGGAGTTTGAGGTTGCTGACAACGCTGCGCAGGCTCTCCATAAATTTCTCATTGGATATTGTCCATGCCAATGCTGCAGAGGGGAAGTAGCCCCACTTGTTTTTGGAGAATCGGCTCGAGCCATCGGCGCGTAATGTTCCAGTTATCATGTACCGGTTGTCGAAGTTGTACATCACGCGGCCTACTCCGGAGAGTAGTGACCACTCTGTGATATTGTTGTCGGCATCGCGTGTAGATGCATTCTTTATGTTCCAGTATCCCACTGACTCCACATTTATGTCTGAGCCGTTGATGCTCATGCTTCTTACTCCGCTCTTGGTTGCTTCCCATACAGCTGTTGCCGTGAGGAAGTGTTTGTCGTTCCATGAGTTCATGTATGTGAGGTTGTTCACCGACTGAAGTAATATGCGCTGAATGTTTCCGTTGCTCATACTGTTTTTCTTATGGTCGGTGTCCATGGCTTTCGGCGAGAAGTTGTACCCTGTATTGTTGTAGTAGTCAATACCGTTGCTTGTTGTGAATGTGAGCCCTTTGAGAAGATTGAACCTTAAGTCAATACGTCCGTTCAGCACATCGTTGTATCGGTCGCTGAGTCCTCCGGCAATCACGCTGTAGGCGTTGTTCTGTATCGTACAGTATGGGTCGTGGTTATAGTTGCCGTTTTTGTCTTTCATCTCCATAGTCGGTGATGAGTTGAAAGCTATCCAAAGCGGATTATACGCTGCCATTACCAATTCTCCGATACCTTTCCTAACGCCTCTTGAGGCATTGACATCAAATGTGACGTCCAGCCATTTTGTCATCGAGGCCTTCAGGTTTATCTTTGCCGCATAGCGTTCGTAGCTTGATTTGTCCAATAGCCCTTCATTCTTCATGTAGTTGGCTGAGATATAGCTTTGCAAGCCTTCGGCACCTTTTGAGAACACAAGTTTATAGTTCTGTGTGAGGGCAGTGCGGAACATGGTGTCAACCCAGTCGATGCCTGGTTTGGTTCCGTCTAAGTATGGCTTCATATCGTTTTCGTTGATTCCGGCATAGTCAATGAGTGCCTGGGCATAGCTCTTTGTGTCCATCATTTTCGGCAGACGTGTGGCGTTGGACACGCCTACAGCAGCGTCAAATGTAATGCTGCTCTGGCCTTTCACGCCACCTTTCGTCGTAATGATGACGACACCATTTGCTCCGCGTGATCCGTAGATTGCCGTTGACGATGCATCTTTGAGCACCTGCATGCTCTTTATGTCTTCGGGGTTGATACCTTCAAGCCCTGATTCTCTTACCATTCCGTCTACTACATAGAGAGGCTCATTGCTCTTGTTTATTGAGTTTGTTCCTCGTACACGTATCTTTACCGCACCGCCTGGTATTCCGTCGCTAATGACGTTTACACCCGACATGCGGCCTTGCAAAGCGTCAGATACCTGTGTGATTGGCTGGTCTCTGAAGGCCTTGCTGCTCATCACAGACACAGAGCCTGTCAGGTCGGCCTTGCGGACAGTACCATATCCGATTACGACAATCTCATTCAGGGCTTCTGAATTCTCCTGCAATGTTATCTTCAGGCTAATCTGTCCGTTTACAGAAACCTCCACTGGCTTGTAGCCGATGTAAGATACAAGCAGCACAGCATTAGCCGGCGCGTTGAGCGTGAATCTTCCTTCAGCGTTGGAAATCACGCCATTGCGTTCGTTGCCTTTCTCTAATACGCTTACTCCTATCAGCGGCTCACCGTTTTTATCTGTCACAATACCACTCACCTGGTTGGTTTGCTGCATGGTGGATTGCTTTGCTGCAAGCGATTCTGCAGGGATGGCTAACGCATTCTCGCTCGTTAGGAGCAGACCCACTAACAGAGGTGCTGCATAAAGTAGTTTTTGCTTTCCTTTTTTCATAAGATTTTTAGTTGGTTAATGATTCTGGGTGCTAAGTTAGAAAAAAAAAGTTTTAAAACAAGCAAAAATAAATAAAAAAAATAATCCCGAACTCAAGGTTTATCTATCATACCACATTTTGTGGAAAAGATTGGGGAACGAAACGGGCTGCAAGCCCAAAAACTTTTAGCCCAAGGCAACGCCCTAAGTAAACGTGTGATAATATGTATGCTCTACGGGGGTAAAAGCAATCGGTTATCATTGTTTTTCGATTGCTTTTACCCCCGTAGGTCATCGCTTTTTCAACGCATTCAATCCCAGGGTGTTACCCTAGGCAAAAAAAGTTTTTAGGCTTGCAGCTCGTAGGGTGTCGCGTCATCCAACCAGAAAAAGACGTGGTTGGTTATCGATGTTTTACAATCTTTTCGTGAAAAAGTGACAAAAGTCTGTAGAGTAGGGCAGGAGTGTCGAGGCATTCCTTTAGGACAGTTCGGATAATTCGAGCCATCTCATGCTTTTTTCATCCAGCTCTTCTTTTAAGGTGGGCAGCAGCATACTCTTGGTCGTGAGGTCTTCAACGGTCAATTCTCCGCTGCATATCTCTTCTTCCAAATCCTTAATCTGTTGCTCCAGCTTTGTAATGTCCTCATCCAAAGCTTCAAACTCTCGTTTTTCTTTATAAGAGAGTTTTTTCTTCTCGTTGTTTCTGTAGTCTTTTGCGGCGGGCTTCTCCTTCTTTTCCTCAGGCTTCTGCTCGATGGGTTTCAGGCTGTTCCACTCTCTGAATTGTGTGTAATTGCCAGGGAAGTCTTGAATTTCGCCCTCACCCTTGAACACTAAGATGTGGTCAACTACCTTGTCCATGAAATACCTGTCGTGACTGATGACAATGACGCACCCCGGAAAGTCTTGCAAATAGTTTTCCAGCACCTGCAATGTTTGAATGTCCAAATCGTTCGTAGGCTCATCAAGCACCAGGAAATTGGGATTTTTCATCAACACCGTGCAAAGGTATAACTTGCGCAACTCGCCGCCACTGAGTTTGTAAACAAAGTTGTGTTGCTGCTCGGGCGTGAACAAGAAGTGTTGCAGCAGCTGCGAGGCCGTCATGCTTTTGCCGCCACCCAGATTGATGTTCTCGGCAACGTCACTGACCACGTCAATCACTTTTTGCTGTTCGTCAAACTGTAATCCTTCTTGCGAGAAGTAGCCAAAGCGAACGGTTTCACCAATGTCGAACTTCCCGTTGTCGGGTTCAACGAGCCCCATTAACAGCTTGATGAACGTTGACTTCCCGGTTCCGTTGTTGCCGATGATGCCTAATTTCTCAAATCTGGCAAAGTTGTAATAAAAGTCTTTCAGTATCACTTTGTCGCCCCAAGCCTTCGATACATATTGACACTCAAAAATCTTGGAACCGATATACACGTTGCTCGATTTCAGTCTGATTTGTCTTTCCTCAACCTTCTGTTTGGCTACCTGTTGCAGTTCGTAGAAAGCCTCCTCACGATAGCGCGCCTTGTGTCCGCGAGCCTGTGGCATGCGCCGCATCCATTCCAGCTCGGTGCGATACAAGTTGTTGGCACGCGCCACCTCCGCCCGTTTGTTTTCGATGCGTTCTTGGCGTTTTTCCAGATAATAACTGTAATTACCGCGGTATGCGTAGATGCTTTGACCGTCTAATTCAAGAATCGAATTGCACACGCGGTCCAAGAAAAAGCGGTCGTGCGTCACCATCAGCAGCGTTTTGTTGCCCCGCGACAGATAGCTTTCGAGCCACTCTACCATTTCCAAATCCAAATGGTTGGTCGGCTCATCGAGGATGAACAGTTCGGGTTCGGTAATCAGAACGTTCGCCAAAGCTACCCGCTTTTGCTGTCCACCACTCAGTTGTCCCATGGGTTGGTCAAGATCATCAATGTGCAACATCGTTAGTATTTGCTTGGCCTTTAACACTTTCTGCGGATCGCCTTGATGATTAAAGCAAGCGTCTAACACCGATTCGTTATCATCAAACCGGGTCTTCTGTTCAAGATAGCCAATCTTGAGATCTTTCTTCATGATAATCTCGCCGCCATCCTTGCCTTCCTTACCGGTAAGAACCGACAGCAGGGTAGACTTGCCGGTGCCATTCTGGGCGATGAGACCGATGCGCTGACCTTCGGCAACGGAGAAGGAGATGTTGTTAAACAAAACAAGGTCGCCGAAAGATTTCGTTAGATTCTGAACGTCTAAATAAGGTATTGGTCCAGCCATGTTTACAACAGTGATTGGTTTATTTCATCGATATAAGCCAACAACTCTTCGCGGCCTGTTCGTTTTTCCGAGCTCGTAATAAAATAAGGTGGCAGTTCTTCCCATGCATCTTTTAGTTGTTCCATCCACTGGGCTGCATTGGCTTTCGCCTTCACCGTGCCCAGTTTGTCAGCTTTGGTGAACACAATGGTGAAGGGTATCTCGTTTTCTCCTAACCAATCGATGAACGCACGGTCTATTTTTTGTTGCTCGTGACGCACGTCAATCAGCACGAACAAGTTGACCAACTGCTCTCGTTGCAGAATGTAGGTGTTGATCATTTTCTCAATATCCGCCTGCACTTTCTTGGATCTCTTGGCAAATCCGTAGCCCGGCAGGTCAACCAAGTACCACTCATCGTTGATCAAGAAGTGATTGATGAGAAGGGTCTTGCCCGGTGTGGATGATGTCTTGGACAGTCCTTTGTGGTTGCAAAGCATGTTGATAAGACTGGATTTTCCTACATTCGAGCGTCCGATGAATGCATATTCTATCCGATTGTCTTTGGGACACTTGTCTATGGTTGGCGATGATATGAGGAATTCGGCCTTCTTAATTTCCATATTCTTACGTTCTTTCTGCAAAGATAATCATTATTAGGCAAATATGCTGCGGCCATCAGATAAAATTGCTGGGGGTACCATGGCTCTTACATTTGATACCTTTTTGTTTTGTTAATAAACCTTTTGTTTGTTAAAATGGCTCGTTTTCTTTGACAAAAAAAAATCGGAAAATAGACGAAATTGAGAGTTTTTTGAGGGGTTCAAAGCCTTAAACTTATCATTTGGTAGCCAATTCGCTTGGAACAAACCAGCTATTAGCATGCTTTTACCATCTAATTTGCATGCCTTAGCCGCCCAAACTGCATCATATAGAAGGTCTTTTATGCACAAAAAAATAGATTTTTTGCTTCAAACACTTTGCTTTTTGATTTGGGTTTAGATTTAAAAATGATATAAAGCTATAGTAATCAAATAGATGACAATATATTTTCATTATTGGCATATTTACAATATGCGGGCAAGTTGGTTGAAAAAACGTCCGGCATTTGTGTTAAAAAAACGTTGTGACAGAAGACGTTTCACAGAAGAACATTCCATTTGATCAAAATAACGAAATGTAACTTTGTTAAATGACAGAACCTTGTGAGGATGCGGCTCTTTCATTTTAGAAAGATTGTTAGTTGTAAAAACCAAACTATTTTTTGTTTCAACAACATTTATCCTTAAACATGAAAGAGGACGTGTTTTTTTTGAGTAGCCCCTGTAAGTATTACCGAATAGTCACAAAAAATAAGTAACTTTGCAAATTATTAAAAAAAATAAGATTGTTGTTTTTCAATATAGCAGTCTAACCCCTATTTTTTGAACAGTATGAATCGGTGGCATTACCTCATTGTTTTGTTAGCAGTCGGTATAATGGTGACGGGCTGTAACGACAAAGATACAAATTGTACCTTCAACGAATCGGAATATTATTCTAACGAACAATTAGCGTCTATCTCTTCGGATAACGATTCGTTGTTTTGGATTGGTACAGAATATGGCAAGGTGTGCCAACTCACAGATAGTGGATGGAAATCGTTTCATGTGGCAGCAGATAGAATTTATTTTGTTCGGCATACCGATAAGAATTATTGGATTGGGGTTCGCAATGGCGGCATACAGCGTTATGATTTCGATGGTACGACATTTAGACTACAGCAAACTTATCCTATCGCCGTAAAACAAAATAGCTATTCGGCATACGATGCGCTATCGATAAATGGGGAAATGTGGGTTTGCACATCGCAGGGACTCTTTGTCTTGGATAAGGACACTGCTACTCATTTAAGGCTTATCTATCCCTCGAAAGCCACCTCACCACACATGGAGGGACAAGCTTGCGTGGTGAGGAAAATAGTACAAATAAATAGTAACAACCTCGTGGCAGCAACAGATAATGGGTTGCTGCACATCCACTTGCCTTCACATAAGATAACCAAGACGCACGAAGGCAAGAAAATAGACGACATTGCCGTTGTCCAAGGAAAACTCTATGTGCTATCAGGCAATCGGTTTGAAGTTTTTAAGGATGGCTGCCAACAAACATATCCGCTACATTTTACCGCCTCTTCGTTTTACGTTTCCGAAGGGATGTTTTGCTTTTTTTCTGTGAACGAGGCACATCTTTCCATGAATCTAAAAACATTTAAGAGCATACCTTTACGCCGCAAAATTCCTATCAACAGTAGTAATGTGGCAAGCATGGACAAGGAAAGAAGTGCGATGCTGCTGGTTACGGACAATGCGCTGTGGCGAATACCCATTCATCTATATTTGTTCAGCAGCAATATTCCCATCGTGGCAGCAAGTCTTGACAACGACTGTATATGGTATGTAAATGCGCAAAACGAGATTTTTGTTCAGAAGAAAGGCGAACAAGTGGCTGAAAAGGTGTACGATTTTATCAGCGAAGAGCCTATTATAGATATGGTGGTAAAAGATAATGTACTTTATTATGTCACCAGTCAGCGAAAAGTAAAACGCATTTTGCTAACCAAACAGCTTTGGCGCAATTACCTTAATTTTCAAATTGCCGACAGATACAGTTCAAAAGACAAAATTACAGCAATGGCAGTAGAAGCCTATGATAATAAGACATCGCTTCTCGTGGGCATTCAAGACGGTCTCCTGCGTTTTAACAAAGCGACTTTTCAGCCCGATACGATTGCAGGTTTCAACGACAAGTATATTTCCTCGTTTTACCAACCCAATGGCAGTCACATGATGTACATGGCAACTTTAAACCATGGCATCATCGTAGGGAAAAACGGAATGTACGAGCCCATGACTAAAATACCAGTGGTAAATGGTATGCGCGAGGTGGTAATGAGCGATAAGTTTCCACCGTCCATGATTGTTTTGGCTGGAAACAAGCTGTTTTTAGAAGGCTCTAAGGATAGTTTAGACGCTTCGGGCATTAGCAAGATACTAATGGCTAACGACACAACAGTATATGCGTTGAAGGATTTTGGGGTGCAACGCTACACGTTGCAAAATGGCCGTTTGGTTAAAAGTGGGGAGTTTTTCCGTGACATCTGTTTCCACCCCAAAGCCTCGTTTATAGATCATGAGCATGTGTACTTAGGTTGCAACTTAGGAATTTTACATTTTAAAGCGTTACACGAAAACCAAACAAAATGGATCGAGATAGAGCGTGGCATTATCTCTCGCCGTGCCTTATTTATATCGTTTACTGTCCTGGTACTCATATTACTGCTGATATGGGCAGGATTAAAAGTGAATCGCCACCTCAGTATCAGACAGATTCTTGCCCGAAAAGCCGATTTGAACACACGCATTACCGACCTGTTTTCTATTTATGAGTTGTTGCCCAATTACAATGATGAGGAGATAAAACAGCTGAAAAGCGATTTGGAAAACATTAGTCCGTATGGAAAAGAGTCGTGGAAAAATACCAATGCCCAACTGGCTGCTATCTCTAAACTGATCATGCAAAAGAATAGAAATATGGTGTTGCCACTGATGAAATTTGTTGACACACAGCGTCAAGAGATTCTTGAATTGGACTTGTATCATAGCAAACAGTTGGCACAAGACACTAACGACGCCTTTGAATCAGGTTCGATAGAGCGTATTCGTTCACAAGCCATTATCAATAATCAGTGGCTGGTGACGATTAAGGACATGATTAGTCAACTTGATACGTATACAGGGCAGATAGCGGGAACCCTACTCTTGCCCGGTATTAACGAAAATCTACCAGACATGATTGCCACTTATCGCAAGGAAATGGCTATCATGCAACTCACCGAATTGGAAGGATTGTGGCATGACATAGAAAGTGCTTATCAGAAAACATTTACTGGCGAAGCTCTTGAAGTATTAACCACTCTCGTTAACCGACAGCTACATTGGCTGCGCATGATAGAAGACAAAGACAGTGTGGTGAAAACATTAACCGAGCAACTGCAAAGAGAATTGCAACAAATGGAAAGCAAAGACCGCTTAACCCTGTTGCGCAGAATGGATCATTTAGATGCTCGTGTGCGACAGTTGCATTGCCTGCGCGAACTGAAAGAAAATATGCAAGAATATGAGATAAAAAGACAACAGGTGATAAAGGAGAATGAGGAACGGGTCAACAAACTGTTTGACCGAAAATTAGAAATAAAAATTGCCGACAGCACCACTTCCCAAACCAAGCGAATAGCACAGCTGATAGAAATGTTGTATGACCAAATGAGTAAAACCGACGCAAGGCTACTCAACGAAATTTTACAGTTTGTGAGTTACGATAATCAGCAGGCACGCGTGTTAGCCATTCTCATGGCTCATGCCAAGGTGAAACGATTGCTCATACCGGGTATGCTTCAGGTGGTAGGAAATCTAAATCCAGTGGTTAGTAGGCTTGTTAATAGCAAAATAAAAACTCATGAAAAGGAAATTTTACAATATGCCGAGCGACATCCATCAAGTTTGGCAAGCTATATTTTAGCATTGGCATAACAAATTAGACTTTTCTGCACTTTTATATAAGTCACTATATAACAATCCCTTGCAAAATGTTGCATTCGGCTGATTCGACAAAATCACTGAGTGCAACTTTTTTTCATTTACTTTTTTACATACTTTTGCGTCAGAATTTTTAACTAAATAAATCTGAACAAAAACCTAAAAAATTATGAATTGTAAAAAAGTTATTTACGTAGCGTTATTAACAGTGTTTGCCACATCTTCTTTTGCACAACAGAAGATAAAAGACGTACGCACTCATCCAGAGGTGTATTTTCTCCAAGAAGGTGATGTAGCCAATAGTCTTGACCTGCTTCCTGCTCCTCCACAGCCAGGTTCTATATTGTGGATGAATGACGAAGCACAATACCAATGGGGAAAATTGCAACGCAACACTCCGCGTGGCGATCAAGCTGTTGCCGATGCACGTGTGGGAGGCGATGGCGTTCCTAATGCCTTTTCTGAAGCTTTTGGTATTGCTATTTCAAAAGAAAACACTCCAGAAATTTATAAGTTAGTTGTAGGGATGCGCGAAGACGCAGGCGACTTAGCGACGCGTGCAGCTAAAAATCACTATATGCGTGTACGCCCATTTGCCTTTTATAAGGAGATGACCTGCAACCCCGAGCAACAAGAAGAATTGTCTACTAATGGCTCATATCCATCAGGACATACAGCTATTGGCTGGGCAACGGCATTAGTTTTAGCCGAAATAAACGTTGATAGACAGAATGAGATATTAAAACGAGGTTACGAAATGGGACAGAGCCGTGTGATTTGCGGTTATCATTTCCAAAGCGATGTTGATGCTGCACGCTTGGTTTCAAGTGCGGTGGTAGCTCGTCTACATGCCAATAAGAATTTTATGAAACAACTGGATAAAGCAAAGGCAGAATTTGAGAAATTAAACAAGGCAGGCAAAGTAGCCAAGAGTACACGCAACGCCAATTGATACGCACTAGATACGAGCATCATAAAACAAAACAACGCAATATGAAATATATCGCAACTCTTGCATTAGGCTTGCTCATGGCAGCCAATGCACAAGCACAAAATAACGATAAGTTAGTCATCAAGCCCTCTGGACGTATTCTTTTCGACGGTGCGATGTATAAAGCTAACACTGACAAAGAGCTTTTTAACAGCGGAATGGCAATCCCCGATGCCCGTGTAGGCTTCTCGGCAAAGACGGGAAAGTGGTCTGCAAAGTTAGATGTGGGATATGCGTATGGAAAAGTGGGCATGAAAGATGTTTTTATTGAACATCATTTTGACACCAAAAACTCTTTGCGTGCAGGTTATTATATCCACCAGTTTGGTGCACAATATTCTACCAGCTCGTCCTACAAAATATCCATGGAAGAGCCACGTAGCAACGAAGTATTTAACAATCCTCGTATGATAGGCTTAATGTATGTGCACAATGGCAATCAATTCTTGGGTACTGCAAGTGTGTTTACCGAATCTGAAGCGATGAAACTCTCTTCTGACAAAATTGGTAACTCTGCCATTGGGGTTATGTCGCGCTTGGTATATCGTCCATATACGCAAACGGGAAAGATATTGCAAGTAGGCGTTTCGGGCGCATATCTTAGTCCACGATACAATGCAGACGAGAAACTAAACCACAAATCGTATGTATTTTCTACGGCATGGCCTACACGCGTGGCTAAAGTAACAGCATTAAAAGCAACCGTTACCGATGCCAAAGCACTTTTTAAGTTCACCCCTGAATTAGTTGCCGCATACGGTAGACTTGGCATAGAAACACAATATTATTATGCTGCAGCAACTCGTTCTAACAGTCTGGATACTTATCACGCTTCGGGTGCTTATTGTTCTTTGCGTGGCATCATCAAAGGTAACGACTACAAGTACACAAGTTTCTCAGGCGGTATTGACACTCCTGATGCAGGTTCTGCGGAAGTGGTCTTGGCGTATGACTATACCGACTTATCTGATAGTAAGGCTGGCATCTTTGGTGGACGTTCAAACGATTGGTCAGCCACATTCAACTATTACATCAATAAGAACATGATTTGGCGTTTGCGAGCATCGTATACCAAAACAAAAAATTGTGCAGAAACCAAAAACAACGAGTTGGGAATTATCGAAACTCGTTTGCAGTTTAAATTCTAATATACTTATAATCATTCATTGTTCTAAATACCAATATCTATTATGAAGTCAATTAAAATTACAACATTTATCATGCTGCTGATCATGCTGCCTTCTGTCATCATGGCACAGCTGCAAAGAAGTAACGAGTTTAAGGAACATTACAAACTGCAAGAAGTTGTCATCTTGAGCCGGCACAATATCCGTTCGCCGCTTTCTACCAATGGAAGTACGCTTAGCCGACTTACCTCACACCAATGGACCGATTGGAGTTCTGCACCAAGCGAACTTACGCTGCGTGGTGGAGCACTCGAAACAATGATGGGGCAATATTTTCGTAAATGGCTCGTGAGTGAAGGTTTGTTCAAAGAGAATGCCGTTCCTACCACTGACGAAGTGAACTTTTATGCCAATAGCATGCAACGAACCATTGCTACCGCACAGTATTTCTCATCGGGCTTTATGCCTATTGCCAACATCCAAATCAATCATCGGTTTGATGCCAGCAAAATGGATCCTGTCTTCTGTCCACAACTGACGAAGGTAAGCGATGCCTTTTGTGCAGAAGCGATGAAGCAAATTGAGGCAATGGGTGGCAAAAACGGAATTAAAGGCATAAACCAACAGCTGAAAGAGAGCTACGATATCACCGCAAAAGTGTTGGAACTGAAAAATTCGCCCGCATTCAAAAATGGGGAAACAAAAGGATTCAAGGACGACGATACGCAAATTATATTCAAACTTTACGATGAGCCACGCATGAGCGGATCGCTGAAATTAGCAAACTCTGCATCAGATGCACTTATCCTGCAATATTATGAAGAGCCCGATGAGCTAAAGGCAGCCTTTGGACAAAAGCTAACCTTAGATGATTGGACCAAGATTGCCAAGATTAAGGATGTGTATGGAGACGTATTATTCACCGCTCCTATCGTTGCAGCAAATGTAGCTCATCCCTTATTGGTCTATATGAATGACGAACTACGTGCCAAATTCCGTAAGTTTACATTCCTGTGCGGACACGATTCGAACATTGCCAGTGTAAGTGCTGCATTGGGCATTGACAACTACGAATTGCCAAATGCCATTGAAAAGAAAACTCCCATTGGTAGCAAATTAGTTTTTGAGAAATGGGTTGACAAGACAGGAAAAGAATTTATTGCTATCAATATTGTATACCAAAATCCACAGCAGTTGCGAGGACTCTCCATGCTAAACTTACAAAATCCTCCAGAGGTATACAGTTTGCAACTGAAAGGCTTGAAAGCAAATGCCGATGGACTTTATACGGCAGAAGAAGTAATGAACAGATTTACTCAATCCATTCAGGCATACGACGCTATTAAGTAAGGAATATAAATATCATCTATCATCAAGTAAGAGATAAACACTTTTCACAGGAGTTTTATCTCTTACTTTCGTATTTGTTCCTTCCAATGCCACAGCTCACAACCTCTCCCTTTGCGATGAACTGCTCTTTAATGAAAGATCCGTGTTTTGGAGGTTCCTTCCGTAAAAATATATTTGGCAGTTTAGCCAACAACCGCTATCTTTGCAGAAGATAGGCTTCGCCTCAACAAAGCAAACAAGCTTTCTTTGTGTTCGGCTTGCACTATCTTTGCACAAAAAGAAAGTAGATATGAATAAATTCTTAACCAAGATAAGACTGTTGCTCTTATTCGTGGTATGTAGTAACTTGTTGGCAAGTAAGGCCGATAATCTGAAAAAACGTGAGTTTCGAGGTGCATGGATACAGTGTGTAAATGGCCAGTTTGAAGGAATGGGAATGGCCAACATGCAGCGCACGTTGCGTTATCAATTAGATGAATTGCAGAAGGATGGTGTCAATGCCATCATCTTCCAAGTCAGGGCCGAGTGCGATGCGCTCTATCAAAGTAGTTATGAGCCATGGAGTCGCTTCTTGACAGGCGTGCAAGGACAAGCGCCATACCCTTTTTGGGACCCTCTTCAATGGATGATAGAGCAGTGTCATCAGCGCGGGATGGAATTGCATGCATGGATTAATCCTTATCGTGCCAAAACCAAGAGTACTTCCGCTCTGGCCGGCAATCATATTGCCATCAAGCAACCTGGCAAGGTATTTTCGTATGCCGGACAGTTTATTCTCAACCCGGGCGACCCAGCCAACAGGGAATATATTTATAAGGTGGTAGACGATATTGTGCGCCGCTATGATGTGGATGGTTTGCACATTGACGATTATTTCTATCCTTATCCAGCTCCTGGTGAAGTCATTCCCGACGGTCGCGAATTCCAACTCTATAACAATGGATTGAAGAACGTCAATGACTGGCGTCGCTACAATGTCAACTTGTTCATCAAAGAGTTGGGAGAAAAGATACATCAGCGTAAGCCTTGGGTGAAATTTGGCGTTTCGCCCTTTGGTATTTACCGCAACAAGAAGAATGATCCAACACTTGGCAGCAACACTCGAGGACTACAGAATTATGATGATCTTTATGCCGATGTCTTGTTGTGGGTGAACAAGGGTTGGGTAGATTATTGCGTTCCGCAGTTATATTGGCAAATCGGTCACCCAACGGCCGATTATGACACGCTCATCAGGTGGTGGAACCGTTATGCTGGTAACCGACCTTTATACATTGGCGAGAGTGTGGATCGTACAGCGAAGTATGCCGATCTACAAAACCCGAATAGCAATCAACTACCGGCAAAATTCCGTCTGCACGATCAGATGTCGAATGTGAAGGGAACTGTTTTGTGGTATGCCAAGGCTGTGGTGGATAATGTAGGTAACTACGGAACGGCTCTTCGCAACTATTATTGGAAGTACCCGGCCTTGCAACCCGAGATGCCGTTTATTGATGGCAAGCGCCCAAAGAAACCTCGAAAGGTAAAACCCGTATGGACAAGCGACGGCTATATCCTGTTTTGGACAGAACCTCGTGGTAAAGATTGGGATGACGTAGCAACAAAGTATGTGGTTTACCGTTTCAACAAGGGAGAACGCGTCAACTTGGACAATCCCTCCAAGATTGTCGCCATCACGTCGGAAACGATGTATAAGCTGCCTTATGTCGATGGAAAAACCAAATATCGATACGTGGTTACTGCGCTTGACAGAATGAATAACGAAAGCAAAGCTAAGAAAAAGAGCATTAAGCTGTAATACACTTTCCGCATTAGAGCTTATAAAAAAGAATGGTGAAATGAATATGGTAGGGGCGTGATTCATCATGCTCCGCCGAACGACATTCATCAAAGGATGTCGAAAGAAAGAGGCAGCCAGCCAACTGGAAAAAATAAAAAAGGTTCAAGAAAAACAGAAATTTGTTTTCTTGAACCTTTTTTGGGTTGGTAGGGATAATCGGGCTCGAACCGATGACCTCTGCAATGTGACTGCAGCGCTCTAAACCATCTAGGCTATACCCTGTTTGCCGCATCGTTGAGAACGACGACATTGCAAAAGTATATTTTTTTTGTATACTAACAAAAGGTTATTCACTTTTTTTATAAAAATCTCTTTCTGTCATATTATTTCTCTTTAGTTTTTGATAGATTTAAAGGATATTTTTACCTTTGCAGCCGTTAGTTTTTAATGTAAAAGATTTTACACATAATGATTCATTTAAAAAGAGAAGCCAATTTGTTGAAGATAACATCATTGGTTGCTTTTCAATCATTGGCCTACCTGCCCGCATTTGCAAATCCTGGCACAAGGGCGATGATGGTGACGGATGACAATCATGCCAATGTGCATGCAGAGATGGTAGACACGATGAGGTTCAACTCGCCCATCAGCCTTGACGAAGTTGTGGTGACGGGGCAGGGCGGAGCGATTGAACGGCGAAGGTTGTCTTCGAACGTCACCAAAATTTCAGGTAAAGACTTGCAGAAGTTGACCGTGGGGCGCATGGACGAAATGCTGCGCAACGCTATCCCCGGGGTTCAGTTTTCGCTCTCAGGGGCGCAGCCCGGCAGCACCTCTGTCATCAAAGCCCGAGGATTGTCCTCGGCATTTTCAAATTCTACTCCCATTATCTACATTGATGGCGTTCGCACCGACAACCTCAATACCGGTGCCATTCTCAATTATTCCAAGAAAGGTTATGGTGCCCAGCCTTACACCATTGGCGACATGCCCATGGGTGAGATGGCGGCATCGAGTGCGCTGAGCGATATTTCCATGGAGAACATCGACCATATAGAATATGTGAGCGGTGGAGCGGCCACCACGCTCTATGGTTCTGATGCGGCCAACGGCGTGATACAAATCTTCACGAAGAAGGGAAGCTCGGATGGTTTTCATGCTTCCGCGTCAGTGGACATGGGATGGGACAGGGCCACCACGCAGTTTTATCACTTCCGTCGCACGGCCGATTTGCTCAACCAAACGGGTTTCGAACAGCGTTACCGGCTGTCGCTTGCCGGCGGAAACAGCAAGTATGGGTATAGCCTGGGCGCCAACATGATGGAAAACACGGGTGTGGTGATACATAACAACAATGCCCATAAGCGGTACGACCTGCGTTTTGGTTCGCGCGCTCAGCTCACCACCCAACTGGAGTATCAGAACTCATTCGGCTTTGTGGCCGATGATTATAACCGCAGTCGCAATGGCAATCAGGGTTTCTATACGGGACTATGGTTCACGGAGGGCAGTGCTTCCAGCCGCTTCAAGTTTACCGATGCCAAAGGCCATGAGCAGAGATATCCTGCCGACATCGATGCTGCCGATGGTGAAACGTTTGAGAAGATGCGTGCCTTTGTGGACAAAGCCGAGGCTCTGCAGCACTATCGCGAGTCTACCAAACATTTCCAAACATCGCACACCTTGCTCTACAAGCCATTGCCCCAACTCACCGTTAAAGGCGTTTTTGGAATTGACTATCGGGCTAACAACAACAAGGAAATCGTGACCAACGAGTATCTCATTCATATTGGTGAGAAGCATGTGGGTACGACGGATGCCGGTCGTGTCAACAATTTCGACCGCAATTACTTCGGACTCACCGCCGACATCAACGGACAGTACAAGTTTTACCATGCCAATCGGTTGAGCAACGTGCTTACTGCCGGCTTCCAATATTTCAACACGCATGACCGCCAGGCCATCTATCGCGGTACCAACGTGCGCGATGGGGCCAAGGTGATGAGCGGAGCCGGAACCGTTCAGGCTGATGAGTGGCTCAACTTCCTGCACAGTTATGGCTTTTACGCGCAGGACAACATTGGGCTGTTCAATAAATATTACGTTGATTTAGGTGCGCGCGTGGACTACAACACCGCATTTGGTGACAATGTGAAGTGGCAGTTTTATCCCAAGCTCGGCTTATCCTACGTGATGAGTGACGAGCCTTTCCTCGCCCCATGGGTCAGCAGTGGCATGCTGTCCATGTTGCGCGTGTTCTGCAACTATGGTGTCGCGGGCAGCTATCCGCCACCATTCGCCTATCAGCGCACCATCTCCGTGACAGGCTATCAAGGCAAGCAGGCTGGCACGTTCGGGCAGTTTGGCAACCCCGACTTGGGACCCGAGAAGAAACATTCGTTCGAGGTGGGTTTCGAGTCATCCTTCCTGCACGATATCGCCACGCTCTCATTCACTTACTATCACTCCGTTACCAAGGGTGCGTTGTTCACGGTTCCCACCTTACCATCGGCCGGACGCGCGGCCAGTTACTTGGCCAACATTGGCGAAATCAGTAACCTGGGCGTTGAGATGGCGCTTGCCCTCAACGTTGTGCGTACCAAGGATTGGCAGGCCACCCTGCACACGGCCGTCAACACCAACCGCAACCGTGTGCTGAGCGCGGGCGGAACGGTGCCGTTCAGCATTGGCGGGTTCGGTCCCGAAACCATTCAGACAGCAGTGGAGGAGGGCAAGCCCGTGGGCTTCTTGCGCGGCAACAAGGCCGTTCTCAATGCCGACGGCACCCTCAAGGAGGTGCTGCGCATGCAAGATTTGGGTTCTACTATCCCCAAATGCTATGGCAACGTGTCGATGGATGTTCATTATAAAAACTGTAGTCTGTGGATGAGCGGTGACTATCAGACAGGTAGTTACGTTCACTCGTTCGACCGTCAGTTCCGTTTTCAAAAGGGATTGAAAGACGATGTGGTACCCCAGACGGCACTCATGGGCAGGAAGCAGAAGGACGCATGGCTCGACTTTACCAACTATTTCGTGGAGAAGGCCGACTTCTTCAAGGTGCGAAACGTTGGCTTGAGCTATCTTTACCACCTCAAAGGCTCAAAGCCGGTGGTCAAGAGCGTGCTGTTCAGCATGAGCGTCAACAATCCGTTGAACTTCACTGCGGCATCCGTAGACCCCGAAGCGGTCATCTCGGGCGCGCACTCGCAAGGGGCTGTGGCATCGGGAGGACTGAATTATGCCACCTATTCGTTACCCAGACAATATGTTTTTTCACTGAAATTCAATTTGTAAAATCATGCAATCAAACCTATCATATACCCTCATCATCGGGGGAACGTTGCTGTTGGCTTCATGTAACTTAGTGGCCCCCGGCGACATCGAGAATCCTAACGTCACCGAGGACGGTTATCTCCAGGGAGGCAACGCCATGGACACCTGGGTGAACGGAGCCGAGAAGACATTGGCCCTCACGGTTGGTGACTTCTGCTTGCAGACCGAAATCATCTCTGATAACTATTTCAACAACTACACGCGCGAGAGCAAACTCTTTGACGAGCCGAAAATATTGTACAACGATCCCGACGTAAACGGCTTGGAGCGAGCTGTTCAACAGTTGCGCGCCACGGCCGATTTCGCCTTTGACAAGGTGAGCAAGCATGACAAGAAGGTCACGAAGGCGCAGCTGTTCAAACTTCATGCCATCAAGGCTTACGGCTTTTTGCTCGGCGGTGAGAACTTCATGGCCCTGCCTGTGAGCGAGCGGGGTGCGGTGAAGACCTGGCAAGAGCTGTTGCAACTGGCACTGCAATCGCTGGGAGAAAGTGAGAAATATGCTGCGAACGACACGCTTCGTTCGTTTGTTCACACGCTCAAAGCGCGCACCTATTACCGCTTGGGCAAGGTAGACGAGGCGTTGGCGGAGAGCGGCAAGGCGTTGAAGCTGTGCGACAATCTGCTGTGGCAGGTACAGTTTGATGGATCAAACAGTGTATTCAACGCGATGCAGGATGACATCTGGAAAGCCCTGTATCAGCCATTGCCACGTCTTAACTTTCTCAATCCCAAATATGTGCAGCTCACGTCCACCTATGAAAGTCCCATCTGCATAGCCAAGGCTGAGGAGAACTACCTCATCATGGCCGAAGCCTTGCTGGCCAAAAAAGAAACGGACAAGTGCAAGGCGCAACTCAAACAACTGCTTGGTCTGGTTAAGTCGCGCCCCGTGCGGCACGATGTGAAAGATTGGGCCAAGACGCGAGCCGTGGGAGGCATCAAGGAATATCCCGACGGAGCCGCCTACACTGTAGCCGCATCGCCAGGTGAACCTTATCGTGAGGGGTTGGTGTTGAGCCGTAAGAAGCCGCAAGTGGTGAGCGTACCCACGGTTTCAGGTACGTCGGTGACGGCAGAGATGATCGACCAGTGTCAAGGTCACGACGCTCTGCTCGAGCTGATTTACCTGATGCGCCAAGAGATTTTCATTGCAGAGGGACGGCGCATGAACGATTTGGGCATCCGCTTGCCCATCAGCGAGGTGGAGGCCAAAGCCAATCCTGCGGCCGCTCCTTACATCAAAGCGCATATCCCAGCCTTCATACCGCTTGGACAGGGTATGGATGCTTTTGAGCTTGATAAGAAAAATCTGCGGGTTACTATCCGATATAACATGAATCATCTCATCGTCGGCAACAAGGCGACAGCTGATGTCGTGCCGTTCGAATAGCGGCGTTTGTCAATGATGATGGCGCGGGCGTGATTCATCACGTTCCGTTGGGAACGAAAAATAAAACAGGTAGGGGCGTGAATTGTCACGTCCCTACTTGTTTCTCATATAGTCGACGAAGGCGTAGCGGTGGGCGTGGCGCTCGTCGGTGCCATGTTCCTCGCGTGATATCTCGTGCCAGTCGTCATAAGGGGGGAAGAACGCGTCTGCGTGTTCTGGCACGTCGTCTACCTCAGTGAGGCATAGTCGGTCGGCTCGCTCAATGGCTTGTTGGTAGACATGGGCACCGCCGATGATGTAGATGTCTTCGTCGGCAGCACAGTGAGCCAGCGCTTCGTCGAGCGATGCGAAGCTATCGCAACCCTCAAAATGGGTTTGCGTACGACTCAGCACGATGTTGCGCCGGTTGGGCAATGCGCCTTTAGGCAGTGACTCGAAGGTGCGCCGCCCCATGATAACGGTGTGTCCGGTGGTGAGTGCCTTGAACCGTTTCAGGTCGTTGGGCAACCAATATAACAATTTGTTTTGATAGCCGATGGCACGGTTACGCGCCACGGCTGCGATGATGGTGATCAACATTTATTTACTTTGAACTTTGAGGTTTGAACATTGAACTTTATGATTAGACAAACTATCAACTTGTGAACTCGTCAACTCGTGAACTCGTCAACTCGTCAACTATATATACTATCAACTCGTCAACTCGTCAACTTGTGAACTTGTCAACTAAATCTCTCACACCGCCACCTCTGCCTTGATGTGGGGCCAGGGATCGTAATTGAGGAGTTCAAAGTCTTCGTATCTAAAGTCGAAAAGACTCTTCACGTCTGGATTCAACTTCATCTGCGGCAGCTTACGGGGCGTGCGGGTGAGTTGTAACTTAGCCTGCTCGATGTGGTTCAGGTACAGGTGCGTGTCGCCTGTGGTGTGGATGAAATCACCCGCTTTCAGTCCTGTGACCTGCGCCATCATTTGTAGCAGCAGGGCATACGAGGCGATATTGAAAGGCACGCCCAAGAAGGTGTCGGCACTGCGTTGATACAATTGTAGCGACAAACGTCCGTCGGCCACATAAAACTGAAACAGACAGTGGCAGGGCGGTAGCGCCATTTCACTGATGTCGGCAGGATTCCAAGCGGTGACCAGCATTCTGCGGCTGTCGGGATGATGCTTAATCAGGTCGATGACGTTTTGTATCTGGTCGATGGTGCCGCCGCGATGGTCGGGCCACGAACGCCACTGATGTCCGTACACGGGACCCAGGTCTCCGTTTTCGTCCGCCCACTCGTTCCAAATGCTCACGCCATGTTCTTGCAGATATTTCACGTTGGTGTCTCCTTTGAGAAACCACAGCAGTTCGTAGATGATAGATTTCAGGTGCAGTTTTTTCGTGGTCAGCACAGGGAATCCATCCTCCAGGTTGAACCTCATCTGGTGGCCGAAAATACTCTTCGTGCCAGTTCCGGTGCGGTCAGTCTTCACCTTTCCTTCTTCGAGGATGCGATGAAGCAGGTCTAAATATTGTTGCATAGTTCGTTTATTTTATTCAATGTCAATGATGTGTGGCTCTTCCTCGGGGTTGTACTGGCTCTTGATGCGCCATTCGTTGGGGTAGAGGTTGTTGGCCCGGCTGCCGATGTTCTTCATGAAGCCCAGCGGTAGACCCCGATAAGTCACGAGGATGAAGCCCCGCGGGGTGTCTGCCGGCAGGGGGATGGCCTGACTTCGCAGATAGTTCAGGGCCTCAGCGTGACTGAGTTCCACCTTCGGAAAGGCCGCCGGGTTGAGGCTGGTAGACAGGGCGAGCGACTCGCTGGGAATCCAATTCTTGCCCTTCTGCTGACCCAGGCAGATGCCAGCCGACAACACGCGCAGTTGGCTGGCAGCCTTTTCGTACAGGCCAAGCAGCGGTGGTCGCATGGCCAGTAGCTCGTCACCTTTATATATATAGCAGAAAGAGTCGGGTTGCAACAGCCATTCACGAACCATATTGTTGTCCTTGCCGCTGCCACTTTTCGCCTCTCTGCCCTTTGCCCCTTTCAAACTCGGTTGATTTTTGAAAAACTTGTCCGGCTTTCTTTCCCCATCTTTGCGCAGCACCGCCATAAACAGACCTTCGCCCATTTGCTTTCCCTGAGCATTGTGATAACCGGGAATGAAGCGGTAAACGTGCAGTGGTTCAGCGAGATAAGGCGAACCGCCGATGGGGCTGCTGCCCTGGGTTTCTAAAAGCAATGGAGATGGAGCAATAACCCAATGAGTTTCCGTGTCAATAGATAGGGTTTTAGCCCCCAATTCACTACATATCCAAGCCACGTTTTCCTCATTCTCTTTGGCGTTGAAAGTGCAGGTAGAATAAATCATCAGTCCGCCCGCCTCGAGGCATTCCCAGGCATCAGCCACGATGTTGCGTTGCAGGCGAGCGCAGTTCTCCACATTTTGTTCGCTCCATTCATCGATAGCGTTGCTGTTTTTGCGAAACATGCCTTCGCCAGAGCATGGTGCGTCGCAAAGAATCACGTCAAACCGTAGGCCGGCCTTGCGGTAATCAGTCGGATAATTGTTAGTGACAATCACGTCTGGATGTCCCCATTTCTGCACGTTTTCCGCCAGCACCTGCGCACGGTTTCTCACTGGTTCGTTGCACATCAGCACGCTTCCCTCGGGCAATTCCGCACGGGCCAGCGTTGACTTTCCGCCCGGAGCGGCACACAAATCCAGCATCTTGACCGATTCTCGAACATATTGCCTGAACACGGCCGACAAGAACATCGACGACGGTTCCTGCACATAGTAGGCACCAGCGTGCAGCAGTGGGTCGAAGGTGAACGCGGGTCGGCATGCCAAGCGATAGCCCTGGTCGCACCAAGGCACCCGAACATGGGGTACGGCAACCTGTGCCGATGGGCATTTCTGGCGGTTCAGTCGGATGCAAGCAGCGGGTTCGTCTTGCAAGGCTTGCACGAGGTCATCGTACAGGCTGGACCCCATCAGGGTGCGGGTGTAGGTTTCAAATGCTTCGGGAAGATGCATTGGTTTGTTTGTTTCGTGCAAATGTAGAAAAAATTTTGTTTCTTTGCAACTAAAAGCATGGCTGTTGCGTCCAACAAACAGAAAATTAAAAAATAAGAATTGAAAATATGAAACAGTATCTTTTAGCATGTTTGATGTTGCTGGCCATAGGCATCAACGGTGCCACGGCTCAAGGTCATCATCGTCACCATCAGCCCGTAACGGGTGTAACCACGTCGGTCGACTCGCTCAACCAGGGTGTTGAGGCCTATTCGGACACCACCTCCGTGGCATCCGCTCCCGCTGATTCGATGGCGGAAGATTCGGGGTACAATGCTGCTGATGATGACGACGCCTACTGGGATGACGCATACTCCGACTTTGTTGTCGAAGGAATTCCCTCCTGGTTGAGGGACCTTGGCGGCTCCTTCGGGGCCAAGGCCTTCGCCATCGTGGTGATATTCACCGTGTTGTTCTTCCTGCTGTTGCCAGTCATCATCGTGATTATGGTGTTGCGCCATATCATCAAGCGACATAACGACAAGGTGGCGCTGGCCGAAAAGGCCGTGGAGAATGGGCAGCCCATTCCCGAAGAGTTGCTACGAGTTGACAAACAGAGTTCGGAATATCTGTGGAAGACGGGCATCCGACATGTCGCTATCGGCGTGGGACTTATGGTGATGTTCGGCATCTGGGGATCAGAAACGCTCATTGGCATTGGTGGACTGATTGTCTGTCTGGGCATCGGACAGCTCGTCATGGCGAAGACGTCCAGCAAAAATCACGATGAACTGAAATAGCGTGAAACCCCTCGACGATTTATCCCTTGTGCGACAGGTGACTGTTTCTCACAACAAGCGGGCCTTCGACCAGCTGGTGGTGAGGTATCAGTCGCCCATTCGGCGTTTCTTCTTGAGCCAGACCTTAGGCGATCAACCGCTGAGTGACGATTTGGCGCAAGATACTTTCGTCAAGGCTTACACCAAGTTGGCGCAATACAGGGGACAGTCGAAATTCTCTACCTGGCTCTACCGCATCGCTTACAACGTTTTCTATGACTACACGCGACAGCACAAGATGACCGAAGGACTGGATTCGCCAGCTGTTGCCGCACGCCACGCTACGGTAAGTGACAGTCAGCTGAAGATGGACTTGTATGATGCCTTGGACATCCTCACGCCCATTGAACGGCTCTGCGTGACCCTGCAACTCATGGAGGGACAGCCTATCGACAAGATTGCCGACATCACGGGACTGGCGGAAGGAACGGTGAAATCGCACTTGTTCAGGGGCAAGGGAAAACTAACAACTTATTTAAAACAAAATGGTTATGATGAAAAATAAGGACGACGAACTGCTCAGACAGTTCTTTGCACAACATACTTTCGAGCTCGCCGACAATGGCTTTACCCAACAGGTGATGCAGAAGCTGCCACGGCGGTTGGTCAACCTCAATCGCATTTGGGTGTTTTTCTGTTGCCTCTTGGGCGTGGTCTTCCTGCTCGTGAGCAACGCACTGAATCAGCTGCGCATGGTGTTCAGCAATTTCGTGGGCGACATCAATGGCTGGATAGCTTCCATAGAACTGGGGATACAAACGCCCATCATGGTCTATCTCACCATTCTCACCTTTGTCTTCCTCGGTGCTTATCAGGCGGTGGAGTCCAACCGCTGATGTAACCACGAATCGTGTTGTTAACTACGAATTACACGAATTACACGAATGAAATTGCTGTACAGGAACGCAAGCCAACAAATTCGTGTAATTCGTGTAATTCGTTGTTGAAACAACTCAAATACAATTCGTAGTTAAATCTACTCAAACTCAATAAAAATTCCTCCGTCATCCCCCTTGTTGTTGTCGTGGTTCTGGGGCTTGGGTTTTACTTTCAGGTTGCCCTTCTCGTCAAACAGACCGTAGGTGGTGCGCAGCACCTTAAACTCTGTGCGGCGGTTCAGCTGGTTGCATATCTCTTGTTTTTCGGGGTCCAACTTCTTGATGAACGCTTCTGTCAGCACGTCATCTTCTTTCAGCCATGGGTAACGCTCGGTCAGCTTCTTGCGAACCACCTTCGGCTTCTCCTTCCCATAGCCCACGGGCGATAGGCGGTCTTTGGCAATGCCCCCTGCAATGAGGTATTGCACCACCGATTCGGTGCGCCGCTGCGCCAACTGCTTGTTGTATTCCTTCGAACCTTTATAGTCGCAGTGTGCGCTCAGCTCGATGGTCACGTTGCCATTTTCGTTGAGCAGCTTTACCAACTCATCGAGCGCCTTTTTTGATTCGGGACGCAGGGTGGTCTTGTCAAAATCGTAGAAGATGTTGTCTATCAATACCGGAACGGTGATGGAGGCCAGCGGGAATTGTAGGGTGTATTCTTTCGATTCGTCCACCTTGCCCACGCGCAACTCTTCGGTATGGTTCAAAAATCCCTTACACGTTGCCAATAGCAGATAGTCAACATCGGGCTTGATGACGTAGGTAAACGACCCCTCGCTGGTCACGCTCAACGTCTTGTTGGTGCCGTCGCTGCCCACGATGCGCACCTGTGCGGCCGGCAGTTCGTAGCCATCCATCTCGTACACCCATCCCTTGATGGTCTGTACAATCTCCGGATTCTCAAACCAGTAGATGTGATCCCAGCCCCGCGCGTCGCCTCGGTTGGATGAGAAGAAGCCTCGGTTGTACGCCCCCTCAAACGTCATGCCGAAGTCGTCGCCCTGCGAGTTAAGGGGATAGCTGGGATGGAAGAGGCGATAGGCCGATGCCTCTCCGTGCTTCGTTGAGTCTTGCCGCCCCACTTGTTCGGCGGAGGCGTTGGGTAGGGCGATGTAGATGTCCAGTCCGCCCAGTCCTGGGTGGCCATCGCTCGAGAAATACAGGTCGCCATTGGGACGGAAGGTGGGAAACATCTCGTTGCCCGGCGTGTTGATAGGTGCCCCGAGGTTCTCCACACCACCCAGTCCGGCCGGTGTGATGCGCACGCGCCAGATGTCCATTCCGCCCATTCCCCCCGGCATGTCCGAGACGAAGTAGAGCCATTGTCCATCGGGCGAGATGGCCGGATGGGCGTAGCTTGAGAGCGTGTCGCGGGTGATTTCCAAATTGTTGGCTTTGCCCCAAGCCGCGTCCGCCCTACTGGATGTCACAATCTTGGCATAGCGGGGGTTGGTGGCGTCGGTCACACATTGGGTGAGGTACATCTCGCGTCCATCGGGACTAAAGGCGCATGCACCCTCCTCGGCATCGGTGTTCAGTCCGCCCTGCACGGGTTCGGGCTTGCCCCAGTTGCCTTTATCATCCTTGACAGATACAAAAATATCAGCAGGCTTGCACCCCGTGATGCCGCTCAGCTCGTTGCCTGTGGCCTCGTTGCGGGTTGAGGTAAAATACAGTTGGTCGTGGTCGTCGCCCAGGAGCATGGGCGAATAGTCGGCGCGTCGCGAGTTCAGCACGTTCATCTTCTTCACCGTGTACCGGCTGCCCGCCTCCTTCCATCCACTGGCACGCTGTGCCGAGAGCAGTCCTGTGCGGGCCAGCTCATGGTCGGGCATCGAGTCAAGCACCAGTTGGTATTCGTTGGCCGCCTGTTTGTAGTCGCCGTGCCGGAGCAGTTGGCGAGCCAAGCCCAGGTGCGTCATGATGTCGTCTTGCCGGTATCTGATGACGTTGCGGTAGGCGGCAATGGCCTGTGGCGTAGCGTTCAGTCGGTCATAGCACAGCGCCATCCTCCTGGCACGCTGGCCGCGGGTGTCTCTTTCCTTGGGCGGTGTCTTGCGATAGGCCTGCTTAAACTGGTTGGCTGCGTCGTGATACTCGCCAATGGCCAGAAACTGTTCGCCCTTCTTCATGTTCCGTTCCGCGCCACAGCCGGCCAGCAGCAGGGTGATGAGGATAAGCAACGTGAGATGATATCGATTGTGCATGTGCGATGTCTACATTTATATATATGATATGACAACGCTGGCATAATTGGTTTTATTGCCTCGCTGCCCTGTTTGCTGATAGTTTTTTGTCTCGCCCATTTCTCAAAACCACCCATGCGAATGATGCGTTATTTTATTCGTATTTGCATAAATTACATATAATTAACTTTTCGGGGGGGGGGATTTTAACAAATCTTCATAACTTTGCCACCGTACTATGCACGACTCTTCCAATTTCTTGAGTCGTATTTTTGAAATAAGTTAAACTAAATATAGATTTTATGAGGAAAAGTTATGTAACGCCAAGCATCTTATTGCTTCCCCTGCAAATCGGTCCCAATGCGGGAGTGAGTGGCGAAGACAATGGGGGTATGCATCCCATTGATGCAAAGGAAGGGGCATTCAATGACGAAGACTTCGACATGAATGCTGGATGGCTCGACTGATAGCTACCATGCTGTATGTATGTTTTGAAAACAGAAAAAAGATTTAAAGAAAATCCGATGAAAAATTTTACTTCTTCGAGGTCATATAGACCTCAATTGTGGCAACGCTGCCTGCTCATGCTCGTCATGATGCTCACCTTTGGCGTGGCGGCTTTTGCCCAAAGCTACACCTATAAAGTGTCTAAGACAGACGTTGGCTGTGGGGCGACTGCAGGCTCTGTCACGCTAAGTGTGACAGGCACCAACGGCGTGATGCCTAATGGCTCTGCGCAAATTCGTAAGCCAGGTGATCCGGAACATACTATTACGGTTAATGGTACGGAATTGCTTGATGATGCCAATTTGCAGCCAACCTCAGACCCAAACACTTGGACTAAAACATGGCCAAATATTTCAGAGGGAACCTACGACGTGTACTTCCTCACCACCAGCGATAAGAAACAGGAGTATGCTGGGCAGGTAGAGGTGAAGAAAATCAACGAAACGTATGTTTCACCAACCATGACCTATACCCAATCGGACCCCTATTGCTCTATCAATGGCAGCAACAATGGTAGTGTTGAGGTAACGGTGAAAAATGGTTTAGGTCCTTTCCATTATACGGCTGAAATCACAGGTACGGATGGCAAGGTGACAACCCAGACTTCGGGTAGCGATGCTATTGCCGCCCGTACTTGGAAAGTTACAAAGCTCTCTCAAGGCGATAAGGTGAAGGTAACCGTGGCAGACACGCAAGATGGTGTATGCCCCAGTACGCAAACATCGGTAAGTGTTGAAGGTATTACCATGGGAAAGGCTGCTGAGCCTAAATTATGGTGGAAGCCATATTCCAGAATGTATCTTGGCAACTGTAAATATCAGGACTATGTAGCTGTTACGGTACATGGCAGCACAAAGGAAGCCAGGGCAGAGCAAGTCGAAATGTTGAAAAACGGTGGCCTTAGAGTAGATGCGTGGTATCAAATTAAAGATGTCTTGAATCTCGAGTATGACGAGGCGAAAAGTTCGTCAAACAATTATTCCACCACCTTGGTGTTCAAGGCAAGCTACAAGGAAAGTCGTCAACAAGATAAATGGCTTATCAAGCAATACAAACCTTTGTGTACGGGGGTAATGACAGAAGACAAATACTTGTATGCAAAGGATATGAACCTTGGAAGTGATGGAAGAAACGATTCCCATTTCAGTGCACCGTTTAAACTGACTCCCATCTCCAACTACAATACGGATGAGGACTGTAATGTTCTCAGTAAAGAATTTAAAATCAAATATTCTACCACGGTGAGTGGCACTTATTATTATTTTCCTGAAGGAACCAAGGCAAAACTTCAGAAAAAGAATACTGAGACAGGCAACTGGGACGAACTGCCAGTTGAAGTGCCGATGGGTGGAGGAACTTTGTTTGAAGATGATGAAAGAACCGTAGACGTTACTGATTATGGCCCTGGAACATACCGTTTTGTTTATGACGACGGTTGCGACGTGGTAAACGTAACCAAGGAAGTTGAAGTGACACTGCCTAAAAACTTGGACATCAAAAGTGGCTCAACTTTAAGGCCTTGGTGCATCGCTGGTATTCATGGGAACACCTCAGGCACATGGATAGAAGTATCAAAGAAATCCATGCAATACGGAGTGCATATAGAGCGAAAGGACGGTGCTACATCAACCACGTTCAAGACAACACCATTTTTGAGCAATGTTGAATATGAGCATACCTTGTCTTTCCCTATTGATTTTAAGACCACGCCTCGAAATGGCTATCTCCAAATTTATGATTTGCCCGTTGGTGAGTATGTCATACGTATTAGTCGATGCGGCGAAATCTCCTCACCGATGAATTTGACCATTGGCGAAAGCGATGTTATCAAATACCAGCCTCGCAACGACAGCGGTTATAAGAACGGTGTAAAGGTGCAGGCTGGTTGTGGAGACAATACGGTTAGCTTCGACTTTGGCTTAGGAGACTGTAATCACCTTTCACAAGATTATTATAAATCGAATAGGCCGGGCTCTTCACATAGTTCACCTGGAGGTTTTGAGGAAGGCACACCGATCAAAGTAAGCCCTTATCTTCCTAATTGGCAATTTGCCATTGGTATCAATGCGCAGACGGATGACCATGTGTATTCTCCTATCGAGCAAGCGTATGTTCCTAAACATTATGGTGCAGTTCTTGGTGTGAACAACTTTGCTAACAAGACTTTTGCTTTCCGTTTCAATCCTTCCAAGGGTGACGGTGCTTTCGAGGTACAAGGTGCGATGTGTGATCTTAAAGATCCAAACTCTGGTCTTATCAGTGTGGGCATCAAGAAAGGATATGAAGCTACTTATCCGTTGCACTACGAAATTAAGAAAGCCACCGAGCAGAATGGTGTGGTAACTCCTGAGGGAGAAGCTCTTAAGACTGTGGATATCACCGAAAATAATGGTGCAAACGCTTCACTTCATGTGTTCAGTGGGCTTGCAGCGGGGTGGTATCAAGTAACCGCAGAATATAATAAAGGCAATGGCTGCCCTGCTCAAGTGTCGAACGTCTATATCTCTCCTGTAGGTATTCCTAAAGTCGAAACAGAGTGGACAGAGAAGTGTTATGGTCAGGGACTGGCTCCCAACCATTTGGAGATACCCGTGTCTACTTATATGTATGATGTGACATGGACTCGCAAGAATCTTGACACAGGCGAGACAGTTGAGGTTGGTACAGGTAACGCCATAGACGCTACATTCCCCAAAGCAGGAAAGTATGAGTTTACCGTAAGTACCAAGTTTGCAGAATCGATACCTACTTGTGCTGGCAGCTCTGGTGGTGAACGTAAGGTAATCATCACTGTTGGTGACTGCACGGGACCGATGGAGAAAAACCTTTGGGTAGGTAATGAGGACACCAAGTTTGAAAATCAAAACAACTGGACGATCAAGGTACCGGTAGATGGTGAAGACGTG
The DNA here is from genome assembly GCA_963511375.1 of uncultured Prevotella sp. Classification (GTDB taxonomy): domain Bacteria; phylum Bacteroidota; class Bacteroidia; order Bacteroidales; family Bacteroidaceae; genus Prevotella. The sequence continues at coordinate 51,076 of CAUPIT010000001.1, read as the reverse complement.
GTATTTGCCACTGAATCGAACAATGCCAATCCTAAGAACCCTGCACAGAAAGGCGCTGCTAAGAACGATTGCGTATTGCCAGAGGGTAAGGTGTTGACCATCGGAACTCTGGAGAACCAGTCGGACAAGGCTCTTGTAGTATCGAAGAAGAGTAGTGTGGTGGTTTCTACTGCGTTAGTAGGTTACAACCAAGCAGGCGATGCCAAGAAGTTGGTGATTAAGACCGATGAGAATGGAACAGATGCCAGCGGTTCGTTTGCCGTATCGTATGCCGACCAATGCAAGTCTGAGGTATATGCAACGGTAGAACTCTATGGACGTGGACAGAAGATTGGCACCGACAAGATAAGGACTAAGGACAATCTTCAAGGCTCGCCAACCTACGGCCGCATGTTAGAGTCGGAGCCTTACACATGGCAACAGATTGGTATTCCTGTGACGGAAATGGCACCAAGTCCTGTATTCACGGGTTCTTACCTGCAATACTATTCCGAGGCCAAGAACAGTACTAAGCAGTATTATCAAAAGTGGAGCTGGATGGCTAAGGACAATACGATGTCGCCATTTGTGGGCTATCAGCTGACACAAGATGCACCGAAGGTATATGCCCTGACAGGTAAGTTGAACTTGTGCGACCATAACTTAACGCTGACACGCCAGGCTGCGGAGGTGACAAGATCTACTTCTACCAACGTGGGCGAGAAGCACTGGGGATTGGGACAAAACATCTTTGCCAACTCTTACACGGCTGCCATCAATATTGCTCAGCTTTCCTTCCCCGAAGAGGTTGATCCTACGGTGTATGTGTACCATACGGGTAGTTTCAACAACTGGTATGAAAATAAGACGACGAATGGAACGCAAGATGTGAATGTGGCAGCAGGTGGCTATTTAGCTGTTCCAAAGAATGCAGCAGCAACAATAGGTTACCAGTCGATACCTTCTATGCAGGGCTTCTTGTTGAAGTTCACCAAGGAAGAGACCAAGTTGGGCAATGAGGCTACCGTGACAGTTCCTTACAATAGCGTAGTGAAGAACGAACGGGCAGCCATGGCGAAACCTTTTGAGGTCACAACGACAGAGCCTGGCGCCGTACAGATGATTTTGGAAAGCAGCAAGAGCAGCGATGTGCTTTGGCTCATCGAGGCTGAAGGCACCACCGACCGCTACGACCGTGGTTGGGATGGTCGCAAACTGTTGACCAATGCTCCTGCTAGTCTGTATGTACAAACCGTTGATGGACAGATGCAGGTGAACGCAACTGCCGACCTCACACAGCAGCAAGTTACTGTAGAGGGTAGCGACAGCGAGTTGTACACGTTGACCATTCGCAAGAAGAACCTGCCACAGTACGAGCATCTGAAGTTGGTAGACTACACTACTCGTCAGTTGGTTGACTTGCGTGAGGATGTTACCTCATACACCTACACCATGCGTCATACGGGGGTGGATAGCAACCGCTTTAAGTTGGTGAACACCACAGCAACCTCATTCGGCAATTTGCCTACCGAGATTCAAGGGGTGACGACGGCAACCTGGAATGGACCGGCTGTTGTGTACACCGTATCGGGTGAACGGGTGGCCAATGTGCGCCAGCCTGAAGACCTGAATCGCCTCAAGGCTCAACTGCCAAACGGTGTGTACATCGTTTCGATGCAGGTGGATGGTAAGACGGTGAGCCAGAAGATGGTTATCACGAAGTAAACAGTAAGCTTCATTCAATGCTACAATATATGGGCAGCGGGCGCAAGGCTCGTTGCCCATATATTTTTATGTCTTCGTCGTAGCGTCACCCATGCTCAATTCAAACGAATTTGATGGCTGTGGGACAATGAACGAGGCGTCCACCGAATAAACTACGAATTGAGTTGAGTAGATTCCACTACGAATATCGGGAACAGATTGATACCTGCATGAGGTTTGTCAATGGCGAGCGGTTGGACGGGCATAAGATTTATTCGCTTCACAATCCGGACGTACTTTGCATCAGCAAGGGAAAAGAGGGCAAGAAGTACAAGTTTGGCAACAAGGTCTCCATCTTTAAATTTTCAATCCCAAATCATCACGCAGCTCAATATGAAAAATGCGATGTTGCCTTTTTGAGGGTCGACTACGTAATAACGATTTTACTTGTATTACTACTGCCTTTTTTCATAAAAAGAAGTGAGCAGTAATGCTCTAAATTGGGGTTTAGTTTTTGTCTTCTCATCCTCACCCCATTGGCTCATGACAAGAAATACATGATATGTTGACATGACATAAAAACAAGCGAGGGATAGACTTGCAGCCACCCCTCGCCGATATTATCACCGTTTGTACAGCGTATCGATGCATCAAAACACCACTTTCTTGCCATTAACAATATACACGCCTTTGCCTATCTTGCCCACGCGACGCCCCTGCAAATCAAATACCTCTTGTATTTTCTTATCTGCGTTTACATGGCCGATGCCCGTGAGGGCTGATTTCTTTTTTCCTTTAAATACATATTGTATATGCGAATCTTCCTTAAAAGACAAGAAAAAGCTAAGTTGCAAATTGCCGTGCTTATCCACAAAACTCTCTTTTTCATCAATACTGCCCGATAGCCATACTGTGTGCTGTTTGTTCTTGGTAGCCACCTCGTCATCAAGATTGTTGTATGCATCTACATGCCATTTGTTGTTTTTAGGCAACAGAAAGCAGTCTTTGAAAGATATTGACGCGAACTCATATTGGCCAATCGTAACATCTTTTAAGGTTAAGACCGTGAACAAACGTTCACCCTTGCTTATCTCTATGACCATTTTTTTCTTGCCACTTGGAGTCTTCTTCCCGTTTGTACGGTCGAATAACTCCGTGGTGACCTCACCCTCATAAGCGCCCCAAACAGCTGGCACAACTACAGGCTTAGTTTCTTGAGCCATCATCATATTCACCTGCGCACATAACACAACTAATAACATGGGAAATTTGTGGTAAATTTTCATCATTGTTTTCTTTTAATTTTTGTTTGATTATTTAATGAAGTGACCACAACAATTCACATACAACATTGCGAGTTGGTTGCGACCACAAAAAAAAAGCGGCGCAAAGATATGAAAATTGTGGTAAAAATTTCGCAACTTTACTTACAAAAAAAACATAAATAACGTGAAATCATAGAGAAGACATGAAAAGGGTAACGTCTATTAAAAACGACTCTTTATATCTAAAGGGTTTTGTTAATTAGTTGTCTCTTGAAAAGTATATAATTATCTGGTTATCAACAAAGTAATCACTTTCAAACTTGTGTGTTTCTACAAAGTTTTTTACCTTTGTATAGTAAAATCTTGCAAATCAACAGTGTATATTTCAATTTTCAATCCCAAATCATCACGCAGGTCAATATGAAAAATGCGATGTCGCCTTTTTGAGGGTCGACTACTTCGTCGGCGCGTCTGATGTACCTAATTGCGGGTGACTGTTGTCGCGCAGCACGTCGTTCACGATGGTGGTGATTTGCGTTTTCAGTTCGTTGACAAACTGGGCGGCATCGTATTTTTGGTGTTCGATGTCGCGCAGCTTCTTTTCCCAGATGCCCGTCAGCTCGCAGCTCGTCAGCAGTTTTTCCTTGATGATGTCAATAAGTTGTATTCCAAGGGGCGTCGCTACGATTCGTTTGCGTTCTCGCTGAATGTAATGGCGCTTGAACAACGTTTCGATGATGCTAGCGCGTGACGAGGGGCGGCCGATGCCGTTTTCCTTCAAGGCGGCGCGCAGCTCCTCATCGTCAACAAACTTTCCCGCCGTCTCCATGGCACGCAGCAGGGTGGCCTCGGTGTAGTATTTCGGTGGGGTGGTTTGCTTCTCGGTCAGGGTGGGGACGTGTGTTCCGCTCTCGCCCTTTGTAAAGGTGGGCAGGGTGCGTTCCTCATCTACAGCCTTCTCGTCAGCATCGTCGTCCTCTTGCTGGTTTTTGGCGTACACGTTCCTCCATCCCGGGGCCAATATCTCTTTGCCGCTCGCCTTGAACTCGATGTCCTTCACCTTTCCCATGACGGTGGTGGTGGCGAATTTGCAATCGTCGTAGAACACGGCGATGAAGCGTCGGGCGATGAGGTCGAACACGTTTTCTTCCATGTTCGACAGTCCCGTGGGCGGCACGCCGGTGGGGATGATGGCGTGGTGATCGGTTACTTTTGAGGAGTCGAACACCTTTTTCGATTTCTTCAGCGGCTTTCCGCCCAATGGTTTGATGAGTTCGGCATACACCGTCTTGCTTTGTATCTTTGTCTGATAAAGTCCGTTCATGGTTTGCGGACATTTGGGATAGATGTCGTCCGAAAGATACTGGGTGTCCACACGCGGATAAGTGGTGTATTTTTTCTCGTACAAACTTTGAATCAGGTTGAGCGTCATCTCGGCCGAATAGCCGAACTTCTTGTTGCAGTCTACCTGCAACGAGGTGAGGTCGTATAGCTTCGGCGGCGCTTCCGTGCCCTTTTTCTTTTGCACGTCGGTCACGGTAAACGGTTCACCCTCAATGGTCTTGAAGGCAGCCTCGCCATCCTCTTTCTTGTCAAAGCGCCCTTTGGTGGCGGTAAACGTGGTGTCGCGATAGATGGTAGCCAGCACCCAATACGTCTCGGGCTTGAAGTTGTCTATTTCTTTCTGCCTGCTTACGATGAGTGCCAAGGTGGGTGTCTGCACCCGCCCTATGCTCAGCACCTGTCGGTTGCGTCCGTATTTCAGGGTGTACAGGCGCGTGGCGTTCATGCCCAATATCCAGTCGCCGATGGCACGTGACAACCCAGCCAGATACAGCGGTTCGTATACCGATTGCTCTTTTAGCTTGTTGAATCCCTCGCGGATGGCCTCGTCGGTCATCGAGCTTATCCACAACCGCTTCACGGGGCATTTGGCTTGCGCCTTCTGCATCACCCACCGCTGAATCAGCTCACCCTCTTGTCCTGCGTCACCACAATTGATGATGCTGTCGGCGTGCTGCATCAGTTGTTCGATGACGGCAAACTGTCGTTTGATGCCCTCGTCGTCGATGAGCTTGATGCCAAACCTTGGCGGCAGCATGGGCAGGGCGGCCAAACTCCAGTGTTTCCAGTTGTCGTAGTAGTCGTTGGGCTCTTTCAGACAACACAGGTGTCCGAAGGTCCACGTCACTTGGTAGCCATTGCCCTCCATATAACCGTTTTTCGAGCTATGGGCGCCTATGATGCGTGCGATGTCTTTGGCCACGCTGGGTTTCTCTGCTATGCAAACAATCATTGTCAGTATCAGTCTTTCGTTTTTTACAGTTCCACCACCGTGATGCCCGCACCGCCAAACTGCACGTGCTCGTCACGGTAACCGGTTACGTTGGCTATGCCCGAGAGGTAGTCGCGGATGAGTTGACGCAGGATGCCGTTGCCCTTTCCGTGGAGGATGCGCACCCGATCCATGCCCATGAGGATGGCGTCGTCGATGAAATACTGCACGGCGTTCAGGGCCTCGTCGCCCCGCATGCCCCGCACGTCCAGGTCTTGGTGAAAGTTCTTGCGGTGCTCGTCGATGGTGTCGCGTGTTTTTTTACTTATCTTCACGGCCCCCAACCGTTCTTCCAACGTAGGCTGCGCCGTTTGCTCGGCGGCGTGTTCCAACCTATTGGCGCGCATCTTGGTGCGCATGTCGCCGAAGATTACGGTGGCGTTGTCGCCTTCCACCTGCTCAACGGTGCCGATGGTGGTGAGCCCGATAATGCGTACCCGATCGCCCGGCGCGATGGCTTTTCGCTGTTGCTGGCGGTCGGCAGCCTGCCGCACCTCTTCTTGTCGCTTCTGTTGCTGCTTTTCTTTCTCGGCCTTGCGCTTCTCTTTGCGCTCCTTGCGAAGCCTTATCTGCTCAACCTTCTTGGCAAACTGCTCATCGCTCATGGTGCCGTTGGGCGCTTGGGAATCGTCGGCCTTGATGCCTTGCTCAAACACCTTCAAATCTTCTCGTATGCGCCGCGTGGCCTCTTTCTCAGCCTGTTGCTCGCGTATCTCGCGTATGGCGTTCTCAATGCGCTTGTTGCTCTGCCTGAACAGTTCGTCGGCCTGCTCTTTGGCGCGCTTGATGATGAGCTTGCGTTCTTGCTCCACCTCACGAATGTCGTTCTCGTAGCGTGCGATGGTCTTCTCCATGTCCTTCTCGCGCTGGTGGATGGTCTGCCGCTTGTTCTCCCAGTAGCGCTTGTCGCGCACGATGTCCTGGAGGTATTTGTCGCTCTGTATGTAGTCGGTCCCCACGATGTCGCTGGCCTTGCTGATCACCGTTTCGGGGATGCCCGTCTTGCGGGCTATCTCGATGGCAAAGCTGCTGCCCGGCTGTCCAATGGCCAACTTGAACAAGGCCTGCATCTCGTGGCGGTCGTAGAGCATGGCACCGTTTACCACACCGGGGTGAGCGTCGGCGTAATGTTTCAGGTTCTGGTAGTGGGTGGTGATGACGCCCCATGCCTGTTTGTCGCAAAACTGCTCCAGCACCGCCTCGGCAATGGCGCCACCTATCTGTGGCTCGGTGCCGGTGCCAAACTCGTCAATGAGCAACAGGGTGCCGGGATTGGCCGTCTTCATCATGTTCTTCATGTTGAGCAGGTGGCTCGAGTAGGTGCTCAGGTCGTTCTCTATGCTCTGTTCGTCACCGATGTCGATCATCAGGTGCTCGAAGATGCCCGCCTTTGAGCGTTCGCCAACGGGGATGCTCAGTCCGCATTGCAGCATGTATTGCAGCAGTCCCACGGTCTTAAGGCATACCGACTTGCCGCCGGCGTTGGGTCCAGAGATGATGAGCATGCGCTTCTGGGGCGTGAGGATGATGTCGAGCGGCACCACCTGTTTGCCCTGTTTCTCCAACGACAGCCGCAGCAGGGGGTGCGAGGCGCCAATCCAGTCGATGTACGGCTGTGACTGTAGTTGCGGTTCGATGGCCTTGATGAGTTTGGCCAACTCCGCCTTGGCGCGCACCAAGTCAATCTTGGCCAGCATGCCGTAGGCCGCCAACAGCTCTTTGACGTGCGGCCGCACCTCACGCGTCACCTCTGAGAGAATGCGGATCACCTCCTTGCGTTCCTCGCTCTCCAGCTCCCTGATGCGGTTGTTGGCCTCCACCACCTCGGTGGGTTCGATGAACACGGTGCGTCCCGTGGCCGACTCGTCGTGCACGATGCCCTTGATCTTGCGTTTCAGTCCTGGTGCCACGGGGATGACCAAACGGCCGTCGCGCAGGGTGGGGGCCACGTCTTTGTCTACCACGCCCTCGCTCTGGGCGGCGCGCAGGATGCTGGCCAGCGTGTGCGAGATGCTGCCCTCGGTGCGTCTTAGTTCGCTGCGTATCTGTGCCAGGGCCGGTGAGGCGTTGTCGCGGATGTGTCCCGTCTTGTCAAGAATCTGGTCGATGCGCCGCAACAGCTGCGGAAACACCACCACGCCGCGCGTCAGTTCTTGCAAGGCAGGGTAGCGGTAGTGGGTAGGGCGGCTGTCATCGGCATCCCCCTCGGCTTCCCCTTCGTTATCCCTCTGGCCTTGTCTTTCGCCTTGTGCGTCATCGACATCATCGCCTTCAGTCTGGGCCAGAAAGCGCACGATGGCGATGATGGTCTCCAGCGAGCGGCGCAGGTCAAACAGCTCGTCTTCTTCCAAGTGCGTGTTCTCCAGTCGAATGCGGGCGATGGCCAGTCGCATGTCGAAGAAATATTGCAGTGGAAAGTTGTCTTCCTCCTGCTGTATGCGCCTCATCTCCCGCGTCTGCTCGAGCCATGCGCCGATAATGGCGGGGTCGGTGCAGAACGCCAGAGCGTCCACCTGCTCCTTGCCCAGCGTGGAGAGGCAGCGCGCCTTCAGCAGTTCGCGTATCTTGTCAAAGCCAATCTTGCTTTCAAAGTTCGTTGGGTAAATCATGCTGCAAAGATAAGCATTTACGAACAAACCGCCATCTTACCAAAGCGCAACCTTGCCTATTTTCCCTAAATCAATTGAGGCCGTTGGCACGCCAAGAGCCTTGAACACCCTGCTCATGGTTGGAATGCTGATGCTATAACCTTTTTCCAGTCTTGAAATCTGAGCACGCTTCACCCCGATGCGTTCACCTAATTCCTCTTGGGTGAGGTTCTGTTCAATCCTGGCTTTCTTGATGGCTTCGCCTAACTTATAGGCATGAATCGACGCTGCCACTCTTTGTTCGAACTCATCACGTCTTGGCGTGCCTATCTTTCCGAAGTGCCGATCAAGAACTTCATCAGAAGTGTACGTCTTGAATTTTCCTACCTGTTTCATATCTTTTCTCCTTTATCCTTGAAATACTCCAGCCTAATTTTTTCTGCCTTAACAATTTCTTTTGGTGGCGTCTTCTGTGTCTTTTTGATGATGCCATGCGTTGCTATCACCAACGTTTCTTCTTTCGTGTCCCAAAAGGCAAACAGTCGATAAGTAATCTTGTTGTAAAGACTTCTGAACTCCCAAATGTCGCTGTTATCCAGTTTTTTGAACAGCTTGGAATTTTTTTCGCCACCCTCAATACGTTTGACGATTTCGAGTAGTTTGTCTCCTGCCGATGTTGGTAGACTCTCAATAAAATCCAGAGCATCTTCCAGATATATGACTTTTGGCTTGTTTCTCATACGAAGTTTCTTTATCTATGCAAAGATAGAAAAAGTTTCTAATATACGAAACATTTACACCTATTTTAACTTGTATTTCACACAGTTCTTTCATTTAAAAATAATGTATTTTGTTGTTGTAAACTGTGCAGATGAAATCAACAACGAAATAAACAGAAAACACGAAAATGTGAGTGTGATATAAAGAAACTTTCGTAAGTTTGCCATGAAGATGAACATAATCATAATTTGGTAACCTTATTTGAAAGATATGAAAGCAAGAGGATTTTTTTTAATGTTATTGGTTGCAGGGTTATTCTGGTCATGCGGTAATGCCAATAATAGTCGCAGTGACAGACCAGTGGATAGTGCTGATGTAAGCAGTAATGAAACACCAGATGTTGTTCAACAAGCAGCTGAAGACACGCAAGAAGAGCAAGTTGAAGAGGCTACTCCAGATGAGCGCTACAATCAAAGTGAGAATGAAGATGGAACAGCATCTCAATCTGAAGGATTCTTATTCCGCAATACCCAAGATGTAATGATTTACACCATGGGACATGAGTTCACGGCTGGCGAAATCACGATTCGCTTTCGAGAGAATGGAATCTTTGCCAATGGCCAGTGTATGACATTTGCTCCAACAGTGAGTGATTTTGATGGGTATCAAGCTATCGTAACAGCTATGGACCCTCAACATAATAGATATACTTTCATCGTTGATTCTTCGGATGGAACGGTGACTGACCGAAGAGATGGAACCGTGTATCGTTGCCAATAGCCATTCTTTAAGTTACCATCTCATGGAATCGGTTGAGACTGTACCATAAGCTCAAACCGCTTTTATATTTCTATAGCTTTATTGCAAATAAATATCAAATGAACAAGTTGTTTATTCTATTGTTGGGAACAATTTTTGCTTCCTGCAACAACTCTTATAAAGACAGAGCTAACAATCTCATAGCTGCTTCAGATAGATACCATACAATAGGTGCAGTCGATAGACTTGATAGCGTTATTTCGTAAATCTAGAAGTGTCATTCTCATTTTTATTTACACGAATACTTTTACTGTCATGACCAATATTATAAGTTATAGACAAACGAACACACTGGGTATTAGGAGCAATAGTGTTTATAACCTGAATGCCTTGTCCATAATTATATGAAGATTCGAGTTTTTGTTGATTGAAAAGATCTTCTACCGTGAGCGCAAAGGCTAAATTTTTATTTTTTAGCAAGGTATATTGCATACCCATATCTATGGTCATTGAACCTTCCTTTTTTACTTGCAATAAATTGTTTCGTGTTTTGAAGTAAGGGTTAATGTAAAAGCCAAAATTGTCTGTTATGTGATAGGAAACATACAAATTACCACTTCCATACCAATTGGCCTTTGGATTGGATTCTGACGATTTGATTTCTTTTATCACATCATGGTAACTGAGATTTCTTAGGTAAAGATACAACGAGCCGTTAAGTTTTCCTTGCATGAAAGAAAATGGTACAGAAATATCCCCATAGAGATATAATAGGTCGGCATAATTCTTCGGTTGAGTATATCTTATTCCATTGCTATCTAAATTATAGGTCGTTCCGAATGTGTTGGAGTTTAAACGTGCTCCTAATGAAACAACAACATATTTAAAGAGTAGGTTTTGTATTTTAAAGTCGTGCTGCATGGAAGATTTTAGGTAAGGATTTCCAATACTATACTCATTGTCGCTATAATAAGTAATACCGGGAAGCATGGAGAAATATCCCGGACGGTTATTCTTCATTGTAAGGTATAAAGAAGTGCTGAAATTATTACATATTTTCCAATCCATGGTTAGATATGGAGCAAAGTTCCATTCTCTATTTTTTGATGTATTCGTTGTTAAATATTTATAATGCTCATACTCTGTTCGTAGTCCCAAATACAGCGACAAATTTTGGTGAAATCTAAATCTCCCTGACATATATAGCCCTATGATGGTTTCCCATACAGTAAAGTCAGTTTCTTTTTGAGATATAACTGTTTCACTCATTTTAGAGAAATAAGACTGGCTACCGATAGTATATATAAAGTTCGGGAGTTTCATTTTATATTGGGCTTCTACTATATGTCTATATCCTCCCATTTTTTTATCAATCATAAGAGAACTTCCCAAGCTGTTATTTGAGATTTGACTATAGTTGTCGCCACCAGTAAGCAAACCGTATGAAACTTTATATTGATGCTTCAACGTGTCTGCTGAAAGATACTCTATATTAGTAGAAAGCAAATCTGTCCAATCACTTATACGACGAGATGTTGATTTATCTAAAATCTCCCCCGTTTTGTATGTTTCTTGACTTTTGTGATGCAAATCATCTACATAGTAAGATGCAAAATAATTCAAACTTCCATTTAAAGCTTTAGGTGTCCAAGTAAGATTCAGTACCCCAAAATAGGCATCTTTGTTTCGTGTCTCTTTCTGATCCAGTAATTTATCAACTTGTTCATAAGAGCATGATTCCTTTGTTCTTGTGAGAAGAGAAGATTTTGCATATCCCAAAGTTGCGCTTCCCGACAAGTCTCCATATTTACCTCGTAGATCGATATAATCTCCCCACCTGTATGCCTCATTACGCAGAAGTGTTCCGTGTGTCGTATTGCTTATATTAAAACCACTTTTCACTCTTTCTTTTGTCAGGATTTCAATAGTCGCATTTTCTCCGGAGAGTCTATTTTCAGCTGTTGCCACACTTTTTATATAGATTTTTTTTAATTGGGATGCAGGGATTGATTTCAAATAGTTAAGAAGGGTACTCATCGGCATTCTTTGTTTCACTCCGTCAATGACAACAAGTGGGTCATTACCTTGAACCTTTATGCCTTCAGGTGAAATCACAATACCGGGAGTTCTCTTGAGTACATCCATAACATTGTCGGTAATACCTAAAGTTAGTTTGCCCACATCAATACCAAGCTTTCCTTCCGCCAGAGTAATAGCTCTCTTGTATGCGGAAACGGTAACGTCCTGCAATGCTATTGCATTCTCTTTCAGAACTATTGCATTCTCAAAAACGTAATCAGAGGGAACATCAATTTGAAAAGCATGGAACCCCACACAACTAATCTTCAAGCGCAAAGTTTCGTTCTTGTGTGAAGAGCAGTCTAAAATAAAGATCCCATCATCCTTGCTATAGGTAGAGGTGATAACTTTAGTGGTATCTGAAAGTGATACGCAAATAACACTTGCATATTCGATAGGTGTATTGCTATCATCCACAATTTTCCCAGATATATTTTGTCCCCAAAGAGGCAATGTTGATACCATTGTAAAGAAAAGCAAAAAAAGAACTTTATGATGCATGGACGTATTCAATAACAATTCTGTTCGATTTTATATTGCGTTTTGTTTGTAATATTATTTTAGCATAAAGGTATAAAGGAGTCAATACAATTTCGTATTAACTCTTTTATATTACACCGATCACGACTATTTGCCTTGATTACAAGATTTTTGACAGCACGACTTAGGATCTTCTGGCTCTGGTTGTGAACTGTCAGTTTGTTCAGCTTCTTCTTTAGAAGAAGTGTAAGCATGAGAACTAACTCCCATCATGTGACTCATTTCTTCATCTTCCAACATCTTATAGGCTTGATGGTACTTTTTTAGCCTTTCAATATCGTTGTCTGTAAGCTCATTCAACCTCGTGATGTCCATGTTGTCTTTGAGGTCAGCTATCTTCACCCTGCGACCAATGGGATTAGCCTTGCTGCGCTGAATGAAGTCAAAATAATCTTCGCCTTTATTTCGAGAGACAGATAGAACGGCGTCCACAATGTATGTCGGGAATCCCTGCGTGAGCAGATATTCGGCGGTGATATCTCCATCTTCTATCGTATCGTGTAAAAGCGCCACTATCTTACTGTCATCGTCCTGGCATAACTTCTCAACACGAAGCGGATGTCCTATGTATGGCTTCCCTCCCTTATCTACTTGTGTTTTGTGCACTTCGGTAGCAATTTGCATAGCCTTGTCTCGAAGTTCATTGAAATTTGTCATAACAGTCTATTCAAAATTAAGTTCTAATTTCATTCCAAGAGATTTCATTTCATCCAGTTCCTTTTTTATTTCTCGCTCTCGCTTATTCTGTGGCGTTCGTTCATCACTCCACAGCTTGGCGTATATCAAATCCAAATCAAGATCTGGAGAATTTACATATTTCTCGTAACTCTTATATTTGCGGCCTTCTGCATCTGTGTACATAGAGATTTATATGATATATAAGATTTTGAATCTGCACAATGTTTTCTGAAGTCCCACTCGCTTCAATTAAAAATACGAGAATCTCCTACTTTAGATATTCTTCACACAAGGCAACCCACAACGAGGCACCAATGGGGAGGATTTCCTGATCGAAGATGTACTTAGGATTGTGTACCATAGGCGTTTCACCATTACCCAACATGATGTAACTTCCGGGTCGTTCTTGCAACATAAAGGCAAAATCTTCACTACTCATCATTGGCTTACAAGGGTACACTACATTTTCCTCTCCAAAATATTTTCGTGCCACTTCGGCAGCAAAAGCCGTTTCTTCGTGCGAATTAACAAGTACTGCTCCAGGTTGTCCCTCTTTTATTTCATATTTACACCCAAAGCATTCGGCTTGGGCGGCCGTTATCTCACGAATACGTTGTAACACCAGCTTACGCCCATCGGGTTGCATGTTGCGCATAGACAACTTGAGTACAGCTTCGTCTGGAATAACGTTTCCTGCGTTACCTGCTTGGAATGAGCCGATGGTGACCACACCATTATTCCAAGGAGAGAGGTTGCGTGCAACAATCGTTTGTAGGGCCATCACCAATGAGGCACCAGCTACGACGGGGTCAATGCTTAGTTCGGGCATAGAACCATGCCCACCACGCCCCATTAAGCGTATCTCCCAATTATCTACAGCCGACATTGTTTCTCCATCATGGAAATGCAGTACCCCCTTTGGTAGTCCCGGAATGTTGTGTATGGCATATATTCTATCGGCATTAAACTTCTTGAAAAGTCCATCGTCAATCATCGAAGGACCGCCCTGCATGGTCTCTTCGGCCGGCTGAAAATAGAAGTAAACGGTACCATTAAAGTGCTTTGTGTCTGCCAGAAACTTAGCTGCCCCAAGTGCCATGGCACTGTGACCGTCGTGTCCGCAGAGATGAGAAATGCCGTCGTGCCTACTCTTGTAAGGCAGGTTGTTGATTTCCTGAATAGGGAGCGCATCCATGTCGGCTCTAATGCCTATTTTCTTCTTTCCGTCGCCATGACTTAGTACGCCTACCACACCTTCAATGCCATGTTTTCCTACATGCTCATGAACCTCGTAGCCCATATTTTTTAGCAGGTCGGCAACATACTTGCCGGTATTTACCTCTTGGGTAGATAGTTCGGGTTCTTGGTGCATGGCTTCCATCCACTGTTTCATCAGTGGCAACATGGCAGCCAATTCTTTCATTGGTTTTACGTTCATTTTACTCATATCGTTGGTTTTAGCGTATAGCTTCTCAAAAAAAGTGAGGAGTGAGATTACAATCACACAAAGATAGTCATTTTTTTCATGAAATTATCAACTGAATCACTTCAAATGCGTGTAAGGCATCACGATTTTTTTATTTTAAAAAGCCTCTCGTTGACCACAACTATGATTTGCTTTTGTTTCACCAACTTTCGCCCTTCCATGCAGGAGCCGTGTGCCATCATCATGCTGTTTTTTCATTCCGTTCATTGTTTTTGCCCGCAAATTTAGGTCGTTTTGAAGTACCATCCAAAAGACTGCACTAGGCTTAGCGGGAGCAAAATGATGTCGCATGGACGTGACGTTCGTATTTCGAATCGGAGGAATGGGGAGCAGGGAACGAGTGCAGCGGGCAGCGGTGTTGGGAGAGAGGAGAGCGGCGAACGAGTGGAGCGGGTAGCGGTGACGGGAGGGTAGGGAGAGGGGAATGAGTGGAGCGAGTAGTGGTAATCGGAAAATGGGAAGCGGGGAACGTTGGAAAGGCGTGACCGAACCATGCGGCCTCGTGTCCTCGACGCTGTTTTTATCGTTTGTCCTAAATTTTTATTTCTTTAAAAAAACGACGACGGCGACGTTTCTCGTCCTATCGTCGTCGGATTATCAGTATGATGAGTATCATCAGTATCATTAGTATGATTAGTATTATTAGTATATATAGGAGCCATGCTTGATTATCAATGAGTTAGGAGGTGGTAAATTGATTGTTCGTTCAATTATGAATCAATTATGGTTCAACGAACGTTTAATGTTGGGCGATGTTTCGTTTGAAGTTTTTGGTTGGCTCAACCTCTCATTCAACGTTGTGATTTGTCGATAATTGTTAAGTATTTTTACGTTCGCCCCTATGTGAGTCGTTTTATTTTCAATGCCCTGCAATTGATGATCTATTGCCCTGCAATCTCTTTGGGATTGGCCTTCAAAGTCATGTGGATTGGCCGCCAATGTCATATAGTTTTCGTCTACCTTATTAAATAGCTGTGGATGCGTAGAGGTAACCAGCAAGTTTTGCAATTCGATTTTGAATCTGCAAGGGAAGGCCACGGGCTGTAAGCCCAAAAGCTTATAGCCCAGGGCAACGCCCTGAGGTTGTAATGCGTTGGGGTGGCTGCGCCCTGTAAGGGCAAAAGCATTTGATTATCATATTGTTACGCTTGATTTCCCTAATGCTTTTGCCCTTACAGGGCGTACACCTACTTACATGCTTACCCATGGCGATGCCATGGGCTATATGCTTTTGGGCTTTCAGCCCGTTATAGGTTTCTGGGCTCGCTATTTGTTATAGGCTTTTGGGCTTTCAGCCCGTTATAAGGTTATAGACTTTCAGCCCTAAATATGTGTTTGGGCTTTCAGCCCGTTATGTTCTTCAAATCTTTCAGACTGCTAAGCTTCAGCGTTTTCAGCTCTTGGGGAGCAGCGTCACCCCATCGGAAAAAAATGGTTACCTATTGTATACATACCTTACGCGAGTTCGGGATAAGAAAAGTTCTTAAAAAGTTGGTAATCTCGCTTATTATTTGTACTTTTATGATTGAAAATCAATAAGTTACAAATAAAAACAAAGCGATGATTACCAAAGATAAAGTTACTGAAATATTCTATATTACCGGCGAGATTAACGTGTGTGGAGCGTATTTATAAAAGTCTTATATGGAAAAGTGTTCGCTGACAGAGGATAATCAAGGCAACTGGAACTTTTCTAAAGATTTTCTTATCCCGAACTCGCATAGGGAATAGACTATAAATTGTTTATTTCTTTTAAAATATTGCAAAATACGCAGAAATATATTATAAAAAAATCACAAAATACGAAAAGAAACCTTATCTTTGCCAACAAATTAAATACAGACAAAGATTGAGATCCGTTTTTTCACATAGCCGCTTACACCATTGCTCCAAACATTCTTTGGTGCAGGATGTGCTGCAAAGAAAAAACAACTTTCTTTCTTTTAACACAAATTATTTGGTAGTTCCAAATAATTTAGTACTCTCTCTCTCTCTCTCTCTCTCTCTCTCATATAATAGGTAGATATATCTTCTCTTATACCCCTTTCTGTGCATTATGCTTTAGTGCGCAGCGAAGTTTTGTGTCTGCCTGTGTAAGCCCTATCTTTTCTTCCCTTTATAAATTATTGTATATCTAAAAATTAAATTTATTGTATCGTTATGAGTAAAACAGAAACCAGAGCCGCAGGTAAAAAGGCGGCTTACATCAGTCCTAATATCGTTTGCTTTTCAGTAGAGTGTTCGCTTTGTGTAGGAAGTCTTTCGGATAGTGGACATAAGAATGCTGTGCCCGATCCTGATCCTTTGGAACCTGTGGATGATGATCAGTGGTAAGCTGGCAACTTTTAAATACTTTATTTGTAATAACCATTTTTAATGAATTTATTTTATAAATTGATACAAATGAAAACAAAATCATTTATCTCATTTGCGGTTTGCGTGGCTGTATCTGTGCTGATGTGTAGCTGTTCTAACGAAGAGAGTGCTGATAGTAATAGTAATGGACAGCTTACCGCCTTTACAGGAGGTATCGTTACCGAGGTTCCCATGGAGCGTATGCAGCTAAGTACTCCTGAAATTTCAACAGAAGTGCCTGGCTTTCTCACTCGCACCTCTATGAATCGTAACGCCATCGGTGGTCAGGGAGCCTTCCTTTGGGAGCCTAACGACGTGATCTATGTAGAGGACGATGGCGGCAAGTTGCATAAGAGTAAGAATACTGTCACTGATGCTGCCCCCCGCGCTACATTCTTATTAGATGGTTCTTACACCGCTAATCAATACGATGTCTACTATTGTGGTACTAACTCTGGTGCTGGTGATAAGAAGGTTGTTATAGCCGGCAATCAGACGCAAACAGCATTTAATAACACCAAGCATTTTGGTGCCGTTGGCGATTGCGGCTTAGCAAAGGCAGAGAAGACCACCGTTTCAGGAAGGAGCGGTTATAAGTTCGACTTGGAGCACAAGGCATCCTATCTTTGCTTCCTTCCCTATATGGCTATTAAGGTGCAGCGCGCAAACTTTAGGATCCAACGCATAGAGATAACCTCTGACAACAATATTGCCGGTACTTATAATCTTACCCAATCAGGTCTTTCCAATACGGGCACGAACGAGTCAAAGACAATTACGCTGAATGTAGGTACTGATGGAAATGGTCTTGCGCTTGCTGATCAAGCAACAGCAACGAAAAGTATTAAAAACTCACTTTACGTAGTTATAGCTCCCGGCATCCATGCCTTGAAAGTAAAATATACAGTTTTAGACGCAAAGAATACGGTTATGACAATAACCAAAAGTTATAAATCACATACCTTTGGTGCCAATCAGATTTGTGATATTCCCGTCAATCTTGGTGTCAGACATTACAGCGGTCGCAATTATTACATGTGGGATGCCGCAGAGAACTATTGGTCTGGTCACGAGTGGAACGCTGTTACACCTTGGCAGCCAACAGAGAATGGTGAAGAAAACGACGGTTATCCTAAGTCTAAGGCAACTGATGGCGCTCGTTGGTACAACAAGGGTACTGGTCCTTTCGAGGCTTCCGTCAATCCTCTCTTTAAGCAGCTTCCCAATGCCAACGAAATGGGTTGGTACGCATTGAAGGGTGATGCTCATTGGGATAATACCACCCAGTGGGAGGTTTTCGGCAAGATTTATACCGGTGGTATATGGTTAAAGAAGCTCAGCGTCATCGCTCAGGAAAACGGCAAGGAGCCTGCTGCTTTAAAGCTTAAAGATCCCAAGGACAATGATTTGCGTGTTTCTCCCGACGACTACGAATTTCTTCATAAATCCGGCAAGCTGGCTGATAGTGAAATTAGTAAATACTTCTTCCTCCCTGCGTTGGGCTGTTACACCAGAGGTAGGTTTTACACCGGTCGTTACTACTGGTCGTCAAGTGCTGATCCCGAAAATAGAAGTTTCGCGTACAGCCTGGTCATCAATAATGCTAGCGTGTACTTGAGCAGATACTACGGCCGCATGAACGGGTTTGTAGCGCAGCCTTTCGAGTAGTCTTCCCCGATAGTTTATTTTTGGCGTGTCCTTTCAAAGAACCCGCTCATAGAAACCGCCTTTGGCGGTCGATTTCAGCTTATATGACAAAAAGAGATCTAAAATGGGTCTCTTTTTGTCACTTATTCCGAACTCGCGTATAATTTCATCATGAACTTGTGTTCTGCTCTTACAGCCTGTTGTTTCTTTGACAACAAGCCGGAAGCCCTGCCGGTACACATAGAGAAATCAAGGCAATTGGAACTTTTCTAAAGATTTTCTTATCCCGAACTCGCGTATACCTTTAATGATAGTGTGATGAAATCAGGAAAACTCCACATTCTTCATTTTGCTCCTTACATGCCTATTGATGTTTCTTGTTTTCACCTTTATTCTATTGTACCTTTGCATCGTCAGTCAGAGAGACTGATTCGGCAGACAATCAATCCAGGAAGCGGTAGCCCAGACGATAAGCCGGCATCGAACAGGAAACTGCGTACCATGAAAAACACACAGCCGAGAATTAATAATCAATCATTTAAAACACACAATTATTATGGCAGTAATGTATAAACTGTATCAAGACAAGAGAGTTACCTCTTCAACCAAAGGCAAGTGGTATGCCCGCGCCATTCATCCACAAGTGATCGAAACCGACGCTCTGGCCGAACGCATTCAGCGCAACTGTACCGTGAAACGCAGTGACGTGGTGGCCGTACTGGCCGAGTTGGTAGAGGTGATGCAAGACGAATTGCAACAGAGTCGCGTGGTGAAACTTAACGGATTTGGTTCGTTTAAAATAGGGCTTCGCACTAAGCCTGCCGACAAGGCAGCCGATTTTAACGTGACCAGCAACGTGGTGAACTATCGCGTGAACTTCCTTCCTGAGATGACGGGTGGCGGCGGCAAGGGCAAGAAGCGCAACCGCAAGTTCCTCGACGGTCTCAAGGTTCAGGAGGCTCCCAAGAACCCCGTGGACACGAAGAAACCCGCCGAAGGAAAACCTGAGGAAAACGCAACCCCCAATCCGAAACCTTAAATCTTCCAACCTCCCTGCCCCAGTGGTGGGGAGGAGTTTTGGAAAAAACCATGAATCACTATGAAACGCATCAATTGGAAACTTATATTCAAGATCATCATCACCATCGCCACCGCCATCCTGGGCATGCTCAATTCGCAAGACAAACTGCCTTACAACGAAAAATGAAGAGCATCACGGGAGGTCCATTGGACTGGGCGTATCGAACAATGGAACGTGCGACTGCGCCTCGTGACGAACGTACTTTTGCTTCTGGCAGCCATCGTGGCTATTCTCAGTTGCTCGAGGATTCTCTGAAGGGCGGTGCTACAACAAAGCAGATTTAAAAACCGCCCTGAAATAATGCAAAGCCAACCCGCCACGGTTGGCTTTGCTTTTGGCTGATGCATCAAAGATTTGCTGCTTTTGCAGAGAGGGCGAATCGGGGCATTGCATGGGGAGTGGCACAATCGGTTTGGTGAAAACTATTTAGGCTGGTTCTATAAATTACCACCGCACATAGTCATCAAATGTTTATGAAATACGTTTTGTTATCTTTTGGCTTCTTTTTGGTTCAAAATGTAAGTTCGTTCAGTCGTGTAGCTCGCTACACTCCTTCACTCTCTTGCATTTTGACCTCAAAAATAAGCTCAAAATCTAACAAAGCTAATTTGTAGAACCAGCCTTTGCTGAGAAGAATTATCATTTTTAGATTTGTTACAGATATTTCATACGTTTTTCTTGGTTGCGTATGGGTGAATGCTTATTTTTGCGCATAAAATAGTAAGTTACAATACATTTCATAGTATATTGATAGGCTGATGGGTGATGAGATTCTTTATTTTTACAACACGCTTTTGAATTGGGACACCACGGCATTGTTGGCTGTGAATGGCTATCATTCTGAGTTTTGGGACGATTTTATGTGGATGTATAGCAGCAAGTGGACTTGGTTGCCGCTATATGCCAGTCTGGCTTATGTGATGTTTCGCAGCTTTTCCCTGAAAGTAAGCATCTTGTGCGTGCTGTGCATCATCTTGGTCATCACGTGTAGTGACCAAATTACATCCTCGTTGATTCGACCTTGGGTGGCTCGTCTGCGGCCGAGCCAATTGGCTAATCCTATCTCACCGTTCGTGTACATTGTGGACGGATACCGTGGTGGAGCCTTCAGCTTTCCGTCGGCCCATGCCGCCAACAGCTGGGGACTCACCAGTTTCATGATTCTTCTCATGCGGCGACGGTACCTCTGTCTGTTTCTTGTCTTCTGGGCCTTGCTGACGTGTTATTCGCGGCTGTATCTGGGCGTTCACTATCCCGGCGACTTGTTGGCAGGCATGTTCATTGGTGTGCTGTGTGCCACCCTCATCTACTTTTCGTTTCGTTTTTTGTTAAGACGATATGTCGATGCCGATGAGGTGAAACCCAAAAAGATGGTGCATGTATACAGTCCGCTTGTCGTGGGGTCTCTCACGATGTTGATGATGGCGGGACTGAGTTGTTAGCGGCAGGAACACAACAATGCTGAACGACGAATTAAGCTGAAAACATGACCGATCATCATCAACGATTAGACGAATCCTTGCAGGAATCATGCGGCGATATCGGTGCTGTCGATTCGGCACCTGTCGGAGAACAGGTTACCGGCTGTGGCGAGTGTTTTCATCCCATTGCTTATTTCCATTCACCATTTACGTCCAAGTTTGGCATTCCCAAGCAGAGCGGACTGGCTGCTGGTTTGCACGGCACGATTGTCTTTGAGCCTCCTTATCGCCAAGCTGATGCCTTGCGGGGCATCGAGGGTTTTGACTATCTGTGGCTCATTTGGCTGTTCAACGCCAATCCACATCAGTCGGACAGTCTGTTGGTGCGCCCGCCCGTGTTGGGCGGAAACCAGAAGGTAGGCGTGTTTGCCAGTCGTTCACCCTTCCGCCCAAACCCCATCGGTTTGTCATCTGTCTTGCTGGAGCGTGTGGAGTGGAACACCCCGCAGGGACCTGTGTTGCATGTGTTGGGGGCCGACTTGATGGACGGGACGCCCATCTACGACATCAAACCCTACGTTCCTTATGCCGACTGTCATCCGGAAGCCCGAAGCGGGTTTACCGATTTGTCGAAGATTCAGCGGTTGGAGGTGGTGATTCCCGATGAGGTGGCGCATCAGTTTACGCCTGACAAGTTGCGCACTTTGAAAGAGGTGCTCTCCCTTGATCCGCGTCCGGCTTACCAGCGGTCGAGCGAAAAAACATACGGCATGCCGTTTGATGGAAAGGATGTGAAATTCAGGGTTGTAGAAAATGATGCCACCCATGACTGTGATGGGCAAGATGCGCAATCTGCATCGTCTGCCTGTTGTGCCACGGAAAACGCTTCTTTAAAAATGTCTAACGGAGCGGTGCGTGGAGGAACCTTGATTGTTCTGGGCCTCTCTGAAGGATGAATAAAAAATCCACTGATGACTGATGACCAAAAGTGGGCAACAGTCAGCAGTGGAAATATTTGATGATGAATCGCGCGGGATACGCACCAATGTATAGATGTAGCTGGCGTTAGTCGTTATCTTCTTCTTCTGTTGAGGGGACAGCCTCTTCGAGTTGTTTGGAATCGCCTATATTGGTCATCCTCACAATCACGATACTCACTTCGTACAGCATCCAAATAGGCAGAGAGACGATGAGTAAGGTGAACACGTCGGCCGTGGGTGTAACGATGGCTGCCAGGATGAGAATGGCGACAATGGCATGTCGACGGTATTTAGACATCCATTCGGCCCGCAGCAATCCGAAGATGGCCAATAGCCAGCTGATAACGGGAATTTCAAACACAATGCCAAACACCAAGCTCATCATGAGCATCGTATCCATGTATGACTGCAGCGACAGCATGGTTTGCACTTCATTGCTGACCTGATAGGTACCAAGAAAGCGAACCGTGAGGGGGAAGATGAGATAATAATTGATGAGAATGCCAATGATGAACATGACGTACCCGCTGCCCACAATCTTGAGGGCATAGCGTTGTTCGCGCTGGTACAGAGCGGGTGAGATGAACTTGTACAAAACGTACAAGATGTAAGGTGAGGCGCACAAGACTCCGAAGCAGAGCGCCGTCTTCATGTGTATCATGAACTGCTCGGTGAGCCCGATGTTCACCAGTTGGATGTTGAACGGCTCTACGCCCAGCAGGCGATACGTCACGAACTGGCAGTCCTTGGGTGCCAGTACAATGTTAAAAAGCTCTTCCTTGAACATGAATGCCGCGATGCCACAGATGAGGGCTACGGCAATAATACGTATGAGCGTGCCACGAAGCACGTCCAAATGTTCCCAGAAGGTGAGTTCTAAATCTTCTTCCATCATGAAACCCTCCATGGGTGGTGTGTCAATCCCTTCCTAATGTGGTGGGATAGGGGAGTGTGAGAAAGACGGCTGTCGTCTTATTTCTTCGTCTCTGTGTCGTTGGTTTGTTGGTCTGGATCGAGGTCTTTCTCGATGCCGTTAACGCCATCTTTGAAACTTTTCACTCCTTTGCCCAAGCCTTTCATCAGCTCAGGGATTTTCTTTCCTCCAAACAGGAGAAGAACAACAAGTACGATGAGTACAATTTCCGGTGTTCCTAACATAATATCAATGTTTGAATTGAGCACCACGGGCTGCCCATCTGGTGAGAAACTCACTGGCAGCGCAGACTTTTGTCAAGGTGCTATGGTTAGTGGTTTTGTTTTTTCAATGTATGTCTCGCCAAACCATTGCTGGCGAGTGCGATGATGCAAATGTACGAATAATATTTCAAACGACAAGAATAGGGGCTGAGAAATCAATGTGGTAGGTTAATATTTCTCAGCCCGGATGTCTTTCTCCCATGAGCGTGAACGGAGATGCCCCGCCCATCAAAATTCGCTAGTAAAGTGGAATTTGATGTGCTTGAAGTCTTGCTGGGCCATGCTCAGCATGTAACTTGAGTCGGCCAGAAACACGTCGCGTCCCTGTCGATCCTTGGCCATGTACTGGTATTTGCGTTTCTTGAAGTTTTCCAGCTCCTCCTGGTTGTCGGCTTCTATCCAGCAAGCCTTGTACAGTCGAACCGGTTCCCATCGGCACTTCGCATTATACTCGTTTTGCAAACGGTATTCAATCACCTCGAATTGCAGTTGTCCTACGGTGCCGATAATCTTGCGTTGGTTGAACTGGTTGATGAACAACTGTGCCACACCCTCGTCCATGAGCTGCTCGATGCCTTTGTTGAGCTGTTTTGATTTCATGGGGTCTTCGTTCTCAATGTATTTGAACATCTCGGGTGAGAACGATGGCAGTCCCTTGAAATGAATCTCTTCGCCCTCGGTCAGCGTGTCGCCAATCTTGAAGATGCCGTTGTCTGGTAGTCCCACGATGTCGCCGGGGTAGGCTTCATCGATGGTGCTCTTGCGTTGCGCCATGAACTGGGTGGGCGACGAGAAGCGTACCGTTTTGCCGTTGCGCACGTGCAGATAAGGCTGGTTGCGCACGAACTTGCCCGAGCATACCTTGCAGAAGGCGATGCACGAACGGTGGTTGGGGTCGATGTTGGCTGTGATTTTGAAGATGAATCCCGTGAACTTGGGCTCTTCGGGGCGGATGATTCGTTCTTCTGCCTGTGTGGGCTTGGGGCTTGGCGCAATCTCTACAAAACAGTTGAGCAGTTCCTGAACACCGAAGTTGTTGAGCGCCGAGCCAAAAAACACCGGTGCCACCTCAGCCGATAGGTAAGTCTGCTTGTCAAAAGTGGGGTACACGCCATCAACCAGTTCGAGGTCATCGCGCAGTTGGGCGGCCTCTTGTTCGCCCACCTGTTTGTCCAGTTTTTCGCTTTGGATGTCTACCTCCACCTTCTCGGTCACCCGTTGTTTGTTGGGCGTGAAGAGGTTGAGCTGCTGTTCGTAGATGTTGTACACGCCCTTGAACTTCCTTCCTTGTCCGATGGGCCAACTCAGTGGGCGCACCTTAATTTGGAGTTCTTTCTCCAGTTCGTCCAGCACGTCGAATGGATCTCGTCCCTCACGATCCATCTTGTTGATGAAGATGATGACCGGCGTCTTGCGCATGCGGCACACCTCCATCAACTTTCGGGTTTGTGCCTCTACACCTTTGGCCGAGTCGACCACGATGATCGCCGAGTCAACGGCCGTGAGGGTGCGGTAAGTGTCCTCAGCAAAGTCTTGGTGCCCCGGCGTGTCGAGAATGTTGACCTTGTAGCCCTCATAATCAAACTCCATGACCGAGGTAGATACCGAGATACCTCTTTGTTTCTCGATGTCCATCCAGTCGCTGGTGGCCGTTTTCTTAATTTTGTTGTTCTTGACCGCACCGGCCACTTGAATCTGTCCACCGAAAAGTAAAAACTTCTCGGTGAGGGTGGTTTTACCTGCGTCGGGGTGTGAGATGATGGCGAAGGTTCGCCTGCGTTGTATTTCGTTCATAAATCGTTATTTCGTATGCATGCACTTCGTGAGGCTCTCTTCCCAATGAGGGATTTCGATACCAAAGGTTTCCTTGATTTTTGTCTTGTCCAACACGCTGTAGGCTGGTCGGTGAGCCGGTGTGGGATATTCAGCGGTGTGCAGCGGTTTGACGTGGCAAGTGGTGATGCCCGCAATGCGGTGAATGGCTTTGGTGAAGTCGTACCAGCTGGTAACGCCCTCGTTGGAGAAGTGGTAGATGCCCGGCACGATGCCCTTGTTGATGATGGTCATGATGGCCTGTGCCAGGTCGTGAGCGTAAGTAGGTGTGCCTATCTGGTCGAAGATTACGCCCAACTGCTGTTTCTCTCGGCCCAGTCGCAACATCGTCTTAACGAAGTTGTTGCCGAAAGTAGAGTAGAGCCAAGCCGTGCGGATGATGACATGTTTTGGACATGTCTTCGCTACAGCCACCTCACCAGCCAGCTTGGTGGCACCGTATACACTGTTGGGGCAGGGCGTGTCGGTCTCGATGTAAGGCGTGTGTTGCGTGCCATCAAATACATAGTCGGTGCTGATTTGCACCATCCATCCGTCACGTTTGGCCATGGCAACAGCCAGGTAAGTAGGTGCTTCGGCGTTAAGAGCCGTTGCCAATCGCTTGTTACTCTCGGCCTTGTCCACGGCCGTGTAGGCAGCGCAGTTCACGATTCCATCGATTTCGTGTTCTTCCACGAACCTGTTGATGGCATCACAGTCGGTGATGTCCAGTTCGTTAACATCAGTGTTGAACCAGTGGTGCTCGGGATAATCCTTCTGCAGCACCTGCATTTCGTTTCCCAGTTGGCCGTTGCAGCCTGTAATGAGTATGTTCATTGTTTTAATCCTCCTCAAATTGAAGTCCTTCGTTGCGATCTTTAATATAATAGTCAGACAGCATGCCGATGAAGGTAGTTATCTCCTGGATGGCATGTGTGGTGTCGGGCGAGATGTCCTTGTGTTGCAACCGCAGCAACATCACGCCGTACAAAGCGTTGAGGCAAACCTGTATCTCGTCTTCCTCATGTTCGCCTTTACGTCTTAGCTCCACGATAAACGGCAGCACCTTGTAGTACTGTGCCGAGTAGAAGGGAAACTTGGTACTTTGCAGCAGTCTGCGGTGCAGGTCTATGAGGTCGGTGACAATAACCTGATTGATTTGCAGGTGTCCGCCCTGTCGTTTGCCTTCCTCGTTCATCATGCGAATGAGGTTGCCGTACCAGTCTACCATTTCCTCCTTCTGTTCGTCCGTATAGTCGAACTGACTGATATACTCGCGGCGGATGCGCGACAGCGAGCATTCGTACACGCGGATGATGTCTTCTACCTGCCACATATATAATATGTATTCGGCGATGCTCTTTTTGCGTAGTTGTTGTGAGATATACACGTTTGATGTTGTAATAAAAGATTGAATATTCGGTGGGGTGCTTCGGCGTTTCCAAGTGAAACGGCATCGGCTTGCCGTGCCAGTCAGCGGTTTGATAATAACTGGCTAATAGTGGAAGGTGTAAAGGTTGAACACCGTCCCGATGAGAATGATGATGGAACACACGATGACGATGCTCCCAATAATCTTGTTGATAATCACGATGCCATTGTTGTCAAACTTGCCACGCACCTTGTCGATAACCCAAGTCAGACCGTACCACCACAGCAAGGCGCCGCCAAAGATGCCCAAGTAGCCGCTCACCATCTCGACAGGATGGTCGGGGACGACAAACTTAAACTGCGCGTACATGGCGATGAACAGCAGGATGATGAGTGGATTTAAAAACGTTAACCAGAAAGCCGTGATGCCATTGTACAGGTATGTACCCTTCGTTTTGCCGCTAACGTGCATGTGCTTTGTGGGGTTGTTGCGAAAACTGTAAATGCCGAAAAGCAACAGCAGTATGCTGCCCAATATCTGCAAAACAAAAAGATTCTTGGGGTTGGTAATCAAATCCATCACAAAACTCATACCAAAGCCCGTGAGCAGTGCGTAGATAATGTCAGAGCATGTGGCGCCAAAGCCTGTCACCAAGCCATACCAGCGTCCCTTGTTTAACGTTCGCTGAATGCACAACACACCCACGGGACCCATCAGTCCCGAAGCAATCACTCCGATGATGATGCCCTTCCATATTTGGTCGATGATATCAATGTGAAACTCAAACGGCATAATGTATGCAAAATTGCGAAAATTATGCGAGATGTACAAATTTATGATGTGAAAGTTTGTGTTATACAAGTTTTTTAATACCTTTGCGAAACGTGTAAGAACCCCTCATTAGGTCTTCCCGATAGGGTTCGTCTGCGTGCGGAAGGGCATGGCGTACCGCCTGCAAGCCGAAGGGTGCAACGCTGATGTAGCCGAAAGCCACACGCATCCACGCCTGCAAGGGGAGATAGTAAACGATTTCTATACTAACTTAAAATAAAAACAAAAACATCACATGAAAGCAGTTTCTAAATTGAAACCGTATGTAATCGGTTTAGACTTAGGTGGAACCAACTCTGTCTTCGGCATCGTTGACAGCCGTGGCGACATCAAGGCCACCACATCCATCAAGACGCAAGGATACGAAAACGTAGACGACTATGTAGATGCTTCCATAGAGGCTTTGCAGTTAATCATCGACCAAGTGGGCGGTATCGACAAGATTAAAGCCATGGGTATCGGTGCACCCAACGGCAACTTCTACAACGGAACCATCGAGTTTGCACCCAACCTCAGTTGGGGACACAATGGCATTGTGCCTTTGGCCAAGCTGTTCTCCGATAAGTTGGGCATTCCCGTGGCACTCACCAACGACGCCAATGCGGCAGCCATCGGCGAGATGACCTATGGCGTGGCACGCGGTATGAAGAATTTCATCGTCATCACCCTCGGTACAGGTGTCGGCTCGGGCATCGTTGTCAATGGTCAGTTGGTTTACGGCAGCGATGGATTTGCTGGCGAACTGGGACACGTTGTGGTGCGTCGTGAGAACGGACGTTCGTGTGGTTGCGGTCGCTTCGGCTGCTTGGAGGCTTATTGCTCGGCCACCGGTGTTGCCCGCACGGCCCGCGAATTGCTCGAAACAACCGAAGAACCCTCTCTCTTGCGCGACATGATTCCTGAAGACATCACGTCACTGGATGTGAGCATTGCCGCAGGAAAGGGTGACAAGCTGTCGCAGCATGTTTATCAGATGACAGGCGAGATGCTCGGTGAGGCTTGCGCCAACTTTGCCGCCTTCTCTTCACCCGAGGCATTTATCTTCTTCGGTGGTTTGACCAAGGCTGGCGATCTGCTGATGAAGCCGTTGAAGGAAAGCTACGACAAGCATGTGCTGAAGATATTTAAAGATAAGGCCAAGTTCTTGATTAGTGGGCTTGATGGTTCATCGGCCGCTGTGTTGGGAGCCAGTGCCATTGGTTGGGAGATATAAGCATCGCTGCCACAGCAACGATTAAGACTGGTTCTATAAATTGGCTTTGATAGCTTTCAAGCTTATCATCTAAGCCAAAAAGATAATACAAAAAGGAGGGTGTATCATAACTTGTGCGTATGATACACCCTCTTTTTTTTGTTATCGGCCTTAATTCTTGACAATCTTCTTGCCACCAACGATGTACACACCCCGTGGCAAGCTCTCGACGTTGGTGCCGAGATACACCCCGTCGAGGGTATAAACGCCGTCCTTGGGAGTAGGTGCGTCGGTGGTAGGATGGGCAATACCAGTAGCGTCGGGCACAATCACCACTTCGCTCTTCACTCTTTTACCGTCATTACCTTTCATTAGTGGGGGTAAACCCCAGTTTCTTGTTCATTTAGCAAAAGCCTATAAAACCAATCTGCTAAGGGTGAAGGACAACTGAGCAATCCCTCGTTGTACTGTAGATTGAGGAAAGAGAAGCGGATACGTTCCTGTGGGTGGTATCGCTCGTTATAGACAGACAGGCTTCTGCCACTCACACAATTTTCTGCCTTTACCTCTATCGGTATGATACGCTCACCCCACTGGATAACGAATTCTATCTCCGCACGACTGTCGGGCGACCAGTAGTACGGAATGTCGTCATTCAACAACGGCATGAGCGACTGCAAGATAGCGTTCTCCGCCATGCTGCCTTTAAATTCCGTATAGTTGGCATTGGCATTTAGGATGACAGTGGCAGGAAGCCGTGCCAGTCGGCGAAGCAACCCACAATCACAAGCATATACCTTGAAAACCGACGGATCTGCGTAGGCTGAAATAGGAAGTCCGGGCTTCGTCATGTTGAACACCCTGTAAATCATTCCGGCATCCTCCAGCCAAAGCAGTGCGTCTTCATAGTCCTTTGACCTTGCGCCTGGTTTAACTATCTTGAAGATGAACTTTCGGTTCTCCTTGGCAAGTTGCGAGGGCAGCGAGCGCCAGATGGCATGGATGCGTGGAATCTCCCTCGGCGTAGCGTACTTGGCAAAGTCAAGTTCGTAGAGGTCAAGAATGTCTTGCTGCACCTTCTCCACAGCCTCCATGCCTTTGTTGTCAAGAAGGCTGATGACCGCCTCGGGCATACCACCGCACACGAGGTAACGCCTGTACTCCGTTTTCAACTTGTTGAGTACAATTTCAGGCAGGTGACAGGCCTCATGCAGATTTTCTACATAGCTAAACGTTTTCTCATCCGCAGCACGCAGAAACTCTCGGAACGTGATGGGATACATACGCATGATGCTTACCTTGCCCACTGGAACCGTCATGCTGCGCCTCTTCACCGCTACGCCAAGCAGACTGCCAGCGGCAATGACGTGGTACGCTGGCGCATCTTCATAGAAGTATTTTAGGCTGTTCAATGCCTCCTCGCACTCCTGAATCTCATCGAAGATAATCAGCGTCTTACCTGCCACGATGGGAACCTCCGTATACAGCGAAAGCTCTTTCAGAATTCTCTCCGGACTTTTAGAAGTTTGAAAGACAGACCTTAACTCTGGCTGACGGTCAAAATCGAACTTGGCGCAATAGTCAAATTCCGCCTTGCCAAACGCTTCCATTGCCCATGTCTTGCCAATCTGCCTTGCTCCCTTTAATAGAATTGGCTTCCTGTCCGTTTTTTCTTTCCACCTCCTCAAGGTGTCTATGATATCTCTTCGTATTTCCATTATTTACATTTTTAAGTGCAGAAAAGTGTGATAATCTACATTTTTCTGTAGTTGTTAATGCAAAAATAGCAATTATTCATAAAATAAACAAGTTTTGTGAATGAAATATGGAGATGAAAACCACGAGTTTTTATTTCTAAAAGTTGTTTGTTGCCAAAAGCAATTATTTTTCTCTGTTTTCATAACAAATTGGAGGAGTGAAACAACATCTTTGTATTTGGACTGTCAATGATTTGCAATTGCAGGCCAAACTGATGGACTTTGAAGGCCAAAGTCAAAGAGTTTGCGAGTGCTTGTATATTGTTATGAATCAGATGGTTAGGAGAGTGTTACTCTCTATCTTTCATACTCGTGCAAGATGAATGGCAGGTGAACAGCCAATGGATGTTGTCAACAGATGTGCGTACCAACTTCTCTAAGGCCTTCGGACAGATGCCTACCACCCAATAATTGTTAACAAATTTTAATTACATCATTCTTTTTTGTTTTTATTCTTTTGTTTCTATGAAATCCCTTACCTTTGCACTCGCTTTTCGGCTGATACCTCATCACAGATGATAATCAAGGAGAGATGGTAGAGTGGTCGATTACAACGGTCTTGAAAACCGTCGCACTGAGAGGTGCCGGGGGTTCGAATCCCTCTCTCTCCGCGTGAAGTACTCTGTAAAAAGAGTTGAGAAAAACTTCAAAAATCCGTAAGTATCGTAACTTCAATAAGTTGCGATACTTTTGTTTTATACAAATCTTACTTTTCAGAGGTCGTTTAGAGGTCGTATATACTCCCAAAATACTCTACTGTGGCTACAATCTGGCTACATTTTTTTGAGGCAAATAAAAATTGTAGCCAAGAGTTCGTAGAGAGTTCGTTTAGAGTACTTGTATTTTACTGCTATTCAAACAATTATGTAGAACTTTGTAGCTGGGCTACAGAAGTTGAAAGTATGGACGTTTGGCTACAATTTCCTTTCCGTCTGGCTACAATTTCTCTACTTCTGGCTACAATTAAAAAAAAACAAGTATGAAGACAAATTTTAGAACCGCCTTCTATCTTAGAAGCAACTATGTCAACAAGGAAGGAAAGACACCAGTAATGTTGAGAATCTATCTCAATAATGAACGTCTTTCACTTGGCTCCACAGGAATTGCAGTAGAGCAATCACTATGGGACAAGGAGAATGAGAAACTTAAAGGACGTACGACCGACGTTCTTAGTACAAATCTTGAACTGGACAATATTCGTAATGGCTTGCAGAGTATCTATCGAAAATTAGAAGACAACCCCGATGTATGTCTGGAGCGTATCAAATCAGAATATCTGGGTAAGAAAGAAGACATTGACACACTGTTGCAACTCTTTGACAAGCACAATGCTGATATAGCACGACAAGTCGGTATTTCTGCGAGTAGTGCAACATTACAAAAATATAATGTCTGCGAACGCCACTTCAGGGAATTTCTCCAAAGGAATTACAAAAGGTCGGATATCAAACTATCAGAGCTTACATATACAGTTATTAGAGAATTTGATATCTACCTTCGTACTGTCGTTGGGCAAAATCCCAATACCGCAACCAAGACAATGAAAACTTTCAAGACCATAACAATATTAGGACAAAAAATGGGAGTTTTGTATCACGACCCCTTCCTCAACCACCGTTTTCACTTGGAACCGGTCAATCGAGGTTTTCTCACGGATGAGGAGATTATGAAGATAGCCAACAAGGAATTTGCTATTCAACGCTTGGAGTTAGTAAGGGATGTTTTCATCTTTTCATGCTTCACAGGTTTGGCATATATTGACGTATCCAACCTTAAACCAGACAACATTGTTACGCTTGATGACAAGCAGTGGATTATGACCAAAAGGCAGAAAACAAGCGTGGAGACAAATGTATTGCTTCTTGACATTCCCAAGAGTATCATTGCCAAATACAGTCATAAGACCTATCGGAACGGCAAACTATTTCCCATCCTAACTAATCAGAAAACCAACGCATATTTGAAAGAAATTGCCGACATTTGTGGCATCAAGAAGAATCTGACCTTCCATCTTGCCCGACATACGTTTGCAACCATGTCGCTCAGCAAGGGTGTTCCTATGGAAAGTGTATCGAAGATGTTGGGGCATACCAACATTAAAACTACACAACTTTATGCCCGCATAACCAACAAGAAAGTGGAGCATGACATGGAACAGCTCGCTGACAAACTCGGCAAGTTCAATAAGGCGATGGGCATCTGATAATATAATGAAATGTATAACCCTAAAATAAAAGATTTATGGAAACAAAGAAAGAACTATCTTACTTCCGTCTGAAGTTTGAGAACTATTTGAGTGAGCATTTTCCAGAACTGCTGGGTGACAAACCATTCATAACGGCAAGAGCCGATGAAGCACTTTCCACCTACTGCGATGCAGTGGTACAAGGCTTCTCGCATCCCGAAGCGGAGAGTATGGCAAGCGAAGTGTTGCATCGAGGACTGCATTTTTCAAAGTATGATACACTTGTGTCTGTCTTAGAGAATGAGTTCGAGAAAGAACTGCCCTCTCCGCTCCCCGAAAGACTAACACCAATGCTTCTGAAGAATAAGGCTGTGCAAAGCGTTTTCGACAAGTATGAACTGACAGACGACTTTGGCGCAACTCCAGAGTATGAGAAACTCTACACCGAACTGACAGGGACTATCGTTCTGATCATTGAGGTTAATGGTCTGCCAACGATAGGCGGTGAGAACATGACTTGATGTAGCACCATCGGGAGCTTTTGTAGTGTCAAGAGCCAAGATAAACGCTCCACTCCACACGCCAAGAGTTTTTTCAAACACTTGTCTTTGTGTAGTCTGCGCATCTTGTAACTGCTCTTGAAACTATAAAAAGCTCCTATATGAATACAATCATCATGAATCAAGACGTTCACACACCTGCCTTCATCAAGGCAGACGCATCGAACAAAACCGATAATGACAAGCAGCAGCCGACTTCTCCCAAGCAAGTCCGCCGCTTCGGTTGGACACGCTTCATCGAACTCGCAATCCTGCTTTCTATCGTTATCGGTGCCATTTGGCTGATCTCAAAGATAGTAACGCCACAAGTCGTAACTGTCGTGTCAGTTATTGCAGGTTTTCTGATACTACGCTTTATAGTCAGGATAATTCTGGAAGTGGCATTTACGCTGCTGAGCATTCTCTTCTGGCTGGCGATTCTCTGTGCCATCCTGCTATGCGTGCTTTGAGAAGCACAGCTCTGTAAAACCTTTCATGTTATTTCATCAGGTGGTTATCTCGCATTTCGAGATAGCCACCTTTTCTATTTCCCACTATGGGCGTTGCACTTTCGCTTTCTTTCCAATGCTCCACAATATGCGAAATGAAGAAGACGGATGCTGTTCCTTTTTATCCGCAAAGGTAGTATGGGGCTTGTGGCTTTCAAAAGGTCTGTGCCGCTTGGTTTGTCTGGAAAATCTCCACACCTACGGGTAGTATTTTCCGACAAAACCTTGTGCAAGCCCGCCCCGCTACCTTGAGTTTGCTACAAAAAGGAATCAGCATACTCCGATCTTTGGACGCAAAAAAAAATGTCGCTATGGATAAGCAAAAGGTAAATACAACATCTTCGATGAACAGCAAAGGATATAGCTCCTCCTCTCATTACCGCATTAACCCTGTGGCTGAAAAAAGTGAGCAAGTGTTGGCAATTAAGTTTGTACAATGGGACGTTCCCCCTTTGGAGAGCCTTTGTAACAGCAAAGTATATCTCCTACGTATGAAACTCAATCGTGGCGAGTGTATGAGCCGTGAAGAAAAGAATTGGCTATGTGAAGCGGTGAACTCTAATACCTATTTCCGCACAGCCGTTCCCCTGCAAGGCTATCGCTTTGACTTCTTTGATGTACTGAAGAAATATCTTGTCAATCAGTACGGACAATGGACAGAGTATTACGCACCCGACAGAACAAGCCTAAGAGCCTACCTATATGGACGTATCAATCAGATAGTGGAAATTCCCAAGTATTAACAACATCAAAACATATACGACAATGAAAGGAACAGAACATTTCACACGGACAATAGCCGAGTATCTCAATCAGCGTGCTATGACAGACCCCTTGTTTGCCCCTAACTTGATGAAACCTAACAAGAATATAGAGGAGTGCATCACCTACATTCTTAATGAAGTGCAGAAAAGCGGTTGCAACGGCTTTGATGATGATGAAATTTTCTCTATGGCTGTTCACTACTACGATGAGGACGATATAGAGGTGGGTAAGGCTATTTCTTTCCAAGTTGCTGTTAATCACATGGTGGAACTCACAGAGGAAGAAAAAGCCGAAGCAAGGCAGGAAGCCATTAAGCAATATCAGCGTGAGGAACTTGCCAAGTTACAGAGCCGTAACGCACGAGTTAAAAAGACCGAGAATGTAGCAACCCATGTACAACCATCACTATTTGATTTTTAAGCCTATGAAACCGAGAAACAAATTTGAAAAGGCAGTTTTGGAACAAAGCAAGCATCTTCGCCCGATAACCAAGACACAAAGTAAGTGGGCATTCAGTGAGTGCATCAACCACTTCGCCTACCGCTTGCCAAAAGGTCGCACCACTTGTATGGATTGTGGGCATAGTTGGGTAATGAACAAACATAGAGAAACTTGCACTTGCCCTCATTGCAGGGCAAAGTTGCAGGTCAAGGAAACCTACGAGCGCAAGTTGCAGCAGAAGCAGTATTTCACCATACTTACCACTTGTGGAGAGTTTCAAGTATTGCGTATGTTCCTACTTGTTGTGGGTATGGAGAAAGGTTACAAAGCACAGACTTCTATAAATGAGATTGGGCAATATTGGTGGAATATGCAGGGACGAAAAGCTGTAGTTGCCATACAGAGGGTATTGGGACACTATGTTGATACCTTTTCCTATTATAGTCCTATGGCGATACGAAACGATAATGAAGCCTATCAGTATATTGCCTACTCACCGATATATCCGAAGTTCAAGGTTACAGACATACTTCGTAGAAATGGTTTTAAGGATAATTTCTATGGCATCGTGCCTACCCAGCTTATTCCTGCATTGCTTACAGACAGCCGTGTGGAAACATTGCTAAAGGCTGGTAGCACAGACCATTTACGTTACTTTCTCGGCAACAAGAGGACTTTTGAGGAACTATGGCAGTCCTACAAGATTGCAGTCCGTAACGGTTATGAGATAGCAGACATTTCTCTTTGGAATGATTATGTAGATACACTTAGAAGATTAGGTAAGGATATTCATAATCCAAAATATTTATGTCCAACTGACCTTAAAGGCGAACACGACCACAGACACAATGAACTTCTCAGACTGCGTGAAAGGGAGGAGATAGAACAGAAGCAAAAGAAGGCAATGGAAGACGAAAAGCGTTTCAAAGAACTTAAATCCAAGTTTTTCGGTATCCATTTTACGGACGGCACTATCCAAGTCCACGTATTAGAGAGCGTGCGTGAGCATTTAGAAGAAGGTGTATCAATGCACCATTGTGTATTTTCTAATGCATACTACCTTAAGGAGGACTCCCTTATCCTTTCGGCTACCATTGAAGGCAAGCGAATAGAAACCATTGAAGTATCATTGCAGACTTTGGAAGTGGTGCAAAGTCGTGGGATGTGCAACAAGAATACCGAGTACCACGAACAGATAGTAAACCTTGTCAATGCCAATCGTAGGCTAATCAGCCAGCGGATGAAAGCTACTGCATAAAACAAACAATTAAATAGACAAAGATATGAAAACAGAGATTGAAAACATTATCTATAACAGTGCGGACGAGATACCACACATACTCATCAGGGTTATCAATGCGATAACCCTGTCCGAAAACAAGGAAGAGTTAAGGTCGGCAATCAATAAAATAGCCGAAGAAACGGAACTTGACAAGTTCTTTGCATACGGCTATGGTGCACATCACTTTTGGCTCAAACACCGCAAATTATCCAATGGAAAGCCAAAGGAGTACAGATTATTAAAGGTTGAATTTTAAGATTATGAAGAAGAAAGTTTACAGAGTTCGGACGCAATACATCTTTGAGGGAGTGTTCGAAGTGGTTGCGGAGAGTATGGAAGAAGCACGGCAGAATGTCCTGCAAAATTGTGGGGTAGTCATGGGTGGAAGCATCTACAGCACTTTGCCCAATGATGAAATAAATTGGGCTTTTGACAGACATCCCAACAAACGAATAGACAGAATAACGAAAGTGCAGAAACAGCATCTTGAATAAGACCACGAGCCACGCAAACTGAAATTTGCGTGGCTTCTTTTCTTTGTCTTTGAACGAGCAGGCGACCAAAGCAAAGAAGCAAAAGAAAGTCGCAATAATTGCATTATAGGTTTAATTACAGGCAAGCAAGATTGATTAGAAATCAAGGAATAAAGAACAGAGCATATTCTACCTGTCTGCGCTTGACCAATCCTCGCAAAACTTTTCCCTTGTAACGACAGAACGAAATATACTCCCGATAGAAGTTTCTATCTCCAGCTTCTATTTTTCGTAGCAGCCTACTCTTGGGGTGCTTTCCATATCCAAGCAATCGCCCCACACCCACGTTATAGGCAAGCAAGGTTAGTAGAAGCGCATCCTTGCCATAACCCTTGAAGTGCTCAAAGTATTTCCAAAGGTCTGCACGGAGGAGCGAGTCCGCCTGCCGCTCCGTCATATTGGAAGAGAAATGCTCGCCCGGTTGCAACTGATGCCCATATCCGACATACGGATAGCAACCTTTTCTGTGTAGCCCCTCGAAGTATTTCACGACCACCACGGCGCGCTCAAAAGGAGGCAAGTCTGCCAACCGTACCCTGCGCTGGGCAAGGATCGGCTGGCAGAGCAAGCACATTATACAGAATAAAGCAAAGCGTTTAGCTGTTCGCATCGTTCAAGGCTCTGGTTACTACTGCGGTGGTCTTTCCCCTTTCCTCCGCCTTTTCGTTGTTGAAACTGAAAGTCAGTTGCTGCATCTTACCGAAACTATCTTCCACATATACATCAATCGTCTGGCGGTCGGTGGAGAGCGAGGTGTAATAAAGGCGGAAAACGTCCTTTGTGAGCGGATAGCGGTCGTTGGGCTTGAACACCGTGCCATCGTCCATCTTCAGCGTTCCCTTGCCGTCGGGCTGGAAGTATCGGATGGTGTAGCGTGTGTCGGCAAAATCGCCCCCTCGCTTGAGCGTGCAGCGTATCTCTGCCGTCTGTCCCTTGACAATGTCCTTCTGAACGGGCATTGTTTCCACCGTAAACGGATAAGACTGCTGAACATCCAGCTCCCTATCACAAGCAGATAGACAAAACACGGCAAGAGCAAGTACGCCCATTACCCATATCGAACTTAATATCTTCTTTTTCATGTTTCTTTTCTATTAAATATTAAACCTAAGTCCTGCTGATAGCGCAGGACGGAAACGATGCACGTCAGAGCCGAAGAGCAACCGCCCTTGTGCCTTGACAAGAAACAGAAGCCTGTCCGTAAGGAATACTTCCAACGAGCCATGCACGGCACTGCCATAGACAAAGCGGGAGCGGTCGAGCAGTGTT
Organism: uncultured Prevotella sp.; assembly: GCA_963511375.1. Classification (GTDB taxonomy): domain Bacteria; phylum Bacteroidota; class Bacteroidia; order Bacteroidales; family Bacteroidaceae; genus Prevotella. Next base: position 13,775 of record CAUPIT010000001.1, on the reverse strand, counting down.
GCCCCATCGGGCAGCAGTTTTTTATCCTCGTTCAGCTGCTCATAGCCACCCAAAGCGGATATGCCACTATAGAGAAATACGTTCTTGCCTCTGTCGGAAAGAACAGGGTGCATATAGCCCACCTGTAAGAGTGCATCCTTGAGTTTTACGTTATAACTCCTGTACGGCATATTCTGCTGTTCATACTTTGCCATAACAAAGGTGTAGTTCTCCTTTTTGAGATAACGGGGAAGCGATATGCCTACACCGAAATTATCACCTGTAAAAAGTTTCTCTCCCTTGATAAGCGGAACACTCCCTACGACCTCTATTCCCCTTTGCTTGGGGATAAGTCGCTGTGCCTGCGATGGCAGACTGAAAGTCATTACCACCGCCACGCAAGCCGATAAAATAAGTTTCTTCTTCATAAAGCCTACCATTTGAGTTTGAGGTTGTCAATCTTCTTTGCCAGCTGCAAATCTTCCTGCCCGACATAAAAGGTCAGTGTGCGTCCGCCGTTTCGCTCGTAGATTGTTACCTCCAGTTGTTTTTCCTCCGAGAGGGCAAACTGCTCCAATACGAACACGGAATGCTCGCTATCCTTGCCCTTTACTTGCATTACCTGATGATAGGCACGCAAGGGCTGCAACACCTGTTCTTGTATGGCGGTACGCTTTGCAACCTTCTTATCCACCACCTTGAACGTGATAAAATCCACTGAGTACGGCATATTCGTGCCGTTTTCCATTCGGGTGTGGAAATACAGCAAGCCGTTATGGGCATACAAGCCACGAAGCAGGAACTTCATGCCGAACTGCTGTGCACCGATATGCTTAATGCAGCGTCTGTCGTTCTGATAGATGGTCTGCATCATCAGTTTTACTAATACGGGCGACTCGTTACCGAGTTCCTTAAAATAAATGTCAGAGCGATTGCTTGGTAGCCTGCCTTCCGTCGTGGAAAGAAAGTCCTTCATCTCTATGCTGAGCTTCTCCGGTTCATCAGCATACCTTACATGTAGGCTCGGCGATGGGCGCCTTACCACCTTTCGGTGGTAGGTTTCCCATAGCCTGCCCCCGAACCGTACGTGCAAGTCTCCCTGCATACGGCTCTCCACTGGTAATGTCAGTTTATTTGTCATGGGCATGAATGTTTGCATTACAATGTTTGCATACTGCCAACGTCTTACGCCATTTCTTAATCATCAGTCGGTGCCACTCCGTATCGGTATTTATACCTTTGAGTTTACGGACTTGATACATTACGGTCTTGACATTGGTTGCTCCACACAATTCACATTTGTGCTCCATGAGTCTCTCCGCAAGAGTGGGGAAAGGAAGTACAAACGTGTTAGGTAGATTATCGCAGGTTGCGTCTTTGTCCGGCTCTTGCCTTGCAAAGCCGTCATTATAGAATATTCGGAACTTGGTTTCTCCTTTCTTTGCTTGATAAGGTATCGCCAGGTCATGGTCTCTTCTGTACTTTCGTATAACCTTGGCAGTTGATGAATTTAGTTTCTTTGCCAAAGTTTTGCAGAAACTATATCGCATTATGTAACCGAATTTACTTCCTGCAAAAGAGATGTTGTCCGCAATCCTATAATATTGGTACAAACCTCTGATTTCAGTTGTATAGCGTGCGCAGATTGTGGCTGGGTCTTCTTTGGTCAGGTAATTGCGTGGCATGGCATACCAGATTTCCTTTCCATTGATTACCCTAAGCTCCATTGCTTTCAGTTCCAATAATTTCTTTTGGACGGAGGCGATAGGCAGAGTCAGTATTATGCGTCCGCTGAACGGTCTCTTCAGCCATCCCAGCTTGTTTCGCTTCATGGCTTCGGATTTTCTGACAGAGATTTCATACCCAAGAAACTTTGCTGAATCCTGCGCATTTGTGATAAGGGTCTTTTCTTCGGAGAGTTCAAGCTTTAGTTTGTCTCTCATGAATATTGTAAAGTTCTCTTTCATTTTCGCACAGTCTGCTTTACTACCAATTACACCGATTAGAAAGTCATCGGCATATCTGATATATTTAAGTCTCTTGTAATTACTATCCATTGCCATAGATGCCGGCACTCTCCGTGTCTTAGCTTCCACCTCTTTCAGTTGTGTCAGCAATTCACGTTTCGTATCCTCATCAGTGGCGTTTCGGATAGTCTTGCGTAATCTTACAGCCTTTCGGCTGTAACTTGCGTGGAGTGGGTTTTCCCGCTTTTTCTTGCCCTTGTCGAATGATTCCGCATATTCACGCATGTATTTATCGAACTTATCAAGGTAGATATTTGCCAAGATAGGGCTTATTATCCCTCCTTGGGGAGTTCCCGAATACGTCTTGTGAAATGTAAAATCTTCGATATATCCAGCCTTTAGGAATTTCCATATCAGTCGAAGAAATCTTTCATCTGATATGCGCTCACGAAGAGTTTCAATCAGAATATGGTGGTCGATGTTGTCGAAGAATCCTTTGATGTCACCTTCGATGAACCAGTTCGCACCAGTGAAAAGAGTTTGGATGGAACGCAAAGCCGTATGACAGCTTCTTCTTGGTCTGAATCCATGCGAGGAATTCTCAAAATGTCCCTCATAGACAGCTTCAAGAATAAGTCTGACGACCTCTTGCACCATCTTGTCTTCGATTGATGAGATGCCCAATGGTCTTTTCTTCCCATTCTTTTTAGGGATATAGACTCTTCGGGCAGGCGTTGGCATGTAACTTTCATCCTTTAGCGCAGCTATCAGATGTCCTATTCTATCAACGCTCATTCCGTCAATGGTCTTGCCGTCTGAGCCGGGTGTCATGTTGCCCGGTTTCGCATAAATGCTCTGGTAGGCTACATAAAACATCTGTTCATTGAATAGGATGCGGTACAACCTTTCGTACTTGTAATGCACATCTTTGCTATGTGCAGATAAACTGTTTAATATGGTCTCTGGATTTCTCATACGTCTCACACGTTATCGTTTGACAATATTAAAATTACCGAGCTGTTCCCCTTCGCCATGTACGTGGCTTTCCCACGCTCAGACTACTACGGGAACTCCGTTGCCATGCGGAGTTTTCAGAGCCTGTGCTCATAGCCTTTCGGCATCTCCGTGTAGGCAATCCCCATTTAGTGGACTTGATAACTTGGCTTGACAGACTGTCGGATGCAACGTACATCCCTTTCTGTTCTCTGACGGATATGTCGCAGTAAATTCCTTGCCCATCACTCCGTTCAATAAGCGTGGGTACTGCGAGGCAACGTATATAACTGCTTTCCGTTGCCACCTCTACATTAGTCATAGGACTATTGTTCAACCAATCAGGTTTCATCCTCGTGTCTGTCTTTTCCCATAGCAATTCAGTCGCAGTTTAGCAATTAACTGACTTATCGCGTTACCGACATGCTTCACTCCCCGTTTGGTTTCCCATTCGGATAAGTCGGTCTGGGATAGGTTTATAAATTGGAATACTAACCTAATCACTTGCCAAAGTGATTATTATCAAGCCCCTATTATGGGCGCACTGAAAGCATAGAAAGAGCCGTCTTCACAGATGACACTCATATTGGTTTCCGTTTCAAAGTCCTTCACCGAAGCCTTTATACGCAGTACGTTCTCAGCATCCTCCGCCTTCCCTGCGATGATGTTCTGCGAACCTAAGTCTACATAACGAATAGCAGAAGGGAAGATAAGATGCACGGTCTTGTCAAAGGTAACGTCAAGACCATACGGCAGTACGACACGCCCCGTTGGTATGGCACGGCTCATACCTTGAAAAAGCTCTCCCGAAGTAAGTGGACGGCTTGGTGTCAGACCATCATTGTTTTCCTGTGCTGTGGCTGTTGCTCCCACCATGGCAAGCATAGCCATTGATAAAATAAGTTTCTTCATTGTTGCTGTTGATTTGATGTTATTTTTTTACTTGTCATTTTTGATTGTTTTATTTGGACTGAACCAAGAAAAGGCGGTAGCCACCCTTGAGCGTTACCTTGATAGTGCGCAGTTTCTTCTGAAGCAGCTGACTTGCACCCTGCATCACCCCACGGGCAGCCTCGGAGATAATCTGGTCTTTGGCAGAGGAAGCGAAGGTAAAGGAGGTTCCCATTGAACCACCGATGTTCGCCCCGACTTCCTTAAGCGCATTGATGTCCTCCGAACCGGGTATATACACGCCCTCTTGTCCGTCCGTGTCGTATGCCGAGAGCTTGACGGCTATGATATGCCCACCAACCTCAATACTCTTAATGAGCAGATGCATACGGTTGCCCTCAATCTTGGCAATAGCTATGAGTCGGCTTTGACGTGGAATGCGCAGTCCCTGCACCTTGGCAGTCTCCAGCAGACGAAGCACCACATTGTCGCCCTCCTTGAGCGTGGTTGTCCTGTCCACGACCACTTTGAGCGTGTTGCGCATCGTGGGTGCAGCCGTACTTGTTAGCGAGTGGAAGCCCATGTTGCGTGCTTTCGTGCCGTATTCCTTGATGAAATCTGCATCGCTCATCGGCTGACCGAGTGAAGTCACCACCTGTTTGCGCTCCGCCAAGACCTCCATTGACGGTGTACCAACTTGCGCAGCCTGCCCTTTTGTCACACCCATATCGGTGGTAGAAGTGGCGTTTCCCTTGCTTTCCGTAAAGGCATTACTCAATGACGGTGGCACAGATGATGTCTTGGGTAGATACTTTGCTGCCATCTGATAGCTCTTTTCCATCAAGGCAAGCTGCTGTTTCTCCTCATCCTCTTCCTTGTGGCTTTGTTGGGACAATTCCTTTTTGAGATTGTCAATCTCCTGTCTCATTGCCTCACGCTCCTCTTCATGCGGATCGGGAGCGTAAAAGGAGTTCAAAAGGCGATTATTCTCCTCATAGCGATGCATAGAGTTTTCTATCTTTGCCGTAGAAGCAGCTGTCTCTGCACGCTGCGCCTCTGATGGAGCAGTGTTCTGGGCGAAGTAATCCGAGAGCCTGCCCATCTCCTCACGGGTCTGCTCTTCCTCGTGTGTCTTGTCGCCTAATTCGTAGGCTTTGAGCTTGTTTTCGGTGAGCTTTTCTGTCGTTGCCTGCGGGATGCTGTCATTGAGTCCCTGCTCCGCAGCTGTCTTATCCTTGCCCGAAGGTGCGAAGATGAACCACATTGAAAGGGCAAACAGCAGTCCCAGACCTCCAAAGACCAAGCCTTTTTTCATTTGTTCTTTCTGTTTATTATCCATTTTCTTTGATTGTTTGATGATGTTGTAGGTAAATATTACCGTGTAACTCTTGTAAAGTACTGTCCGTCCGTATGGGACTGTCCGTCAGCTTTCCCGTGGGGATGGGTAGTTTTTCCTTCTTTGGAGGAAGGAAGAACTGTGCTATCATCCAAAGCGAGCAGAGCAGATAGATGAAACTCAGCCCATAGACGATTTCCTTTCTCTGCCTTATCGTGAGCCGTTCACACCGATGTCGAAGCCATAGGTGAAAGCGCAGATATTGACGTGAGAGTAAGAAGTTTCTTTTCCTTGCCATAGCCTTATCGTTTATAAGTCTGTATATCCCTGTTTTCCTTCACAAGGAAGTTCTCCATAAGAAAACCTTGCGGGTTATTGTCCGAACGGACTGAGTTCTGCAGCGTGCAGGTCGTTACAAGACTGCGCTCTGTAACGTTACTCTGACGGACGATAAACTCCCGTGCATAGGTCGTTACCTCGTAAGGATAAGCGTTAAAGTTGCAGTGAATAGAGTCCACCTCTATACGCTGGTTGATATTACCCGATATGGCACGGTTATAATAGCCCTTCTCTGCCAAGTCCTTGTAATAGTTGAAAGCCGACTTGTCGCATAGCAGGAAGGCACGCTCCATGTTCCTCTCGATGGCGTCCTTGTCGGGCGCAATGGTGAAGAAGAGTTCGTGGAAACGGCGGACGTGTTCCCTTGCCTCCACGGGACGGTTTCGGCTTGCATCCTGACTGAGGGCAAGCATGAGCGACTTTCCCTGGTCAAGCACATAAATTTTCTCCCGCTGCTCCTTGGCGAAGCTGTACGAGGCATAGACAGCATAACCGCTTACTACCACACATACGATGGCAAAGACAAAGGCATAGAGCCGTATCTGTCTGAATGAGGTCTCGATATTATTAAGTGATTTGAATTCCATTTTTTTCTTTTATACCCGTTGATTAATTAAGCATAGTTGCTCCATTTCTATTTTCCTCTGAGCAGCGCTCCCTTGATGCGTCCACCGACATTTCCCACAGCAGCACCTGCGCCTGCCATAGCAGCCTTGCCACCAGTGTATGCACCTTGTGCGCCACGCTGTGCAGTCTGATTAACATTGCGTCCGTATGAGCCGATACCGCCTCCAGCTTCAATAATCCAACCTGCCACAGTAGGTACACAGAAGTAGCCTACAATACCGATAAGGAAGAAGACGATGTAATACCACGTTCCCGAATCAGGCAGATAGTTCGGATCGCTGAGTGCCTCGATATCCTTCTGCATCATCAGCACCTGTATCTTGGTGAGCAGTGCCGTGAGGATAGAACTGACAGGCAGCCACAGGTAGACAGAGATATAGCGTGAGAACCATGCCGTAAGTGATCCTGCAAGACCATCCCATACGGCTATGCCGAACACGATAGGTCCGAGTATCGAAAGGACAATCAGAATAAAGGTGCGAAGCGTGTCGATGATGAGTCCCGAAGCATGGAACAGCAATTCCAAAAAATCGTGTACCAATTTCATGACCCATTGCTTGGTCTGATAGGCAGCACGCTCGGCATACATACCCGCTATCGTCACGGCATCTTCCGGACCGATGATGCCCATTTCCTCTATCTTCTGGTCAAACTTCTCGTTCGATACAAGATAAGCCGTTTCAGGATTTCTGAGGTAGGCTTCCTCCTGCAGCTTATCCCTCTTGGCGGTAAGTTCTGCAAGGTTCCCCTCCTGCTGGTGTACCATCATCTCCGTTCCCTGCACTACAGGCGAGAGAACGGCATTCATCGTACCCAGTACGACTGTCGGGAAGAACATGATGCAGAAGCCCAGCACGAAAGGTCGGAGAAGCGGAAAAACATCTATTGCCTCGGCACGGGCAATGGAAGCCCACACCCGAAGGGCAATATAAAAGAGCGCACCCAAGCCCGCAATGCCTTTGGCAATGCCCGTCATCTGGGCACAGAGGGGCATCATCTCGTCATAGGTGGAGCGTAGCAGCTCATGTAAACTGGCAAAATCCATAAGCAAAAGTGTTTTATGAAAGTTTTTTTCAAGTTCTTTTTTTGTCTGTGGATTTACCAATACCTGCTTGCAGTATTACCATAGAGCGCCTTAACGGAGGCAAGGTTGTTCTTCTCCCTTGCACGCACATAACTCACGGAGATATTCTTCCTTGTATAGTACGATACCAAAGAGCGGTATTCACGTAGTGTTGTATAGATACGGTCTATCTGCTGCATGCGCTCGTGGTCGTTCATGGAGAAGACATTACTCTTGACAATGGACTTGAGTTCCTTCAGACACTCACCGCTCTGCTCGAGCAGCTTGGTGTAGCCCGAAGCCATCGCAGCGAGTTCTGTCGGGCGAAAGTTCTTGTCCGAGAGCATCTTCTTGTAGGAAGTGACATAGACCTCAGAGATGTCGCCCACCATGAGAATACACTCCTTGACCTTATAGGCATCGCCTATAAGGTTATTCACCTTCTTTAGGGCATCGTAATACTTCTTGGTGTCGTTGTAGAGTTTTTCCACCTCCTTGAATCCGTCCAAGGTATTTTTTACTGTCTTCGAGGCGGTGGCTATCTCCTTGACCGTATTGGCAATGTTGCCGGCAAAGTTACCGGGATCATAGACCGTCCACTGTGCGTGAGCTTTGGGAACTGAAAGGCTCAATCCTAAGAGAGCCATGAAAATGTACTTTTTCATTGTTGCTATAGTTTTGATGGTTTGTTACTTATTTCTTTTTATTGTTTCTTTTCTCTATGGCAAGCTGACGGATAGCGGTTTCGATGTCGCCACCGAGCTGTTCCGCACGCTGCATCACCTCCACCTTCTCGGTTTCTTCCGTGGTGTAGGTCAGGTATTCCTCCATGCTCACTTCCGTGGCATAGACGGCACTCTGCATACCGCCCAGCCCTATCCACACCTCTTTGTAGAGTCGGTTGGGGTCATTGTTTTGATTGATGGAGAGTATCTGGCTCTTTTCCTTTTCAGATAAGCCTAACATCGCCTGTATACCATCGAACTTGGTCATGTACTTGCGCTGGTCAAGCAGTATCTTGCAGTCGGAGTTGTTGATGATGCTCTCCTTGACAATGGGCGACTGGATGATATCGTCCACCTCCTGCGTTACCACAATGGCTTCCCCGAAATACTTTCTGACGGTCTTATACAAATATTTTATGTAGTCCGCCATGTTTGCCGAAGCGATGGCTTTCCACGCTTCCTCAATGAGTATCATCTTGCGGATACCCTTTAATCGGCGCATCTTATTGATGAAGGCTTCCATGATGATAATCGTTACCACTGGGAAAAGGTCTTTATTATCCTTCACTTGATCGATTTCAAAGACGATGAAGCGTTTGGAGAGCAGGTCAATATTCTTGTCCGAGTTCAGCAGGAAATCATAACGACCGCCACGATAGTATTGCTTCAATGTCGTTAAGAGGTTGTCGATATTGAAGTCCGAGAGCGTTACCTTGATATCACGCTTTTCCATATCCTTGCGGTACACGTCCCGCAGATACTCATAGAAAGTATTAAAACAGGGTGTAACGCTGTGGTCAGCACATATCAGCTCGATATAGGAGTTTACGGCTGAACCAAGTTCACCAGCCTCGGTCTTAGTGATATGCTCATCGGCACTCTTCCAAAGCGTGAGCAGCAGCGTACAGATACTCTCCCTTTTCTCCACATCGAAGAAATTGTCATCGGTATAGAAAGGATTAAAGGAGATAGGATGTGCATCAGTATAGGTGAAATATACGCCGTCCTCACCCTTGGTCTTGCGGTGGATAAGTTCACACAAGCCCTGATATGAGTTTCCCGTATCAACTAAGAGGACATGCGCTCCCTGCTCGTAATACTGGCGTACCATGTGGTTGGTAAAGAAAGACTTGCCACTACCCGAAGGACCCAAGATGAACTTGTTACGGTTGGTAATGACTCCTTTTTTCATCGGTAAATCCGATATGTCTAAGTGGACGGGCTTTCCTGAAAGGCGGTCTGCCATCTTGATACCGAAGGGAGAGAGCGAATCCTTATAGTTTGTTTCTGCCGTAAAGAAGCAGAGGGCAGGCTCGATAAAAGTATAGAATGACTCTTCCGCAGGAAAGTCAGCTGCATTGCCGGGTATGCCCGCCCAGTAGAGTGTTGCCGCATCAATGGTGTTGTGGCGAGGGTGGCATTCCATAAGAGCAAGTGCAGAGCCCACGTCATTCTTGATCTGGCGAAGTTCTTCCTTATCGCTACTCCAGGCCAATACGTTGAAGTGAGCACGGATGGAGGTCAGTCCCTGTGAGTGAGCAATATTGAGATACTCCTGGATCCATTCCTCGTTAATTTGGTTGCTACGGCTGTAGCGTGCCAGCGAGTGCATGTTTCTTGCCTGCTTCTCGAAGCGTTCCAAGTTGGCATCGCTGTCCTCGATGAAGAGATACTGGTTATAGATATGGTTGCACGGCAGCATCAACCCCACGGGAGCGGCGAAGGACAACCTGCAATCGGAGCGATCAGTGGAAAGCCGTTCATATCGACTGTCCGTGCTCACATTTGTGGGCAAATCATCTGTATCGCTTAATGTATGTAAGCAGAGCATATTGTCGCCCACGCGCACAAGGTCTGCGCCCAGACGGATGTCCTCCAATGAGGCATGTCCCTCTTCTGAAAGAGAGAAATACCTGTCAAGCAGGCCGCCCTTTTCATTTGTGCCAACTAACTCATCTTCAGTCATGCGGACAATCCTTATCTGCTCGGTATCGTAGATGATACGCTCGAACTGGTCTACGGCTTCCATGAACTTCATCACCTCATCTTTGTTGGTAATTTCCTTGGGCAGCAGATGTCCACGACAAAGCGAAGAAAAATTGCTCTGCTGTGCCATACGATGCTTGTTCGTCTTGGTTAGGAAGAGATAGACCGAGTGGTATAGATACGGACGCTCGTTAAAATGCCGTTCAGAGGAACGGGCAAGGAAACTCAGTCCGCCATCGAAGAGTTTTCCTTGATAGTCCTCCTTAATAAACCAGTCCTGCTTGTGTACGATACTGTAATTGGGTAGCACCTTGATTGCCTTATGCCAGGCAGAGTGCATTGCTTCGTATTCTGTAGAAGTGACGGTAAAGAGTTCGGGCAGTTCCACACGGAATGCGACCGTGATGTCGGCGTCCTTGCTCACCATACACCCCTGCTCAACGGAGAGCAGCGGGAACTTCGACTCCAAGGTAGTTATCTTACTGTTGTTTCTCATTGCTTCTTTCTTTTGGGTTGAAGGTTACGGATAAGGTGATAGACCGTCCGGCGGTTCAAAAGGTAGCGTGGGTGCATTCTCACGGCTCCCTTTTTCATGAGTCCGTATTGCCCATACTTTCGGTTCATGGCAAACGTTTGCCACACCACAAGGGTGACACCCACTACGCCTATGACCAGACAGGCTATTTGGCTCACTCCGCAGAGATAGAGAATGACCACGAGGATGAAGACAGCCAGCAACCCTCCTGCAAAGAGGAATAGGTACTGCGCCTTCAAGCCCTTGAACTCCACCGTCCGACCTACACCTTTGTTGATTTCCCACTCAGCCATTGTTACAAGAAGAAAGAACGTAGGATGGTGGCAGCCACAATAAGGAAGATACACGCACCGAACCAAGAGGCTGCGGTCTTGCTCGTATCGGGGTCGCCACTAGAGAACTTGTTATAGACTTTTATTCCTCCGATCAAGCCCACCACGGCGCCGATGGCATAAATCAATTTGGTACCGGGGTCAAAATAACTGGTTACCATCTTTGTGGCTTCGTTGATGCCCGCCATTCCATTGCCCTGCGCATAAGCTCCTACGGTGGCGGCAGCCATCAGGAGCAGCATTGTGATTTTCTTTTTGTTGTTCATTGCTGTTTTTATTTTAAGTTGTTAAACAAATTATTTTCATTTTGGTGAAAGTGACAAGGGGTAGCTCGGTTTTATCGTATGACAGATATTGGCAGATTGTTTTACTTTTGAGCCACCCCCGCATCACTTTACAATATGAATAAAAACATTAGTCTTACAGATAGTATGACAGTGGACGCTCGCCCATATCGTCAGTTTCCGTCATCAGATTGTCAGAAGAGTTCTTTCTGGAGGCATCGAAAGTGGACAATTCATCTGTCTGCTCTTCTCCTTCCTCTGCGCTTCGGATTTTATCCAGCAGGATGGACTGCTCACCTTGCATTTTGGCGACATACTCCTTGTATTTCTCCATAAAGTCAGTGCCTTTAAGTTGACCGACAATTTCCTTGACTTCGGCATCATCTACCTCATCACTGTTCTTACGCCACTTTCTCATGCGACCTAAGTCACGTGCGAGGATAGATTGACTGGATACCTCGCCATCTTCAGATGCGGACTCAATGGGCAGACTCAGCTCCTCGCGAGCAACCTCGTTTTCGTCCTCTCTTTCCATCTCGTAGCTAACCTCCATCTCGTTATCCTCTTCCTTCATGTCCTCTTTCTTTTCGGAGTTCTGAGGTGCAAAATTATTACTATTCTGCTCTGAATTTTCAGATGAAGAAGCAGAGGGAACTTGTGGGATAATAGGGGAAGTGGAACGGCTTTTGCCAATCAGTACAAACTCGGCTTGATCTTCTGTTCCTTCTCCTTTTTGTCCGTCTTTTTTCTTCGTCGCTTCATTCTCCTTAGTCTGCTCATTGCACTTTTTATTTTTCTTGATAAAGATGCCATACGGAGATACATACCGCATATAGAAGTACAGGATACCCAGCATTATCCAAATGATAATGAGTATCAGTATAAAACTGAAAAGTATTGTTTCCATCATAGTGTTATTGTTGTCTTGCGTCTTTGTTTTGCTGCCGCACTGTTGAGCAATTCCAAATGTTCACGCAGGTGTTCCCTAAGAATGTTGTCTATATATGCGGCTATGGAAACACGCTCCCCAAAGTCCTGCAACACGTTGCGCAGGTTCTGCAGCGTTTCCAGATTAATGGAGAAGGCTGTCCGCATTTGGGAGCGGACGGGATGAAAGTACAGGGAACGGTAGTCCTCTATGGAAAGGGAGGACACACCGGGTTTTTCCATTCTCGGCTTCCTTTCCCGTTTCTGTTCCATGTTCCCCGTTTCCTCTCTTTCTATTTCATCTACCGGTTTTTCTTTTGCTATTTTCGCTTTCGTCTCTTCTAAATTATTGTCTTCCTCCCCTGATGTTGCAGGGGAGGACTCAGTATCCTCGGAAGGGTCGAAGGAGTTTGGTTTCGTGACAGGTTTCACCACGACATTGTCCTCTGCCATTTTCTTCAGCTTGTTTTCCAGCTGTTGCTTTCTTTCCTCAATCGTTGCCATTTTCTGTTTTCGTTTTTAGTTTGAGACGTTGAATTATCTCATTGACGAGTTCGTCCAGCCCTGTACCCATTCGTAATCCCCTTGCAGGGGGCTGATAGGTAGAGCGGAACACTCCGCGCAGTCCGTATGTGGAAAGTTCGTGAGAGAAGCGGTGCGTGGCATATACATAGCCGGGCAGGAGCGTGAGTTCGTATTCGTCGATGAGCTTTGTATATTCATCGATGATGACGTTCCTTACCCTTCTGTCCACCTTGTTCCAAAACAGTATGATGTCCTTTATCCGGGAATCGGACATAGAAACTCCAATGTCCGTGATAGTCTTGGCGTATGCCAGACATGAGACCAAGGACTGGATGTCGGCTTCAATCGGAGAAAGGATATAGTCCATCTGAAGGGACAGCTCCATCAGCTCAGAGGTTCCTGCATGACCGGGGAAGTCGAACACTACCACCTGAAACTCCTCGTCATGGAGTCTCTCGATATGGTTACTGGCTGTTTTGACCGCATCACGGGGGGCGGACTTGTAAATTCGGTATGCTTGTTTACCGAATGTCTGAAAATACGCTTCCATCGACCTTGACAGTTCCTCGCTTTTCTGAATGACACTCTTCTCTCGCTCCCTGAGCTTGTAAAAGGAATCCTGTGACAAGTCGCAGTCCACCACGAAGAGATTGACATCCTTCTCATAGAAAAGGATGCTACTTATGATTTCGGCAAGCGTACTTTTCCCGACTCCTCCCTTTTGCGAGGAGAACCCCAGAAAGAGGGGGTGTTGTTGTTTGTTCTCCATAATGATAATTTCTTAGTTTATATTATTTGTCTATTTGATGTTTGGATGTTCTTTTATTCTTAAGAGTTATCAGCAGACAGTTTGTTTTGACTACATTTGGTTCATACGATAGTCCTAAAGAACTATTTCGAGTTCTTACAATCTGTTGTACTGACAATAGTTTGTCATGACAATAAATTGTTATGAATATGCATTGTTCCTTCTTATCATCTTTGGTGCAAGCAGGCGGTAATATGATATGTCTTTTGCTTGTGACATCATACCATTGTTCGCTCGTTCTGACTGCAAAATAAATGATATTTCGGCTGATTTTATGACACCTATGAAATGCAGGGAAACGAAAGGAAAAAGAGTGAATATCTCTGATAATGAGATATTTAAAAATCCACTGTAACTTTGCAGACGGATAGGAAATATGGAGGTAAACTATCCGAAGCGGACACCCTGTAAGGTAGGGTGTTCAAAATCTGTATATACATCTGATGCAAAAAATGCAA